>NZ_JNZA01000008.1 GCF_000717345.1 Streptomyces lydicus | reverse complement strand
GGGGTGGGGCGGGGGGGAGGGGCCCCCGAGGAAAAGGTCCCGAGGCTACGGGTGGGTCACGCCACGAAGGGCCATGGTGACCGCTGCCTCGGTGATGTCGGTCGGGTCTTCCGCGGCGCCGAGTTCGATGCGGCGGACCGCGGCGTCGACGACGCCCTGGAGAAGCATGGCCGCGAGCCGGGGCTGTTCGTGGCCGAGGGCGGCGAGCGCCTCGACGATCATGGCGATGAGCCCGCCGTGCGCCGCGCGGATCTTTTCGCGTGCGCCCGCGTCCAGCTCACCGGCCGAGATGGCGACGACGGCACGGTGGCGCCGGTCGCCGACCAGTGCCAGCTGCCGGCGGACATACGCCTCGATCTTCTCCTCGGGACGCTCGACGCGTTCCATCGCCGCCGCGACCTCGGCGGCCCATACCGGGAAGTCGACGGCGCACAGCTCTTCGACGACGGCCGCTCGCGAGCGGAAGTACTCGTACACGGAGGAGCGCGCGAGTCCCGTCCGCTCGGCGAGGGCGGGGAAGGTCAGCGCTTCCGTTCCGCCTTCGGACAGCAGGGTGCGAGCGGCGTCCAACAGGGCGCCGCGCTGCATGGTCCGGTGCTCGGCCACAGAGGCCGCTCGAATCCTGGGCACGCCCCCACTCTACGGATGGCGCCCCGGCCGCGGCACTCCGCATGGCGACACGGTGTGCGCGGACGCGGCCGGCCGGCCGTGTCTCAGCGGCCGACGTCGGCGAGTTTCGCCCGGAGCTGGAGCACGGATTTGGTGTGGATCTGGCTGACCCTGCTCTCCGTGACGCCGAGGACATTGCCGATCTCGGCGAGTGTGAGGCCCTCGTAGTAGTAGAGGGTGACCACGGTCTTCTCCCGGTCGGGGAGGGTGTTGATGGCCCGTGCGAGGAGCCGTCTCAGTTCGCGGTCCTCGGCGATCTCGACGGGGTTCTCGGCGGCCGTGTCCTCGAGGGTGTCCATCAGGCTCAGCCGTTCACCACCCTCGCCGCCGACGTGCAGCAGCTCTTCCAGCGCCACCACGTTCGCCAGGGACAGCTGGCTGAACACTCCGTGGAGCTCCTCCAGCGCGATGCCCATTTCCGCGGCGACCTCCGCCTCCGTGGGGGTCCGGCGCAGCTGGGCCTCAAGGGTGGCGTAGGCACGCTCGACGGCGCGGGCTTTCTGGCGTACGGAGCGTGGGATCCAGTCCAGTGCGCGCAGTTCGTCGATCATCGCGCCGCGGATGCGGGTGATGGCGTAGGTCTCGAATTTGATGGAGCGTTCGGGGTCGAACTTCTCGATGGCGTCGATCAGTCCGAAGACTCCGGAGGAGACGAAGTCGGCCTGCTCCACGTTGGGCGGCAGGCCGACGCTGACGCGGCCGGCGACGTATTTGACCAGTGGCGAGTAGTGCAGGATCAGTTGTTCCCGCAGCCTGCCGTCGCCCGATGCCTTGTAGGAGCGCCACAGCTCGTCGAGGGAGCTGGGCGCGGCGGGGCGCACGCTGCCGCGCGCGGCGGGTGGTACTGCCGCGCGGTCAGACCCGGAGGTGTGCTGGGGCATTCGTCGCCTTGAGCCGTTCTGCCGAGACGTGGGTGGGTGGATGCATGAGGGTTGAATTGCCTGTGAGCGTAGCGTGACCGGAGTGTTGCGGTGCGCGAGGAGAGCGAGTTCGGGGGTGCGCAGATACGTTCCGCTGCCCGCACCTCAGGGTTACCTCGTACGGCGTGTCGACATCCGCATGCGGTGCCGGGTGCAGGCGTTCGGAGGGCCGTGCGGACGCACGCGGTGGCACGGCGGGCTGGCGCCCGTGCGCCCGTTGCGCCACATCGCGGTCCGCCCATGGGGCGGACGGGTGCGGCGAAGTACGGCAAACCTGGATTCTGCGGTCATTCCCCTCACCCTTTCACCCGTTCGCCCCAGGTCAAGGACCGCCTCGCCGGGAACCGTCGGTGCTCTCGGCGCGTCGCGCCAACTCCCAGTGGTCGCCGTACCTTTGAACGAATCCGAGGGACTGCAGCTCCAGGAGCTTGGCGTGGGTGAGGTCGCGGGGCGTGCCGGCTTCGCGCGCCAGGCGTGCGCTGTCCGTGCCACCGCGGGCCGGCAGCGCCTCCAGCACGCGGGTTGCGACGGGGTCGAGGAGGTCGCGGACCAGGGTCGGTCCGCGGTGTTCGGGGGCGAGGTCGCCGATGCTGCCGACGAGTTCGATGACTTCGTCGGCGTCGGTGACCACCGCGGCCTCGCCGCGCAGGAGTTGGTGGACGCCGGCGGACAGGCCGCTGGTGACGGGGCCCGGCATGCCCATCGTGTAGCGGCCGAGGGCGAGTGCGCGCCGGGCGGTGACCAGTGAGCCGCTGCGGAGTTCGGCCTCCACGACGACGGTGCCTCTGGTGAGTGCGGCGATCACGCGGTTGCGTTGGACGAAGCGGCTGCGGGTGGGGTGGTCACCGGGCGCCAACTCGGCTACCAGTAAGCCTTGTTCGGCGATTCTGCCGATCAGTTCGGTGTGGCCTCGCGGGTAGGCGTAGTCGACGCCGCAGGCGAGTACGGCGATGGTGGCGCCGTCCGCGGCGAGGGTGCCTCGGTGGGCCGCGCCGTCGATGCCGTAGGCGGCTCCGGAGGCGACGGTCCAGCCGCGGTCGGCGAGTCCGGCGCTGAGGGTGGCGGCGAGGTGGGCGCCGTATTCGGTGCAGGCCCGGGCCCCGACGACGGAGACGGACCGCAGCGCCCACAGCCTGAGGTTGGCCTTCCCGCGCACCCAGAGGCCGATGGGGCGGGCATCACCGAGGTCGTCGAGCTGGCTGGGCCATTCGTCGTCGCCGGGGCAGAGGAAGCGGCCGCCGAGGGCGGCGACCTCGGCGAGGTCCTCGGCGGGGCGGGCCCGGGCGGCCCGTAGTCTCAGGCCCGCGATCTTGGTCCGGCTCGCGCCCGTCGGCGGGACGGCGTCGTCGTCGGCGAGTGCGTGCCACAGGGCTACCGGGCCCATTTCGCGGAGCCAGCGGCCGGCGGTCTCGTCGCCCGGTTCGAGGATCCGGGTGAGCGCGGCGCGAGCGGTGCGCTGTGGTTCGTAGGGCTGGCA
Organism: Streptomyces lydicus; assembly: GCF_000717345.1. Taxonomy (GTDB): domain Bacteria; phylum Actinomycetota; class Actinomycetes; order Streptomycetales; family Streptomycetaceae; genus Streptomyces; species Streptomyces lydicus. Next base: position 370,729 of record NZ_JNZA01000008.1, on the reverse strand, counting down.
GGGTGCTGGTGGGGCGGGCGGGGCGCCGGTGGCGAAGCCCCAGGCGTCGATTCCGGTCATGGCTCATCCCTGCTTGCCGGGCGGCCGCGTGGTGGCGGTCTCGCGGTGGTGTGCGCCGAGGTCTGCGCTGGCGCCGCCCGCGCCCGCTGTGGTGAGCGCTCCACGTCGTACGCCGGTGCGCAGTTCCAGGGCCCAGTTGACGTCTTCTGCAGTGGGGCGGTCGCGGCCGGCGAGGTCGGCGGCGGTCCAGGCGACGCGCAGGACGCGGTCGAGGCCGCGGGCGGTCAGGAGGCCGCATTCGAGGTCGCGTTCCGCTTGGGCGAGGGCGCCGGGCTGCACCTGCCATCGGGTTCGGAGTTCGTGGCCGGGTACTTCGCTGTTGGTGTGCCAGGGGGTGCCGGCGAGGCGGGCCTCGGCGCGTTCGCGGGCGGCCTGTACGCGTGCGGCGACGGTCGCAGTGGATTCGGCGCTGCGGCCGAAGGCGACCAGTTCGGAGCGGGCGACGGGTTCCACGGAGATCCGTAGGTCCACGCGGTCCATCAGCGGGCCGGACAGCCGGGAGCGATAGCGGCGGATGGAGGACGGCCGGCATTCGCAGCCTCCGCCGGTGGTGCCGTGACGTCCGCAGGGGCACGGGTTGGCGGCGAGGGCGAGGAGGAAGCGGGCGGGCATCCGCAGCATGCCGGCGGCGCGGGCGACGACGACGTGGCCGGATTCCAGCGGCTGGCGCAGTGCGTCCAGGACACTCGGGCTGCACTCGGCGGCCTCGTCCATGAAGAGCACGCCGTGGTGGGCGAGGGAGACGGCTCCGGGGCGGGGCATTCCGCTGCCGCCGCCGACGAGGGACGCCATGGTCGCGGAGTGGTGCGGGGCGCAGTAGGGCGGGCGGTGGACCAGCGGTTGTCCTGGGGGGAGGGTTCCGGCGACCGAGTGGACGGCGGTGACCTCCAGGGATTCCTTGGGGGTCAGGGGTGGCAGCAGGCCCGGGAGGCGTTCGGCGAGCATCGTCTTGCCGGCGCCGGGCGGGCCTTTCAGGAAGATGTGGTGGCGTCCGGCGGCAGCGACTTCGAGGGCTCGGCGGGCGGTTTCCTGGCCTGCGACGTCGGCGAGGTCGGGGGCGTGCTCGCCGCGTGGCAGGCCGGCGCTGACGCCGGTACCGGGGACGAGCAGGCCGGCCAGCAGCGGGTCGGGGCGGCCCTCTTCCAGTGGATCTTCTTCTTCGGGTACGGGTTCGTCGGCGAGGACGGCGATCAGCTGCCGCAGGCTGCGGACACCGAGGACGGAGATGCCGGGGACGAGCGATGCCTCGGCGACGGTCCGTTCCGGCACGACGACCTGGCGGTATCCGGCATCCGCGGCGGCGAGCACGGCGGGCAGCACGCCGCGGACGGGGCGGACGCGACCGTCGAGGCCGAGTTCGCCGATCATCATCAGATCGGTGAGTTCGCGGGGGTCGAGGCGTTCGGCGGCGCCGAGGACGGCGCAGGCCACGGCGAGGTCGAATCCGCTGCCGCTCTTGGGGACGGAGGCCGGGCTGAGGCCGACGGTGAGCTTCTTCTGGGGCCATTCGGCGCCGGAGTTCACCACGGCGGCGCGGACCCGGTCCCGGGATTCGATCAGGCTCTTGTCGGGGAGTCCGACGAGGGTGAAGGCGGCGACGCCGGGCTCCAGGTCGGCCTGGACCTCGACGACGACCCCTTCGACGCCGACCAGGGCGACGGAGCACGTCCGGGCGAATCCCATCAGGCCACCCCCCGTGCGTGCTGGACGACCGGGGCGCCGCGGGCCGGGAGCAGGATGCCGATGACGTCGATGCGTACGCCGCCCGGTGGTGGGCCGCCGTGCCGTTCCAGCCAGCGCTCGGCCAGCAGTCGCAGGCGGGCGGTCTTCTGGGGGCGGACGGCCGCCATGGGGTGTTCGTAGCGGCCGGCGCGGCGGGTTTTGACCTCGCAGACGACCACGGCGTCGCCGTCGGCCGCGACGATGTCGATCTCGCCCTCGCGGCAGCGCCAGTTGCGGTCCAGGATGCGCATTCCGGCTTCGATGAGCCGCCGGGCGGCCAGGTCCTCGCCGTAGCGGCCCAGTGCGCGCCGCCGGACGTCAGCGGGTTCGGTGCCGGGCGGCCGGGTGGTCGCAGGAGAGGGCCGGACCGGTGCGGGTGGGGCCGGCGTGGGCGGCGTGCCCGGTGGCCTGCCTTCGGCGGCCCGTAAGCCCTTACGTGGCCTGCTGCGGCGCCTTCCCGGCGCCCGGTCCGTGGGCTGCGTGCCGGTGTCCGCACCGGTCGCCGGGTCGCGGGTCTGTGCGGGGGTCCGGGCGGGCGTCCGGGTGTCGTGTGCGGCCTTGTGGCCGGCCTGCGTGGTGTTCATGCGGTACCACCTCCGCCACCGACTGTGACGCCGCCGCGCGAAGCTGTTGGATCTTGGTGGACAACCGTCGGAATGTGGATAACTTGCTCACCCGAGCGGGTGACACCACGCCCGGCCGGCCCCCAGGCACACCCTTCAGCCGTCGCGCCCCGCATGCCGGGCACGCGCACCGGTCCGGCGTTCCCCGCTCCGGCAGACAGCGGCGGGCCGCGCGCGCCGGGCGTCTCGCGTGCCCGGCCGTCGCGCGGCCCGCCGTTCGTCGATTCGCCGCCGGATCAGCTCCCCGGCAGGTCCAGATCGCTCTTGTTCAGCTCTTCGATGTTGACGTCCTTGAACGTGAGGACGCGCACCTGCTTGACGAAACGGGCCGGGCGGTACATGTCCCAGACCCAGGCGTCGGCCATCGACACCTCGAAGAAGACTTCACCCTGTACCGAGTGCACCTGCATCTCGTAGTCGTTGGTCAGGTAGAAGCGACGCTCGGTCTCGATCACATATTTGAACAGTCCGACGACGTCGCGGTACTCCCGGTAGAGCTTCAGCTCCATCTCGGTCTCGTACTTTTCGAGGTCCTCGGCGCTCATGGCAGATCCCCTTCAGCGTGCGTCCCCCTATTGTGCGTCAGACACTCTCGGTCTCCAGGTGCACCGGCGCACTGGGGGGCCCGTCGTCGAGCAGCGTGCGCAGCAGCTCGGCGAGTCTGGTCGGATACACCGTCTCATGGGACGCCGACAGTTCCTCCGAAGTCCACCACCTCAGTCCCGAAACGCTGCGTCGTTCCAGGTCGGTGTGGCCGGCGGTGTCGGTGGCCGTCCGGTCGGTCCGGGCCAGGTAGTACCACTCGTCCTGCTCCCAGCGCCGCCCGTCGAAGGGGAAGGCACAGTGGCGCTTCCACAGGACGGGACCCAGGACGACGTCGGTGATACCGGTCTCCTCGGCCAGTTCCCGGCGGGCGGCCTCTTCGCGAGTCTCGTCGCCTTCCAGGCCGCCACCGGGCGTGAACCACCAGGTCTCGCCCGGGCGGGCCGGTTCGTATCCGTGGAGCAGCAGGATCCGGTCGTCCGGATCGAGCAGCACGACGCGGGACACCTGGCGGACGGCTGTCGGCTCCGGTGGGGTGCGGGCGCCCTCCGGCTGCTCAGTCACGCGGGCGTGTCTTGCGCCGGGCGAGGGGCCCGTAGGCCGCTCCGCCGAGGATGAGGACCGCGCCGGCGACGACGGCGAGAGTGATCGGCTGGATCGGGCCGGGCCGGGAGGTGCCGCCGGGGAGGGCGGAGAAGGCGGCCGGGCGCTGCATCACGCCGACGCTTCCCAGCGGCCAGGCGCGGGCGTCGACGCGGGCCTGGACGGCGCGGCGGGAGACCGACCCGTGGTCGCCGTCGGTGAGGTGGACCCGGGAGTCGAGGGAGTCGCTGCGGTGGTCACCGAGCAGGAAGAGCTGGCCGGCCGGGACCTTGGCCTTGAAGCCGATGGGCGAGGCGGGGCCGTTGCCCTGCAGATACGGTTCCTCGATGGGGGTTCCGTTGACCGTCAGCAGGCCGCGCTTGGTGCAGCAGGAGACCTTGTCGCCGCCGACGCCGACGACGCGCTTGACCATCGGCAGGGCGCCCCACACGGAGTCCTTGAAGACGACGACGTCGCCGCGGCGTATCTCGGAGCCGTCCACCTTCTCGGCGATGACCCGGGCGCCGGGCGCGATCGTCGGTGACATCGAATCCGTCGGCACCGTATAGGGCCGGTAGATCAGCGCCGCCCATACGAAGCCGCCCAGGAACAGCGCACAGCCGAGGGCCACGGCCAGACCGGACAGCACACTGCCCGTCGTCCGGCCGCGGCCGTCGGTCCTGCGTTCCGTACTGCTGCTCATCCCAGCTCCCACCCCGCGGACCGGCCGCGTCGAAGATCCGGGACGGCACCTTACCTGGGGTTACGCCCCGCGGTCAGCCTCCGGCGGCGCCACATCACGATCGGCAGCGCGCCGGCCAGCCCGAGGGCGGCCGGAGCCGCCGCCATTGCCTTGTTGATCCCGGGCTGGTCGAAAGTGTCCGGTACCGGCAGGGTCGCCCAGCGGTTGATGGGCCAGGCGATGGTGAACGCCCGGCCGACGACCTCGTTCTCCGAGACCGTGCCGTTGCCCTTGAGGTTCTGGTGGTAACGGGAGTCGAGGGAGTCGTCACGGTGGTCGCCCATCACCCAGATCCGCCCCTTGGGGACGTGGATCGGGCCGAAGGCACGGTCACCGCACGGGGTGGCGCCGGGGAAGACGTACGAGCCCTCCTTGAGCGCCTTGCCGTTGACCTTGACCGGCCCGCTGCCGTGGCACTCGACGGTGTCGCCGCCGACCGCGATGACCCGCTTGATCAGGTCCTTCTCCTCGGCCGAGGGCATCAGGCCGATGAAGCTGAGGACCTTCTGGACCGGGTTCGGCTCAGGGGTGGGGGTTTCGTTCAGCCAGCCGCCCGGGTCGTGGAAGACGACGACCTCGCCGCGTTGGGGCTTGGAGCCGAACCAAGGCGTCAGCTTGTCGACCAGCACCCGGTCCCCGCGCTGCAGGGTGTCCTGCATCGAGTCGGAGGGGATGGAGAACGCCTGCACCAGGAACGTCTTGATCAGCAACGCGAGGAGCAGGGCGATACCGATGAGGATCGGCAGCTCTTTCCAGAAGGCACGCGGCTTCTTGGCCTTCTTCATCCTGCCGCCCGCCTCCTCGCCCGGTGCTGTGCCCAACGTGTCGGACGTGCCGGAAGTGCCGGGCTTGTCCAACGGCACCGAGCCCGGCGGCTCCGTCTGTGACTCTGATCGTGACCGATGCACGGAACTCACCACCGGCTGCGGGGTCTCACCGCGCCCTGCCGGCTCTTCGGGCTCTTCGGTTCCGGACCGCGCGCCGACCGCCAAGTCCCCCACATCTGCTCCTCACTCCACGGACTCGCCCACCCGTCAACCGGTGCAGGCCCACCACTCCCATAACGAGCGGGAGTTCCGCAGGGGTCGGGAGTACGGTCAAACTCTCGGGTGACAGCCTATGCGGCACACCCGCCGCCGACGCCTTGGCTCCCGGCGCGTCGTGGACGGTCGCAAATGTGTCGGGCTCTTCGAGGCGCCGCCAGTGGCTGAACGGCCAGGCGATCACCACGGCGCGGCCCACGACACTGTCCTCCGAGACCGTGCCACGGTACGGCTCGTCCAGGTGGAAGCGCGAATCCGCGGAGTCCGAACGGTGGTCACCCATCACGAAGATCCGCCCGGTGGGGACGTTCACGGTGAACTTCAGCGTGGAGGGCGGGTTGCCCGGGTGGACATACGGTTCGGTCAGCGGGTTGCCGTTGACGGTGACCCGGCCCTGCTTGTCGCAGCACTTGACGGTGTCGCCGCCGACCGCCACCACGCGCTTGATCAGGTCCTGCTCGTCGGCCGACGGCAGCAGCCCGATGAAGGTCATGGCGTCCTTGACGGGCTGGAAGGCGCCGCCGTCCCCGGTGGGCTGCTGCTGTTCGCCCTTGAGCCAGCCCCCGGGGTCCTTGAAGACGACGACATCGCCGCGTTCGGGCTTGGAGCCGAACCACGGGGTGAGCTTGTCGACCAGCACCCGGTCGCCGATCCTGATCGTCTGCTCCATGGAGCCGGACGGGATGACGAACGCCTGGACCAGGAAGGTCTTCAGCACCAGGGCGATGGCCAGCGCCACACCGACAAGGATGGGGATTTCCTTGATGTAGGAGCGCTGCCTGCGGCGCTTGATGCGCTTGGCCTGGCGCCGCCGCTCGGCCCGTCCGCCGGTCGGGGGCCGGCGGGGCGTCGTTCCGCCGCCGCGGCCGTCGGGCTCGCGGGCGTCTCCGGGCGCCGGCGCACCGTCGTACGCGCCCGCGCCGTCGCCGTACGCGCCCTGTCCGTCGCGCTCCGGCCCGTCCTCGCCCTGCCGCCCGTGGCGGGGGCGCCCGCGGCTACCCACGGGAGCCTGCCGCGGCGGGTATCGGGGCGGACAGCGTGCGCCAGCGGCTGACTGGCCAGGTGATCAGGTCCGCGCGGCCGATGACCTTGTCGACGGGGACCGTGCCGCCGCCCGGGTCGCCGAGGTGGTCGCGGGAGTCGCTGGACCGGGCACGGTGATCGCCCATGACCCACAGCTTCCCCTCGGGCACCACGATGTCGAACGTCACCGAGGACGGCGCGTCCCCGGGATGGAGATAGCCCTCGCGCACGGCCTCACCGTTCACTTCGATCCGCCCCCGTTGGTCGCAGCAGGTCACATGGTCGCCGCCGATGCCGATCACGCGCTTGACGTAGTCGGTCTCGGCGGGCCGGGCCAGGCCCAGCGCCGCGCCGGTCGCACGCAGCAGCCCAGTGACGGGATTCTCCCCCTGCTCCCTGTGAACGAAAGACCCGGTGCCGTCGAACACCACCACGTCGCCCCGCGCCGGCTCGGTGCCGAAACGGTACGCCAGCTTGTTGACCAGCACCCGGTCCCCGATCTGCAGGGTGTTCTCCATGGAGGAGCTGGGGATCAGAAAGGGCTGCGCGACGAATGCGCTGAGCAGCAGCACGAAGGCCAGGCACAGCGCGAGCAGGGTGACCGGCCGGTGGCGCAGCCCGGCCGGACGGGCGGTGAAACGCGCGAAGCGCGACCCCTGCTCCGGCCCCTGGTCGGGGGCGGGAGAGGGATCGCGCTCCGTGAGTTGTACGTCGGTGTCCATCGGGCCCAGAGCCTATCCGGCCAAGTCCGGACACCGGACGCGAGAGGGGCTTTGCGTTGCCCGGGCGCAAAAAATCGGGCCCGGGAACCGCTCGGCTCAGCGCTCGCGCTTCTCCTTGATCTTGGCAGCCTTGCCGCGCAGCTCGCGCAGGTAGTACAGCTTGGCGCGACGGACGTCACCGCGGGTCACGAGCTCGATCTTCTCGACGATCGGGGTGTGCACGGGGAAGGTGCGCTCGACGCCGACGGAGAAGCTGACCTTGCGGACCGTGAAGGTCTCGCGCACACCGGCGCCCTGGCGGCGGATGACAACGCCCTTGAACTGCTGCACACGGGAGCGGTTGCCCTCGATGACGCGGACGTGGACGTTGATGGTGTCACCCGGGCGGAAGGCCGGGATGTCGCTGCGCAGCGACGCGGCGTCGACGGAGTCGAGAAGGTGCATGACCCACTGCTTTCTTCGTTGATGCCACAGGTCATCAACGGGATATCGAAAAGAGGATGTTCGGATGCCGTCTCGTCGGGCGGACGTCGTTCCCCCTGTGGCAGGGGCGCGCGCCGGACGCAGACAACAGCGGCCTATTCTTCCACGGCCTCGCTCGTACGCCCAAATCGGCCGTCCTCGCGCGGTGACCAGCCCAGTGCCGCGAGGATCGCGCGGTCGTGTTTGTCGAAGGCGGCGGGGTCGGCGCGCTCGATCAGATCGGGCCGGTTGCGGTCGGTGCGGCGGAACGCCTCGTCGCGGCGCCAGCGGGCGATCTTGCCGTGGTGGCCGCTGACCAGCACCTCCGGGATCGTACGGCCGCGCCACTCCGGGGGCTTGGTGTAGACGGGGCCTTCCAGGAGGTCGGCCATCGCGCCGGGGGCGAAGGAGTCGTCCTGGTGGGAGGCGGCGTTACCGAGGACGCCGGGCAGCAGCCGGGCCACGGCCTCGACCATGACCAGTACCGGGGCCTCGCCGCCGGCCAGGACGTAGTCGCCGATGGAGACCTCTCGGACGTCGAGGCGGTCGCCGTACTCCTCGATGACACGGCGGTCGATGCCTTCGTAGCGGGCCGGGGTGAACACCAGCCAGGGCTTGGCGGAGAGTTCCACGGCGAGCTGCTGGGTGAACGGCTCACCGCTGGGAGTGGGGACCACGACGACCGGTTCACCCTCGCCGGACGCCAGCACCGCATCGAGCGCCTCGCCCCAGGGCTCGGGCTTCATGACCATGCCGGGGCCGCCGCCGTAGGGGGTGTCGTCGACGGTGTTGTGCTTGTCGTGGGCCCATTGCCGCAGGTCGTGGATGCGTACGTCGAGCTGTCCGCGGGCCCGGGCCTTGCCGACGAGGGAGACGTTCAGCGGTTCGAGGTACTCGGGGAAGATCGTGACGATGTCGAGCCGCATCAGCTGTCCTCGCGGCTGGAGGCGACCTCGGCCTGGCTCTCGTCGAGGAGGCCGGGCGGCGGATCAATGACCGCCCGCTGCTCCTCCAGGTCGATCTCCGGGACGATCTCGGCGACGAACGGGATCATCACCTCGCTGCCGTCGGGCCGCTCGACGATCAGCAGGTCCTGGTACGGCAGGTGGGAGACCTCGCGGATCCGGCCGACGGCGGTGCCGTCGCGGGTGACGACGTCGAGGTCGATCAACTGGTGGTCGTAGAACTCCTCGGGGTCCTCGGGGACCTCCTCGGGGTCGACCTCCGCGATCAGCAGGGTGTTGCGCAGCGCCTCGGCGGCCGTGCGGTCGCCGACGCCCTCGAAGCGCAGCAGCAGCCTGCCGCTGTGCACCCGGCCGGTCGTGATGGTCAGCGGACCGACGGAGGACGGTTCGGTGGCGAGGACGGCTCCCGGAGCGAGCCGCAGCTCGGGCTCGTCGGTGCGGACCTCTACGGTGACCTCGCCCTTGATGCCGTGGGCGCGACCGATTCGGGCAACTACCAGCTGCACTGCGCAATTCCTTCTGTGCGGTCCACGGCAACGGGCCGGGGACGGCTCGAAAGCCCTCCCCGGCCCGAGCCGGTGTTCAACTTGTCAGTGGACCTGGTCCACGTCGACGAGGTCGACGCGGATGCCACGGCCACCGATGGCGCCGACGACGGTCCGCAGCGCGCGGGCGGTGCGGCCGTTGCGGCCGATCACCTTGCCGAGGTCGTCGGGGTGGACCCGGACCTCCAGCACCCGCCCGCGGCGCAGGGTGCGCGAGGCTACCTGCACGTCATCGGGGTTGTCGACGATGCCCTTGACGAGGTGCTCGAGGGCTTCCTCGAGCATGCTCAGGCCTCGGTCGACTCAGAGGTGGACTCGGCCGCAGCCTCGTCCGCCTTCTTGTCGGCCTTCTTCGCCTTCGGGGTGATGGCCTCACCCTTCGGCTCGTCACCGGAAGCCTTGGCGGCAGCCTCGAAGAGGGCGCGCTTGTCGGCCTTCGGCTCGGCGACCTTCATGGGCGCCGGGGCGGGCAGACCCTTGAACTTCTGCCAGTCACCGGTGACCTTGAGGATGGCCATGACGGGCTCGGTCGGCTGCGCGCCGACGCTCAGCCAGTACTGGGCACGCTCGGAGTCAACCTCGATGCGCGAGGGGTTCTGCACCGGGTGGTACAGGCCGATCTCCTCGATGGCCCGGCCGTCACGGCGGGTACGGGAGTCGGCGACGACGATGCGGTAGTGAGGCGCACGGATCTTGCCCAGACGCTTCAGCTTGATCTTGACTGCCACGGGAGTGGTGTCTCCTGGTCTTGACGTGGTTGGGCACAACGAGATGCCACGTGGGGTTGCGGTACTCGGGTGCCCGATGGACGCGTCAGCCGGAGGAGAGAGGGGTCCTGTGCGACTGTCGAGTACAGCTAGCCATTGTGCCACACGCCCCCGGGTCAGCCGACCGCGGCCACCTCGGGGATCCGGAAGGGCTTGCCGCAGCCGCCGCAGACGATCGGCGCCTGGGCGAGGACGGACGGTACGACGCGGACGTTGCGGCCGCAGTCGCAGACGGCCTTGACGCGAACGCCGCCTCCGGAGGAGCCGTGCCGGGCGGCCGGGCCCCGGAAGCTGCGGGCGGTGTCCGTGGCGGTCGCGGCGGTGTGCGCCTTGAGGGCTCTGGCGAGCCGCTCGATGGTGGGCCGGTAGCGCCTCCTGGCTTCGGGGTTGAGCGTGACCAGCGAGAAGCCGCTGCTGGGGTGCGGCTCGTCGGCGTGGTCCAGGCCCAGCTCCTCGGCGATCGTCAGGAACCTGCGGTTGTGGTAGCGGCCAGCCCTGGAGGTGTCGCGGACGCCGCGGGCGGCGGCGATGCCGTGGACTGCCTCGTGGAGCAGCCGTTCGAAGGAGAGCTCGGCGCCACAGGCGGACGAGGACTCTCCGATCAGGGACTCGGGCGCGGCCAGATCCGGCAGCTCGGGGTGGTGCCGTTGAATATCGGCCCAGGCGAGCGCCAGCTCGGCGGCGAGAACAGGCGGTGTCGTGCTCACGTCGTGACAACGAGCCGGGGTCGCCCAGTGTTCCGATTCCGGGCCATCCCAAATAATTTGCACGTACCAGTCAGTTTCTGGTCATGGGCCGTGCCGAGGGCCTGGTGCGTCGATTTGCGCAGAAGACGCTCATGTGCCCGCAAGCCGGTACGTATCCCCGCGTACGCCGCATGGCGTAGCCGGTCGTATGCCGCTCCGACGATCACCGCGGCGATGGTACGGCGGAAAGCTGTGCCCGCCGGCACCGGCCCGTCTCCACCGTAGGCCCGTCGGACGGGGTCGACGAAGGCGGGGCCGGGGGCGCGCGGAGTGGCCGGAGGGCGTGCGTTGGCGTGGCGGAACCGCACCGGCCGGGGCACCCTGGAACGGCGCTCCAGGGAGCGGGCCCGGCGCATACGGGGGCGCGCGGGAGACAACCCCGGCGCACCCTCTGGACGCCCGGACGGATGCGCAGTTGTCTGGATTCGGGGGCGCACACGGCGCGAACAACGGGGGCGACCGGTACGGCACAGCTTCGGTTTTCGGCGAATAGGGGCGCTATCGATGTCACCCACGCTCGTGCGGCACCAGCTTCCGAACTCCGGACCCATGCACTGCGACCGTCCGCCCGCGCCGCCCGGGTCGCGGGCCCGCACCCGTGACTGGGCCGAGATCCAGGAGCGGATGCTGGTACCGCTGTACGAGGCCGCGTACGACCGGCTGGGGGTCGGGCCCGGCACCCGGCTGCTGGGGCTCGGCTGCGGCTCCGGCCTGGCGCTGCTGCTCGCCGCGGCGCGCGGGGCGCAGGTCAGTGGCGTCGATGCCGACGAATCCCGGCTGGAGCTGGCGCGCGAGCGGCTCACGCCGGACGGGATGCCGGAGCACACCCGGGTGGTCAGCGGCGGGCTGGAGGCCGCGGCGTCCGGGGAGGCGGCCTTCAACGTGATCACGGCCTTCCACCCGGTGGGCTGTGTGAGCAGTGTCGAGGGGCTGACGGTGTCGCTGGCCACGGCGGTGGGGCTCGCGGAGCGCGGCAGCGCGGTGGTGCTGGGCGGCTGGGGCCCGGTGGAGCGGTGCGCGACGGCCGGGGTGCTCCAGGTGGCGCGGCGGCTGGCCGAGCCTTCGATGGGCTTCTCCGGGTGGCGGCTCAGCGACCGGGACGACCTGGAGGAACTGGCGGAGCGGGCCGGGCTGCGGCCGGACGGGTCGGGGCGGGTGTCCTGCCCGTTCGGGTACGCCGACATGGCGAGCGCGGTGCGCGGCCTGCTGTCGACGGGGCTGTTCGACGCGGCGCTGGAGGCGGCCGAGCAGCGGCAGGTGGAGAAGGAGCTGGCCGAGGCGCTGCATCCGTACCAGCAGGCGGACGGGACGGTCTGGATGGCGAATGTCTTCCGCTATCTGATCGCGCGGACGCGGTAGCCGGCGCACGTACGCGGACCCCCGGCCACGGAGGGTGTGGCCGGGGGTCCGGGAATTCCTGTTCCGCGTGGCGGATCAGCCCATGAACTTCTTGAACTCCTCGGGGAGTTCGAAGTTCTGCGGGGCCTGGTCGCCCTGCGGCAGGCCCAGCGGGTTGCCGGCCTGGGCGGCCTCGCGGCGGGCGGCCGCGGCCTCCTCGTCGGCCTTGCGCTTCATCGGGTTGCCGCTCTTGCGCTTGCCCTTGGCCTGCTTGACCTGCTTCTTCTTGCGAGGACCGCCGCCCATGCCGGGCATCCCGGGCATGCCGGGCATGCCGCCCTGGGCCATCTTCGACATCATCTTGCGGGCCTCGAAGAACCGCTCGACGAGGCTCTTGACCATGCTGACGTCGACGCCGGAACCCTTGGCGATACGGGCCCGCCGCGAGCCGTTGATGATCGTCGGTTCGGCACGCTCGGCCGGGGTCATCGACTTGATGATGGCGGCGGTGCGGTCCACCTCGCGCTCGTCGAGGTTGTTGATCTGCTCCTTCATCTGGCCCATGCCGGGCAGCATGCCGAGCAGCTTGGAGATGGAGCCCATCTTGCGGACCTGCTCCATCTGGGCCAGGAAGTCGTCGAGCGTGAACTCCTTGGGGCCCTTCGCCAGCTTGGCCGCCATCTTCTCGGCCTCGGCCTGGCTGAAGGTCTGCTCGGCCTTCTCGATCAGGCTGAGCATGTCGCCCATGCCGAGGATGCGGGACGCCATGCGGTCCGGGTGGAACGCGTCGAAGTCGTCCAGCTTCTCGCCGTTGGAGGCGAACATGATCTGCTTGCCGGTGACGTGCGCCACGGAGAGCGCGGCACCGCCTCGGGCGTCGCCGTCCAGCTTGGACAGGACGACCCCGTCGAAGCCGACGCCGTCGCGGAACGCCTCGGCGGTGTTGACCGCGTCCTGGCCGATCATCGCGTCGACGACGAAGAGGACCTCGTCGGGGCTGACCGCGTCGCGGATGTCCGCGGCCTGCTGCATCATCTCGGCGTCGATGCCGAGGCGGCCGGCGGTGTCGACGATGACGACGTCGTGCTGCTTGGTGCGCGCGTGCTCGATCGAGTCCTTGGCCACCTGCACCGGGTCGCCGACGCCGTTGCCCGGCTGGGGCCCGTAGAAGGCGACGCCGGCGCGCTCGGAGACGACCTGGAGCTGGTTGACGGCGTTCGGGCGCTGGAGGTCGCAGGCGACCAGCAGCGGGGCGTGGCCCTGGCTCTTGAGCCAGCGGCCGAGCTTTCCGGCGAGGGTGGTCTTACCGGCGCCCTGGAGACCCGCGAGCATGATCACGGTCGGCGGCTGCTTGGCGAAGCGCAGGCGCCGGGTCTCGCCGCCGAGGATGCCGATGAGCTCCTCGTTGACGATCTTGATGACCTGCTGGGCGGGGTTCAGCGCCTGGGAGACCTCGGCGCCGGTGGCGCGCTCCTTGACCTGCTTGATGAAGGCCCGGACCACGGGGAGGGCGACGTCTGCTTCGAGCAGCGCGATGCGGATCTCGCGCGCCGTGGCGTCGATGTCCGCCTCGCTCAGGCGGCCCTTGCCCCGGAGGTTTTTGAAAGTACTCGCCAAGCGGTCGGAAAGCGTATCGAACACGGCGGTCGTCGATCCTCGGGGTCGGGGGCAGGGTGCAGTCGCGTTCTAGGGTATCCGGCCGGGCAAGCGAACCGGCCCGGACCTGTGGACGGGGCCCGGCGGGTCCGGTACCCGCCGCCGGTGCCGGCCGGCTAACGGAGCGCGGCCTCCACCGCCGACGCGACCTCGTGGGCGGTCGCGTCCGGCAGCGGCGCCCCGTCCTCCCCCGTCACGTAGAAGGCGTCCACCGCATTGGCTCCCAGGGTGCTGATGTGCGCGCTGCGGACGATGACGCCGGCGCCCTCCAGAGCCCGGCCGATGCGGTGCAGCAGGCCGTGCGCGTCCTGGGCGCGGACCTCGATGACGGTCGCGGTGCGCGAGCTGCCGCCGGCCACGGTGACCCGGGGCGGCGGGGCGGGCACGGCGCGCGAGCGGCGGGCGTAGGCGCGTTCGCGCTCGGCGAGCCGGCCCGGGACGTCGAGCGCGCCCTCCAGCGCGCGGACCAGGTCGACGCGGAGCCGGTCGGCCTCCGGCAGCGAGCCGTACTCGGCGGCCACCCGCCAGCTCAGCAGCAGGACCGGGCCATCGCTTATGGGGTCGAGGAAGCGCAGGTCGGCGGCGCGCACGGTCAGGCGGTGCAGGGCGAGCACCCCGGCCGCGGCGGGCAGCACGCCGGGCTGGTCGGGGACGGCGATCAGCAGCTCGACGCCGACCGGCTGCTGGGCGGGCGGCCGGTCCGCGCTCTCCTCGGTGGGCTCGGCGTGGGTGTGCAGGGCCACGACAGGGCCGCCGGTGCGCCCGGCCTCGATCGCCAGCCGCTCCTGCTCCGCGGTCGGCCCGTCCGCGTCCGGCCCTTCCGGCTCGGGTTCGCCCGCGAGCCGCGCGGCGACCCGTTTGACCAGGTCGGCGACGAGCCCGCCGCGCCAGGCGCTCCAGGCCGCGGGCCCGGTGGCCAGCGCGTCGGCCTCGGTCAGGGCGTGCAGCAGTTCCAGGGTGCCGGTGGAGCCGACCGCGTCGGCGACCGCGCCGACGGTCTCCGGGTCGTCCAGATCGCGCCGGGTGGCGGTCTCGACGAGCAGCAGGTGGTGCCGTACGAGGGTGGCGATCACCGCCGTGTCGCGGGCGTCGAAGCCGAGCCGGGCGGTCAGGTCCTTCGCGATGGTCTCGCCGGCCACCGAGTGGTCCCCGGGCCAGCCCTTGCCGATGTCGTGCAGCAGGGCGGCGACCAGCAGCAGGTCGGGGCGGTGCACCCGGCGGGTCAGCGTCGAGGCGCGTACGGCGGTCTCGACGAGGTGGCGGTCGACCGTCCAGGTGTGGACGGGGTTGCGCTGCGGGCGGCAGCGGACCCGCTCCCAGTCGGGCAGCAGCCGGGTGATGATCCCCTCGGCCTCCAGGGCCTCCCACACGGGCACCGTGTACGGGCCCGCGCCCAGCAGGGTGATCAGCTGCTCGCGGGCCTCGGCGGGCCAGGGCACGGGCAGCGGGTGGCCGGCGGTCGCGGTGGCGCAGCGGCGGATGGCGTGGGTGGCCAGGGGCAACCCGGCCTGCGCGGCGGCGGCCGCGGCGCGCAGCACCAGCACGGGGTCCCGCTCGGGCCGCGCGGTGCGGGCCAGTACCGCCTCGCCGTCGAGTTCCACCACACCCTCGGCGAGCGGCGAGCGCTCCCCCTTGCCCGCGGACCGGCCGGTCAGCAGCCCGCGCAGCACGGGCTTGACGGAGCGGGCGCGCAGCACCCGGCCGACCTCGCGCCAGGTGACGTCGGCGGCATAGGAGATGGTGCGGGCGGCTTCGTAGGTCTGGCGCAGCAGGGCGTCCGCGTCCAGGATGCCGAGGGCCTCGGCGACCTGGTCCTGCTCCTGAAGGGAGAGCCGGTCGGTGGCCCGCCCGGTGGCCAGGTGCAGCGCGTCGCGGGTGTCGAGCAGGAGGGTGCGCGCGGCTTCGAGTCCGCCGCGCGGGGCGTCGGCGAGCCAGGAGGCGGCGACCGCGCGCAGCGCGGTGGCGTCCCGCAGCCCGCCCCTGGCCTCCTTGAGGTCCGGTTCGAGGAGGTACTGCAGTTCGCCCTGCCGCTCGGCGCGCTCCTGGCACAGGGCGTGCAGCTCCGGCAGCCGCTTGGGGGCGCTTTCGCGCCAGTCGGCGTACGCCGCGGTGCGCAGCGCGGCGCTGAGCTCCGGGTCGCCGGCCAGGTGGCGAGCGTCGAGCAGGCCCAGCTGCACCTTGAGGTCCTCGCGGGCGGCCTTGCGGGCCTCGGCGGGGGTGCGTACGGAGTGGTCGAGGGCCAGGCCGAGGTCCCACACGGGGTACCAGAGGTGGTCGGCGAGCGCGGCGAGGGCGCGGGGGTCGGCGCGTCCGTCGTGCAGCAGGAGCAGGTCGAGGTCGCTGCGCGGGGAGAGTTCGCCGCGGCCGTAGCCGCCGACGGCGACCAGGGCGGTGGCGGACAGGCCGGGGGCGGTGGCGTGCCGGTCGAGGAGCCCGGCCAGCCAGTCGTCGGTCAGCCGGGCGAGGGCGGCGCGGCGGTCGGGGCCGGTGGGGGCCTTGTCCTGGAGGAGCCGCAGCCGGGCCGCGGGGTAGCCGCCCGGGGCGGGCTCGCTCCCGGGGCGCGGCGCTGCGGCCGGTCCTGCCGTGTGCTCGACGCTCTCGGTCACTCGCGCGCTCCTTGGTCGTGTGGTCCCCCGAGCTCACTTCGCCCGGCCCCGTACACCCCCGTGCCCCGTCCGGCCCGACCGGACCTTCGGGAGCTTTCCGTCGCCCCGGGGCCCGTCCCGGGCCCGGCGGCGCGTGCCGCCGGGCGCCGGGCCGGACCGTTCCGGTTACAGCGCGTCCGGCCCCCGCTCGCCGGTCCGCACCCGTACGGCGTCCTCGACGGGGAGGCTCCAGACCTTCCCGTCGCCGATCTTCCCGGTGCGGGCCGCCTTGACGACGATGTCCATCAGCTCCTCGGCGTCCGCGTCCTCGACCAGCACCTCGATCCGGATCTTCGGCACCAGGTCGACGGTGTACTCGGCGCCGCGGTACACCTCCGTGTGGCCGCGCTGCCGGCCGTAGCCGCTGGCCTCGGTGACGGTCAGGCCGTGCACCCCGAACGCCTGCAGGGCGTCCTTCACCTCGTCCAGCCGGTGCGGCTTGATTACTGCCGTGATGAGCTTCACGCGTCCACCTTCTTCGTCAGGGCCTCGCCGAGTGCCGGTCCCTTGCGGGCCGCGCTGCCGCCACCCGCGCCGGTGAAGTCGTAGGCGGTCTCCGCGTGCGCGGCCTGGTCGATGCCGGAGACCTCTTCGTCCTCGCTGACCCGGAAGCCCATCACCAGGTCGATGACCTTGGCAAGGACATACGAGACCACCAGCGAGTACACGAGCACGCAGACCACGCCGACGGCCTGCTTGCCGAGCTGTTCGAAGCCGCCGCCGTAGAACAGGCCCTTGGCCTTGCTCTGCACCCCGCCGGTGGCGAACAGCCCGATCAGCAGCGAGCCGGCGACACCGCCGACGAGGTGGACGCCGATGACGTCGAGGGAGTCGTCGTAGCCGAGCTTGTACTTGAGGTTGACGGCCATCGCGCACAGCACACCGGCGATGACACCGACCGCGATGGCGCCCAGCGGGCTGACCGCGCCGCAGGCCGGGGTGATCGCGACGAGTCCGGCGACCGCGCCGGAGGCCGCGCCGAGCGTGGTGAACGAACCGTGCCGCAGCTTCTCGTAGGCCAGCCAGCCGAGCATCGCGGCGGCGGTGGCCACCTGGGTGTTGACGAAGGCGACCGCGCCCACGCCGTCGTCGTTGCCGAGCCAGGAGCCGGCGTTGAAGCCGAACCAGCCGAACCACAGCAGACCGGCGCCGAGCATCACCAGGGGCAGGCTGTGCGGCCGCATCGGGTCCTTCTTGAAGCCGATGCGCTTGCCGACGACCAGGATCACGCCGAGCGCCGCGGCACCGGCGTTGATGTGCACCGCCGTACCACCGGCGAAGTCGATGACGCCCAGGTTGAACAGCCAGCCGCCGTCGGCCCAC
Organism: Streptomyces lydicus; assembly: GCF_000717345.1. Taxonomy (GTDB): domain Bacteria; phylum Actinomycetota; class Actinomycetes; order Streptomycetales; family Streptomycetaceae; genus Streptomyces; species Streptomyces lydicus. The sequence continues at coordinate 353,222 of NZ_JNZA01000008.1, read as the reverse complement.
ACCCAGTGGGCGACCGGGAAGTAGACGAGGGTGACCCACAGGGCGATGAACAGCGCCCAGGCGGTGAACTTGACGCGGTCCGCGAGCGCACCGCTGATCAGCGCGGGCGTGATGATCGCGAACATCAGCTGGAAGACTGCGAAGACATAGATCGGGATGGTGGTGGATCCCCACAGCTGGGTCAGCCCGATGCCGCTGAGGCCGGCGAAGTGTCCGTCCCAGCCGATGAAGTGGCCCTTGTCGGTGCCGAAGGCGAGTCCGAAGCCGTACAGGACCCAGAGCAGGGTCACGATGCCCAGGCTGATGAAGCTCATCATCAGCATGTTGAGCACGCTCTTGACCCGCACCATGCCGCCGTAGAAGAAGGCAAGTCCGGGTGTCATGACCATCACCAGTGCGGAGCAGATCAGCATGAACCCGGTGTTCGCCGGGCTCAATGTCACCTTGTCTGCGGCAAGCGTCAGGATGCCTGGGGGCATCGGCGTCTCCTCGTCGTCGATGCGGCCCGTGCGGGCGTGTTTCTGGTGGGCCGACTTCGCGATGAGGTTGTCGCAGCGTGGTTTCGGCCAAACCTTGCCGGTGTTTCACCGCAGTGACGAAGGCGGCTTCTGTGTTACGCCCCGATGAACTCCGTGATCAGCGCCGATTCACCCGTTCAACCCAGCGAAACCTGCCGCCCCGGGTGGCGGGCCACCTGCGCGGGCGCGCACGAGGGCCCGGCCGCGGTTGCCGTCCACGTGACCTGGCAGGGGGGAGCCGAGTCGGGCTGTACGGGACGGCGGCCGCGGCCGGGGGCTTGGAGGGGAACCGTCAGACGGCGGCCTCGGCGTGTTCCGGCAGCTGACGGGCGAGCTCGTCGCTGAGCCGGATGACCTCGGCGACGTGGCCGAATTCCCGGGCGGCGGTGTCCACGGTCTTCCGCAGCCGGGTGTTGACCCGCTCCGAGCGGACCTGCCGGGCGAACGGTATGGCCCGCTGCGCCATCTCCGCGCAGGCTTCCGGCTCCTTCTGGAGCAGCCGCACGGTGGCCATGCCGATGAGGTTGAGCGCGTACGACCGCTGGTGCTCGGGATCCTTGCCGAACAGTTCCACGGCCCGCGCCATGACGGGCTCGGCGAGCGAGGCGTAGGTGGGGCTGCGGCCGGCGACATAGGCCAGGTCGCGGTAGGAGTGGGCGTTCTCGGCGTTCAGCTCGGCCTCGGAGAAGAAGCGGATCCAGTCCGGCTCCGGCTCGCCGGGCATGATGTCGGAGAAGGTGTCCTCGGCCATCCGGACCGCCCGCTTGACCTTGCTGGGCTGACCCATCCCGGCGTAGGCGCGGGCCTCCATCGCATACAACATCGCCTGGGTGCGCGGGGTGGCCGTCTCCCGGCTGCCGTACTGGGCGAGGTGGATCAGCTCCAGCGCGTCGTCCGGCCGGCCGAGGTGGATCATCTGCCGGCTCATGCTGGAGAGGATGTACGAGCCCAGCGGGCGGTCACCGGCCTCCTTGGACGCGTGCAGCGCCAGCACGAAGTACTTCTGCGCGGTGGGCTGGAGCCCGATGTCGTAGCTCATCCAGCCGGCCAGTTCGGCGAGTTCGGCGGCGACCTTGAAGAGCCGCTTGGCGACCGGCGCCGGCTGGGGCTCCTGGAGGAGGTCGGTGACCTCGTGAAGCTGGCCGACGACCGCCTTGCGCCGCAGCCCGCCGCCACACTGCGCGTCCCACTGGCGGAACATCACGGTGGTCGCCTCCAGGAGGTCCAGCTCCGGCTTGGACAGCCGGGCCGGCCGCCTGACGCGGTCGGGCTCCTCCGTGCCACCCGTGCCGGCCGGGACCGGCACCAGCCAGCGCTGCATCGGCTCGATGAGGCTGGGGCCCGCGGCGAGGGCGAGGGAGGTGCCGAGGAAGCCGCGGCGGGCCAGCATCAGGTCGCTGCGGGAGAACTCGCTGATGAGGCCGACCGTTTGGGCCCCGGCCCAGGGTAGGTCCACACCGGAGACGGACGGGGACTGGTGCGCGGAGCGCAGTCCCAGCTCCTCGATGCCGACGACGCAGCCGAAGCGCTCGGAGAACAGCTCCGACAGGATGCGCGGAATCGGCTCGCGCGGCTGTTCACCGTCGAGCCACCGGCGCACCCGCGAGGTGTCGGTGCTGATGTGGTGGGCGCCCATCTGGCGCGCCCGGCGGTTGACCTGCCGCGCCAGCTCGCCCTTGGACCAGCCGCTGCGCATGAACCACGAACCCAGCTGCGCGTTGGGTTGTTTGACAGCGTCGGTGCCGCCCGTGCCGCCGTTGCCGCCCACTGGAAGCCCCTCCCGATAGCTGCCTCGGTGCTCGATGCCCGGTGCCTGCTGAGCTCGAACCACCCGCAGGCTCCCGCTCGTTGCGACGCCTGTCCGGGGTACATCTACCCGATCACGGATTCCGGGCACACCTTTTGGCCTGTGCTCAACCGGTGCGTTGCCACCGGCATACCCGTGCGAACGATGCCCCACGGGGGTTCGTGTACCGAAAGTAATCCTACGATCACGCCCCTCGCGAGGGCGATTGGGGAAACGCCACCATTCGCCACCCCTTCGAATGAACTCCTCGGCGAGCTCTCGCGATTGACTTGACACAGGTCGAGCAGGGCCGGGCGGATCGGAGCACGCACGGGCTCGCGGCGGCCACCGCGCCACCCCACGCACCACGTCGCACCACCGGTCCCGCGCACCGTCGACGGAGCGTGAACGGCGCCCGCCGTCAACGCGCCGGCTCGTAACCACTGGCACGCACCACCCGTTGGAGGGGGCATGGGCTTCACGATCGGCGGCATCCGGGAGATGCGTTCGGCCTCCCGGCGGCGCACCCGCTCGACCGAGGTCACGGCGGTGGCGGAGTACACCGGCCTGTGGGGCTGGGACGTGGTCCCCGGTGCCCGTGCGGTACGGGCGGGCAGCGGCCGTACGGACTGCTCGTGCGGCGCCGCCGACTGTCCCTCCCCCGGCGCCCACCCGCTGGCCTTCGCCGAGGAGCTGGCGGCCGGCGTCACGCTGGAAAAGGCCGCGGCGGCCTGGGCGGAGACGCCCGGCGCAGCCGTCCTCCTCCCGGTGGGCCGGTCGTTCGACATCCTCGACGTCCCGGAGGCGGCCGGGCGCAACGCGCTGGCACGACTGGAGCGGATGGGCCTGCCGCTCGGCCCGGTGGCCGCGACGCCGACCGGCCGTGCGCTGTTCTTCGTGGCCCCCGGGGCGGCCGCCGAACTCCCCGATCTGCTCTACCGGATGGGCTGGGACGACGCCGCCCTGGACCTGCGCCCCCTGGGTCTCGGCGACCACATCACCGCACCGCCGTCCGACCACGGCGGCCACGGGCCCATGCGCTGGCTGCGGCCACCCACCCTGGACACAGCGGGCCGCCCGCCCCAGGCGCGGCTGGTGGTGGGCACGCTGGCGTATGTGTGCGCCCGGCTGTGCGGATGAACGGCGCCGCTGCCGTGCCGCCGGCGGACCACCGCACGACCGCCCGGGGCCGCGCCAGGCTTTCGGTTACCGCCCGCCGGACGGCGCCGTCGGCCCGGCCCGGGCGAGGAGCGTAGGCAGGAGGCCCTCGGCGGGGGTCCGCCGCGACCCGAGGCCGGGCACGGGGTGCGGAGACCGCGGAGGGGTGCGCAGGGCCGGGCAGCTGCCCCGGTGAGCTGTCGCTGTCCTCGGCTGTGCCGAACCACCGGTGGGCCCGGGGCGCAGACTTCCTCCAGCGCCTGCCGGCAGGCGTCGGGCGCCGGCGCCTCGTCGACCGCGCGGTCACAGGACGGGCTGCCGGCCCGCCGCATGCGTCACACGGCCCGCGGGCACAGGCCGCGCCGGGCCGGCCGGCCGGCCGGCGAGTCCGTACGACGTCGGCCCCCGGTACCCGCGAGTGCGGGCCGGGGGCCGGGAGCGGCCGGGGTGGGGCGTCGCCCTGCCGGTGGTCAGTCGATAAGCGCGTCAACGAACGCCTTGGGCTCGAACGGGGCCAGGTCGTCCGCGCCCTCGCCGAGACCGACGAGCTTGACCGGGACGCCCAGCTCGCGCTGGACGGCGATGATGATGCCGCCCTTGGCGGTGCCGTCGAGCTTGGTGAGCACCACACCGGTGATGTCCACGACCTCGGCGAAGACCCGCGCCTGCACCAGACCGTTCTGGCCGGTGGTGGCGTCCAGGACGAGGAGCACCTCGCCGACCGGGCCGTGCTTCTCGACGACCCGCTTGACCTTGCCGAGCTCGTCCATCAGGCCGGTCTTGGTGTGCAGCCGGCCCGCGGTGTCGATCAGCACGACGTCGGCGGCTTCGGCGATGCCTTCCTTGACCGCGTCGTAGGCGACGGAGGCCGGGTCGCCGGCCTCGGGGCCGCGGACCGTACGGGCGCCGACCCGCTCGCCCCAGGTCTGCAGCTGGTCGGCGGCCGCGGCGCGGAAGGTGTCGGCGGCGCCGAGCACCACGGACTTGCCGTCGGCGACCAGGACCCGGGCGAGCTTGCCGGTGGTGGTGGTCTTGCCGGTGCCGTTGACGCCGACGACCATCACGACGCCGGGGATCTCGTCACCGCCGTTGCCGATGCCGTTGGCGGTGTGGACCGTGCGGTCGAGGTCCGGACCGATGAGGGTGAGCAGCTCCTCGCGGAGCAGCTCGCGCAGGTCGTCGGGGGTGCGGGTGCCGAAGACCTTGACGCGCTCGCGCAGCCGGTCGACCAGCTCCTGGGTGGGGGCGACGCCGACGTCCGCGGTGAGCAGGATGTCCTCGATCTCCTCCCAGGTCTCCTCGTCGAGGTGTTCGCGGGAGAGCAGGGTCAGCAGGCCCTTGCCCAGGGTGTTCTGGGAACGGGAGAGCCGTGCGCGCAGCCGCACCAGCCGGCCGGCGGTGGGCTCGGGGACCTCGACCGCGACCTCGGGCGCGGCGGGCGCCTCGGGCTCGGCCGCCGGCGCCGGGGCCTCGGGGGCCTCGGCGGTGGGCAGCGTGACTTCCTCGATGGTGCGACGCTCTTCGTCGCGGGGGGTCTCGGCCTCCTCGCCGACATGCGGTTCGGCAGGGGGCGCGGTGACGGAGGGCTCGGGGGCAGCCGGCGGGGACGGCGGCAGCTGCTTCTTCTTGCGGCCACTGACGACGAGCCCGCTGATCGCGCCGAGCACGACCACGGCGATGACTACGGCAAGGATGACGAATTCCATAACCCCTCCAGTATCAGCCACGCCCTCTCCACGGGGACCGCACGCGCCGAATCCGGCTGCCGGCGGTCCGGCCGCTCCGAGGGCCTCGGCACGGCTCCGCTGGACGCTTCGACGAGTCTGGGTGACACTCGTGGTCGTTGAGGGATCCAACGGTGCAGAGTGGCAGAAGTTGGATCAAACTACGATGGTGACGACTGCGCAACGCGCGTAGAGTCCTGGCAACCACTTTCTGGCCAGGCACCACAGCCGCTGCCTCCGCCCCCTTCCCCCCGGGGGCGCCCCCCAGATCCGCACGGAGACACCTGCACCATGGGCACCAGCACCACGTCCGCGTCCATCCCTGCAACCGAAGGCGCCGTGGAGACCCGCGGCATCGAGCCGGTCCCCGATCATGAGCGCCGGGGCCGCGTCCGCGAACTCTTCCCCACCTGGGTCGCCGCCAACATCAGCGTGTTGTTGCTCACCATGGGGGCCTCGCTGGTGATCAACAACAGCCTGAACCTCTGGCAGGTGCTGGTGGTGGCCGCCGTCGCCTCCGCGGTGTCCTTCGGCATGGTCGGCCTGCTGTCGGTCTCCGGCAAGTGGGGCGGCGCACCGGGCGCGATGCTCTCCCGGGCCGCCTTCGGTGTGCGCGGCAATTACTTCCCGGGCGCGATCCTGTGGGTCGCCCGCTTCGGCTGGGAGACGATCAACGCGGTCACCGGCGCCTACGCCATCCTGACCGTGCTGCACCTGGTCTTCGGGATCAAGGCCAACAACTTCCTGGTCGTGGTCACCCTGCTCGGCTTCGTCGCCTGCACCTTCCTGGTGAGCGGCATGGGCCGCAAGGCGCTGAACCTGTGCAACAAGTACTCCACGTACCTCTTCAGCGCGATCAGCGTCGTCGTCCTGGTCCACCTGATCGTCACGATGCCGTGGAGCGACATCCTCCACAAGTCGCCGGGCAGCGCGACCTTGATGATCGCCGGTATCGGCACCATCGCCGCCGGCGGCATCAGCTGGGTCCCCACCGGCCCGGACTTCGCGCGGTACCTCCCGCGCTCCGCCTCCGGCAAGAAGATCGTCGGTACGACGGTCTCCGGCGCGGCCCTGGTGCTGATCCCGATGGTGCTCATGGGTGGGGTGCTGGCGGTCTCCAGCCCGTCGCTGGCCAACCAGAACACCGACCCGATGTCCTTCCTCGGCGAGGTCCTGCCGCGCGCCATCGCGATCCCCTACCTGATCACCGCGCTCATCGGCATGATGCTGATCAACAGCCTGTCGATGTACTCCGCGGGCTTCACCGCCCAGACCATGGGCGTCAAGCTCCCGCGCGCCCTGGCGGTCAGCATCAACGCCGCGATCAGCCTGATCGGCGGCCTGTTCATGATGCTGGTGGCCAAGGACTTCATCGGCCAGTTCATCGCGTTCCTGACGCTGCTCGCGGTCTCCTTCTCCGCCTGGATCGGCGTCTACGCCATCGACATGGCCCGCCGCCGCAAGCTGGCGGTGCGCTACGACGCCGACAGCCTGATGAACACCAGCCGCACCAGCCGCTACTGGTACACCGGCGGCTTCTGCTGGCAGGCCATGACCGCCTGGTCGGTGGCGCTCGTCGCGGGTCTGTGCTTCACCAAGGTCCAGTGGTTCACCGGCCCGCTGGCCACCACCTGGATCGGCGAGAACGGCCTGGGCTGGGCGGCGACCATCGCGCTCTCCGCGGCGGTCTTCGCCGTCCTGCCGGCGCCCAAGGAGAACGTCCCGGCGGCCGCGGCTCCGGCCGAGGCACGGCAGCCGGTCGAGGTGGGCTGACCGCGGGTCCACCACCACGCAGGCCCCGCGGCGCGTCCGCACCCTAGTGATCTGACGCTGCGTCAGCTAACGTCCCCTTCGCCATCCGCCTTGGCGAAGGGGACGTCTGCCATGTCCGCGCTGCCCGCCCTGCCCGTCACGGTCGTGCGCTTCAACCTCGTCGACCCGGCGCCCACCCCCGACGCGCTCTCCGCGCGCTACCGGGCCGCCGTCGAGATGGCGGCGTTCGCCGACGACCGCGGTCTGACCATGATCCAGACCGAGGAGCACCACGCCACCACCAACGGCTGGATGCCCTCGCCGCTCACCTTCGCGGGCGCCGTCTTCGGCGCCACCCGCCGCATCGGCGTCACCGTCTCCGCCCTGATCACCCCGCTGCACGACCCGCTGCGGCTGGCCGAGGACCTCGCCTCGCTGGACCTGCTCAGCGGCGGCCGGCTGGTCACCGTCGCCGGCATCGGCTACCGGCCCGAGGAGTACGCGGCACACGGCAGGGACTGGCAGGGCCGCGGCGCCCTCCAGGACGAGGTGCTCGGAACCCTGCTGTCCGCCTGGACCGGCGAGCCGTTCCGCTACCGGGGGCGTACGGTCCAGGTCACCCCGCGCCCGTACACCCGGCCGCACCCGCTGCTGCTGATCGGCGGCAGCTCACGCGCCGCCGCCCGGCGCGCCGCCCGGCTGGGGCTCCCGTTCTTCCCCAGCGCGCGCCTCCCCGGCCTGGAGGCGTACTACCACGAGCAGCGCGCCGCCTTCGGCACCGAGGGCTGGGTGATGCAGCCGCCCGAGCGGACCTGTCTGCTGCATGTCGCCGAGGACCCGGACCGGACCTGGGCCGAGTACGGCGGCCATCTGCTGTACGAGGCGCGGACCTACGCCTCCTGGCAGTCCACCGGCATCCGCTCCGCGGTGCGTTCGTCCGCCCAGGACACCGAGGCCCTGCGCGAGGAGGGCGTCTACCGCGTCGTCACTCCCGACGAGTGTCTGCGCCTGGCCCGGGAGGCCGGCGCGCAGGGCTCGTTGATCCTGCATCCGCTGTGCGGCGGGATGCCGGTCGACGAGGGCTGGCGCTCCCTGCACCTGTTCGCCGAGCGGGTGCTGCCCCGGCTCCAGGGGTGACGCGGCTTCAGCCTTCGGGAGAGAAGACGAAGAGGCGGCAGCCGGTGGCCGACTGCGGTACGTGCCAGGACCCGGCCGGGGCGTGGAGGAAGGTCCCGGCGGGATGGTCGTGGTCGCCGTCGTTGAAGGTGCCGGAGACCACGCACACCTCCTCGGGCCCGGCAGAAATGACGTCCCGAGGTACTTTCCTGCCGGCGTGCCGGCGTGAGGCGGAACGGCGCGGAAAAAAGCTACTGCCCCGGCTCTCTGGTCGAGCCGGGGCAGTACCCAGTACTGAGGAGAAGGACTGGCGGGGGGGGTTAGCCCATCTCCTCCAACGCCTTGCCCTTCGTCTCCTTCACGAACTTGAGCACGAAGGGGATCGAGAGCAGGGCGAAGAATGTGTAGATCACGTACGTACCCGAGAGGTTCCAGTCGGACAGGCTCGGGAAGCTGGCCGTAATGGCCCAGTTGGCGATCCACTGCGCGGAGGCGGCGACGCCCAGCGCGGCGGCGCGGATCCGGTTCGGGAACATCTCGCCGAGGAAGACCCAGACCACGACGCCCCAGGAGAGGGCGAAGAAGAGCACGAAGACGTGGGCGGCGATCAGGGCCACGGTGCCTTCGGTCGCCGGCAGCGTGCCGGCCGCGGTCTTGGCGGAGAAGGCCCAGGCTTCCAGCGCCAGGGCGAGGGCCATACCGGCCGAACCGATCAGCGCCAGCGGGCGGCGGCCGATCTTGTCGACGAAGATCATCGCGATGACGGTACCGATGATGTTGATGATCGACGTGGTGAAGCTGTAGAAGAACGAGCTGCTGGGGTCGATGCCGACGGACTGCCACAGCGCCGAGGAGTAGTAGAACGCGACGTTGATGCCGACCAGCTGCTGGAAGACCGAGAGTCCGATGCCGACCCAGACGATCGGCAGGAAGCCCACCTTGCCGAGCAGGTCCTTGAACCTCGGCTTGTGCTCGCGGCGCATCGCGTCCTGGATCTCGGCGACCCGCTTGTCCAGGTTCACCGAGTGGCCCTCGACCTCGGAGAGCACCTCCTTGGCGCGGTCAACCTTCTCGATGGAGATCAGGAAGCGCGGCGACTCGGGGATCGCGAACGAGAGCAGACCGTAGAGCACGGCCGGGACGACCATCACGCCGAGCATCCACTGCCAAGCCTCGAGGCCACCGATCTTGCCGCGCTGCTGGCCGTCGGCCAGGTTGAGGATGCCCCAGTTGACGAGCTGGGAGATGGCGATGCCGACGACGATCGCGGCCTGCTGGAAGGAGCCGAGCCGGCCGCGGTAGGCGGACGGCGACACCTCGGCGATGTAGGCCGGGCCGATGACCGAGGCCATGCCGATCGCGAAACCGCCGACGATCCGCCAGAACGCCAGGTCCCACAGGGCGAACGGCAGGGCCGAGCCGACGGCACTGATGGTGAACAGCACCGAGGCGATCTGCATCACGCGGATGCGGCCTATGCGGTCTGCGATCCGGCCGGCGGTCGCGGCGCCGATGGCACAGCCGATCAGCGCGATGGCGATCACCTGCGCGAGGAGGGCGGAACCGACGTCGTAACGGCTCCGGATCGCCTCGACGGCGCCGTTGATGACGGAGCTGTCATAGCCGAAGAGAAAGCCGCCCATCGCGGCAGCCGCGGTAATGAAGATGACATGGCCGAGGTGGTCGGGATGGGCCTTGCGGCCTTCCGGGACCGTCGGCTGCGCGGTGCTGGTCAACGTGAACTCCAGTGGCCCGGCTGCGCTGCCGGGCGTAGGGGACTGGCCCTTCTAGTGGTTCACAGGTTGGGGGCACCCACCACTTGAAGGTAAAAGCGACGTTGCAGAGACTATGCCTTCAAGTTTCGAAGTCAATACCGCGTGATGGATTTGTTTCCCGAGCGGCGAGGCGACCCTTTGTTCAAGTTGTGAAGCGATAGTGAACTGATGATTCGTCGGACACCCGACGCAGTCGGCGACGGTGCGAGGAGCGGTCCCGCCCGGCTCCGGCCCGGCGGGATCAGTGCAGCCGCTGGCTGATCACCTTCGACACACCGTCACCCTGCATCGATACCCCGTAGAGCGCGTCCGCGACCTCCATCGTCCGCTTCTGGTGCGTGATCACGATCAGCTGGGAGCTCTCCTGGAGCTCCTCCATGATCCGGATCAGCCGCTGCAGATTGGTGTCGTCCAGCGCCGCCTCGACCTCGTCCATCACGTAGAACGGACTGGGCCGCGCCTTGAAGATCGACACCAGCAGCGCCACCGCGGTCAGCGACCGCTCGCCGCCCGACAGCAGCGAGAGCCGCTTGACCTTCTTGCCGGGCGGGCGCGCCTCCACGTCCACCCCGGTCGTCAGCATGTTGTCCGGGTCGGTCAGCACCAGCCGCCCCTCACCGCCCGGGAAGAGCCGCGAGAAGACGCCCTCGAACTCCCGGGCGGTGTCGTGGTACGCCTCGGTGAAAACCCGTTCCACCCGCTCGTCGACCTCCTTGACCACCTGCATCAGATCGGCCCGGGTCTTCTTCAAGTCTTCAAGCTGCTCGCTCAGGAACTGATGGCGCTCCTCCAGCGCGGCGAACTCCTCCAGCGCAAGCGGGTTCACCTTCCCGAGCTGCTGATACGCCCGCTCGGCGGCCCTCAGCCGCTTCTCCTGCTCGGCCCGCACGTAGGTCACCGGCTGGTGACGGGGGTGGGCCGGGTCCTCGGGCAGCACCTCCCCCTCGGCGGGCGGCGACGGCGGTACGAGCTGGTCGGGGCCGTACTCGGCCATCAGCGCCGCCGGTTCCACCCCCAGCTCCTCCAGCGCCTTGGTCTCCAGCTGCTCGATCCGCAGCCGCTTCTCCGCGCCGAGCACCTCGCCCCGGTGCACCGAGTCGGTCAACTTGTCGAGCTCGGACTTCAGCTCCCGGGCCGCGGTGCGCTCGGCCCCCAGCGCCTGCTCCCGCTCGGCCTTGGCCCGTTCCGCGGCGCCCCGCTCCTCCTCGGCCCGTACGACCGACACCTCGACGTGCGCCAGCAGCTGCCGGGCACCGGAGGCGACCGCTCCGGCCACCTCCGCCTCGTGCCGCAGCCGGGCGCGCCGCCGTTCGGCCCGCGCCCGCGCCTCGCGCTCGGCGCGCGCCCCCCGGTCCAGCGCATCCGCCCGGCCGGCCAGCGCCTTCACCCGCTCCTCGTGCGTACGCGCCTGGAGCCGCGCCTCCATCTCGGTCTGCCGGGCATTGGCCCCGTCGGCCGCCAGCCGGTCCCGTACGGAGGTGTCGGGCTCCTCGTCCCCGACGCCCGGCTCCTCCTCCGCCACCAGCAGCCGCTCGGCCAGCTCCTCGGCCTCCTCGGTGGCCCGCGCCAGCGCCTCCTCGGCCCGGGCGGCGGCCGCGGCGGAACGCTCCGCCTCCCCCGCGGCCGCCCGCGCCTGCCCGCCGAGCCGCCCCAGGTCCCCGGCGACCTTCGACTTCTCCCGGTCCGCCGCCCGCCGCCGCTCGGCCAGCTCCTCGACCAGCGCGGCACACTCCGTACGCTTCTCGGCCGCGGCCCGCTGCGCCTCGGCCAGCTCCTCGCAGCGCGCCGCCAGCTCCTCCAGTTCGGCCGCCGCCTCGTCGACCGACGCCTGCACCTCCAGCAGGCTCGGCGCGCCGGCGGAGCCGCCCTGCGCGAAGTGCGCCCCGAGCAGGTCCCCCTCACCGGTCACGGCCAGCAGCTCCGGACGGGCGGCCACCAGGTCCTCGGCGTCCTCCAGCGTCCCGACCACCACGACGTCCCGCAGCAGCCGGGCCACCGCCGGCGTCAACTCCGCCGGCCCCCGGACCAGTTCACCGGCCGGCACCGGTGCGGAACGCGGCCCGGGGACCCGCGGCCCGCCACCCGGCCCCCCGGCATCCGCCACACCGCCGCCGGCACCCGCCCCACAGACACCATCAACACCACTGGTGCCGTTGAAACCATCAGCCCCTGTAGTCACAGCAGATGCCCCGGTCGCGCTCCCAGCGCTCCCCAGCACCATCGCCGCCCGCCCCGCGTCCTGCTTGCGCAGCAGCCGGATGGCCTCGGCGGCGGTGGCCGGGTCGGTGACCGCGACGGCGTCCGCGGCCGCACCGAGAGCGGCCGCGACCGGAATCTCGAAGCCGGGGGTGACGGTCAGCAGCTCGGCGGCCGGCCCGAGCACGCCGCTGAGCCGCTCGGCCGCGGCCAGCAGGGCGCCCGTACCGTCCTTGCGGCGCAGCCCGAGTGCCAGCGCGTCGTGCCGGGCGGCGGTCGCGGCGCGCTTGCGCTCGGCCGTGGTCAGCGCCTCCCGGGCGGCGGTCAGCGCGGCCTCCGCCTCCGCGAGCCCGTCGCGGGCCGCCCGGTGGGCCGCCGCGCTCTCCTCGTCGTCCGCGTCCAGTCCGTCGACCTCGGCCTTGAGCTGCTCGTACTCCTCTTGGGCGACGGCCGCCCGCTGCCGGGCGTCGTCCCGTGCCTCGACGAGCCGGCCGATCTCCGCCTGCGCGGAGGCCGCCCGCCCGCGGGCGGCGGTGACCTGCCCGCTCAGCCGGGCCAGGCCCTCGCGCCGGTCGGCGATGGCCCGGGCGACGTCCCGCAGCCGGCGCTCCTCGGCGGCCAACTGCCGCTCCAGTTCGGCCCGGTGTTCGACGGTGTCCTCCAGCGCCCGGCTGGCCGCCTCCAGGGCGGCGGTCAACTCCGCCTCCTGCTCGCGGATCCGGGCCGCCTCCCGCTCCATGTCCTCGGGGTCGCGCCCCTGCCGCTCCTCGGGCGGGGCCGCCGTGGCGCTCTTGACCCGCGCCTCGGCCAGCGAGATCGTGCCGCGCACCCGCTCCGCGAGCTGCGACAGCTCGTACCAGGTCTGCTGGGCGCGCTGCACCCGCGGCGTGAGGGTACGGACCTCCTCCTCCAGCGCCGCCTCCCGCTGCTGGGCGGTGCGCAGCCGCTCCTCGGCAGCCTGCTTGCGCTCCTTGAGCGCCGCCTCGTCCGCGATCTCCGCCCGCAGCGCCTCGCGCAGCGTGACGAGATCGTCGGCGAGCAGCCGCAGCCGGGCATCGCGCAGGTCCGCCTGGATCACCGCGGCGCGCCGGGCCACCGCGGCCTGCCGGCCCAGCGGCTTCAGCTGGCGCCGCAGCTCGTCGGTCAGGTCCTGGACCCGCGCGAGATTCGCCTTCATCGCCTCCAGCTTCCGCAGCGCCTTCTCCTTGCGCCTGCGGTGCTTGAGAACGCCGGCCGCCTCCTCGATGAAGGCCCGGCGGCCCATGGGGTCGGCGTGCAGTACGGAGTCGAGCTGGCCCTGCCCGACGATGACGTGCATCTCCCGGCCGATACCGGAATCGGAGAGCAATTCCTGGATATCGAGCAGCCGGCAGGTGTCACCGTTGATCTGGTATTCGCTGCCGCCGTTCCGGAACATGATCCGGGTAATGGTGACTTCGGCGTACTCGATCGGCAGCGCGCCGTCGGAGTTGTCGATGGTGAGCGAGACCTCGGCCCGGCCGAGCGGCGGCCGCCCGGTCGTCCCGGCGAAGATGACGTCCTCCATCTTCCCGCCGCGCAGCGACTTGGCACCCTGCTCGCCCATGACCCAGGACAACGCGTCCACGACGTTGGACTTGCCGGATCCGTTGGGACCCACGACGCAGGTGATGCCCGGTTCGAACCGCAGCGTCGTGGCGGAGGCGAAGGACTTGAAGCCTCGCAGGGTCAGACTCTTGAGATGCACGCCTTTGGACTCTACCGGCCGCCCCTCGGCGAGCGACCCCAACATTCCGGGCACGGCGACCCGCCCCGTACGGCCCCCGGGTATACCGCGCCGTTCATTTTCGGTTTCACCGAGGAAAGCGCAGGGCACATCATGCGGTAAGGGAGGGCCGGCACCGCACGGGTGGCCGTTCGGTCGGGGAAAGAAAAGCCGGCAGACGCAGAACTCGGAAACGACGAAGGGACGCCGAAGCGTCCCTTGCAGATCTTGAAAGCGGTGCCTCAAGCGGCTGGCGAGCAGCCCTACCGGCCCCGGGGGGTGAGGGTCAGGTGAGCGCGGGCTCCGCCTGGGGTACGTCGATGTCGAGCACCGACTCGTCGCGACGTGCGGCAGCCGACAGCATGTCGTTTTCGGCCTGCATCCGAATGAGTTCGGATTCAAGGTCTTGGACGCGCTGCTGAAGCCGTCGCATCTCGGAGAGGACTCGGGGGTCGGAGCCGCCGACGTAACCGAGAAGCGCCTTTGCCATGATGGATGGTCCTCCACAATGAGTGACCGACCGAAGCGGTGTGGGTCGTGAGGGATTCGCACCCGCGGTGCTTGTCATTCTCTGGTGTACTCAATGCCAAACAGCTAAGGTGCGCGGGGATTCCAGAGTCTCACCAAACGGTTTGACGGTCAACACGATCACACCCCGTATCCTCGGGCACCTGAGAGTGCGCGGCCGCGAGGGCGCTGCGCCTACTCCCCAGAAAGGTCCCGCGGGGCGTGGAGATCATCCGTACAGCGGCAGCCTTGCACGGGACGGCCGAGTTGGCAACCACCAGGGCTTATCTCCTGTAAGCAGCTGACAAAGGCACACCGGAAAGATCGCTGTCAACGCCCGTACGGACGGTTCCGGCAGGCCGGATCAGCGGATCTCGAAGCCGTCGTAGCCACCCCGGGGCGTGTCCCATATCTCAGTGACTCCGTCCACGCGCCCGGGCGTGTCTCCGGTCCGCAGCCACTCCAGCAACTGGTCGCAGTGATCCTTCGGTCCCTCGGCGACCACTTGGACCCGGCCGTCACCGAGGTTGACTGCAAACCCTGCGAGTTCGCCGATGCGAAGCGCGTTGGCGCGGGTGAACCAGCGGAAGCCCACACCCTGGACCTGACCACGCACCCACGCGGTCACACGGACATCTTCCTTCATGTGTGCACGTTAACCGGCCAATTGCTCAACGAGCACTTCGCCCCCTTGCGCCATGGCGTACAGTCCCCCGTCAGCGAGACTCACTCTTTCGGGTGAATCATCTTGACGCTGAGGACGGAAGGAAGACAGCGGATGGGCCGCCATCGACGCTCTGCCCCCCACGCGCCCGCAGCCCCCGGAGCGGGGCCTGTTGACGCCCCGACGGCAGTCCTGCCGGCCGCATCGGCTCCCGCGGCGCAGCGCTCCCACCGTGCGGCGCGCGGCCGTGGCGCGGCACCCGTACGCACCGGACTGCTCGGCGCCTCCGCCGCGGTGGCGATGGGAGCGGTGGCGGTCGCCACCGGACTGATCCCCGGCGGCGGCCAGTTCGACGGCGGTACGGGCGGCGACCAGGACCGGGTCCGCGCCGACGCCCTGCCGGAGGCCACCGCCCCGATGGGCGGCCTGTCGGTGTCGCCTTCGGACCGGGCCACGGCCCCGACGAGCCGCGGCGACGGCCGTTCCGCCCTCCCCGGCACCGGCCGCCCCTCCTCCCCCACGACACCCTCGACGTCGCCCGTACCCCAGCGGTCAGCCAAATCCCCCGCCGCGACCCCCGGTTCGCACCGCTCCACCAAGCCCCGCACGGCCCCCTCCCCGGCCGCGCCGCACCCCACCGCGGCCGCGTCGAAGACCCCCGACGCCGGATCGTCCACCGCGGCCCAGGTCCTCTCGCTGGTCAATCAGGAGCGCGCGCAGGCCGGCTGCTCCCCGGTCACTGCAGACCCGGAATTGGACGCGCTCGCACAGGGGTTCAGTGACGACATGGCCGCCCGCGGCTTCTTCAGCCACACCGACCCCGACGGCCACACCCCGTGGGACCGCGCCCGCGCCAAGGGCATCACCGACCTCGGCGGCGAGAACATCGCCCGCGGCCAGGCCAACGCCCAGTCCGTCATGGACTCCTGGATGAACAGCCCCGGCCACCGCGCGAACATCCTCAACTGCGAGTACAAGACCCTCGGCGTCGGCGTCCACTTCGGCCCGGGCGGCCCGTGGTGGACCCAGGACTTCGGCTTCTGAGCCCACCCGCAGCAGCCGCCCCGCCGGCATCCCCGGCCGCTCCTGTACCGACAGCCCGCGCCGCCCCGTGACGGATCACGGGGCGGCGCGGGCTTTTGGTTGCCGTGTCGCGGGCCTTCCGGGCCGCGGCGGCGGGTCAGGCAGCGAGGGCGGCGCGTCCCGCGAGGACGATGCGGGTCTGCTCGGCGATGCGGCGTCCGAGGTGCTCGGCGGTGGCGACATCCGCCTTGTGGACACCCTCGGCACCCTGGTCGTTGTTGGACTGGGCGGCGGCCCCGAGGAAGAAGCCGAGCCGGTTCAGGTCGTTCTCGGACGCGGTGGAGGAGTTCCAGCCCGGGAGCAGGTTGAGGCCGACCCAGCTCATGCCGTGCTGGGCGGCGAGCACCGTAAAGAACTGCAGGGTGTGCAGCTTGTCCCCGCTCTTCGAGGCGGAGTTGGTGAAGCCGGCGGCGAGCTTGTCCTGCCAGGCGCGGGTGGCCCAGCGCGCGGCGGTCGCCTCGGCGAAGACGTGGAAGGCGCCGGAGGCGGTCCCCATGTAGGTCGGCGAGCCGAAGACGATGGCGTCGGAGGCGTCGAGCTGTTCCCACTGCGCGTCGGTGATCTCGTCCACCTTGATCAGGTGGACGGTGGCGCCCGCGTCGGCGGCACCGGAGCGCACCGCCTCGGCCAGGACCGCGGTGTGGCCGTAGCCGGAGTGGTAGGCGATCGAGACGACGGGGGCGGGCAGGGCGGGGCTGGTCATGGCGGATTCTCCTCCGGGTAACGGCGTCCGGGCGGTCGTGCCTCGCGGACGGTCAGGGCGACGACAGAAAGAGAAGCACTAACTTTTAGAAAGCGCAACCCAACGGTTAGCGCTGTGCGGAGGTAAGGTGTTCGCATGGCGACCGAGAGCACCCCACAGCCGGCCGGCGAGTCCGCCGCCGGCTGTACGGACGACCTGGCCTACGACGTGTTCGCGCGCGACTGCCCCTCCCGTGACGCGCTCAAGCACATCACCGACCGATGGGGCAGCCTGACGCTGGGCGCACTGCTCGACGGGACGTTCCGCTTCAACGAACTGCGCCGCCGGGTGGCAGGGGTGAGCGAGAAGATGCTGGCCCAGACCCTGCACGCGCTGGAGCGGGACGGACTCGTGCACCGCGAGGCACAGCAGACCAACCCGCCCCGGGTGGATTACGCGCTGACGCCGCTGGGACTCCAGGTCGCCCACCAGCTGCGGCAGCTGATCGATCTCGTGGAGGACCGGATGCCGCAGGTACTCGCCGCGCGGGAGCACTACGACGCCCGGCACACCGGGGCCTGATCCGCCCGGCCCGCCGGCGCCCCGCGGTCAGGCCCGCGGCGGCCGCTGGCAGCGGGGGCAGAAGTAGCTGGAGCGGTTCATCCAGGGGCGGCGGCGGATCGGGGTGCCGCAGCGGCGGCACGGTTCGTCCTCGCGCCCGTAGGCGTCCAGGGAACGGTCGAAGTAGCCGGACTCGCCGTTGACGTTGACGTAGAGGCTGTCGAAGCTGGTGCCGCCGACGGCGAGCGCGGCGTTCATCACGTCGCGGACGTGGCCGAGCAGTTCGGTGGTCCGCGGCCGGGTGAAGGTGGCGGTGGGCCGCTCGTAGTGGAGCTTGCTGCGCCACAGCGCCTCGTCGGCGTAGATGTTGCCGACCCCGCTGATCAGCGTCTGGTCGAGCAGCGCCCGCTTGACGGTGGTCCGGCGGCGGCGCAGCGCGTCGTGGAAGGCGGCGTCGTCGAAGGCCGGGTCGAGCGGGTCGCGGGCGATGTGCGCGATGACGTCCGGCAGCTGGTCGGCGTCGCCGGGGACGGTGTCGTGCACCGAGAGGCCGCCGAAGGTGCGCTGGTCGACGAAGCGGAGCTCGGTGTCCTGGTCGTCGTCGAAGCGGACACGGATGCGCAGATGCTTCTCGTCGGGGGCGTCGTGCGGCTGGACCAGCAACTGCCCGCTCATACCGAGGTGGGCGAGGATCGCCAGGCCGTGGGTGACCGACGGCGTGACGAGCGGGCCGATGCCTTCGGCCGCGGTCTGCGCGGCCGGGCCGCCCCCGGTCACCGGGAGCCAGAGGTACTTGCCGCGCCGGCGGGCCACGCCCAGCCGCAGCCCCTTGAGCCGGGCCGCGAAGTCGGCCGCACCGGCGGTGTGCCGGCGAATGGCGCGCGGATGGTGCACCTCGACCGTGTCGATCGTCCGGCCGCTGACCCAGCGCTCCAGTCCACGGCGTACGACCTCGACCTCGGGCAGCTCGGGCACGGAGGGCTCCTCGGGACGGCGGGAGGGGGCAACTGGGGATGCGGGAAAGACTTCTGACCCCGTACGGGCGGCGCGCGGCCGCCCGTACGGGGTCAGAAACGGTGCTTCAGTGCCCCGGCGACGAGGTGTCGCCGGAGGCCGGAGCCGAGCTGTCGGAAGCCGGCGACGCATCGTCGCCGGAGGATGCCGCCTTGGCCGCCTCGTCCGCCGCGGCGCGGATCGCGCGCCACGCCGACTCGGCCGCCTGCTGCTCGGCTTCCTTCTTGCTGCGGCCGGTGCCGGTGCCGTACGAGACACCACCGACGCGGGCAGCAGCAGTAAAGGTCTTCTCGTGGTCCGGGCCGGTCTCGGTGACCAGGTACTCCGGGACGCCGAGACCTTCGGTCGCGGTGAGTTCCTGGAGGCTGGTCTTCCAGTCCAGACCCGCGCCCAGGCTGGAGGACTTCTCGATGAGCGGGTCGAAGAGCCGGTGCACCAGCTCGCCGGCCGCGTCGAGGCCCTGGTCGAGATAGACCGCGCCGATCACTGCTTCAAGAGTGTCGGCGAGGATGGATGCCTTGTCCCGGCCGCCCGTGCCTTCCTCGCCCCTACCGAGGCGGATGAAGGCGCCGAGGTCGAGGCCGCGGCCCACCTCGGCAAGCGCACGCGAGTTGACCACCGCGGCCCGCAACTTGGCCAGCTGGCCTTCGGGCAGGTCGGGGTGGATGCGGTACAGCGTGTCGGTGACCACCAGGCCGAGCACCGAGTCCCCGAGGAACTCGAGCCGCTCGTTGGTGGGCAGACCGCCGTTCTCGTATGCGTACGAGCGGTGCGTCAGCGCACGCACCAGAAGGGCGGACTCGAGCTTGTACCCGAGCCGCCCTTCCAGAAGCGTGTGAGACGAGGCCGTGTCCGCCGGAGCCGGTTCACCCTCGCGAGTGCGAGGAGTCGAATGGGCGTCTTCCGCCTTTTTGGGGCTAGACACAGTGCCTGTCACCAGCCGCTCAGACCTCGAGGACCTGGCGCTTGTTGTAGGTGCCGCAAGCGGGGCACGCGATGTGCTGCTGCTTGGGCTCGTGGCAGCGCTCGCACGCCACCAGGGTGGGGACCGCAGCCTTCCACTGCGACCGGCGGTGGCGCGTGTTGCTGCGCGACATCTTCCGCTTCGGAACAGCCACGGCTACTTCTCCTGAGGTTCATCCCCGCCGTCGCGGGGTGCGTTGTCCTTCTCGCCGTCCTTGACGGTCTCGGCGAGTCCCTGCAGTGCCGCCCAACGGATGTCGACGGCGTCGTGATGGTGGTCCGGGTCGTCCGCGAGCCGCGCTCCGCAATCGGAGCAGAGGCCCGGGCAGTCGTCCTGGCACACCGGCTGCATCGGCAGTGCGAGCACCACCGCATCGCGCAGCACGGGTTCGAGGTCGAACAGGTCGTCCTCGAGGAAGAGGGTGTCCTCCTCATCCTCGGCGTCGTCGCCGGCGTCCTTGTCATGGACGCGGGCATCGGCGTCGGGGTAGGCGAACATCTCCTGGAAGTCGCTGTCGAGCTCACGCTCCAGCGGCTCCAGACACCTTACGCACTCCCCCTTGACGGTCGCACGGCCGGTACCTGTGACAAGCACACCGTCCATGACCGATTCCAGGCGGAGGTCGAGTTCCACCGTCGCGCCCTCGGGCACACCGATGACCTCGTTGCCGAGATCCCGGGGGGCCTCGACGGAGCGGGAGACCCTCTTGAGCGCACCGGGACGCCGGCCCAGCTCACGCGTGTCGAACACGAGAGGGGAACGGTGGTCGAGGCGGGCGTTGATGGCTTCCTGCTTTCTACGGGGTCTGCACGCCGCCCGCATTCCCTCTGTGGAATTCGGGCAGCAGAGATCGCGTCAATACGCGCGACCGAAGAGCCAGGATACTGGACGGGCCCCGATAGGCCCAATCCGCTCCCGGCCGGCAAGCGGTTTCCGGCGCCGGACCGCCTACTGGCGGCCCTCCTCGTACTGCCGCAGCTGATCCAGGTCGATCATGCTGGTGTCGAAGAGGCTGGTCTCGTCCAGCGCACCGGGCTGCGGCGCGTGGTGCTGGGCCTGCTGGGGCACCTGCTGCTGGAGATAGGCGTTGGGGTCGTAGCCCTGCTGCTGGGCCTGCTGCTGCCAGTCGTAGCCGTACGGATCCTGGTGCTGGGCGTAGGCGGCCTGCTGGGGCTGCTGGTAGCCGTAGACGTCCTGCTGCTGGTAGGCGGCGGGGTCGTAGTAGTCCTGGTGCTGGGGCTGGAGCGGCTGCTGGTGGTCCTGGGGGTGCAGGGGCTGCTGGTGGTCCTGCACCTGCTGGGGCTGCACCTGCGGCATCGGGGGAACCTGGACCTGGGGCGCCTGGGCGTCCCGGTCGGCGCCGATGCCCGCCAGCTCGGCCAGATACTCGGCGTCGGCCTGCGGCTGCCCGGTCTGCGGGTCGCCGGCGCTCGCCATGTGGGCCGCGAGCTCGTCGATCGCCCGGGCACCCTGGAGCTTGTCACGGCCCCGGCCGACCGCCTCCAGCGTCTTGGTCAGCACCGCCTGGAACGCCCCGAACTTGGCGTCCACATAGGCGTCGGCGCGCTGCCTGAGGGTCTCCGGGTCGGCGCTGCGCTCGGGGGCCTGGGTGCCGTCCTCGTCGAGGTAGCCCTGCTCGTCGTGGTCCGGCCCGCGGCCGAGCAGCTTCTCGCGGCCGCGGTCGACGGATCCGATGGTCTTGGTGAGCACGACCTCGAAGTTGGCGAGCTTGCTGTCGACGTAGTCGTCGGCCTCGGCGCGGATCTCCTCGGCCTCCCGGCGGGCCTCCGCGAGGATCCGGTCCGCCTCCTCCTGGGACTGCCGGGCGATCTCGGTGTCGGAGATCAGCGAACCGCGCTGGGCGTGCGCGGACTCGATGATCCGCTCCGCCTCGGCCCGCGCGTCCTCGACCAGCTGCTCCCGGCCGCCGATGAGTTCCTGCGCCTGCGCGAGCGAGCCGGGCAGCGCCGCGCGCACCTCCTCCAGCAGGGCGAGCAGCTCGGCGCGGTTGATCACGCACGATGCCGACATGGGCATGGACCGGGCGCTGCCGACGGTCGCGACGATGTCGTCGAGCTTCTTCTGCACGTCCACCTTGGACTCGCCACTCTCTGAAGGGGGTTGGAACGACGGAACGGGTCGACTGTACGTCCACGGGCCCTCCGCCCGACACCGACTGACGCTCCATCAGTCGGGCGGTACGGCCGGTGTGCCGTGGCCGGCGTCAGTCCTTCGTGCGCAGCCGCTCGCTGAGCGCGTCGAGGACGAACGGCGGGACGAGATGGGAGACGTCACCGCCCCAGGCGGCGACCTCCTTGACGAGGCTGGAGGACAGGAAGCTGTAGGTGGGGTTGGTGGGGACGAAGAGGGTCTCCACCCCGGAGAGGCCGTTGTTCATCTGGGCCATCTGGAGCTCGTAGTCGAAGTCGCTGACGGCCCGCAGCCCCTTGACGATCGCGGGGATGTCGCGCTGCTTGCAGAAGTCGACCAGCAGGCCGTGGAAGGACTCGACCTCGACGTTGCCGTACTCGGCGGTGGCCCGGCGGATCAGGTCGATCCGCTCCTCGACCGTGAACAGCCCCTTCTTGGACTGGTTGATCATCACGGCGACATGGACGACGTCGTACAGCTTGGAGGCACGGGCGATGATGTCCAGGTGCCCGTTGGTGATGGGGTCGAAGGACCCCGGACAGACAGCACGGCGCAACTTCGGTTCCTCGCTCTCCGATCGGGTCATGACACGCTTGTTGACGTCGATCCGGCGGACGTCGAAGCGGCGCGACCGTACCAAAGCGTGCCCTCGCCGTAGCGACGGGCCTTGATCGGTTCGAAGCCGGCCGGCCACGGGAACGTGCCGCCTCTGGTGCTGCGTTCCACGGTGACGAGTGCCTGCTCGGCCAGCCACCCCTGACCACGGAGTGTGAGCAGGATCTCGCAGAGGTCCTGATCGGTCACCGCGTACGGCGGGTCCAGGAAGACGATGTCGTACGGCTCGCCCGGCGCCGCCGCGGCGGCGGTCTGCTCGGCCTTGCCGGCCCGGACCTCGACGCCCGGGAGGCCCACCGCACGGACGTTGTCCCGGATGGTGCGCACCGCGCGGGCGTCGGCCTCGACGAGCAGGACGTGCGCGGCACCGCGCGAGAGGGCCTCCAGGCCGACCGCGCCGGAACCGCCGTAGAGATCGAGCACCCGGGCGCCGGCCAGCGGGCCGTCGAGCGACTCCCAGGTGGAGAACATGCCCTCGCGCGCCCGGTCGGAGGTCGGGCGGGTGCCGTTGCCCGGTGGTACGGCCAGGCGGCGGCCGCCGGCCGTACCGGCGATCACGCGGGTCATGGGCCCGTCCTTACGTTGTGCGTGGTCGGTGTGGAGAGGCGGGAGCCGGTGGCGGCTCCGCTCCTCCACGATATGGCGTCGGCCGGGGGGCGGGCGCCCGCCGAGGACGCCGCGCGGGCCCCCGGGCCCGTGATCGATCTCACGCGGCCGGCGACCGGGGTGCGGCCGGGTCGTTCCCGTCAGCCCTTGTCCAGATACTGCTCCCGCTCCTCGTCCAGCAGGGCCGACAGGGCGGTCCGCAGCTCCGGATAGCCGGTCAGTTCGGGATCGGCGGTGACCAGTGCCGTGGCCTCCTCCCGGGCGGCCGCGATGACCTCCTCGTCGTCGATGACCGCGAGCATCCGCAGCGAGGAGCGGACGCCGGACTGCGCCTGCCCCAGGACGTCGCCCTCGCGCCGCTGTTCCAGGTCGATGCGGGAGAGCTCGAAGCCGTCGAGGGTGCCGGCCACGGCGGCGAGCCGGGCGCGGGCCGGGCTGGCCTCGGGCATCTCGCTGACCAGCAGGCACAGGCCGGGGGCCGAGCCGCGGCCGACCCGGCCGCGCAGCTGGTGGAGCTGGGAGACGCCGAAGCGGTCCGCGTCCATGATCACCATGGCGGTGGCGTTCGGGACGTTCACGCCGACCTCGATGACCGTCGTCGCGACCAGCACGTCCAGCTCGCCGGCCGCGAAGGCGCGCATCACGTCGTCCTTGTCGTCCGGCGCCATCCTGCCGTGCAGCACCGCCACCCGGAGGTCCGACAGCGGGCCCTTCGAGAGCTGCTCGGCGATGTCGAGGACGGCCAGCGGCGGACGCTTCTCCGCCACGTCCTCCGGTGAACTCGCCTTCGCCGCCGCCCCCTTGGAACTGCCCGACGCCTTCTTGGCGCCCTTCGGCGTCTCCGCGGCCGTCTCCTCGTCGTCGCCGATCCGCGGGCACACCACGTACGCCTGGTGGCCGGCGGACACCTCTTCGCGGACCCGCTCCCAGGCGCGCGACAGGAAGTGCGGCTTGTCCTTGGCGGGCACCACGTGGGTGGCGATCGGCGAGCGTCCGGCGGGGAGTTGGTCCAGGACGGAGGTCTCCAGATCGCCGAAGACGGTCATGGCGACCGTGCGGGGAATGGGCGTCGCGGTCATCACCAGGAGGTGCGGCGGCTGTTTGCCCTTGCCGCGCAGCGCGTCCCGCTGCTCGACGCCGAAGCGGTGCTGCTCGTCGACGACCACCAGCCCCAGGTCGTGGAACTGCACCTTGTCCTCGATCAGGGCATGGGTGCCGACGACGATCCCGGACTCGCCGGTCACCAGGTCGAGCAGCGCCTGCCGGCGGGCCGCGGCCCCCATGGAGCCGGTCAGCAGCACCACCTTGGTGCCCTGCTCCGCCCCGCCCAGCATGCCGCCCTCGGCCAGCTCCCCCATCATCTCGGTGATCGAGCGGTGGTGCTGCTGGGCCAGCACCTCGGTGGGCGCCAGCATCGCGGCCTGACCGCCGCTGTCGACCACGCCGAGCATGGCGCGCAGCGCGACCATGGTGTTGTGCGTGACGGTGAAGTGGTCGGTCACATAGGCGTGGTCGGGGTGCGCCACGCTGATGCACTGGACGGGCTTGCGGCCGACGTGCTCGACGGCCCGGACGGCACGCCGGAAGTCCTCGCCGCCGTCGCCGGACGCGGCGTCCGCGCCGCCCCCCGCCCGGAAGGGCGGATACCCGCCCGGCAGCGCCACGTCCACGTCGCAGGCGCCCTCCCCCACGGCACGCAGCTGCGCACGGCCCCCCAGGGAGCGCACCAGCCACCCGAGGTCGGCGGCCAGCGGGCCGGCCGCCGCGCGGAACACCGCCCGGCCCCCGGCGGGCGCGCCGCCCGCGTCCAGCAGGCCCTGCACCACGGCCAGCCGGTCCTTCAGCGGCGCGTTGCGGTAGGCGTCCGGTACGCGGTCGCCGGAGCCGCCGCCCAGCGCCTTCCCCAGTTCGTACGGATCGAGCGGACGCTCCCCGCCGTCCTCCAGGTCCACCGGCGTGGCCGGGGCGATGGACCACTTGGGGCGGCCGTCGGGCCGCAGCAGATCCGCCCGCAGCGCGCGCGTCGTCAGCACCCGCTCCGTCACCCGCTCGCCGGTGTCGCGGGTCCCGACGATCCACAGGTGCTCGTCGTCGCACTCGACGGTGCTGCCGTCGGACAGGACCAGCCGCCACACGTCGCGCTCGCCCTGTGGGAAGACGCCGTCCACCACGGCGAGCTCGCCGCTGGGCACCACCACTTCCGTGCCGACGGTCATCTCCCCCATGGGCCGGAAGCCGCGCGGGGTGAGCACCAGGGAGTCCAGCGGCTGCGCCTTGCCCGAACCGACCTCGCCCTGGAGGAGGCGGTGCATGGGGTGTTCGGTCGCCAGGTCGTCGAAGATCTCCCGGCTGACCTTCTGCTGTCCCTCGGTGAGCGTGAAGGGCAGCTTGGCGTCGAACGCGTCGAGAATGCCGCCGTCGACCAATCTCCGTGCGACGGCAGGGAGTTGGGTGTCGGCGAGGCGGCGCCGGGCGAGCGCGACCTGCATCACGAACGCCTCGTCCCACTTCAGCCGGGCCCGCGCGTCGGCGATATCGGCCTTGCCGGCCGGCCGGTGGATCTTGAGCAGTGCCTCGGTGAGCGGGACCAGCGACCGCCCCTCGCGCAGCGCCTCCGGCAGCGGGTCGACGGCGTCCTGCGCGCTGGGCAGCACCGCGTCGACCGCCTTGGCGATCTTCCACGACGCCATCTGCTGGCAGGCCGGGTAGATCGGCATCAGCTGCTGGGCGAAGGCGTCCACGGCTTCGCTGTCGGCGTCCCGGTCGAGGAGCTCGTATTCGGGGTGGGCGAGCTGGAGTTTGCGGTTGAAGACGGACACCTTGCCGGCGAACATCGCCCGGCGGCCCGGCAGCAGCTCCTTGTGCGGCTTGTGGATGCCCTTGCCGAAGAAGACCAGCTGGAGCCGGCCACTGCCGTCCGTCAGCGTCACTTCCAGCCGCTGTCCCCGGCCGGCGTTGAACTTCAGCACCCGCGCGTCGGCGACCTGCGCCACGACCGTGACGTGTTCGTCCAGCGGGAGGTCGGCGAGCCGGGTCAGCTCACCGCGCTCGGCGTAGCGCCGCGGGTAGTGGTGCAACAGGTCGCCGACCGTATGCAGGTCGAGATGCTCGGCCAGCACCTTCGCGGTGGTGCCGCCGAGGATTTTCTTCAGAGGTTCGTCGAGCGCTGCCACGCGTCTATTGCACACCACACCTCTGACAATTGCGCCGGTCCCGGCCGCCGGGGTGCCGTCACTCCACGCCTATGAGCAGGGGCGCGCCGTGCTGCCCGCCGTCGTAGACGACCGTGTCCACGGCGAGGTGCCGCTCGTGGACGTGCCGCTCCAGCCGCTCGGCGAGCGAGGGGGGCGCCTGGGCGCCCAGGACCAGGGTCACCATCTCCCCGCCGGCGGACAGCATCCGGTCCAGCACGGTCGTCGCGGTGACGGTCAGGTCGGAGCCGATCACCGCGACATCGCCGTCGATCAGTCCGAGGACGTCCCCGGCCTGGCAGACGCCGGCCATCGTCCACGACTGCCGCTCGGCGACCGCCAGCTCGGCGTAGCGGGTCGCGCCCGCGGCCGAGGTCATCGCGACCACGTCCTCGTCGAAGCTGCGGCCCGGCTCGTGCACGGCCAGCGCAGCGATGCCCTGGACCGCGGAGCGGGTGGGGATCAGGGCGACCCGGACGCCCTCGGTACGGGCCTGTTCGGCGGCGGCCGCCGCGGTGTGCCGCAGTTCGGGGTCGTTGGGCAGCAGCATCACCTCGCGGGCGTGCGCCTGCCGGATCGCCTGCACCAGTTCGCCGCTGGCGGGCGGCTCCCCCGGCCGTACGGCGACGGGGGTCGCGCCGACCTCCGAGCACAGCCCGGCGAGCCCGGCGCCCGGCACCACCGCGACCACCGCGCGCGCCGCCATCGCCGGTTCCTTGACGCGGGTGGCGCCGCCGAAGTGGGTGATGCGGATCCGGTAGGGGCGGCCCGCCTCGATGCCGGCCTCCACGGCGGCACCCGCGTCGTCGACGTGCACATGGACGTTCCACAGGCCGTCCCCGCCGACCACCACCAGGGAGTCGCCGAGCCCGTCGAGCCGGGTGCGCAGCCGCGCCACGGCGTCGTCGCCGGCCTCCAGCAGGTAGATCACTTCGAAGGCGGGCCCGTCGGGGTTGTGGCAGCCGTCCGCCGCGGCCCGGGTGGCGGCCTCGCAGCCGGCCGCCTCGGGGAGCGGGGCATCGGCCCGTACGGCGACCGGGGTCACCGAGGTCTCCCCGGAGAGCGCGTCGGCGAGCGCGCCCAGCAGCGCGACGAGCCCGCAGCCGCCGGCGTCCACGACGCCGGCCCGGCCGAGGACCGCGAGCTGGCCGGGGGTCGCCCGCAGGGCGCTGCGGGCGCCCTCGTGAGCGGCGCGGGCCACCTCGGCGGCGCCGCCGGTCCCGGCGGCCCGCTCGGCGGCGTCCGCGGCGGCGGTGGCCACCGTCAGGACGGTGCCCTCCACGGGGTGCGCGACCGCCTCGTACGTCGAGGCGGCAGCCCGGCGCAGCGCCCGGCGCAGCGCCTCGGCGGCACCGCCGGCGTCGGTGGGGGCCGCGTCGGCCGCCAGCACCTCGGTCATCCCGCGCAGCAGCTGGGCCACGATCGTGCCGGAGTTGCCGCGCGCCCCTATGAGGGCACCGTGCGCCATGGCGCCGATGGCGTCGGCGAGGCCGGGTGCGGTGCCGGCCGAGGCGTGCCCGTCGAAGGCGGCCTCGACCGCGCGGGCGGCCGATTCGAGGGTCAGGTAGAGATTGGTTCCGGTGTCACCGTCGGCCACGGGATAGACGTTGATCGCGTCGATCCGCTCGCGTTCCCGGCCGAGCGCCTCCAGGGCCAGTCCGCACCAGGCGCGGACGGCGGCGGCGTCGAGCGGGTTCGGCACGTCGTCCTCCTGGGTCGCGGGATGCACCGCACAGTAGCCGCGCGAGGACGGGGAGGCCGGGGCGGGGGCCCGCGGGTGCGTGGTAGTTTCGTTCTGCGGGAGCGGTCGTTGTATGCTGCTCCGGTTGCCCGATGCGAATCGGGCCATTCCTCTCCTGACGACGCCGGCCGGGCAATGCACTCGGCTCGTCGGGATCTCACCGTAAGTGCATCTGAAGTCTTTGGAGTGACCCGTGGCTGCCAACTGCGACGTCTGCGGCAAGGGGCCGGGCTTCGGCAAGAGTGTCTCGCACTCGCATCGCCGTACCAACCGTCGTTGGAACCCCAACATCCAGACGGTGCGTGCAGTGATCGGGCGGACGCCGAAGAAGCTGAACGCCTGCACCTCGTGCATCAAGGCCGGCAAGGTCTCGCGCTGACGCCTTAGCGGTAGCGCAGCCCGACCGGTTGCCTCTGAAGCCGGTCCACCCTCGTGGTGGACCGGCTTTTGCTTTTCCTGATCCCGTGGGGCCCTCGCGGGCCCCCGCCCGTCCGGTGGTCAGCGCTCGCCGCGCAGCCGCCAGCCGTGGTCCACGGGGCCGATGCCCGCACCCAGCCGGAATCCGGCCGCGAGGGCGCCGGTGACGTACTCCTTGGCCGCCGCGGCGGCCCGCACGACGGTGTCCCCCTTGGCGAGCCGGGCGGCGAGCGCGCTGGCGAGGGTGCAGCCGGTGCCGTGCGTGTGCCGGTTGTCGTAGCGGGGCGCGCGCAGCCAGTGCTCCTCGGTGCCGTCGGTGAGCAGATCGACGGCGCTGTCGCCGGCCCCGGCCGGCAGATGGCCGCCCTTGATGAGCACCCAGCGCGGCCCGAACTCCAGGACGGCGTCGGCCGCCCGGCGCATACCGGCCTCGTCGCGGACGTGTACGCCGGTGAGCTGGGCGACCTCGTCCAGGTTGGGGGTGGCGACGGTGGCGGTCGGCAGCAGCTTGCCGCGCACCGCGTCCAGGGCGCTCGCGGCGAGCAGCGGATCACCGTGCTTGGAGACCCCCACGGGGTCCACGACGACCGGGGCGGGCACCCCGGCGAGGAGTTCGGCGACGGTCTCGACGAGTTCCGCCGAGGACAGCATCCCGGTCTTGACCGCCTCGACGCCGATGTCGTCGACGACGCTGCGGAACTGGGCCCGCACGGCCTCGGCGGGCAGTTCCCAGGCGCCCTGCACGCCCAGGGAGTTCTGGGCGGTGACGGCGGTCAGCACGCTCATGCCGTGCGTACCGAGCGCCAGCATCGTCTTGAGGTCGGCCTGGATGCCCGCGCCGCCGCCGGAGTCGGACCCGGCGACGGTCAGGACGCGAGGAGGTATGTGCATACCGGCGAATCTACTCGCCCTCCCTCCCCCAGCTACCGCTGGGAGGGGCCCCCATCCCGACCTCCACCCCCAGAAGACGCCGCTACGCGCCGCCCCTCTACTCGTTGTCCCCGAAGTGGTCCCAGCCGGCCTTCGCCCAGGGGGCGCCGTCCACCGTCACCTGCGGCAGCGCGGACGGGTTGAGGACCTCGCCGATGACCTTCCACCGGGCGGGCAGCTTCACGTCCGGCGGGAAGGTGGCCACGATGGCGTGGTCCTCACCGCCGTTGAGCACCCACTGCATGGGGTCCACGCCGACCGCGGTACCGATGTCGGACATCTGTGAGGGGATGTCGATCGCGGCGGACCGCAGATCGATCCGCACCTTGCTCGCCTCGGCGATGTGCCCGAGGTCGGCGACGAGTCCGTCGCTGACGTCGGTCATCGCGGTGGCGCCGAGCCCGGCGGCGGCGGGGCCCGCGTGGTACGGCGGCTCGGGGCGGCGGTGCGCCTCCACGAAGGCGCGCGGCGAGCGGAAGCCGCGGGAGAGCACCGCGTGCCCGGCCGCGGACCAGCCCAGCCAGCCGGTGACCGCGACCACGTCGCCGGGCTGGGCGCCGGCCCGGGTGACCGGCTCCTGGTTGCGCAGATCGCCGAGCGCGGTGATGGCGACGGTGATGGTGTCGCCGCGTACGACGTCACCGCCGACGACCGCGGCGCCGGCGACCTGGCACTCGTCGCGCAGCCCGTCCATCAGCTCGGTCGGCCAGGTCGCGGGGAGTTCCGCGGGGACGACCAGGCCGAGCAGGATCGCGGTGGGCACCGCGCCCATCGCGGCGATGTCGGCGAGGTTCTGTGCGGCGGCCTTGCGGCCGACGTCGTAGGCGGTGGACCAGTCCCGCCGGAAGTGCCGGCCCTCCAGGAGGACGTCGGTGCTGGCGACCACCCTCCGGTCCGGCGCGGTCACCACCGCGGCGTCGTCCCCCGGCCCGATCCGTACGGCCGGGGTGGAGGTGAGCCGGGAGGTGAGCTCCCTGATCAGACCGAACTCCCCCAGTTCCCCCACGGTGCCCTTCATGATGTTGCCCTTCCCATGTGTACGGACGGTCCGTACGTGGCTGACGACTGCGCCGCACTTGCCGTGTTCACCGCGCGGGTCTCCCCGCTCCGCGCGGTGACGCGGTACCGTGGCGTCCCTTCTCCCCACATGATCCTCGTAGCCGCCCTGGAGGTTCCGTGGTACAGGCTTACATCCTGATCCAGACCGAGGTCGGCAAGGCCTCGGCGGTAGCGGAAGTCATCTCGAAGATCCACGGTGTGCTGCAGGCCGAGGATGTCACCGGCCCGTACGACGTCATCGTGCGCGCACAGGCCGACACCGTCGACGAGCTGGGACGGATGGTGGTCGCCAAGGTCCAGCAAGTGGACGGCATCACCCGCACCCTTACCTGCCCGGTCGTTCATCTGTAGCTCCCCCGTATGCTCGGCCGGGTGATCTGGACGCGCCGCCGGTACCTGGCCCTGCCCCTGCTCACCGTGCTGTTCACCACGGTGAGCTGCTCGTCTTCCGAGGAGTTGGCCGTGCCCTCGCCCACGGGGGAGGCGGCACGGCACTGCAGGGCGCTCCATGAGGCATTGCCGCGGTCCGTGGACGGGCTGAAGCGGGGTACCGCCGAGCCCGTCTCCGACTTCACTGCCATATGGGGCGATCCTGCCGTGAAACTGCGCTGCGGGGTACCGAAGCCCGACGTCCTGAGGTACGGGAATGAACATTACAACCCCAACCCCGAGGCGGCGGAAGTCAACGGCGTCCGATGGCTCTTCGAGAAGCAGGACGACGGCTACCGCTTCACGACCGTGCTGCGCAAGGTCTACGTCGAGGTGACCGTCCCGCACGACTACGCCCCCGAGGTCGATGTACTCCCCGACCTCGCGGGCGCCGTCACCAAGACCGTGCCGAAGGGCGTCTAGCGCAGCCCCGTCGAGCGCCGCAGCGCGGCCTGGAGGAGCCGGTCGATCAGCTCCGGGTAGCTCACGCCGCTCTCCTGCCACATCCGCGGGTACATCGAGATGGGCGTGAAGCCGGGCAGCGTGTTGATCTCGTTGATCACGAACTCGCCGTTGTCCTGAAGGAAGAAGTCCGCGCGCACCAGGCCCTCGCAGGAGGCGGCCTCGAAGGCCGCGACGGCCAGTTCCTGGATCTTCGCGGTCTGCTCGGCGGTCAGCGGCGCCGGGACGATTCCGGTGGCCGAGTCGATGTACTTGGCCTCGAAGTCGTAGAAGTCGTGCGCGGTGACCGGCGGGATCTCGGCCGGCACGCTGGCCCGCGGGCCGTCCTCGAACTCCAGCACCCCGCACTCGATCTCGCGGCCGCGCAGCAGCGACTCCACGAGGATCTTGGGGTCGTGCGACCGGGCCTCCTCGATCGCCGCGTCCAGGCCATTGAGGTCGTCGACCTTGCTGATCCCCATGGAGGAGCCGGCCCGGGCAGGCTTCACGAAGAGCGGCCAGCCGTGCTCACCGGCGAAGTCCACGATCTTCTTGCGGGCAGCGGCAGGATCCTGCTCCCACTCCCGGGGGCGGATGACCTCGTACGGGCCGACCGGCAGCCCGAAGGAAGCGAACACCCGCTTCATGTAGTCCTTGTCCTGGCCGACCGCGGAGGCGAGCACGCCCGAGCCGACGTAGGGCACGCCGGAGAGCTCCAGCAGGCCCTGCAGGGTGCCGTCCTCGCCGTAGGGGCCGTGCAGGACGGGGAAGACCACGTCGACCTCGCCCAGCGCCTTGGGCACCGAGCCCGGCTCGCTGTAGACGACCTCGCGGTTGGTCGGGTCGACCGGGAGCACCACGCCGCCCTCGGCCGACTCGGCGAGTTCGGCCACGCTGGGCAGCCGCCGGTCGGTGATGGCCATCCGATCGGGGTCGTCGGCGGTCAGCGCCCAGCGGCCGTCGGTGGTGATGCCGATGGGCAGCACGTCGTACTTCTCGCGGTCGATGGCGCGCAGCACGGCTCCGGCGGTGAGTACGGAGATGGCGTGCTCGGAGCTGCGGCCGCCGAACACGACGGCGACGCGGGGCTTGTGGGAGGAGGTCTGGCTGCTCATATCGCGTTGAGGGTACCTGCTGGTAGCGGCTGCGTCAGTGCTGCGGCGGCCGTTGGTGGCGTGGCGCCTCCGGGACGGTCGCTCAGTGCCGCTCGGACTTCGCGCTGCGCGACATCAGCTCCTTGAGAGCCACCATCGGCGGCTTGCCCTCGTGGACGATGTCCACGACGGTCTCGGTGAGCGGCATGTCGACGCCGTGCCGGCGCGCCAGATCCAGTACCGATTCGCAGGACTTGACGCCCTCGGCGGTCTGCTTGGTGACCGCGATGGTCTCCTGGAGCGTCATGCCGCGGCCGAGGTTGGTGCCGAAGGTGTTGTTGCGCGACAGCGGCGAGGAGCAGGTGGCGACCAGGTCGCCCATGCCGGCCAGGCCCGCGAAGGTGTGGGCGTCGGCGCCCATGGCGAGGCCGAGCCGGGTGGTCTCGGCCAGCCCGCGGGTGATCAGGGATGCCTTGGCGTTGTCGCCCAGGCCCATGCCGGTGGCGATGCCGACGGCCAGCGCGATGACGTTCTTGACCGCGCCGCCCAGTTCGCAGCCCACCACGTCGGTGTTGGTGTAGGGCCGGAAGTACGAGGTGTGGCAGGCGGTCTGGAACCGGCGGGCGACCGCCTCGTCGGTGCAGGCGATGACCGCGGCGGCCGGCTGGCGGGCGGCGATCTCCTTGGCGAGGTTGGGTCCGGTCAGCACCGCGACGCGCTCCGCGGGCGCCTTGGCGACCTCCTCGATGACCTCGCTCATGCGCTTGGCCGTGCCCAGTTCGACGCCCTTCATCAGGGAGACCAGGACGGTGTCGGCGGGCAGCAGCGGCGCCCACTCGGCGAGGTTGCCGCGCAGCGTCTGGGAGGGGACGGCGAGGACGGTGAACTCCGCGCCGCGCGCCGCCTCCGCGGGGTCGGTGGTGGCCCTTACGGACGCGGGGAGCTCGACCCCCGGCAGGTAGTCGGGGTTGGTACGGCCGTTGTTGACGGCGTCGACCAGGGCCGCGCGGCGCCCCCACAGGGTCACCTCGCATCCCGCGTCGGCGAGCACCATCGCGAATGCGGTGCCCCAGGACCCCGTGCCGTAGACGGCGCAGCGCGTCACTTGCCTTCATCCTCCTGTGCCTGCTGGGTGCTTCGGGCCTGCTGCGGGGCGACGGCGCCTTCGGTGGCGGCGGCCGCTTCGGCGGGGGCCGCGGCGGCGGCCCGCTCGGCCTTGGCCGCTTCGCGGGCGGCGCGGCGCTCCTGGGCGATCGCCTTGCGCCAGTCGTACGGTTCGGCCGGCGCGGGCTCGCCGCGGAGCAGGGCGAGCTGCTCGGTGATGGCGGCCATGATGGTGTCGGTGACCGCCCGCAGCACCTCGGCGGTGGGCTCCCGGTCGTAGAACGCGCTCAGGTCGACGGGCGGGCCGGCCTTCACCCGCAGCGTCTTGCGCGGGAGGAGCTGGAGCTTCTTCTCCTTGGCGTACGGCGGCATCGCGTCGTTGGCGCCCCACTGCGCGACGGGGATGACCGGCGCCTTGGTCAGCAACGCGACCCGGGCGGCTCCGGTCTTGCCCTGCATGGGCCACAGCTCGGGGTCGCGGGTGAGGGTGCCCTCGGGGTAGAACGCGACGCATTCGCCCTTGTGGATGGCGGTGACGGCGGCGCGGAACGCGGTGGCCGCGTCGGTGGTTTCCCGGTAGACGGGGATCTGGCCGGTGCCGCGCATCATCAGGCCGACAAAGCCGCTCCGGAAGAGTCCGGCCTTGGCGAGGAATCGGGGGACCCGCCCGGTGTTGTACTGATAGTGCGCATAGGAGAGCGGATCAAGATACGAGTTGTGGTTGACCGCGGTGATAAATCCGCCGTCGGCCGGAATGTGCTCCATTCCCTGCCAGTCCCGCTTGAACAGAACCAAGAGCGGCGGTTTGCAGATGACCGCGGCCAAGCGGTACCAGAAGCCGATTCTGCGGCGGGACACTGGGACACCCTCCTTGTGGGACCTGCGAAGCTGCTACGGGCCGGCAGCCGCACAAGTGTCGCCCCAGGTACCCGCTATGTCGAGGACACCGTAACCCCGGCGCTCCCGGAGAGCGGCGGCAGCAGGTGAGAATGGCGCGGATGCGAAGAGACGGAGCGGGTGTGGGCTGGAGCCTGGTGGTGCCGCTGAAACCGCTGGTGCGAGCCAAGAGCAGGCTCTCGCGGGCCGCCGGGGAGGAGTTCCGGCCCCGGTTGGCCCTCGCCTTCGCCCTGGACACCGTGGCGGCGGCGCTGGCCTGCGCGAACGTGCGGGATGTGGCGGTTGTCACGGACGATCAGCTGGCCACGGAGCGGCTGGTGGCCCTCGGCGCGTCCGTCGTGCCCGACACACCGGGGGCCGGACTCAACGCGGCGCTGGCCCACGGGGCGGACGTCATCCGCTCCCGCCGCCCGGGCGCGCCGGTCGCCGCGCTGAACGCCGACCTGCCCGCGCTGCGCCCGGCCGAACTGGAACTGGTGCTCCATTCCGCTTCGCTATTTCCCCGTGCATTTCTCGCGGATGCGGCGGATATCGGGACAACACTTCTGACCGCGACTTCCGGAGTGGAATTGGAACCGGCATTCGGCGGTGCGTCCCGGGCGCGTCACCTGGCATCGGGAGCGCGGGAGATCGTCGCGGCGAACGTGCCGTCGGTACGCCGGGACGTGGACACCGGCGAGGATCTGCGGGCGGCGCTGGCGCTGGGCGTGGGCCCGCACACGGCGCTCCAGGCCCCGCGGCTGCCGTCGCAGGTCAGAGCGTCTGGAGCGTGATCAGCTCGATGTGCCGGGCGTCGCCCTCGCCGGTGACCTCGATACGGACCCGCTGACCGGGCCGGAGCAGCAGCAGACCACCGGCGTCGAACGCCGCGGTGTCGAAGGTCAGCGGGGTGCCGTCGTCCAGCAGCACGCTGCCGGAGCGGGTCTCGGAGTCGTACGTGTACGCGGTGGCCTGCATGGAAGAGAGCCTAGACGGCGACGTGCGGCCACATGCACCGCGGGCCGGGCTCCCCGGAGGGAGACCGGCCCGACGCATGGCGTCGCCGCTGCTGTGGTCACCGCTTGCGAGCGGTGGTCTTCTTCGCGGTGGTCTTGCGCGCGGTGGCCTTCTTGGCAGGGGCCTTCTTGGCGGTGGCCTTCTTGGCGGGGGCGGTCTTCTTCGCCGTGGCCTTCTTGGCGGTGGTCTTCTTCGCCGGCGTGGCCTTCTTGGCGGCGGCCTTCTTCGCCGTGGTGGCCTTCTTGGCCGGCGTGGCCTTCTTGGCGGTGACCTTCTTCGCGGCGGTGGTCTTCTTCGCCGTGGTCTTCTTCGCCGTCGTCTTCTTGGCGGCCGCCTTCTTGGCGGTGGCCTTCTTCGCGGCGGCCTTCTTGATGGCGGCGCCGCCGGTGAGGCTGCCCTTGGGGGCCTTCTTGACGGACACCTCGCCGCCCTTGGGAAGCTTCTTCGAGCCGCTCACCAGGTCCTTGAAGCCCTGACCGGCGCGGAAACGCGGCACCGACGTCTTCTTGACCCGCACGCGCTCACCCGTCTGCGGGTTGCGGGCGTAGCGGGCCGGGCGGTCGACCTTTTCGAACGAGCCGAATCCGGTGACCGAAACGCGGTCGCCGTTGACCACTGCGCGGACGATTGCGTCCAGCACTGCGTCGACCGCGTCTGCGGCGGCCTGTCGGCCGCCGACCTTGTCGGCAATGGCTTCTACGAGCTGCGCCTTGTTCACGTCTTCCCCTTCGGAGACATTGCTGGAAGGAAAGTTTCCAAGCTTTTTCGCACGTTAGGCAGATATATACCGCAAATCAAACACGAAACGGGCTAATCACCCTTGTGCCGCAACGAACTCGACCTTCACGGACTTCCGTCGGCGTGCACATCTTCGGGGTAACGACCTTCGTCGAGGTCTTCCATGAACCACTCCAGACGCCTTGCCGCGTCCGCAAGATCGTGTTTAGCCGCGGCCGTGATGACGAGCAGCTTCCGGGTCAGCGCCATCCGTACGCCCTCCGGGACTTGCAGTGTCCGCACACTTGCGTGTGCGTCCTTGAGTCGGTCGGCGACAAGACCGTAGAGCTCGAGTTGGTCGTCGCGTTCCATGCGCTAATTGTGCCATCTGCGGCGAGTTGTCGCTTCACGGGGCCTCAACAGCCGCCTCCACACACGGATGCGCCCCCTGCCAACTGCACAGGGGGCGCATCGTACGCAATAACGCTTTGAGCCAAAAACCCGAGGTCAGACCTCGATCGTACGCGGCTTGAATGACGGGCGATTTGCCTCGTACGCCACGATCGAGGTCTCCTCCCGAAGGGTGAGGCTGATGTCGTCCAGCCCCTCCAGCAGACGCCAACGAGCGTTCTCGTCCAGCTCGAAGTCGGCGGTGACGCCCTCGGCCCGGACCTGCCGGGAAACGAGGTCGACGGTCACCTCGGCGGCCGGGTCGGCCTCCACCAGCTTCTGCAGCCGGTCCACGGTCTCCTGCGGCAGGACCACCGTCAGCAGCCCGTTCTTGAGGGAGTTGCCGCGGAAGATGTCCGCGAACCGCGAGGAGATGACGGCCTTGAAGCCGTAGTTCTGCAGGGCCCAGACCGCGTGCTCACGGGAGGAGCCGGTGCCGAAGTCGGGACCGGCGACCAGCACCGTGGCGCCCTTGTACTGCGCCTGGTTGAGGACGAACTCGGGGTCCTTGCGCCACGCCTCGAAGAGCCCGTCCTCGAAGCCGTCGCGGGTGACCTTCTTCAGCCAGTGGGCCGGGATGATCTGGTCGGTGTCGACGTTGCTGCGGCGCAGCGGGACGGCCCGGCCGGTGTGGGTGGTGAAAGCTTCCATGGTTCAGACTCCCGCGGGCGTGGCGACGTCGGACTGGCCGGCCGTGGCCAGGTCGGCCGGTGAGGCCAGATGGCCGAGAACAGCCGTTGCGGCGGCGACCTGCGGCGAGACCAGGTGCGTACGACCGCCCTTGCCCTGGCGGCCCTCGAAGTTGCGGTTGGAGGTGGACGCGGAGCGCTCACCGGGCGCCAGCTGGTCGGGGTTCATGCCCAGGCACATCGAGCAGCCCGCGTGCCGCCATTCGGCGCCCGCCTCGGTGAAGACCTTGTCCAGACCCTCGGCGACGGCCTCCAGGGAGACCCGGACCGAACCGGGGACGATCAGCATCCGTACGCCGTCGGCGACCTTGCGGCCCTGCAGGATCGAGGCCGCGGAGCGCAGGTCCTCGATGCGGCCGTTGGTGCACGAACCTACGAAGACGGTGTCCACGTTGATCTCGCGCAGCGGCTGACCCGCCGTCAACCCCATGTATTCCAGGGCCTTTTCGGCGGCGAAGCGCTCCGAGGCGTCCTCGTACGAAGCCGGGTCGGGGACGTTCGCCGAAAGCGGTGCGCCCTGGCCGGGGTTGGTGCCCCAGGTGACGAACGGCGACAGCGCGGAGGCGTCGATGTGCACCTCGGCGTCGAAGACCGCGTCGTCGTCGGTACGCAGCGTCTTCCAGTACTCGACCGCGGCGTCCCAGTCCTCACCCTCGGGGGCGTGGTCGCGGCCCCGGAGGTAGTCGAAGGTGGTGCGGTCGGGGGCGATCATGCCGGCCCGGGCGCCCGCCTCGATCGACATGTTGCAAATGGTCATCCGGGCTTCCATCGACAGTTTCTCGATGGCCGAGCCGCGGTATTCCAGGACGTAGCCCTGGCCGCCGCCGGTGCCGATCTTGGCGATGATCGCCAGGATCAGGTCCTTGGCGGTGACGCCCTCCGGCAGCTCACCGTCGACGGTGATCGCCATGGTCTTGAAGGGGGCCAGCGGCAGCGTCTGGGTGGCCAGGACGTGCTCGACCTGGCTGGTGCCGATGCCGAACGCCAGCGCGCCGAAGGCTCCGTGGGTGGAGGTGTGGCTGTCACCGCAGACCACGGTGGTGCCGGGCTGGGTCAGCCCCAACTGCGGCCCCACGACGTGGACGACACCCTGCTCGACGTCGCCCAGCGGGTGCAGCCGGACCCCGAACTCGGCGCAGTTCTTGCGCAGCGTCTCCAGCTGGGTGCGCGAGACCGGGTCGGCGATCGGCTTGTCGATGTCGAGGGTCGGGGTGTTGTGGTCCTCGGTGGCGATGGTCAGGTCCGTGCGGCGCACCTGGCGGCCGGCCTTGCGGAGGCCGTCGAACGCCTGCGGGCTGGTGACCTCGTGCAGCAGGTGCAGATCAATGAAGAGGAGGTCGGGCTCGCCTTCCGCGCGCCGGACGACATGGTCGTCCCAGACCTTCTCCGCGAGTGTCCGTCCCATCGCTTTCCCTCCGGCCGGCCACTGTGCCGGCCTTGCTCGTCCATGCGTGGTGCCCACAGATATCCCCCTGCCGGGCCTTACGCGGGGCCCTGGTCGAGGGCCACATCTACAGACTGACGACTTCCCTGGAAAATTGAACTTGCGTTTCACAGTGTGAGACGTGAGTATCGTTGCATGGACAACTCTAGCGGCGTCGGCGTTCTCGACAAGGCAGCTCTGGTTTTGAGCGCTCTGGAGTCCGGTCCGGCCACCCTCGCCGGGCTGGTCGCGGCGACAGGGCTCGCACGACCCACGGCCCACCGGCTGGCCGTGGCACTGGAACACCACCGGATGGTGGCGAGGGACATGCAGGGCCGGTTCATCCTGGGCCCGCGGCTCTCCGAGCTGGCCGCGGCGGCCGGCGAGGACCGCCTGCTCGCCACGGCCGGACCGGTACTCACCCACCTCCGCGACGTGACGGGCGAGAGCGCCCAGCTCTATCGACGGCAGGGCGACATGCGGATCTGCGTGGCGGCCGCGGAACGGCTGTCCGGACTGCGGGACACCGTCCCGGTCGGCTCCACGCTCCCGATGAAGGCCGGCTCGGCGGCCCAGATCCTGATGGCCTGGGAGGAGCCCGAGCGGCTGCACCGCGGCCTGCAGGGCGCGCGCTTCACGGCCACCGCGCTGTCCGGCGTACGGCGCCGCGGCTGGGCCCAGTCGATCGGCGAGCGCGAGCCCGGCGTGGCCTCCGTCTCCGCGCCGGTACGCGGCCCCTCGAACCGCGTGGTGGCCGCCGTGTCGGTCTCCGGCCCGATCGAGCGGCTGACCCGCCACCCGGGCCGGATGCACGCCCAGGCGGTCATCGACGCCGCCGCCCGCCTCTCCGAGGGACTGCGCCGCACCGGCTGACCCACCGCACCCGGCCCCGTACGGCCCGTTCCGTACGGGGCCGTCCCGCGCCCGGCCCGCGGCCGCCCCTCAGGCCGCCGGCCGGTCCGCCGCCCGCTCCCCGCGCCGGCCCACCGGCGCCACTCCCCGGGCCTCCCCCAGCCCGTACGCCGGCATGTTGACGTAGCTGCTCTCGAACGACCCCGCGGGCACCACGAAGGTCGCGTGCCAGAAGCCGACCTCGCCCCTCCCCTGCCGCGCCCTCTCCCGGTCACCGGCCAGCTCCTTGATCATGCGGGGCATCACCCGGCCAACCGGTCCGCGACGACGGGAACCACTGCGGCGGCTGCGGCCGGTCCGGGCGAGGAGTGCGGGACTCCGGCGGAGCAGGCGGGGGCGGCGGCAGTGCTGAGCATGCTCTGCGGGCCGGTGCCGTTGAGCCTGCGTCGGCGGGCGGAGGCGGAGGCGGTCAACAGGCGCTTCGAAGAAGGCAGTTGACAAGAGAAGGCCCCCCGCATGACGCGGAGGGCCTTCTCTCTACGTACCCCCGACCGGATTCGAACCGGCGCTACCGCCTTGAGAGGGCGGCGTGCTAGGCCGCTACACAACGGGGGCAAGATTTCCTGCAGTTGAGCCTGTCACGAGGACACGCTGCGCTGGGCTACCAGGACTCGAACCTAGACTAAATGAACCAGAATCACTCGTGCTGCCAATTACACCATAGCCCATGGTGGTTTAGACCAGTACCCCCGACCGGATTCGAACCGGCGCTACCGCCTTGAGAGGGCGGCGTGCTAGGCCGCTACACAACGGGGGCCCTAGCGATCCTGCATGAGAGGCAGTGGGTGCGACCCGAACTGTCTCCCTGGGAAGGATCTGTACCCCCGACCGGATTCGAACCGGCGCTACTGCCTTGAGAGGGCAGCGTGCTAGGCCGCTACACAACGGGGGCTTTGCAGATGAGCTCTGCGAGCTGGCCTACCAGGACTCGAACCTAGACTAACTGAACCAGAATCAGTCGTGCTGCCAATTACACCATAGGCCATCAAAGCGCAACCCCCTGTAGGGGGCTGATTTGATCTGCGCCTCCCGGCCGGACCTCTCGGCCCTCTCGGGCGGCGCAGGAAGAACATTACCTGATCGTGGACGGGGCACCAAAACCGATAACTCCGCGCAACAGCTCGGGGAGCTCCGCCAGGCTCGCGATCCGCCGTACCCCCGGCGGCAGCTCCGCGCCGGCCTCGCCGTCCGGGCCCGTGCGGTCCAGCCAGACGGCGGCCAGCCCGGCGTCCCGGGCGCCCAGCGCGTCGATGTCCAGCCGGTCCCCGACGTAGACGACCTCCTCGGCGGCGAGCCCCAGGGCCGCGCAGGCGCTCGCGAACGCCTCGGCGGCGGGCTTGGCGTGCCCCAGTTCATCGGCGCACAGCACGGCCTCGAAGCGGGCCCTGATGCCCAGCGCGGCCAGCTTCCGCTCCTGGTTGGCGGTGGAGGAGTTGGACAGCACCGCCTGCCTGAGCAGCGGGGCCAGCGCCTCCAGGGCGGGCAGGGAGTCCGGGAAGAGCACCCAGGACGCTTCGTAATGCGCGATGTACCGCCCGAACCAGGCGTCCGCCTCCTCGTCGCTCAGCGGCCTGTCCAGAAACGTCCGGGCGCGGGCCCTGCGGTGGTCGAGGAACCCCACCTCGCCGGCGAGGAACCGGGCGAACTCGGTCTCCATGGCGTGGCGCCAGCGGGCCAGCGCCGCCTCCTCCCCGCCGTACGCGGCGAGCAGCCCCTCCGCCCGGAGGTGGCGCAGCGCGCCGGTCCGGTCCGACCCGGTGTAGTCGAACAGGGTGTCGTCGATGTCCCACAGAACGGCGCGCAGAGCCATGCGAGCAATCTAGCGGCCCGCCCGGGAGCGCCGCCGGGGAATGCCGCGGGCCCGGACACCGTGCGGCGTCCGGGCCCGGAGGCGTGCGTACGGAACTCAGCCGGCCAGCTTGGCCAGCGCGGCGTCGATGCGCTGGAGGGTGCGCTCCTTGCCCAGGACCTCCAGGGACTCGAAGAGGGGCAGGCCGACCGTGCGGCCGGTGACGGCCACCCGGACGGGGGCCTGCGCCTTGCCGAGCTTGAGGCCGTGCTCCTCGCCGGCGGCCAGGACGGCCTCCTTGAGGGGCTCGGGGCCGGCGCTCCAGTCGGCGGCCGCGAGCTTGGCGCGGGCGGTGGTGAGCAGGCCCACCGGTTCGCCCTTCATGGCCTTCGCCCAGGACGCCTCGTCCTCGACGGGCTCCTTGAGGAACAGGAAGTCGACGTTGGCGGTGATGTCCGACAGGACGGTGACGCGGGTCTGGGCGTGCGGGGCGATGGCGCGCCAGGCGGCCTCGTCGAAGTCCTCGGGCGCCCAGTTGGCGTACGGGGCCTTCAGCCAGGGCTCGCAGGACTTGACGAAGTCCTCCGGGTCCAGCCGGCGGATGTGGTCGGCGTTGATCGCCTCGGCCTTCTTCAGGTCGAAGCGGGCCGGGTTCGCGTTGACGTCCGCGATGTCGAACTTCTCGATCAGCTCGGACACCGTGAAGAGGTCCTGGTCCGCCGAGAAGGACCAGCCCAGGAGGGCGAGGTAGTTCAGCAGGCCCTCGGGGAGGAAGCCGCGCTCGCGGTAGAGGTTGAGGGATGCCTGCGGGTCGCGCTTGGAGAGCTTCTTGTTGCCCTCGCCCATGACGTACGGCAGGTGGCCGAAGGCGGGGATCTCCTTGGCGATGCCCAG
Organism: Streptomyces lydicus; assembly: GCF_000717345.1. Lineage (GTDB taxonomy): Bacteria > Actinomycetota > Actinomycetes > Streptomycetales > Streptomycetaceae > Streptomyces > Streptomyces lydicus. The sequence continues at coordinate 311,433 of NZ_JNZA01000008.1, read as the reverse complement.
CTCGATCAGGGCCGCGTAGAGGGCGACCTGGCGGGGGGTGGAGGAGAGCAGGTCCTCGCCGCGCAGGACGTGGGTGATCCCCATCAGGGCGTCGTCGACCGGGTTGACCAGGGTGTACAGCGGCGCGCCGTTGGCGCGGACGATGCCGTAGTCCGGGACGTTCTCCGGGGTGAAGGTCAGCTCGCCGCGCACCAGGTCGTTGAACGTGATCGGCGCGTCGGGCATCCGGAAGCGGACGATGGAGCTGCGGCCCTCGGCCTCGTAGGCGGCCTTCTGCTCGGCGGTCAGCTCGCGGCACGTGCCGTCGTAGCCGGAGGGCCGGCCGGCCTTGCGGGCGGCCTCGCGGCGCTCGTCGAGCTCCTCGGTGGTGCAGTAGCAGTGGTAGGCGTAGCCGCCCGCGAGGAGCTTGTCGGCGACGTCCTGATAGATGTCCATCCGCTGCGACTGGCGGTACGGCGCGTGCGGGCCGCCGACCTCGGGGCCCTCGTCCCAGTCGAAGCCGAGCCAGTGGAACGAGTCCAGCAGCTGGTTGTAGGACTCCTCGGAGTCGCGGGCCGCGTCAGTGTCCTCGATACGGAAGACCAGGGTGCCCTTGTTGTGGCGCGCGTAGGCCCAGTTGAACAGGGCCGTACGGATCAGGCCGACGTGGGGGTTACCGGTCGGGGAGGGACAGAAACGGACGCGGACGGGGGTCGCGTTAGCCACGCTTGATCACCTTGTTGGTGAGAGTGCCGATGCCTTCGATGGTGACGGCGACCTCGTCGCCGACGTTGAGGGGGCCGACCCCGGCCGGGGTGCCCGTGAGGATGACGTCGCCGGGAAGCAGCGTCATCGCCTCGGTGATGTGGACGATCAGGTCCTCGATCGGGCGCACCATGTCGCTCGTGCGGCCGAGCTGGCGCTGTTCGCCGTTGACCGTGCACTGGATGGTGAGGTCAGCGGGGTCCAGCTCGGTCTCGACCCAGGGGCCGAGCGGGCAGGAGCCGTCGAAGCCCTTGGCCCGGGCCCACTGCTTCTCGCGCTGCTGGACGTCGCGCGCGGTGACGTCGTTGGCGCAGGTGTAGCCGAGGATGACGTCCTTGACGCGCTCGCGGGGCACCTCGCGGCACATCCGGCCGATCACGACGGCCAGCTCGGCCTCGTGGTGCACCTCCTGGGAGAAGGAGGGGTACGCGATGGGGTCGCCGGGGCCGATCACCGAGGTGGACGGCTTGAAGAAGGTGACCGGTACGTCCGGGACGGCGTTGCCCAGCTCGGCGGCGTGTTCGGCGTAGTTGCGGCCCACGCCCACGACCTTGTTGGGCAGGACGGGCGGCAGCAGCCGGACCTTGTCGAGGGGCACCTTTTGGCCCGAGCGCTCGAATTCCGCGAAGGGATGCCCCTTGATGACGTCGAGTGCGTCGTCTTCGACGACGCCGAAGCCGACGTTGCCGTCGATGGAGAATCTGGCGATGCGCACGGGTTGCCGCTGCCCCTCATTGATCATTGGCCGGAGTTGACACTCCAGGCTATCGCGGGGGCACGGCCGGTCCGCTGCGCCGCTTACGCCGGTACGTCCTGCTCGGGGGCGACCATCAGGACGGTGCGGCGGGGGTTGGCGGTCTGCGTGGGCAGTTCGACGGTGTGCTCCGGGACCTCGGGGGCCGCGTTGCCGAGCTCGTCGGCGTCCTTGAGGTGGGCCAGGGTGGTGCGCCGCGGGTTGGCTATGTTGCGGAACATCATCGTCGTCTTCACTGCTGCATGCCTCGCGTGGTCGGGTCTCGGACGGCTGAAAAGCCGTTGCGGAAAGCTGCCTTGTCGTATTCGGCAACCATGTAAAGCGTCAGGCTATGCGCGCTATTCCCTCCGAAGTGGTGGGGAACTCGACGATCTCCCTGTGAGTTTGCTCACCACCTGTACGACAAATGCCGCATTTCCCATGATCAACAACCTTGGGCGAATCGGACAATGACGGATTGAACCGCACGTTCCGCTCCCGATCACCGCACCTGGGACAGCCGGTCCGAGCGATCGATTCGAGGGCAAAAGTCCGGTATTTACTGCAGTACCTTGTACAAGTCGTAACGCGCTCCGTACATTGCGTCACGCAGGTCACAGCGAGCGGCTCCGCTCTTGTTGGAGATCCTGCACTGTGCTGGAATTCCACGGACCGCCGCACGTTTCAGCCGGCGCGCAGGGCGCAAAGTCGCGCCGCGCGGTGGTGCCGCTCTCTCGGCCAGAGGGGGCAGCCCGCCGGTCATTTCACGACCGCCATGAGGGGACTTCGCGGTCTCCGACACGACTCGACACCGTCCCGCCGAGGTGGGACGCCTGGTCCAGAGGTTGCGACGCTAGTGCAGGGACGTTTCAAGAGGGATGGCAGCGCTGCGGCGGACCCGGAGCTGCGCGGCGGAAGCGACCGCGCCTCCTCGCCCCAGCGCGACCGCAACAACGGCTCCGCCGGTGGCACGTTGCCCACCGAGGTGAGCGGCCAGGCACCGGGCGGTGAGGGCACCGAGGGCCAGTCCAAGGCGGCGAAGGGCCCCACCGGGCCCGGCTCGCGAATAGCGCTGCGCAACTGGCGCATCAGCACCCGCCTGGTCTCCCTGCTCGCGCTCCCGGTGGTCGCCGCGACCACGCTGGGCGGCATGCGCATCGCCACGCAGCTGGAGAACATCGACCAGCTGGACAAGATGCAGCTGCTCACCGAGATGACCCGGCAGGCGACCGAGCTCGCCGACGCGCTGCAGATCGAGCGGGACAAGTCGGCCGGCCCGCTGGCCGGCAGCGGCAACGTCAAGGACGACGCGAACGTGGTCGCGCCCCGCGAGGCGACCGACCACGCCAAGCTGAAGTTCAACCAGGCCACCGACGACATCCGGGGCCAGGACGCCACGATGGCCGGTGTCCGGGCGACCGTCCTGGAGATCACCCGGCAGCTGAACACCCTCAACGAGATCCGCGCCACCGCGTACAAGGACGACAACAACGCCGCGCGGACCGTCACCAGCTACAACCAGCTGATCAACTCGCTGCTGTCGCTCTCCCAGGACATGGCGCAGGCGACCAGCAACCCGGAGATGATCCGCTCGACCCGTGCGCTGGCGGCGTTCTCGTCGGCCAAGGAGTACGCGTCGATCCAGCGGGCCCTGGTCAGTGCCGGTCTCGCCCACTCCGGCGGCCCCCAGCTCTCCTCCAACGACCGGCTGGCCGGCCGTAACGCCGAGGACAGCGAGAAGGCGGCCCGCGACCGCTTCCAGCAGATCTACGCCAACAACGCCGGCTCGCTCACCCGCGGTCTGGACGGCAACAACGACGAGATCAAGGCCGCGGTCGCCTTCGCGCACCGCGCCTTCGCCAGCGGCTCCGGCATCCGCAGCCAGGACTACCGGTACCTCGACTGGTACGACTCCGACACCGTCAAGATCGACGAGATGTCGCGGATCGAGACCAGCCTGCTCTCCGAGATGGAGCAGAAGTCCCGCGAGCTGCGCAACGAGGCGACGCAGGACGCCATCATCAACGGTGCGGTGATCCTCCTCGTCCTCGGCGTCTCGCTGGTCGGCGCGTTCGTCGTGGCGCGGTCCATGGTCCGCTCGCTGCGCCGGCTCCAGGACACCGCCCAGAAGGTCGCCCAGGACCGGCTGCCCGAACTGGTCAAGCAGCTGTCCGAGTCCGACCCGCAGGACGTGGACACCTCCGTCGAGTCGGTCGGTGTGCACAGCCGGGACGAGATCGGCCGGGTGGCCGCGGCCTTCGACGACGTGCACCGCGAGGCGGTCCGCCTCGCCTCCGAGCAGGCGCTGCTGCGGGGCAACGTCAACGCGATGTTCACCAACCTCTCGCGCCGCAGCCAGGGCCTGATCCAGCGCCAGCTGTCGCTGATCTCCGAGCTGGAGTCCCGCGAGGCCGACCCGGACCAGCTGTCCTCGCTGTTCAAGCTCGACCACCTCGCCACCCGCATGCGCCGTAACGGCGAGAACCTCCTGGTCCTCGCCGGTGAGGAGCCGGGACGCCGCTGGACGCGGCCGGTGCCGCTGGTCGACGTCCTTCGTGCCGCCGCCTCCGAGGTGGAGCAGTACGAGCGCATCGAGCTCAACGCCGTACCGCAGACCGAGGTCGCCGGCCGGGTCGTCAACGACCTCGTCCACCTCCTCGCCGAGCTGCTGGAGAACGCCACCTCGTTCTCCTCGCCGCAGACCAAGGTCAAGGTCACCGGCCACGCCCTGCCCGACGGCCGGGTGCTGGTCGAGATCCACGACACCGGCATCGGCCTGTCGCCCGAGGACCTGTCGGCGATCAACGAGCGGCTGGCCAGCCCGCCGACCGTGGACGTCTCGGTGTCCCGCCGGATGGGTCTGTTCGTGGTCGGCCGGCTGTCCCTGCGGCACGGCATCCGCATCCAGCTGCGGCCCTCCGACTCCGGCGGCACCACCGCGCTGGTCATGCTGCCGGTCGACCTCGCCCAGGGCGGCAAGAAGCCGGCGCCGAGCAACGCCAAGGGCGGTGCCGGCGAGCCCGGCGGCGCGCCCTCCAGCCGGCTCGCGGGGCTTCAGCCACGCGGCCAGGTCGGTTCCGGACCGGCGTCCGGGCGCCCCGCGCTGCCCGGTCGCGGTGGCCCGGGCGGCGGCGCCCCCAACACGTTCGGCTCCCCCGCGCCGGGCGGGCGTGCCACGCCGCCCGCCGCCGGCTCCCAGGGCGCGCCCGCCGCGGGCCGTCCCGGTGCCCAGCGCCCGTCGCTGCCCACCCGTGGTGCGGACGCCGGCCCGACGCCCACCGTGGCGCCGCCGACCGGTGCGCCGCGCCGTGAGGAGCGTCCGCAGCTGCCGCCGCGCAACGCCGCGGCCGAACTGCCGGGCGGTTCGCAGAGCGGTCCCCGGGGCGGCCAGGACAGCGGCTCCGGTCAGCAGCCCGGCGGTACGAGCTGGGGCGCCCGCCGTGAGCGCGGCGGCGCCGACGACTGGCCGCTGGCGCCCCGCGAGGCGCAGGACCAGCCGCGCGGCCACGAGGAGCCCGAGAGCACCGGCAGCTTCGAGCGGCCCGCTCCGGGCGGTGGCCCCGGCGACACCACGGCGTTCGCCCGTCCCGACTTCAACGGCCCGCCGCCCGCCGCGGACGGCTCGCAGGGCGGCCGTCCGGCCGGCCGGGGTGCCGCCGACGGCGCCGGTGACACCGGCCGGTTCGCCCGGCCCGGGAGCGGTCCGGACCAGTACGACACCGGCCGGTACGAGACGGAGCGGTTCCAGCCGCCCGCCGCCGAGGCCGACCCGTACGAGACCGGGCAGCTCGACACCCGGCAGTTCCAGCGGCCGGCCGGCGAGCGCGCCGGGTACCCCGACGAGGTGCAGGCCACCGGGCAGTTCCCGGTGCCGCAGCAGGACCGCGGCTCGTCCGACGACGTGCTCGGCGGTGCGGACGCCGGTCCCGGGGACGGCCGAACGCCGATCTTCGACACGATCGAGTCCGACTGGTTCAACCACCCGGCGGCGGCCGCTGCCGGGGTGCCCCCGCAGGGCACCGACGCGGGAGAACCGGCGGGCCGGGCCGAGACGCCGCAGCTGCCCCGCCGGGGCAGCGGGCAGGAGGCCGGCGGGCGCGCTGACGCACCCGTCAACGGCGCGCGCAACGGAGCGCAGCCCGACGCCGCCTCGCAGTGGCGCAGCTCGCCGAACGACGAGACCTGGCGGCAGGCGGAGCAGATCCGCCAGCCCGCCTCCGGCGGTGTCACCACCTCCGGGCTGCCCCGCCGGGTCCCGCGTGCGAACCTCGTCGCGGGCACCGCGCAGCAACAGCAGCCCCAGCAGAGCGGTCCCCAGGTCTCGCGCGCGCCCGGTGACGTGCGCGGGCGGCTGACCAACCTCCGTCGGGGTATCCAGCAGGGCCGGCAGGCAGGGACGTCGAGCACCGGCACCCACGGCATTGTCGATCCCACACACCAGCAGGAGCGTTAGTTGAGTCCGATGAGCCAGGCGGCGCAGAATCTGAACTGGTTGATCACCAACTTCGTGGACAACACCCCTGGGGTGTCGCACACGGTGGTGGTCTCCGCGGACGGGCTGCTCCTCGCGATGTCCGAGGGCTTCCCGCGCGACCGTGCCGACCAGTTGGCGGCGGTGGCCTCCGGGCTGACCTCGCTGACCTCCGGCGCCTCCCGCATCTTCGAGGGCGGGACGGTCAACCAGACGGTCGTGGAGATGGAGCGCGGCTTCCTCTTCATCATGTCCGTTTCCGACGGATCGTCGCTGGCGGTGCTGGCGCACCCCGAGTGCGACATCGGCCTCGTCGGTTACGAGATGGCCCTGCTGGTCGACCGCGCGGGGACGGTGCTGACGCCGGACCTGCGCGCCGAACTCCAGGGCAGCCTGCTGCACTGAGGCGTCCGCAGCGCCTTTCCGTGCAGCACCCGACCACCCATTCGACCGCCGCCACCCCCCACCGGCCCAGACCGACGACAGAGCTTCTGTCCCGTCCGGAGGACCCATGACCCCGCCACCTGCCACTTCCGGCCCGTACGGCGCGTACAGCCAAGCGCCGTACGGGGGCGAAGGTGACCAGCCGCTGGTGCGCCCGTACGCGATGACCGGAGGCCGGACCCGGCCGCGCTACCAGCTCGCCATCGAGGCGCTGGTCAGCACGACCGCCGACCCCTCACAGCTGCCCGGGCTGCTGCCCGAACACCAGCGGATCTGCCACCTGTGCCGCGAGGTGAAGTCGGTCGCCGAGGTCTCCGCGCTGCTGCACATCCCGCTCGGTGTGGCGCGGATCCTGGTCGCGGACCTGGCGGAGGCCGGCATGGTGGCGATCCACCAGCCCGGCGGCAGCGGCGAGGCCGGCGGCACGCCGGACGTGACCTTGCTGGAGAGGGTGCTCAGTGGACTTCGCAAGCTCTGACAGCGGCCTCGACGGGGGTACGGCCCGCGCCACCACGTCCGCCAAGATCGTGGTGGCGGGCGGCTTCGGCGTGGGCAAGACCACCTTCGTCGGCGCCGTCTCGGAGATCAACCCGCTGCGTACGGAGGCCGTGATGACCTCCGCCTCGGCGGGGATCGACGACCTCAGCCACGTCCAGGACAAGACCACGACGACCGTGGCGATGGACTTCGGACGCATCACGCTGGACCAGGACCTGATCCTGTACCTGTTCGGTACGCCCGGTCAGGACCGCTTCTGGTTCATGTGGGACGACCTGGTGCGGGGTGCGATCGGCGCGGTGGTCCTGGTGGACACCCGGCGGCTGGCCGACTGCTTCCCGGCGGTCGACTACTTCGAGAACAGCGGGCTGCCGTTCGTCATCGCCCTCAACGGGTTCGAGGGGCACCAGCCGTACACGCCCGACGAGGTGCGTGAGGCGCTGCAGATCGGTCCGGGCACCCCGATCATCACCACCGACGCACGGCACCGCAACGAGGCCAAGAGCGCGCTCATCACGCTCGTCGAGCACGCGCTGATGGCCCGCCTGAAGTAGGACACCGACGGCCCGCCGCCGCATCCGGCGTGGGCCGTACGGAAGTTGTCTTCCACTGGGTGTGTCGCCTGCCCAGGGCCGGTTCCCCTCATCCTTGAGTGGATCTGTGTCCTTCGACACGCCCACAAATTTGCTTCATAACGTTTCGACAGTGAATCAGCGCGGTTTCGACACCCCGCGCGCATGCCCGGCTTCGCTGTGCGCACACAACGCCTGTCTTTTGGCGCCTCTCGCCCCTAACGCCCCTTTTATCTCAGGCACTTCCGTGCCCTCTCCGGCTTTGCCCAGTGTTTGGAACGCACCGCCCTGACGTGCTGAAATTCGCTGAACTCCGGAGTAGGAACGCCCAGAAGAAACGGCACAGCAGGTAGTGCCGGCGCCGAGAGGTTGTTGGTCGAGTGAGGCGAAGCAAGGCGAGCCCCGAGCCGCAGGAACCGCGGCGGGGCAACTTCACCCCGCCACCCAGAGGTGGCGTACCGGCTTCCGACGCGCCCGAAAACACGGTCGCGAAGCCTCCGGTCAGCGGCAGCAAGTACGCGCCGCGCAACTGGCGGGTGGCGACCCGCCTGAACGCCATTCTGCTGATCCCCGTGCTCGTCGCGCTGGTCTTCGGCGGTCTGCGGGTGGACAGCTCCTTCGCCACCTGGCAGGAGGCGCAGGACGCGGAGAACACCGCGAAGCTGGTGCGCGCGGCGCTCTCCTACAGCACCGCCCTGATCGACGAGCGGGACCGCACCGCGGCGCCGCTGCTCCAGGGCAAGAAGGACGACCCGGCGGTGCAGGAGGCGCGGGACGCCACCGACGCCGCGGCCAACACCTTCCACCAGGCCGCCAAGGCCATGCCGGACAAGCCGGGCCTCAACCGCCGGCTCGCCGCGTTCGAGAAGACCGAGCCCAAGCTGGCGAAGCTGCGCCAGGCGGCCTACACCTCCAAGCTGCACGGCGTGCAGACCGAGGAGGGCTACGTCGAGGTCCAGCACCCGCTGATGGAGTTCGCCAACGAACTCGGCCTGGGCACCGGCAACATCACCTCCTACGGCCGCACCGTCTACGCGATCTCGCTGGCCAAGGCCGCCGAGTCGCTCCAGCGCTCCATCGGCACCCACCTCCTGGTCGACCCGGCGTCCCCGCAGGGCGGCAAGGAGCACAAGCTCCAGCTGACCGCCTTCGCGTCGTACCGCTACCTGGAGGGCATCGCCATCGGCGAGTACACCTCCGGCGGCACGCCCGAGGACGTCCAGCGGCTCCAGAAGGACGCCGCGGCCCTCAAGCAGGCCGCGCAGCAGAAGATCGCACAGGCGAAGGCCCAGGCGGAGGCCGCCAACCGGCCGTTCCGCACCCCGCCGTCGATCGACCAGATGTCCACCCTGATCGCCACCGGGGCGGCGCCGGAGACGCTGAGCCTGAAGGGCATCACCTCCGACACCTACTTCGCGACCGCGACCGGCAAGTTCAACATGTACCGGTCCATCGAGAAGGACCTGGCGGACAAGGCGGTGAACGAGGCGGCGCAGATCGCCGACGACGCCAAGCAGTCCACCTTCGTCGACTCCGCGATCGTGCTGGCCGCGCTGATCATCGCCTTCGTCGTGGCCGGCCTGATGGCCCGCCGGATGAGCCGCAACATGCGCCAGCTGCGCAACGCCGCCTTCGGTGTCGCCGAGCAGCGGCTGCCGATGCTGGTCGACCAGCTCTCGCGGACGGACCCGGGCCGGGTCGACACCCGCGTGACGCCCATCCCGATCGCCACCACCGACGAGATCGGCGAGGTCGCCCGCGCCTTCGACCAGGTGCACCGCGAGGCCGTCCGGCTCGCCGCCGAGCAGGCGCTGCTGCGGGGCAATGTCAACGCGATCTTCACCAACCTCTCCAGCCGCAACCAGGGCCTGATCGAGCGCCAGCTGGAGCTGATCACGGACCTGGAGAACAACGAGGCGGACCCGGACCAGCTGGAGAGCCTCTTCCGGCTCGACCACCTGGCCACCCGCATGCGCCGCAACGGCGAGAACCTCCTCATCCTCGCCGGCGAGGAGCCAGGCCGCCGCTGGAACCAGCCGGTCCCGCTGGTCGACGTCCTGCGGGCGGCGATCAGTGAGGTCGAGTCGTACGAGCGAATAGACCTCACCGGGGTCCCCGAGAGCGAGATCCACGGCACCGCCGTGACCGACCTCATCCACCTGCTGTCCGAGCTGCTGGAGAACGCCACCACGTTCTCCTCGCCGCAGACCAAGGTGCGGGTGGCCGCCACCCGGCTGCCCGACGGCCGGGTGATGATCGAGATCCACGACAAGGGCATCGGGCTCACCCCCGAGGACTTCGCGGACATCAACCACAAGTTGGCGAACCCGCCGAGCGTGGACGCCGCGATCTCCCAGCGCATGGGCCTGTTCGTGGTCGGCCGGCTGGCCGACCGGCACGGGATCCGGGTGCAGCTGCGCCCCTCCGGCGAGCAGGCGGGCACCACGTCGCTGGTCATGCTGCCCGAGGCGATCACCCACGGTGGTGGCGGCGACGACCGGTACGAGGACGACTTCACGGTGTCGCGGATCGTGCCGGAGCACCAGCAGGCGACGTTCGACGACCGCCAGCGCACCGCTGCCGAGCTCGGCTTCGACGACACCCGCTACGGCCGGCCGGACACCGCGGACATGGACATGGCCGGCCGCTCCCTGATGCGGGAGGAGCGCCGGGCGGCCCTGGAGGCCCAGGCGACCGGTGAGCAGCCGGCCGACGGCCGGCAGGACTTCGGTCACGAGGGCGGCAACCCGCTCTTCCGCGACCAGGCGCCGTCCGCGACGGGCTACCAGGATTTCCCGTCCCAGGACTTCCGGTCCCAGGACTTCCCGGCTCAGGAATACGCCCCCCAGGACTACCCGTCCCAGGGGTATGCGGAAGCCGATCAGCCGCTCTATGACGACCGGTCGCACGGCAGTCAGGCGTTCGGCGAACCGCACCTCGGCGAGACCACCGGCCAGCAGGCATACGGCTCCCATGAACCGGCACAGCCGGACGAATGGGCCGAACGCCCCTCATTCGAGGGCTACTTCGGGACCGAAGCGGAATCTGACCGGAATGCAACTGCCGCTCCCGCTGACGCGTCTGAGCGCGTACCATTCGAGCGTCCCGGCCCCACACCGAGCGATGCCCCCTCGCTGACGGACGCCGGCCTTCCGCGCCGCGGAGGCCGCGACCAGCAGGCACAGCAGGTTCAGCAGCAGCGGGGCACGCCGGAGACCGGCCAGGACGGCTCGGACTGGCGCAGCTCGAACGACGAGCGCTGGGTGCGGGCGGAGCAGCTGCGCGAGCCGAAGGCGGGCGGGGTCACGGCCTCCGGCCTCCCCCGGCGCGTGCCCAAGGCCAACCTGGTCGAAGGCGCGGCGGAGGTGACCCCGCAGGGCGGCCCCCAGGTCTCCCGTGACCCGGAGGACGTCCGCGGCAGGCTGAGCAACCTGCGTCGCGGAGTCCAGCAGGGACGCAGCGTCGGCACGGACCCTTCCGGGGTCCCCCACAATGACCAACAGGGCTTCGGCCCCGGCAGCACCTACGATCAGGAGCGTTAGTGTGAGCCCGATGAGCCAGGCGGCGCAGAATCTGAACTGGTTGATCACCAACTTCGTGGACAACACCCCCGGGGTGTCCCACACGGTCGTGGTCTCCGCGGACGGGCTGCTCCTCGCCATGTCCGAGGGTTTCCCTCGTGACAGAGCCGATCAGTTGGCGGCGGTGGCCTCCGGGCTGACGTCGCTGACCTCCGGCGCGTCCCGCATCTTCGAAGGCGGGAGCGTCAACCAGACCGTGGTGGAGATGGAGCGCGGCTTCCTCTTCATCATGTCCGTCTCCGACGGATCGTCGCTGGCCGTTCTCGCGCACCCCGAGTGCGACATCGGCCTCGTCGGTTACGAGATGGCCCTGCTGGTCGACCGCGCGGGCAGCGTCCTGACGCCGGATCTGCGCGCAGAACTGCAGGGCAGCCTTCTCAACTGACAAACAGGCAGTGCGTTTCCCGCCACCGGGCCTTAAGGTTCGGTGGCGCGACCGGCGTCAGACAGGCAAGTTGGAGGAGGAGACGTGGCAACGCCCCCGAACGGATACCCGTACGGTTCCGGGCAGGAGTCCGGACCTGTGGGCGAGACCCATAACAACCGCTTCAACTTCCCGTCCGCGCCGAGCCGTCGGCCGCAGCGGCTCCAGCAGCCGCAGCAGCACCGGTCGTACGACTCCCAGCCGTACGAGCCGTCGGTGTACGACGAGCCGCAGGTGCCGCGCATCCAGCCGGTGCAGCCCCCGCGGAAGCCCGAGCCCGCCCCCAGTGGCGCGAACAACCCGCTCGTGCGCCCGTACGCCATGACCGGAGGCCGGACCCGGCCGCGCTACCAGCTCGCCATCGAGGCGCTGGTCAGCACGACCGCCGACCCCTCCAAGCTGCAGGGCCAGCTGCCGGAGCACCAGCGCATCTGCCACCTCTGCCGCGAGATCAAGTCAGTAGCCGAGATCTCCGCGCTTCTCTCCATCCCCCTCGGCGTCGCCCGGATCCTCGTCGCCGACCTGGCAGAGGCCGGACTCGTCGCCATCCATCAGCCCGGCGGGGACGAGACCGCCGGCGGACAGCCAGATGTGACACTGCTCGAAAGGGTGCTCAGTGGACTTCGCAAGCTCTAGCGGTGCAGCCCGCTCCACCACCTCCGCGAAGATCGTGGTGGCGGGCGGCTTCGGCGTGGGCAAGACCACGTTCGTCGGGGCCGTCTCAGAGATCAATCCGCTGCGTACCGAAGCCGTGATGACCTCCGCCTCGGCGGGGATCGACGACCTCACGCACGCGCCGGACAAGACGACCACGACGGTCGCGATGGACTTCGGCCGTATCACCCTGGACCAGGACCTGATCCTGTACCTGTTCGGTACGCCGGGTCAGGACCGCTTCTGGTTCATGTGGGACGACCTGGTCCGCGGCGCCATCGGCGCGGTGGTCCTGGTGGACACCCGCCGCCTGGCCGACTGCTTCCCGGCCGTCGACTACTTCGAGAACAGCGGCCTGCCGTTCGTCATCGCCCTCAACGGCTTCGACGGACACCAGCCCTACACGCCCGACGAGGTGCGTGAGGCGCTGCAGATCGGCCCGGACGCGCCGATCATCATCACCGACGCACGGCACCGCAGCGAGGCGAAGAGCGCGCTCATCACGCTCGTCGAGCACGCGCTGATGGCCCGCCTGCGCTAGGACGCCGCGTACGGGCCCCCCGTGCCCGTGTACGCCGCGAACGACGAAAGGCCCCCACACCCTTGCGGTGCGGGGGCCTTCGTCGTGCACGGGCGCGTGTGCCGTCCCGGACGGGACGGTCCCGGGGCCCGCACGCACCGGCGTGCGGGACCCGGCCGGCTCACTTGCGGGCCGGGCACTCCTTCCAGGCGAAGTGGTAGACGGTGTTGATGCTGCCGTCGGTGGAGTCCATGGCCATGAAGCTGGTGGCCTTCGAGTCCGCCGACTTGCCGTCCACCCTCAGCTCGGTGTTGATGTTGAAGTAGCGCTCCTCGCCGCAGGGCGCGTAGACGAGGGCGTCGATGTCGGTCTCGTCCGAGGACTGCCAGTTGTTGTCGTAGGGGCCGGCGAAGTTGTGGCTCTTGCGCGCCGTCTGCTGCTGGCCCTGGAAGTAGTAGTTCGCCTGCTCCAGTCCCTTGGCGCCGGGGGCCAGCGAGGCGTAGCCGCGGTAGTCGGCGCGGGCGATCGCGTAGGTGAAGCCCTGGGGGACGTGGACGTTGAGCGCGATCTGGCAGTTCTTCCGGGCGTCGGTGGGCTTGCTGGAGCCGCCCGCCTGCGCGAGGTACTCGCTGTACGTCACCGTGAAGGCGGTGTTGTCGGGTGCGATGGCCACCGCGGCGCTGCCGGGTCTGCAGCCCGATCCGTTGACCGTGGCGACGGTTATGGTGATCTTTCCGGTAGGCGGATCATCGCCGAACCGTGCCGGCGTGGTGGGGGATGCCGATCCGAGGAGCAAGGATGCCACTGCGGCACCAGCACTGAGCGTGCTGAGCATGGGCACGTCCTTCCGGTCGTCCTAGGGCCCGCGGCGCGGGAACACCAGGTGTGGGATGACGAGCGCATGCCAGCACGAGGATCTCCCCTTGAACAGCTCTGCTCCCCAGGGTTGGGGCGAACCTACGCCTCTATCCGGCCGCCCCGGGCGCAGCGGGGAGGGGCGCCGGTATGCAGACGCCCGCCGCAGGCGGGAGGGCCTGCGGCGGGCGTTCCGGAGCGTGCGGGTGCGGCGGGTCAGCGCTGCCAGCTGGTCGCGCTGTGGAAACCGTTCTGGCGCTCCAGGCGGCGCCAGCGGGCGGCGGTGGCGCGCGGGCGGGCCGGGGCGTCGGCCGGCCGGTGGGCGGCGCGGGCCAGCAGGACGGCGGTCAGGGCGGCCAGCTCTTCCTCGCTGGCCTGGCCCTTCTCCACCCGGATGGCGTCGGTGCGGTGGGCAGGGTTCACGGTGTCTTCTCCGTCGTCGCGGTGGGCGGTGGGTGCCGGGTGCGGGGCGCGGTTACTGGGGCGGGTTGCCGTGCTTACGGGCCGGCAGGTCCGCGTGCTTGGTGCGCAGCATGTCCAGGGCGCGGATGAGCGTGTGCCGGGTGTCGGCGGGGTCGATGACGTCGTCGACCAGTCCGCGCTCGGCCGCGTAGTACGGGTGCATCAGCTCGGACTTGTACTCCTTGACCATGCGGGTGCGCATGGCGTCGGAGTCGTCCGCCTCGGCGATCTGCTTGCGGAAGATGACGTTGGCGGCGCCCTCGGCGCCCATCACCGCGATCTCGTTGGTCGGCCAGGCGTAGGTCAGGTCGGCGCCGATGGACTGCGAGTCCATGACGATGTAGGCACCGCCGTACGCCTTGCGCAGCACGATCGAGATCCGCGGGACGGTGGCGTTGCAATAGGCGTAGAGCAGCTTGGCGCCGTGCCGGATGATGCCGCCGTGCTCCTGGTCGACACCGGGCAGGAAGCCGGGGACGTCCAGCAGGGTGACGATCGGGATGTTGAAGGCGTCGCACATCTGGACGAAGCGGGCGGCCTTCTCGGACGCCTCGATGTCCAGCACACCGGCCAGCGACTGCGGCTGGTTGGCAATGATGCCGACGACCTTGCCGTCGAGCCGGCTCAGTGCGCAGATGATGTTGGTCGCCCAGCGCTCGTGGACCTCCAGGTACTCGCCGTCGTCGACGATCTCCTCGATGACCTTGCGCATGTCGTACGGGCGGTTGCCGTCGGCCGGGACCAGGTCCAGCAGCGCGTCACCGGAGCGGTCGGCGGGGTCCTCGCTGGCCACCGTCGGCGGGTTCTCGCGGTTGTTGGCCGGCAGCAGCGACAGGAGGTAGCGGACCTCCTCCAGGCAGGTGGCCTCGTCGTCGTACGCGAAGTGCGCCACACCGGAGGTCTCGGCGTGCACGTCGGCGCCGCCCAGGCCGTTCTGGGTGATCTCCTCGCCGGTCACCGCGCGCACCACGTCGGGGCCGGTGATGAACATCTGCGAGGTCTCGCGGACCATGAAGACGAAGTCGGTCAGCGCGGGGCTGTAGGCCGCGCCGCCCGCGCACGGGCCGAGCATGACCGAGATCTGCGGGATGACGCCGGACGCCTTGGTGTTGCGCTGGAAGATGCCGCCGTAACCGGCGAGCGCGGAGACGCCCTCCTGGATACGGGCGCCGGCGCCGTCGTTGAGCGAGACCAGCGGGGCACCGGCCTGGATGGCCATGTCCATGATTTTGTGGATCTTGGTGGCGTGCGCCTCGCCGAGCGCACCGCCGAAGATCCGGAAGTCGTGTGCGTAGACGAAGACGGTCCGCCCGTGCACGGTGCCCCAGCCGGTGATCACACCGTCGGTGTAGGGCTTCTTGGCCTCCAGGCCGAAGCCCGTCGCCCGGTGCCGCCGCAGCGGCTCGACCTCGTTGAACGAACCCTCGTCCAGCAGCAGCTCGATCCGCTCGCGCGCCGTCAGCTTGCCCTTGGCCCGCTGCGCTTCGGTCGCGCGCTCGCTGGGTCCGCGCCGGACCTGCTCGCGGATGGCGTGCAGCTCGGCGACGCGCCCGCGGGTGTCGTTGGCGCCGGCGGGCAGATCTTCGACAGTGGTCATGTATCGACGGTACGTGTGCGGGGCGCCGCACACCGATGTCGGTTTCGTACAACGTCCCACGTGTTTTCGTGGGCAGGCAGTACAGAACCGACCTGGACGAGCCCCGCGCCCCGGCACCCGTTCGGGTGGGCCGGCCCCGTCCGTCTGTAGAGGCCCGACAAACGCGACCCTGTGATGTTGTCGTGTCCGGTAGGCCGGGCGGGGGCCGCTCAGCCCGTCCGGAACGTGCAGGTGTGGGTGGCACAGCCGGTGCCGGGGGTGAGGCGCAGCCGCAGCGCCGGCCCGGTGGCCAGCACCTCGACCGCCGGATCGTGGGCGAGGACCGCGCGCACCGGCCGCGACCAGGTGATCTCCAGCGTATCGCCGGACCGTTCGGGGGCCGCGACGCACAGCCGCGCGGTCCGGCGGTCGCGCTCCTCGCGGACCAGGACGCTCGACGGGCCGCTGCTCATGAGGGCTCCGGCGCGGCCCGCCCGCCAGAAATTGGCGGCCGTTACGCCGAGCGGGTCGACCGCGACCGCCTGCCGCCCTTCGTCGTTGGCGAGCACGGTCAGCCAGCGGTGGTCGGCGGCCCGCGCGGCGAGGGTGCGGGGGGTGGCGCCCGGCATGAGGAGGTAGGCGTAGCGGGCGCCGTCCGGGTCGGTCCCGTGGTCGTGCCGGAGGGTGAGGTAGCGGCGGGTGAACGGCTCCGTGGAGGAGGTCGTGTTGATGTCGTGCCAGGAGCCGGTGCGGGCCTCGCGCAGCGCCGTGAGCGGCGCGCCGCCGGGGAAGACCCAGCCGCCGTGGCCGGCGAGGTGGGCCCAGTGGGCGCGGCGGAAGCAGGTGGTGCGGCCGAGCGCGCCGGACTGCCGCACGCCGTCGACGGTGAGCGCCTGGGTGCCGTCCTCCCCCAGGCAGCGGTTGTCGACGACGGTCTCGACGGGCACCCCGTCGCGGGCGGTGATGCCGGAGCCCAGGCAGACCACGCAGTCCGCGAGCGCGAACCAGGACTTCCGGGCGGTCAGCGTCGAGGACAGGCCGCGCAGGTCCTGGCCGATCGCGGCGAACTCGCCGTCGGTGGTGCCGCCGACCCAGCGGGCGGCGGGCTTCGGCTCGCCCCAGCCGCCGCCCTCGTTGTCGGCGAGCCGCTTGGTGGAGACGGTCGTGCCGGGCAGCCGGTAGGGGTCGACGGTGGGCCAGAAGGCGTCGGTGTACTGGTCGCCGCCGAAGTCGGCGCCCCACCAGTAGAGCATTCCGGCCCCGGTGTGCCAGCCGCGCGGGTTCTCGCCGTTGCCGTTCTCGTAGTACGCGATCCGGTCGGAGGCCATCGCGAGGCCGGCGGCCCACCCGGGGCGGCGGTGCACGGCGCGGTCCATGGCCGGGAAGAGCCGGTGGCCGACGGGTTCGGGGGCGGCGGGCACCGGGCCCTCGGCGATCTTCCGCAGCCGGGCCAGGTCGGCGACGGCGTACTGCCGGTCGGTGAGGACCGCGAGCGTCCGGTCGCGGGCCGCCCAGCCCTTGACCATGGCGTGCCAGCGGGTGCGCTCGGCGGGGCTCGCGCTCTCGGCGAGCAGGGCGACGGCGGCGATCAGCGCATGCCCGTGGAAGTGGTCGCTGCGCAGGATCCGCCGCTCGTCGCTGCGGAGGTAACCGCGGCTGACGGCACGGCCGTTGACGCTGTCCATCATCAGCCCGTTGAAGAGCAGCGGGGCGTAGGCGTGCTCGACGCTGTCGAGGACGATCTGCCGGGCCGGGTCGGTGACCTGCCAGGGCGAGGTGTCGAGCAGGGCGAACAGCCGGCCCAGGCCGTCCAGAAGGACGTAGCCGTAGGTGCCGGAGTAGGCGACCCAGGTGTGCTGGACGAACGAGCCGTCGGCGTAGAGCCCGTCGCCCTTGGTGACGTACGGGAAGACCGGCGAGAGGGCATCCCGGGCCAGCGCGATCTTCTGCGGGGACCGGCCGAGGATGCCGCGCAGGGCGACCACCCGGCACAGGTCGACGCGGTTGGCGCCGGTGCTGGTGCCGGTGTAGTCGCCGAGCATCGCGTCGGGGACGAAGTGGTCGACGGCGGCCAGGCAGCGGGTGCGCAGGTCACCGGGCAGGCCACCGCCGTCGGGCAGGTGCTCGTCCAGGATCGCGAGGGTGTCGAGGAGCAGCCTGGGGCTGCCGATCTGCCAGTCCCACCAGTTGCCGTAACGGGTGGTGTCGGTGTTGTAGACGGTGACGTCGAGGTGATCGAGGCCGGTGCGGACGGCGTCGGCGAGGCCGGGGTCGCCGGTACGGCCGGTGCCGCGCTGCGCGTACGCCTGGGCCATGGTGTTCAGCCGGCCGTAGCTCTGGGTGATGCCGGAGGACGAGTCGTAGCGGCAGTCGGGCCAGAGGGAGCCGGCGGTCGGCCGCATGCCGGCCCGGAAGGTGTCCGCGAGGTCGCCGGTCTCCTTCAGGGCGGCGGCGTACGGCGGGGCGGCGGCGTCGAAGCCGGCGCCGAGGGTGAGCGCACACCAGCGACTGCGCAGGGTGTCGTACACCTCACCGGCGGCGGGCAGGGGGGCGGCGGACGCGGGGTGGACGGCGGCGAGGGCGAGTGCGCTCGCGGTGGAGACGGTGAGAAATCCTCGGCGTGACCAGACGGACGGGGCGGGCTCGGTCGGCACGATCGGTCCTCTCCATGGCGTCAACTGGGGTGTGGCGCTGCGCACTTGGGAGTTTCCGATGGTCTAGCACGACCCCTCGCGGCACGGCAATGACCGCGCCGCAACGCCGCCCACCACCCGTCCGGCCGAGCCCGGCACCCCCTCCCGGAAGCCTTTTTTCGAGAGAGGTTGAAGATTGAACTAAATACCGCTACGCTGGCGATGTCGTTGAACGTTAAACCACCTGCTGTCCGCAGCACCCGTCCTGAGGAGGAGCCATGGCTCTGTTCACCCGCAAGCGCACCGCCGAGACCGCCGCCCCCGCCGCCGTCCTCGAGGCGGACCCCGCGCTCGCCGCGCTGACCGGCGACTACACCATCGACCCGGCCCACAGCAGCATCGGCTTCACCGTCCGGCACGCCATGGTCACCAACGTCCGCGGCACGTTCGGCGCCTACGAGGGCACGCTCGCCCTGGACGGCACCGACCCGTCCCGGTCCGCCGCCTCCCTGGACATCGAGATCGCGAGCATCGACACCGGCATCGCGGACCGCGACGCCCATCTGCGCGGTGCGGACTTCTTCGACGCCGAGAACTTCCCGCAGATGACCTTCCGCAGCACCGCCGCCGAGCGCGTGGACGGCGACCGCTACCGCATCACCGGCGACCTCACCCTCCGGGGCGTCACCAAGCCGCTCACCATCGACCTGGAGTTCAACGGCTCGGCCACCGATGTCTACGGCGCCCAGCGGGTCGGCTTCGAGGGCAGCGCCGAGATCCTCCGCTCCGACTGGGGCCTGACCTGGAACGCGGCACTGGAGGCCGGCGGCGTCATGGTCAGCGACAAGGTCAAGCTCAGCTTCGACATCTCCGCGGTCAAGGCGTAGCCGTTGGCCGACCGGGGGGCCTTGGTTGTGGACGTAAAGCGAAGCAGTCCACAGCCAAGGCCCCCCGGCCCGTTCCCTCCCGTTGGGGGAAAGTTGAAGGCCGGTGGCTACTCCTGCGGGTCGACCCCCGCCCGCAGCAAGCCGTACGCGTACGCGTCGTCCAGGGCCTGCCAGGACGCGGCGATGACGTTCTCCGCGACGCCGACGGTGGACCACTCGCCCCGGCCGTCGCTGGTGGAGACCAGGACCCGGGTGATCGAGCCGGTGCCCAGGGCGCCCTCCAGGATGCGGACCTTGTAGTCGACCAGTTCCATCGTGGCCAGCTGCGGATAGATCCGCTCCAGGCCGACCCGCAGCGCCCGGTCCAGGGCGTTGACCGGGCCGTTGCCCTCCGCGGTGGAGACGATCCGCTCGCCCTTGGCCCACAGCTTCACGGTCGCCTCGTTGGCGTGCGTACCGTCCGGGCGGTCCTCGACGATCGCCCGCCAGGACTCGACGTTGAAGTAGCGCAGCGGCTTGCCCTGCACCTCCTCGCGCAGCAGCAGCTCGAAGGAGGCGTCCGCGGCCTCGTACGTGTAGCCCGCCAGCTCGCGTTCCTTGACCCGGGCCACGACCCGGCCGACCAGCTCGCGGTCGCCGCCCAGCTCGAAGCCCAGCTCCTTGCCCTTGAGCTCGATGGAGGCGCGGCCGGCCATGTCGGAGACCAGCATCCGCATGGTGTTGCCGACCAGCGCCGGATCGATGTGCTGGTAGAGGTCCGGGTCGACCTTGATGGCGGAGGCGTGCAGCCCGGCCTTGTGCGCGAAGGCGGAGACGCCGACGTAGGGCTGGTGGGTGGAGGGGGTGAGGTTGACGACCTCGGCGATGGCGTGCGAGATCCGGGTGGTCTCGGCGAGCTTGCCCTCGGGCAGCACCCGGCGCCCGTACTTGAGCTCCAGCGCGGCGGCCACCGGGAAGAGGTTGGAGTTGCCGACCCGCTCGCCGTAGCCGTTGGCGGTGCACTGGACGTGGGTGGCGCCGGCGTCCACGGCGGCCAGGGTGTTGGCGACCGCGCAGCCGGTGTCGTCCTGGGCGTGGATGCCCAGCCGCGCCCCGGTGTCCGCGAGGACGGTCCGGACGACCGCGGTGATCTGCGCCGGCAGCATCCCGCCGTTGGTGTCGCAGAGCACCACCACATCCGCACCGGCCTCGCTCGCGGTGCGCACGACCTGCTTGGCGTACCCGGGGTCGAGCGCGTAGCCGTCGAAGAAGTGCTCACAGTCGAGGAAGACCCGGCGGCCCCGGTCACGGAGGTACGCGACGGTGTCCCGCACCATCGCGAGGTTCTCCTCCGGCGTGGTGCGCAGCGCCAGCTCGACGTGCCCCAGGTGGGACTTGGCCACCAGCGTGATGACCGGGGCCCCGGAGTCCAGGAGCGCGGCGACCTGGGGGTCGTCCTCGACGCGGACGCCGGCCTTGCGGGTGGCGCCGAACGCGACCAACTGGGCGTGCCGGAACTCGATCTCCGCGCGGGCACGCTGGAAGAACTCGGTGTCCCGCGGGTTGGCGCCGGGCCAGCCGCCCTCGATGAAGCCCACTCCGAAGTCGTCGAGGTGCCGCGCGATGGTCAGCTTGTCGGCGACGGTGAGGTTGATGCCCTCGCGCTGCGCGCCGTCGCGGAGGGTGGTGTCGAAGACGTGGAAGTCGTCGGACACCGCGCCGGCGGGGCGGGGGTCGGGCGTCGGCACCGGGTGGGCTGAGTGTGCGTCCGTCATGCTGGTCTGGCTCCTGTCGGGGATCTCGGTCTACCGGAATGACCGGTTCCACCGTCCCTCCATGTTCCCTCGCGCTCCGCGTCCGGTGGGGTGTGGGCCGGAAACGAAAAAACCTCTCGCGGGTGCGAGAGGTCTGCGCGCGGGTCTGGGACGACGGTGGCCGCGCCGTACTCGGGTCGTACGGGGCGGTCACTGCGGACCGGCGCGCCTGCTGCCAATAATCATGGCGAACGAGAGCACGGTCCGCAGTGTGCCATATCGGACGCACCGCGCACCCGGCGGTCTCACCATTCGGGCGAACTGTCCACGCCCGCCCAGCGGCGGAGCGCGGCGGTGGCCCGGTCCCGGTCCCGGGGCGCCAGCTGGGCGATGCTCGTGAGGTGGCCCGCGCCCGGCGCCAGACGGACGTGCGCGTCCCGGCTGCCCGGCCCCGTACGGAACGGTTCGGCCCGGGTGGGGTCATTCTCGCCGTACACGAAGAGCAGCTCACTTCCGTGGTTCCGGACCCAGCGGTCGATGTCGGGCATGGCGCCGGGCTGGAAGCGCAGCGGGATGCTGCGCGGTACGTACGTCCGCATCGACTGGATGCCCGGATGGCGCAGCAGGCCGGCCAGCTGCGGGGCGGCGAGGTCGACGAAGCCGAGCTGGGTGCCGAGCTGGTAGTAGGAGGCGCCTTCGCGGGCGAGCCAGTAGTCGCTGTAGCCCGCCAGTTGCATCTCCCCGTCGAACCAGGCGTACAGCGCGTCGGCGCCGGCCGTGGGCCGGGGAACGCTGCCGCAGTCCGCCCCTCCCCGGTGCATCCAGAAGCGCAGCGGCAGTTGCAGCACGGTGAGTTCCAGCACCCGGTCGGCGCTGCCGACGGTGTGGAAGGTGAAGCCCTGGCCGGCGGCCTCCCGTGCGACGCGGCCCGCCATCTCCGTCCGCCGGGCGCCCAGCATCTCGCGCTGCAGCGCGGTGAGCGCGGCGCGGCACTCAGGGGTGCCGATCCCCGCCAGGAAGCGGTCCTCGGCGGTGTCGTCCGTGTCGTCGGTGTTGTTCGGCGCCGAGTAGACGACGGAGCCGGCGACGTCGTGCGGGTGGAAGCGCCGGTGGTAGACGGTGGCCATACCGCCCTTGCTGGCACCGGTGGAGATCCACGCGGCGCGGTAGACCGTTCTGAGCGCCTGCACGATCCGGTGGTGGTCGTCCGCGGCCTGCCGGATGTCGAGCTTCGTCCAGTCGGTGGGGCGGGGGTGGGAGGTGCCGAAGTAGCGCTGCTCGACACTGATCTGGTTGCCGTCCAGGAGCCGGGTCGGCTCGGCACGGGACGCGGGGTCCTGGAAGTCGAGGTCGTAGCCGCCGGTGTGGAGCACCATCGGCCGGTCGGTGGACCGGTGGAGCAGGAACAGCCGCTGCTCGAAGCTGCCCCGGCCGGGGTGCCGGTGGTCGACGGGCTGGCGGTAGGCGAGCGCGAAGGAGCGGTAGCCGGTCGGCGCGGGGTTCTCCTTGACCACCCGCATTCCGGGGACGGCCGCGATCCTGGCGCGGATGTCGGTGGCGGCGGTGCGGGGCGGGGCCGGGTGTGCCGCGGCGGGCCGGGCGGTGGCCACGGACGGCGACGCGGCGGCCGGGACCAGCAGCCCGGCCAGCAGCAGCGGCATGAGCAGGTGCCTCGTTTTCCTCATGCCACCCAGCCAAGCCGCCCGGCACCGGGCCGCGGATCCCCCGCTCATGGGAACGGCCTCCCCCGGGTGGGGGAGGCCGCATGCCCGCGGTGGCGCGCTCAGTCGGCGACGGCCGCCCGGCCGGGCACCACCGGGCCGGTGGCCGGATCCGCTTCGGCGCCGACCCGGTGCAGATCGATGGTGCGGGTCTCCCGCATGGTGATGTAGACGATCAGCGAGACGGCCGCGCATCCCGCCACGTACCAGTAGTAGCCGGATTCGATGCCGCCGTCCTTGAACCACAGGGCGACGTACTCCGCGGTGCCGCCGAACAGCGCGTTGGCGATGGCGTACGGCAGGGCGACGCCCAGTGCGCGGATGCCGGTGGGGAACAGCTCGGCCTTCACACAGGCGTTGATCGAGGTGTAGCCGGTGACCACGACCAGGGCCAGCAGCGAGAGCCCGAGGGCCGGCCAGAAGCTGCCGGCGTGCTTGAGCAGCGTCATGATCGGCACGGTGAGGAACGTCGAGCCGACCGCGAAGGTGATCAGCAGCGGCCGCCGGCCGATCCGGTCGGAGAGCTTCCCGGCCAGCGGCTGGAGGCACATGAACAGGAACAGGGCGCAGAAGCTGACCAGCGAGGCGGTCGGCTTGGCCATCCCGGCGCTGCCCGAGAGGTACTTGGTGAGGTACGTCGTGTACGTGTAGTACGCGACGGTGCCGCCCATGGTGAGCGCGATGACCAGGAACGCCTCGCGCTTGTGGGCCAGCAGCGCCTTGAGGGTGCCGCGGGCCGGGTCGGCGTGGGCGCCCTCGTCCTGGGCGTAGACCTCGGTCTCCAGCATGTTGCGGCGCAGGTAGAAGACGATCGCGGCGCCGAGCGCGCCGATGATGAACGGGATCCGCCAGGCCCAGCTGTGCAGCGCGTCCTCGGACAGCGTGCGCTGGAGCACGATCTGCAGGCCGAGGCCGACCAGCTGCCCCGCGGTCATCGACACGTACTGGAAGCTGGAGGCGAAGCCGCGCTGGCCGGGCGCGGACGCCTCGGTGAGGTAGGTGGCGCTGGCCGCGTACTCCCCGCCGACCGAGAGCCCCTGCAGCATCCGGGCGAGGAGCAATACCGCCACCCCGCCGTAGCCGGCGACGCCGTACGTGGGCGCGATCGCGATCAGGATCGCCGAGGCGGACATCAGCGTGACGGTCAGCGTCAGCGCGGCCTTGCGGCCCCGCCGGTCGCCGACCCGGCCGAGCACCCAGCCGCCCACCGGTCGCATGAAGAAGCCGACGGCGAAGATCCCCATGGTGTTCATGAGGTTGGCGGTGTCATTCCCCTTCGGGAAGAACGCATCGGCGAAGTAGACCGCGAAACTGGCGTAGACGAACCAGTCGAACCACTCGACCATGTTGCCGGCCGAGCCGACCCAGATCTTCTTCCATTGCTCTCGTCCCATAGCCGATCACGGTCTCGGACCGGGGGGCCTTCGGCAAGAGCCGCGTCGGCAACGATCGCGCGTACTTGAGTGCGTTGTGGTCACGGACGCGGGACGCTGAGCGACTCGTCCAGAAAGTCGCGTATGTGCGTCCGGACCTGTTCGCGGTCGGTGCCCGGCAGGCCGACCACGAGGTGGGTGCCGAAGCCGTCGAGGAGCGCCCGCAGGCGGGTGGCGAAGCGCTCGGCGTCGACCGGCCGGAACTCGCCCTTCGAGGCGCCTTCGACGAGGAGGGCCACCAGGTCGCGGTGCCAGGCGAGTTCCAGGTCGAGCTGGCGCTCGCGGGTCTCCTCGTCGGCGTTCTGCGAGCGGTTCCACACCTCCAGCCACAGCGTCCAGCGCGGATCGCGGTGGCCCTCGGGGAGATAGAGGTCGACCAGCGCTTCCAGGCGTTCCCGGGCGGGGTCGCGGCGGGAGAGGGCGGCCCGGCGCTCGGCACCGAGCTGCTCCTCGCTCCACTGGAGGGTCTGCAGCAGCAACTCGTCCTTCGTACCGAAGTAGTAGAGGATGTGGCCGCTGCTCATGCCGACCTCGCGGCCCAGCCCCGCCATCGTCAGCCGGTCCAGGCCCTCCTCCGCGATGGTCGCCATAGCGGCGGCGAGGACCTGCTCACGGGGCTGGCTGAGCCGGCGCCGGGGACGGCGCACGGGACCGGGCACGGGGACCTCCGGGTCGCTGGACGGGGCCTGGTGGTCAGGCCGACGGCTGCTGCTGGGTGATGCAGTGGATACCGCCACCCGCTGCGAAGATCGTACGGGCGTCCACGAGGGTCACCGTCCGCCCGGGGAAGAGCCGGCGGAAGATGGCGGCCGCCTCCTCGTCGCGCGGATCGTCGAAGGCGCACAGCACCACGCCATCGTTGCAGAGGTAGTGGTTGATGTAGGAGTAGTCGACCAGCTCGCCGTGCTCCTCGATCACGGTCGGCGCGGGGATCTCGACGACCTCCAGCTCCCGGCCCCTGGCGTCCGTGGACGCGCGCAGCAGCTTGACGATCTCGTTGCAGATGGCGTGGTCGGGGTGGTCCGGGTTCGGCTGGGTGTGCACCATCACGACACCGGGGCGGGCGAAGGCGGCGACGATGTCGACGTGGCCGCGGGTGCCGAACTGGCCGTAGTCGGCGGCCAGGCCGCGCGGCAGCCAGATCGCCTTGGTGGTGCCGAGGTGGGCGTGGATCTCGGCCTCGACCTCTTCCTGGGTGCGGCCGGGGTTGCGGCCCGGGTCGAGCTGCACCGTCTCGGTGAGCAGGACGGTGCCCTCGCCGTCGATGTGGATGCCGCCGCCCTCGTTGACCAGCGGGGTGGCGTAGCGGCGGGCGCCGGCCAGCGCCGAGACCTGCTCGGCGATCTTCTCGTCGAGTTCCCAGCGGGCCCACTCCTGGGCTCCCCAGCCGTTGAACACCCAGTCGGTGGCGGCGAGGTTGCCCTTGCCGTCGGTGAGGAAGGTGGGGCCGATGTCGCGCATCCAGGCGTCGTTCAGCGGGCGCTCGACGACGTCGATGTCGTCGCCGAGGAGCGCGCGGGCGCCGGTGAGCTGGCCGGGGCCGGCCACGACGGTGACCGGCTCGTACCGGCGGACCGCGCGGGCCACGGCGGCCCATGCCGTACGGGCCTCGGCCAGCGTCTCGCCGCCCTCCTCGCCGAACGTGAAGTTGGGGCCGGGCCAGGCCATCCAGGTGCGCTCGTGCCGGGCCCACTCCGGGGGCATGCGGAAGCCGTCGGCGGCAGGGGTGTTCATGCGGGGGTCCTCAGGGTCGTGGCCGAAGGGGCGGGCGGGGCGGGTCACAGGAAGTAGAGCCGGGACAGCGAGACGGTCTCGGCCGCCTCGGAGCGCATCGGGTCGCCGTCGAGGGTGACCAGTCCGCTGCGCCCGTCGACCTGGACGTCGCCGACCCGGGAGTTGTGGACGAGGTCGCCCGGGCCGATGCCGCGGGTGCCGCGGACGGCGACCCGGCGGCGGCGGGTGGGCAGGTGGTCGCCGCCCTGCGCGACCGCGGCGGCCGCGACGAAGGCGACCGAGATCTCGGCGGGCGTCGCGCCGTGTGCCCCGAACTGCGGGCCGAGCACCAGCGGTTCGCAGGTGTCGGTGGCGGCGTTGGGGTCGCCGGTGACGCCGTACGCGGGGAAGCCGGACTTCAGCACCAGCTGCGGCTTGGCGCCGAAGAACTGCGGCTTCCACAGCACGATGTCGGCCATCTTGCCGACCTCGATCGACCCGATCTCGTGCGAGAGGCCGTGGGCGAGGGCCGGGTTGATGGTGAGCTTGGCGATGTAGCGGAGCACCCGGGCGTTGTCGTCGTGCGGGCCGTCCCCCTCCATCGGACCGAGCTCGGCCTTCATCTTGCCGGCCATCGCGAACGTACGGCGGACGGTCTCGCCGGCCCGGCCCATGCCCTGCGCGTCGGAGGAGGTGATGCCGATCGCCCCGAGGTCGTGCAGCACGTCCTCGGCGCCCATGGTCCCGGCGCGGATGCGGTCGCGGGCCATCGCGGCGTCACCGGGCAGGTCGGTCTTCAGGTCGTGGACCGAGACGATCATGCCGTAGTGCTCGGCGACCGCGTCCCGCCCGAAGGGGAGGGTGGGGTTGGTCGACGAGCCGATGACATTGGGGACGCCGGCCATCTTCAGGACGTTGGGGACGTGCCCGCCGCCGCAGCCCTCGATGTGGAAGGCGTGGATGGTGCGGCCGTCCAGGACCCGCAGGGTGTCCTCGACGGTGAGGCATTCGTTGAGGCCGTCGCTGTGCAGGGCGACCTGGACGTCGTGGTCCTCGGCGACCCGCAGCGCGGTGTCCAGGGCGCGGGCGTGCGCGCCCATGTCCTCGTGCACCTTGAAGCCGCAGGCGCCGCCCTCGGCGAGCGCCTCGACCAGCGGGGCGTCGCCCGAGGAGGAACCGCGGCCCAGGAAGCCGATGTTGACCGGCCAGGCGTCGAAGGCGCCGAAGGCGTGCCCCAGTGCCCAGGGCGAGTTGACGCCGACGCCCCAGACCGGGCCGAACTCCTGGCCGATGATCGTGGTGACGCCGGACGCCAGCGACGCCTCCATGACGCGCGGCGAGAGCAGATGGACGTGGGTGTCCACGGCGCCGGCGGTGGCGATCATGCCCTCGCCGGAGACGATCGAGGTGCCGGTGCCGACGACCACGTCGACACCGTCGAGGGTGTCGGGGTTGCCGGCCCGCCCGATCGCGTGGATCCGGCCCTCGCGGATGCCGATGGACACCTTGCGGATGCCCTGGATCGCGTCGATGACCAGGACGTTGCTGATCACCACGTCGCAGGTCTCGCGGACCGCGGCGGCCTTGAGCAGCAGCCCGTCGCGGGCGGTCTTGCCGAAGCCGGCCAGGAACTCGTCACCGGGCTTCTGTGCGTCCGACTCGACCCGGACGACCAGGCCCGAGTCGCCGAGGACCACCCGGTCGCCGGCCCGCGGGCCGTGCACCGACGCGTACTCGTGAGGGTCGATGGTCATGCCTGCTCCTCCGCTCCCAGGTAGCCGCAGGCGACGGCTCGCCGCAGCGCTTCTTCCTTCGCGCCCGGCGCGTCCAGCGGGCCGTCGACGAGACCGGCGAATCCGATCGCGATCCGGTCGCCGCCGATCGGCACCAGACCGACCTCCGCGCTGCCGCCGGGGTCGAACCGCACCGACGAGCCGGCCGGCACGCACAGCCGCATGCCGTACCCGGCGGCGCGGTCGAACTCCAGCCGCGGGTTGGCCTCGAAGAAGTGGAAGTGCGAGGTGACGCTGATCGGCACCGCCGCGGTGTTGCGCACGGTCAGCACCACCGCGGGCTCGCGCTCCGGGTCCGCCGGGCCGGGGAGCACCGCGCCGGGCGCGGGCGCCGCGGCCAGCTCGGCCGCCGCGGCCGGCGCACCCGCGCCGATCGGATCGCTGACCACCGCGAGCCGGGAGCCGTCGTCGAAGACGGCCTCCACATGCACCTCGGTGACCACGTCGGCCACGCCCGGCAGCACATCGTCCGGGCCGAGCACGCTGCGTGCCGCCTCGATGGCTTGAGCGAGGCGGCGCCCGTCCCGCGCCGCCTCGCAGACTGTGTCCGCGATCAACGCGGTCGCCTCGGGCACATTCAGCCGCAGTCCGCGGGCCCGGCGCGTCCGCGCCAGCTCGGCTGCGCCGAACAGCAGCAGCCGGTCGCGTTCCGTCGGAGTCAGCCGCATCCCGTCACACCTTCCAGCTCGATTAGAGCATCACTCTAACCATGAAATCAGTCAACACGAAAGCATTGACCTGAGCCATTGGGATGAGCGACATTGAACGCTGTTCTAAATAAGCGGTGAATAGAGCACCGCTCAAATGATCTCGCCGGCGGCCCCACAGCGGCCGCGGGCCCGGGCCCCGCCCGTCACGGGCACCGCCCCACCTCTCGGAG
Source organism: Streptomyces lydicus (assembly GCF_000717345.1). Taxonomy (GTDB): domain Bacteria; phylum Actinomycetota; class Actinomycetes; order Streptomycetales; family Streptomycetaceae; genus Streptomyces; species Streptomyces lydicus. The sequence goes on along the minus strand of NZ_JNZA01000008.1, from coordinate 283,106 downwards.
CACTGCACGCAGAGCACTGCTCACACACTGTTGTCCGGCCTCTCAGGGGAGCCTCATGCCGATCGAACAACGCGGAGTCGACACCATCCCGGACGAGGAGCGCACCAGCGGTCCCCGCGACCTGATCTCGATCCTGCTCGGATCGAACCTCGCTCTCGGCGTGGTGATCTTCGGTTGGCTACCGGTCTCGTTCGGCCTGGGCTTCTGGGGTTCGGTCAGCTCCCTGGCGGCCGGCACCCTCGTCGGCGCGGTCCTCACCGCCCCGCTCGCGCTGGTCTCGCTGCGCAGCGCGACCAACCTCTCGACCAGCAGCGGCGCCCACTTCGGCGTGCGCGGGCGGCTCATCGGCTCGGTGATCGGCCTGCTGCTGTCGCTCGGCTACACCGCGCTGACCCTGTGGGTCGGCGGCGACGCCATGGTCGGCTGTCTGCACCGCCTGGTCGGCCTGCCGGCCGGCGGCGCGTCGTACGCCGTCGTCTACGCGGTGCTGGCGGGCTGTACGGCCGTGGGCGCGGTGTACGGCTACCGGGTGCTGCTGCGGATGAGCAAGGTGCTCTCCGTCGGTCTTACGGTGCTGCTCGCGGTCGGGGTGTTCGCCTACGCGCAGCACTTCACCACCGCGCCGGTGCCCGGCACCTCGTACGCGCTGGGCGGCTTCTGGCAGACCTGGCTGCTGGCGGCCGTCTCCGCCGGGCTCAGCGGCCCGATCGCCTTCATCACCCTGCTCGGCGACTACAGCCGCTACATCTCGCCCCGCCGCCACTCCTCGAAGAAGGTCTTCGCCGCCACCTACCTCGGCCTGGTGGCGGGACTGCTGGTGCCGCAGCTCTTCGGCACCTTCAGCGCCCTCGCGGTCGGGGCGGGTGACGACTACGCGGGCCCGCTGGTGGCCGGCGCCCCCTTCTGGTACCTGGTCTTCCTGCTGGCCAACGCCTCGGCCGGCTCGGTGGGCAACTCCGGCCTGATGCTCTACAGCATGGGCCTCGACCTGGACGCGATCCTGCCGCGGGCGACCCGCACCCAGGCCACGTACGTCGTCGCGGCCGTGGCGACCGCGCTCGTCTACGCCGGCCACTTTCTGTGGGCGGCGCAGGACGCGATGACCTCGTTCGTGCTGCTGATGACCGCCATCGGCACGCCGTGGGCGGTGATCACCGTGATCGGCTTCCTGCGGTGCCGGGGCGCGTACGACCCGGAGTCGCTGCAGGTCTACAACCGCGGCACCCGGGGCGGCGTGTACTGGTACAAGGCCGGCTGGAACGTCCAGGCCACCGTCGCCTGGGCGCTGGGCTCCGCGGTCGGGCTGATGGGCGTGGACACGCCCTTCTACCAGGGGCCGCTGCTGCCGTACACCGGCGGCATCGACATCAGCTTCCTGCTGGCGGCGGCGGTGGCCGGCGTGGCCTACCTGGCGCTCACCGCCCGCGACCCGCGGCCGGTCCCGGCGCTGCGGACCGTCTCGCCCGCCGTCGCGCCGGAGACGCCCGCGGAGGTCGGCTGACGCCCCGCCGCGACGCCGAGGCCGCCCCCGACACACGTCGGAGGCGGCCTCGGTCATGTCCGGGGCACGCCCGGTGGGCGGATCAGCCCAGGGGGTGCATCCAGCCGTGCTCGTCCTCGGTGATGCCGCGCTGGATGTCCAGCAGCGCCTCGCGCAGCTTCAGCGTGACCTTGCCCGGCTCGCCGCCGGACTGGTTCCACTCGCCGCCCGCGCTCTTGACCGTGCCGACCGGCGTGATCACGGCGGCGGTGCCGCAGGCGAAGACCTCGGTGAGGGTGCCGTTCTCGGTGTCGGCCTTCCACCGGTCGATGGAGACCCGGCCCTCCTCCGCGGTGTAGCCCAGGTCGCGGGCGACGGACAGCAGGGAGTCACGGGTGACGCCGGCGAGCAGGGAGCCGGTGAGCGTGGGCGTGACGATCTTGTCGCCGTAGACGAAGTAGAGGTTCATCCCGCCGAGCTCCTCGACCCACTTGTGCTCCACGGCGTCGAGGTAGGCGACCTGGTCGCAGCCGTGCACCGCGGCCTCGGCCTGCGCGAGCAGCGACGCGGCGTAGTTGCCGCCGGTCTTGGCGTCGCCCACACCGCCGGGGACGGCCCGCACGCGGTTCTCCGACAGCCAGATGGAGACCGGCTTGACGCCACCGGCGAAGTACGCGCCGGCCGGCGAGGCGATGACCACGAAGAGGTACTCGTTGGCGGGCTTGACCCCGAGGCCCACCTCGGTGGCGATCATGAACGGCCGCAGGTAGAGCGACTCCTCGCCGCCGTGCGCCGGCACCCAGTCCTTGTCCTGCTGGACGAGCAGGTCACACGCCTCGATGAAGGTCTCGACGGGCAGCTCCGGCATGGCCAGGCGGCGGGCCGAGGACTGGAAGCGCCGGGCGTTGGCGTCGGGGCGGAAGGTGGCGACGGAGCCGTCGGGCTGGCGGTACGCCTTGAGGCCCTCGAAGATCTCCTGTGCGTAGTGCAGGACGTTGGTCGCCGGGTCGAGGGAGAGCGGTCCGTACGGCACGAGCTGTCCGTCGTGCCAGCCGCGGCCCTCCGTCCACTTGATCGTCACCATGTGATCAGTGAAATGGCGGCCGAAACCGGGGGCCGCCAGGATCTGCTCCCGCTCCGCTGCGGACAGCGGGTGCGAGGAGGGCTTGAGCTCGATCGTGGGCGTCGTCATGTATGCGTGTCCTTCACTGCGTGTTCCGATACCGCTCGTCACCGGCCCAGCCCTCCGGCCGGGGGTCGGGGGGTCGGCCCCCATCTTGCGGTACCGGTGCGGTCTGTGGCAGCCGCGCTCACGAGGATCTTCTGAACGTACCGGTCGTTACTGGGACGTCCGAGTTTCCTCGCGGACGGCGCTACCACGTCCGATTATCGCTCGTGGGTGTCCGCCGCCGGAACCGGTGTGCGCGGTCCGGGTCCGATGGTCGCACTCAACCGGGCGGGAGCCCAGGGGTGCCGACGCGGACAGCGCCGGGCCTGGACGATGAGGTCCGGGCCCGGCGCTGTCCGTGCTGCTGCTGGTGTGCTGCCGCGGGCCTCAGCCCGCTACGCGTGCGGCGAGCGCGTCGCCGATCTCGTCCGTGCTGCGGGCGGTGCCGTCCCGCGCCTCCAGGTCGGTCGCGACGGCCTCCTCGATCCGGGCGGCCTGCGGCGCGAAGCCGAGGTGGCGCAGCAGGAGGGCGACGGAGAGGATCGTCGCGGTCGGGTCGGCCTTGCCGGTGCCCGCGATGTCCGGGGCGGAGCCGTGCACCGGCTCGAACATCGAGGGGAACTCGCCGGTCGGGTTGATGTTCCCGGAGGCGGCCAGGCCGATGCCGCCGGTGACGGCCGCGGCGAGGTCGGTGAGGATGTCACCGAAGAGGTTGTCGGTGACGATCACGTCGAACCGCTCGGGCTGGGTGACGAAGAAGATCGTCGCGGCGTCGACGTGCAGGTAGTCGGTGGTGACCTCGGGGTACTCCGCACCGACCTTGTCGAAGATGTTCTTCCACATGTGGCCCGCATAGACCAGCACGTTGTTCTTGTGCACCAGCGTCAGCTTCTTGCGGGGCCGGGCGTTGGCCCGCTCGTACGCGTCCCGGACCACGCGCTCGACGCCGTAGGCGGTGTTCAGGCTGACCTCGGTGGCGACCTCGGCGGGCGTGCCGGTGCGCAGGCTGCCGCCGTTGCCGGTGTACGGGCCCTCGGTGCCTTCCCGTACGACGACGAAGTCGATCTCGGGGCGGCCGGCCAGCGGGGTGGCGGTGTTCGGGAAGAGCTTCGACGGGCGCAGGTTCACGAAGTGGTCGAAGGCGAAGCGGAGTTTGAGCAGCAGCCCGCGCTCCAGGACGCCGGACGGCACGGACGGGTCACCGATCGCGCCGAGCAGGATGGCGTCGTGCTGCTTGAGCGACTCCAGCTCCGCGTCCGGCAGCGTCTCGCCGGTCGCGTGCCATCGCTTGGCACCAAGGTCGTACTCCTTGGTTTCCAGCTTGACGTCCTGCGGGAGGACCGCGGTCAGGACCTTCAGGCCCTGGGCCACGACTTCCTGGCCGATACCGTCACCGGGGATCACTGCGAGGCGAATGCTGCGAGACATGTCTGGACCCTACTCTTCGTCCCATTCATTGACACGTCATGTCCGCCATCCGGACAGCGGTGCCGGTCAACCCGTGGGTCGACCGGCATGACTGAAGGTCACCGCGCTCGCCGAATCCGGCGCGCGCATCGACCACTTCGAGGTCACCCGGTCGCACCGGGCCGGCTGACGCCCGCGCGGGGCACCCGGGATCCGGGTGCCCCCGTGGCGTTCCTCAGGGACAGATCAGACGGGCCAGCGAGCACCGGAGCCGCCACCAGCAGCGGCACGGCACCGACGACAGCGCCGCCCCGGCGTGTGCGCGCACCGTCTCAGTGCCCGGTCGAGCCGCCGTTGTCACGGCGGTCGAGGGCGCGCTGGAGAGCGGCCGCGGCGTTCCTGCGGTCGGCTTCGTTGGTCGTACGGGCGGAGTGACGGGTCCTGCGGACGGCAGTCTCGGCCATGATTCACGTCTCCAATGCCTGAGCCCCGAGAAGGATGGATGCGTCGATCCAGAAGCGGCCGGAAGGGGCGGGGGCCTCGGCACGGCAGGGGTCACCTGCACTGACGCACCGGGCCGCATCCGCATGCGCTCGATGGAGCGGTACGTTCGGCTCCTACAAAGCTAGGACAGCTCGGCCGTGATGTCTGCACAATTACTTGGGCTTCCTACTATTTGAGACGGCGACCGTGTGCTCGAACGAGTGCTCCTCGGATATTTGCTGGTCAGGGCCGTACATGCGCTGGCTAACGTCGCGGTGTCGCTTGTGCCACGAGGCCGAGCCCGCCCACACTTGAGGAGGAGGTGCTGCACATGACCGCTCTCGCATACGAGGCGCCGGAGGCCACGATGCCCGGACCTGACCGGGACGAGTATCTGTGGCAGACATGGAAAGCCATGGAACTCCCCGAGGGCCTTCACGCCGAGATCATCGAGGGGTCCATCGAGGTGTCGCCCACCGGTCGCTATTCGCACGGCCAGATCACCAACCTGCTGCGGGACAAGCTGGTGGTGTTCCTCGCAGACAGGGGGTACGTCGCACGCCAGGACATGAACGTCGTCCACGAGCGCAAGGTCTGGATCCCCGACCTTTTCGTCACGCCGGCGGACGCCGATGGGCACATGACTGACGACGGCATCGGTGTGGCGGCATCCGCCGTACCGCTGATCGTCGAGGTCGTCTCACCCGGTCACGACGACACGCTGCGCGTCCGCAAGCGCCGCGCCTACGCCCGCGCCGGCATCCCCGTCTACGTCATCATCGACGACTACGACGACCACGGTCACGTCACCGTACTCACCTCCCCTTCTCCTGAAGAAGCGAACTACGGCGACTCGATGCGGAGACCGTACGGGACCGACATCACGATCCCCGAAGGCCCTGTCAAAGGCTTCGTCATCGGCAAGGCAATCACCGGCCAGGCCCGCTCCGCCGGCGTGCGTACGGGCGTCAGCCCATGTGCGGGTAGCGGTAGTCCGTCGGCGGGACCAGGGTCTCCTTGATGGAGCGGGTGGAGGTCCAGCGCATCAGGTTCTGCTTGGCACCGGCCTTGTCGTTGGTGCCGGAGGCACGGCCGCCGCCGAAGGGCTGCTGGCCGACGACGGCGCCGGTGGGCTTGTCGTTGATGTAGAAGTTGCCGGCCGCGAAGCGCAGCTTCTCGCAGGTGGCGGCGGCCGCCGCGCGGTCCTGGGCGATGACGCAGCCGGTCAGGCCGTAGGCCGAGGCGGACTCCATCTGGGTGAGCATGGCGTCGTAGCCCTCGGCGCTCTCGTCGTCGTAGACGTACACGCCGAGGATCGGGCCGAAGTACTCGTCCTTGAAGATCTCGTTCTCCGGGTCGGTGGAGACCAGGACCGTCGGACGGACGAAGTAACCCTCGCTGTCGTCGTACGTGCCACCGGCCACGACCTCGACGGTCGGGTCGGCCTTGGCGCGGTCGATCGCCGCCTTGTTCTTGGCGAACGAGCGCTCGTCGATGACGGCGCCCATGAAGTGCGACAGGTCGGTGACGTCACCCATGGCGAGGGACTCGACCTCGGCGGCGAACTCCTCCTTGAGGCCGGAGTTCCACAGCGAGGCCGGGACGTAGGCGCGGGAGGCGGCGGAACACTTCTGGCCCTGGAACTCGAAGGCGCCACGGGTCATGGCGGTCTTCAGCACGCCGCGGTCGGCCGAGGGGTGGGCGACGATGAAGTCCTTGCCACCGGTCTCGCCGACGAGCCGCGGGTAGGTCTTGTACTTCTCGATGTTCACGCCCACCGTCTTCCAGAGGTACTGGAAGGTCTTGGTGGAACCGGTGAAGTGGATGCCCGCCAGGTCGGGGTGGTTCAGCGCCACCTCGGAGACGTCCTTGCCGTCACCGGTGACGAGGTTGATCACGCCCTTGGGCAGCCCGGCCTCCTCCAGCAGCTGCATCAGCAGCACGGCGGCGAAGGTCTGGGTCGGGGACGGCTTCCAGACGACCACGTTGCCCATGAGGGCGGGCGCGGTCGGGAGGTTGCCGGCGATCGCGGTGAAGTTGAACGGCGTGATCGCGTAGACGAAGCCTTCGAGCGGGCGGTGGTCGGAGCGGTTCCAGACGCCCGGGGAGTTCGCCGGGGGCTGCTCGGCGAGGATCTGGCGCGCGAAGTGCACGTTGAAGCGCCAGAAGTCGATCAGCTCGCAGGGGGTGTCGATCTCGGCCTGCTGGGCGGTCTTGGACTGGCCGAGCATGGTGGCGGCGGCCATCGTCTCGCGCCAGGGGCCGGAGAGCAGGTCGGCGGCCTTGAGGATGATCGCGGCGCGGTCGTCGAAGGACATCGCGCGCCAGGCCGGGGCGGCGGCCAGCGCGGCGTCCACCGCGTCCTGGGCGTCGTCGACCGTGGCGTTGGCGTACGTGCCGAGCCGGGCGCGGTGGTTGTGCGGCTGGACGACGTCGAAGCGCTCGCCGCGACCCATCCGCCGCTCGCCGCCGATCGTCATGGGCAGTTCGATCGGGTTGCCGGCCAGCTCCTTGAGCTTGGCCTCCAGGCGGGACCGCTCCGGGGTGCCGGGGGCGTAGGTGTGGACCGGCTCGTTCACCGGCACGGGGACCTGGGTCACAGCGTCCATGGCCGTTCTCCTTCGATCGTCGGTTCGTACGTACGTAAAGGGCCGGGGGCTCAGCCGATCAGCCGGTCGCCCGCCACCGTCATCCTCGGGTCGCCAGCGACCGGAGGAAGAATCCGAGGTTCGCGGGGCGCTCGGCGAGCCGGCGCATGAAATATCCGTACCAGTCCGTGCCGTACGGGATGTACACCCGCATACGGTGCCCCTCGGCGACCAGCCGCTGCTGCTCCGCCTCGCGGATGCCGTACAGCATCTGGAATTCGTAGTCGGCCGGCTTGCGGCCGTTGCGGTGCGCCAGCTCCTGGGCGATGGCCACCATCCGCGGGTCGTGCGAGCCGACCATGGGGTAGCCCTGCCCCGCCATGAGGATCTTCAGACACCGCACATAGGCCCTGTCGACCTCTGCCTTGTCCTGGAAGGCGACGGTCGCGGGCTCCTTGTACGCGCCCTTGACCAGCCGCACCCGGGAGCCTTCCCCGGCCAGCGCGTGGCAGTCGTCCTCGGTGCGGAAGAGGTAGGACTGCACCACCGCACCTGTCTGGGGGAAGCGCTCCCGCAGCTCGGCGAGGATCGCCAGGGTGGAGTCGACCGTGGTGTGGTCCTCCATGTCCAGGGTCACCGTCGTGCCGGCCTCGGCGGCGGCCTCGACCACCGGAGTGACGTTCTTGAGCGCCAGCTCGTGGCCGCCGGACAGCGCCTGGCCGAAGGCGGACAGCTTCACCGACATCTCGGCCTTGACGCCGAGCCCGTGTTCCTTGAGGGCCGCCGCCAGCTGGAGGTAGGCGTCGCGGTTGCGCAGCGCCTCGGCCGGGTCGGTGATGTCCTCGCCGAGGTGGTCCAGGGTGACCTCCAGGCCGCGCGCGGCCAGGCCCCGGACGGCCGCCATGGACTCCTCCAGGTGCTCGCCGGCGACGAACCGCTCCACCACGGGGCGGGTGACCGGCGCGGCCGCGACGATGCGGCGGATGCTGTCGCTGCGCGCGGCGGCGAGAAGCACGGGACCCAGCATGGGGCACCTCCACGATTCAGGATGACAAATGCCTGCGACGCCGGCGGCGCGAACGCGTCGGCAAGATTGAGCCACCTGAAATTTAAGGATCGCGCCACTTCGCGGCCATCGACAGCTGTCACGCCTTCGTGGCCGGGATCTCAGACAGATGTATGAGAATGGTGGCGGGAGCGACCAGTGCGACAGGAGAGGGCCGGGTGACCGATGCGGGGCGACTACCAACAGCTCGTGGACGAGATCTCGGCGGCGCTCGGCGCACCCGCGACCCTGGAGGACCGCGACTTCGGACTGATCGCGTTCGGCGCCCACGAGAGCGAGGACGACGAGGTCATGGACCCCGTGCGGACCCGTTCGATCCTCCAGCGCCGCTCCTCGGCGGCGGTACGGGCCTGGTTCGAGGCATTCGGCATCGCCCGTGCCAAGACGCCGCTGCGCATTCCGCCGGACCCGGCGGCCGGCGTCTTCAAAGGCCGGATCTGTCTGCCCGTACGCCACCGGGGCATCGTGCACGGCTACGTCTGGCTGCTGGACGACGGACACCTGACCGATCTGGCCCTCGGCGGCCACGGCGCACGGCCCGACCCGCGCATCGCGCAGGCCATGGAGACCGCCGCCCGGATCGGCGCACTGCTCGCCGACGAGGCCCGCGCCGGGACCGAACTCGGCGATCTGCTGAGGGAGTTGCTGGTCACTCCGGCCGACGGCCGGCCCGCGGCGGCGGCCGCGCTGGGCGAGGCACTGCGCGACACCCTGCGCTTCACCCCGGGCACCCCGCTCACCCTGGTGGCGGTGACCCCCTGGGACACCTCGGACACCGGCGCGGCGCCGCTGCCGAGCCTGCCGGGCCTGCTCGCCGCCTGTCCGCTGCGGCCGGGGCAGCAGGCGGCGGCCGTGCCCGCCCTGGCCGCGCTGGTCCGGCTGCGTCCGGCCGGCGCGCTCGCCCCCGCCCATACCGTCGCCGAGCATCTGCTGCGTTCGCCGCGGGCGGGCGGCGGACCGGCCACCGCGAGCCCGCGCGGGCCGGCCCGGGCCACCGTCGCCGGCCCGCCGCACCGGCCGGGGGCCGCCGGAATCGGCCTCGGCACACGGGAGTTGACCGAGCTGCCGGCCACCTGGCGGGAAGCGCTGGACGCGGCCCGCGCGGCCCGCGCCGAACCCCGGCTGGGCCCGGTCGCCCAGTGGGACGACATCGGCTCGTACCGCATGCTGACCGCCCTGCCGGCCACCGGCCCCGACCCCGCCATCGGCCCGCTCCTCTCCCCCGCGCACGCCGAGCTCGCCCGCACCGCCGAGGTGTTCCTCGACTGCGCGGGCCAGGCGAGCCGTACCGCCCAGGTGCTGGGGATCCACCGCCAGACGCTCTACTACCGCCTGGGCAGGGTGGAGAAGCTGACCGGCCTCGACCTCGACGACGGCGGACACCGCCTGCTGCTGCACATGGCGCTCAAGGCGGCGCGGCTGTGAAGGGGGCCCCGGGACGCCCGGTTCCGTGCGCGCCGACGGCCGGTCACGGGCACGGACCGGGCACGGGGGGGGGCTCGTCCGGCTGACCAGGAGCACCGCCCGAGGTCGGCAGGCACTCGTCAGGGCGCGGTCCTCCGGGGCCGGGTCCCGGTGCGGAAGACGAGCAGGACCGCGACGAGCCCGGTGGCGAGGAGCACGCCGCCCGCCGCCGGCAGGGTGGCGAGGGTGCCGAGCACCGCGACGCCGAGCGCCGAGCCCGCCTGCCGGACGCCGTTGAGCGCGCCCTGGCCGGTGGCGGCGAGCTCGGGTGGCGCGGAGACGGCCATCTCGGCGGCGGCACCGGGGATGGAGAGGGTGCCGGTGGCGGCGAGCGCGAGTTCGGCGGCGACGACCAGGGCAAGTGGGGGGTGGTGGCCCCCGCAGAGGGCCAGCAGCACACCGGCCGCCACGGACGCGGACATGCCGGTCAGCAGCACCGGGCGGGCCCCGTACCGGGCCACCAGCCGGCCGGTGAAGAACGGCATCACCCACACCGGGAAGGTGAGGGGCAGGGCGGCCAGGCCGGCCTCGAACGGGGACAGCGCGTAGGTGTGCTGCAACCAGAGGGCGAGCAGGTACATCCCCCCGAAGAAGGCGAAGCAGGACACCGCGGCGGCCACCATGGCGGCCCGCACCCGGGGCAGCGCGAGCAGGGCGGGCGGCAGTACGGGAGCGGCGATGCGGCGTTCCACGGCGGTCAGCGCGGCGAGGGCGAGCAGCGCGCCGGCGAGCGGGCCCCACGAGTACGGCGAGGCCCAGCCGTACAGGCCCGCCTCGACCAGGCCGAAGGTGAGGGCGCCGAGCGCGGCGGTGGACAGCAGCAGCCCGCAGCGGTCCAGGGCGCGCACCGTCCGAGTGGGGGGCTTCGGTAGGCGCCGGGCGAGCAGCAGGGCGGCGAGCGCGAGGGGCGGGTTGATCAGGAACACCAGCCGCCAGCCGCCGAGTTCGACCAGGCCGCCGCCGAGGACGGGTCCCGCCGCGGCGCCGAGGCCGCTCAGCGCGGTCCAGGCGCCGATGGCGCGGGTGCGGCGGGCGGGGTCCGGGTTGAGGGCGATGAGCAGGGCGAGCGAGGCGGGCACCAGGCCGGCGCCGGCGGCGCCGAGCAGCGCCCGGCCGGCGATCAGCGTGCCGGCGTCGGGCGCGGCGGCGCAGAGCGCGGACAGCACGGCGAAGGCGGCGAGCGCGACGCGGTAGACCCGGCGCGCCGTCCACCGGTCGGCGAACACGCCCCCGGCGAGCAGCAGTCCGGCGAAGACGACGGTGTAGGCGTCCACGGTCCAGGGCAGCGCGGCGGCGGCAGGGTGCAGGGAGCGCTGGACGTCGGGGACGGCGACGTTGAGGACGGAGGTGTCGAGGAGGACGAGCAGGTTGCCGGCCGCGATGCCGGCGAACGTCAGGCGGGACCGTGCGGGTGGAGCGGCGGCGATCGGGCGTGCCGTGGTGTCGGTGGTCATGGGAGAAAGGTGGCCCGACGCCCCCTGGGCGGGCGACGCCGCAATGTCGATGCCCCCATCGGAATGTCCGATGGGGCGTGGCATGCTGACGCGGTGGACTCCCGTTATCTGCGCGCCTTCGTCGCCGTCGTCGACCACGGCGGGATCTCCGCCGCCGCCAAGGAGTTGGGGTACGCCCAGTCGAGCGTGAGCGCCCAGCTCAAGCGGCTGGAGGCGGATTTGGGCGTCGCCGTGCTGGTGCGCGCCGGGACGGGCGCCACGCTCACCGAGGCGGGGCAGCGGCTGGTGCCGTACGCGCGCGAGGCGCTGGAGCTGGAGGAGCGGATGCGCCGGGCCGCGCGGGGCGACCGGCCCAGGCTGCGGATCGGCGCCCAGGAGTCGCTGGCGCACGCGTGGATGGCGGATGTGCTGGCGGCGCTGGAGCACGGCGCGGCCGGTCCCTGTGCGCGCGCCGACGTCGAGCTCACGGTGGGAAACCGTCGGCACCTCGAACGGGCCTTCGCGGCCGGGGAGTTGGACCTGGTCCTCCAGTACGACAACGGGGCGCGGGCGCTCGGTCCGCACGCCGTGGTGGGGCACGACCGCACGGTGCTGGTGGCGGCACCCAGCCATCCGCTGGCACCGCTGGCGTCGGTGCCGGCGGAGCGACTACTCGCGTACGACTTCCTGGTCGCCGAGCCGGGCTGCACCTCGGAGATGATGGTGGACCGCTTCGGGCGGGACCTGCTCGCGGGGGCGCACCTCGCGACGATCACCGGCTCGCTGTCCGCGCTGCTGCGGCTGGCCGGACACGGGCACGGCGTCTCACTGCTGCCGGAGCTGGCGGTCGCGCGGGAGCTGGAGCGGGGCGAACTGGTCGAGCTCCGGCTCGCCGAGCCGCTCCGCCCGGTCAGCATCGTCGCCCAGTGGCGGCCGCGCCTCGGCCGCGCCGAACGCCCGCTGCACGCCCTGCTCGACCTGGCCCGCCGCGCCGACCCGCTGCCCGAGGCCATGCCCCGGGCGGAGGTCTCCTGAGCCGCGCAGGGCGCACACGGCGCGCCACGGCCGAACGGAGCCGCACCGACCGGGCCGTCGACCGTGTGCCGCCCGCGGCACGGCGGCCGGTCACTTCCGGCCCAGCACCTCGCCCGCGGTGACCCGGCGCAGCGCCTCCGCGAGATCGGCACCGGACGGCATCGCGTCCGGGGTGATCAGCGACTGCACCATCAGGCCGGTGAGCAGCGCCTGGTAGAAGGAGCCGACGACCCGGGCGGCGTCCGCGTCGACCTGGGTGTCCGGCACCCCCTCGAAGACCGCCACCAGCCCCTCGCCGCCCTCCGGCAGCACCTCACCGATCGCCTCGCGCAGCCCCGCGTCGCGCGGCAGCAGCCCGAGCACCTCGACCTGCGCGGCGATGAACTCCCGTTCCGTGGTGATCCGTTGGAGCACCTTGTCCCAGCTCGCGGCGAACCGCTCCAGCGGGTCCGCGTCGGCCGGGGGCGCCGCGTCCCCGGCCGACGGCGCCTCGGCGACGCTCGCCCCCCACTCCTCGCTGGACGCGATGACGGCCTGGCGCATCAGGGCGTCCTTGGAGCCGTAGTGGTATCCGATGGAGGCGAGGTTGGCGCCGGAGGCCGCGACGATGTCGCGGGCGGTGGTGCGCGCATAGCCCTTCTCCAGCAGACAGCGCTTGGCGCCTTCCAGCAGGTCTTCACGGTGTCCCATGCCGGCAGCCTAGCCCCGTACATACGCCCGTACCAGACAGCTGTCTAAAACGTACGTATACGACCGCCGGGAGGAAGGAGCCGAGGTCAGCGGGGCCGGTCCGGGCCGGGTCGCGTGCCCTGGCCGGTGCCGTCGTCGATCTCGACCTCCTCCCGGTGGATCTCGGTGGTGATCTCCCGCTGCTCGGTCACCCGCTCGGTCTCCAGCCACACCCGCTCGACCGGCACCATCTTCTTGCTGACCGTGGGCTGCTCCTCGTGCAGCACGACCTCGGCCTGCTCGCCACCGGACCGCGGACCGGTCCGGCCCGCCAGCCGGTCCTCCTCGGTGATCTTTTCCCGAACCACCCGCACCTCCTCGTGGCTGACCGGGACGGTGCGGTGCACCTCCTCGGTGACCACGTGCTTCCTCAGGTACGCCCGGCCGCTCACCCGCTCCTCGGTGCCGATCTCGATCCGCTCCTCGGAGAGCACGACCTCGTGCACCTCCTGCCCACGCGGCTCCCCGTCCCGGCGGGCGTCCGTGCGGTCGCTCCCCCGGCTGCCTGCACCCGCCCCCGCCGTGGGCCGGTCGATCAGCTTGTTGCGTTCGCCGCGCGGCGGGACCTGGTGGGCGGTGTCCGCCATCGCCCGGGTCCTGGCGGCGGCGCGCGGCGCACCGTCGGCGGGCGGTGACCCGACGGCCGGGGGCGCGTCCGAGACCACCGTGGGGCCCGCGGCGACGCTCTCCTGCCCGCCCGGGTCGTCCGCACCACCGGCCTCATCCGCACCGCCCGGGTCGGCCGCACCGCCCGGGTCGGCCGCACCGCCCGGGTCCGGCGCCTCGCCCGGCCGGTTCAGCCCGTAGTGGCGGTAGAGCCGCTCCTCCTCCGACGGGTCGAGATGGCCGTCGGCGTCGATCCGCGGCGCCTGCTTGATGGTGTCCTTGGTGTACGGAACGTGCAGGTCACCGCCGGTCCGCCGGGCCCCAGGCAGCGGGATGAAGGTCTCCTTCATCCCGAACAGTCCGGTACGCACGGTGACCCACTCGGGGTCGTTGGTGGCATCGTCCCGGTAGACCTGCTGGACCGTGCCCACCCGCACGCCGTCCGCGTCGACCACGTGCAGGCCGGTCAGACTCTGCGGGGAGTCTCCCAGGGGTGCGTTCATGGCGTCGTCTCCTTCTGCCCGCGCCGGCGGGGACCGCACGGTGCCCCGTGCCCCGTTCCCATTGCGCGTCGCCGGGCGGGGGCGCGCAAACGCGGACGGGCCCGGACCCCGCCGAAGCGGGGCCCGGGCCCGTTGGCCGTGCGCGGGACCGGTCAGTGACCGAGGTTCACCGCACGCGCCGAGGTCGCGCCGATCTCCTCGGCGATCTCGTTGAGCACCTGCGCCGGAATCGTGTCGTCGACGGTCAGCGCCACCAGCGCCTCGCCACCGACATCCGCCCGGGAAACCTGCATCCCGCCGATGTTGATGCCCGCCTCGCCCAGGATCCGGCCGACCGTGCCGACGACGCCCGGACGGTCGCTGTACCGCAGGAACGCCATGTGGTCGGCGAGCGACAGGTCGATGGAGTGCTCACCGACCGCCACGATCTTCTGGATGTTCTTGTGGCCCGCGAGCGTGCCGGAGATCGACACCTCGTCGCCGCCCGTCAGGGTGCCGCGCACGGTCACCACATTGCGGTGCTCGGGCGACTCGCTGCTGGTCGTCAGCCGCACCTCGACGCCGCGCTCCTGCGCGAACAGCGGGGCGTTGACGTAGCTCACCGTCTCGTCCACGACGTCCTCGAACACGCCCTTGAGCGCGGAGAGTTCGAGCACCTTGACGTCGTGCTGGGTGATCTCGCCGTACACCTCGACGTCGAGCCGCATGGCGACCTCGCCGGCCAGCGCGGTGAAGATCCGGCCCAGCCGCTCGGCCAGCGGCAGCCCCGGCTTGACGTCCTCGGCGATCACACCGCCCTGGACGTTGACCGCGTCCGGCACCAGCTCGCCGGCCAGCGCCAGGCGCACCGACTTGGCGACCGCGATACCGGCCTTCTCCTGCGCCTCACCCGTCGACGCGCCCAGGTGCGGCGTGGCGACGACCTGGTCGAACTCGAAGAGCGGGGAGTCCGTGCACGGCTCGACGGCGTAGACGTCCAGACCGGCGCCGGCCACCCGGCCCTCCTTCAGCGCGCTGGCCAGCGCCACCTCGTCGACGATCCCGCCGCGCGCGGCGTTGACGATCCGGACGGACGGCTTGACCTTGTGCAGCGCGTCGTCGCCGATGAGACCGACGGTCTCGGGCGTCTTGGGGAGGTGGACGGTGATGAAGTCCGCGACCTCCAGCAGCTCGTCCAGGGTCAGCAGCTTGACGCCCATCTGCGCGGCACGGGCCGGCTGGACGTACGGGTCGTAGGCGACGACCTTCATGCCGAAGGCGGACATCCGCTGCGCGACCAGGACGCCGATCCGGCCGAGGCCGACCACGCCGAGGGTCTTCTCGCTGAGCTCGACGCCGGTGTACTTGCTGCGCTTCCACTCGCCGTTCTTCAGGGCGGTGTTGGCCTGCGGGATGTTGCGGGCGGTGGCGACCAGCAGACCACAGGCGAGCTCGGCGGCGGTGACGATGTTGGAGGTCGGGGCGTTCACGACCATCACGCCGGCCTTGGTGGCGGCGGACACATCGACGTTGTCCAGGCCCACACCCGCACGGGCGACGACCTTCAGCTTCTTGGCGGCGGCGATGGCCTCGGCGTCGACCTTCGTCGCGCTGCGCACGAGGATGGCGTCGACGTCGGCGATCGCGGGCAGCAGCTCGGCGCGGTCCGCGCCGTTGCAGTGCCGGATGTCGAAGTCCGGGCCGAGTGCGTCGACGGTGGCGGGCGACAGCTCTTCGGCGATCAGTACGACGGGTTTCGAGCTCACGTGGTCTTCATTCCTCACTAGTCCTTCGCGGACGGCCGTCCCGACGGCCGAAGGCGGTGAAGGGGGAAAGCCGCGTGGAAGACGCACGACGCTGTGAGCCTGACGCGCTTGTGTTGGCAGTGTAGTGGCGGTGCGGGGCCGGTCCTGTGCCGTTGCGGAAGGATCACCCGTGCGTGGTTCTACGCGGTGGACAAGGCGCCCGACCGGCGGAAGGCCGGGCACATGGACGAGGGGGCCGCGAGTTGCTTCGCGACCCCCCGTCCAGTTGGCTTACGCCTCGTCGTCCACCCAGCTCATCAGCTTCCGCAGCTGCTTGCCGGTGGTCTCCAGCAGGTGGTCCCCGTCAGCCTTCTTGTACTCGTTGTACTTCGGCAGACCGGCGTTGTACTCCGCCATCCAGTTGTTGGCGAAGGTGCCGTCCTGGATCTCCGTCAGCACCTTCTTCATCTCCGCCTTGGTCTGGTCGGTGATGATGCGCGGACCGGTGATGTAGTCACCCCACTCGGCGGTCTCCGAGACCGACCAGCGCATCTTCTCCAGACCGCCCTCGTACATCAGGTCCACGATGAGCTTCAGCTCGTGCAGGCACTCGAAGTACGCGATCTCCGGCTGGTAGCCCGCCTCGACCAGGGTCTCGAAACCGGCCTTGACCAGCGCCGACGCACCGCCGCACAGCACCGCCTGCTCACCGAACAGGTCGGTCTCGGTCTCCTCGGTGAAGGTCGTCTTGATGACGCCCGCACGGGTGCCGCCGATGGCCTTGGCGTACGACAGCGCCAGCGCGAACGCGTTGCCCGACGCGTCCTGCTCGACGGCCGCGATCGCCGGAACGCCACGGCCCTCCTCGTACTGGCGGCGCACCAGGTGGCCCGGACCCTTGGGGGCGACCAGGGCGACATCCACGCCGGCCGGGACCTTGATGAACCCGAAGCGGACGTTGAAGCCGTGGGCGAAGAACAGCGCGTCGCCGTCGTTGAGGTTGTCCTTGATGGACTCCTCGTAGACCTTCGCCTGGATCGGGTCCGGGATGAGGATCATGATGACGTCGGCCTCGGCCGCCGCCTCGGCGGGGGTCACCACGCGCAGGCCCTGCTCCTCGGCCTTCGCCTTGGACTTGGAGCCCTCGTGGAGGCCGACGCGCACGTCGACGCCGGAGTCACGCAGGGAGAGCGCGTGGGCGTGGCCCTGGCTCCCGTAGCCGATCACCGCGACCTTGCGGTTCTGGATGATGGACAGGTCGGCGTCGTCGTCGTAGAACAGCTCGGCCACTTCGGGTATCTCCTTGGATCTAGCGGGTGCCCACACAGTACGTCGGGCGGGGTGAGGAAGGTCGGTGGGTCTCGCCATGCGGTCCGGTACCGGGCCGCGGCGGACCGGGAGGATCAGGCCGTACGGTCCAGGGCGCGCAGCGAACGGTCGGTGATGGACCGGGCACCACGGCCTATGGCGATGGTGCCGGACTGCACCAGCTCCTTGATGCCGAACGGCTCCAGCATCTTGAGCATCGCCTCCAGCTTTTCACTGGATCCGGTGGCCTCGATCGTCACGGCCTCCGGGGAGACGTCCACGGTCTTGGCGCGGAACAGCTGGACGATCTCGACGATCTGCGAGCGGGTCTCGTTGTCCGCGCGGACCTTGACCAGGACCAGCTCGCGCTGGATCGCGGCGCCGGGCTCCAGCTCGACGATCTTCAGGACGTTGACGAGCTTGTTGAGCTGCTTGGTGACCTGCTCCAGCGGCAGCGACTCGACGCTGACCACGATGGTGATGCGGGAGATGTCGGGGTGCTCGGTGACGCCGACCGCGAGCGAGTCGATGTTGAAGCCGCGGCGGGAGAACAGCGCGGCGATCCGGGCCAGGATGCCGGGGGTGTTCTCCACCAGGACGGAGAGCGTGTGCTTGGACATGGTCTTCTCTCTTTCGCTCTTCGTCGTCTCAGTCGTCTTCGTTGTCGCCGAAGTCGGGACGCACGCCCCGGGCGGCCATGACCTCGTCGTTGGAGGTGCCGGCGGCGACCATCGGCCACACCTGGGCGTCCTCGTGGACGATGAAGTCGACCACGACCGGGCGGTCGTTGATCGCGTTGGCCTTGGCGATGACCGCGTCCAGCTCGGCCGGGTCCTCACAGCGCATCGCGACACAGCCCATCGCCTCGGACAGCTTCACGAAGTCCGGGATGCGGGTGCCCGCGCTCGGCTGCTTGCCGTCGGCGTCGGGGCCGCTGTGCAGCACGGTGTTGGAGTAGCGCTGGTTGTAGAAGAGGGTCTGCCACTGGCGGACCATGCCCAGCGCGCCGTTGTTGATGATCGCGACCTTGATCGGGATGTTGTTCAGCGCGCAGGTGACCAGCTCCTGATTGGTCATCTGGAAGCAGCCGTCCCCGTCGATCGCCCAGACCGTGCGGTCCGGCTGCCCGGCCTTGGCTCCCATGGCGGCCGGCACGGCGTAGCCCATCGTCCCGGCGCCGCCGGAGTTCAGCCAGGTGGCGGGCTGCTCGTAGTGGATGAAGTGGGCGGCCCACATCTGGTGCTGGCCGACGCCCGCCGCGTAGATCGTGTCGGCCGGCGCGAGCTGACCGATGCGCTCGATGACCTGCTGCGGGGAGAGGCTGCCGTCGTCCGGCTGCTCGTAGCCCAGCGGGTAGGTGTCGCGCCAGCGGTTGAGGTCCTTCCACCAGGCGGTGTAGTCGCCCTTGTGGCCGGCGTCGTGCTCGGCCTGGACGGCGACGATCAGGTCGGCGATGACCTCCCGCGCGTCACCGACGATCGGCACGTCGGCGGCGCGGTTCTTGCCGATCTCCGCCGGGTCGATGTCGGCGTGCACGACCTTGGCGTACGGCGCGAAGGAGTCCAGCTTGCCGGTCACCCGGTCGTCGAAGCGGGCGCCGAGGGTGATCAGCAGGTCCGACTTCTGCAGCGCGGTGACCGCGGTGACCGCGCCGTGCATGCCGGGCATGCCGACGTGCTGGGGGTGGCTGTCGGGGAAGGCGCCCAGCGCCATCAGCGTGGTGGTGACCGGCGCGCCGGTCAGCTCGGCGAGCACCTTCAGCTCGGCGGTGGCGCCGGCCTTGAGCACGCCGCCGCCGACGTACAGCACCGGGCGCTTGGACTCGACGATCAGCCGGGCGGCCTCACGGATCTGCTTGGCGTGCGGCTTGGTCACCGGGCGGTAGCCGGGCAGCTCGGTGTGCGGCGGCCAGCGGAAGACGGTCTGCGCCTGGAGGGCGTCCTTGGCGATGTCGACGAGGACCGGGCCGGGGC
The DNA here is from genome assembly GCF_000717345.1 of Streptomyces lydicus. Lineage (GTDB taxonomy): Bacteria > Actinomycetota > Actinomycetes > Streptomycetales > Streptomycetaceae > Streptomyces > Streptomyces lydicus. Next base: position 264,139 of record NZ_JNZA01000008.1, on the reverse strand, counting down.
GGCCGGTGGAGGCGATGTGGAACGCCTCGGCGATCGTCCGCGGGATCTCGGCGGGGTCGGTGACCAGGAAGTTGTGCTTGGTGATCGGCATCGTGATGCCGCAGATGTCCGCCTCCTGGAAGGCGTCCGTACCGATCGCCTTGGACGCGACCTGACCGGTGATCGCGACCAGCGGGACCGAGTCCATGTGGGCGTCCGCGATCGGGGTGACGAGGTTGGTGGCACCCGGCCCCGAAGTCGCCATGCACACGCCGACCTTGCCGGTGGCCTGGGCGTATCCCGTAGCGGCGTGGCCGGCGCCCTGCTCGTGGCGCACCAGGACGTGCCGGACCTTCGAGGAGTCCATCATCGGGTCGTACGCCGGCAGGATCGCACCGCCGGGAATGCCGAACACGGTGTCGGCCCCGACCTCCTCCAGCGCACGGATCAGGGACTGCGCACCCGTGACGTGCTCGACGGTCGCGGGCTGCTGCGGTCCGCCGGCGGTACGGGCCCGCGGCTGCGGATGGTGGGCCCCGGTGGCCTGCTCGGTCATCTGCGTCTCTTCTCGAAGCTGAGGGTTTTGGCGGGATTTGTGAGGTTGCTGTGCAACAAAAAACCCCCCGTGCCATGTGGCAAGCGAGGGGAGCGCGTCGGTGCGGTCAGCTGGGTCTCTTCAGGGCCCAGCTTCAGCCGACGCGCTTTCCAAGTACGAGAATTCGGGTGCGCATGGCACTGACCCTCCCCCCGCCGTGCACCGAGTGTCAAGTGGGTGGGACAGAGGTCTCACTATTTGAGCGCAATGGCGGATGCACGAGCGAATCCGGGCCCGCCGGACCACCGTGCCGCACCGTCACGCCACGGCCGCTGAGCACCACCTCGCGGCTCTGGCCGGGCAGCTCGGGCACCGGGTAGCCGGTGTGCGTCAGCGTCCGGCGCAGCCGGTGTTCGTCGAGCGGGCCGGAGAAGGCCAGACCCATCCCGTGGGTGCAGCCCATGGACCGCAGCGCGAGGATCTGCTCGGGCAGGTCGACGCCGTCGGCGACGGACTGCAGGCCCAGGTCACCGGCGATCCGCAGCAGACCGGCGGTGATCTTGTGCAGCCGGGCGGACTCCACGACCCCGTCGACCAGCCCGCGGTCCAGCCGCAGCACGTCGATGGGCAGCCGGCGCAGCGCGCTGATCGCGGCGTACCCGGTGCCGAAGCCGTCCAGGGCGATCCGTACGCCGAGCCGGTGCAGGGCGACCAGCCTGCGCTCCAGGTCGTCCAGCGGGAGCCGGGGGTCACTTTCGGACAGTTCCAGGACGAGCGACCGGGACGGCAGGCCGTGCCGGGCGAGCAGCGATTCGACGCCCTTGGGGGACAGCGCCCGGTCCAGCAGCCGCCGGGCGGAGAGCCGGACGGCGACCGGGATCTGGTGCCCGGCGCGGTGGCGCGCGGCCGCCTGCGCGACGGCCTCCTCCAGCTGCCAGCGGTCCAGCTCGGCGGCGCGGTTGCCGTCGTCGGTGAACCGGCCGCGGTCCCCGACCCGCAGGAATTCGGCCGGCGTGAAGAGGATGCCCTCGTCGGAGCGCCAGCGGGCGTGCGCCGCGACCGCGGTGACCCGCCCGGTCGCCAGCTCGACCACCGGCTGGTGCAGTAAGGCGAAAGCGCCGTCGTTGAGCGCGGTACGGAGCTTGGTGGCGAGCTCGGCGCGGTGCGCCACCTCGTCCTGCATCTGCGGGGCGTACAGCTCCACCCGGCCCTTGCCTGCCTGCTTGGCGCGGTACATCGCGAGGTCGGCGTTGCGCAGCAGACCGGCGGGGGTGACGCCGGGCTCCGCGAAGGCCACGCCGATGCTGGCGGCCACCCGGACGTCCCGGCCGTCGATGCGGTACGGCTCGGAGAGCTTGATGCGCAGCCGGTCGGCGATCTCCAGGATGCGGAACTCGCGGGCCGCGTGGTCGCGGGTGCCGTCCCCGGTGATCAGCGCGGCGAACTCGTCGCCGCCCAGCCGCGCCGCTATGTCCCCGGAGCGCACCGAGTCCCCGAGCCTGCGGGCGGCCTGCACCAGCAGCTCGTCCCCGGCCTGGTGCCCGATGGTGTCGTTGACCTGCTTGAAGCCGTCGAGGTCGATGTAGAGCACCGCGGTGTCGTGGTCGCTGGCCCGGCGGCCGGTGACGGCCTTGGTGACCCGTTCGGTGAACAGCGCCCGGTTGGGCAGGTCGGTCAGCGCGTCGTGCGAGGCGTTGTGCTGGAGCTGGGCCTGCAGCCGGACCCGTTCGGTGACATCACGGGAGTTGAAGATCAGGCCGCCGTGGTGGCGGTTGACCGTGGACTCGACGTTCAGCCAGCCGTCGCCGCCGGAGCGCCGCGCGCCGGCCCGGAAACGGCACTCGATGCGGGTGGTCGGTTCGTCCTGCGGGTCGGCGGCGAGGAATCTGCGGACCTCGTGGACGACCCGTCCCAGGTCCTCGGGGTGGATCAGCGAGGCCAGCTCGGAGCCGACCAGTTCGTCGGCGTCCCGCCCGTAGACACCGGCGGCGGCCGGGCTGACGTAGCGCAGCACACCGGAAGGGGCGGCGATCATGATGACGTCGCTGGAGCCCTGCACCAGGGAGCGGAAGTGGTTCTCCTTCTGGGCCAGCTCCTGGGTGAGGGTGATGTTGTCGAGCAGCATGATGCCCTGGCGGACGACCAGCGCGAGGACGACCGTGCAGCCCGTGAAGAGCACCACCCGGTCGATCCGGCGCCCGTCCAGGACGTTGGTGAGGATGCCGAGCGTGCAGACCGCGGCGGCGAGGTACGGGGTGAGCGCGGCGAGCGAGCCGGCGATCGGGCGGTTGCCGTGCGGCTCCGGGCGGGCGACGGCCGGCGCGAGCTCCTCCGGGTCCTCCTCGCCGGCCCGCCGGGCGACCCAGGGGGCGTACGCGAGCAGCATCGAGCCGGCGAACCATCCGGCGTCCAGGATCTGGCCGGAACGGTAGTGCTCACGCAGCAGCGGCGAGCTGAACAGGGCGTCGCACAGTACCGTCAACGCCAGTGCCGCGACCGCGGTGTTGATCGCGGAGCGGTGCACCGAGGAGCGCCGGAAGTGCAGCACGAGCACCATGCTCACCAGCACGATGTCCAGCAGCGGATACGCCAGCGACAGCGCGCACTGGGCCACGCTGCGGCCCTGGAAGTGGGCGGTGTGGGCGAGCGCGAGGCTCCACGAGAGGGTGAGCAGCGACCCGGCGATCAGCCAGGAGTCCAGGCCCAGGCAGACCCAACCGGCCCTGGTCACCGGCCGCTTGGCGAGCACCAGCAGGCCGACGATGGCCGGCGGCGCGAACAGCAGAAAGCAGAAGTCCGCCGGCGAGGGGCTGGGGACCGGCGTTCCCTTGACGACCTCGTACCAGCCCCATACGCCGTTGCCGAGGCCGGCCATCCCCGAGGAGACGGCGAACAGCAGCCAGGCCGGGCGGAACCGGCTGCGGTGCCGGCGGGCGTACAGACCGCAGGAGACGGCCGCCACCAGCGCGGCGAAGCTGAGCCCGAAGTCCCCCATGAACAGGGCGACTTCGTGGGAGCCCCAGCCGAGCGCGGCACCGAGCGCGTAACCGCCGCAGACCACGGCCAGGACGACCTGCGGCACCGCGCTGGGCGGACTGCCGGCCGGCACCGGGGGCCGGGAGAGCATCGCTCCGGGGGCGCTCACCGCGCTCTCCCGCTGTCCCGTACCGGCTGCCACCGCGAGCGGTGCGCCTGGGGTCGTCGCCGCGTCCCCGCGAATGCTTGTGGATAGCGCCTCTCACGGATCGTCCATCGGCCGTCCATCGCCCGTCGCCCCCCTCGCGTTCCGGATCTTTCACACTGCGCCGCTTTCGTCCGGCGCTGTCCCCGCTCGGACGATACACCAGTTCCGTCACTCAGCGACATAGCACTTCTACGGAGCGTGACGGGGGCGAGTTTTTGAATACCCCCCGCAGTCGTACGGCCTCGTAGTGCTACGCGCAACCCGTTTCAGTCGGCGGTGGCGATCACGTTCCGGAGGGGCTCGCGGGCCGCGAAAAGCGTCAACTGGTCCCGCAGCAGCCGCTTCGCACGGGGCAGGAAGGCAGAACTGGGGCCACCGACGTGTGGAGTGATGAGCACGCCGGGAGCGTGCCACAGCGGATGTCCGGCGGGCAGGGGTTCCGGATCCGTGACGTCGAGCGCCGCGCGCAGCCGCCCCGACTCCAGTTCGGCGAGCAGCGCCTTGGTGTCGACGATCCCGCCGCGGGCGATGTTCACCAGCAGGGCGCCGTCCTTCATCCGCGCCAGAAAACCGCTTCCGACCAGGCCACGGGTCTCTTCGGTGAGCGGCGTGGCCAGCACCACGACGTCCGCCGCGGGCAGGAGGGCGGACAGGTCGGAGAATGGGTGCACAGGACCGCGCACAGTGTCACGCGCGGTGCGAGCGACGCGCACCACCCGCGCACACTCGAAAGGCGTGAGCCGGTCCTCGATGGCACTGCCGATCGAACCATAGCCCACAATGAGGACCGACTTGTCGGCGAGGGCGGGCCGGAAGCCCGGCCGCCACTCCCCCGCGTCCTGGCTCCGTACGAACCCGGGGACGTCGCGCAGCGCCGCCAGGATCAAAGTGAGCGCGAGCTCGGCGGTGCTGGCGTCGTGCAGCCCGCGGGCGTTGCACAGTTGGGCACCGGACGGCAGCTGGGCGAGGCCGGGCAGCATGTGCTCGATACCCGCGGTGAGGGTCTGCACCACCCGCACCCGGCTCATCCGGGACAGCGGGCGCAGGCTGACTTCGGCGCCCTTCATGTAGGGGACGGCGTAGAAGACGCACCGGGCCGGGTCGGCCGGGTAGTCGGGGCCGGCGTCCCAGTGCACGTAGTGGAGACCCTCGGGGAGGCCCTCGATCTCACCGGGGGGAATCGGGAGCCATACGTCGTTCGCATCGGTGCGCTGGTCTGCGGTTGCCATGGCTCGAGGCTATGCGAAGAGATGTTCTGCTCAGACGTTAGTTTGGTCTGGCCCTTGACCGGGGGCGAGGGGACGGAGGCACAACCAGGTGGAGCGCAGGACAATCGGTGCGGCGGCCCTCGAAGTGGGCTCCATAGGGCTCGGCTGCATGCCGATGAGCTGGGGGTACACCGAGTCGCAGCGCAGCGGGGAGAGCTCGCTGCGGGCCGTGCACACCGCACTGGACCGGGGCTGCAGCCTGCTGGACACCGCCGACATGTACGGGCCGTTCACCAACGAGCTGCTGGTGGGACGGGTCCTCAGGGAGCGGCGCGCGGAGGCGTTCGTCTCGACCAAGTGCGGGCTGCTGGTCGGTGAGCAGCACATCGTCGCCAACGGGCGGCCCGGCTACGTCAAGCGTGCCTGCGATGCCTCGCTGCGCCGGCTGCAGACCGACCGGATCGACCTCTATCAGCTGCACCGCGCCGATCCCGAGGTGCCCATCGAGGAGACCTGGGGGGCGATGGCGGAGCTGGTGGCGGCCGGGAAGGTGCGGTCGCTGGGGCTGTGCGCGGTGGGCGCGCGGGCGGTACGGCAGGCCCGCGCGACCCGTACGGTGCGGGGGTCGGGGCTGCGGGCGCGCTCGCGGATGCACGACCTCACGCTCGCCCAACTGGAGCGCATTCAGCAGGTGTTCCCGGTCAGCAGTGTGCAGGCCGAGCTGTCGGTGTGGTCGCCGGAGGCGCTGGAGGAGCTGCTGCCGTGGTGCGAGTCGCGGGGTGTCGGCTTCCTGGCGGCGATGCCGCTGGGCAACGGCTATCTGACCGGCACCCTCACCCCGGGGCAGGGCTTCGAACCGGAGGACATACGGGCCCGCCATCCGCGCTTCACCGCGGAGATGATGGCCGCCAACCAGCCGGTGGTGGCCGGGCTGCGGCGGGTCGGCGCCCGGTACGGCGCGACACCGGGGCAGGTGGCCCTGGCGTGGGTGCTCGCCCAGGGCCGGCACGTGGTCCCCGTACCGGGGACGAAGAAGGAGCGCTGGGCCGCGCAGAACGCGAAGGCCGCGGAGCTGCGGCTGACCCGGGAGGACCTGGCGGAGATCGCGGCGCTGCCGCCGGCGCGGCAGTCCTGGTAGCCCCCGCGCGGGCCCGCGATGTGGTGGGGTGGTGCCAGCCCGGACGACGAGAGGATCCCCGCCGTGCAACGCCGTTCCCTCACCACCCTGTTGGCCGCCGCTTCGCTGCTCCTGGCAGCGGGCTGCTCGTCGGGCGGTGGGCTGCCCCAGGGGGGCGGGAGTACCCCCGCCCCGGCGAAGAGCCCCGGTGCCTCCGCCGGGGCCGGCGCACCGAGCGCCACGCCGTCCGCCACCGCGCCGCCCGCCAAGGGCTCGGTGAAGGTGACCGCCACGCTCACCACCGGGCTGAAGTCCCCGTGGGGCGTGGCGGTGCTGCCGGGCGGCGACCTGCTGGTCGGCTCCCGTGACACCGGGAAGATCGTCCGGGTCGCGGCGGACGGCGGCAAGACCACCGAGCTGGGTTCGGTGCCGGGCGTGGACCCCGGCGGCGAGGGCGGGCTGCTGGGCATCGCGGTGTCCTCGACGTTCGGCACGGACCACCAGGTGTACGCGTACTTCACCACCGCGTCCGACAACCGCATCGCCCGCATGATCTACGACGAGAAGCGCCCCGCGGGCGACCAGCTCGGCGCGCCGGACACGATCCTGCGGGGCATCCCCAAGGGCCAGATCCACAACGGCGGACGGCTCGCGTTCGGCCCGGACAAGATGCTCTACGCCGGTACCGGCGAGACCGGCGACAAGGGGCTGGCGCAGGACAAGGCGTCGCTGGGCGGCAAGATCCTGCGGATGACGCCGGACGGCGAGCCCGCGCACGGCAACCCCGCGGCGGACTCGGTGGTCTACGACTACGGGCACCGCAATGTGCAGGGCCTGGCCTGGGACAGCGACCACCGGCTGTGGGCCTCGGAGTTCGGGCAGGACACCTGGGACGAGCTCAATCTGATCGAGCCGGGCCGGAACTACGGCTGGCCGGAGGTCGAGGGCAAGGCCAAGGGCGGGCAGACGGGCGCCGGCTTCACCGACCCGGTCGAGGTGTGGAAGACCAAGGACGCCTCCCCCAGCGGCATCGCCTACGCCAAGGGGTCGATCTGGATGGCCTCGCTGCGCGGCGAACGGCTGTGGCGGATCGCGCTGAACGGCACCGAGCCGGTCGCGGCGCCCGAGGCGTTCCTGAAGGGCACCTACGGGCGGCTGCGGACGGTCGTCGCGACCGATGACGGCGGCCTGTGGCTGGTCACCAGCGACACGGACGGCCGGGGCACGCCGCACAAGGGCGACGACCGGATCCTGCGCCTGAAGGTGACCTGACCTTCGGCGCGGCGGGGCCGGCCTAGCTCGGGGCCGGTTCGCCGAACAGGCGCAGGCGGTGGGCCACCGCGCCCGCCTCGCCACGGCCGGAGACCCCCAGCTTGGCGAGGATGTTGGAGACGTGCACGCTGGCGGTCTTCGGCGAGATGAACAGGGCGTCGGCTATCTGGCGGTTGCTGCGCCCCTCGGCGACCAGGCGGAGCACGTCCCGCTCGCGCGGGGTGAGCCCGAGCGCCGCGGCGGAGGGGGCGTCCCCGGCGTCCGCGGCGCCGGCGTCGGGTGCCGCCGGCTGCGGCGGTATCAGGCCCGGCAGCGGGATCCGGGCGCGCTGGGCGAGCTGGGCGAGTTCCTCGGCGAGCGGCCGGGCGCCCATCGCATCGGCGGCGGTGCGGGCCTGGGCGAGCAGCAGGACGGCGGCCTCGCGCGGGGTGCGGCCGTCCAGTCCGGCGGTGGCCGGCTCGCCGCTGTGCAGCAGGGACTCGGCCCAGCGGTAGCAGGACCGGGCGAGTTCGTGCGGGCGCTCCAGGGGCTCGAAGGCGGCGACCACCGCGGCCCAGGCGTCGGGGGCCTCGCGGCCCTCGGCGCGGCGGAGTTCGGCGTCGACCGCGAGGCCGTACGCCTCCCACACCGGGGCGACGCGGGGCAGCTTCTTGGCGGCGTCCCGGATGCGGGCGAGGACGGCGGGCCGGCCCGCTTCGGCGGCCGGCAGGCCGCGGGCGTCCGACTCGGCGGCGGCCGCCCACCACAGCAGCGGCCAGGCGTAGCGCTGGATGCCGGGCGGGAAACCGCCTTCCAGGGCCTGTCCGAGGATGGCGCGGGCATCGAGGAGCCGGCCCTGGCGGGCGGCGATGCGCAGGGCGTGCCGCGCCATGGGGAGGGCGTGCTGCGGCTGCGGATCGTGGGTGCCGTAGTACTCGCGGGCGACGACCAGTTCGCGCTCGGCCTCGGCGAGGTCGCCGCGGTCCAGGGCGAGGGCGGCGAGGTGGTTGGCGGCCAGCGCCATGCCGCGGCGGTTCTGGGCGAGGCGGCGGGCGTCGGTGGCGGCCCGGCCCGCCTCCTCCCAACGGCCCAGCGAGTGGAGCGATTCGGCGCGGTTGCCCAGCACCCAGCTGGTGGTGTCCTTCAGGCCGTAGTGGGTGGTGAGTCGGACGCCCTGCTCGGTGACCTCGACGGCCTCGCGCGAGCGGCCGACGCCCTCCAGCGCGGACGGGAGGTTGACGTGGCCGCGTCCGATGACGGCGAAGTAGCCGCAGTCGACGGCGCGGCCGAGGGCCGTACGGAGGTCGGTGAGGCCCTCGTCGACCTCGCCGGAGTCGATCCGCAGCCCGGCGAGGGTCACCCGGGAGTTGAGCTCGGCCTCCTCGTCGCCCACCAACTGGGCGAGCTCCACGGCGCGTTCGGCGGTGGTGTAGGCGCCCGGGCCCGGGTCGTGCAGCGCCGACCAGCCGGCGACGGCGGCCATCACCTCGGCGTGCACCGAGGACGGCGGCAGGCCGCGCACCAGCTCCTGCGCCCGGCCCAGGTCCTCCCAGCCGTTGCCGCGGCCGGTGCCCTGGCACAGCCGGGAGCGCTGCACCAGGAACCAGGCGGTGCGCAACGGGTCGTTCTCCTCGCGCAGGGACCGCAGGGCCCGCTTGGCGATCGTGAAGGCCCGCTCGCTGTCGCCGGACAGCCGGGCGGCCACCGCGATCTCGGCGAGCAGGTCGAGGAAGCGCAGCGCGTCGTCGTCGCAGCCGCAGGCCGGGTACGCCTCGGTGTAGTCGACCGGGCGCACCCCCTGGCGGACCTCCGGCGGGGCGTCGTCCCACAGCTCCAGGGCGCGGTCGAGCAGCCGCAGTTGCTCGGCGTAGGCATGGCGGCGGCGGGCCTGCACGGAGGCGGCGAGCACGGCGGGCAGCGCCTTGGCGGCGTCGTGGGCCTTGTACCAGTAGCTGGCCAGCCGGGCGGCGCAGACGTCGCTGCGTACCAGCGACGGATCGGCCTCCAGGGCCTGGGCGTAGCGCCGGTTGAGGCGGGTGCGTTCGCCGGGCAGCAGGTCGTCGACGACCGCCTCGCGCACGAGGGCGTGCCGGAAGCGGTAGCCCGTGCCGTCCTGGGTGGGCACGAGGGTGTTGCTGCCGACGGCGGCCCGCAACGCCGCGATGAGGTCGTCCTCGGGCATCCCGCAGACGGCGGAGAGGAGTTCGTGTTCGACGGTCGAGCCGCCTTCGGAGGCCGTGCGCACCACTCGCTGGGCGTCCTCGGGCAGTGCCTCGACGCGCACCAGCAGCAGGTCGCGCAGCGGGTCGCTCAGGCCGTGCAGACAGCCCTCGGCGAGGCTGCGGGCCAGCTCCTCGACGAAGAAGGCGTTGCCCTCGGAGCGCTTGAAGACCCGGTCGACGGTGTCCTCTTCGGGAGCGCTGCCGTTGATCCCCGCTATCTGGGAGCGGACCTCGTCCCGGTTGAAGCGGGCCAGTTCGATGCGGCGTACGGTCCGCATCCGGTCGATCTCGGCGAGGAAGGGCCGCAGCGGGTGCCGGCGGTGGATGTCGTCGGAGCGGTACGTCGCCACGAGCAGGACGCGGGCGTCGTGCAGGGCCCGCAGGAGGTAGGCGAGGAGTTCGCGGGTCGAGCGGTCGGCCCAGTGGAGGTCCTCGACGACGATGACGAGCGTACGGTCGGTGGCGAGGCGCTCCAGCAGGCGGGCGGTCAGCTCGAAGAGGCGGGCGCGGCCGATCTCCTCGTCGTGCGCGTCGCCGGGTGTCTCGCCCAATTCGGGCAGGATGCGGGAGAGTTCGCCCTCCTGGCCGGCGACGGCCGCGGCGAGCTCGTCGCGCAGGTGCCAGTTGAGGGTGTGCAGGATCGCCGAGAACGGCGCGAAGGGCAGGCCCTCCGAGCCGATCTCGATGCAACCGCCCAGGGCGACCAGCGCGCCCCGGGCGCGGGCCGCCTCGGCGAACTCCTCGATGAGGCGGGTCTTGCCCACCCCGGCCTCGCCCCCGATGAGCAGGGCCTGGGGCTCACCGGTCGCCGCGATGCGGGCGAGCGCCTCGCCCAGCGCGGCGAGTTCGGCTGCGCGGCCGACGAACACGGGACTGACGGACCTGGTCTCCACGCTGCTGAGCATCGCACAGGCGTCTGACAATCCGGCAGTGGGATTCACCGCGGGGCCCCGGTCCCTGGCGTCCGCGGCGGGTCAGGCGGCGGCACGGCGTACCCGCCACCGCCCGCCCCGCCCGGAACTCACCCGCCCCTCGGCATCGTTCTCCCCGGAACGGCCGGCCGCACGCCCGGCGTGGCCGGCCGCGCGGGCCTCGCGCACCAGGTGCTGCCGCTGGGCCTCGCGGCGCAGCTCTTCGTAACGGACGCGCATTTCCAGCTCGTAGTGGAACACGGTGACTCTCCTCGGACGACGTGGCTCGTTGACGGGATCAAGCCTCGTCTCCAAGGGGGGTCGGCCACATCGGGAGAGTTCCCGATCTTTGCCCGCGGGCGGTGCTTAGAAACCGGCCCGCGGGGACCTCAGGAGCCGCCGCGGTCCTTAGGCACCGGGCGCGGCACCCTTAGGAATGCTGGGCATGCTCCCGAACAGGTCGAGGTACATGCCGGCGGAGATCAGGATCCCCAGCACGGCGAGCGCCAGCCCGCCCCATGCGACGGCCCGCACCCAGCCGGCGCGCGGCCGGCTCAGCACCACCGCGGCGACGATCCCGGCCAGCAGCGCGAAGACGCCGTTGACCAGGGCGGTGGTGTGCCAGGGGGTGCCGTACATGGCGGAGATCTGGTCGGTGGCCTGGTGCGTCTGGAGCTTGATCTGCCCCATCAGCGTCTGCCGCTCGGCCATCAGCGTGCCGAGCCAGGTGCCGGTGACGGACGCCAGCCCGAGCCCCGCCGCGACGACGGCGCCGGCCCCGGCGGCGACCCCGGTAGCGGGCCGCGCGGAGGCGTGGTCCGCCTCCGTGTCACCGAGGTCGGCGGTGTCGTCCTCCGCCTCGGCGTCACTGGACTCGTCCTGTTCGGCGAGGATCGCGTTCTCGTCGGTCCGCTCGTCGGCCTTGGCGCTCGCCTTGGCCGCCGCCTCCGCCTCCGTGGTCTCCGGGAGCGCTGCGGTCTCCGTGGCCGCACCACCCGCCTGCGCGGGCACGGTCTCGTCGTCGGTTCGCTTCTCGGTCGTCCTGGTCGTTCCCATGGGCGCGACCGTAGGTGCCGCGTCTGAGAGCGAGATGAGAAGACCGGAAGACCGGCACTGACCTGGGGAAATGTCCGCGGCGCGGGGCGTCGGACGGCGTGTCGAGGGGGTGCGCCGCACGGTCGGCACCGGGCGGACGGCCGCCGCCTCCGCCCTGCCGGCAGTCACTGACGGCACAGTAGGGACATGAATGCAGACAACAGCGACATTCTGCCCCGGGCGCGCGCGGTGACCAGGCTGCCGGCCCAGGACCTGGACCGGGCGCGGCGCTTCTACGCCGAGCGGCTCGGCCTGGAACCCGTCGACGAACGGCCCGGCGGGCTGCTGTACCGGACCGGAGGGACGGAGTTCGTCGTGTTCCGGTCGGCGGGCGCCGCGTCCGGCACCTGTACGCAGATGGCGTGGGAGGTCGACGACATCGAGGCGGCCGTCTCGGCGCTCAAGCGGCGCGGCGTGGTGTTCGAGGACGTCGAGCTGCCGGGGCTGCTGGGCGGCGGGCGGACGCAGGACGGGATCGTCGAGGTCGTGGGGAACTACCCGAGCACGGGCGCGCGGGGTGCGCGCGGCGCCTGGTTCCGTGACAGCGAGGGCAACTTGCTCGCCCTCGACGCACCCGTCAGGTGACCGGCGCGCGCAACGGTAATGGCTAGGCCCCCACCAGGGGCCTGTCCCCCTCCCGGGGGCCGGGCGGGACCGGCGCGTCCTGCGGCTCCGGCGGCGGTTCGATGCTGATCCGGGGCAGCCACCGGTCCAGCCAGGACGGCAGCCACCAGTTGGCGCCGCCCAGCATGTGCATCAGCGCCGGGACCAGCAGCGTACGGAGTACGAAGGCGTCCAGCGCGACCGCGGAGGCCAGCCCGATCCCGAACATCGCGATCGTCCGGTCACCGCTCAGCACGAAGGCCGCGAACACCGCGATCATGATGACCGCCGCCGAGTTGATCACCCGGCTGGTCTCGGCCAGGCCGACCCGTACCGCCCGGCAGTTGTCGCGGGTCAGCTGCCACTCCTCGTACATCCGCGAGACCAGGAACACCTGGTAGTCCATGGACAGGCCGAAGAGCACCGACACCATGATGACCGGCAGGAACGGCTCGATCGGCCCGGCACTGCCCAGCCCGAGCAGCTCGCTGCCCCACCCCCACTGGAAGACCGCGACCACGACGCCGAAGGCCGAGGCGACCGCCGCGACGTTCATCAGCGCCGCCTTGAGGGGGATGCCGATGCTGCGGAAGGCGAGCAGCAGCAGGATCGACCCGAGCGCCACGACGACACCGATGAACAGCGGCAGCTTGCCGACGATCACCGACGCGAAGTCGTCATAGCTCGCGGTGACCCCGCCGACCCGCACCTGCAGCGTGGTCCCGTCCGCAGCCTTCGGCAAGACCTCGCTACGCAGTCGTTCCACCAGGTCAGAGGTCTGTCGCGACTGCGGGGAGCTGTCCGGTACGACGGTGATCACGCCGGTGCTGCGGCTCCCGTCGAACTCCGGGCCGCCGACCTGGGCGACGCCGGGGGTGTGCCGCAGCCGCTGCGGCAGCTTGTCGAAGGCGATCCGGTCGCCGGGGCCGTCGAGGGTGCCGACGAGGGTCAGCGGCCCGTTGAACCCGGGCCCGAAGCCACTTCCGTGACCGTCGCCGGTCCGCTCCCCCGCCAGCAGGTCGTACGCCTTGCGGGTCGTCGACGTGGCCGGGTTGTTGCCCTGGTCCGAGGTCCCCAGATGCAGGCCGAAGGTGGGCAGCGCGAGGGTCAGCATGACGGCGCCCGCGGCCACCCCCAGCAGCTTCGGGTGCCGCTCCACGAATCCGGACCAACGGGCGGCGATCCCCGCGTGACGCTCCGGCCCCGGTCCCTGCTCCGCCAGCCGCCGCCGCTCCCGCCGCCCGAGCGCCCGCATCCCGATCACGCCGAGCAACGCCGGCAGCAGGGTCACGGACGCGGCGACGGTCAGCACGACCGTGAGCGAGGCGGCCAGCGCGACGCCGTTGAGGAAGCTCAGCCGCAGGACCAGCATCCCCAGCAGCGCGATGCACACCGTCGCCCCGGCGAAGACGACGGCCCGCCCGGAGACCGACACCGCGCGCTCGGCGGCCTCCTGGACGGGCAGCCCCGCCCGGAGCCCCTTCCGGTGCCGGGTCACGATGAACAACGCGTAGTCGATGCCGACCCCGAGTCCGATCAGACTGCCGAGCATCGGTGCGAAGTCGGCGACGGTCATCGCATGACTGAGCAGCGCGATCCCGGCCGAGGCCGTCCCGACCGCGGCCACCGCGGTGACGATCGGCAGAAACGTCGCGGCGAGCGACCCGAAGGCGAGGAACAGCACCACGGCCGCCGCGCCCAGCCCGATCATCTCCGGCAGCTGCGCCCGCGGCGCCTCGGCCAGCGCGATCCCGGCGCCGCCCAGCTCGACCTGCAGCCCGTCCCCGTTGGCTGCCCGCGCGGTCTCGACGACCTTGCGGACCTGCGCCACGCCCAGTTCCTCGGTGGGCCGGTCGAACACGACCGCGGCATAAGCGGTACGCCCGTCCCTGCTGATCTGCCGCGCACCCTGCGCCCCGCCGACGTCCGTCTTGGCATGCCTGCCGTAGGGCCCGTGCACCTCGGCGACGCCCGGCAGCCGAGCGACCTCCCCCAGCGTCCGCCGCATGGTCTTCTCGACCGCGCCGGCCCGCACCGTCCCGCGATCCGTGTGCCACACGATCGTGTCGCTGTCCCCGGACTGCCCGGGGAAAGCCTTCGCCAGCAGCGCGCCGGCCTGCCCGGACTCGGTCCCCGGCACCTCGTAGTCATTCGAGTACGCGGCGCCGCTCACCCCGGCGGCCACCGCGACGCCCGCGAAGGCGGCAAGCCAGAGAACGATCACCACGATGCGGCGCCTGAGACACCACCGAGCCAGAGCCGTCACGGTCCTCGACTGCTTCCCGGGTTGTGCGTCGATAACTCCCGGGTACGGGTGGTGCCGAGCGCGGACGAACGGGTACAGAGGCCCTCGCCACCTACCGATCAGGCAGGCGGCCCCGGGCCCTCATCAGAGCAGGGTGACACCCCGAAAAGATCCTTTGCCCCCTTTGTGGCCTTCACCACACACAACCCGGAAAAGGAGCCTCGCGCCCGGATCACCCATGGTCAGCCACCCGCCGGCACCTGCACCTCGGCCCGGATCCTGCTCGCGTCATCGGCGAACGCCTGGAGGTCGATCGACCGCGGGTCCTTCCCCAGATCGGCAGCATCCGTCTCCGCGACACTGACCGTCGTGCTGAAGGTCCCCCACACACAGAACGGCAGCGTGATCTTCTGCCCTGCCGTGCTCTTCACCTCCACCCCGCACGAGAGCGGGTCCCCGCCACCGCTCGGCGTGAACTTCTTGTCGCTCACGACGACGTCGACGTCCGGAGAGCTCGACAACCCATGGATCATGCGGTTGACGCCCTCCTCGGGGTCATCGATGGTGCCGTAGATCCCCATCATCACCAATGACTTGGTCCCGCCGGTGTACTGACCGCCCGCCGAACGCATCCCGTGCGCGTTCACTCCGTCATGGGGCACCTGGCCGTCCGCCATGCTGGAGATGTCCTTGGCCAGCGAGTACTTCCCGCCGACCAGCGACTGCGGCACCGTGATCTTGTACTTCGGCCCGGCGGACTGCTTGCTCCCGCCCCCGCTGCCGCCGCCCCCGAGAACCACGGCCGACGCCACACCACCCAGGACCAGGACCCCCACCACCGCCCCGACAATCCCCAAGACCTTCCCCGTATTGCTCTTGGGCGCCGGCGGCGGCTGCGGCACCATCCCCGGCCCGCCGTACCCGTACGGAACCTGCTGCGGCACCCCGTACGGCCCCTGCGGCGGCGCTCCATAGGGACCCTGCGGACCGTACGGCCCTGGCGGCACCTGCCCACCCGGCCCCTGCGGCGGATAACCCCCCGGCTGCCCGTCCTGCGGCACACCCGACGGCACACCACCGAATCCGTTGTTCGCCTGCTGCGGCGTATTCACTTACCGACCTCGGTCTCTTCCATGCCAGTTGTCGGCCTACTTTGGCATACCGCACCGACAACGGAACCGGCCTGGCATGCAAGGCAGTTGAGCGGTCGCACCCTGGCCGGGGCGCGGCGGGGACGGGTCGGCTCCGTACCCGAACTCGGTCTTGTCGCGCCCCTTGACCGGCCCATTGGTCTGAACCATTCTGTGGCCAGGGTCGGACCGGTGTCGGATCGGTGTCCGGAGCGGTGTTCGGGCCGGCCCTCGTTGCGGTGGCCACCGTCTCGTGCAGTTCTGCCCGGGTTTCGGGCTCCCCCTCTTCGGCACTGGAGACAGGTATGCCTCGTACCGCGCTCACCCGACCGTCGCGCCACAGACGCCTGTTCGGCGGGCTGCTGGCCGTACTCGCCACCGCCGCGGTCACCACGACCGCCACCCTCACTCCGGCTTCGGCCTCTCCGGTCCCTCCGGCCTCTGCAGCCACAGGCGCGGCAGCGGCCGACGTCAATGTGGCCAAGAACGCCGGGTATGAGGCCGGGCTGAGCAACTGGACCTGTTCGGCGGGCAGTGGCAGCACCGTGGGCTCGCCCGTGCACGGGGGCGTCGCCGCGCTGAAGGCCACGCCCAGCGCGTCGGACAACGCCACCTGCTCGCAGGTCGTCGCCGTCAAGCCCGGTGCGACGTACCGGCTCAGCGCGTACGTGCAGGGCTCGTACGTCTATCTGGGCGCGTCGGGTACCGGGACCACGGACGTCTCGACATGGACTCCGTCCGCCACCGACTGGCAGCAGCTCGCGACCACGTTCACCACCGGCCCCGCCACCACCTCCGTCACCGTTTACACCCATGGGTGGTACGGGCAACCCGCCTATCTGGCCGACGACTTCACCGTCTTCGGGCCCGATGGTGGGGGCGGCACCGACCCCGGTCCCGGAGTGCCGGCGTCCCCCGGTGGTCTGGCCGCCGGCGCCGTGACGTCGTCGTCGGTCGCGCTGTCCTGGAACCCGGTCGCCGGCGCCACCGGTTACACCGTCTACCGCGACGGAGCCAAGGACCGCACGGTGAGCGGCACCTCGGCCACCGTCACGGGGCTGTCCCCCGCCACCGCCTACCGCTTCCAGGTGACCGCCGGCAACGCGGCCGGGGAATCCGCACGGTCGGCGGAGGTGTCCGCGACCACCGCGCCGTCCGGCGGCGGCACCGACCCCGTCGTCCCCAAGCACGCGGTCACCGGCTACTGGCAGAACTTCAACAACGGCGCCACCGTCCAGAAGATCAGTGACGTGCCGGGCCAGTACGACATCATCGCGGTCGCCTTCGCCGACGCCACGACCACGCCCGGTGCCGTCACCTTCAACCTCGACTCGGCCGGTCTCGGCGGCTACACCGTCGACCAGTTCAAGGCCGACATCAAGGCCAAGCAGGCGGCCGGCAAGTCGGTCGTCCTCTCCGTCGGCGGCGAGAAGGGCACCGTTTCCGTCAACGACTCCGCCTCGGCCGCCAACTTCGCCGACAGCGTCTACGCCCTCATGCAGCAGTACGGCTTCAACGGCGTCGACATCGACCTGGAAAACGGGCTCAACCCCACCTATATGACGCAGGCGCTGCGCTCCCTCTCCCAGAAGGCGGGCGGGAAACTCGTCCTCACGATGGCGCCGCAGACCATCGACATGCAGTCGACGTCGGGCGGCTACTTCCGGACCGCGCTGAACGTCAAGGACATCCTCACCGTCGTCAACATGCAGTACTACAACAGCGGTTCCATGCTGGGGTGCGACGGCAAGGTGTACTCCCAGGGGTCGGTCGACTTCCTCACCGCGCTGGCCTGCATCCAACTGGAGGGCGGCCTCGACCCCTCGCAGGTGGGCCTCGGGCTGCCCGCCTCCACGCGTGGCGCGGGCAGCGGCTATGTCGCGCCGGGCGTCGTCAACGCGGCCCTGGACTGCCTCACCAAGGGCACTGGTTGCGGCTCCTTCAAGCCCGCGAAGACGTACCCCGGCCTGCGGGGCGCCATGACCTGGTCCACCAACTGGGACGCGGCGAACGGCAATGCCTGGTCGAACGCGGTCGGCCCGCACGTCCACGGGCTGCCGTAGCCCTTTTCGTAGCCGCGGCACCCGCCCCGCACGTGCTTACCCGCCCCTGCCCCGCCCTCGTCCCGGGCGTACGGGTGCGGGTGCCCGCGGCACACCCGGACCCATCGTCTACAGTCTTGTAGACGATGGGTCCGGGCGGTGACCAGCTATCACGCGTGGTCGGCTGACCGGCGCCCGACATGCAGAGGGTTGCCGACACGGCGCACCGCGCCGGGAGGGCGGACAGGACGATGGCGCAGTCGAGCAGCGAGGCGCTGGCACGGCCCGTGCACGGGGAGCGGTCCCGCACCCCCGTGCCTCAGGTCGGAAACGGACCGGGCTGGAGCAAGGTACCTCAGGTCACGGCCCTGTTCTGGGGGGTGAAGGTACTCACCACAGGCATGGGCGAGACGGCCTCGGACTACCTCGGCCGGACGCTCGGGCCGATCCCGGCCGGCAGCCTCGGGCTGGCCGGCCTGGTGGCCCTGCTGGTCCTCCAGTTCCGGACCACCCGTTACCGGCCCTGGGTCTACTGGTCCGCCATCGTCATGGTCAGTGTCTTCGGCACCATGGCCGCCGATGTCGTGCACGTCGTGGCCGGCATCCCCTACCCGGTCTCGGTCATCGCCTTCTCGCTCGGACTGGCCGCGCTGCTGACCGTCTGGTACGCGTCCGAGGGAACGCTGTCCATCCACAGCATCCGCACCCGCCGCCGCGAGACGTTCTACTGGGCGACGGTGCTCGCCACCTTCGCCCTCGGCACCGCGGTCGGCGACCTCACCGCGGGCACCCTGCACTGGGGCTATCTGGCCTCCGGCCTCCTGTTCACGGCCCTCATCGCGGTGCCCGCACTGTCCGGACGCTTCCTCGGGCTCAACGCCGTCGCCGCCTTCTGGTGGGCGTACGTGCTGACCCGTCCGCTCGGTGCCTCCTTCGCCGACTGGATGGGCGTCTCCACCGCCCGCGGCGGCCTCGGCTGGGGGACGGGTCCGGTCACGCTGGCGCTCGTCGTGCCGATCGTGCTGCTCGTGGGCTACCTGGCGATCAGTCACAAGGACACCCCGTCCGGGCAGCCGGCGGGTACCGCCCCCAGGACTCAGGACCCGGTCAACGCCGGTGCCAGCGCACGGAGTTGATCGAGGCCCAGGTCGCCGTCCGCGGCGAGCGGCTGGAGGGCCACGTGGTCGGCGCCCGCGTCGAGGTGTTCCTGTACGCGGCGCCGGACGGCGTCCACGTCGCCCCAGGCCACGAGCGCGTCGACCAGCCGGTCGCTGCCGCCGCCGGTGAAGTCGTCGTCGTCGAAGCCGAACCGGCGCAGATTGCCGACGTAGTTGGGCAGCTCCAGGTAGAACCGCGTGTGGGCGCGGGCGGCGGCGCGGGCCTTCGCCGGGTCGGTCTCCAGCACGACGGCCTGTTCGGGGGCGAGCAGCGGGCCGTCCCCGAGGATCTCGCGGGCGCGGGCCGTGTGGTCCGTGGGCACGAGGTACGGGTGGGCGCCGGCCGCCCGGTCCCGGGCCAGCTCCAGCATCTTCGGGCCCAGTGCCGCCAGCACCCGGGCCGGCGGTGGTTCGGCCACCGGGCCCTCGTACGGGGCCGCGTCCATCCCGTCGAGGTAGTCCCGCATCGCGGCGAGCGGCTTGGCGTACGTGTGGCCGCGCAGGCTGACGATCGGCGCGTGGCTGGCACCCAGGCCGAGCAGGAAACGGCCGTCGTACGCCTCCGCGAGGGTGTGCGTGGCGCCGTTCGCGGCGGCGGCGTCCCGGCCCCAGATGTTGGCGATGCCGGTGGCGACGGTGATCCGCTCGGTGGCGGCGAGCAGCAGCGCCGCGTGGCTGAACGCCTCCTTGGTGCCGGGCCCTTCGCCGAACCACAGTGCGCCGTAACCGAGTTGCTCGATCTCGGCGGCCGCCCGGCGGGCGGTGGCGGCCGGGATCCGGCCGAGCCCGCCGTGCCAGACGCCGATCCGGCCGATCCGCGACGCAAGAGCCTGCTGCTGCACCGTTCCTCCACTGGCTGAGGGGCGGCCCGCCCGCGCGCGCGAAGGGGCCCGTCATCGATCAGAGCACGGCGGGCCGTCCTGGCATTCCGCACCGGGCCGATCGGGTGAGACGGGGGCGGGCCCCGGTACGCCGAAGCGGCCGCCCTTCCGTGGGAAGGACGGCCGCTTCGGCGGGAACCGGGTGTCAGCCCTCGACGCCCAGCTTCTCCAGGATCAGCTCACGGACGCGCGCCGCGTCCGCCTGGCCACGGGTGGCCTTCATGACCGCGCCGACCAGCGCGCCGGCCGCAGCCACCTTGCCGCCACGGATCTTGTCGGCGATGCCGGCGTTGGCGGCGATCGCCTCGTCCACGGCCGTGCCCAGCGCGCCCTCGTCGGAGACGACCTTGAGGCCGCGCTTCTCGACGACGGTGTCCGGGTCGCCCTCGCCGGCCAGCACGCCCTCGATGGTCTGGCGGGCCAGCTTGTCGTTGAGGGAGCCCTCGGCGACCAGCTGCGCGACCCGCGCGACGTCCTTCGGGGTGATCGGCAGGGCCGCCAGCTCGACGCCGTCCTCGTTGGCACGACGGGCCAGCTCGCCCATCCACCACTTACGGGCCGCGGCGGCGTCCGCACCGGCCTCGACGGTGGCCACGATCAGGTCGACCGCGCCCGCGTTGAGGATCGACTGCATGTCGTGCTCGCTGATGCCCCACTCCTCGCGGAGCCGGTTGCGGCGCACCCGGGGAAGCTCGGGCAGACCGGCCCGCAGCTCCTCGACCCACTCGCGGGAGGGCGCCACCGGGACCAGGTCGGGCTCGGGGAAGTAGCGGTAGTCCTCCGCCTCCTCCTTGATCCGGCCGGGCGTCGTGGAGCCGTCCTCCTCGTGGAAGTGACGGGTCTCCTGGACGATCGTGCCGCCGGAGGAGAGCACGGCGGCGTGCCGCTGGATCTCGAACCGGGCGGCCCGCTCGACGGAGCGCAGCGAGTTGACGTTCTTCGTCTCCGAGCGCGTACCGAACTTCTCGGTGCCGTGGGGACGCAGCGAGAGGTTGACGTCGCAGCGCATCTGGCCCTGCTCCATCCGGGCCTCGGAGACGCCGAGCGCCTTGATGAGCTCGCGCAGCTCGGCGACGTACGCCTTGGCGACCTCGGGGGCGCGCTCGCCGGCGCCCTCGATCGGCTTGGTGACGATCTCGATGAGCGGGATGCCGGCGCGGTTGTAGTCCAGCAGGGAGTGCCGGGCGCCGTGGATGCGGCCGGTGGCGCCGCCGACGTGCGTCGACTTGCCGGTGTCCTCCTCCATGTGGGCGCGCTCGATGTGCACCCGGAAGATCTCCCCGTCCTCCAGCTGTACGTCGAGGTAGCCGTCGAAGGCGATCGGCTCGTCGTACTGGGAGGTCTGGAAGTTCTTCGGCATGTCCGGATAGAAGTAGTTCTTCCGGGCGAAGCGGCACCATTCGGCGATGGAGCAGTTCAGCGCCAGGCCGATCTTGATCGCGGACTCGACGCCGATCGCGTTGACGACCGGCAGCGAGCCGGGCATGCCCAGGCAGGTGGGGCAGGTCTGCGAGTTGGCGTCCGCGCCGAGAGCCGTGGAACACCCGCAGAACATCTTGGTCTTGGTGCCGAGCTCGACATGGACCTCCAGGCCCATGACGGGGTCGTACGTCGCGAGGGCGTCCTCGTACGACACCAGGTCAGTGACAGTCACGGTGAAACAATCCCTCTCAGCCCAGCAGGACGTCGTCGTCGCCCAGGCGCTTCAGTTCGCGGTAGAGGATCGCCAGGCCGGTGACGATCGCCGCGGCCGAAACGGCGGCGTCGATCAGGCGGAGCGTGTCGTTCTCCTTGCGGGCCAGCTTGGCCTGCTTGGCGACGCTGATGGCGCCGAACGCGGTGCTGCCGATGGACAGGTACAGGCCGGACTTGGACTTCTTGAAGTTCTTGGCCTTCTTGGTCATGGCGGTCACAGTGCAGGTGCCTCCTCGAGCAGCGGGTGGCCCCACTTGCCGGTGAACGCGGCCTCGACCGCGGCACCGACCTTGTAGAGCCGGTCGTCGGCCATGGCAGGGGCGATGATCTGCAGGCCCACCGGCAGCCCGTCCTCGGGGGCCAGGCCGCAGGGCAGCGACATGGCCGCGTTGCCTGCCAGGTTGGTGGGGATCGTGCACAGGTCGGCGAGGTACATCGCCATCGGGTCGTCGGCCCGCTCACCGATCGGGAAGGCGGTGGTCGGCGTGGTCGGCGAAACGATCACGTCGACCCGCTCGAATGCCTTCTCGAAGTCGCGGGTGATCAGCGTCCGCACCTTCTGGGCGGAGCCGTAGTACGCGTCGTAGTAGCCCGACGACAGCGCGTACGTGCCGAGCATGATGCGGCGCTTGACCTCGGGGCCGAAGCCGGCCTCGCGGGTCAGGGCGGTGACGTCCTCGGCGGACTTCGTGCCGTCGTCGCCGACCCGCAGGCCGTAGCGCATGGCGTCGAAGCGGGCCAGGTTGGAGGAGCACTCGGACGGCGCGATCAGGTAGTACGCCGCGAGCGCCAGGTCGAAGGACGGGCAGTCCAGCTCGACGATCTCGGCGCCCAGCTCCTTGAGCAGCTCGACGGACTCGTCGAAGCGCTGCAGGACACCGGCCTGGTAGCCCTCGCCGCGGAACTGCTTGACGACGCCGACCCGCATGCCCTCGACGCTGCCGTTGCGGGCCGCCTCGACGACCGCCGGGACGGGCGCGTCGATGGAGGTGGAGTCCAGCGGGTCGTGGCCGGCGATCACCTCGTGCAGCAGCGCCGCGTCCAGGACCGTACGGGCGCAGGGTCCGCCCTGGTCCAGGGAGGACGAGAAGGCGACCATGCCGTAGCGGGAGACGCCGCCGTAGGTGGGCTTGACGCCGACGGTGCCGGTGACGGCGGCGGGCTGGCGGATGGAGCCGCCGGTGTCCGTGCCGATGGCGAGCGGGGCCTGGAAGGAGGCGAGCGCGGCGGAGGAGCCGCCGCCGGAGCCGCCGGGGATCTTGGTCAGGTCCCAGGGGTTGCCGGTCGGGCCGTAGGCGCTGTTCTCCGTCGAGGACCCCATGGCGAACTCGTCCATGTTGGTCTTGCCGAGGATCACCACGTCGGCGGCCTTGAGCTTCTTGGTGAGCGTGGCGTCGTACGGCGGGAGCCAGCCCTCAAGGATCTTGGAGCCGACGGTGGTGGGGATCCCCTCCGTCGTGAAGATGTCCTTGAGCGCGAGCGGGACGCCGGCCAGCGGGCCGAGCTTCTCGCCGCGCGCCCGCTTCTCGTCCACGGCACGGGCCTGGGCGAGCGCGCCCTCACGGTCGACGTGCAGGAAGGCGTTCACCTTCTCGTCGACGGCCTCGATGCGGGCCAGGTGGGCCTCGGTCACCTCGACTGCGGTGAGCTCGCCGGAGGCGATCTTCGACGCGATCTCGGCAGCGGTGAGCTTGATCAGGTCTGCCATGTCGGTCACTCCTCCCCCAGGATCTGCGGCACCTTGAAACGCTGCTGCTCCTGGGCCGGGGCGCCGGACAGCGCCTGCTCGGGGGTCAGCGACGGACGGACCTCGTCCGGCCGCATGACGTTGGTCAGGGGCAGCGGGTGGGAGGTCGGCGGTACGTCTTGGTCGGCGACCTCGGAGACGCGGGCGACCGCGCCGATGATGTCGTCGAGCTGCGTGGCGAAGTGATCGAGCTCTTCGGCCTTCAGCTCCAGACGTGCCAGCCGGGCGAGGTGGGCGACCTCCTCGCGCGTGATGCCAGGCATGCAGCGATCCTCTGCTGGTTCTCGGAGTGTTCTTGGCTGTAGCTGTATATGCGGCCCCAATCCTATTGCGTACCGCAGCGGAATCGCGCAGGGCTTTCCCGCGGGGGCACCCGGGCCCGCCGCAGGCCGCCGGCGCCCGGGGCCGGCCGGCGGTCGCCGGATGACGGGCCGGGCCGGTGCTCCCCGCCGGCGGGTCGGCCTACGTTTCGCCGGCCCCGGGATCGTCGGCCTCGGGATCGTCGGCTTCGGGATCGTCGCGGGCAGGCTCGGTGGGCGCATCTCTCCGGCCGGGCGGGAGCTGCGGCGCCGGGTGGGGTGTCGGGTCCTCCGTAGGGGCGTCGACGTCGGATTCGGGGTGTTCGTCGGAGCGGGGACACGGGACGGCCGGTGGCCGGGTCAGTTCAGGACCTGTCCCGAAGGGCGCTCAGCTGCCTTCTCCGCCGCCAGGGCGGCCGTCTCCGACTCGCGGTGCCAACCGCGCTCGCCGCGGGCCCTCAGCCAGGCCGTGGTCTCGTCCGGTGGCATCGCGGCCGCCACCAGCCAGCCCTGTACGGCGTCACAGCCGAGGTCGCGCAGCCGCTCCCAGGTCTCGTCGTCCTCGACGCCTTCGGCGACGACCAGGAGGCCGAGGGAGTGGGCGAGGTCCAGGGTGCAGCGGACGATCTCGGCGTCCTCCGTGTCGACGGCGAGCCGGGCCACGAAGGAACGGTCGATCTTCAATTCGCTGACCGGGAGGCGCCGCAGGTGGACCAGGGAGGAGTAGCCGGTCCCGAAGTCGTCGAGCGACATCTTCACGCCGTGGGCGGTGAGCGCGGCGAGGGTGTCGGCGGCCCGCTGCGGGTCCTCCAGGAGGACGTGCTCGGTTATCTCCAGTTGGAGCGCGCCCGGTGGGACGCGATGTCGGGCGAGCCGGGCGGCGACGGCGCCGGCGAAGCCCGGGGAGTGCACATCGCGCGGGGAGACGTTGACGGCGACCGGCACCTCAAGGCCCATCCCCCGCCAGCGCGCCACCTGGGCGAGCGCCGTCTCCAGGACGTACTCGGTGAGCCGGGGCATCAGGCCGGAGGACTCGGCGATGGCGATGAACTCGTCCGGTGGTACCCGTCCGCGGTCCGGGTGCACCCAGCGGACCAGTGCCTCCAGGCCGGCGACATGTCCGTCGAAGCCCACTTTGGGCTGGTAGTGCAGCTCGACGTCGCCGGCGTCCAGGGCCCGCCGCAGATCACCCAACAGGCCGAGCCGGTCGGGGGTGTTGCCGTCCCGCTTGGCCTCGTAGAGCTCGACGCCGCTGCGGTCCCGCTTGGCCTGGTACATCGCCACATCGGCGCGGCGCAGCAGCCCTTCGGCGTCCAGGGCGTGGTCGGGGAAGACAGCGACCCCCGCGCTGGCTTCCAGCACGAGGGTCAGTCCGTCGAGGTCCAGGGGGGAGCCGAGGGCCGCGACGAGGTTGCGGGCCACCCGCTGGGCGCTGGTGAGGGAGTCGGCGGTGGGCAGCAGGACGGCGAACTCGTCGCCGCCGAGCCGGGCCGCCTCGGCGCCGCGCGGGAGGGCGTGCCGCAGGCGGTCGGCGATCTGGAGCAGCAGCCGGTCGCCGGCGAGGTGGCCGAGGGTGTCGTTGACCGAACGGAAGCGGTCCAGGTCGATGAGGACCAGCGCCGAGCGGACGCCGACGCGTTCGGCCTCGTCCAGCGCGGTCCAGGTGCGTTCCAGCAGCCACTGGCGGTTGGGCAGCCCGGTGAGCGGATCGCGCAGCTGCTCCTCCGCGCGGGCCCGGGCTATCCACAGGGTGGAGTCCAGCGCGATCAGCGGGACCGCGAACAGCGGCAGCAGCAGCGGGGCGTGGACGGCGCAGACGGCGATCAGCGGGGAGATGCCGAGCAGCGCGATGCCGACGAGTGCCTGGCGTACGACGGCCGTTCGGGGAATGGCGGGCAGTGTGCCGCTGCGCGGGGTGAGGCTGATCCACAACAGGCCGCGGCTGACGATGAGGTAGCCGGCGGCGGTGACCAGGACTTCGGGCAGGACGGTCAGGTCCCATGCCCTGGGCGTCCACGGGTGGCGAACGCTGGAGACCACGCCGAACGCGGCCAGGCCCAGCGCCGCGGCGCCGATGCCGAGGACGTCCACCGCGCCGTGCACCACGGCCTGTCGCCAGCGGTGCCGGCGGGCGGCCCCGACGAGGACGACGACCGAGAGGCTGACGAGGGTGGCCGGCACCCAGCCGTGGAGCAGCAGGACGGCGAGGGCGAGCGCGGCCCCCGAGCCCGTGCCGCCCCACCAGCGGTCGCGGCCCAACGCGACCAGGTGGCCGACGATGACGCCGGTGAGGATCGCCAGCGACCATCCCACGGACCCCCCGGGGAACAGCGCGTCACCTTCGCCGAGGGTCCGGATCACGCCCGTGGCGAGCGCGAGGCTCGCCACGGTGACGATGGTCGCGGGCAGCGCGGGCACGACGAGCCGCCGGAGCCGCGACGCCGGAGCGGCGCTGTCGGTCGGTTTCATTCCGATCCCTCTCACAGCCGGCTGTGCCCGCGCCACGGCAGGCGCACCCCTCAAGGTTAGGCCGCGGAAGGCCGCCACGGGCAGCGATCGGCGACGGTTGCCCGAATGCGACCCGGCGTCCGGGATCAATCTGGTATGCGCCGATGGGGTGACACCTCACTCCTCCTCAGGCGGAGTGACAGCTACCGCTCGTGCCGCCTCGGGACCCTGTTCCAGCAGCACTGCAAAGCCGTCATCGTCCAGGACGGGGACCTTCAACTGCATGGCCTTGTCGTACTTCGAGCCGGGGTTGTCGCCCACCACTACGAAACCGGTCTTCTTCGAAACGGAACCGGTCACCTTCGCTCCGAGCTTCTGGAGGGCCTCTTTCGCGCCATCTCTGGTGTGTGACTGAAGTGTGCCCGTTACGACGACGGTGACGCCTTCCAGCGTGCGCGGTCCCTCTTCACCCGTTTGCTCCTCCTCCGTCCGGACACCGGCGGCCCGCCACTTCTCGATGATCTGCTGGTGCCAGTCGACGGCGAACCACTGCTTCAACGAGGCGGCGATGGTGGGGCCGACGCCGTCCACGGCGGCCAGCTCCGCCTCGTCCGCGTCCCGGATGCGGTCGATGGAGCGGAACTCCCGCGCCAGCGCCTCGGCCGCCACCGGGCCCACGTGCCGGATCGACAGACCGGTCAGGATCCGGGCGAGCGGGCGCGCCTTGGCCGCCTGGATGTTCTCCAGCATCGCCAGGGCGTTCTTCTTCGGTTCGCCCTTCTGGTTCGCGAAGAAGGTGACGATCTTCTCCTCACCGGTCTTGGGATCGCGCTTGGGCAGACCGGAGTCGGGGTCGAGCACATAGGACTTGATGGGCAGCAGCTGCTCGATGGAGAGGCCGAAAAGATCCCCTTCGTCCTTCAGCGGCGGCTCGGCCGGCTCCAGCGGCTGGCTCAGGGCGGTGGCCGCGACATAGCCGAAGTTCTCGATGTCCAGGCACTTGCGCCCGGCCAGATAGAACAGCCGCTCGCGGATCTGGGCGGGGCAGGAACGGGCGTTGGGGCATCGCAGGTCGATGTCGCCCTCCTTGGCGGGCTGCAGCGCCGTCCCGCACTCGGGGCACTCCGCCGGCATCACGAACTCCCGCTCGCTGCCGTCCCGCAGATCGACGACCGGCCCCAGGATCTCCGGAATGACGTCACCGGCCTTGCGGATCACCACGGTGTCCCCGATGAACACGCCCTTGGCCTTGACCACGTCCTGGTTGTGCAGGGTCGCGAACTCCACCTCGGACCCCGCCACCGTCACCGGATGGACCACGGCGTACGGCGTGACCCGGCCCGTGCGCCCGACGCCGACGCGGATGTCGACCAGCTTGGTGTTGACCTCCTCCGGCGGGTACTTCCAGGCGATCGCCCAGCGCGGCGCCCGGGAGGTGGAGCCCAGCCGTCCCTGGAGCCGGATCTCGTCCAGCTTGACGACGACACCGTCGATCTCGTGCTCCACGGCCGTGCGGCGGGTGTCGGCGTCGCCGTAGTGCGCGATGAAGTCCCGCACCTCCGCCAGGGAATCGACGACCCTGTTGTGCGTGGCCGTCGGCAGGCCCCACTCCTTGAGCAGGTCGTACGCCTCCGAGAGGCGGCCGATCTCCAGGCCGTCGCGGGCGCCGAGGCCGTGCACGACCATGTGCAGCGGGCGGCCGGCGGTGACCTTGGGGTCCTTCTGGCGCAGCGAACCGGCCGCGGCGTTACGGGGGTTGGCGAACGGCGGCTTCCCGTCGGCGACCAGCCGCTCGTTGAGTTCGAGGAACTTCTCCATCGGGAAGTAGACCTCGCCGCGCACCTCGACCAGGTCCGGGACCCGGTCGCCCTTGAGGCGCTGCGGGATCTCGGTGATGGTGCGGACGTTGGGCGTGATGTCCTCGCCCGTCCGGCCGTCGCCCCGGGTGGCGGCGCGGGTCAGCCGGCCCTTCTCGTAGGTGAGGTTGACGGCGAGGCCGTCGACCTTCAGCTCGCACAGGAAGTGGTACCCGGCGCTCCTGGGGTCGCCGCCCAGCTCACCGGCGAGGCGCTCGGCCCAGGCCGCCAGCTCCTCGTCGTCGAAGGCGTTGTCGAGCGAGAGCATCCGCTCGCGGTGCTCGACCTCGGTGAAGTCCGTGGCGTACGCGCCGGCGACCTTCTGGGTCGGCGAGTCCGGGGTGCGCAGCTCGGGGTACTGCTCCTCCAGGGCCTCCAGCGACCGCAGCAGCTTGTCGAACTCCGCATCGCTGACGATCGGGGCGTCCTTCACGTAATAGCGGAAGCGGTGCTCCTCGATCTGCTCAGCGAGCTGCGCGTGCTCCTCCCGCGCCGCCGCGGGCACCGTGGACTCCGCTGCGTGCTGTTCGCCAGCCACCGTCATTCCTCCCGTTGTCCTCGAGTGCGGTCACTCAGGGTTGTCTGCGAGTGATCTCGCCGCCCGGACGCAGTGGGCGAGAACCGAACGGGCATAGCCGGGCGAAGCGCCCGCCAGCCCGCACGAAGGGGTGATGACCACGGACTCGCTGAGAGTCCCCGGCGTCAGCCCCAGCCTGCGCCACAGCGTCCTGACACCCATGACGCTACCGGCAGGGTCTGACAATCGGCCGTCCACGCCCGGCACCACGCCCGCGAACAGCGCCGTACCGCCTTCGACCGCCTCGCCGATCGCCTCCTCCTCACGCTCGGTGAGCAGCGCGAAATCGAACGAGATGCCCGTGACGCCGGACCGCCGCAGCAGCGCGAACGGCACCTCGGGCGCGCAGGAGTGGACGACCACGGGGCCGCCGTCCGCGACCGCGACGAGATCACGCAGCGCGCCCTCGACGACCGCGCGGTCCACGGCCCGGTGGGTGCGGTAGCCGCTCGCGCTCTTCACCCGCCCCTGCAGCACCGCGGTCAGCGACGGCTCGTCGAGCTGCAGCACGACCTGGGCGCCCGGTACCCGCCGCCGTACGTCGGCGAGATGGCCGCGCAGCCCCTCCGCCAGGGACCCCGCGAGGTCCCGGCAGGCCCCGGGGTCGCTGAGGGCCGCCTCGCCGTTGCGCAGTTCCAGGGCGGTGGCCAGGGTCCACGGGCCGACGGCGGAGACCTTCAGCGGCCCCTCGTATCCCTGGGTGAACTCCTCCAGGGCGTCGAGGTCCTCGCCGAGCCAGGAGTGGGCGCGCCGGGTGTCGCGGCCGGGCCGGTCGCTGATCCGCCAGCCGCTCGGCTCCACATGGCCGTAGACCTCGACGAGCATCCCGAGGGTGCGTCCGATCATGTCGGCGCCGGGCCCCCGGGCCGGGAGCTCCGGCAGATACGGGAAGGTCTCCAGCGATCCGGTGACGGTCTTCGCCGCCTCGCGCGCATCGCCGCCCGGCATCGACCCGATGCCGGTCGCGGCGCCCGCGGGCCACTTCTGCGTGCTGTTCTCGCTCACCCAGGAAGGGTATGCGGCGACGGGGCGGGGACGCCCACCCCGTCCGGCCGCCGAACACCCTGTCGCCCCGGCCGGCGCCCGGCCCGTCGCCGCCCGACTGACCGGCGCCCCGTCACCCCCGGCCGCGTACGCCCAGCCAGCCGGTCAGGGCCGCGGCCGCCAGTGCGAGCGCCGTCAGCGCGAAGGCGTACCCCGCACCCTGGTAGCCGCCGCCCGCCGCGGTCAGCACCGCGCCCATCCCGGCGATGCCGACCAGGGAGCCGATCTGGCGGTTGGCGTTGAGGGTCGCGCTGCCGATGTCGGCGTGCTCGCGTCCGGCGGCCTCCATCAGGACACCGGTCAGCGCCGGGGAGCTGATCCCGCTGCCGAGGTTGGTGGCGGCGAGGAGCACCGCGATCGTCCAGTACGGCAGGCCGGGCGCGAGGATCAGGAACAACAGGACGTACCCGGCGGCGGAGACCGCCAGCGACCCCGCCAGCGCGGCCCGGTTGCCGATGCGCAGCCCGATCCGGGCGTAGAGCATGTTGCCGAACGGGATGACCAGGACGGCCGGCAGCATCTGGAGCCCGGCCGTCACCGGGCTCGCGCCGCGCGCGGTCTGGAGGAACAGGCCGAGGACGAACAGGGCGCCGTAGAAGGCGAAATTGAAGAGGAAGCCGACCGTATTGGCCGCGGAGAAGCTGCCGTCCGCGAAGAGCGAGACCGGCAGGATCGGCGAACGGGAGGTCCGTTCGCGGAGCACGAACCCGGCCGCCGCGGCCACCGTGACCGCGAACGCGCCCAGGACGGACGGCGCGGACCACCCCTGGTCCGGTCCCTCGATGAGGGCGTAGCTCAGCGATCCGAGGGCGAGCAGGCCCAGGACATGACCGCCGCCGCCGAGCGCCGAGCCCCGGCCCGGGACGGCCGCGACGACCCGCCGGGTGAGCAGCAGCCCCACGAGGCCGATGGGCAGGTTGACCAGGAAGATGGAGCGCCAGCCGAGGGTGCCCACCAGGAGGCCGCCGAGGGTCGGCGCGAGCGCTACGGACGTGGAGACGATCGCCGACCAGATCCCGAGGATCTTCGCCCGGCGGGCCGGCTCCGGGAACGCGTTCATCAGCAGCGACAGCGAGCTGGGCATGAACAGCGCCGCGCCCACGCCCTGCGCGAAGCGGGCCGCCACCAGGACGTCGCCGTTCGGCGCGGCGGCACCCAGCAGCGAGGCGGCGGTGAAGGCGGCGAGCCCGATGAGGTAGATCCGGCGCGCCCCGAACCGCTTGGCCAGCGAGCCGGCGAGCAGCAGCAGCGCGGCGAAGGCGAGGACATAGCCGTCGACGACCCAGGTGAGGCCGGACATGCTCAGCCCGAGCCGGGCACGCAGGGCGTTCGCGGCGACGTTCATGATGCCGGTGTCCAGGCTCGCCATCACGAAACCGAGTGCCAGGACGAGGAGTTGGAGCCCGCCCCGGGGCTGCTGGTGCCGGTCCGACGGGGTCTGCGCCACGCTTGCGACCGCGTGCGGCGCGGCCTTCTGAGTGATCATGGATTTAGTTAAAGCTGTATCCATCACGGCGGGCAATAGTTACAGCTATAACTTTACTGAACGCATACGAAACCCCGGAGGGGAAGGGTGGGACACGAATCCCCGCAACGGACCGGGCCGCGCGGGCAGGAGTCAGCCAGGGGCCGCGCGGGCAGAGTTCAGCCGGCCCGGCCCAGCGCCTTCAGCAGGTCGTCGCGCAGCGCGGCGCGTTCCTCGTGCGAGAGATGGTCCAGCGGTGACGCCGTACCCATCCGGCGCAGCAGATCGAGCCGCAACTCCCGCCCCGCCTCGGTCAGTACGAGCTGCTTGGCGCGCCCGTCCAGCGGATGCGGCTGACGTATGACCATGCCCTGCTTCTCCAGCTTGGAGATGACATAGGTGACGTTCGGCGGCTCGCAGCACAGCACCGCGGCCAGCTCCCGCGCGGTCTTCGGCTCGCCGAGCTCCTCCAGCGCCTTGGCCTGCGTCGGCGTCAGATCCAGCTCGGCGATCCGGCTGCGCTGATGGGCGTCCAGCCGGCGGCTCAGTTCGGTCACCAGCCCCCGGATCTCCCGGAACCCGCACCCGGCCGCCGCGGTCGACTTCGCTTCAGTGGTCACTCATGCAGCGTACGTCGCCGCGGCGCGGAGCAGCGGACGGCTGTGGGCGCCCCACCGCGGCGCCTCAGCGGCCCGGCCGCACCGAGACATCGTTGATCTCCGCGTCCCGCGGCAGGTCGATGGCGGTGATGATGGCCGTCGCGACCGACTCGGGGTCGATCCAGCGGGACGCGTCGTACTCCTTGCCCTCCTGCTGGTGGGTGCTCTCCTGCATCGGCGTGGCGGTGCGCCCCGGGTAGACCGACGTCACCCGGACGCCGTTGTCGTGCTCCTCCGCCCGCAGCGAGTCGGCCAGCGCCTTCAGCCCGTGCTTGCTCGCGGCGTACGCGCTCCAGTTGGCGTGCGCGTGCAGCCCCGCGCCCGAGTTGACGAAGACGACGTGGCCCTTGGCGGCCCGCACCAGCGGGAGCAGCAGCCTGGTGAGTTCGGCGGGCGCGACGAGGTTGGCGGCGAGCTGCCGCTGCCACGCCTTGGCCGGCAGGTCGCCGACCGCGCCCAGTTCGATGACGCCGGCGATGTGGTGCAGGGTGTCGATACGGTCCGGGAGCGGCTGGTGCCCGAGCGCCCAGGACAGCTTCTCGGGGGTGCCGAGGTCACCGACGAGCGTGCGGGCGCCGGGGAACTGCTCGGCGAGCGCCTTGGCCCGGACCGCGTTGCGCGCCAGCAGCCACAGGTCCTCCCCGCGCTCCGCGAGCCGCCGCGCGACCGCCGCTCCGATGCCCGAACCTGCCCCGGTGATCAAGTGCGTACCCATGGGGCCGATCCTAACGAGCACACGGGGGAGAAGGACGAGGGCAGGGGCCACAGGCGGGCCGGGGCCGGGCGGCTCAGCCCTGTACGCCCGCCCGCTCCTCCAGGTAGGCCAGCGCGCCGATGCCGTCCGCCGCGAAGAACACCAGGTCGGTCAGCGGCAGCGGCAGGAAGCCCTCTGCCTCCATCCGCTGGAACTGCTGCCGCAGACCGTCGTAGAAACCGGCGGTGTTCAGCAGCACCACCGGCTTGGTGTGCAGCCCGTGCTTGCGCAGCTCCAGCATCTCGGTGGCCTCGTCCAGCGTGCCCGTTCCGCCCACCATGATCACGATGGCGTCGGCGCGCGCCAGCATCTGCGCCTTCCGCTCGGCGAGGTCCTTGGTGACGACCATCTCGTCGGCGCCCGCGCGCGCCTTGTGCGCCAGGAACTCCACGGAGACACCGATCAGCTTGCCGCCGGCCTCCTGCACCCCGTCGGCCATGACCTTCATCAGCCCGGTGTCCGAGCCGCCCCAGACCAGCGCATGCCCGCCCTTGCCGATCAGCTCGGCGAACTCGCGGGCGGGGACGACATAACGGTCGTCGAGGTCGGCGGCGGAACAGAACACGCAGATATTCATGCGACTCACCTTACGAGCCGGGCCGGCGCGGAGGACGACCGCACACCTGACGAGCCGGGCCGCCGGGCCCCGGGATCAGCCCCCGGGGCCCACGGGCCCCAGCCCGCTCGGATCGCCCCCGCCTCGGATCAGGCCCCGCCTCGGATCAGGCCCTGGTTCAGATCAGGCCCTGGTTCAGCATCGCGTCCGCGACCCGTTCGAAGCCGGCGATGTTGGCGCCCGCGACGTAGTCGCCCGGGAGGCCGAAGCGTTCGGCGGTTTCGTAGCAGGTGCGGTGGATGTCACGCATGATCGCCGCCAGTTCGCCCTCGGTGCGCTCGAAGGACCAGGTCTCGCGCGCGGAGTTCTGCCGCATCTCCAGCGCGCTGGTCGCCACGCCGCCGGCGTTGGCCGCCTTGCCCGGGCCGAAGGCCACGCCGGCCTCCTTGAAGAGCGCCACCGCGTCCGGCGTGGTCGGCATGTTGGCGCCCTCGGAGACCGCCGTGACGCCGTTGCGGATCAGGATCCGGGCGGCGTCCGCGTCCAGCTCGTTCTGGGTCGCCGACGGGAGCGCCACCTCGCACGGCACGTCCCACACCCGCCCGCCGGGCACGTACGTGGCCGACACCCCGCGCCGCTCGGCGTACTCGCTGATCCGGCCGCGCTCGACCTCCTTGATCTGCCGCAGCAGCGCCAGGTCGATGCCCTTCTCGTCGACGACGTAGCCGCCGGAGTCCGAGCAGGTCAGCACGTGGGCGCCGAGTGCCTGTGCCTTCTCGATGGTGTAGATCGCGACGTTGCCGGAGCCGGAGACCACGACCTGCTGCCCGTCGAGCTCCTCACCGCGCTGCTTGAGCATCTCCTCCGTGAACAGCACATTGCCGTAACCGGTGGCCTCCGTACGGGCCTTGGAGCCGCCCCAGGACAGGCCCTTGCCGGTGAGCACACCGGCCTCCCAGCGGTTGGTGATCCGCCGGTACTGGCCGAAGAGGTAGCCGATCTCGCGGCCGCCGACGCCGATGTCCCCCGCCGGTACGTCCGTGTGCTCGCCGAGGTGGCGGTGCAGCTCGGTCATGAACGACTGGCAGAAGCGCATCACCTCCGCGTCCGACCTGCCGTGCGGGTCGAAGTCGCTGCCGCCCTTGCCGCCGCCGATGTTCAGCCCGGTCAGGGCGTTCTTGAAGATCTGCTCGAAGCCGAGGAACTTCACGATGCCGAGGTTCACCGACGCGTGGAAGCGCAGCCCGCCCTTGTAGGGGCCGAGCGCGCTGTTGAACTCCACCCGGAAGCCGCGGTTGACGTGGACCGCCCCGGAGTCGTCCTGCCAGGGCACCCGGAACATGATCTGCCGCTCCGGCTCACAGATCCGCTCCAGGATCTTCGCCTCGGCGAACTCCGGGCGGGCGGCCAGCACGGGGGCCAGCGTTTCCAGCACCTCCAGGGCCGCCTGGTGGAACTCCGGCTCCCCGGGATTCCGCCGGACCAGCTCCGCGTACAGGGATGCCGGCCCGGCGGTATGAACGCCCGGATTGACCTCAGATTGCACAGTCGACATGACTTCCGTTCCCTTCGTCGCCGAGGAAAGGCCACCCTCGGTCCGGACCGTGACGTCTCCTCATACGTCCTTGAACAGCCCTCGGGCCCTGGGCGTCACCGGTCCCTCGCGCAAGCGCCTTCGACGTCCGTTCGCTGCGCAGACCCTATGCGGCGGCCCGCCCCTGTCGACTGTGGGATGAGCGACACCCCGCTCCTCTGTGCACTCCCGCCTTCTCCGCCGGCGCCCCCGCCCGACCACTCCCCCTCCGCATAGCCGCAGGTCAGCGGCGATCTGCGGGCGATCGAGCGGCGCGCGTCCAAGGTGCGCCCTGTGCGGCAGCTCACAGCGCGACGGCGCCGCCGCCGTCACTCAGCCGGCCGAACCCGCCGCGGCCGGGTGGGCGGTTTCCGGCACGTCGTGCGCCGTGCCCGTTTCGTCGTACGACGTGTCCTTCGCGTCGTACGCGGTGCCCGCCGCCCCGGACGCGGTGCCGGCCGCGCGCTCGCTCTCGGCCTTGACCATCTTCTCCATCGGCTCGGCGCAGCTGCCCCCGGCGATGACCATCGCCAGCAGGATGAACACCACGGTCAGCACCGTGCCCAGCCAGACCATGGTGTGCACCGGCAGGGTGTAGGCGCCGATGACCTTGAGCACGCACTCGGTCAGCAGCGCGCCGCCCCAGATCGCCGAGAAGCGGCGCTCGGCCCGCCGGAACCGCTCGGAGCTCGCCAGCAGCCGGTCCCAGGCCGCGTTCCCGACCGGGCTGCCCTTGGTGACCCACGGCTTGAGCCCCGCGGTCATCAGCGGCCGGCGGGACCGCAGCGACAGCAGGATCACGATCCCGACGGTGCTGCTCACCGCGCTGTCCTTGGCCATCATCAGCCGGGCGTCGCCGGCCACCACGCTCGTGGCCAGGCCGACGACGTTCACGACCAGCATCAGCAGCGCGAGGCCGTTGACGGCGCGGCTGCGCACCAGGCCCCACACCGTACGCAGCGCCGGGACCACGCTGCTCCAGCCGAGCGCGGCGACCGTGCCGAGACCGAAACCGTCACTGAGGACGAAGTACGAGGCGATCGGGATCCCCGCGTCCACGATCAGTGGCACCAGGCTCTGCACGAGCGGGTTGCCCGGTGTGCCCTCGGCGGCGGTCTGGTGCTGGCTCACGGCGTACTCCCCCAGGTCGGACGGTGAACTGCTGCTCGGTGTCGGGTTTTCCGACCCCTTGAGCTTCGTTCATCGTCCGGCCCGTGTGCAGCGCCGACTGTCCCGGCTTCGCCATGACATTTGTCAGTGCCGCGCGCCGGCGCGGCACCGAGGAGCGGCTTACGCCCCGGCCCGCACCCGGCGTTCCGTGGTGGCGATCGTCGCCGAGCCGACCACCCGGGTGCCGTCGTAGAGGACGATCGCCTGGCCGGGTGCCACGCCGCGGACGGGCTCGGTGAAGGTCACCAGGAGTTCGCCGTCGTCGGTCAGCTCGGCGGTGACCTCGGTCTCGCCGCCGTGGGCGCGGAGCTGGGCGGTGTAGTCGGCGGGGCCGGCCGTCGGGGGGCGGCCGCACCAGCGGGGGCGGATGGCGGTCAGGGCCGTGACGTCGAGGGATTCGACGGGGCCGACGGTGACGGTGTTGTCCACCGGGGAGATGTCGAGGACGTAGCGCGGCTTGCCGTCGGGGGCCGGGTGGCCGATGCGCAGGCCCTTGCGCTGGCCGATCGTGTAGCCGTACGCGCCCTCGTGCGTGCCGAGGCGGTTGCCGGCCTCGTCGACGATGTCGCCCTGGGCGGCGCCCAGCCGCTTGGCGAGAAAGCCCTGGGTGTCGCCGTCGGCGATGAAGCAGATGTCGTGGCTGTCCGGCTTCTTGGCGACGAACAGGCCGCGGCGGGCCGCCTCTTCGCGGATCTCGGCCTTGGTGGTGCGGGTGTCACCGAGCGGGAACATGGCGTGCGCCAGCTGGCGGTCGTCGAGGACGCCGAGGACGTAGGACTGGTCCTTGGCCATGTCGGTGGCGCGGTGCAGCTCGCGGGTGCCGTCCTCGGTGACGACGACGGTGGCGTAGTGGCCGGTGCACACCGCGTCGAAGCCCAGGGCCAGGGCCTTGTCGAGGAGGGCGGCGAACTTGATCTTCTCGTTGCAGCGCAGGCAGGGGTTCGGGGTGCGTCCGGCCTCGTACTCGGCGATGAAGTCGTCGACGACGTCCTCGCGGAAGCGTTCGGCGAGGTCCCAGACGTAGAACGGGATGCCGATGACGTCGGCGGCGCGCCGGGCGTCGTGCGAGTCCTCGATCGTGCAGCACCCGCGGGCGCCCGTGCGGAACGACTTCGGGTTCTCGGAGAGCGCGAGATGCACGCCGGTCACGTCATGGCCGGCCTCGGCGGCGCGGGCGGCGGCGACGGCGGAGTCGACACCGCCGGACATGGCGGCGAGTACGCGGAGGCGGCGGGGGGCGTCATCAGTCATAGCCCGTCCAGAGTAGACGGAACCGCCGACAGGGCGGAAAGCGTTATGCAGCGCATGGGGAAGAGGGCTGGGGAGACGGTCGACGGGGACGGCGCGAGCGGTGAGCCGGAGGGCGCGGCGACGCTCACCCGGCGGCGGGCGCTGTGGGTCGGCGGCGGGCTGCTGGCCGCCGGGGCCGTGGGGCTGGCGGCCCGGGACGAGCTGCGGCACTGGTGGTGGCAGCTGCCGGGGAACGACAAGCCGCGCAAGCCGGGCGAGGTCGACCACCGGGGCGCGCGGTGGGTGGCGGCGTCCCCGGAGAACTACCGGCGGGCGGACCGGCCCGCGGACTACGACATCGACCGGGTGGTCGTCCATGTCGTCCAGGGCAGCTACGCGAGCGCGCTGCGGGTGTTCAAGGACCCGGCCCACGAGGCCGCCGCCCACTACGTCGTGCGCGCGGACGGGCGGATCGCCCAGGCGGTGCGGGAGCTGGACGTGGCGTTCCACGCGGGCAACCGGGCGTACAACGAGCGGAGCGTGGGGATCGAGCACGAGGGGTTCGTGGACCGGCCGGAGTCGTTCACGGATGCCATGTACGCGTCGTCGGCGGCGCTGACCGCGGACATCTGCCGGCGGTACGGCTTCCCGGCCGACCGGGAGCACGTCGTGGGCCATGTGGAGGTCCCCGGGACGGATCACACCGACCCGGGGCCGCACTGGGACTGGGACCGCTATCTGCGGCTCGTCCGGGCGGAGCTGCGCGGGCCCGGACGGCGGCCCGCGAAGTCCTGAGGGGCGCCGCCCGGCTCCCGGCCCCCTAGCTCAGGCCGGCGCTGCGGGCCCGTTCCACCACGGGGCCGATGGCCTGCGCCAGCGCGGCGACGTCCTCGGCGGTGGAGGTGTGGCCCAGGGAGAACCGCAGGGTGCCGCGGGCCAGCTCCGGTGGCATGCCGGTCGCGAGGAGGACGTGGCTGGGCTGGGCGACGCCGGCGGTGCAGGCGGAGCCCGTGGAGCAGGCGATGCCCTGGGCGTCCAGGAGGAGCAGCAGGGAGTCGCCCTCGCACCCGGGGAAGGAGAAGTGCGCGTTGGCGGGGAGGCGGCCGGCGGGGTCCGGGTCGCCGCCGAGGACGGCGTCCGGGGCGGCGGCGCGCACCGCCTTGATCAGGTCGTCGCGCAGCGCCCCGATGTCACGGGCGAAGTCCGCGCGGTGGGCGACGGCGTGCCGGCCGGCGGCGGCGAAGGCGGCGATGGCGGGGGTGTCGAGGGTGCCGGAGCGCACGTGCCGCTCCTGGCCGCCGCCGTGCAGCACCGGCACCGGGGCGTACTCGCGGCCGAGCAGCAGCGCGCCGATGCCGTAGGGGCCACCGATCTTGTGGCCGGAGACGGTCATCGCGGCGAGCCCGGAGGCGGCGAAGTCGACCTCCAGCTGGCCGACCGCCTGCACCGCGTCGGCGTGCAGCGGAATCTCGAACTCCGCCGCCACGTCCGCGAGTTCACGGACCGGCTGGACGGTGCCGATCTCGTTGTTGGCCCACATGACGGTGGCCAGCGCGACATCGGCGGGGTCGCGGGCGATGGCCTCGCGCAGCGCGTCGGCGTGCACCCGGCCGTACGCGTCGACGGGCAGCCAGTCGACGCGGGCGCCCTCCTGTTCGGCGAGCCACTCCACGGCGTCGAGGACGGCGTGGTGCTCGACGGGGCTGGCGAGCACGCGGGTCCGGGCCGGGTCGGCCGCCCGGCGCGCCCAGTACAGGCCCTTGACCGCGAGGTTGTCCGCCTCGGTGCCGCCCGCCGTGAAGACGATTTCGCTGGGGCGCGCGCCGAGCGAGGCAGCGAGGGACTCGCGCGCCTCCTCGACGGTGCGCCGGGCCCGCCGGCCGTCGGCGTGCAGGGAGGACGCATTGCCGGTGACGGTCAGCTGGGCGGTCATCGCCTGCACCGCCTCCGGGAGCATCGGGGTGGTGGCGGCGTGGTCGAGGTAAACCATGGTGCGCACGATTCTACGAGCCGCCGCGGCGGAGCCCCGGGGCGCGTCCGCGGCGCGCGGGAGCACCGGGATGCACCGCGCCTCTCGACACCCCTTGTAAGGAGTCACTAGCCTTACGCTCATGACACAGTGGCTTCTGGACCGTACGTTCCGCACCGCGTCGGGCGACGAGGTGCGGTGGGCCGTCCTCGGCGAGGAGCGCGCCGGGGTGCCGGCCGTGGTGCTGCTGCACGGGACGCCGTTCTCGTCGTACGTGTGGCGGGGCGTGGCCCGCGCCCTGGCCGCGCGGCACCGGGTGTTCGTGTGGGACATGCCGGGCTACGGCGCTTCGGAGAAGCGGGCGGGGCAGGACGTCTCGCTCGGCGCGCAGGCCCGGGTGTTCCGGGAGCTGCTCGGGCACTGGGAGCTGACCGGCGAGGCGGCTCGGCCGGCCGTCGTGGCGCATGACTTCGGCGGCTGCGTGGCGCTGCGCGCCCATCTGCTGCACGGTGCGCACTACGCACGCCTGGCGCTGGTCGACCCGGTGGCGCTGTCGCCCTGGGGCTCGCCGACGTACCGGCTGCTGGGCGCGCACCCCGACGTCTTCGGACAGCTGCCGCCCGCGCTCCACCGGGCGCTGGTGCGTGAGTACCTCTCCTCCGCGAGCCGGCCGGGACTGCATCCGGCCGTACTCGACCGGCTGGCCGAGCCCTGGTGCACCGAGGCGGGGCAGCCGGCGTTCTACCGGCAGATCCAGCAGAACGACCAGCGGTTCACGGACGAGATCGAGGAGCGCTACGGCGAGCTCGGACTGCCGACGCTGATCTGCTGGGGCGCACAGGACAGCTGGATCCCGGTGGCGAAGGGACACGAGCTGGCCGCCCGGATTCCCGGCGCACAGCTGCGGCTCATCGAGGGCGCCGGGCATCTCGTACAGGAGGACGCGCCCGCGGAACTCACCGCGGCGCTGGCGGACTTCCTGGGGGCGGACAGCTAGGACGGGACACGCGCAACGCCCCGTGAACCCGGGCGGTTCCGCCCGTTTCGTCAACCCTCCAGCAGTGCCCGGGCCAACTGGCGCGACTGGGCGACCAGTCGGTCCTCGCTGTCCCAGACCTCCGCGTCCTCCTCCAGGAAACCGCCCGCCAGATTGCGGGTGGTGATGGCGACGCGCAGCGGTCCGGGTGCCGGGCGGTGGCGGACGTGGACGGTCAGTTCGACGGTGGGGACCCAGCCGGACAGGCCGATCTCGAAGGCGGTGGGCGGCAGCGCGTCGACGGTCAGCAGCAGCGAGAGCGGGTCGGGGTCGCGGCCGTCGGCGAGGCCGAACCACGCGCGCATCTCCCCCTTGCCGGAGGGGGCGCCGACGGCCCAGCCGGCGGTCGCCGGGTCCAGGCGAAGCGCGAGCCGGTCGGTGATGGCGGTGCTGCCGGGGATGACGGGGCGCCCGCCGGGTGCGGCGTCCGATCCCAGGCAGTGCTCGTACGGGGGGATGGCGGGCGGCTTGGCGGTGGTGCGGACGTCGTCGGGCAGCGCGTCGAGGTCGCCGTAGGTGGCGAGCACCCGCAGCCGTTCGACCTCGGTGCCGTCCTCGGCGAACTGGATGAGGCGGGCGGTGCCGGTGGACATCGTGCGGCCGCTGCGGACCACCTCGGTGCGGACGACCGCGGGACCCGGTACGGAGGCGGTGAGGTAGTGCGCGCTCACCGAGAGCGGGTCGGGGTGCGGGAGGGCGTCGGCCAGGGCGCGGCCCATCACCGCGAGGAGGTAGCCGCCGTTGACCGCCTGGATGATCGTCCAGCCCGCGGAGAGGTGGGTGTCGTAGACACCGGGGGCGCTGCGGGTGACCGCCGTGTCGCGGTCGAACTCACTGTTGCCAAGGGTCGCCAGAGCCATGGGTTGCACGCTACACCGGATGGTTACCGACCGGTAGTGTCAGTTTTGACGACCGCGGACGGAAGCCGTCCGTCCGGCCCTGCGATGATGGGCGCCATGCTTCACGTGCTCTACCTGGCCGGCGTCGCGGCCTTCGCGGCAAGCGGGGTGCTCGCCGCCTACCGCGCCAACATGGACCCCTTCGGCGGTCTGGTGCTCGCGTTCGCCGCGTCCATCTCCGGCGGCACGCTGCGCGATCTCATCCTCGACCGCCGGCCGCTGTACTGGACGCACGACTGGGTGCTGCTGACCGTGATCATCTGCGTCGGCGTGGGCACCATCATCTATCTGCGGTTCTGGAAACTGCCGCACAAGTCGCTGCTGGTGGTCGACGCGGTCGGACTGTCCGTCGTGACGGTGATCGGCGCCCGCGCCGCCATCGAGGCGGGGGCCACCCCGCTCGCCGTGATCATCCTGGCGGTGCTGACCGGGGTCGCCGGCGAGGTGATCCGCGACGTGCTGTGCGGGGAGTTCCCGCCGCTGCTGCTGCGCGAGGACGTCTACGCCATCGCCGCGCTGGCCGGCGGCTGCTGCTACCTGCTGCTGCACAACCTCGGCGTGGGTGCCACCCCCGCCGCGGTCGTCTCGGCGGGAGTGGTCTTCGCCCTCCGTATGGGC
The DNA here is from genome assembly GCF_000717345.1 of Streptomyces lydicus. Lineage (GTDB taxonomy): Bacteria > Actinomycetota > Actinomycetes > Streptomycetales > Streptomycetaceae > Streptomyces > Streptomyces lydicus. The sequence goes on along the minus strand of NZ_JNZA01000008.1, from coordinate 222,984 downwards.
GCGGTCTATCTGGGTCTCCATCTGCCGCGCCCCCAGCAGCTGCGCCCCCGGCCGGGCCGCGGCGGCACCGACTGATCCGTGCGCCGCGCCCCGGACTCCGTGCGGGGAAGCGTTACTTCGCCGGCAGCGCGGGCCGGCCCGAGGTGTTCAGCCAGGCCGTGAAGAGATCGCCCAGCTTCTGCCCGGAGATCTTCTCGGCGAGCGCGATGAACTGCGAGGTCTCCGCGTTGCCGTAGCGGTGGGCGGCGGTCCAGGCCGGCAGCAGCTTGAAGAACGCCTTGTCGCCGATCCGCTCGCGCAGCGCCTGCAGCGTCATCGCGCCGCGCTCGTAGACCGCGCCGGAGAACATGGTGTCCCGCTGCGGATCGGCGATCTTCTGCTGCCAGAAGGCGTCGCCCGCCGGGATCGCGTCGTACGTCTTGCGGAAGGAGTCATGGGCGGTGCTGGTGCCGCGGTGCTCGGCCCACAGCCACTGCGCGTAGGTGGCGAACCCCTCGTTCAGCCAGATGTTCTTCCACTGCTTGACGGACACCGAGTCGCCGAACCACTGGTGGGCCAGCTCGTGGACGATGGTGCTCTCGCTGCGCACGGCCGAGTAGACGGGCTTCGACTGCACCTCCAGGGAGAACCCGGCCTGCGGCATGTCGTCGACGATCGCCCCGGTCTCCTCGAAGGGGTAGGGACCGAAGACCTTCGACCAGTAGTCGGTGGCCTCCGCGGTGATGCCGTAGACGTCGACCTTGCCGGTGGGCAGGGTCGGGTCGGTGGCGACGTAGACCGGGACCCCGCCGGGGGTGGTGCCCGTACGGACGTCGAACTTCCCGATGGTGGCGGTGGCCAGATAGGTGGCCATCGGACGGGACTCGCGCCAGTGCGCGTACGAGCGTCCGCGCGCCTCCCCGGAGCTGATCAGGCGGCCGTTGGAGACGCCGGTCAGGCCCTTGGGGGCGTCGATGCGGATGTCGTAGGTGGCCTTGTCGCCGGGGTGGTCGCTGGAGGGGAACCACGTCGAGGCGGCGTTCGGCTCGCAGGCGACGAAGACGCCGTCCTTGGTCTTCATCCAGCCGTAGTCGGAGCCGAAGACGATCGGCCCGCTGAGCGGCTTGGGGACGCCGTGGTAGGCGACGGTGACGGTGAACTTCGCGCCGCGGTGCAGCGGGAAGCCGGGGCGTACGGATATCTCGTCGCCGGATCTGGTGAAGCGCGCGCGGTGGCCGTTCACCCGGACCGAGTCCACCGTCAGCTTCTGGAGGTCCAGGTCGAAGCCGGAGAGGTTCTGGGTGGCCCGGGCGGTGAGCGTGGTGCGGCCGTCGAGCCGGCCGCTGTCGGGGTGGTAGCTGACCCCGAGGTCGTAGTGCAGGGCGTCGAAGCCGCCGTTGCCCAGTTCGGGGAAGTACGGGTCACCGGCCCCCGGGGCGCCGGGAGTCGGGGCGGGCGCGGCGGACGCGGCCGGCGCGGCGGCGAGGGTGGCGGCCGACGCGACCGCGGTGGCCAGCGCGAGCCAGCGGGAGGTACGACGTACGGAACGGGAGAGTGCCATGAGCCATCCCTTCGGACACGGATGAAGGCCGATCGAAGATCGAACAACCGTGCTGACTCTGCACTCTCCCGCTCTGTTTCACCCACGACTTTGCCAAGTCGTCAGGTGTTACTGATCACTTGATGCCTGACCGTCCGGAGCCTTCGTCCCCGCCGCGGCCGGCTCCCCGGCGTTCTCCGGGTGGTGGCAGGCCACCTGGTGCCCCGTCCGCAGCGCGACCAGCGGCGGCTCGGTGGTGGTGCACACCTCGGTCGCCTTCCAGCAGCGGGTGCGGAACCGGCAGCCGGAGGGCGGGTTGATCGGCGAGGGCACGTCGCCCTTGAGCAGGATCCGGTCGCGCTGGGTACGCCGCTTGGGGTCGGGCACCGGCACCGCGGACAGCAGCGCCTTGGTGTACGGGTGCATCGGGTTCTCGTAGAGCTCCGTGCGGTCCGCCAGCTCCACGATCTTGCCGAGGTACATCACCGCGATCCGGTCCGAGACGTGCCGGATGACCGAGAGGTCGTGGGCGATGATGACGTACGTCAGGCCCAGCTCCTCCTGGAGGTCGTCCATCAGGTTGACGACCTGCGCCTGGATGGAGACGTCCAGCGCCGAGACCGGCTCGTCGGCGACCACCAGCTTGGGCTTGAGGGCCAGCGCGCGGGCGATGCCGATGCGCTGCCGCTGGCCGCCGGAGAACTCGTGCGGATAGCGGTTGTAGTGCTCGGGGCTCAGACCCACCAGCTCCAGCAGCCGCTGCACCTCCTTCTTCACCCCGCCCTCGGGCTCGACGCCCTGGAGGCGGAAGGGGGTGGAGACGATGCCGCCGATGGTGTGCCGCGGGTTCAGCGAACCGTACGGGTCCTGGAAGATCATCTGCACGTCGCGGCGCATCGGCCGCAGCTTGCCCGTCGACAGATGGGTGATGTCGGTGCCCTGGAACTCGATGGAGCCGCCGGTCGGCTCGTCGAGCCGGGTGATCAGCCGGCCCATCGTCGACTTGCCGCAGCCGGACTCCCCGACGACGCCGAGCGTCTCCCCGGGCCGTACGTCGAAGTCGATGCCGTCGACCGCCTGCACCGCGCCGACCTGCCGCTTGAGCAGACCCTTGGTGATCGGGAAGTGCCTGACCAGCCCGCGGACCTTGAGCAGCGGCTCGGCGTCGGCGGCCGGACCGGGCCGGGTGTCCGGCGCCTTCTGGAGCGGGATCTTGTTGTTCGGGTCGTCAGTCGTCTCGGTCACAGCTTCGGCGCAATCTCTTCGGTCCAGATACGCTGCCGCTCCTCCGGCGCCATGTGGCAGGCGGAGTAGTGGCCGCCGCCGGCCTCGCGCAGCTCGGGGCGGACCGTACGGGTGAGGTTGTCCTTGGGCACGTCCGCGTACGGGCAGCGCGGGTTGAAGGCACACCCGGACGGGACGTTGATCAGGCTGGGCGGGGAGCCCTTGACCGGGATCAGCCGCTCGGTCTGGTCGCGGTCGATCCGCGGCATGGAGCCGAGCAGGCCCCAGGTGTAGGGGTGCTGGGGCTCGTAGAAGACCTTCTCCGCCGGGCCGCGCTCGATGCACCGCCCGCCGTACATCACCAGCAGGTCGTCGGCGAGCTCGGCGACCACCCCGAGGTCGTGGGTGATGATGATGACCGCCGAGCCGAACTCCTTCTGCAGATCGCGGATCAGGTCCAGGATCTGCGCCTGGACGGTGACGTCCAGGGCCGTGGTCGGCTCGTCGGCGATCAGCAGCTCGGGGTTGTTGACCAGCGCCATCGCGATCATGGCGCGCTGCCGCATACCGCCGGAGAACTGGTGCGGATGGTCGTCGACCCGCTTGTCGGGCTGCGGGATGCCGACCCGGTCGAGCATCTCGATCGCCCGCTTGCGCGCGGTCTTCTTGTCGACGTCGTTGTGGACCCGGTACGCCTCCACGATCTGGCTGCCGACCGAGTAGAAGGGGTGCAGCGCGGAGAGCGGATCCTGGAAGATCATCGCCATCCGCCGGCCACGCAGCCGGCGCACCTCGTCCGGGTCGGCGGAGACCAGCTCCTTGCCGTCCAGCCGGATCTCGCCGGACATCCGGACCTTGCTGCGCTGCTGGCGCGAGGCGCGGTGCAGGCCCATCACGGCGAGCGACGTCACGGACTTGCCGGAGCCGGACTCGCCGACGATGCCGAGCGTCTTGCCCTTCTCCAGGCTGAAGGTCAGCCCGTCGACGGACTTGACCAGACCGTCGTCGGTGGGGAAGTGGACCTTGAGGTCCCGCACCTGGAGGAAGGCGTCCCTCTCGGGTGCCGCCTCGGTGGGGGCCGCGGCGGACCCGGCCGCGGCGCTCTGGGACGGTACTGCGGTCCTGTCCTCGGAGGAGTCGGTCACGAGAGCCTCACCCGCGGGTCTACGGCGGCGTACAGAACGTCCACCACCAGGTTGCACATGACGATGAAGAACGCGGCGAGCAGGGTGACGCCGAGAATGTTCGGGAGGTCGTTGGCATTGATCGCCTCGACGGCGAAGGCGCCGACTCCCTTGAGCGAGAAGACCTGTTCGGTGATGAGCGCACCGCCCAGCAGCAGGCCCAGGTCCATGCCGAAGACCGTGATGATCGGGGTGAGCGCGGCCCGCAGACCGTGCCGTACAACCACCTTGCGCTCCCGCAGGCCCTTGGCGCGGGCGGTGCGGATGTAGTCCTCGCTCAGCGTCTCCAGCATGCCCGCCCGGGTGAGCCGGGCGTAGAGCGCGGAGTAGAGGAAGGCCAGGGTGACCCAGGGCAGCACCAGGGTGCGCGCCCACAGGAACGGATCGTCCAGCAGCGGTACGTAGTCGCTGCGTTCGAAGATCGGCCACTGGTAGGTGAACAGGGCCAGCGCCAGGGCGCCGGTGAAGAACATCGGGAGGGAGACGCCGGCCAGCGCGATGCCCATCGCCATCCGGTCGAAGATCGAGCCGGGACGCAGCGCGGAGAGGACGCCGGTGGCGACACCGGAGACGACCCACAGCACGGCCGCGCCGGCGGCCAGCGAGAGGGTCACCGGCAGCCTGGACTGAATCTCCGGCCAGACCTCGATGTGGGTCTTGAAGGAGTAACCGAAGCACGGCACATGGCACTTGGCGGCTTCCGGGCCGAACTTGTAGTCGACGCCGACGAAGATGCCCTTGAGGAAGTCCCAGTACTGCTCGTACACGGGCTTGTCCAGGCCGAGGTTCTTCTTCACCGCGGCGATGTCCGCGGGCGTGGGGGCCTTTCCGATGTACTGCTGCGCAAGCTGGTCGGTGCTCTGCCCGGCCAGCTTCGGCAGCAGGAAGAAGATGCCGAACGTGACCGCGCTGACGATCAGCAGCAGGACCACTGCGCTGATCAACCTGCGGATGAGGTACGAGAACACGGGGATGCGGCGTCGGCGCCGCGGACCGGCCGGAACCGGCCCGCGGACACCAATGCCTTCACCTGCCTTCCAGGGCTGCTACTTCTTGACGCCGATGTTGAGGTAGTCGTACTGACCGCTGAAGGCCGAGGTGGACACCAGGTTGGTGGCCTTGGGCGAGCGGTACATCAGGACCTTGAAGTAGGTGAGCGGGACCAGCGCCGCCTGCTCCATCGTCTTCTTGTCGATCTCGGCGTACGCCTTCTGGCGGGCCGCCTTGTCGGTGTTGGCGATGGCGGTCTCGAGCAGCTTGTTGATCTCCGGGTCGTCCAGCTCTGAGAGGTTGGTGTTGCCGGACTTGCTGATCGCCTTGCCGTTGAGGATCTGCTGGAGGTAGCCGTAGCCGGTCGGGAAGTCCGAACCCCACTGCATCATCATCAGGCCGACGTTGTTCTTCTTGTTGAACTCCGGCACACCGGCGTAGTCCGAGAAGTACTTGCTGGTGGGGTACTGCTGGAGCTTGGCGGTGACACCGATCTTCTTCAGCGAGTCGATGACCGAGGTGGCCGCGTCGACCTCGTCCTGGCGGTCACTGCGGGCCAGGATGGTGGTCGTGGCCTTGCCGGCACCGCACTTGCCCCAGTACTCCTTGGCCTTGGCCAGGTCCAGCTTGTCGCCGTCGTACTTCTGCGGGTACAGGTCGTACTTCTGGTAGCCGTCGATGTCGGTCGGCAGGACCGTGGACGCCAGCTCACCGCGGATCGGGCCGCCGAGCGCGGTCTGCACGGCCTTTTTGTCGATCGCGTACTCGACGGCCTGCCGGCACTCCAGCTTGTCGAACGGCTTCACCTTGGTGTTGATCGCCGTGTAGACGAGGCGCTGGCCGAGCGCGTTGTCGGTGTTGGCCTTCGCCTTGGAGTCCGTCAGCAGCTGGGCCTGCGTCTGGCCGTCCACGCCGCGACCGGCCAGGTCGACCAGGGTGTTGCCGGACTGCAGGTCCTTGTCGATGGTCGACTGGGCGACCTTCAGGTTCAGCACGATCTTGTCGGGCAGCTGCTTGCGCAGCGGGTCGGTCTTCGCCGACCACTGCGGGTTGCGGACCAGGGTGAGCTGCTTGCCCTCCTGGTAGCTCTGGTACTTGTACGAGCCGGTGGACAGCACGGACTTGGTGTAGTCCGCGCCCTTGTCCTTCGCCTGCGGGACCGGAGCGGTCTGCGGCGCGCTGACCAGGTAGTCGAACTCGGCGAACGCCTTCTTCAGGTGGAAGACGATCGTCTGGTCGTCCGGCGTCTCGATGGACTTCAGGCCGGCCTTGCTCTTGTCCTTGTACGGGCCCTTGTAGCCGCCCTCGTTGTCCACGAGGAACTGCTGGAAGTAGTTCGGCCCCAGCGACAGGGTGTCGCGGGCGAAGTTGGAGCGCTCCACCGCGTACTTGACGTCCTGCGAGGTGACGGTCGAACCGTCCTCGTACTTGACGCCCTTGCGGATCTTGTACGTCCAGGTCTTGCCGCCGTCGCTGGGCTTGCCCATCGACTCGGCGAGGTCCGGCACCAGCTCGTTGCCCTTCGAGCCGGGGCCCGGCTTGAAGGTGGTGAGCGGGCGCGCGTACAGCCGGCTGAAGTTGTAGATGAAGGCGTAGTACGTGTTGCCGGGGTCGAACGACTCGGGGGCGTCGCTGAGCGCGTAGGTGACCGTGCCGCCCTTCGCGTCCGAGGCGTTGACGACGCCCTTCGTCGCGGCGTTCGCCTCCGCCGAGCCGTCCGAGGAGCTCTTGCCCCCGCTGCAGCCGGCCAGCACGAGGCCCGCACTGGTGATGGCCGCTATCGCCGCGACCGGAACTGACCTTCGCATGATGGTCGGTCTCCCCTTCGTTCGTCGAAACTCAAAAAGGCACAACGTCAAACGCGGTTGAGGCTTCTGGGCGCAGCCCGTGCGGCGGGGCCGTCAGCGGCTGCGCGGGTCCAGGGCGTCCCTCAGACCGTCACCGAGCAGGTTGAAGGCGAGCACGGTGACGAAGATCGCGAGGCCGGGGACGATCATGTACTGGGGGTCGACCTCGTAGTACTTGACCGCCTGGTTGAGCATGCCGCCCCAGGACGCCTGGGGCGGCTGGATGCCGACGCCCAGGAAGCTCAGCGCCGCCTCGAAGAGGATGTTGGAGGGGATCAGCAGCGTCGAGTAGACGATGATCGGTCCCACCAGGTTGGGCAGCAGCTCACGGAAGAGGATGAACGGCCCGCGCGCACCCATGCCGCGGGCGGCGTCCACGAATTCGCGCTCCCGCAGCGACAGGGTCTGCGCGCGCACGATCCGTCCCATGTACGGCCAGTTGAAGAAGCCGATCACGAAGATCAGCACCGAGATGTGCAGCGGCAGGCCCTCCATACCGAAGGCGCCGCCCTGCAGCGAGGCGGAGATCGCGATGGCGAACAGCAGCAGCGGGAACGCCAGGAAGACGTCCATCATGCGGCTGATGAAGGCGTCCACCCGGCCGCGGTAGAAGCCGGCGACCACGCCGAGGACGGTGCCGATGGCGACCGACAGCAGCGTCGCGCCGAAGGCCACGATCAGCGACACCCAGGAGCCCTCCAGGATCCGGGCGAGCAGATCGCGGCCGAACTTCGGGTCCACGCCGAGCGGGTGGTCCGCGCTCATGCCGCCGAAGTCGCCCTTGGGAAGGGTGGTGTTGGGGTCGATCAGCGACTGATCGGGGTTGTTCGGGTCCAGGCCGAGCAGCGCCTGGAGGGGGCGGGAGAACGCGGCGACGGCCACCAGGAGGATGACAACGATGGCACCGGCCACCGCGACCTTGTCCCGCCGGAAGCGCAGCCATGCGATCTGCCCGAGCGAGCGCCCTTCGATGCGCTTGCTCTCCACGCCTTTGAGCACCGCTTCCGGCTGCGCCTCAGCAGCCGCCCCGGTGGTCTCGATCGGTGCGGTCACGGTGCCTTTGACCCCTCTCGGCCGACGGTGGCCGGCCCCTGCCCGCCGCGGTAGCGGCCTGATTCACATCACTGGTGCAAGTCGGTGCAAGTTCGGTGCAAGTCGGTGCAAGCCCCGGGGGCGCCGCGGAAGTTCGCGCTGCGGAAGCCGGGGGTTCGTGCGAGGTCCTACGGGATGACGCTCGTACAAAGGACCGAGGCCCTGTTGGTTCCGGAGTCTTCATCCCCTTCGCGATCAGTCACCAGCCCTGGCGGGGAAAGGATGCGTAACTGTGATGTGCTCCACGGCTTTCCGTTATACGGACAGCAGTTCGGGCTGAGCGGGGCGAAGGACCGCGGGAGAAGCCCTCAACCGCGGTGAATACAGGGCGAATTCAGCCAGAAACGGCCCGCCGGAGCGACGGCTCCGGCGGGCGGGGTGCGCCGTCAGTAGGGGCGCGGGTAGCCGTAGCCGTACGAGGGCGCGGGCGGCTGCTGTCCAGCCGGCTGGGCATAGCCGTCCCGGTCGAAGAACGCGCGCGTCGAGGCCCGCATCCACATCCCGACCGGGTCGTACTCGTCGTTCATCGCCACCGTGGAGACCGGCAGTCCGTCCGGCACCGCGCCGATGGACTGCTGGATCATCAGCCGCGCCGCGTCCACCGCCTGCGGGCCGGTGTCGTACAGATCCAGACCGATCGCCAGATACGGGGCACCGAGCGCGGGCTGCACCCAGGCGCGGCGCAACGACCGCACGGCGGGCGTGCGGTGGGCGTTCTGCGCGAGCAGGGCGTAGAACTGCGGGATGTCGATGACGGGTTCCGAGATCCGCAGCGGCCCGGCCGGCAGCCGGTCCAGGCCGCCGGCGATCCGGCGCAGGTCGAGCCAGGGGATGCCGACGCCGCCGCCGGGGGCGTGCGGGTTCAGCCACAGGCCCCAGCGGTCCGGAAAGAGCGAACCGGCGATCTCCAGGCCGCCGACGACCTCGTGGTCGCGGTTCCAGCCGGAGGCGGCGAGTTCGGGCGCCGAGGTCACGCACGGGGCGTAGCCGAGCCCGTCGACCTCCATGTTCCCGTACTGCGCGTCCGGTGAACCGGCCCGGCCGTGCCAGAGCAGCATCCAGACCTGGCCCGCGGCGAGCGCGTGCAGCACCGCCTCATAGGCGTCGTAACGGCCGGGCGAGACCTGCGCCAGCAGCTGCTCCAGCTGTCCGGCCGCCGCCGGCCCCTGATGCGCACCCGCGCTCACGTGGTCCGTCCCTTCTCTCGGCAGGGCACGTGTGGGTGCGCCCGCGCGTCATCCAACCAGCTTACGAGTGGTCCCGAGAGTAGAAGGGCCGCACGCGCTCCAGCAGCCAGTCGGCCACCGGGTCGCCCTGGGCGAGATCGAGCATCACCAGCTGGACGGGCCAGGGCACCGGCACCATGCCGAGCGCACGTCCCAGGGCCGCGAGCGCCACCTCGCGGGCGGTGCCGTCGTGCAGCGCGGCGGGGGCCGCCTCGATCTGAACACCGACGAACAGCGCGGGCGTGTCGCCCTCGACACTAGCCAGGGCACGCCGGGCAGTCAGGACAATTCCGGCGCCGGAGAACTCCAGCCCGGCCGCGGCCAGGAAGTCCACCGGCTCGTCCTGCCAGTCCGGCTCGAACAGCCGCACCCGGCCGCCGCTCGGCAGCCCCTCCACCTCGTGACGCCCCGTCCGGCACAACCCGGCCACCGCGGGCGGCGGCAGCGGGACACCGACCGTGCCGTCGGGGTTGACCACGATCCCGACCTGCGGCGGCAGCCCGCGGGCGAACTCCTGGGCCGGGGCGACGGTGAAGGGCATGTGCGCGCCGACGACCCGGAGGAACTCCTGCTCGGAGCTGTAGACGGGGACGTAGGGCGCGCCGCCGATGTCGACGGTGGGCAGATCGAGCCCGCGGGCTCCGGGCCCCGCGCTGTCCGGTCCGCCGCCGTTGGGCAGCGGCACCCACAGCCGGCTGCGGCCCAGGACCTCGACGATCCGGCCGCCCGCGCCCGGATGGCCGACCGACGCGGCCAGCACCTCTTCGAACTCGTTCGCCGGCCACGCCAGCTGCGGTATCCCCTGCTCCGGAATATTCATCTGCACCCACCCGCTCCGAACCGCGCTTTCTGGCGCACGACCCTAGACGAGAAAGCACGAGGTGGGACCTACCGGGGCGGTGCGCACCGCGGCCGGAAGCGGCGCTCCGCTCAGTGGAAGCCGAGAGTCTCCAGCGCGCTCGCGGCCGGCCGGTCCAGCAACACCGCCGAGCCGAACCCGCCGGGCAGCCCGGCCGACTCCGCCGCGCCGATCAGCCGGCCCACCGCCCTGCGGTGCCGGGCGAAGGCGTACCCCGACACGCCGCGCCCGCGCGCCGCCTGGCCGGAGCGGGCCACCTCCGGCGCCACGTCGAGCAGCACCAGGTGCAGCCCGCGGCCGCCGCGCACGGCCGACCGCGCGATCCAGCGGCGCACCCACGCCAGCGTCCCGCAGTCGTGCACCACCACGCTGTCGCCGGAGCGCAGCGCCCGGCCCAGCGCCCAGTAGTGCGCGGCCCGCACCAGCGGGCGGTACAGGCCGTACGGCAGCCGGCCCAGCCTGCCGCGCTCCCAGCGCTCGCGCACGTCCTGCGAGTCGATGCGGTGCACCGCGGCGCCGCCCGCGTCCAGCGGCGGTACGACGCGGTGCATCAGGGTGCTCTTGCCGCTGCCCGGCAGACCGGAGACCACGACCAGGTCACCGGCCGGGAACCGCAGCTCGGCGGCGCCCCGGGCGCGGCCCGCGCCGCGCAGGTCGACGATCCGGACGCCGCGGCCGGGCCGGAGCGCGGAGCGCCGCCGGCCGGTCCGGGGCGGGGCCGCGGGGGCCGCCACCGGCGCGGAGTCCGGGGGCACGACCCCCGAAGTGGCCGCGAGTGCCGCTTCCCTGTGCACCGTGATCGCCTCCCCGTCCGGTTCCGGTCCGACCCGAGTCCGTCCCTTACCCGCAGAGTGTCAAGAAAAGGTAATGACCAGCAAGGCGATTGCCCGATCTGCCCACGTCATGGACGGGGTGGCGGCCAGGGCTCCTCCATCCGGCGATCCCGTGCAATGATGTGGCCGCCACGTGCACATCCGGTTTCACCCGTGCACTGCCAACTCCATACCGGCCGCTTGAATCCGCGCGGGAGAGTCCCCGGCCGCCACGGCGGGGCGCCGAAGGAGCAAGTCCTCCCTTGAATCTCTCAGGCCCCTATACCGCGCGGGCGAGGCAGATCTGAAAAGCGAGCCACTGCCCGGTTGCAGGGGCGGCTCCACCCAAGGTGCAAACCGGGTCCGTTCGCGGGATCCCGGTGAACCTCTCAGGTTCCGATGACAGATGGGGAGAGACGTCCTGTCACCCCTGCCTGGGAGCCCAGAACCATGAGTGATGCCCCCCGTCGCACCGCGCTCGACGCCACCCATCGCGCGCTCGGCGCGACCATGACCGACTTCGCCGGCTGGGACATGCCGCTGCGCTACAGCAGCGAGCGGGACGAGCACCTCGCCGTCCGCACCCGCGCCGGCCTGTTCGACCTCTCCCACATGGGCGAGATCACCGTCACCGGCCCGCGCGCCGCCGACCTGCTCGACTACGCGCTGGTCGGCAACATCGGCGGCGTCAAGACGGGCCGCGCCCGGTACACCATGATCTGTGACGCCGAGGGCGGGATCCTCGACGACCTGATCGTCTACCGGCTGGCCGACGAGGAGTACATGGTCGTCGCCAACGCCTCCAACGCCCAGGTCGTGCTGGACGCGCTGACCGCCCGCGCCGCCGGATTCGACGCCGTGGTCCGCGACGACCGGGACGCCTACGCGCTGATCGCGGTGCAGGGCCCGGAGTCCCCCGGCATCCTCAAGTCGGTGACGGACGCCGACCTGGACGGCCTGAAGTACTACGCGGGCCTGCCCGGCACGGTCGCCGGCGTCGACGCGCTGATCGCCCGTACCGGCTACACCGGCGAGGACGGCTTCGAGCTGTTCGTCCGTCCGGCGGACGCGGTCGCCCTGTGGGAGGCGCTGACCGAGGCCGGCAAGGACGCCGGGCTGGTCCCCTGCGGCCTGTCCTGCCGCGACACGCTGCGCCTGGAGGCGGGCATGCCGCTGTACGGGCACGAGCTGACCACCGCGACCACGCCGTTCGACGCGGGCCTGGGCCGGGTCGTGAAGTTCGAGAAGACGACCAACGACGGTGACTTCGTGGGCCGCGCCGCGCTGACGGCGGCCGCCGAGCGCGCGGAGACGAACCCGCCGCGCAAGCTGGTCGGCCTGATCGCCGAGGGCCGCCGGGTGCCGCGCGCCGGATACCCGGTCACCACCGCGGACGGCACGGTCATCGGCGAGGTCACCTCCGGGGCGCCCTCCCCCACGCTCGGCAAGCCGCTCGCCATCGCGTACGTGGACGCGGCCTACGCCACTCCGGGCACCGAGGGTGTCCGCGTGGACATCCGTGGAAGCCATGAGCCGTACGAGGTCGTCGCGCTGCCCTTCTACAAGCGGCAGAAGTAACGGTCCCTCGTCGGCGGACCCGGCACCGGCGCGCCCCGCGCGTCCCACCACAAGACCCGCCCCCCGGCCACGCCAGGGGCGACCCCCTTCACGACCACACCCTCGCGTACAGGAGAATCGAGCCATGAGCAACCCCCAGCAGCTGCGCTACAGCAAGGAGCACGAGTGGCTGTCGACCGCCGAGGACGGCGTCTCGACGGTCGGGATCACCGAGCACGCCGCCAACGCGCTCGGCGATGTCGTCTACGTGCAGCTCCCCGAGGCCGGCTCCACGATCACGGCGGGCGAGACCTGCGGTGAGCTGGAGTCGACCAAGTCGGTCAGCGATCTCTACGCGCCCGTGGACGGCGAGATCGTCGAGATCAACGAGGACGTCGTCAGCGACCCGTCGCTGGTGAACTCCGCCCCGTTCGAGGGCGGTTGGCTGTTCAAGGTGCGGATCAGCGGCGAGCCGGGCGAGCTGCTGTCGGCCGACGAGTACGCCGCGTTCATCCAGAGCTGACGCCCGCCCTCCCGGCCACCGCCGGGAGGCACCCCCTCCCGACCTCCGCCCAGAAGACGGTGCCGCGCGCCGACCCCTTCTTAGGAACTCTCATGTCGATTCTCAACAGCTCCCTGCACGAGCTGGACCCCGATGTCGCCGCTGCCGTGGACGCCGAGCTGCACCGCCAGCAGTCCACGCTCGAAATGATCGCCTCGGAGAACTTCGCGCCCGCCGCCGTCATGGAGGCGCAGGGCTCCGTCCTGACCAACAAGTACGCCGAGGGCTACCCCGGCCGCCGCTACTACGGCGGCTGCGAGCACGTCGACGTCGTCGAACAGATCGCCATCGACCGCATCAAGGCCCTCTTCGGTGCCGAGCACGCCAACGTCCAGCCCCACTCGGGCGCCCAGGCCAACGCCGCCGCCATGTTCGCCCTGCTCAAGCCGGGCGACACCATCATGGGCCTCAACCTCGCCCACGGCGGCCACCTGACCCACGGCATGAAGATCAACTTCTCCGGCAAGCTCTACAACGTGGTCCCCTACCACGTCGGCGAGGACGGTCTGGTCGACATGGACGAGGTCGAGCGCCTCGCCAAGGAGACCCAGCCCAAGCTGATCGTCGCCGGCTGGTCCGCCTACCCCCGCCAGCTCGACTTCGCCGCCTTCCGCCGCATCGCGGACGAGGTCGGCGCCTACCTCATGGTCGACATGGCGCACTTCGCCGGCCTCGTCGCCGCGGGCCTGCACCCCAACCCGGTGCCGCACGCCCACGTCGTCACCACCACCACCCACAAGACCCTCGGTGGCCCCCGCGGCGGCGTGATCCTGTCCACCCAGGAGCTCGCCAAGAAGATCAACTCCGCGGTCTTCCCCGGCCAGCAGGGCGGCCCCCTCGAACACGTCATCGCCGCCAAGGCCGTCTCCTTCAAGGTCGCCGCCTCCGACGACTTCAAGGAGCGCCAGCAGCGCACCCTCGAAGGCGCCAAGATCCTGGCCGAACGCCTCACCCGCGAGGACGCCAAGGCCGTCGGCGTCGACGTCCTGACCGGTGGCACCGACGTCCACCTCGTCCTGGTCGACCTGCGCAACAGCGACCTCGACGGGCAGCAGGCCGAGGACCGCCTCCACGAGGTCGGCATCACGGTCAACCGCAACGCCATCCCGAACGACCCGCGGCCCCCGATGGTCACCTCGGGCCTGCGCATCGGCACCCCGGCCCTGGCCACCCGCGGCTTCCAGGCCGAGGACTTCCGCGAGGTCGCCGACATCATCGCCGAGGCCCTCAAGCCCAGCTACGACGCCGAAGCCCTCAAGGCCCGCGTCACCGCCCTCGCCGACAAGTTCCCGCTGTACCCGTCCCTGTGACGCGTCTCATGCGGTGACCCCCGGCCCGCCGGCCTCCGGCGGGCCGGGGGCCGAACGGGCCATGAGCCCGGGGCCGTTGGTCCCGGGCTCGTGCTCTGCGCGGCCCGTTGTCCTCCCTGTCGCCGGCGCATCCCCGGAATCCCGGGCCATTCGCCGCAAATAAGGTGGTCGGCGGCACAGGACAGCGGCCCTTCAACGGCGAGGGGGCAATCGACGACGGCAGGACGGACCACACCTCCCATGGACATGAGCGCGGGCGACCGCAAGGGGCTCAGCCTCTTCGCCCTCATCATGATCGGCATCGGATCGATCTTCGGCTCCGGCTGGCTCTTCGGCGCCGGCGCCGCCGCCCAGGTGGCGGGGCCCGCGGCACTGGTCGCCTGGGTCATCGGCGCCGTCTTCATCGGCATGATCGCGATGTCCTACGCAGAGGTCGGCGCGGCCTACCCGATCCCCGGCGGCATGGCCCGCTACGGCCATCTCTCGCACGGCCCGGTCCTCGGCTTCCTGACCGGCTGGGCGGTGTGGATCGCAGTCGCCTCGCTGATCCCCATCGAGTCGATCGCCGCCACCCAGTACATGACGTCCTGGAGCTTCGGCTGGGCGCAGGGCCTGGTCGATCCGGCGACCCATCAGCTCACCCTCTCCGGCACGGTCACCGCGCTGGCCCTGACCGTGGCCCTCTGGCTGACCTGCTACTGGTCGGTCCAGTTGCTGGCCCGCGCCAACACCGTGCTCACCCTGGTGAAGTTCGCCATCCCGGTGCTCGCCGTGGCCGCGCTGGTCGCGTCCGGCTTCCACACCTCCAACTTCACCGCGCACGGCGGCTTCGCCCCGTACGGCTGGCCGGCCGTGCTCACCGCCGTCACGACCTGCGGCGTGGTCTTCGCCTTCAACGGCTTCCAGGCCGTCGTCAACCTCGGCGGCGCGGCCAGGAACCCCGGCCGGGCCATCCCGGTCGCCCTGGCCGGCGCGCTCGCGCTGGGCCTGGTGCTCTACCTGGCGCTGCAGGCCGCGTACCTGGGGGCGGTGCCGCCCGGGCAGCTGGCGCGGGCCGGCGGCTGGCAGGGCGTGGACCTCAACTCGCCGTTCGCCGACCTCGCCAAGCTGCTGATGCTGCACTGGGTGGTCACCATGCTCCAGTTCGGCGCCTTCATCTCGCCGGCCGGCTCCAACATCGCCAATGTCGCCTCGGCCGCGTACATGGTCACCAACCTCGCCGAGACCGGCTTCTTCCCCCGGAAGCTGGCGGCGGTGCACCCGCGGTACGGGACCGCGCGCCCCGCGATGTGGCTCAACCTCGGCTTCTCCGTCCTGCTGCTGCTGACCGTCGGACGCAGCTGGCAGGCGCTGGCCGGGGTGGTCTCGGCGGCCATGGTGATCTCGTACCTGATCGGCCCGATCGCGGTGGGCGTGCTGCGGCGGACCCGGCCCGGGCTGCCCCGGCCCTTCCGGCTGCCCGCCGCCGGGATCCTGTGCCCGGTCACCTTCGCGTTCGCGGCCTGCGCGCTGTACTGGTCGAAGTGGCCGGACACCGGGAAGGTCGCCCTGCTGACGCTGGTGTCGGTGCCGGTCGCGGTGCTGGTGCTGCGGCGCAAGGGTGCGGGCGCGACGGGCCGCGCGGCGTGGAACCAGCTGCCGGCGCAGCTCGCACCGGCCTGGTGGATGATCCTCTTCCTGATCTGGATGGCGACGCTGTCCGCGCTGGGCAGCCCCGATTTCGGCGGCCGCGGCCTCGTCCCCGGCGGCCTGGACATCGCCCTGGTCGCACTCACCGCCCCGGCCTTCTACTTCTGGGCCGTACGGGCCGGTGTGAAGGCGCACGAGGCGGGCCTGACCGGCGCGGAGCCCGCCACCGCGGCGGCTCCGGCACCCACTGTTACCCCCGACGACGGACGCCCGATGGCTTCCGTCTGAGGGCACCGCGCCGGGTCCGCGTTACGCTCGAAAACCGGCACGGAATCGAATACCTCCCCACAGCTTTTCGTCCGCTTTCCCCGCTCCACCGTCCACCACGAGCAGACAAGGGAGTCCGCCCCCGTGGCCATCTCCGTCTTCGACCTCTTCTCCATCGGCATCGGCCCCTCCAGCTCCCACACCGTCGGCCCGATGCGCGCCGCCCGGATGTTCGTCGGACGTCTCAAGAAGGACGGCCTGCTCGCCCAGACCACCGCCGTGCGCGCCGAGCTGTTCGGCTCGCTGGGCGCCACCGGCCACGGTCACGGCACGCCCAAGGCCGTGCTGCTGGGCCTGGAGGGCCACTCCCCGCGCACCGTCGACGTCGAAACCGCCGACGACGAGGTGGAGCGCATCCGCTCCACCGGCCGGCTGCGACTGCTCGGCGCCGAGATAGGCAGCGCCCACGAGGTCGCCTTCGACGAGGCCAGCCAGCTGATCCTGCACCGCCGCCGCGCCCTGCCGTACCACGCCAACGGCATGACCCTGGCCGCCTACGACGCCACCGGCGCGCCCCTGCTGGAGAAGACCTACTACTCGGTGGGCGGCGGCTTCGTCATCGACGAGGACGCCGTGGCCGGCGACAACCCGATCGTGCCCGACGACACCGTGCTGAAGTACCCCTTCCGCACCGGCGACGAGCTGCTGCGCCTGGCCCACGACACCGGCCTGTCCATCCCGGCCATGATGATGGAGAACGAGAAGGCATGGCGCACCGAGGACGAGATCCGCGCCGGGCTGCTGGAGATCTGGCAGGTCATGCAGTCCTGCGTGGCGCGGGGCATGTCGCGTGAGGGCATCCTGCCCGGTGGGCTGAAGGTCCGCCGCCGCGCGGCCGGCTCGGCCCGCAAGCTGCGCGCCGAGGGCGACCCGCAGGCCCTGGCGATGGAGTGGATCACCCTCTACGCGATGGCCGTCAACGAGGAGAACGCCGCCGGCGGCCGGGTGGTGACCGCTCCCACCAACGGCGCCGCCGGCATCATCCCCGCCGTGCTGCACTACTACGTCAACTTCGTCCCCGGCGCCGATGAGGACGGTGTGGTGCGCTTCCTGCTCGCCGCCGGCGCGATCGGCATGCTGTTCAAGGAGAACGCCTCGATCTCCGGTGCCGAGGTCGGCTGCCAGGGCGAGGTCGGCTCCGCCTGCTCCATGGCCGCCGGTGGCCTGGCCGAGGTGCTGGGCGGCTCCACCGAGCAGGTCGAGAACGCCGCCGAGATCGGCATGGAGCACAACCTCGGCCTGACCTGCGACCCCGTCGGCGGCCTGGTGCAGATCCCGTGCATCGAACGCAACGGCATGGCCGCCGTCAAGGCCGTCACCGCCGCCCGCATGGCGCTGCGCGGCGACGGCCGCCACCACGTCTCCCTCGACAAGGTCATCAAGACCATGAAGGAGACCGGCGCCGACATGAGCGTCAAGTACAAGGAGACCGCCCGCGGCGGACTGGCGGTCAACATCATCGAGTGCTGACGGGCTGCGGGCCGGCCCCGGGCGCGGGGCCGGCGGCGGGCCGCTATCTGCCGATCTCCCAGGCGCAGGGCGGGAGTTCGCGGGCCCGGGAGTAGATGTCCAGGGCCTGGCGCGCCGGGACGAAGGGGTGGACGCGGGCGCCTTCGAGGCCGGCCAGCAGGCGGGCGCAGTGCTGGACGCAGCCGGCGACCTCCCTGCCGTGGCGGTCGACGATGGTGGCGGCGTCGTGCGGGCCCTCGCAGGGCGTGGGGTCCTTGGCCGCCGCTGCGGGGCAGCGGCCGGTGCGGGCCGCCGTGGGCGGCCGGGCCTCCCCGGCGGCTACGGGGCGCGGGGTCGGGGCGTCGAGCGGCTGATTCATGGCGTGGTGTCCCCCGGTTGGTGCGGTGGTACGTGCCGTGGGCGCGGCTCCGGGTGGCGCGATTGCTGCGGTCCCCGGGGCCCAGGACAGTGCTGCTCGGTGCGGGAGGCGTCCATGCCGCCTTGGGAAAGACCTGGTCCGATCGTCAGCTATTCATGGGAATACGCGGCAAAAGGGGGCGTACGGCGCGCGAAGGGGCGCGTACGAAGGCATGCGCGGCGCTTACGCGGCCCTCACGCAGGTCCTGCGCCGCCCGATTCGGGCAGCCCGACCGCCGCGTACCGGTCCGGGAGGACGTACCGCTCCAGGAGCAGCGCGAGGCTGAGCACGGTACCGGCCAGCAGCCAGCCGCCCAGCACGTCGCCGGGCCAGTGGACGCCCAGCCAGACCCGGGTGAGCCCGACCGCGACGGCCCAGAGGGCGAGCACCGCGCACCAGGTACGGGCCGGGCCCCGGCCGGCGTACCGGGCGATGCCCCAGGCCAGCAGGCCGGCGGCGAGCGCGGAGGTGGTGGCGTGGCCGGAGGGGAAGGCGTAGCCGGAGGCGCGCCCGGCCCAGTCGGCGGTCGTCGGCCGCGGCCGGGCGAGCATTTCCATCAGGCCGTAGCGGACCGCCTGGTCGACGGCGAGGACGGCGACCGCGCAGGCGACCGCGCGCAGCCGTCCGCGCGCGCCCCGGCCGGCCAGCAGGCCCGCGAGGACGGCCATCAGGTACGGGACCGGGCCGGTTCCGGTGGCGGTCAGTGCGCCGGCCGTCGAGCGCAGCGGTTCCCCGCGGTGCGCCAGGGCCCAGCGGTGGACGGCCTCCTCGGGGGCGAGCGGGGCGCCGTGCCGCACCGCGACGGTGACGGCGACGGCGGTGAACAGCGTGGCGCAGAGCGCGGCGAGCGCGAGGAGCGGCCGGGTACCGGGGCGCCGCGGCCGCGGCACCGGTCCGGTGCCCCGCTCCGGTCCGGTCTCCGCGTCCCGTCCGGGCCCGGTCACCGCGCGGCCACCAGGGGGCGCAGCCGGGTGGCGCCGATCCGGTCGACCACGGGCGACGCGCGGCCGGCCAGGGGGGTGAGCCACCAGGCGACGAGGGTGCCGACGAGCAGGCCGACGACGGCGTCGTGCGGGTAGTGCGCGCCGATCCAGACGCGGGAGGCCGCCATCAGGAGCGCGGCCGGTACGGCGATCCGGCCGAGCCGCCGGTCGCACAGGAAGAGGGCGACCGCGGCGGCCGCCGCGATGGCGGAGTGGTTGCTGGGGAAGGACCAGTCCCCGAGGCCGGGGCAGACCTCGACCGTGACGGTGTGCAGCGTGCGGCAGGGCCGCTGCTCGTCGAAGACGCTCTTGAACACGTCGTTGAGCAGGAAGGCGACGACCACGACGGCGGGGGCGGCCAGCGCCCGCGCCACGGCGCCCGCCCCGCCGCGCCGCGCCCGCCACCAGGCGATCAGCATGAGCACCGCGAAGAGGGCGAGCCCGTAGTCGCTGAAGTAAGTGATGACGGTGTTCAGGCCGTGCGGGGCGTGCCGGGCGAGGTGGGTGATCCCGACGTAGGCGCCGCCGTCGATCGAGGCTCCGCCGAAGGCGAGGTGGTTCACGGGTGCTCCTTGGCGGCGTGCAGTGGGTGCGGTGGTGCGGCGGGGCCGGTCAGGTGCCGGGCGGCGGGGTCGGGGCGTCGCCGGGGGCCGCGGCCGGGCGGCGGCGGGCGCGCAGCACTTCGAGGGCGATCGGGGACAGCGAGACCAGCACCACGAGGGCGACGATCGGCAGCAGATAGCGGTCGACGTTCGGTACGGATGCGCCCAGGCCGTATCCGGCGAGGGTGAGGCCGAGCGTCCAAACCAGACCGCCGGTGACCTGCCAGAGGGTGAAGGTACGGGCCGGCACGTTGAGGGTGCCGGCCAGCGGGTTGAGGACGGTGCGCACGACGGGGACGAAGCGGGCCAGGACGATGGCCTTGGCGTGGCCGTAGCGGGTCAGGTACTCCTCGGCGCGGGCGGCGCCCTCGCGGAGCTTGCGGGCACGGCTGCGGGCGAGCAGGCTGCGGCCGCCGCGCCGGCCGATCCAGTAGCCGGTCTGGGAGCCGGCGAGTGTTCCGACCGCGGCGGCGAGGAGCACCTGCGGCAGGGCGAGGTGGGCGGCGCCGCCGGCACCCGGGACGCACAGCAGCCCGGCGGTGAAGAGCAGGGAGTCGCCGGGCAGGAAGAAGCCGACGAGCAGCCCGGTCTCGGCGAAGAGGACGACGGCGACGCCCAGGGCACCGAAGGTCGCGAGCAGCGAGCCGGCGTCGAGCACGTCGACGGCCTGGATCGTGCCCGGCACGCCTCCCGTCACCTGCGCGAATGCGGCGGCTACGGCCATGTCGGTGGCCCCTCCCATAATGGGTTGCGGGCCTGCCGGGCGGCCGGCCCGACCGACTACAGTCACGTAGACGGTCTACGGAACTGTAGACGACGATCAGCTGAAGGGCGTTCCATGTCGCAGACCCCACCCGCGCGGCGACGCCCCGCCGGCGAGCTGGAGGCGAGCGTGCTCGCCGCGCTCTGGACGGCCGGGGTGCCGCTGAGCCCGGCCGAGGTGCAGGGCGCCCTCGGGGGCCGGCTGGCCCGTACGACCGTCACCACGATCCTCACCCGGCTGCACGACAAGGGCGTGGTCTCCCGCTCCAGAGCCGGCCGGGGCTTCGCCTACTCACCGATACAGGACTCCGCGGGGCTGACCGCCCGGCGGATGCGCAGCGAACTCGACAAGCAGGACGACCGCGGCACCGCGCTGGCCCGCTTCGTCTCGCAGCTGACCGACGAGGACGAGCAGCTGCTGCGCACCCTCCTGGAGGGCGCGGGCGCCGACCCGACGCCGGACGCCGGCCCGCGGACCGGACCCGGGGCCGCCCCGTGATCTTCGCCGTTTGGATCCCGCTGCTGATGCCGCTGCTCGCGGTGCCGGCCGCCCGCCGGCTGGCCGAGTCGCTGCCGCCGCGCCCCGCGGCCTGGCTGCTGACCGGCTGCGCCGCCCTGCTGGCCGGCTGCACGACCGCCGCGCTCGGCCTGCTGGCCACCGCCGGCGCGCTGCGGCTGCCGCCGGTCGCCGCGCTGGAACACCTCTCGCTGCCGCTGCTCGGCGACGATCCGGCCGTGTCGGTCCCGGCCGCGTGGGTGGCCGTCGGGCTGCTCTCCGCCTGCGCGTGCGCGGTGGCGTACCGCACCGCCCGGCACCGCGGCGAGCTGCGGGCCGCCCGCCGCGGCACCGCCGCGCACCCGGTCTCCGGCGACCTGTGCGTGCTCCCCGATGCCGCGCCCGACGCCTACGCCCTGCCGGGAGGGCCGGGACGGCCAGGACGGGTGGTGGTCACGGCCGGCATGCTGCGCGCGCTGTCGCCGGCCGAGCGGGAGGCGCTGTTCGCCCATGAGCGGGCCCACCTCGCGGGGCGGCACCACCTCTTCCTGCTCACGGTCGCGCTGGCCGCCGCCTGCCACCCCCTGCTGCGCTCGCTGCGCGCCCCGCTGGCCTTCGCGCTGGAGCGCTGGGCCGACGAGTCGGCGGCGTCCCGGGTCGGCGACCGCCGGCTGACCGCCCGCGCCATCGGCCGCGCCGCGCTGGCCGCCCGCCCGGACGCCCCCGCGCCGTACCGTCCCCGCACCGTCCTGGCCGCGACCGCCGGCCCGGTGCCGCGCCGGGTCGCGGCCCTGCTCACCCCCGCCCCCGAGCCGCACACCCCCGCCCTGCGCACCGGCTTCCGCGGCCGCCGGCTGATCGCCGCGGCCCTGCTCACCTGCGTCACCTTCTCCGCGGCCTCCGCCCTGGACGCCGCCGCCGACCTGCACCAGACCGTCGAGGTCGCCCAGGGAGAGACGACCGGGCACTGAGAGCGGGCCGGCCGGGAGGCCCGCTGGGCCGTGGAGAGGGGTCAGGACCCTGACGAGGAATCCAACCCGTGGCAGGCGCTGACCATGTCCATGCCGCTGGAGGCGCGTTCGTACAGCACTTTGCTGAAGCCCCGCTCGTCGCCGGAGCGGTGGGCGTCGAGGGCCTTGGTGGCGCCTGCCAGGTCCTTTTGCAGCCCCGCTTTGACCGCCGGTTTCGTCGCCTTGGCGAGGTTGGCCCGGTCCAGGTCCTGGATCTCCCGGAGCAGGTCCTCGATCGGTGCCTTGCCGTTGCCGTAGCGGTCGGACGTGACGATCCGGTCCCACTTCTTGACGGTCTCGGACCAGTTCTCGCAACCGGCCTCGGTGGTGAGGCCGCCGCTGCCGCCGGACGAGGATCCCGACGCGTCACCCGCTCCGGCCCGGTCCGGGGCCGAGGAGCTCGGCGGGGTGCTCGCGCCGGTGTCGGCGGCGTCGCCGTCGCCGCTCGCCGTGAGGGCGATGATCCCCCCGATGACGGCCGCGACGACGACAGCGGCGCCCGCGACGACGAGCGCGCGAGGGCGGCGCGGGCTCGGCTCCGGCGGCGGGGGGAGCGGGAGGGTGGGAGCCGCCGGGGGAACGGGGCGCGTGGGCGCTTCGGAGGCCGCCGGAGAAATCGGGGGCTCCTGGATCCCCTGGACCTCTTGAACCTCCTGGACCTCCTGGATCCCTTGGACCTCTTGGACCTCCTGGACCTCCTGGGCCTCCGCGGCCCCTCCGGGATCCGCCGCCTTGACCGGCTCCGCTGGGCCCCCGGGGCGCTCCCGGGGCGACGGGGCCCCGTCGATCACGGCCCGGGCCTGCGCGACGGTTGGCCGGTTGGCGGGGTCCTTGTCCAGCAGCCAGGTGATCAACGGGCCCAGGCGGCCCGCGCGTTGAGGGGCGGGCGCCTGTCCGAGTACCACGGCGGACAGGGTCTCCGTGGGGGTGTCGCGGTGGAACGGGGACACCCCCTCCAGCGCCTGGTACAGCGTCACGCCCAGGGAGTACAGGTCTCCCGCGCCACCGGAGTCGACACCGTCGAACCGCTCCGGCGCCATGTATTCCAGCGAGCCGATCAGCCCTCCGGTCGTGGTGACGGCCGTATCACCCTTGTGGACAGCGATGCCGAAGTCGGCGAGCAGGGCCCGGCCGTCGCGGGTGAGCATCACATTGGTGGGCTTCACGTCCCGGTGGACGATTCCCGCCTGGTGTGCGGCTCCGAGACCTTCCAGCAGTTCGCCGGCGATCCGCGCGACGTCCGCCACCGGCATCGGGCCGTTCTCGGCGAGCCTGTCGGCCAGGTTGGCGCCTTCGACGAGTTCCATGACGATCCACGGCGCCCCGTCCTCGATGACCACATCGTGGACGGCGACGACACAGGGGTGGGAGCGCAGCTTGGCGGCGTTGCGGGCCTCCCGCTCCGCTCGTACCAGTCGTTGCGCGTGCTCCGTCTCGGATGTCGCCGGGGGGAGCCAGACCTCTTTGACGGCGACGTCGACATCCAGGGTCCGGTCATGAGCCCTCCAGACACGGCCGAACCCTCCGCCGCCCAGGGCCTCCTCCAGGCGGTAGCGCCCACCGACCAAGCGGCCCGGTCGTGTCTGCTCGGACACTGCTCCCCCTATGTGTCTGCGATCTGCTTCAACTGCCGTTGTTCACAGGCGAATCGGCTTCAGGGGACCACCCGTTCCCGGGTGAACCCGGACGCCCCTCCCACCCCGCGGGCGCACGCATCACTATGACGTACGGCACTCGCTCTCGGGGGCGGACCGGCGGAAGACGACCGCGGCGTGGAGGTGGCAGGCAGGCAAGGGACATGCCCGTCCCGCAGCCTTCCGCGACACGCTTCAGGCCCCGCCCCGGCTTCCCGCGTCCTCGTTCCTTCCGGTGCGCCGGCCCCGGCCCACCGTGAAGCCCAGGGTGGCGCCGCCGCCCGGCCGGTGGGTGGCGAACGCGTGGCCGCCGTGGGCGGTGGCGATCTCGCGGACGATGGCGAGGCCGAGCCCGGAGCCGGGGAGGCCGCGGGCGGCCGGCGCGCGGTAGAAGCGGTCGAAGACCCGGGTGAGGTCGGCCTCGGCGATGCCCGGGCCGCGGTCGAGGACCTCGATGCGGGCCCCGGTGACGAGGACCTCGATCGGCTCGGTGCCGCCCGCGTCGAATTTGGCGGCGTTCTCCAGCAGATTGGTCAGCGCCCGGCTCAGCGCGGCGGGCCGGCCCTCGACGACGGCCGGCCGGACGGTCCGTACCGCGATCTCCCGGCCGGTGCGGCGGCGGGCCGAGGCCGCCGCCTTCTCCGCGACGTCGGCCAGGTTCACGTCGGACAGCGGGTCGTCGTCGCCCTGGCCCGCCGCCAGATCGACCAGCTCGTTGACCAGGTCGCTGAGCTCCCGGGCCTCCCCCGCCAGGTCGGCGAGCAGTTCCTCGCGGGCGTCCGACGGCAGCTCGTCGAACCGCTTGAGCAGCGAGATGTTCGTCCGGAGCGAGGTCAGCGGGGTGCGCAGTTCGTGCCCGGCGTCCTGGACGAGGCGCTGCTGGTCCTGGACGGCGCTGGCCAGCCGCCCGAGCATGTCGTCGAAGGCCCGGCCCAGCCGGGCGACCTCGTCGCGGCCCGCCACCGGGACCGGTACGTCCAGCCGCCCGTGCTCCGCCACGCTCTCGGCGACCGAGGTCAGCCGCACCAGCCGGCCGGTGATCCGGCGTGCCAGCCACCAGCCGCCCGCGCCGGCCAGCGCGATGACCGCGGCCGCCAGCAGTGCGGTGCGCTGCTGGAGCGCGGAGAGCAGGTCCTCGGTCTCGCTGAACTTCTGGGCCACCTGCACCGCGCCCCGGCCACCGCCGAGCGCCACGGTCGCGACGTGGTACTCCTCGTCGCCGATGTCCGCCTCGCGCTGTGCGTACCGGCCGGGCTGCCGGTCCGAGGCGATCCGGCGCTCCTGGGACCCGACGGGGAGGGCCGGCCGCCCCAGTTCCACGACCCGGCCGCCGGCCCCCAGGACCTGCACGTCCGTACGGGTGGGCCGGGTCAGGTCGTCGCGCGGCCCGTCGTGATCGGGGTCGGAGGTCGCGTAGTCGGCGGGCTGGAACGGCTTCTCCTGGACCTGGGCCCGCAGATCCCGTACGACCTCGGAGAACACCGACTTCTCGTCCACCCGCACCAGCCGCGCCGCCGCGTCGTAGCTCAGGAACCCGACGAGCACGGTCACCCCCGCCGCGCCCACGGCGAACGCCACCGCGAAGGCGGTCCGCAGACTGGCGGGCCTGCGGGTGCGCAGCCAGGCGTCCCGGCCGCCCCGCCGCCAGGACGCCGCCCAGGAGCGCAGCCGGGCGCGCAGCCGGCCCGGCCGCCGGGCGGCGGGCGCGGTCCCGTCCTCCTCGGTACGGCGGCGCGGCGGGCGCATCTCAGTCCTCCCGCAGGACGTAGCCGACGCCCCGCACGGTGTGGATCAGCGGGCGGCTGCCCGGGACGTCGACCTTGCGGCGCAGATAGCCGACGTACACCGCGAGGTTCTTGGAGCCGGGCCCGAAGTCGTAGCCCCAGATCCGGTCGTAGATCGTCGAGTGGTCCAGGACGATCCCGGCGTTGCGGGCCAGCAGCTCCAGCAGCTCGAACTCGGTCCGGGTCAGCTCCAGCTCGCGGTCACCGCGCCAGGCCCGGCGCGAGGGGCCGTCGATCCGCAGGTCGGCCGCCTCCACGACACCGCTGTCGGCCGCCCGGGCGGCGGACGCCTCGCCCGGCTCCCCCGCCTCGCCGGCGGTCTCCGTGCCGGTGCCGGCCGTGGCGCCGTCCCCCGCCGTCGTGCGCCGCAGCAGCGCCCGCAGCCGGGCGAAGACCTCCTCGACCTCGAACGGCTTGACCACGTAGTCGTCGGCGCCGGCGTCCAGGCCGGCGATCCGGTCGGCCGTCTCGACCCGGGCGGTCAGCATCAGGATCGGGGTGCGGTCCTGCTCGGCCCGCAGCACCTGGCACACCTGGAGCCCGTCGATGCCGGGCATCATCACGTCCAGCAGGATCACGTCCGGCCGCTCGCGGTGGGCGGCGGCCAGCGCCTGGATCCCGTCCGCGACGGCGGTGACCCGGTACCCCTCCAGGGTCAGGGCGCGCTCCAGCGCGGTGCGGATGGGGCGGTCGTCCTCGGCGAGCAGTACGGAATGCGTCACCCGGCAAGTCTGCCAAGGTCACCGGGGTGCGGCGGCCGGCGGCCGGACCGGCGGCGGCTTTCTTACCCGGCTCTCACCCGTGCTTCTTACCGCGCTCTCACCCCCGCCACGCCCTCGGCTTACCCCTTGACGACACGGTGGCCCCCGTGCCGGACGGGCCGGTCGCGGCGGCCCGGTGCCGCGGCGGGGGCCCTCACCGGTCGGAACGACCGGTCACACCTCGGGAAGAACACGACACCGCATGAAGATCACTCTGCTGCTGCACAACGCCTACGCCATCGGCGGCACCATCCGCACCACCTTCAACCTCGCCGCCGCGCTGGCCGACCGGCACGACGTCGAGGTCGTCTCGATGATGCGGCACCGCGAGGTCCCGCGGTTCACGCTGGACCCCCGGGTGCGGCTGGTACCGCTGGTGGACACGCGGGTGGGCAGCGCGGACATGGCCGATCCGCTCTTCGCCGAGCCCGCGCAGGACTTCCCGCTGACCGAGAAGCGGCACCACCAGTACAGCCGGCTGATCGACCTGCGCGCGGCGGAGTTCCTGCGCGGCACGGACGCGGACGTGCTGATCGGCACCCGCCCCGGCATCAACGTCTACCTGGCCCGCTTCGGCCCCCGCCGGGCGCTGCGGATCGCCCAGGAGCACCTGCGTCACGACGCGCACAGCAAGGCGCTGCGCCGTGAACTCGCCCACCACTACCGGACGCTGGACGCCCTGGTCACCACGACCGAGGCGGACGCCGCCGTCTACCGGGCGCGGATGCGGCTGCCGGGCGTACCGGTCCTGGCGGTGCCGAACATCGTGCCCGCCCCGGCCGGGCCGCTGTCCCCGGGCACCTCGAAGGTGATCGCCGCGGCTGGCCGGCTGGTCCGCGGCAAGCGCTTCGACCTGCTGATCGAGGCGTTCTCCGCGGTCGCCGCCAAGCACCCCGACTGGCGGCTGCGGATACACGGCGGCGGCGCCGAGCGGGCGCAGCTCCAGGGGCTGATCGACGGCCTCGGGCTGGCCGAGCAGGCCGAACTGACCGGGCCGCGCTCGCCCATCGAGGCCGAGTTCGCCAAGGCGTCGATCGTGGCGTCGGCCTCGGACGCCGAGTCGTTCGGCATGACGCTCGTCGAGGCCATGCGCTGCGGGGTGCCCGTCGTGAGCACCAACTGCCCCTTGGGGCCCGCCGAAATCATCGACCACGGCAGCAACGGGCTGCTGGTCCCGCCCGGCGACGGGCAGGCACTGGCCGCCGGGCTGCTCGAACTCATCGAGACGCCCGAGCGCCGCCGGGAGATGGCCGAGGCCGCGCTGGAGAGTTCGGCCCGCTACGCCCCGGAGCCGATCGCCGAGCGCTACCAACTCCTGTTCGACGAGCTGCACTCGACGCGCGTCCCCCGCGCCTGGCGGCGCGCCGTGGGACGGGCCCGCAACCGCGCGCGCCGGCTGCTGCGGCAGGCCCGGCGGCGCTGACCCCCGAGCCCGGCCGCCCGCGCCCGGCCGGACGGCCGGGCGCACCCCTGCACGGCGGGGCCGGTCCGGTCGGCGGGACCGGCCCCG
This sequence comes from Streptomyces lydicus, assembly GCF_000717345.1. Taxonomy (GTDB): domain Bacteria; phylum Actinomycetota; class Actinomycetes; order Streptomycetales; family Streptomycetaceae; genus Streptomyces; species Streptomyces lydicus. The sequence goes on along the minus strand of NZ_JNZA01000008.1, from coordinate 195,437 downwards.
CACTCACGCCCGCGCACATCCGCCCCGTTCCGTCCCCTCCCGTGAGCCGCAATATGCCGGTACGGCAAGGAACTTCCCGGCAACTCTCTGGCGTCTTCGCCGAGGAACATGCTGAACTGCTGGAACGAACCGGCACACCTACGCATCGCAACGGGACAGACAAACGCACGGAGCGCACGGAACACACCACGGCAAAGAGCGCGGGCCCGCACGGATCACGAGCCCGTACGTAAATGAGGACACCGCCGGAAAGCCGGCAACACCGTGGGCGGTTCGCGCAGTTGGCGCTTCGCATCCGCAGGTCCGATCGACAGGAGGCCGTTCATGCTGCACGGTGTCGATGTCAGCGCCTACAACACCTCGTATTCCGCCGAAGGGCTGGACTTCGTTTTCGTCAAGGCGACCGAAGGCCGTTCCTACATCAATCCCCACCAGAACACGCAGGCGGCAAAGGCCCGTAAAGCAGGATGTGTGGTCGGTTTCTACCACTTTCTGTGGCCCGGGAATATCGCCGCCCAGGCGCGGTATTTCGTCGAGAAGTGCGCCTCGGTGCACGGCGACATCCTGGCCTGCGACTGGGAGCGCACCGGCGAGGGGACGTGTGCCAGCGATGCGCAGAAGGACCAGTTCCTGCACGCGGTGAAGAACCTGCGTCCCACGCACCGCGTGCTGCTCTACTGCAACCGCGATTTCTGGCTCAACCACGACACCACGTCCTACGCGGCCGACGGCCTGTGGATCGCCGACTACGTCACCGCGGGACATCCGCGGATCAAGGCGAAATGGCGCATCCACCAGTACACCGACCGGCCCCTGGACAAGGACGTCGCGGACTTCTCCAGCAAGGCCGCCCTGAAGAAGTGGGCGCACCCGGCATAAGGTTTCCTACCGGTACGCGGATCCACGTCACCGCGCGTACGCACGGGCCACACCCTGCGTAGGCGTACGGCACATCGGGTGACCGCGGCCGCGCCAGAACCCTGTCAGATGCCGCACCGTGCCCGTACGGTGCGGCACGCGAGAACCAGAGGAGCAGCCGTGAGCGACCCGGCGTCCAAGACCCTGCAGCAGGAGATCGCCCGGGATCTCCAGGTGACCGCGTCCTTCGACGCCGAGCAGGAGATCGAGCGCCGGGTGACCTTCCTCACGGAGCGGCTGACCTCCACCGGCCTGCGCTCGCTGGTGCTGGGGATCAGCGGCGGCGTCGACTCCACGACCACCGGCCGGCTCTGCCAGCTCGCCGTGGAGCGGGCCCGGGCGGCCGGCCACGAGGCGACGTTCTACGCGATGCGGCTGCCGTACGGCGTGCAGGCGGACGAGAAGGACGCCCAGCGGGCGCTGGAGTTCATCCGCGCCGACCGCGAGCTGACCGTCGACATCCGCCCGGCGAGCGACGCGGCGCTGCAGGCCACGCTGGACGGCGGCCTCACCTTCCGCGACGCGCGGCACCAGGACTTCGTCCAGGGCAACATCAAGGCCCGGCAGCGCATGATCGCGCAGTACGCGGTCGCCGGCGCCCAGGACGGTCTGGTCGTGGGCACCGACCACGCCGCCGAGGCGGTCTCCGGCTTCTTCACCAAGTTCGGTGACGGCGCGGCCGACGTGGTGCCGCTCACCGGGCTGACCAAGCGCCGGGTGCGCGCGGTGGCGGCGGCGCTGGGCGCCCCGCGCGAGCTGGTGACCAAGGTGCCGACCGCCGACCTGGAGACGCTCGACCCGGGCAAGCCCGACGAGGACGCGCTCGGCGTGACCTACGACCAGATCGACGACTTCCTGGAGGGCAAGCCGGTCGACGCCGCCGCCGTCGAGTCGATCGTCCGCCGCTACCGCCTCACCGCCCACAAGCGGGAGCTGCCGATCGCGCCGTGACGCCGGGCGGGCGCTCCACCGGCCGCGGCGCTCCGCCCGGCCGGGGAGCGCCCGGGCCCGCGCGCGGCCACCGCCCCCGGCGCGTCATGCGCCCGCAAGGGGACAGTCACCCGGCCGGTGGTGAATCGTGGGTGACAGCGGGCATGCATGCGGCCATGGGAAGCCGCGAAATCCGATCGGAAGATCAATTGTCAGTGGGGCCGCCTACGCTCCGGGGCATGGGTTACGCAAACCTGCGCGAACTCCAGACCGCGCTGACCACCGCCTCCGACCTCGCCTGTGCCCTGCAGTCCGCCCCTACCCGGCGCGACGCGGACCAGCTCGTCGATGTCCTCCGCCAGGCACTGACCGCCGCCAGCTCGCTGGGCGCCGAGACCGGCCCGACCGGCTGCGCCCTCCATCCGAACGGCGCCGTCGATCCGCTGTACGGCGACCCGGAGGACCCCCTCCCGCCCGGCTACGGCAGGTGCCTGCTCTGCAACGACCGCCGCCGCCGGGCCGACGCCCACCCGCACATCCGGCCGCACGCCCGCCCGCGCCCCCGCCGGCCCCGCCGGATCGGCGCCTAGGCGCATCATGCGGATCAGCCCGGGCCCGGGGTGATCCGCACGACACGCCCCGGCCCGCCGCGCGGCCGGCCGGACTACCATCCGCGCATGCGACCTGCCAGATACAGCGATGAGGACCTGGAACAGCACTCCCTGCGCCGGCGGGTGTCCGACGACGGGCAGCGGTCCGGGTTCGAGCACGACGTCGACCGGATCCTGTACTCGACGCAGTGGCGGGCGCTGGCCGGCAAGAGCCAGGTGGTGGCGAGCGCCGAGCTGGGCGCGTACCACACCCGGCTGACGCACTCGATGAAGGTCGCCCAGCTCGGCCGCCGGATGGCGGAGCGGCTGGAGCGCAAGTACGGCGGTCCGAACCCGGCGCTCGTCGAGGCCGCGTGCATGGCGCACGACATCGGCCATCCGCCGTTCGGGCACGCCGGCGAGCTGGCGCTGCGCGCCACCATGGACGAGCTGCACTTCGCGGACGGGGTGCTGGACAGCTTCGAGGGCAACGCCCAGACCCTGCGGGTGCTGACCTTCCTCGCCGCCCACAAGTACCCGGGCCACCGCGGACTCCATCTGACCCGCGCCTGTCTGGACGCCGCCACGAAGTACCCGTGGGAGCGGACGCCGGCCGACCAGGATCCGGCGCGCCATGTGAAGTGGGGCGTGTACGTCGCCGACCGGGAGGCGTTCGCCTGGGTGCGGGCCGGCCGTACGGACACCGCCGTACCGGTCGAGGAGCAGGTCATGGACTGGGCGGACGACGTCACCTACGCCTGCCACGACGTCGAGGACTTCTACCGCACGGGCCTGATCCCGCTGGCCTCGCTCTTCCCGCCGGACGGCGCGGCGGGCGGCGACACCGAGCGGGAAACCCGCCGCTTCCTGGACTACGTGCAGGCCAAGCGGGCGCGGGCGGGCGAGCCGTTCGACCGGGCGGCGGCGCTGGTGATGATGGCGGACATCGGCAAGCGGCTGGCGGTGCCCGCCCCGTACAGCGGCAGCCATGAGGACGCGGTCGCGGTCAACCGCCGCACCGCCGACCTGATCTCGTACTTCACCCGGGGCGTCGAGCTGGAGGTGGGCGGCACCGCGGCGATCAGGTACGGGGCGCGGCTGGTGATCCCCGAGGACCGCCGGGCCGCCTGCGACCTGCTCAAGGAGCTGGTGTGGTGCTACGTCATCGACCGGCCCGCGCTGGCCACCCAGCAGCACGGCAAGCGACGGGTGGTCAGCGAGCTGCTGCGCTGGACCCATGACGCCCCCGAGCTGCTGCCGCCGGACCGCGCCGAGGAGCTGGCGCTGCACGGCGACCGGCTGCGCACCGCGGCCGACCACGTCGCCTCGCTCACCGAGGACCAGGCACTGGCCCTGCACCGGCGGCTGTCCGGTACCGGCCTGGGCTCGGTGAACGACAACGTGTGGCTGTGAGCGGCGGGCGGCGGCGCGGGCCGGGCGCACGGGCCCCGGTCCGCGCCGCGCCGCCGGGCCGTTAGTCGGCCGGTCCTCTAGTCGGCCCGGTCCTCGCGCCGCTTGTCCGGCCGCAGCGCGATCCGCCCGAGCACCCCGGCCACGAGCAGCGCACCCACCGCGACCAGCACCGCGTCCGGTACGCCGTTGCCGATCCGGGTGGCCCATTCCTCGACCCGGAACTCGCTGTCCGCGTCGAGGACTCCGGGCAGTGCGCTGGTCCCGTTGAAGCGCAGGAACAGCACGCCGATGCCGATGAAGAAGAGCCCGGACAGCAGCGAGGTGGTGTGCAACCGCAGGGGGCCCAGGCGCAGTTCACGGCCGCGCAGCCAGCCCCGGCCGCCGAGCCGGAAGCGGTCCCACAGCAGGGCGAGCACGAACAGCGGCAGGGCCATGCCCAGCGCGTACACGGCGAGCATCGAGGCCCCGTACACGGGATTGCCGCTGACCGCGGTCACCGTCAGCACCGCGCCGAGGATCGGGCCCGCGCAGAAACCCGCGAGGCCGTAGACACAGCCGAGCAGGAAGGTGGAGACCGCCGAGCGCGGGGTGATCCGGGCGGCCGCGGCCTGCGCGCGCCGGGAGGCGAAGCCCAGGCCCAGGATCTGCGCCACCCCCAGCGCGATGACGACCCAGCCGCCGACGGCGACCAGCAGCTCGCGGTGGCCGTTGAACAGCCGGCTGGCCGCCGTACTGGCCGCGCCGAGCGGCACCAGGGTCGTGGCCAGCCCCAGGTAGAACACGCCGGTGCGGGCCAGCAGCCGGCCGGGGGAGGCGAGGGAGTACGCGAAGAACGCCGGCAGCAGCAGCGCGCTGCACGGGCTGATGAGGGCGAGCGCCCCGCCCAGGAACGCCGCGAGGTAGCCGATGTCGGTCGTCACTTCCCGGCCCCCGCACCCTTCGCGCCCTTCGCGTCCGCCCTGGCCGCGGCGTCCTCGACGGCCTGCGCGAAGACCGCGGTGGGCTGGGCGCCGGCCACCGGCCGGCCGTTGACCAGGAAGGACGGCGTGGACTGCACACCGAGCCGGTAGCCCTCGTCCTGGTCCTTCTTCAGCGCCCGCTCGGCCCCGGCGCTCTTGAGGTCGTCGCGGAACCGGTCGAGGTCGGGCACCCCGCTGGCACGGGCCAGCTCGACGAGCTCGTCCTCGGCCAGCGCGGCGCCCTTGCGGGTCTTCGCGTACAGCGTGTCGTGCAGCTGCCAGAACCTGCCCTGCCGGCCGGCGGCCCAGGAGGCGCGGGCGGCCCGCTCGGAGTCGGCGCCGAAGACCGGGAAGTTGCGGAACTCGATGCGCAGGGTGCCCGCGTCGACGTACTTCTTGATCAGTTCGGGCTGGGTCTCCCGGGTGAAGCGCCCGCAGAACGAGCACTGGTAGTCGGCGTACTCGACGAGCACCACCGGGGCGTCCTTCCGGCCCTTCGCCAGCGGGTCGCCCTCCTGGCGGCGGCTGGTCTGCCGGGCGAGGTCGTCGAACATCTTCTGCTGTGCGGGGTCCTCCTGGGACCCGGCGGAGGCCGCGGCCTCCGGTGCGCCGGCGGGGCCGGTGTCACGGTCGCCCTCGACGGCCTTGCCGACGGCGATGCCGAGGGCGACCACGGCGACGACGAGCGCGACGATCGCGCCGATGGCGGCCAGTTTGCGGGTGGGAGAGGCGGAAGCGGGCATGCGAAAGCTCCAGACGTACGAAGTGGGAATGCGGCCTTTGTGCGTCGGGGTTTCGGCCTATATCCGCAGTACGGGCAGGAGCGCGGTGTGGTCGGCGGCGGAGGCGCCGTCGGTCGGCGGCCGGGCGAGTGCGTACTGCGCCGGCAGGTCGGCGGCGAGCGGGCCGGCGCCGGTGGTGGCGGGGGCCAGGGGTTCGCCGCGGTGCGGCGCGGGGAGCGGAGCGGACTCGTCGGGGCTCGGCGCATGACGGCCGGAGCACCGCTTGGGCGCGGCGGCGACCGGGACGGCGGCTCCGGCCCGCTCGCCGTCGTCCGCCACGGCGGTCCGCGCGCTCCCGTCCGCGGCGCGCACACCGGGACCGGGCCCCCATGCCTGTTCGCCGCCGTTACGGCACAGCAGCGGCCCGAAGGCGACCGCGAGGAGGAGCAGCAGCAGCACCGCCGGCCGGTGCGTCCGGTGCATGTCCCTCCTCCTGCCTGCCGCGAGCATCAACGGCCCATCCTACGGACCGTCGGCCGGCGTCCGGAGCACCGGCCGCGCCGCGGGTCAGCGGTCGGCGATCCGCATCTCGAACCAGGTCGTCTTGCCGCGCGGCAGCAGGTCCACGCCCCAGCGGTCGGAGAGCTTGTCGACGAGGAAGAGGCCGCGGCCGCTGGTGTCCATTGCCTGGACGGGCATGAGACAGGGCAGGCCGCGGGACGGGTCGCGCACCTCGATGCGGATCCAGCCGCGGCGGCGCAGCATCCGCAGCCCGAAGGTGCGGGCGCCGGTGTGGCGTACGGCGTTGCCGACGAGTTCGGAGACGAGCAGCACGGCGTGCTCGGCGAGCTGCGGGGTGAGGGACCACTGTCTGAGGAGTACGGCGGCGGTCAGCCGGCGCGCGATGCCGGCGGACTGCGGACGGGACGGCAACCGGACCTCACCGAGGGTCGGGTCGCCGACGAGATCGACGGCCGCGGGCGCCGGACCGCGCGGCGCCGGAGCCGGTTTCCGGTCCGCACCGGGGATGCCCCATCGCGCGGCGGCCGGATCGCTCCGCGGCCGCGGCTGCTCCATTCCTTCGAGGCCCGCCATGCCCCCCATCATGGCTGCTACTTGGCGGCCGGTGGGGCGGAACCCACGGAATCCGTTGCCCGGAATCAGTGGTTCCGTACCCCCCTCCAGACCTCTGCCAAAGGCAGACATTCTTCCGGGAGCAACCGGCTGACCTGCGACGACATCGGGCCGCCGAGTGGGCGGCCCGATGCGTCAACAAGGTTGCCTTAAGGCGCGGTTAAGATTTCCACCATTCGCCCACACGAGGCACCCGGTCCCGGCCAAACCTCAGGCGTCACACCAACGCCAGGCGTTTCAGCGGAACTTGGCCTTGCCGGGCCCTTCCTCGACGAAGCTGCGCATCCCGGTCTCCCGGTCCTCGGTCGCGAACAGCCCGGCGAACCAGTTGCGTTCGATGGTCAGACCGGTGTCGATGTCCGTCTCCAGACCGGCGTCGACCGACTCCTTCGCGGCCCGCAGCGCGAGCGCGGGGCCGGTCGCCAGCCGCGCCGCCCAGGCGTGCGCGTGCTCGTAGACCTCGGCGGCCGGCACCACCCGGTCCACCAGCCCGATGGCGAGCGCCTCCTCGGCCTTGACGTGCCGGCCGGTGAAGATCAGGTCCTTGGCCTTGGACGGGCCCACCAGGCGCGCCAGCCGCTGGGTGCCGCCGGCGCCCGGGATCAGGCCGAGCAGGATCTCCGGCTGGCCGAGCTTGGCGTTGTCGGCCGCGATCCGGAAGTCGGCGCAGAGCGCCAACTCGCAGCCGCCGCCCAGCGCGTAGCCGGTGACCGCGGCGACGACCGGCTTGGGGATCCGGGCCACGGCGGTGAACGAGTCCTGCAGCGCCTTGGAGCGGACCACCATCGCCGGGTGGTCCATGGCCTGCATCTCCTTGATGTCCGCGCCGGCCGCGAACACCTTCTCGCCGCCCCAGATCACGACGGCGCGCACGTCGTCGCGGCGGGTGACCTCTTCGGCCAGCTCGCGCAGCCGGTCCTGGGTGGCGATGTCCAGCGCGTTCATCGGCGGGCGGTCCAGGCGGATGGTGCCGACGCCGTCGGCGACCTCGAGATTCACAGTCATGCGGGAAGGTTAGTACGCGTTAACGACAGCGGGCCCGGTGCGCTGTGTCACAGTGCACCGGGCCCGGTCGTCCGCCGGTCCCCTTACTGCGCGGCCTTCCACTTCTCCCAGGAGAGGTTCCAGTCGCTGAAGCCGTTGTCCGGCTGGATCGTCTCGTCGTGCGAGTTCTTCACGATGACCACGTCGCCGATGAGGGAGTTGCGGAAGAACCACGCCGCCGGGGTGGAGCCGTCGCCGCCGCCGCGCTCGTCGAAGAGGCCCACACAGCCGTGGCTGGCGTTGCGGGTGCCGAACGTCGGCCGGCCCGACCAGTAGTTGCCGTGGATGAAGGTGCCGGACGCGCTCAGCCGCATCGCGTGCGGCACGTCCTTGATGTCGTACTCGCCGCCGAAGCCGACCGTGTCGCCGTTCATCCGGGTCACGGGGTGCTTCTCGCTGATCACCATCGCGCCGTTGTACGTCTCGGTGCCCGGCGCGCCCGAGGTGATCGGGATGGTCTTGAGCTTCTTGCCGTCGCGGACCACGGTCATCTCCTTCGACCGGGCGTCGACCGTGCTCACCTGGCTGCGGCCGACGGTGAAGGAGACTTCCTTGGCCTGGGTGCCGTAGACCCCGGGGCGGCCCTCGACGCCGTCGAGGTCGAGCTTCAGGGTGACTTTCGTGCCCGGCGCCCAGTACTTCTCGGGGCGGAAGTCGAGCCGGTCGTTGCCGAACCAGTGACCCTCGACGGGCACCGACGGCTGGGCGCTGACCTTGATGGCGTCCTCGACGGCCTCGGGGTGCGTGATGCCGCGGGTGAAGCGGATCGAGACCGGCATCCCGACGCCGACCTGCTGGCCGTTCTCGGGGCTGTACTGGCCGATGAAGGTGTTCTTGGGGACGAGGGTGGTGAAGGCCGAGTGCTCGGCGGACTCCCGGCCGCGGCCGTCCACCGCGACGGCGTCGACGGTGTACCGCGTCGAGGCGCCCAGATGGCCGCTCGGCTGCCACAGGGCGCCGGCGCCGGATATCTTCCCGTCGACCTCGTTGCCCTTGCCGTCCTTGACCTTGACGGACCTGAGCTTGCCCTTGCTGACCGTCACCTTCAGCGCGCCGCTGGTGGCGACGCCGTCCGTGCCGTCCTTGGGCGCTATCGTCACCGCGGCCTGGGAGGCGGCCTTGTCCCCGCCCGCCTTGCCCGCGTCCTTCTTGTCCTCGCCGTCGTCCCCGCCGCACGCGCTGACCAGCAGCAGCGTGGCGCCGAGCAGCAACGCGAGCGGCCCCCGGCCGCCGTGCGGCCACCGACGCCGGCGACCCGGCACCCCCGGATTCGGCTGGACGTTCACGACTGGCCCCTTTTCCCCTCGCACGGCCCGCTCCCCCGCGCGCGTCCGCGGACGGCCGCGCGCTTTTCGCTAGACAACCACACAGCGGTGACATGTGAACTGCCCGCGGATGTCACCGTTCAGTCCCAAGTGCGGGGGTGGGCCGGGCCGGCGGCCGGGCACCGGCCCGTTCAGCGCAGCGCCGAACCGGCCCGCCACTGCTCCCACGGCAGGTTCCAGCCGCCGAGCCCGTTGTCCGGTGCGACGGTGCGCTCCGGGGAGTTGAGCACCACCACGGTGTCGCCGACGATCGACCGGCCGAAGAACCAGCCGGCCGGGGTGTCGGGGGCGCCGCCCCGGAGGTCCCGGAGGCCGACGCAGCCGTGGCTGGTGTTGACGCCGCCGAAGACCTCGGGCCGCGCCCAGTAGTTGCCGTGCAGAAAGGTCCCGGACCGGGTCAGGCGCATGGCGTGCGGGACGTCCGCGATGTCGTACTCGCCGCCGAAACCGACGGTGCCGCCGTCCATCCGCGTCACCGAGTGCCGCTCCAGGATCACCATCCGCCCGTTGTAGGTGGGATTCTCGGCATCGCCCGCGGTGACCGGCAGCACCGCGACGATCCGCCCGTCGCGCCGGACCGTCATGGTGTGCCGCGCGGCGTCGATGGTGCTGATCTGGTCCCGGGCCACCCGGTAGCGGACGGTGCGCGCCTGGGTCCCGTAGACGTCCGGGGCGGCCTTGACCCCGCGCAGCCGCAGCCGCACCGTGATGTCGGTGCCCGGCCGCCAGCGGTCGCGGGGCCGGAAGTCCAGCCGCCGGCGGCCGAACCAGTGGCCGGCGACCTCGACCTGCGGGCGGGCGGTGACCGTGACGGCGCGTTCGACGGCCGCCCGGTCGGCGACCGGCCGGTTGAAGACCATCGAGAAGATCAGGCCGGTGCCCACCGTGGCGTCGCTCTGGGGGGAGAAGTGGCCGGTGAGGTGGTGGACGGGCCGGGCGGTGCGGAACGTGGTGCGGCGGACGGAGCGGTGGCCGCGGCCGTCCAGCGCCACCGCGTCGACGGTGTACGTGGCGCCGAGGTGGAGCGGGCCGCGTTCGGGCCGCCAGACCGTGCCGTCCGGCGAGATGCGGCCGGCGACCCGCTGCCGGCCGGCCACGCCGGTCCGGCTGACCTCGACCCGCTCCAGCCGCCCCTGCGGGACCCGGATCTCCAGCCGCCCGTCGGCCCGTACGCCGTGCGCGCCGTTGTGCGGAACGACGCTGATGGTCTCCTCCGGGGAGGGCGGGGCGCCCGGGTCGAAGAAGGCGGAGTCCGCGCAGCCGGTGAGCGCCACCGCCCCCGCGAGGCCGGCGACGGCGGCCAGGGCCAGCCGGATGCGGCACGCCGCCCGCCCGCCCGGCCGGTGGCCCGCCGTCCGGTCCCGTGCCCGGTCCGGCGTGCGCCCCCGCGGCCGGATGCCCCCGTGGCGCTGCGCTCGGCCCCCTGCTCGGTCCTGCTGATGGACGGTCATGTACCGGATTGTGACGGATGACTCCGATATTAGGATGTATGCCGCGTAACGGAATGTCAGCGGTATTCCCTCGGCAGAGCATGAACAGAACAATGAGCCGCGGCAGCGGGAAACGTGAGGCAACGCCCGGTTGCGGGCAGAACAACCAGGAGGGCGGGGACACACCACGGCCGGGACTCACCCAGCGGACGCTGGGCGGTACCCCGTGCCGCGGCACCGCCCGACCGAGCCATGAGCCGCAGGAGGCCGGCACGTGTCGAGCGCACCCGAGCAGGAGGCGGTGGCTGACGAGCCCCTCGCCCCACCCGCGGAGATCCGTCCCGGCAGCCCGACGCCGCTGGGAGCCCGTTACCGCACCGGTCCCGACGGCGTCACCGGGACCAACTTCGCCCTGTGGGCGGGCGGCGCCGAGGCCGTGGAGCTGTGCCTCTTCGACGAGGCGGAGCACGAGACCCGGCATCCGCTCACCGAGCTGACCCATGAGATCTGGCACGGCTTCCTGCCCGGTGTCCGCCCCGGCCAGCGGTACGGGTACCGGGTGCACGGCCGCTGGGACCCGTGGACCGGCGCCCGCTGGAACCCGGCGAAGCTGCTGCTCGACCCGTACGCCAGGGCCGTGGACGGCGACTTCGGCGCCCGGGCCGAGCCGGCCGGTGCGGGCTTCGCGCTGCCCGCGCAGCTCTACGGCCACGTCCGCGACTGGCCGCAGCAGCAGCTCGCCGACACCGTCCGCGACGACCGGGACTCCGCGCCGTACGTCCCCAAGGGCGTGGTGGTCGGCGAGGACACCGCGGACGAGGGCGGCGAGGACGAGTGGCGGGACGACGTCCGGCCCAAGACGCCCTGGCCGGATTCGGTCCTCTACGAGCTGCACGTGCGCGGGTTCACGATGCGCCACCCCGGCATCCCGGAACGGCTCCGCGGCACCTACGCGGGTCTGGCGCACCCCGCCGCGCTGGAACACCTGGTCCGGCTGGGTGTGACGGCCGTGGAACTGCTGCCGGTGCATCAGTTCGCCCACGAGGACCACCTGGTGCGCCGGGGGCTGCGCAACTACTGGGGCTACAACTCCATCGGCTACTTCGCGCCCCACGCCGGCTACGCCGCGACCGGCACCCGGGGGCAGCAGGTCGGCGAGTTCAAGCGGATGGTCCGGGCGCTGCACGACGCGGGCATCGAGGTGATCCTCGACGTCGTCTACAACCACACCGCGGAGGCCGGCGAGCTGGGCCCCACGCTCTCCCTCCGGGGCATCGACAACCGCGGCTACTACCGGCTGGCGGGCGACGCCCGCCGCTACGCCGACTACACCGGCTGCGGCAACACCCTGCACGTCGTCCAGCCGCACGTGCTGCGGCTGATCACCGATTCGCTGCGCTACTGGGTCACCGAAATGGGCGTGGACGGCTTCCGCTTCGACCTGGCCGCCGCGCTGGCCCGCTCCATGCACGACGTCGACATGCTCTCCCCGTTCCTCGCCGTGATCGCCCAGGACCCCGTGCTGCGCCGGGTGAAACTGATCGCCGAACCCTGGGACGTGGGCTCGGGCGGCTATCAGGTCGGCGCCTTCCCACCCCTGTGGACGGAGTGGAACGACCGCTACCGCGACACCGTCCGCGACTTCTGGCGGGGCGCCCAGCACGACGTGCGCGACCTGGGCTACCGGCTGTCCGGATCGAGCGACCTGTACGCCTGGGGCGGCCGCCGCCCGTACGCCTCGGTCAACTTCGTCACCGCACACGACGGCTTCACCCTGCGCGACCTGGTCAGCTACGAGCACAAGCGCAACGCCGACAACGGCGAGAACAACCGCGACGGCACCCACGACAACCGGGCCTGGAACTGCGGCGCCGAGGGCGAGACCGACGACCCCGAGGTCAACGCGCTGCGCCGCCGCCAGCTGCGGAACCTGCTGACCACCCTGCTGCTGTCCACCGGCGTGCCGATGCTGGTGGCCGGCGACGAGATGGGCCGCACCCAGCACGGCAACAACAACGCCTACTGCCAGGACAACGCCCTCAGCTGGGTCGACTGGTCGCTGCTGGAGGACCCCCACTGGCGCCGGCTGGCCGACCTGGCGGCCCGGCTGATCGCGCTGCGCCGCGCACACCCCGTGCTGCGCCGCCGCGCGTTCTTCTCCGGACGGCCGCACGGGCAGGGCGGACTGCGCGACCTGGCCTGGTTCACCGCGGACGGCACGGAGATGACCGAACAGGACTGGTACACCCCGGGGGCCACGCTCGGCATGTACCTCTCCGGGAACGACATCTCCCAGCGCGACGCCCGCGGCATCCGGATCGTCGACGACAGCTTCCTGGCCGTGCTGCACGCGGCCGCCCGTCCCCGCGCGGTCACTCTCCCCGGCCCGCCCTGGGCCCAGTCGTACGAACTCCTCCTCGACACCTCACGGGAGGACCGGGCGGGGGCGGCCGAGCGGGTGTATCCGGCGGGCGGCACGCTCACGCTGCCGGAACGGTCGGTGATGCTGTTCCGCGCGGTCCCGGGCTGAGCGGGCCGGGCTGAGCGGGCCGGCAGCGGCGGTACGGGCGGCCGGGGCGGTGCGGACGAAAACCGGATGAGCGTTGTCAGTGGTGCGCCTTACGCTCGCGAGTGATGGCCGACACCACGCAGACGACGCCCCCGGCCCGGCACCGGACCGACCCCACCGACCCGACGAACCCGACCGCCCCGACCGACCCGGGCGACGGCTCCGGCTTACCCCGGCGCTCCGTCGTGCGCGCCCTGTTGCGGCTGTGGCCGTACGTGCGCCCGGTGCGGGCGCGGCTGTCCCTCGCGGCCTTCGTGGCGGTGATCGCCTCCTGTCTGAGCCTGGTCATCCCGCTGGTGCTCAAGTGGCTGGTCGACGGGCCGGTGGCGGACGGCGACCCGGGCGGGGTGTGGCTGGGCGGCGGCTACCTGCTGCTGCTCGGGGTCGCCGAGGCGCTGCTGTTCGGGCTGCGGCGCTGGCTGGTCTCGCGCCCGCTGGCCGGGGTGGAGGCGGCGATGCGCGAGGCGCTCTACCGCCACCTCCAGCGGCTGCCGGTCGCCTTCCACGACCGCTGGCCCTCGGGCCAGTTGCTGTCACGGGGCACGACCGACCTGCAGATGCTGCGCCAGTTCCTCACCTTCCCCCTCACGTTCCTGCTGGTCAACGGCGTGACGATCCTGGTCGGCGGGGTGCTGCTGGTGGCTCAGCGCTGGTCGCTGGGGCTGGTGCTGCTGTCACCACTGCTGCCGCTGCTGGTGCTGTGCTCGGTCTTCGAGGCGAAGTACGGGCGCGCGGCGCGCCGGACCCAGGACCAGCTCGGCGATCTGACGACGGTGGTCGAGGAGTCGGTGCTCGGCATCCGCATCATCAAGGGCTTCGGACGCCACCGCAGCCAGGCCCGCGCCTTCAAGGAGCTGACCCGCGCCCTGCGTACGACCGAGCTGCGCAAGGCGCGGCTGCTGGCCTGGATCTGGGGCGTCAACACGACCCTTCCGGAGCTCGCGCTCGGCGCCGCCCTGGTCTTCGGCACCGTCCAGGTGGCCGACGGCGCACTGTCCGCGGGCACCCTCGTCGCGTTCCTGTCGACGGCGCTGGCGCTGCGCTGGCCGGTGGAGTCGATCGGCTTCCTGCTGGCGATGAGCAACGAGGCGGCGGCGGCCACGGACCGCTACTTCGAGGTGATGGACGAACCGGCGGTGCGGGACGAGCCAGTGGCGGGGGACGAGCCGGTGGCAGGGGTCGAGCCGGCGGTACGGGCCGAGCCGGCGGGGCCGGTCCACGGGGGCGGGCCGCGGGACGCGCCCGGCGGGCTGGTCTTCTCCGGCGTCGCCTTCCGCTACCCCGACGCGCCCCCGGACGCGCCGCCCACCCTTGAGGACATCACCCTGCACGTCCGGCCGGGCGAGACCATGGCCCTGGTCGGCGCGACCGGCAGCGGCAAGACCACCCTCACCGCGCTGGTGCCCCGGCTGTACGACCCCACCGCCGGACGGATCACCCTCGACGGGCGCGATCTGGCCACGATCGGCCGGGCGGAGGCCCGTGCCCTGGTCGCGGTGGCCTTCGAGGAACCGACCCTCTTCTCGGCGTCCGCGGCGGAGAACGTCCTGATGGGCGCGGAGGGTGCCGGCGAGGCGGAGCTGCGGCGGGCGTTGCGGGTCGCGCAGGCCGAGGAGTTCGTCGCCGCGCTCCCCGAGGGCAGCGCGACCCAGGTCGGCGAGCAGGGCCTGAGCCTGTCCGGCGGGCAGCGGCAGCGGCTCGCCCTGGCCCGTGCCGTCATCAGCCGGCCCCGGTTCCTGATCCTGGACGATCCGCTCTCCGCGCTCGACGTGCACACCGAGGCCCTGGTGGAGGCGGCGCTGCGCCAGGTCCTGTCGGCCACCACGGCCCTGGTCGTCGCCCACCGCCCGTCCACGGTCCTGCTCGCCGACCGGGTGGCGCTGCTGTCCGACGGCCGGATCGCCGCCGTAGGTACCCACCACGAACTCCTCCGGGACAACCCCGAGTACGCCGCGCTGATGTCCGGCGGGGAAGAGGGCGACCGATGACCACCACCACCGCCGGCCTGCCCCCCGACGACTCCCCCGGCGGCCCCGGCCGGCGCCGGGAACGGCCCCCGGAGGAGGCGGCGTCCGCGGACCTCTTCGAGCGGGACCGGCTCCCCGCGCCCAGGGGCGCCGCCCGGACGCTGCTGGCCTCCTTGCTGGCGCCGCACCGCCGCCGCGTCCGGGTGGTGGCCGTCCTGCTCCTGCTCCAGCAGGCCGCGGTGCAGGCCGGACCGCTGCTGGTCGCCTATGCGCTGGACCGCGCGGTGCCGGCACTGCGGGCCGGCGAGCACGGTCCGCTGCTCGCGGTGGCGGGGGCGGCCGCGCTGTGCGCCGCGGCGTCCGGCGGGCTGCAGTTCGGCTTCGTCCAGCTCTCCGCGCGGGTGAGCCAGGACGTACTGCTGGACCTCCGCGGCCGGATCTTCCGGCACGGCCAGGACCTGAGCCTGGACTTCCACGAGCGCTACACCTCCGGCCGGCTGATCTCGCGGGCCACCACCGACGTCGAGTCGCTGCGCACCCTCCTCGACGAGGGGCTGCAGGAGCTGATCACGATCGTCCTGGCGACGGTCTACATCACCGCCACCCTGCTGTATCTGGACTGGGGCTTCGGCGCCGCCTCCCTGGTGTCCGCCGGCCCGCTGTACCTCCTCGTACGCTCCTACCGGCGCCGCGTGCACCGCGTCTTCAGCGCCAAGTCCACCGCCATCGCGGACGTCATCGTGAAGTTCGCCGAGACGCTGGGCGGCATCCGCCCGGTGCAGGCGTTCCGCCGCGAGCGGTCGAACGACGCGGTGTTCGCGCGGCTGAATCACCGCCACGAACGGGTCAACGGCGACGCCTTCCTGGAGATGGCGCGCTATGTCGTCACCTCCCGTCTGGTGGCCAACACCACGATCGCCGCGGTCGTCCTGTGGGGCGCCTACCGCGTGGCCACGGGCAGCCTCGCGCTGGGCGTGCTGGCCGCCGCGGTGCTCTATCTGCGCCGGCTGTACGACCCCATCGACCGGCTGGGGATGTTCCTCAACGCCTACCAGTCCGCGGCCGCTTCACTGCAGAAGATCGCCGGCCTGCTCGCCCAGCGGCCCACGGTCCCCGAGCCGGCGGTGCCCGTCGCGCTGCCCGCCCCCGCCGGCGGCCGGCCGGGCCGGGCGGTGGACTTCGACGGCGTCCGCTTCGCCTACCGCACCGGCGGCGAGGTGCTGCCCCGTTTCTCGCTGTCCCTCGCGGCCGGGACGACCGTCGCCGTGGTGGGCGCCACGGGCGCCGGCAAGTCCACCCTCGCCAAGCTGCTGGCCCGCTTCTACGACCCCACGGAGGGCCGGGTCCTGCTCGACGGGGTCGATCTGCGTGAGCTGGCCACCGCGGAGCTGCGCCGCGGTGTCGTGATGGTCACCCAGGAGGCGTTCCTGTTCTCCGGCACGGTCGCCGACAACATCGCCCTCGGCCGCCCGGACGCCTCCCGCCGGGAGATCGAACGGGCCGCCGAGGCCATCGGCGCCCATGACTTCATCACCGCGCTGCCGGACGGCTACGACACCGACGTGCGCAAGCGCGGCGGCCGCATCTCGGCCGGTCAGCGCCAGCTCGTCGGCTTCGCCCGGGCCCTGCTCGCCGACCCGGCCGTGCTCGTCCTCGACGAGGCGACCAGCTCCCTGGACATCCCCGGCGAACGAGCCGTCCAGGCCGCCATGGACACGGTGTTGCGGGGCCGCACGGCCCTGGTCATCGCCCACCGCCTGTCCACCGTCGAGCGGGCCGACCGGGTGCTGGTCGTGTCGGACGGCCGCATCGTCGAGGACGGCCCACCGGACCAACTCATCAAGAACCACGGCCGGTTCGCCGATCTGCACCAGGCATGGCGCGACAGCGTGGGATGACCCGGGCGGTTGCAGGATCCGCAACTTCGCTAGCAGTGACGTCGGTTGCTCAGCAACGGATGAGCGAATCCGCGGTTCGCCTGGCAACGAATACGGTCGGTAGCGGTCCCTCTGAGGCGGAATGCGCAGAAGATCGCTGAGGCTCCGGCGTGGCTCGCACAGATGATCACCAAATCCGACCGGAATGCCTGATTTCGACCGGGCCCTGCGCTGGAGCACGGCCCTGAGGGAACCGTCCCCCGTGTCGTCCCGCACCGCGTAGAACCTGGTCGCCGAGTTCGTGGCTGGACCGGGCGCCGGGCCGTACTGGTCACCCGTCCCCCGAGCGGACCGGCATGCGGCGACCGCTATGACGTCGGCGTGCCGGTTCCGCGGCCAAAAGTGCGGCGGTAGGCAGCGGGGGTGGTGTGCACCGCTGCACGGAATCGCCTGCGGAGGTTGGTGGCCGTAGAGAGCCCTACCTTGGCGGCGATCGCCTCCACGGGCAGGTCGGTGTCCTCGAGGAGGATCCGGGCCGCCGTGAGGCGCTGGTGGAGCAGCCATCGTCCGGGGGAGGTGCCGAGTTGTTCGGTGAACCTGCGGGCGAGGGTACGTGGGGAGAGGTGCGCCCGGGCGGCAAGGCGGTCGACGGTGAGGGGTTCCGCGAGGTGGTCGACGGCCCAGTTCAGGACGGCGGCCAGGGAGTCCGGCGGGGCGTCGGGCCGAGGGGACGCGGCGTACTGCAGCTGCCCGCCCTCCCGGTGCGGCGGCATGACCATGTGCCGCGCGATCCGCGCGGCGTGGGCGGCGCCGTGGTCGGTACGGACCAGGTGCAGGCACAGATCGATGCCGGCGGCGGTCCCGGCGCTGGTGGCGGCGTCTCCCAGATCGATGTAGAGCGTGTCGGCCTCGACCTGGACCTGCGGGAAGCGGGCGGCGAACTCGGCGGCCATCCGCCAGTGGGTGGTCGCCCGCCGGCCGTCCAACAGCCCCGCTTGCGCGAGCAGGAAGGCGCCGGAACAGATGGCGACGATGCGGGCGCCGCGGCGGTGGGCCTGCCGCACGGCGTCGAGCACGGCAGGTGGGGCAGGTTCCCGGTGGCGCTGCAGCCCGGGGATCACCACGGTGTCCGCGGTCTGCAACGCGTCGAGTCCCCGGCCGACCGTCATGTCGTAGCCCGCCAAGGTCGCCACGCTGCCCGGTCGTTGCGTGCACACGCCGAACTCGTAGCGGCCGGGCAGCCCATGGCGGGACAGGCCGAAGACCTCCGCAGCGCACGCCAGCTCGAAGGTGGACTGGGGCGGCACCACCAGGGCGACCACGCGATGCAGCGACATGGCAGGAAAGTACCTCCTCGCGTCATTCTGGACACTGGGACGTGGTGATCGGCGCCGCGACAGTGAACACATGAGTCACGACCCCCTGCAGATCCAGGTCCTGAACACCCACGACGTCCAACCGGTGGAGGTCGCTCCCGGAATCACCCGGCGGCGCCTGCCCGCCACGCGGTGGGCGCGAGGGTGGATGTACGACTTCGCCCCGGGGGCGGAGTGGCCCGAGGTGGATGTGCACGAGGGCGAGGAGCGCTACTACGTGGTCTCCGGGGAGTTCATCGACCGCGGGTACCGCCTCGGACCGGGCAGCTATGTGGTGTTCGCGCCCGGGAGCACGCACCGCCCGCGCACCGAGACGGGCGCCCGCATGCTCGGGATCAGCATCCGCACCCACTGACGGCCGGTTGCGCACCGGCCGGTGCACGAGCGGAGCCGCTGCCGGGCAGGCCCGGCGTGCCCCGGCCCCGGCCCCACCCGCCCACGCCCTGACGACGAAAGGTCACCTGCCATGAACGACCCGCTTGATCACGCGGAGTTGAACGCCGCCCTGCACAACGTCCACCGCGCGGGAATGCCGGGAGTGTTCGCCGAGGTGCGCGACGGCGAGGAGGTCTGGCGCGGCGCCGCCGGGGTCGCCGATCTCGCCACCGGCCGCCCCGTCACCGCCGACATGCGGCACCGCGTCGGCAGCATCACCAAGACGTTCACCGCCGCCGCGGTGCTGCAGCAGGTCGAGAACGGCCTGGTCGGGCTCGACACACCCATCGGTCGCTACCTGCCCCGGCTGGTACCCGGCGAGCTCGGTGACGCGATCACGGTCCGGATGCTGATCAACCACACCAGTGGCCTGGCCGATTACCTCCCCTACGCCTATCCGTCCCTCAAGGCGTTTCCGTCCCTGGCGGACACCACGCCCGAGAGCCTGGACGACAACCGGCTGACGCGGTTCCACCCGACCGAGCTGATCGGGATGGGAGTTGCGGCCCGCCCGGCCCATCGCCCCGGCGGCACTCCGGGGACGTACTCCAACACCAACTACCTGTTGCTGTGCCAACTCCTGGAGAAGGTCACCGGTCTCGCCGCCGAGCAGTGCATCACCGAGAACGTCATCGAGCGGGCCGGGCTGACGGACACCGAGCTGCCCCTCGGTCCGGAGATCAACGGGCCGCACGCACAGCACTACGAGGCATGGTTCGGCATGATCGACCCGCCGCGTGACTTCAGCGTCTTCGACATGTCGTGGGTGGGACCCGCGGCCTCGCTGATCTCGACCGTCGCGGACCTCAACCGCTTCTTCCGCCTGCTGCTCGCCGGGGAGATCGTCACCCCGTTGTCGCTGGCGCAGATGCAGCGCACGGTGCCGGTCGTCTCCTTCGAAGGGAAGCTCGTCGACTACGGCCTCGGCCTGCACAGGAACCAGGTTCCCGACCGCGGCACCTTCTGGGGCCACGACGGCAGCGCGTGGGGCGCCGGAGCCATCTCCATGACCAGCGCCGACGGCACGCGGCAGATGTCCATCGCGGTGAACCTGCAACGGTGGAACCGGCTCGACGCATCGGGGAAGCCGCAGCCGCACCCCCTCGACGGGGCGATTGCCGCACTCCACCGGGTGGCGTTGGGCGTTGGCAGCGCCGAGGACCGGCGCGGACACCTCTGACCACCGCCGCGCAGGCAGCCGTTCCGCTCCCCACGGCGTGCCGAGGGCCGCGCGCCCGCGCCGTCCCGCCCACGGGCTCGCCCCGGCCGGCCCTCCCCCGGCTGTGGCGCTGCTCACTGGACGCGGACTTCAGCGCCCCGCATGAGCCAGGGTTGACGCAGTCGCGGATCCTGGGGCGAGGACGAACGGGGGAGGGCAATGGCGGACAACGCACCGGGCCCGGGGGCTGTGGGCCACCGGGGTGCCGGACGGTACCTGTGGTGGCTGGTGGCGTGTCAGGGCCGGCGGGTCGCGGCGGGGGCGACGTACGGAAGTCTGTGGATGGTGGGACTGATGGTGCCGCCGTACGTGCTGTCCCGGGCGATCGACGAGGGGCTGGTGCCGGGCCGGATGCCGGCGCTGCTCGGGTGGACCGCGGCGCTGCTGGGTGTCGGGGTGCTCAACGCCTGTCTGGGGACCCTGCGGCACCGCACGATGACCAGGATCCGGATGGACGCCACCTTCCGCACGGTGCGCACCCTCGTGGCGCACACCGTACGGCTGGGCGCGGCGCTGCCGGGGAGGGCGACGGCCGGGGAGATCGTCACGATCGGGATCGGCGACGTCGGGGTGATCAGCCAGACGCTGACGATGACCGGGCCCGGTGTCGGCGGGGTGCTGGCCTACGTCGTCGTCGCGGCGCTGCTGCTGGCCGTCTCGCCGCTGCTCGCCCTGGTGGTGCTGCTGGGCGTACCGCTGCTCGCGCTGCTGGTGGGGCCGCTGCTGGGCCGGCTCCAGGGAGCGGAGGCGCGCTACCGCGAGCGGCAGGGCGGGCTGGCCGCGCGGCTGACGGACCTGGTCGGCGGGTTGCGGGTGCTGGCCGGGCTGGGCGGCAAGGAGGTGTTCGCCGACCGCTACCGCCGCGAGTCGCAGGCGCTGTGCCGCGAGGGCTACCGGGTCGGCGCGGCGACGAGCTGGATCCAGGCGCTCGGGGTGGGGCTGCCGACGCTCTTCCTGGCCGCGGTGACCTGGCTCGCCGCCCGGATGGCGGCCCAAGGGCAGATCACCGTGGGCGAGTTGGTGGCGGTCTACGGCTATACGGCGGCACTGGTGGTGCCGGTCTCGTTCTTCATCGAGGGCGGCTACGACCTCACCCGCGGACTGGTCGCCGCCCGCCGGGTCGTCCGGTTCCTGCAGTGGGAGCCGGACGCCGCGGACGGGCCCGCGGCGCGGGCCGGCACGGTGCGCGCGCCGGAGGGGCCGGCCGTGCTGCGGGATCCGCGCTCGGGCGTCGAGGTGGTGCCCGGGCAGCTGACGGCGCTGGTCTCCGCCCGGCCGGCCGAGTCGGCCGCGGTGGTCGACCGGCTGGGCCGGTTCGCCGGGTCGGCGGCGACCTGGGGCGCGGTGCGGCTCGACGAGCTGCCGCTGGCCGAGGTCCGCGACCGGATCCTGGTGGCGGACAACGAGGCGGAGCTGTTCGCCGGGACGCTGCGGGAGGTGCTCGCGGGGCGCCGCGACCGCACCGAGGAGGCGATCGGGGACGCCGTACGCACGGCGATGGCCGAGGACATCGTGCGCGGCCTGCCGGCCGGGCTGGACTCCCCGGTCGAGGCGCGCGGACGGAACCTCTCCGGCGGGCAGCGGCAGCGGCTGCGCCTGGTGCGGGCGCTGCTGGCCGACCCCGAGGTGCTGCTCGCGGTGGAACCGACCTCGGCGGTCGACGCCCACACCGAAGCGGCCGTCGCGGCCCGGCTGCACGCCGCCCGGGCGGGCCGCACCACCGTCGTCACCAGCACCTCGCCGCTGCTGCTGGCCCGGGCCGACACGGTGTGCTTTCTCGTCGACGGCCGGGTGGCCGCGGTCGGCAGCCACCGCCGGCTCCTCGACGAACAGCCCGGCTACCGGCGTCTGGTCGCGCGCGGCGAGGACGGGGCGGACGCGGACGGCACGGACGAGTACGGCACGGACGGGGCGGACGGCGGCGGGGCGGACGGCGGCGCGCTGCCGCTCCCCCGGACGGTCCCCGCGGCGGAGAAGGGCACACGATGACGGCAACCGAACCCACCACGCCGCCGACCACACCACCCGAGACGCCCGGCACGGCCCCCGGGCCGTCCGCCGCGGACGCCCTGCCGGACGGTGCCGGGCTGCCCGTCGCCACCCGCACCGCGACCCGGCAGGCGGCGCTCCGGCTGATCCGGCCGGACCGTACGGCGTTCACCCTGATGCTCGTGCTCAACGCGCTCGCCGCCGGCGCCGGCCTGGCCGGCCCGTGGCTGCTCGGCCGGATCGTGGACGCGGTCCGGGCGGGCGGCGGGGTGCGCGCGGTCGACCGGCTGGCGCTCGCGATCGTGGTGTGCGCGCTCGCCCAGCTGCTGCTGGCGCGGTACGCGCGGTACGTCGGGCACCGCTTCGGCGAGCGGACCGCGGCGCGGGTCCGCGAGCAGTACCTGGACCGGGCGCTGGCGCTGCCCGCGGCGGTCGTGGAGCGGGCCGGCAGCGGCGATCTGACCGCCCGCGGCACCACCGACGTCGCCTCCGTCGCACGGACGTTGCGGGACGCCGTACCGGAGGTGTGCGTCGCGGCGGCGCGGGCGCTGTTCCTGCTCGGCGCGGTGGTGGTGCTCGATCCGCTGCTCGGGCTGTGCGGGCTGGGGCTGCTGAGCGGGCTGCTGGCGGTCCGGTGGTACCTGCGGCGTGCGCACACCGCGTACCTCGCGGAGGGGGCCGCGACATCGGCGCTGGCGGAGCTGCTCGCGGCCACCGCGGAGGGCGCCAGGACGGTCGAGGCGCTGGGCCTCCAGGAGCGCCGGCGGGCGGCGGGCGAGCGGGCCGTCGAGGACTGCCGCCGCACCCGGCTGCGCACGCTGTTCCTGCGCAGTGTGCTGCTGCCCGCGGTGGACGTCTCGTACGTCCTCCCGGTGGTCGGCGTCCTGCTGGTGGGCGGGGCGCTGCACGGGCGGGGCGGGATCAGCCTGGGGGTGGTGGTCGCCGCGGCGCTGTATCTGCGTCAGCTGTCCGAGCCGCTGGAGACGATCCTGCTGTGGGTGGAGCAACTGCAGTCCAGCGGGGCCGCGTTCGCCCGCGTCGAGGGTGTGGGCGCGGCCCCGCGGCCCCCGCGGGCCCCTGCCGCGCGCCCGCTGCCCGCCGATGACCGGATCGACGTCCGCGCGGTGCGTTACGCCTACGACCGGGGCGGCCACGAGGTGCTGCGCGGGGTGGATCTGACCATCCGCCCCGGGGAGCGGATCGCCGTGGTCGGGCCCTCCGGTGCCGGCAAGTCCACACTCGGGCGGCTGCTGGCGGGCATCGACGCGCCGCGCAGCGGCTCGGTGACGGCCGGGCGGGTGCCGCTCGCGGAGCTGGACCCCGAGGTGCTGCGCCGGCAGGTCGTCCTGGTCACCCAGGAGCACCACGTGTTCCTGGGCACCGTCCGCGACAATCTGCGGATCGCCGCGCCGGACGCCGGAGACGCGGCCCTGGAGGCCGCGCTGGCCGCGGTGGGGGCCGACTGGGCCGCGGAGCTGCCGGCCGGCCTGGACACCGAGCTGGGCCCCGGCGGCCACCGCCCGGACGGCTCGCAGTCCCAGCAACTCGCCCTGGCGCGGGTGGTGCTGGCGGACCCGCACACCGTGATCCTGGACGAGGCGACCGCGCTGCTCGATCCGCGTACCGCGCGCCACACCGAGCGGGCGCTGGCCGCCGTGCTCCGGGGCCGTACGGTCATCGCCATCGCCCACCGGCTGCACACCGCCCACGACGCGGACCGGGTCGCCGTCATGGAGCACGGCCGGATCGCCGAACTGGGCACCCACGACGAACTGGTGGCGGCGGACGGCGCCTACGCCGCCCTGTGGGAGTCCTGGCACGGCAGGGCGCGGCCGTGAGGTACCTACCACCCGTCCGGTTTTCGGACGCCGATTTCGCGCAACGGACGTTTTCCGGCCAATAAGTTGAACGGAGCCTGACAACCGGTCATGCGTGGTGGGACTCTTCCCCGCAACCGCCGCTTGGCCCCCACAGCACCACACCTCGCGGCAGCCGGTTCCACGCGCACCATCAACATCCTTTGCGCCAACCGCTCCACAAGCACATCCAGTACCTCGCGTACGTCTCCCCCCACACGCTCCATGAGTTCTGCCTCGATCTGCCCGGACGGCCGCTCCGCCGCCCGGTCCCCCTCGGCCGCACCGTCACGTCGCGGCCACCGCAGAAGGAGTCAGTGTGAGACGCACCCCCCATACCCGCGCCGTTGCGACCGGCGCGCTGGTCGCCGTCACGGCGATGCTGGCCGTCGGTGTACAGGCCGGCACCGGAACGGCGGCCGCCCCGCGGCCGGGCACCACGCATGCCGTACCCGATCCCGGCGCCCTGCCGGCGAAGCTGTCCCCGTCCCAGCGTGCGGAGCTGATACGGGCAGCCGGTGCCACCACCGCCGAGACCGCGCGGCAGCTGAAGCTCGGCGCGAAGGAGAAGCTGGTCGTCAAGGACGTCTCGAAGGATGTCGACGGCACGGTCCACACGCGCTACGAGCGCACCTACGAAGGACTGCCGGTGCTCGGCGGCGACCTCGTGGTGCACGAGACCAAGGCCGGCAAGCTCAAGGGCGTCACGAAGGCCGTCGCCTCCCAGCTGAAGGTCGCGAGCACCACCGCGAAGATCAAGCCGGCCGCCGCCGAGGCGAAGGCCGTCACCTCCGCGCGGGCGCTGGGCTCGAAGAAGACCGAGGCGGCCAAGGCGCCGCGCAAGGTGGTCTGGGTCGCCGACGGCAAGCCGGTCCTCGCCTACGAGACGGTGGTCGGCGGGCTGCAGGACGACGGCACCCCCAACCAGCTGCACGTCATCACCGACGCCGTCACCGGTGCCAAGATCTTCCAGTACCAGGGCATCGAGACCGGCATCGGCAACAGCGAGTACAGCGGCAAGGTCACCATCGGGACCTCGGGCTCCGCCCCGAACTTCTCGATGACCGACGCCACCCGCGGCGGCCACAAGACCTACAACCTCAACCACGGCTCGTCGGGCACCGGTTCGCTGTTCACCGACGCCGACGACACCTGGGGCGACGGTACGCCGCAGAACGCCCAGACGGCCGGTGTGGACGCCGCCTACGGCGCCCAGGAGACCTGGGACTACTACAAGAACGTGCACGGCCGCAGCGGCATCAAGGGCGACGGCGTCGGCGCCTACTCCCGCGTGCACTACGGCAACAGCTACGTCAACGCCTTCTGGGACGACGGCTGCTTCTGCATGACGTACGGCGACGGCAGCGGCAACGCCGACCCGCTGACCTCCCTCGACGTGGCCGGCCACGAGATGTCGCACGGTGTCACCTCCAACACCGCGGGCCTGGAGTACAGCGGGGAGTCCGGCGGCCTCAACGAGGCGACCTCCGACATCTTCGGCACGGCGGTGGAGTTCTACGCCAACAACGCGTCCGACCCCGGTGACTACCTCATCGGCGAGAAGATCAACATCAACGGCGACGGCACCCCGCTGCGCTACATGGACAAGCCGAGCAAGGACGGCGCGTCCGCCGACTACTGGTCCAGCACCGTCGGCAACAAGGACGTCCACTACTCGTCCGGCGTCGCCAACCACTTCTTCTACCTGCTGTCCGAGGGCAGCGGCCCGAAGGACATCGGCGGCGTCCACTACGACAGCCCGACCTTCGACAACCTGCCGGTGCCGGGCATCGGCCGGGCCAACGCCGAGAAGGTGTGGTTCAAGGCGCTCAGCCAGTACATGAGCGCGAACACCAACTACGCGGCCGCCCGTACCGCGACGCTGAAGGCCGCGGCCGACCTGTTCGGCCAGGGCAGCGCGTCGTACAACACGGTCGCCAACACCTGGGCGGCGGTCAACGTCGGCTCCCGCGTCCCGGACGGCGGCGTCACCGTCACCAACCCGGGCAACCAGACCAGCACCGTGGGCCAGGCGGCGAGCCTGCAGATCAAGGCGACCAGCGGCACCGCGGGCGCGCTGAGCTACGCGGCGACCGGCCTGCCCGCCGGGCTGTCGATCAACGCGAGCACCGGTCTGATCTCCGGTACGCCGACCACGGCCGGCACCAGCAACGTCACGGTGACGGTCACCGACTCGGCGAAGAAGACCGGTACGGCCGCCTTCACCTGGACGGTCAACCCGGTCGGCGGGGGCAATGTCTTCGAGAACGCCGACGACGTGCAGATCCCGGACGCCGGCGCGGCGGTCACCTCGCCGATCACCGTCAGCCGCAGCGGCAACGCGCCGAGCACGCTGAAGGTCGGGGTCGACATCGTGCACAGCTACCGCGGTGACCTGGTCATCGACCTGATCGCCCCGGACGGCACGGCCTACCGGCTGAAGAACTCCAACGCGTACGACTCCGCGGCCAACGTGAACACGACGTACACCGTCAACGCCTCCTCGGAGGCGGCGAGCGGTACCTGGAAGCTGCGGGTCCAGGACGTCTACTCCCAGGACAGCGGCTACATCAACGGCTGGAAGCTGACGTTCTGACCAGGTGGCCGCACCCGGCCGTCACCTTGGTGTGACATAGACGGGCCGGCACCCCACAGGTGATCACAACTGGCCCGTGCAGCAAGGAAGTTGGGCGTCGTTCCCGAAAATCCGGGAACGGCGTCCAACTCCGTTATGCGAACAGCGCGCACCTCTCTACGAACGAAAATCAGCCAAGTTGTGAACAGACTCCTGACATGCACGCGTTCGAATGGCAGTGTTCCGGTCGCACGTCACACCCGCATCGCTTTGCACCCCCACCACTTGGCAAAGTTGAAGGAGCACGCGTGACCCCCCGCATATCCCGTAAGACCCGTGTGACCGGTACCGCCCTCGCGGCCGCGGCCCTGCTGGCCGCCGGTATCACGGCCGGTACCGCCGGCGCCTCGCCGGCCCCCACCCCCACGAAGACGGACGGCACTCCGCTCCGGCTCAGCGCCTCGCACCGGGCGGAACTGCTGCGTGACGCGGGCGCCGCCCGCGCGCAGACCGCCAAGGCGCTCGGCCTCAGCTCGCAGGAGAAGCTGGTCGTCAAGGACGTCATCAAGGACGCCGACGGCACCACGCACACCCGCTACGACCGCACCTACGCCGGCCTGCCGGTGCTGGGCGGCGACCTGGTCGTGCACACCGCCAAGGGCGGCGCGATCAAGTCCACCACCAAGTCGACCGACAAGTCCGTCAAGGTCGCGTCCACCACGGCGAAGATCGCCCCGCAGGCCGCCGCGAAGTCCGCGCAGGGCACCGCGGCGAAGTCGCTCGCCGCGAAGCAGGCCGACGCGCAGGCGCCCAAGAAGGTCGTCTGGGCCGCCTCCGGCACCCCCGTCCTCGCCTACGACACCGTCGTCAAGGGCACGCAGAAGGACGGCACCCCCAGCCGGATGCACGTCATCACCGACGCCAACACCGGCAAGAAGCTCTTCCAGTACGACGAGATCCACACCGGCAAGGGCGAGAGCGAGTACAGCGGCAGCGTCGAGCTGGGCACCTCCAAGGAGGGCAGCGGCTTCACGCTGACCGACGCCGGGCGCGGTGGCCACAAGACCACCAACCTGGGCAACAGCGAGTCCGGTGACGGCAAGGCGTTCACCGACGACGACGACGCCTGGGGCACCGGCAAGCCCGACGACCCGCAGACCGCGGCCGTCGACGCGCACTACGGTGCGGCCGAGACCTGGGACTACTACAAGAACGTGCAGGGCCGCAGCGGCATCAAGGGCGACGGCAAGGGCGCCTCGTCCCGCGTGCACTACGGCAACAGCTACGTCAACGCGTTCTGGGACGACAGCTGCTTCTGCATGACGTACGGCGACGGCGAGGGCAACAAGAAGCCGCTCACCGCGCTGGACGTCGCCGCGCACGAGATGTCGCACGGTGTCACCTCCGCCACCGCCAACCTCACCTACAGCGGTGAGTCCGGCGGCCTCAACGAGGGCACCTCGGACATCTTCGGGACCTCGGTCGAGTTCTACGCCAAGAACGACAAGGACCCGGGCGACTACCTCATCGGCGAGAAGATCGACATCAACGGTGACGGCTCGCCGCTGCGCTACATGGACAAGCCCAGCAAGGACGGCCAGTCGAAGGACAACTGGGACTCCAACACGGGCAACCTCGACCCGCACTACTCCTCGGGCGTCGCCAACCACTTCTTCTACCTGCTGTCCGAGGGCAGCGGCGCGAAGGAGATCAACGGCGTCAAGTACGACAGCCCGACGGCGGACGGCTCCAAGGTCACCGGCATCGGCCGGGACAAGGCCGAGAAGATCTGGTTCAAGGCCCTGACCGAGTACATGACCTCGAACACGGACTACAAGGCCGCGCGCGAGGCGACCGTCAAGGCCGCCACCGACCTGTACGGCAAGGACAGCGCCGAGGTCAAGGGCGTCGAGGCCGCTTGGACCGGTGTCGCCGTCAAGTGACGCAACGAGCGGGAACGTGCTGATCGTCCCGGGGTAACGTGACCCCGGAGCGGGCGGTGTCCGGAGATCTCCGGACACCGCCTTCGCACGTCACGGGGTGATCAGGGGGAACGATGAGCCGGACCGTCACGGTGCTGCTGGCCGACGACGAGACGCTGCTGCGGGCAGGGGTGCGGGCGGTCCTCACCGCCGGGCCCGGCATCGAGGTCGTCGCGGAGGCCGCCGACGGCCGCGAGGCGGTCGACCTGGCGCTGCGTCACCGGCCCGACGTCTGCCTGCTGGACATCCGCATGCCGCGCCTGGACGGCCTCGGCGCCGCCGCCGAGCTGGCCAGGGTGGCGCCGGGGACCGCCGTGATCATGCTGACGACGTTCTCCGAGGACGCGTACATCGCCGACGCGCTGAGCTCCGGCGCCGCCGGCTTCCTGCTGAAGTCCGGCGATCCCCGGGAGCTGATCGCCGGCGTACGGGCGGTCGCCGAGGGCGGCGCCTGCCTCTCCCCGACCGTCGCCCGGCGCGTCCTGGCCCACCTGGGCGACGGGCAGTTGACCCGCGGCGCGGCCGCCCGCGCCCGGGTCGCCGGACTGACCGGGCGCGAGCGGGAGGTGCTCGGGCTGGTCGGCGCCGGACTGTCGAACGCGGAGATCGCCCGGCGGCTGTTCCTCGTCGAGGGCACCGTCAAGGGCTATGTCAGCGCGATCCTCGCCGGCCTCGGGGTCCGCAACCGCGTCCAGGCGGCGATCCTCGCGTACGAGGCGGGCCTGGTCCCCGCGTCGTGACGCCCCGGATACCCCCGGACCGGCGGCGGCTGCGCGCCGCCCTCGCCGGTCTCGGTCTGTGGCTGGCGCTGTGCGGTGCGCCGGTCCTCGCGCTGGAGGCCGTGCCCGGCTCGCCCGTGGCGGCGACCGCGGCCGCGTTCCCGCTGCTCGCCGTGGCCGTGCTGGTGCGCGGCCGGTGGCCGCTGGTGGCGCTGACGCTGCCGGTCGTACCCAGCCTGGCGATCACCCTGGACCTGTTCACCGTCGCGTACTCCCCCGCGCTGGCCGTCTTCGGCTGTCTGGCGGGCGTCCGGATGCCGCGCGCCCGTCCCGCCTTGTGGTGCTTCGCAGGTCTCGCGGCCGGCGCGCTGCCGCTGACCGCGGTCGTCGGACGGACGGTGTGGCCGTGGTTCTCCTTCCTGCTGACCCTGCTGCTCAACGTGGTGCTGCCGTGGCTGCTGGGCCGCTACCGCCGCCAGTACGCCGAACTGGTCCGCACCGGCTGGCAGCTCGCCGCGCGGATGGAGCGCGAGGCGCGGGCCGTCGCCGAACGCACCCGGCTGCGCGAGCGCACCCGGATCGCCGGCGACATGCACGACTCCCTCGGGCACGACCTGGCCCTGATCGCCCTGCGGGCCGGGGCGCTGGAGCTCGCCCCCGAGCTGTCCGCGGAACGCCGGGCGGCGGCCGGTGAACTGCGCGCGGCGGCCGGGTCGGCGACCGAGCGGCTCGCGGAGATCATCGGCGTACTGCGCACGGACGACGAGGGCGCGCCCCGGCTGCCGCCCGGCGAGAGCGTCCCGCGACTGGTGGAGCGGGCGCGCGCCTCGGGGATGACGGTGACGCTGGAGCAGCCGGACGACGCCGCGGGGGACGGACTTCCGGCCATGACCGGGCACGCCCTGCACCGGGTGGTGCAGGAGTCGCTGACCAACGCCGCCAAGCACGCCCCGGGCGCGGACGTACGGGTGCGGATCACCCGGGAGGCCGAGGAGCTGGCGGTGACCGTGACCCACCCCGCGCGGCCGGCCGGGCCGGCCCCGGCACCGGTCTCCGGCGGCAGCGGCCTGGTGGGGCTGGACGAGCGGGTACGGCTGGCGGGCGGCGCGCTGCGGGCGGGGCCCGCTCCGGACGGCGGTTTCACGGTCTCGGCCCGGCTGCCGGCCTCCGGCGGCACACCGCCCGCCCCGCTCCGCGGCCCGGAAACCACCGCCACCGGACGGGAGTTGGCGCACGCCCGGCAGCAGGTGCGGCGCCGGCTCCGGCAGACGCTGGCCGTCCCGTTCGCGCTGCTGGCGGCCCTGGTCGTGCTGATGGGCCTCTTCCATCTGCTCACCCCGTCCTGGACGGTCCTGGAGCGGCAGAGCTACGACCGGCTGCGGCCGGGCGATGCACGCTCCCGGGTGGAGGCCGTCCTGCCGTTCCTCGCCCTGGACGCCCCTCCGGACGGCACCCCGCCGCCCCCGCCCGGCCGGTCCTGCGTGTACCAGCGTTAGCTGGGGGAGTGCGGTGCCTGGGGGCACCTCCCAGCGGTAGCTGGGGGAGCGTCGCAGGCCCACGGAGATCGGGGAGACACCCCCCAGGCGTGCCCCGCGGGGTGCTTCCGGGCCGTCCCGTCACCCGTACGCCGCCGCCCCTCCGCGCCCGCCCCGCCCCGCGGGTTCACTCCCAACTCACCTGCTGACCAGGGGAGTTCACCGGCCGGACGACATCCGGAGCCTTTCCTACCGCCGCGTTTCCCGATATGGCCGATTCCACCCCCTCAGGCGCTCTTGTACGGACCTCCTCCTGGAGAGAGGCTCGGGGTGCGCCGACGGGCCCCGGCGCGGCACCGGACCTCCGCACACCGCAACTCCGCTGTGATCACAACGAGTTGAGGAGGCGAAAGCCGACCGTGTCAGCGCAGCTCCGCGGCCGCCCGCACAAAGGCGGACGTATGTCGGACGGGTCACGGCGGACCCGAGGTTACGTACCAGTAGTTCACATTCCGCCGGATTTTCGGGGCACGACCCCAGGGAAGGCTCAGCAGGGAGACCCCGGCCGGCCGTGTCATCCGCCAGCCGGGTGAAAGCGGACTGGAGCGCCCCTCCCCGCACCCGCTCCCCCTGCCGTAAAGCGGATACAAAGGACAAAACCCAGCAAAGCATCACAAACCAGGTGAGCTGATGATCGGTCGCATCCCTGTTCTGGACATCCGCCCGCAGATCGATTGCGGCCGCCGCCCGGCGAAGGCCGTGGTGGGCGAGACCTTCGAGGTCTCGGCCACCGTCTTCCGCGAAGGCCATGACGCGGTCGCGGCCAATGTGGTGCTGCGCAATCCCGCCGGCCGCTGCGGTCCGTGGACGCCGATGCAGGAGCGGGCGCCCGGCACCGACCGGTGGAGCTGCGACGTCACCCCGGACGTCGAGGGCCGCTGGACCTTCACCGTCGAGGCGTGGTCCGACCCGCTCGCGACCTGGCGCAAGCACGCCTCGGTCAAGATCCCGGCGGGCATCGACACCGAGCTGGTGCTCGCCGAGGGCGCCGCGCTGCACGAGCGGGCCGCCGCCGACGTCCCCAAGAGCGACGGCCGGGAGTCGGTGCTGGCCGCCCTGGACGCGCTGCGCGATCCGAAGCTGCCCGCCGCCACCCGGCTCGCCGCGGCGCTCTCCCCGCAGGTCATCGAGGCCCTCGCCCGCCATCCGCTGCGTGAGCTGCTGACCGTCTCGCGCCCCATGCCGCTGGTCGTCGAGCGCCGCCGGGCCCTGTTCGGCTCGTGGTACGAACTCTTCCCACGCTCCGAGGGCGCCGTCGTCACCGCACGGGGCACCGCCGTCAGCGGGACCCTGCGCACCGCCGCCGAGCGGCTGCCGGCCGTCGCCGCGATGGGCTTCGACGTGGTCTACCTGCCGCCCGTCCACCCCATCGGCACCGCCTTCCGCAAGGGCCCCAACAACGCCCTGTCGGCCGGGCCGGACGACGTCGGCTCCCCCTGGGCGATCGGTTCGGCGGCCGGCGGCCACGACGCCCTCCACCCCGACCTGGGCACCTTCGAGGACTTCGAGCACTTCGTGCGTACCGCCCGCGACCTGCGGATGGAGGTGGCCCTGGACTTCGCGCTGCAGTGTTCGCCCGACCACCCCTGGGTCACCCTGCACCCGGAGTGGTTCCACCACCGCGCGGACGGCTCGATCGCCTACGCCGAGAACCCGCCGAAGAAGTACCAGGACATCTACCCCATCGCCTTCGACGGCGACTTCCGCGGGCTGGTCCGCGAGACCGAGCGGGTGCTGCGGTTCTGGATGGCCAAGGGCGTACGGATCTTCCGGGTGGACAATCCGCACACCAAACCGGTGGCCTTCTGGGAGAAGGTGCTCGGCGACATCAACCGCACCGATCCCGACGTGCTCTTCCTCGCCGAGGCGTTCACCCGACCGGCCATGCTGCACACCCTCGCCCAGATCGGCTTCCAGCAGTCGTACACGTACTTCACCTGGCGCAACACCAAGCAGGAACTGACCGACTACCTCACCGAGCTGTCCGGCGAGTCGGCCTCCTACCTGCGGCCCAACTTCTTCGTGAACACCCCGGACATCCTGCACGCCTACCTCCAGGAGGGCGGCCGGCCGGCCTTCGAGATCCGTGCCGTGCTGGCCGCCACCCTCTCCCCCACCTGGGGCGTCTACGCCGGCTACGAGCTCTGCGAGTCGACGCCGCTGCGCCCCGGCAGCGAGGAGTACCTCGACTCGGAGAAGTACCAACTCAGGCCGCGCGACTGGGATGCGGCGGCGAAGGAGGGACGCACCCTCGCCCCCCTGATCACCGCCCTCAACCGCATCCGGCGCCGGCACCCTGCCCTGCAGCAGCTGCGCAATCTGCATTTCCACCCTGTCGACAACGACGCGGTGCTCGCCTTCTCCAAGCGGGCGGGACACGGCGAGGGGGCCGACACGGTGCTCACGGTGGTCAACCTCGACCCGCACCACACCCACGAGGCGACGGTGTCGTTGGACATGCCGGAACTCGGCCTCGGCCGGCACGAGTCCTTCCCGGTGCGCGACGAGCTCACCGGCGATACCTACCACTGGGGCAGGGACAACTATGTGCGCCTGGAGCCGGGCAGCTCCCTCGCGCCCGCCCATGTGCTGTCGCTGCGACCGTCCTCACCGATCGGAGGGTCACCCAATTGATCGTCAATGAGCCTGTCCCCGACACATTCGAGGACACCCCGGCGAAGGACCGCGATCCCGACTGGTTCAAACGGGCCGTCTTCTACGAAGTCCTGGTGCGGTCGTTCCAGGACAGCAACGGCGACGGCATCGGGGACCTCAAGGGCATCACGGCCAAGCTCGACTATCTGCAGTGGCTGGGGGTGGACTGCCTCTGGTTGCCGCCGTTCTTCAAATCGCCGCTGCGCGACGGCGGTTACGACGTGGCCGACTACACCGCGGTTCTCCCGGAATTCGGCGATCTGGCGGACTTCGTGGAGTTCGTGGACGCCGCGCACCACCGCGGCATGCGGGTCATCATCGACATGGTGATGAACCACACCAGCGACCAGCACCCGTGGTTCCAGGAGTCCCGCGCCGATCCCGAAGGCCCCTACGGCGACTACTACGTCTGGGCGGACGACGACAAGCAGTACGCCGACGCCCGGATCATCTTCGTCGACACCGAGGCGTCCAACTGGACCTTCGACCCGGTCCGCAAGCAGTACTACTGGCACCGCTTCTTCTCCCACCAGCCGGACCTCAACTACGAGAACCCGGCGGTCCAGGAGGAGATGATCTCCGCCCTGCGGTTCTGGCTCGACCTGGGCATCGACGGCTTCCGGCTGGACGCGGTGCCGTACCTCTACGCCGAGGAGGGCACCAACTGCGAGAACCTGCCCGCCTCGCACGCCTTCCTCAAGCGGGTCCGCGAGGAGGTCGACAAGCACTACCCGGACACCGTCCTGCTGGCCGAGGCCAACCAGTGGCCGGAGGACGTCGTCGACTACTTCGGCGACTACGCGGTCGGCGGCGACGAGTGCCACATGGCGTTCCACTTCCCGGTCATGCCGCGCATCTTCATGGCGGTGCGCCGCGAGTCCCGCTACCCCGTCTCGGAGATCCTCGCCAAGACCCCGGCGATCCCCTCCGGCTGCCAGTGGGGCATCTTCCTGCGCAACCACGACGAGCTGACCCTCGAAATGGTCACGGACGAAGAGCGCGACTACATGTACGCGGAATACGCCAAGGATCCGCGGATGCGCGCCAACATCGGCATCCGCCGCCGGCTGGCCCCGCTGCTCGACAACGACCGCAACCAGATCGAGCTGTTCACGGCCCTGCTGCTGTCGCTGCCCGGCTCGCCGATCCTCTACTACGGCGACGAGATCGGCATGGGCGACAACATCTGGCTCGGCGACCGGGACGCGGTGCGCACCCCGATGCAGTGGACGCCGGACCGCAACGCCGGATTCTCCTCCTGCGACCCGGGGCGGCTCTTCCTGCCGACCATCATGGACCCGGTCTACGGCTACCAGGTCACCAACGTCGAGGCCGCGATGAGCTCGCCCTCGTCGCTGCTGCACTGGACCCGCCGCATGATCGAGATCCGCAAGCAGAACCCGGCCTTCGGCCTCGGCAGCTACACCGAACTGTCGTCCACCAACCCGGCCGTGCTGGCCTTCCTGCGGGAGTCCCCGGGCACCGGCGGCGCGGACGACGACCTGGTGCTGTGCGTGCACAACTTCTCGCGGTTCGCCCAGCCGACGGAGCTGGACCTGCGGTCGTTCAGCGGCCGCCATCCGGTGGAACTCATCGGCGGCGTGCGCTTCCCGGCCATCGGGGAACTGCCGTATCTGCTGACCCTCGCGGGACACGGGTTCTACTGGTTCCGGCTGCGCAAGAACCCGGCGACGACCGGCGGGAACGCCGCGGGGAGAACCACCTGACGCCGGTGCCCTGACCGGGCACGGGCGCCCTGCACACCGCCCGTACGCGGCCCCGTGGCGCGTACGGGCGTTTTTTGACCTTTCGCTCGGGCAGTCTCCCTAGTACCGCACGGGCCGGGTGAGCCATCGTCGGTCCCCCGGCTCCGGAGAGGACCGCCACGCGGCGGAAGCGCACGCCGCGGACACTCCCGAGGCCATGCCCTCCGGGGGGACCCGCACCGCCTCCGTACGGGGGTACTGCCACCGCGCCACCGCACAGTGAAGGCCGCATTCCGGGACACTTTGCCCTACCTGTCGTGTGCCCGGGGAAAGGACGCGACGCCATGTCGGACACCGCCCCGACCCGTGCCACCCGAAACAGCCCTGACCGCCGACCGCTCGTCACCGCACCCGATCTGCTGTCCTCGCTGGTGCCCCTGCTCGCCGAATGGGTGCCACGACAGCGCTGGTTCGCCGGCAAGGGCCGGCTGCTCACCGGCTTCACGCTGCTCTCGGCCACCGAGCTGCTGCCCTGCACCGGCGACGGCACCGCTCCGGGCCTGCTCCAGCTGCTGGTGCGGGCGCAGCAGAGCGCCCCACCGAGCCGTACGCCGGCCGGCGGGGACTGCTACCAGCTCCTGCTGGGGGTGCATCCGGCGCCGTCGCCGCAGCTGGCACCGGCGGTGATCGGCCGTCCGGGCGGCGGTCCGCTGAGCGGCCGTACGGTCTACGACGCGCTGCTGGACAACCGGCTGTGCGGGCTGCTGCTGGAACGGCTCCGGGTCCCGGGACGGCTCGGGGGCCTGCGCTTCTGCCGCGAGGCGGACGTGGACATCCCCTCCGGGCTGCCGGCCCGGCCGATCGCCGTCGAGCAGTCCAACTCCTCGATCGTCTATGGAGATTCGTTCATCCTGAAGGTCTTCCGGCGGATCGAACCGGGCGTCAACCCGGATCTGGAGCTGCCGCGGGCGCTGGCGGACGCCAAGTGCGCGCGGGTGCCGGCGCCCGCCGCGTGGTTCGAGGCGGCGACCGCCGACGAGAGCGGCGAGGCGACGACGCTGGGCGTGCTCCAGCCGTTCCTGGCGGGTTCGGCGGACGGCTGGCAGCTGGCGCTCAACGCGCTGGCGGTGCGCGCCGACTTCACCGGCTCGGCGCGGGCCCTCGGGCACGCCACCGCCGAGGTGCACACCGCGCTCGCCCAGACGCTGCCGACCACCGAGCTGCGCCGTCCCCAGCTGGACGTGATCGCCGCTCAGATGCACGAGCGGCTGGAGGCCACCGCCCGCGCGGTGCCCGTGCTCCAGCCCTACCGCGCGCGGCTGCGCACCGCCTTCGACGAGCTTGCCGCGGTGGGCCACGACGGCCGCAGCTGGGCCGCCCAGCGCATCCACGGTGATCTGCACCTGGGGCAGACGCTGCGCACCGCCGACGAGGGACGCTGGTCGCTGATCGACTTCGAGGGCGAACCGGCCCGCCCGCTGGCCGAGCGGCGGCGGCCGCAGCCGGCGGTGCGGGATGTCGCGGCGATGCTGCGCTCCTTCGACTACGCCGCGCGCAGCGGGCCCGCGGGCGGGGACCCCTGGGCACTGGAGTGGGCGCGGCGCACCCGCGACGCCTTCTGCCTGGGATACGCCGAGGCCGGCGGGCTCGATCCGCGCTCCGCGCCCGAACTGATGCGCGCCTACGAGACCGACAAGGCCGTCTACGAGGTGCTCTACGAGGCCCGGCACCGGCCCGACTGGCTGGCCGTCCCGATGGCCGCCATCCGCCGGCTGGCGGCGGGCGGGGTACCGGCCGTGGGCGTGGACGGGTCCGGCCCGGCGCGCTCCCCCGGCTCCGACGGCCGGGGGTGAGCGGACGGGACCAGCCGCCGCAGCACCGCCACCGACCAACCGCCGCAGAGGACCCCGCCGAGGAGGCCCCGTCGTGACCGCCCGCCCGTCACCCGCCACCCGTTCCGACACCGCACCGCCTGCCACCGGTTCCGACACCGCACCGCCCGCCACCCGTTCCGACACCGCACCGCCCACCGCCCGGGAGGCCACCACCACGAACCCGTCGTCCGCCGCGGCCCCGGCCCCCGGCGCGGGGACGGCGGCCGGTACCCGCGGGGTGCGCGCCGCCGCCCCGCTGTCCGACGAGGACCGCGGCCGGCTGCTCGGCGGTGCGCACCACGACCCGCACGGGCTGCTCGGCGCGCACCCCGTGCGCGGCGGGCTGCTGATCCGGGTGCTGCGGCCGTACGCCCGAACCGTGACCGTCGTCGGCAAGGGCCTGCGCGCCGGGCTGCTGCCGGAGGGTGACGGGCTGTTCGCCGGGGTGCTGCCGCTGCGCACCGTCCCGGAGTACGAGCTGCTGGTCGACTACGGCGACGGGCCGGTGACCGTACGCGACCCCTACCGCTTCCTGCCCGCGCTCGGCGAGCTGGACCTGCACCTGTTCGCCGAGGGGCGGCACGAGCAGCTGTGGCAGGCGCTCGGGGCCCGGACGATGGAGCACCAGGGCGTGACCGGCACCCGCTTCACGGTGTGGGCGCCCAACGCGCAGGGCGTCCGGGTCGTCGGCGCCTTCAACTACTGGGACGGCACCGCGCACCCGATGCGGTCGCTGGGTTCCTCCGGGGTCTGGGAGCTGTTCCTGCCCGGCATCGGCGAGGGCGAGCTGTACAAGTTCGAGATCACCCGGCCGGACGGGTCGAGGACGGTGCGCGCCGACCCGATGGCCCGGCGGACCGAGTGCCCGCCCGCCAACGCCTCGGTCGTGCACGAGTCGCACTACCGCTGGAAGGACGCCGACTGGCTGGCCCGGCGCGGTGAGCGGCCGGTGCACGAGGCGCCGTTCTCGGTGTACGAGGTGCACCTGGCGTCCTGGCGCCCCGGCCTCACCTACCGCCAGCTCGCCGCCCAGCTCCCGGCCTACGTCAAGGACCTGGGCTTCACCCACGTCGAGTTCATGCCGGTCGCCGAGCACCCCTTCGGCGGTTCGTGGGGCTATCAGGTCACCGGGTTCTACGCACCCACCGCCAGGATGGGCACGCCGGACGACTTCAAGTTCCTGATCGACGCGCTGCACCGGGCCGGCATCGGGGTGCTGATGGACTGGGTGCCGGCGCACTTCCCGCGCGACGACTGGGCGCTGGCGGAGTTCGACGGCCGTCCGCTGTACGAGCCGCAGGACCCGGCACGGGCCGCGCACCCGGACTGGGGGACCCTGGAGTTCGACTACGGCCGCACCGAGGTCCGCAACTTCCTGGTCGCCAACGCCGTGTACTGGTGCGAGGAGTTCCACATCGACGGGCTGCGGGTGGACGCCGTCGCCTCGATGCTCTACCTCGACTACTCGCGCGAGGACGGCGGCTGGACGCCGAACGTCCACGGCGGGCGGGAGAACCTCGACGCGGTGGCCTTCCTGCAGGAGATGAACGCGACGGTCTACCGGCGCTGCCCGGGCGTGGTGACCATCGCCGAGGAGTCCACGGCCTGGGACGGCGTCACCCGCGCCACGCACCACGTCGGGCCGGGCGGCTTCGGCGGGCTGGGCTTCGGGCTGAAGTGGAACATGGGCTGGATGCACGACTCGCTCGGCTACGTTTCCAAGGAGCCGGTGCACCGCAAGTACCACCACGGCGAGATGACCTTCTCGATGATCTACGCCTACTCCGAGAACTACGTGCTGCCGATCTCCCACGACGAGGTGGTGCACGGCAAGGGCGCGCTGGTGTCGAAGATGCCCGGCGACTGGTGGCAGCAGCGCGCCAACCACCGGGCCTACCTCGGCTTCATGTGGGCCCACCCGGGCAAGCAACTCCTCTTCATGGGGCAGGAGTTCGCCCAGGGCGCGGAGTGGGCGGAGAGCCACGGCCCGGACTGGTGGCTGCTCGACCCGTCCTACGACGCGGAGCCGGACCACCGCGGTGTACGGGATCTCGTCCGCGACCTCAACCGCCACTACCTCGCCACCCCCGCCCTGTGGGAGCGCGACACCGATCCGGCCGGGTTCCGCTGGATCGACGGCGACGCGAGCGAGGACAACGTCTTCTCCTTCCTGCGCTTCGCGGCCGACGGCTCCCCGCTGCTCTCGGTCACCAACTTCTCCCCGGTGGTACGGCACGCCTACCGGATCGGCGTGCCCGACGGCGTCGCCGCCTGGCGGGAGGTGCTCAACACCGACGAGGCACGCTACGGCGGTGGCGGCGTCGCCAACCCCGACCTCCTCAAGACCGAGGCCACCCCGTGGAACGGCCGCGCCACCTCCATCACGGCAGTGCTCCCCCCGCTGGCCACGATCTGGCTGCGGCCGGCCTGACGACCTCCCCGACGGTCACGGACGGCGGCTGTCACGGGCAGCGGTTCTCCCGCTCGCCATCGGCCGCCGCCGCCCCTGCCCCTCCCGCCCGGCCTCGGACCGACTCCGATGCCGGGCGGAGGGCGGTACGCAGGGCGTCCACCGAGGCGCGCCATTCGGGGCCGCTCGCGGAGTCGTCCCACAGCTCGGCGGCTTCGGAGTCAGCCGCCAGCACCCGGTCCAGAGCGCGGACCGCGAGATCGGCCAGTTCCTGGGACGGCTCGGCTATCGCCTCCGTGGGGCCGTACACCTCATCGACCGGCTGCCCGCCGGGCCGTCCCGCCGCCACCAACGCGGCCGCGACCAGGGCGACTTCACCCTCCGGCGCCTCCAGATAACCGGTCTCCTCGACGGCGGAACAGAGCGCCTCCCGGATCGCGGCGAGCCGCTCGGCCCCGTCCGCCATGTCCTCCAGGTCCCCGACGAAATCCGCCACCGCACCCCTGTCGAACGGGCTCGTCCCCCAAAACCTCATGCCTCCCCCTCGTTCATGGGCCGCGACCGCCCCGCCGACCGCTGATCTGCCGTCAACTGAAGGATCCCAGGCACCACTGACAATCGACCGGCGAGGCGCTGGAGAGGGAGAAGAGCGCAGGTGAGAGGGGGCGGAGGGGGACGGAAAGGGCGGGGGAGCGCGGGGCCGGAACGCCGAAGGGGCGGGTGCCGGCCGGCCCCGCCCCTCCTCCCCTCCTCGCACGGCCCGGTTCAGGCCCTGGCGGACTCCTTCGCCGCCCCGCCGTCGCGCGGTGCGGCGATCGCGCCGGCCACCGGTTCGTCCGTCGCATCACCGTGTGCGGCACCGTGTGCGTCGACGGACAGCGTCTGCTCGTCGAACGGGATCCGGCCGGCGAGCACCTCGGCGGCCCGGGACGTGTCGATCTCCTTGGTCCAGGTGCCGATCAGGACGGTGGCCACCGCGTTGCCGGCGAAGTTGGTCAGGGCGCGGGCCTCGCTCATGAAGCGGTCGATACCGACGATCAGGCCGACGCCGTCGACCAGTTCGGGGCGGTGCGACTGCAGACCGCCGGCGAGCGTGGCCAGGCCGGCGCCGGTGACGCCCGCCGCGCCCTTCGACGCGATGATCATGAAGACCAACAGCGAGATCTGCTGGCCGAGGGGCAGCGGCTTGCCCATCGCCTCGGCCACGAACAGCGAGGACATCGTCAGGTAGATGGCGGTGCCGTCGAGGTTGAAGCTGTAGCCGGTCGGCACGGTGATGCCGACCACCGGCTTGCTGACGCCGAGGTGCTCCATCTTCGCGATGAGCCGGGGCAGCGCCGACTCCGAGGAGGACGTGGACAGGATCAGCAGGAACTCCCGGCCGAGGTACTTCAGCAGCTGGAAGATGTTGACCCCGGCGACCAGCCGGAGCAGCGTGCCGAGCACCACGATCACGAACAGCAGACAGGTGGTGTAGAAGCCGACCATGATGATCGCCAGCGACTTCAGCGCGTCCAGGCCGGTCTCGCCGACCACCGCCGCGATCGCGCCGAAGGCGCCCACCGGCGCCACCCACATGATCATGGCCAGCACCCGGAAGACCAGCTTCTGGAGGTGCCCGACGCCGCGCAGCACCGGCTCGCCCGCCGAGCCCAGCGCCTGAAGGCCGAAGCCGACCAGCAGCGCCACCAGCAGCGTCTGCAGCACCTCACCCTGGGTGAAGGCGGAGACCAGCGTGGTGGGGATCATGCCGAGCAGGAACTCGGACAGCGACTCGCCGCCGCCCGACGTCTGGGCCTGCCCCGCGTGCCGCACGGTCTCGGTCAGGTGGAGGCCGGAGCCCGGGTCCAGCAGGTTGCCGACGACCAGGCCGATGGCCAGCGCGACGGTGGACATCACCATGAAGTAGCCGAGGGCGAGGCCGCCCACCGCGCCGACCTTGGCGGCCTTACGGACCGAGCCGACGCCCAGCACGATGGTGCAGAAGATGACGGGCGAGATCATCATCTTGATCAGGTTCACGAAGCCGGTGCCGAGCGGCTTGAGCTCGACGGCCACGCCGGGGGCCGCGAAGCCCACGATGATGCCGAGCAGCACCGCCACGATGACGGCGATATAGAGGAAATGGGTCCGGTCCCGCTTCCGGGGCGCGCTCTCCTCCGGTACGCCCCCACGCGGCGTTGTCTGTGCAGCCACGGCTGCCTCCTCGGGTCTACGGTTGTGCGCTGATCTGCGGCTCTGCCACACAACAAGTCCCGGCGACTATGCACGCCGCTGTGGCGCTGGTCACCCTTACGTACATTTCGTTCACGTAAAAGTGACCCGGCAGACTGTTCTGTATGCGACTCCCCCGACCCCGCGGGCCCCGGTGGCCCGGCCGGCTGCGCGGCCCGCGCAGCCTCGCCGGCCAGCTCTTCGCGATGCAGGTGGTGCTGGTGGCGGTGGTCGTCGTGGGCTGCGCGGTCTTCGCGTACCTCAGCGCCGGCCGGCAGGCGGCGGAGACCGCCACCCGGCAGGCGACGGCGGTGGCCACCGCCGTCGCCGACTCCCCCGCGGTCGTCGCGGCGGTCCGCGGCAAGGACCCCACGGCCGTGCTCCAGCCGTACACCGAGCGGCTGCGCCGGGACGCGCACGTCGACTTCGTGGTGGTGATGACGCCGGGCGGGATCCGCTGGACCCACCCGGAGCCGTCCGCGATCGGCCGGAAGTACCTCGGGCACATCGGCCCGGCGCTGCACGGCAAGGTCTTCCCGGAGACGCACATGGGGGTGCTCGGCCCGTCCGTGCGCGTCGTCGCCCCGGTCCACGACCCGCGGCAGGGCGGCCGGATCACCGCGCTGGTCAGCGCCGGGATCACCATCGAGACCATCAGCGAGCAGCTGCGCGACCAGGTCCTGGCGCTGGTCGGGGTGGCCGGGGCGGCGCTGGTGCTCGGCGGGGCGGGCACCTACGTCGTCAACGCCCGGCTGCGGCGGCACACGCACGGGATGAACGCCCAGGAACTCAGCCGGATGCACGACTACCACCAGGCCGCGCTGCACGCCGTACGCGAGGGGCTGCTGCTGCTGGACGGGGAGCGCAGGGTCGCCCTGATCAACGACGGCGGGCGGGAGCTGCTGGGGCTGTCCGGCGACGCGGTGGGCCTGCGGGTCACCGAGCTGGGGCTGCCGGAGGCGCTCACCGGGGCGCTGCTGGCGGCCGGCCCGCGCGTCGACGAGCTGCATCTGACCGGCGAGCGGGTGCTGGTCGTCAACTCCGCCCCGGTCTCCGGCGGCGAGCGGCGCGGCAGCGTGGTCACCCTTCGCGACCACACCGAACTCCAGGCACTGTCGGGCGAGTTGGACTCGGTGCGCGGGTTCGCCGAGGCGCTGCGCTCGCAGGCGCACGAGGCCGCCAACCGGCTGCACGCGGTCGTCTCGCTGATCGAGCTGGGGCGGGCCGAGGAGGCCGTGGAGTTCGCCACCGCCGAGCTGGAACTGGCGCAGGCGCTGACCGACCAGGTCGTCGGCGCGGTCGCCGAGCCGGTGCTCGCGGCGCTGCTGCTGGGCAAGGCCGCCCAGGCCAACGAACGCGGCGTCGAGCTGGTCCTGACGCCCGACAGCCGGATCGACGACGGGCTGCTGCCGCCCGGGCTGCCGGCCCGCGACCTGGTGACGGTGCTGGGCAATCTGCTCGACAACGCCATCGAGGCGGCGGCCCCCGGCCCGGAGCACCTCCCCCCGGAGCCGCCCCGGGTGCGGGTCACCGCGCGGGCGGCCGGCGGCGAGCTGCTGCTGCGGGTGGCGGACAACGGCCCGGGGGTGGCCGCGGACGCCGCCGAGGAGATCTTCCGGCGCGGCTGGACCACCAAGCAGTCCACCACCGGCCACGGCCACGGGCTGGGCCTGGCCCTCGTCCAGCAGGCCGTACGGCGCAACGGCGGCACCGTCGCCCTGGACCCGGCGCCGGAGGGCGGCGCACGTTTCACGGTGCGGCTGCCGCTGCGGAGCGAGGCTTCGGCATGAGAGAGTCCCGCCCTGAGTGTCCGGCCGCGAGAGGAGGTGCCCGGTGAGCACCTCCGGCATCCGGGTCCTGGTCGTCGAGGACGACCCGGTGGCCGCCGCCGCGCACGCCCTGTACGTGGGGCGGGTGCCCGGCTTCACCGTGTCCGGCACCGTGCACTCCATGACCGACGCCCGCCGCCACCTCGACCAGCACCCCGTCGACCTGCTGCTGCTCGATCTCTATCTGCCCGACGGGCACGGCCTCCAGCTGGTGCGCACCCTGCGTGCGGCCGGCCACACCGCCGACATCATCGCGGTCACCTCGGCCCGCGACCTGACGATGGTGCGCGAGGGTGTCTCGCTCGGGGTGGTGCAGTACGTGCTGAAGCCGTTCACCTTCGCCACGCTGCGCGACCGGCTCACCCGGTACGCCGAGTTCCGCGCCACCACCGGGGAGGCCAGCGGGCAGGACGAGGTGGACCGGGCGATCGCCGCGCTGCGCGCCCCGCGTCCGGCCGCGCTGCCCAAGGGGCTGACCGCGGCCACCCTGCGGGCGGTGACCGATGTGCTGCGGGCCGCCGGGCACGGGCTGACCGCGGCCGAGGCCGCCGCCGACGTGGGCATCTCCCGGATCACC
Source organism: Streptomyces lydicus (assembly GCF_000717345.1). Classification (GTDB taxonomy): domain Bacteria; phylum Actinomycetota; class Actinomycetes; order Streptomycetales; family Streptomycetaceae; genus Streptomyces; species Streptomyces lydicus. The sequence goes on along the minus strand of NZ_JNZA01000008.1, from coordinate 151,608 downwards.
GCCCGCCGCTACCTCGAACACCTCGTGGAGAGCGGCCGGGCCGCCCGCGCCCCGCAGTACGGCCAGGTCGGCCGCCCCGAACTGCGCTACCGGTGGTCGGGCCATTGACCCGGTGTGATCGGTGACTTACTTTCAGCGGGCAGTACGCCGTGGCTAGTTGACCGTGGTAAGTCGCTGGAGGTCGTGCCGTGCGCCCCACCGCCCCGCTGATCCTGCTCGCCGTCGCCGTCGTGGCCGCCGGTACGCTCACCGCCTGCGGCAGCGGGTCCGGCAGCGACCGGAACACCGTCAAGGTCGCCTTCATCAAGGACACCAACGCCAAGGTCACCGTCCGGGACGACTACATCCGGCTGGTGGCGAAGGAGTTCGAGAAGCACAACCCCGGCAAGAAGGTCCGGCTGATCCCGATCCAGGCGTCGGAGAACGACTACTACACCAAGATCCAGCAGATGATGCGCTCCCCGAGGACGGCGCCGGACCTGGTCTACGAGGACACCTTCCTGGTCAACTCCGACATCAAGGCCGGGCTGTTGCGGCCGCTGGACGCGCACGTGAACACCTGGGCCGACTGGCGGCAGTTCGAACCGGCCGCGAAGGCCGCGGCCCGGGGCCAGGACGGGAAGACGTACGGCGTCCCGGACGGGACGGACACCCGCGGGCTGTGGTTCAACAAGAAGATCTTCCGGAAGGCCGGACTGCCCGCGACGTGGCGGCCGAAGACCTGGGACGAAGTGCTGGACGCGGCCCGGACCGTCAAGCGCAAGGTGCCCGGCGTCATCCCGCTGAACGTCTTCACCGGCAAGGGCGCGGGCGAGGCCGCCGTCATGCAGGGCTTCGAGATGCTGCTGTACGGCACCGGCGACAACCAGCTCTACGACCCGGCGAGCAAGAAGTGGGTCACCGGCACCAAGGGCTTCAAGGACAGCCTGAGCTTCCTCGACACGGTCTACAAGGAGAAGCTCGGGCCCGAGGTCTCCGACGCGCTCAGCCCCAACATCCAGACCAATGTGGCCGCCGAGCTGCTCCCCGAGGAGAAGCTCGCGATCGACCTCGACGGCTCCTGGCTCGGCCAGCAGTGGCAGAAGACGGGCGGCGGCAACCCCTGGCCCGCCTGGTCGACGACGCTCGGCCAGACCCCGTTCCCGACCCAGCACGGCCAGGCGCCGGGCAGGGTCAGCCTGGCCGGCGGCTGGACGTGGTCGGTGCCGCAGAAGTCCCAGCAGCCCGACCTGGCATGGAAGTTGATCCAGACGTTCCAGTCGAAGAAGAACGCCCTGGAGTGGTGCGTACGGGGCGCGCAGATAGCCGTCCGCAAGGACGTGGCGGCCGATCCGCGGTATCTGACATCCGTCCCCGGCATCGGCTTCTTCACCTCGCTGGTCCAGATCAGCCAGTACCGTCCCGCGCTGCCGGACTACCCGAAGGTCGCCGCGGCGATCGGGGAGGCGATGGAGGCGGTGACCGCCGGCGACGCCTCACCGGAGAAGGCGGCGAGGGACTACGACGCGGCGCTGGCGACCGCCGTGGACGGCAAGACGGTCGCCAAGCCGTGACGGCCGGCGCCGTCGACAAGGCCCCGGCGCTCCCCCGGGCACCGCGCCGCACCCCGGTGCGCACGCGTCTGCTGCGCTGGTCCCCGCTCGCCCCGGCCACCGTACTGCTGCTGCTCTTCCTCGCCGGCCCGATCGGCTACTGCGTCTTCATCGCCTTCACCGACTCCCAGCTGACCGGCCAGGAGTCGGCGTCCTTCGTCGGGCTGGCCAACTTCCGCCGCGCCTTCGGGGACCCGGCCTTCCGCAACGCGGTGGTGCTGACCCTGGTCTTCACCGTGGTCTCCTCGATCCTGGGGCAGAACACCCTGGGCCTGGCGCTGGCCGGTCTGATGCGGCGCGCCTCGCGGCCCGTACGGTCGCTGACCGGCGCGATGGTGATCACCGCCTGGGTGCTTCCGGAGATCGTCGCGGGCTTCCTGCTCTACACGTTCTTCGAGCGGCGCGGCACCCTCAACGCGCTGCTGGACTGGCTCCATCTGCCCACCCAGGACTGGCTGTTCACGCTGCCCATCATGGCCGTGTCGTTCGCCAACGTCTGGCGCGGGACCGCGTTCTCGATGCTGATCTACTCCGCGGCGCTCTCCGGGATCCCCCCGGAGGTGACCGAGTCCGCCGAGGTGGACGGCGCGGGCGGGCTGCGGCGGCTGTGGCACATCACGCTGCCGATGATCCGCCGCTCCATCGGCACCAATCTGATGCTCAACACCCTCCAGACGCTCTCCGTGTTCGGGCTGATCTGGGCGATGACGCGCGGCGGCCCGGGCAACCGCAGCCAGACGCTGCCGGTGTTCATGTACGACCAGGCGTTCCTGAAGTCGCTGATCGGCTACGGCACCGCGGTGGCGTTGCTGTTGCTGCTGGTGGGCGCGGTGTTCTCGGTGGTCTATCTGCGTCTGATGCGCGAGGAGGTCTGACCGTGCCGCTGCCCCACCGCCTCCCCCCAGCCGTCCGACGCGCTCCGCGCAGGGGGCGCCGCCGGCGCCTGGCCGCCGATGCCGGGCTGCTGCTCGTCGCGGCGGCGTTCGCGACCCCGCTGGTGTGGCTGGTGCTGTCGTCGCTGGACGCCGAGGCGACGCTGCGGGTGCGGCTGCCGGGGGCGCCGACGCTGACGAACTTCTCGGCGGTGCTGACCGACGAGATCACCTTCACGCCGATGCTCAACAGCCTGCTGATCTGCGGCGGCGCCACCGCGCTGACGGTCGTCTGCGCCGCGCTGGCCGCCTATCCGCTGTCCCGGTTCCGCTCGCGCTTCGCCCGCCCGTACCTGCTGACGATCCTGTTCTCGACCTGTCTGCCGGTCACCGCCGTGATGGTCCCGGTCTACGGGCTGTTCGTGCAGGTCAACCTGATCGACACCCGGTACGGCACCGCGCTGTTCCTGGCCGCCGCCCAGCTTCCGTTCGCCATCTGGCTGATGAAGAACTTCATGGACGGCGTGCCCCGGGCGCTGGAGGAGGCGGCGTGGACGGACGGCGCCTCCTGGTGGCAGACGCTGCTGCGGGTGATCCTTCCGCTGATGGGTCCGGGCCTCGGAGTCGTCGCCATCTACACGTTCATCATGATGTGGGGCAATTTCTTCGTGCCCTTCATGCTGCTGCTCTCCCCGGAGCAACTTCCCGCTTCGGTGAGCATTTTCAATTTCTTCGGCAATTACGGGGCCATCGCCTTCGGTGAACTCGCGGCATTCTCGATCCTGTACTCGACACCGGTCGTCCTGCTCTACGTCCTGATCTCCCGGCGGCTGGGCGGCGGATTCGCACTGGGCGGCGCGGTGAAGGGCTAGTGAACGTCCGTGGGAGCCGTTTTCACCGGTCAGCGGCCTCTTGACGCAAAACCGCCGCACTGTGGCCGAGGAAAACCGGCCGGCTAGTAGCTTCCTACGACTTCCATCCTTGGGTATCCGCACGATAGGTGCGAAGCCACATCGTCACCTACCGTGTGCCGGTGAACACGCAAGCCGGAGAGCCGCGCAGGCCCCCTTTCGACGCCGAGGCCGCCCGCCGCTTGCGGGAGGCCCTCGGAATGACCCCTGCCCATGTCGCGTACGGAATATGGGCGGCCTACGGAATTCGTATCGAGCCGGCGACGGTGGCGTCCTGGGAATTGGGCGAGAGCGCCCCGACGGAGGCCGAACTGACCGCGCTGGCCGGCGCCCTGTGGTGCGCGCCCGGCGACCTGCTGGGCGCACCGGGCACCCTGCGCGAGTACCGCCTGGCACTCGGCCTCGCCGCCGACGCGCTCGCCCTGACCATCGGGATGGACCTGGGCGCGTACGAGCGGCTGGAGGCCGGCGGGAAGTGGAGCGGCAACGACCGGCAGGCCGCGGCGCTCGCCGAGGCGCTGAAGCTGCCGCTGCCCGCGCTGCTGCGCTTCACCGGCCGGGACAGCAAGCTGACCGAGCTGCTGACCAGCGCCGCCACCACCCGCTGGCAGGCGTACGTCCGGCCGGTCGGCAAGCTCGTGCCGCTGCCCAAGGAGCGGATCCAGGAGGTGCTCCAGGAGCTGCACGCCGACTACCAGGCGACCATGACGGCTACGCTCAACTGGGGCGGCGGGGACGGCACCGAGGAGTCCGGCAAGGCGGGGCGGGCCTTTCTCGACACCGTGCTGGCGGAGTTCTGGGCCCGGATCGGCGCGTAGCGCACCCACGGCCCGGGGCGCCTCCGGGCGATCCCGTCGGTCCCAGGTGGGAGCCGGGTCCGTCCAGAGGATGACATCGCGGGCACCGATGGCACTTCCGGCCGGTCCCGCTTTCGGTCCCTGCGGCTGAGGATCGGGCTGACCTGCGCATTCGAGAATGGGGACGTCGATTCTTCCGTTCCCTCTCCAGGAGTCCCCGTGTCCCACGCGGCCGCCTTCCCGGGCTTTCCCGGCTCTTCCACCTCTCCCCGCGCCGCCACCGCCGTCGCCGCCCGCGCAACGGATCTGAGCAAGGTCTACGGCCAGGGGGAGACCCGGGTCGTCGCGCTGGACTCCGTCTCGGTCGAGTTCGGCAAGGCCCGGTTCACCGCGATCATGGGCCCGTCCGGCTCCGGCAAGTCCACGCTGATGCACTGCATGGCGGGGCTGGACTCGATCTCCGGCGGCTCGGCGCGGATCGGCGACACCGAACTCGCCTCGCTCAACGACAAGCAGCTGACCCGGCTGCGCCGGGACAAGATCGGCTTCATCTTCCAGGCGTTCAATCTGCTGCCGACGCTCACCGCGCTGGAGAACATCACGCTGCCGATGGACATCGCGGGCCGCCGGCCCGACCGCGAGTGGCTGGACAGGGTGATCCAGACGGTCGGTCTGTCCGGGCGGCTCAAGCACCGGCCCAGCCAGCTCTCCGGCGGCCAGCAGCAGCGCGTAGCGGTGGCCCGCGCGCTGGCCGCCCAGCCGGAGATCATCTTCGCCGACGAGCCGACCGGCAACCTCGACTCCCGCTCCGGCGCCGAGGTGCTGGGCTTCCTGCGCGAGTCGGTACGCGCCATGGACCAGACGATCGTCATGGTCACCCACGACCCGGTCGCCGCCGCCCACGCGGACCGGGTGGTCTTCCTCGCCGACGGCCGCATCGTCGAGGAGCTGTACGAACCGACCGCCGACGCCGTCCTGGACCGGATGCGGCTGTTCGACGCCAAGCACCGTACGAGCTGACGCCCGCCGCCGACCCCCACCTCAGGACTGACCACCACCATGTTCCGTACCGCGCTGCGCAACGTCCTCGCGCACAAAGCCCGTCTGATGATGACCGCTCTCGCGGTCCTCCTCGGCGTCGCCTTCGTCTCCGGCACCCTCGTCTTCAGCGACACCGTGGGCGAGGCCGTCAAGAAAGCCTCGGCCAAGAGCTTCCGGGACGTGGCCGTCTCCGTGCAGGCGACGTCCGACGGGCCGCCCCAGGAAGAGAACGGCCACCGCACCACCGCCCTCAACGACAAGCTGGCGGACCGGGTCCGCGCGCTGCCCGGCGTGGCCGCTGTCCACGCCAATGTCAGCGGAAGGGCCACCATCGCCGACAAGGACAACCAGCCGATCGGCAACGACTGGCAGAACGTGGCCACCAACTACCAGCCGGGCGCGGGCGGCAAGGACAGCCGTTACCCGCTCGTCCGGGGCCGCGGCCCGGCCTCGGCCGGCGAGATCGTGCTGGACGAGGGCGCGGCCGCGAAGGCCGGCCTGAAGGTCGGTGACAGCGTACGCTTCGCCACCGACGGACCGGCCCTGCACAAGACGCTCGTCGGCATCGTCCACTCCGAGGACCCGCAGGTCACCGCGGGCGGCAGCCTGGCGCTGTTCGACACCGCCACCGCCCAGAAGCTGTTCGTGCACCCCGGCCAGTACGACGAACTGGTGGTGACCGCCAAGCCCGGCACCGACGAGAAGGCGCTGACCGCCGCGGTCGAGAAGCTGCTGCCGAAGGACCGCGCGACGGCGACCAGCGGCAGCAAGCTCGCCGCCGAGCAGGCCAAGATGGTCGAGATGAGCAACCAGGCGCTGAGCAAGACGCTGCTGGTGTTCGCCGGCATCGCCCTGTTCGTCGGCATCTTCATCATCGCCAACACCTTCACCATGCTGATCTCGCAGCGCAGCCGTGAGATCGCCCTGATGCGGGCGATCGGCGCCTCCCGCCGCCAGGTGGTGCGCTCGGTGCTGGCCGAGGCGGGCCTGCTGGGCCTGGTCTCCTCCGTCGTCGGGTTCGCGCTGGGCACCGCCATCGCGGTCACCATGCGCGCGGTGCTCGACGCCAACGGCGCGGGCTTCCCCGACGGCCCGCTGGTGATCACGCCGGCCGCCGTGCTGTCCGCCCTTGCCGTCGGTGTGCTGGTGACCGTGCTGTCCGCCTGGCTGCCGTCCCGCAAGGCCGCGAAGATCGCCCCGGTCGAGGCACTGAACACGGTGGACGCGGCGCCCGCGCTGCGCGGCCTGGTCCTGCGCAACACCATCGGCGCGGTGGTCACCGCCCTCGGCGTCGCGATCATGCTGTATGTCTCCACCCTCAAGACCGCCGAGGAGAGCGGCCTGATGACCGCCATGGCGGGCTCCGCGCTGACCCTGACCGGCGTCATCATCCTCGCTCCGCTGCTGTCGCGACCGCTGGTCAGCCTGGCCGGCAAGGTCACCACCCGGCTCTTCGGCATCAGCGGCAAGCTGGCCAAGGAGAACGCGCTGCGCAACCCGCGCCGGACCGCCGCCACCGCCTCCGCCCTGATGATCGGCCTCACCCTGATCACCGGCATGACGGTCGCCGGCCTGTCGGCGCAGCGGGCCTCGGACGAGATGTCCGCCCAGGGCCTGACCGCCGACTACCAGGTCAGCACGGCCAACTTCCGCGGCCTGGACCCCGAGCTGACGAAGAAGGCCGCGCACCTGCCCGGCGTCTCGGCGGCGGTGCCCCTCCGCTCGGCCGCCTTCGAGACCGACGGCGGCTACGGCTCGCTCACCGGCACCGACCTGGCCGGCATCGGCAAGGTCGCCGACCTCACCTTCCGCAGCGGATCGCTGGCGGCGGTGCACGACGGCGGCATCGCGGTCTCCCGCTCCAAGGCCGAGAAGCTGGGCTGGAAGACCGGCGAGACCCACGAGGTCGGCTTCTTCACCGGCACCGAGAAGAAGGAGAAGGCCCGGATCACGGTCGCCGGCGTCTACGAGGACAACGCCACCGTCGGCGACATGTTCGGCGCCACCGCGCTCGTCGACCCGTATGTGATCAAGCCCCTCAAGGACGAGAAGGTCCTGGTCAAGACCGCGAACGGGACCAGCGACGGGCTGGAGAAGGAGATCCGCAAGGCGCTCGGCGACAGCCCGCTGCTGAAGGTGCAGGACAAGGACGACCTGCGCAAGGAGAACGCGGGCCAGATCGACACCGTCCTGAACATGATGTACGGACTGCTCGGCATGGCCGTGATCATCGCGGTGGTCGGTGTGGTCAACACCCTGGCCATGTCGGTCTTCGAACGCACCCGTGAGATCGGGATGCTGCGCGCGATCGGGCTGGCCCGCACCGGCATCAAGCAGATGGTGCGCCTGGAATCGGTGGTCATCTCGCTGTTCGGCGCGGTGCTCGGCATCGGCGTGGGCATCTTCCTGGCCTGGGCCGGCGGCAAGATGACGGCCACCTCGCTGCCGACGTACGAGATGCTCCTGCCGTGGGACCGGCTCGGCATCTTCCTCGCGATCGCCCTGGTCGTCGGTGTCCTCGCCGCCGCCTGGCCGGCCCGCCGGGCGGCCCGCCTGAACATGCTGGAGGCCATCGGCGCCCAGTGACCGGAGCACACGGCGACGGCGGCGGGCCTTCCCCCTGGGGGGAGGCCCGCCGCCGTCGTTGCTCGCGGGAGGGGCGGGTGTCAGAAGACCGACTCGGGTGCCAGCCGAAGCGGGTGGCGAGCACCCGGTCGTAGGCGGTGGGGGTGCCGCCGCGCTGGACGTGGCCGAGGATGACCGGGCGGGCCTCCTTGCCGAGGCGCTGCTCCAGTTCGTGGGCGAGCGCGTTGCCGATGCCGGAGAACCGCTCGTGGCCGTACTGGTCGATGGCGCCCTTCTTGTAGTCCATGGTGCCGGGAGCCGGGTGGGCGCCCTCGGCGACACAGACCACGGCGAACTTCTTGCCCCGGGCGAACCGCTCCTCGACCATCTTGACCAGGTCGTTCACATCGAAGCCGCGCTCCGGCAGGCAGATGCCGTGCGCGCCGCCGGCCATCCCGGACTCCAGCGCGATCCAGCCCGCGTGCCGGCCCATGACCTCGACGACCATCACGCGCTGGTGCGACTCCGCGGTGGTCTTGAGGCGGTCGATCGCCTCGGTCGCCACGCCGACGGCGGTGTCGAAGCCGAAGGTGCGGTCGGTCGAGGAGATGTCGTTGTCGATGGTCTTGGGGACGCCGACGACCGGCAGCCCGGCGTCCGACAGCATCCGCGCGGCGGTGAGGGTGCCCTCGCCGCCGATCGGGATCAGCACGTCGATGCCGTAGTCCTTGGAGTGGTCCTTGGCGTTCTCGCACGCCTCCTGAAGCCGGGCGCGCTCCAGCCGGGAGGAGCCGAGGATGGTGCCGCCGCGGGCGAGGATGCCGCTGACAGCTTCCAGGTCGAGCTTGCGGAAACGGCCCTCCAGCAGGCCCTTGAAGCCGTCCTCGAAGCCGATGATCTCGTCGCCGTGACCGGTGAGGGCGCGATGGACGACAGACCGGATCACAGCATTCAGGCCGGGGCAGTCGCCGCCTGCGGTGAGGACTCCGATACGCATCGTGCTGTGTCTCCTGTGCTCGCTGTTGGTTCCTGAGCCGATCCGATTGTTTCACGGTCCGACGGGCACCGGCCTCAGAGAGGGACCTCCCCCCTACTGTCCTCACCCGTACTCCGCCGGGGAAACTGGGAGAGCGACGTATCCACACGCGCAGGTATTGTCAAGAGGACAAGCCCACAATAACGGCTGATTTTGACCTTGTGGCCAACGGAATGGATCGGAGAGCCCGCGTGACGCGCAGCGTATACGTGACCGGTATCGACCGCGGCGACGGCCGTCAGGTCGTCGAGCTGGGAGTCATGGAGCTCCTGACCCGCCACGTCGACCGGGTGGGGGTCTTCCGCCCGCTGGTCCACGACGGGCCGGACCGCCTCTTCGAGCTGCTGCGGGCCCGCTACCGCCTCACCCAGCCCGCCGGGACCGTCTACGGCATCAGCTACGACGAGGCCGCCGCCCTCCAGGCCGAACGCGGCACCGACGAGCTGGTCTCCCGGCTCGTCGACCGCTTCCACGCCGTCGCCAGGGACTACGAGTACGTCCTGATCCTCGGCTCGGACTACGCCGACACCGGCCTGCCGGCCGAGCTGAACCTCAACGCCCGGATCGCCAACGAGTGCGGCGCCTCGGTGATCGCCGTCGTCGGCGGCCAGGGCCAGGAGGCCGAGTCGGTGCGCGCCGAGGCCCGCAACGCCTACCGCGCCTACACCTCGCTGGGCTGCGACGTCGTCGCCATGGTCGTCAACCGGGTGGCCCCCGAGCACCGCGCGGCGGTCGTCGAGCGGCTCGCCGCCCGCCTGCCGGTGCCCTGCTACGCGCTGCCCGAGGACGGCTCGCTCTCCGCGCCGACCGTCGGCCAGATCGTGCACACCCTCGGCGCCGAGGTGCTGCTGGGCGACGACTCCGGGCTCGCCAGGGACGCCCGCGACTTCGTCTTCGGCGGTGCGATGCTGCCCACCTTCCTCAAGGCGCTCACCCCCGGCTGCCTCGTGGTGACCCCCGGGGACCGCGCCGACCTGGTCGTCGGCTCGCTCGCCGCGCACAGCGCCGGCGCCCCGCCGATCGCCGGTGTGCTGCTCACCCTCGACGAGCGGCCCGGCCCCGACATCATGGCGCTGGCGGGCCGGCTCGCCCCGGGCACGCCGGTGATCTCCGTACCGGGCGGCTCCTTCCCGACCGCCGGTGAGCTGTTCGCGATCGAGGGCAAGCTGAACGCCGCCTCGCCGCGCAAGGCGGAGACCGCGCTCGGCCTCTTCGAGCGCCATGTGGACACCGTGGAGCTGACCAACCGCATCTCGGTGGCCCGCTCCGGCCGGGTCACGCCGATGATGTTCGAGCACGAGCTGATCGAGCGCTCCCGCTCCGGCCGCCGCCGCGTCGTCCTGCCCGAGGGCAGCGAGGAGCGGGTGCTGCGCGCCGCCGACGTGCTGCTGCGCCGCGACGTCTGCGACCTGACCCTGCTGGGCGAGGAGGAGGCGATCCGCAAGCGCGCCGCCGACCTGGCCATCGACCTGGCGGACGCCCAGATCATCGACCCGCAGACGTCCGAGCTGCGCGAGCGGTTCGCCGAGCTGTACGCCGCGCTGCGCGCGCACAAGGGCGTCAGCTACGAGCTGGCCTACGACGTGGTCGCCGACGTCTCCTACTTCGGCACGCTGATGGTCGAGGAGGGCCTGGCCGACGGCATGGTCTCGGGTGCCGTGCACTCCACGGCGGCCACCATCCGGCCCGCCTTCGAGATCATCAAGACCAAGCCGAAGGCGCAGATCGTGTCCTCGGTCTTCTTCATGTGCCTGGCCGACCGGGTGCTGGTCTACGGCGACTGCGCGGTCAACCCGGACCCGAACGCCGAGCAGCTGGCCGACATCGCCATCCAGTCGGCCACCACCGCGGCGCAGTTCGGCGTCGAGCCGCGGATCGCGATGCTGTCGTACTCCACCGGCACCTCCGGCTCCGGCGCGGACGTCGACAAGGTCCGCAAGGCCACCGAGCTGGTCCGCGAGCTGCGTCCCGACCTGCTGGTGGAGGGGCCGATCCAGTACGACGCGGCGGTGGACGACGCGGTCGCGCAGACCAAGCTGCCCGGCTCCGACGTGGCCGGCAAGGCCACCGTGCTGATCTTCCCGGACCTCAACACCGGCAACAACACCTACAAGGCCGTGCAGCGCTCGGCGGGCGCGGTCGCCGTCGGACCGGTCCTCCAGGGCCTGCGCAAGCCGGTCAACGACCTCTCGCGCGGCGCCCTGGTCCAGGACATCGTCAACACCGTCGCCATCACCGCCATCCAGGCGCAGGGCGCCCGGCCCGGCGCCGGAGCCACCGACTGACCCGGGCCGTGCCCGTGCCCACCCCCCTCCCCACCCCACCGGAAAGCGCTACATGACTGCCACCGCCACCCGCGTCCTCGTCCTCAACTCCGGCTCCTCGTCGGTGAAGTACCAGCTGCTCGACATGGCCGACGGCCGCCGGCTCGCCGTCGGACTCGTCGAGCGCATCGGCGAGGAGAACTCGCGCCTGGCCCACACCCCGCTCGCCACCGGCGGCGAGAAGCGCGAGACCGAGGGCGCGATAGCCGACCACGAGACCGCGCTGAAGACGGTCGCCGCCGAGCTGTCCGCCGACGGCCTGGGGCTGGACTCCCCCCAGCTGGCCGCGATCGGGCACCGGGTGGTGCACGGCGGGCTCCGGTTCACCGAGCCGACGGTGATCGACGGCGCGGTGCTCAAGGAGATCGAGCGGCTGGTGCCGGTCGCCCCGCTGCACAACCCGGCGAACATCACCGGCATCCGGACCGCGCAGGCGCTCCGCCCCGACCTGCCGCAGGTCGCGGTCTTCGACACCGCCTTCCACTCCACGATGCCGGAGTACGCGGCCCGCTACGCCATCGACGTGGAGACCGCCGACGCGCACCGCGTCCGCCGCTACGGCTTCCACGGCACCTCGCACGCATACGTCTCCCGCCGGACCGCGGCGCTGCTCGGCAAGGACCCCTCCGAGGTCAACGTCATCGTGCTGCACCTGGGCAACGGCGCCTCCGCCTCGGCGGTGGCCGGCGGCCGCTGCGTGGACACCTCGATGGGCCTGACCCCGCTGGAGGGCCTGGTCATGGGCACCCGCTCGGGCGACATCGACCCGGCGGTCACCTTCCACCTCAAGCGGGTGGCGGGGATGTCGGCGGACGAGATCGACGAGCTGCTCAACAAGAAGAGCGGGCTGCTCGGGCTGTGCGGCGACAACGACATGCGCGAGATCCGGCGCCGGATCGACGAGGGCGACGAGCGGGCCGCCCTCGCCTTCGACATCTACATCCACCGGCTGAAGAAGTACATCGGCGCCTACTACGCGGTGCTCGGCCGGGTCGACGCGGTGGTCTTCACCGCGGGCGTCGGCGAGAACGCCGCCCCGGTGCGCGAGGCGGCCGTCGCCGGGCTGGAGGAGCTGGGTCTGGCCGTGGACGCCGGGCTCAACGCCGTACGGTCCGACGAGCCGCGGCTGATCTCGCCCGAGTACGCCCGGGTCGCGGTCGCCGTGGTGCCGACCGATGAGGAACTGGAGATCGCTCAGCAGACATACGCCCTGGTCAGCGCGTAGGTCCTGGGGTTTCCACCAGCTGGAATATTCCGCTCGTAAACAAACCGATAGGATTCCGCTCATGCGCCGTTCCAAAATCGTCTGCACCCTGGGCCCCGCCGTCGACTCCTACGAGCAGCTGAAGACGCTGATCGAAGCCGGCATGAACGTGGCCCGATTCAACATGAGCCACGGGACCCAGCCGGAGCACGAGGAGCGGTACCACCGCCTCCGCAAGGCATGCGAGGAGACCGGCCGCGCCGTCGGCGTGCTGGCCGACCTCCAGGGCCCCAAGATCCGCCTCGCGACGTTCGCCGACGGCCCGGTGGAGCTGGTACGCGGCGACGAGTTCGTCATCACCACCGAGGACGTGCCCGGCGACCGGACCATCTGCGGCACGACCTACAAGGGCCTGCCCGGCGACGTCTCCAAGGGCGACCCGATCCTGATCAACGACGGCAACGTCGCGCTGCAGGTCGTCGAGGTCGAGGGCTCGCGGGTGCGCACCATCGTCATCGAGGGCGGGGTCATCTCCGACCACAAGGGCATCAACCTGCCCGGCGCCGCGGTGAACGTCCCCGCGCTGTCCGAGAAGGACGTCGAGGACCTCAAGTTCGCCCTGAAGCTCGGCTGCGACATGGTGGCGCTGTCCTTCGTCCGGGACGCCAAGGACGTCCAGGACGTGCACCGCGTGATGGACGAGGTGGGCCGGCGGGTCCCGGTCATCGCCAAGGTGGAGAAGCCGCAGGCGGTGGCCAACATGGAGGAGGTCGTCATGGCCTTCGACGCGGTCATGGTGGCCCGTGGTGACCTGGCGGTGGAGTATCCGCTGGAGAAGGTCCCGATGGTGCAGAAGCGGCTCATCGAGCTGTGCCGGCGCAACGCCAAGCCGGTGATCGTGGCGACCCAGATGATGGAGTCGATGATCACCAACTCCCGGCCGACCCGCGCCGAGGCGTCCGACGTCGCCAACGCCATCCTGGACGGCGCGGACGCGGTGATGCTCTCCGCGGAGTCCTCGGTCGGCCAGTACCCGATCGAGACCGTCAAGACGATGTCGAAGATCGTCGAGGCGGCCGAGGAGGAGCTGCTCTCCAAGGGCCTGCAGCCGCTGGTGCCGGGCAAGAAGCCGCGGACGCAGGGCGGCGCGGTGGCCCGCGCGGCCTGCGAGATGGCCGACTTCCTCGACGGCAAGGCGCTGGTGGCCTTCACCAAGTCCGGTGACACCGCCCGCCGGCTCTCCCGCTACCGCGCGGCCCAGCCGATCCTGGCCTTCACCACCGACACGACCACCCGCAACCAGCTCACCCTGAGCTGGGGCGTGGACAGCTTCGTGGTGCAGCACGTCGACAACACCGACGCGATGGTCGACCTGGTGGACGCCGAGCTGCTCAAGCTCAAGCGCTACAGCAAGGGCGACACCATGCTCATCACGGCCGGTTCGCCCCCCGGCGTCCCCGGCACCACCAACATGGTCCGGGTGCACCACCTGGGCGGCGAGCGCGCCTGACGCGCCCGGAGACGAGAACGGCGGTGGGCCCCCCCCTCGGGGGGGGGTGCCCCACCGCCGTTTTCCGCGGCTCCCAGAAGAGCTCCGGCCGGGTGGTTCTCCCGGTCAGTTCTCTATGGTCACGTGCATGCCGGGAACATGCAGGTTGCCGCCGAACTGGCCCGCCTGGTCGAGCTTCACCTTGCTGAAGTAGGCGAACGGGACGTTCAGCGGCGGCGGGTGCTCCGGATCGAAGACGATCGGGATCAGGCCGAAGAGATTGCCCTGCAGCCGCTCGGTGTACAGGGTCACCTTGCCGCCGGTGATCTTGGACGTGGATCCCGGCGTGGACCTGACGTGGTACTTCTTGCCGGACGCCGGGTCATCGACGATCTGGTGCAGATCACCGATGTCGATACTGTCGGCGGTGAACTTCAGGGCCTGCTTGGTGTGGCCGCTCTGGGTGGTGACGTTGACGACGCCGGCGTAGTCCAGACCGCGCAGGGTGAGCCCGCTGGACTCCAGGTGCCAGGGGGCGTCGGGCAGGGTGACGGGGGTCTGCTCGTCCTTGCCCTTCTGCTTGTTCTCGACGACGCAGGGGTACGCCTGCTTGCCGCTGGCGTCCTTGCCGTCCAGCCCGCCGCCGGGCAGGGCGTTGTCCGCCGTGCCGATGGCGCCGTGGACGGTGTCGTTGACCGTCTTGGACCCGTTCTTGAGGGCGTCACCGGCCTTGCCGGCGCTGCCCGTGACGCCGCCGAGGGTGTCCTTGAGCGGCTTGGTGACCTTGTCGGTGGCCGAGCCGGAGTCGTCGGCCTTCGGCGTGGCGTCCTTGGTGGCGGACTCCGACGGCGAGGGGCTCGGCGACGCGGACGACTCGTCGGACTTGTCGCCGCCCAGCAGGCCGCCGAGCGCGTCACCGATGCCGCCCAGCAGGCCCCCGTCGTCCTTCTTGTCCTCGGAGGCCGACGGCGACGGGGTCGCGGAGCCGGAGGGCTCGTCGGTCTTCCGAGTAGCGGACGGCGAGGGTGCCGGCTTGTCGGCGGTGTCCTTGCTCTTCGAGGGCGAGGGCGAGGAGGAGGGCCCGGCGGACGGCGTGGAGCCGCCCTTCGAGTCCTTGTTGTCCTTCTTGTCCTTCGCGGTGGTGTCCTTGGACTTGCCCTGGTCGCCGGCCTTGTCCGGGGCGGTGACGCAGGGGCCGTCCTTGAAGGGGCTCTTGGGCGGCGCCGGCTTGGCGATCGCCATCTGGGGCGTCAGCCCCATCCCCATGAGCACGGCGGACGGCATGGCGGCGATGGCTATCGCCTTGCCCGCGGGCACGTGCAGCCGAGTCAGCAGCGGCTTCTTGGGCGCCGCATGCCTCGGCCCGGTTCTCGCCCCGGCGGCTGCAGTCTCCTCGTGCAGCTCGTCACCCGGCACGGTGCCTCCCGTTCGTTCCGTTGGTCGGGCTCGTTCCTGACAGGTCGTCCAGTCCGTTGCCCGACCCGGATCCGGCCGGCGAGGGGTTGGTGGCCACGACCGGCCCGGCGACGTTGCGGGCCGCCGGCCCTTCGGTGTCCTCCCCACCGGCTGCTGCCTCAGCGGGCGCCCAGGCCACCCCCAGCGCTCCGCCGATCAGCCCCAACAGGAAGCCGACCAGGAAGGCGCCGAAGTTCGAGACGACCAGCGAGACCAGGGCGAGCAGGATCGCCGCCACCCCCGCGAAGACGCGGGAAGCCGGCTGGAACCACATGGTCAGACCGAGCACGACCAGCAGGACGCCGATGATCAGCGAGCCGGCGCCGGCGGTGGTCGCCATGCGGACAGTCAGCGAACCGATCGTGAGATTCGCGTAGGGGATGTACATGATCGGGAGGCCGGCCAGCAGGGTCAGCAACCCGCCCCAGAACGGGCGGTGCCCGCGCCACTCCCGGAACGACATCCTCTTGCGGCCGATGCCTTCGATCAGCCGTGGTCGCGTCTCGGCGCTCATGCGCCAGCCTCCCTACGGTCGGCGGGCTCGCATTCGCACCGCGCGCACCTGTCGATGATTCGCTCGCGAGGCTCGCTCATGTCGTACAGCTCCTCGGGACTGGCAAATCGGTGGTTCTGAGCTGATGTGTGCTAACTGGCTACCCGACGTACGGGCACGGGGAACGGCATCTGTCTCACCGCGCAGCTCTTCACCCCGCGCCCGCACGCTCAGTGCGTCAGTAGCACTCGCTCTTGCCCTTGGCGACGCTCATCTTGAGGCCGCTGAGCTTGAACGTGCCGGCCGTCGTGGCCCACGCCGTCTGCCGGACGTGGGTCAGCGTGGCCGAGTCGGCCTGCTGGGCGAACGAGCCCGGGTCGGCCTTGTCGCCCTTGTGCATGCCCGGACCCTTGGTCGTCGAGCCTGCAGCAACACCGATGTCGATGTTGTTGAAGGTCGCGTCCGCGGACAGCTGATCCAGGTCGATGTAGAGGTTCTTCGCCTCGACGGGCGTGTCACCGCCACCGGCCGACAGCTTCATCGACACATCGCCGAAGACCGGGACCGGCACGACCACCGACTGGCAGAGGTTCTTGATCTTGGCGTTCGAGAACCCCGAAACCGCCACCGGGACCTGCTTGCCGCCCTTCTGGGCGTCAATCGCTCCGTACTGGACGAAGCCGGTGCCGTCCAGCCGGTCCGTACTGACCTTGAACTGCTGGCCGGACACGCTGAACGACGCCGCGAGCGCACCCTGCGACAGGGCGACTCCGATCGCGGCGGTCGCCGCGACGCTCGGCACCATGACGACGGCGAACCGCTTCCATCTGGTCCCGCCACGAGCCAGGGACTCCATGACTTTCCTCCTTCTCGGACGTACATCTCCGGTACCGGCGGCCTCAGTTGGGCAGCGGTACCTGGGATGGGAGAAGTGCTACGTCCTCGGGAAGGAGAGCGCCTGTTCTCGGAGGCACATCGTGTTCCGAACACCGGCGATCACCCCCGAGCGACAACCACTGGCCACGCTCTCGCGCAACCTCCTGGACAGGCCCTGCCGGATGGGGCAGAGACCCCCCTGTCCACGGCCGGCGCGACTGCCGCCGACCACTCGGTGGGGACCCAATTGACCCGCCGCACCGACCGGATGCCGGGCTGCGGGAATGGACCGAGCGTGGCCGATCGTGGTCCATTCGGAGCCGCCGCACAAGGGGCTCGTTACTTGCGGGTAACGGGCTGATAACCACGTCACGACGCACCGATACCACCCGGGCACACAGGGTCGCCGCTCACTGCGGAAAGACATACGGCATTTGCGGACAGAGTGCCGCAAGGGGGTCGCCGTGACTTACTCCAAGTAACAGCGGCCACGTTTACCAAGTTTAGGTAAAACGTGGCCGCTGGTTCGTTTGTTTGGTCAAGCGACGAAGGTCGTACAGGTCAGAAGGGGGCGCCTCGTACGACAGCGGGTCAGAACAGCACGCGGGCAAGCGCGGTGCGCCCCGCAATCACCCGCGGATCGTCCGCTCCGACCACGTCGAAGAGCTCCAGCAGCCGCACCCGCGCGGCCTCCCGGTCGTCGCCGGCCGTCCGCTTCACCGCGTCGACCAGCCGGCCGAACGCATCCTCGACGTGCCCGCCGACCAGGTCGAGGTCGGCGGCGCGGATCTGCGCCTGCGCGTCGGCCGGGTTCTCCGCGGCCTCCTTGCGCACCGCCTGCGGGTCGAGGTCCTGCACCCGCTGCAGGAGTTCGGCCTGCGCGAGACCGAGCTTGGCCTCCGGGTTGGCCGGGTCGTCGGCCAGCACGTTCTTGTACGCCTGGACGGCACCGCCCAGATCACCGGAGTCCAGCGCCTGGCCGGCGGCCTCCAGCAGCGCGTCGTACGGGCCGACCGGGGCCGGGGCCTCCTCGGCGGCCGGCTGCTCCTCCGCGGCGCCCGGCTCGACCGGCGCGCCCACGATGCCGAACTGCTGCTCGGCGGCCTGCACCAGCTGGTCGAGCACCTGCCGGATCTGCGCCTCCGGGGCCGCGCCCTGGAACAGCGGGATCGGCTGGCCGGCGACCACCGCGAAGACCGCCGGGATGCCCTGCACCCCGAACTGCTGGAACAGCATCTGGTTGGCATCGACGTCGATCTTGGCCAGAACGAACTTGCCGGCGTACTCGTTCGCGAGCCGCTCCAGCAGCGGACCCAGCTGCTTGCACGGCTCGCACCACTCGGCCCAGAAGTCGATGACGACCGGGACCTCGGTGGAGCGCTGCAGGATCTCCTGCTGGAACCCCGCCTCGTCGACGTCGAACACCAGCCGGGCGCCGCTCGTGGGGGCCCGGCCCGTACGGACGGCCTCGGCGCGTGCCTGCTCCGCCTTCTGCTTCGCTTCCCCCGCCGCCTTCACCGCTGCAAGGTCGACGACTCCACTCATGGACATATTGCGTGGCTGCATGGGTCCATCCTCCCCCCTGGGCGGTCCGTTCCGGAAAGCGATCCGGAAAGCGATACGGCGGCGGCGCGATCGATGCGATGGTCGGTGCGGTGATCGGTACTGCCTGCGGCCCGCGGAGGGCCGTCGAGCGCGGCCATGGGTCCCCACCCACGGCCAGTGGCTGTCGCTTTTACGCTACGACCCGTAGCGTAACTCGCCGTCGCCCCCGGACAACAACCGGTTCCGGCCCCGTGCGGAGTGATCTGCCTCACGAGCCCGGCCGACCCGCCCCGTACTGGCCGGTATGGTCGCCCGCATGCACCACTCCGCCAGCCCCCGGAAAGGCCGCACGGGCCGCCCGCGCAGCGTCGAGACCGACCACGCGATCCTCCACGCCACCCGTGCCGCGCTCGTCGACCTGGGCTGGGGTGGGCTGACCATGAGTGAGGTGGCGGCCCGGGCCGGCGTCGCCAAGACGACGCTCTACCGCCGCTGGGCCAACAAGAACGAGCTCGTCGTGGACGCCGTGGCGGTCCTCTTCGACGAGCTCGAACTTCCCGACCGGGGCTGTCTGCAGGCCGACATCGAGGGCGTGGTGCTCCAGTTCGGCGCGCTGCTCGCCCGGCCCGAGACCAAGACCGCGCTGATGGCCGTGGTCGCCGAGTCCACCACCGACGAGGCGCTGCGCGAACGGATCCGCTCGGCGATCGTCGACCGCCAGAAGCGGCTGGTGCAGCTGGGCCGCTCGCGGGCGCAGGAGCGCGGCGAGTTGCCGGCGGACACCCCCGGCGAGGAGGGCGCGCGGACCGCCGCCCGCACCATGGACCTGATCTTCGATGTGATCGCCGGTGCGATCGTGCACCGCACCCTGGTCAGCGGCGAGCCCGTGGACGCCGCGTGGGGCCGCGACTTCACCGCGCTCTTCCTCACCGGCCTGGCGGGCCTGGGGGACGGGGAGCCGGGCTGAGCGGGCCCGGGCCGCCGCCGGCCCGGGCCCGCTCCCGGATCAGACCTGGTAGCGGTCGGCCGCGAACAGGTGCAGGTTCTCCGCGACCCAGGCCGAGGTCCGCTTCAGTCCCTCCTCCAGGGAGACCTCCGGCTGCCACGAAGCCCACCGGCGCGCCCGGGAGTTGTTCGACAGCAGCCGCTCGACCTCGCTGCCCGAGGGCCGCAGCCGCGCCGGGTCGACGACCACCTCCGCGTCCCGGCCCGAGGCGGCGATCAGCGCCTCGGCCAGCGCCCCGATGGCGATCTCCCGCCCGGTGCCGAGGTTGACGACCTGCCCCAGCGCCCGGTCGCAGTCGGCCAGCGCCAGGAACCCGGCCGCGGTGTCCGTGACGTAGGTGAAATCGCGGGTGGGGGTGAGCGAGCCGAGCCTGATCTGCCGGGCGCCGGAGTGGAGCTGGGCGAGGATCGTGGGGATCACGGCGCGCGCGGACTGCCGGGGCCCGTAGGTGTTGAAGGGACGGACGACCGTCACCGGCAGATCGAAGGCGTGCCAGTGCGACAGCGCCATCATGTCCGCGCCGATCTTCGAGGCGGAGTACGGCGACTGCGGCTGGAGCGGGTGGTCCTCGCCGATCGGCGCGGTCAGCGCGGTCCCGTAGACCTCACTGGTGGAGGTGTGCACCAGCCGCCGCACGGCATGCTGCCGGCACGCCTCCGCGACGTTCTCGGTTCCCACCACGTTCGTCTGCACATAGGCACCCGGTGAGTCGTAGCTGTACGGGATCCCGATCAGCGCGGCCAGGTGGAAGACCGTGTCGCAGCCCGCCACCGCGTCCCGCACCCGGCCCGCGTCCCGGACGTCCCCCGCGAGCATCTCGACCGGACTGCCCGGACCCAGATGGTGCGCCAGGTGGCCCTTCTCCGCGTACGGCTTGTAGTGCACGAAGGCGCGCACCTCGGCGCCGGCCTCGACCAGCAGGTCGACCAGGGTCGAACCGATGAACCCCTCGGCCCCGGTGACCAGGACCCTGCGGCCGCTCCACGTCTGCGTACTGCTGCTCATATCGACTCCTTGAGAGGGGTGTTGGGGTGGGTGGCACCGGGGTGGCCGGCCAGCGCCAGCGCCTTGGCGGCGAGCAGGTCGGCGGCGCGGGCGTGGGTGCCGGGGTCGGCGGCCTGCGCCATGGCGGCGAGCCGGCCGGGGTCGGCCAGCAGCGGGGTGATCAGCGCGTCCAGCCGCTGGGCCGAGGTCTCGGCGTCGGGCAGCAGCAGCGCCGCCCCGGCGTCGGAGAGCACCCGCGCGTTGTGCGTCTGGTGGTCGCCGGGCGCGTGCGGATACGGCACGAGGACGGCCGGCATCCCGATCGTGGCCAGCTCGGCAACGGTCGCCGAACCGGCCCGGCACACCACCAGATCGGCCGCGGCGTACGCCAGGTCCATCCGGTCCAGGTACGGCACGGCCTCGGCGACGGCCGCGCCCCCGTTGCCCGCCAGCCGGGCCCGGGTCTCCTCCAGGGCCGCGGGGCCGGTCTTGATCAGCAGGCGCAGGTCCGGCCGCGCCCGGTGGCAGCCCGCGAGGCCCACGGCCGCCTCGGTCAGCCGGGCGGCGCCCAGGCTCCCGCCGTTGAACAGCACCAGCCGCGCGCCGTCCGGGACGCCCAGCGCCCGCCGGGCGGCCGGCCGCAGCGCCGCACGGTCCAGCTGGGCCAGCGGTCCGACCAGCGGCATCCCCACCGTCTCGGCCCGCTCGCCGCCGGTCAGGTGCGCCCGGCTGCGGTCGAAGGCGAGGGCGAGGTGCGGGGTGAGCCGGGCCGCGAACTTGTTGGCCCGGCCGGGGACCGCGTTGGACTCGTGGATCAGGCTCGGCAGCCCGGCCAGCCGCGCCCCGACGATCACCGGGGCGCTCGGGTAGCCGCCCATCCCGACCGCCACCTGGGCGCCCTGTTCCCTGAGGATCGCCCGGCACTGGGCGCCCGAGCGCAGCAGCGCGGCCGGCAGCAGATAGCGTCGGGCGCCGAGCGAGGGGTCGAAGGGGATCATGTCGACGGTGTGCAGCCGGTATCCGGCCTGCGGGATCAGCCGCGTCTCCAGTCCGCGTGCGGTCCCCACGAAGGAGATCACCGCGTCCGGCGCGGCCCGGCGGAGCGCGTCGGCGAGGGCGAGACCGGGATAGATGTGGCCGCCGGTGCCGCCCGCACCGATCACGACCGAGAGTGGTGTGCGCATGGCCGCCACGCTCGCGATACGCACTAAGAACGTTCTAAGAGAGGTGTTTGGCAGCCTATGTCCATGCCACAGCCCCTGCCGCCCACGCCGCACAGCACCCCGGCCGCCAAGATCCTGGTCGTCGACGACGAACCGGAGGTGCGCGCCGCCGTCGAGGACGGCCTGGCCGTGGAGGGCTACGCGGTGCGCGGAGCGGCCGACGGCCTGGCCGCCCTCTCGGAGGTCGCCGCCTGGCAGCCGGACGCCCTCGTGCTGGACGTGATGATGCCCGTCCTGGACGGGCTGGCCGTCTGCCGCCGGCTGCGCGCGCTGGACGACCGCACGCCCATCCTCGTACTGACCGCGCTGGACTCGGTCAGCGAACGGGTCGACGGACTCGACGCGGGCGCCGACGACTATCTGGTCAAGCCGTTCGCGCTGGACGAGCTGGTGGCCCGGATCCGGGCCCTGCTGCGGCGCGCCTCGGCCGCCGTCGTGGAGGACGCCCGGCTCTCCTTCGACGACCTGGTCGTCGATCCGGCGACCCGCAGCGGCCACCGGGCGGGCCGCCCGCTGGAGTTCAGCCGCACCGAATGGGCGCTGCTGGAACTGCTGTTGCAGCACCCGGGGCAGGTGCTGCCGCGCGAGATGATCCTGGAGCGGGTCTGGGGCCGCGACTTCGGCCCCGACTCCAACTCGCTGGCCGTCTACATCGGTTACCTCCGCCGCAAACTGGAGGCGGGCGGCGAGTCCCGGCTCGTCCACACCGTGCACGGCATCGGCTACCGCCTCGGCCATGCGGAGGGCCGGTGACCGGCACCCGCGGCCTGGGCGCCCGCTGGCGCCGGCGCCGGCCGCTGCGGACCCGGCTCGCGCTGACCGCCTCCGCCGCGGTGGCACTGGTGGCCGTCGGCGTCTGCGCCGCGGCCTTCGTCATCATCCACTACCAGATGACCCGTCAGCTCGAACTCGATCTCGCCCAGACGGCCACCCAGCGCAGTCAGCAGACCCGCGACTGGGGCCCGACCGCGAGCGACGCCTCCTGCCGCTACCAGGCCGTGCCCTGCGTGCAGATCGTTCCCGCCGACCCGGCGCAGGACCCGCGCGGCGGCTACCGCGCCCTGCCGGTCACCACCGCCACCCGCGAGGTCGCCGACGGCCGCCGCACCGCGTACTACAGCGAGCTCACGGTCGCCGGGCAGCCCGTCCGGATGTACACCACCCACCTCCCCGGCCGGCACCAGGCGCTTCAGGTGGCGCTCCGTTCGGACACCGTCGAGCGCGGCGTGCGGCACGCCGCCTGGGCGCTGTCCGCGGTCGGCGCCGCCGGCGTCCTGCTGGCCGGTGCGCTCGGCTACTGGGTGTCCCGTACGGGCCTGGCGCCGGTCGCCCGGCTCACCGCCACCGCCGAGCGCATCGCCGCCACCCGCGACGCCCGGCACCGCATCGAGCTGCCGGCCGGGCCGCAGGCCCGCGAGGACGAGGTCACCCGGCTCGCCGCCAGCTTCAACGCCATGCTCGGCGAGCTGGAGGAGTCCGTCACCGCCCGGCGCCGGCTGGTCGCCGACGCCTCCCACGAGCTGCGCACCCCGCTGACCGCGCTGCGCACCAACGCCGAACTCCTCGCCCGCGCCGACCGGCTGACCGACGCCCAGCGCGACCGTGCCGCCGCGGCCCTGGGCCGGCAGCTCCGGGAGGTCACCACCCTCGTCAACGACCTCATCGAACTCGCCCGGGACGAGGAACCCCGGCCGCTGGTCGAGCAGGTGCGCCCGGCCGCCCTGCTGGCGCACGCGGTGGGCGCGGCCCGGGAGCACTGGCCGGAGATCACCTTCACCTCGGACGTGGACCCGGACGCCACCGGTCTCACCGTCCCCGGGGTCCCGGCCCGCCTGACCCGGCTGCTGACCAACCTCCTCGACAACGCCGCCAAGTTCTCCCCGGCCGGCGGCCCCGTGGACACCGAACTCCGGCTGGTTTCCGGGGAGTTGCACCTGACGGTCCGCGACCACGGCCCCGGCATCGCCGCCGGGGACCTCCCCCACGTCTTCGACCGCTTCTACCGCGCCGAAGCGGCCCGCGCCCTGCCCGGCTCGGGTCTGGGCCTGGCCATGGCCCGCCAGATCGCCCGGGCACACGGCGCGGAACTCACCGCGGAGGCGGCACCGGGCGGCGGGGCGCTCTTCCGGCTGCGGATCCCGGCGCACTGAGGCGCCCCCGGCGCGGGACGGGGGCGCACCCCGCCCGCGCCGGGGGCGTCCGCCCGGTCGCGCGGCCTCAGAAGCCGGCCGGCTCCGTGTAGATCCCCCACTCGTCGCGGAGCGTCCCGCAGATCTCCCCCAGGGTCGCCTCGGCCCGTACGGCCTCCAGCATCGGCTCGATCATGTTGCCGCCGTCCCGCGCCGCGGCCAGCATCTCCTTGAGCGCGGCGGTCACCCGGGCGTCGTCGCGGCGCGCCTTGCGCTCGGCGAGGGCCCGCACCTGCTCGCGTTCGACCTCGTGGCTGACCCGGAGGATCTCCAGGTCGCCGGTGACCGAACCGTGGTGGCAGTTGACGCCGACGACCTTCTTGTCGCCCTTCTCCAGGGCCTGCTGGTACTGGAAGGCGGACTCGGCGATCTCACCGGTGAACCAGCCGTCCTCGATGCCGCGCAGGATGCCCGACGTCATCGGGCCGATCGGGTGCTGCCCGTCCGGCACCGCCCGCGCGCCGCGCTCCTTGATCCGGTCGAAGATCTTCTCGGCGTCCGCCTCGATGCGGTCCGTCAGCTGCTCGACGAACCACGAACCGCCCAGCGGGTCGGCGACGTTGGCGACGCCGGTCTCCTCCATCAGCACCTGCTGGGTGCGCAGCGCGATCTCCGCCGCCTGCTCGCTGGGCAGGGCGAGGGTCTCGTCCAGGGCGTTGGTGTGCAGGGAGTTGGTGCCGCCCAGCACCGCCGCGAGCGCCTCCACCGCGGTCCGTACGACGTTGTTGTACGGCTGCTGGGCGGTCAGCGAGACGCCGGCGGTCTGCGTGTGGAAGCGCAGCCACTGCGCCTTCTCGCTCGTGGCGCCGTACACGTCGCGCATCCAGCGGGCCCAGATCCTGCGGGCCGCCCGGAACTTGGCGATCTCCTCGAAGAAGTCGACGTGCGCGTCGAAGAAGAAGGACAGGCCGGGGGCGAAGGCGTCGACGTCCAGGCCGCGGCTGAGGCCCAGTTCCACATAGCCGAAGCCGTCCGCGAGGGTGTACGCCAGCTCCTGCGCGGCGGTGGCCCCGGCTTCCCGGATGTGGTAGCCGGAGACCGACAGCGGCTTGTACGCGGGAATGCCGCGCGCGCAGTGCTCCATCAGGTCGCCGATGAGGCGCAGGTGCGGCTCGGGCTGGAAGAGCCACTCCTTCTGGGCGATGTACTCCTTGAAGATGTCCGTCTGGAGCGTGCCGTTCAGGACGCCGGGGTCGACGCCCTGCCGCTCGGCGGCGACGAGGTACATGCAGAAGACGGGGACGGCCGGCCCGGAGATCGTCATGGAGGTCGTGACGTCGCCCAGCGGGATGTCCTTGAAGAGGACCTCCATGTCGGCCGCGGAGTCGATCGCGACGCCGCAGTGCCCGACCTCGCCCAGCGAGCGCGGGTCGTCGGAGTCGCGGCCCATGAGGGTCGGCATGTCGAAGGCGACGGACAGGCCGCCGCCGCCCGCCTTGAGGATCATCTTGTAGCGCTCGTTGGTCTGCTCGGCGTTGCCGAATCCGGCGAACTGGCGGATCGTCCACGTCCGCCCCCGGTAGCCGGTGGGATACAGGCCCCGCGTGTACGGGAACTCGCCCGGCCAGCCGATCCGCTCGAACCCCTCGTAGGTGTCCCCGGGGCGGGGCCCGTACGCCGGCTCGACGGGGTCGCCCGAGAGCGTGGTGAAGTCCGCGTCCCGCTTCCGGGCAGAGTCGTACCGAGCCTGCCAGCGACGGCGGCCTTCCTCAATCGCTTCAGCGTCCATACCATCGAATTTACTAGGACGTCCTAGTAGTTGTCGACGGGAGAAGGGTATGAGTCGCAGGGCATTACGGTGCGTAAGGGGTGAAGCGGTCGACGCACCTGTGGCCGAAACACAACGGCGCCCGTCCCCGGCAGGGAACGGGCGCGACGTGACGAGGTGCGGCGGGCGGCGGCGTCAGACCTTGACCGGCTCCGGAGCGTCACCGTCGAGCAGCGGCTCGACCTCCCGGACCACCTGGCGCTCCACGAAGAAGGCGGCGGTCGGGATCGTGCCCGCGACCAGCACCCACAGCAGCTTGCCGAACGGCCACTTGGCCTTGGAGCCCAGGTCGAAGGCGAAGACCAGGTAGATGATGTAGAGCACGCCGTGGATCTGGGAGACGACCAGGGTGAGGTCCTTGCCCATCCCGAAGCCGTACTTGAAGATCATGCACGTGCAGAGCACCAGCAGCATCACGGCGGTGATGTAGGCCATCACCCGGTAACGGGTCAGGACGCTTCGCTTCATGCCCCAGAGCGTAACCACCCGTTCCGGGGCGATCTTCACCGCCCCCCGCGGACACCGGGCCGCCGCCGGAGGGCGGGCGGACCGCCCCGCTACTCCTCGTCGAAGTCCGCCGCGGCCACCCGCAGCGGCCGCAGCATCGCGAAGATCTCGCCGCACTCCTCGGCGTCGTACGCGCCCAGCCCGAAGTCCATCGCCATCAGGTCCCGGGTCGCGGCGTCGCACACCTCCCGGCCCTTGTCCGTGATCGAGGCGAGCGTGCCCCGGCCGTCGTTCGGATTGGGCCGCTTGGCGACCAGCCCGGACTTCACCAGGCGGTCGACGGTGTTGGTGACCGAGGTCGGGTGCACCATCAGCCGCTCACCGATCTTCGACATCGGCAGCTCACCGGCCTTGGAGAAGGTCAGCAGCACCAGCGCCTCGTAGCGCGCGAAGGTCAGCCCGTAGGGCTTGACCACCGCGTCCACCTCGGACAGCAGGATCTGGTGGGCGCGCATGATCGAGGTGATCGCGGCCATCGACGGCACGGCACCCCATCGCTGCCGCCACAATTCGTCGGCGCGGGCGATGGGATCGAAAGCAAGGCTGAGCGGCTTCGACACGTCTTCGACCCTACCCGGCGGTCATATGCTGGTCAGCCCTGTCTCAGTTTTCGGTACCACCGGGGTATCGCGGTCACGCCGCCTTCCGGACGCCCGGAGCGGCCCCGGAACGCCGCACCTCCGCGATCACCGCCAGCACGCAGACCGTCCCCACCACGCCCGCCGCCGGCATCACCACCCGCAGCGGCGCCAGCTCCGCGGCGGCCCCGGCAGCCCCCATGGCCAGGCCCATCACCGTCATCCGCCCGGCCTGGGTCACCGTCATCGCCTGCCCCAGCAGCCGCTCGGGGACCGCGGCGACCAGCCAGCGGTCGACCCCGAAGTTGTACGAGATCCCGGTGCCGGTCAGCACCAGCAGCACCACCGCCCAGCCCAGCGACGGCTCGACGGCGAAACCCAGCGAGGGCAGCACCGCGAAGACGCCCATCGGGAAGGTGAGCCGGGCCCGCGCCGCGGGACCCAGGAACGCACCGACCACACTCTCCGCGGTCACCGCGCCCAGCGGCATGCTGCACATCAGCAGCCCCGCGCCGGCCGGACCGACGCCGAGCCGGCCCGCGTAGGCGATCAGCAGCGCCTCCGGGACGACGACGAACGCCGGCGGCAGCCAGCTCAGCAGCAGCAACGCGCGCACCCTGCGGTCGGCCAGCAGCCGCCGGACGCCGCCCAGCGAGGCGCCCAGCAGCGCCCCGCCGCCCCTCCCGTGCCCGGCGGCGTCCCGCGCGGGCCGGGCGAGGGTGCCCAGCCGCAGCAGCAGCGCCGAGCCGAGGAACGTACCCACGGTGATCGCGAGCACCGCCCCGGGCGACGCGACGGCCAGCAGCAGCCCGCCGGCCCCGAACCCCGCCAGCTGGGCGCCCTGATTGACGATGCGGAGGACCGAGCGCCCCAGCACGAACAGCTCGCCGTCGCCGAGGACGTCCGCCAGCGTCGCGGCGCGGGTCCCGGCGAAGACCGGCGCGACGGCGGCGATCACACAGCGCAGGACGAGCAGCACCGCGACCGGTGTGCCGGGCACCGCCATGCACGCGGCGGCCGGCGCGCACAGCAGGTCGCAGACCACCAGCACCCGGCGGGCCGGGTAGCGGTCGGCGACGGCCGACAGCAGGGTGCCACCAACGACGTACGGGAGCAGGCCCAGCGCGAAGGTCAGGGCGCTGAGCAGCGGGGAGTCGGTGAGCTGGAAGACCAGCACGGACAGCGCGATCTCGCAGACGACCACGCCGAGCGAGGAGAGCAGGTGGGCGGCGAAGACGTACCGGAACTCGGCGACGGCGAAGACGGCGCGGTAGCCGGGCGGACGCACCGGCCCGGCACCGGCGCCCGCCCCGTCGCGGCAGGCCGGAGGACGGCCCGGCGGTACGGGCCCGGTGGTCGCGGACATGCCGGCAGCCTGCCGGGAGGCGCCCGCACCCCCTAGTGTTTCGGCTGGAGCCGAATCCGGGGGAAGGGGCGGCCGTGCCGCTGCATCTGCGCTTCGACGCCGACGACCTGCTCCGCATCCGGTTCGCGGTCTCACCGCTGTGCGAGACCCACGAGGCCGTACGGACCCTGCGCCGCGCCGACCGGCACGGCTACCACACGCCCTGGCTGCGCCGGATGCGCGCGGCGCTGGCAGGGCTGGACCTGACGCCGCTGTGGCTGTTCATGCCGTCCTCGCCGCCCGGCTACACCCCGGACTTCCTGGGCCGCCCCCCGGACACCCCGCTGGCCGACTTCGGCGAGGAGCTGGCGCGGCTGCGGGCCACCGATCCGGCCCTGGCCCGCGCCGAGATGGCCAAGTCCCTGGCCTGCACACCCGGCGGGCCGGAGTCGGAACGGGGCCGTGCCGCGCTGGCCGATCCGGCGGCCGCGATCCGCGAACTCGCCGACGTCACCGAACGGGCCTGGCACGCACTGCTCGCCCCGGACTGGCCGCGGCTGCGGGCGCTGCTGGAGGCGGAGATCGCCTACCGGTCGCGCCAACTGGCGGACGGCGGGCTGCGCCGGCTGTTCGCCGACCTGCATCCGCGGGTGACCTGGTCCGGCGACACCCTGACGGTCCGTACCCGTACGGACTTCGTCCAGACCCAGGACCTGGACGGCCGCGGGGTGCTGCTGCTGCCGAGCATCTTCGTCTGGCCGGACGTGGTGAGCGGCTTCGACCCACCGTGGCAGCCGACCGTCATCTACCCCGCACGCGGAATCGGCGGCCTGTGGAGCGAGCCGGAGACCGGGCCGACGCTGGCCCGGCTCCTGGGAACCAACCGCGCCGCGGTACTGGCCGCGCTCGACGCCCCCTCGACGACGACGGCCCTGGCCCACCGCCTGCGCCTGGCACCGTCGTCGGTCTCGGCCCACCTCTCCGTCCTGCGCGCCGCCGGCCTGCTCACCGCCCGCCGCCACGGCCACGAGGTGCACTACGAACGCACCCCCCTGGGCTCCGCGCTCCTGGGGTGACCTCCCACGTTTTTGTCCGTCCCGCCGTGGTGGTTTCTCGCCGTTGCGCCTGCCGCGGGCGGGTGGTCGTCGGGTGCGGTGCCGGCCCTCCAGACTTCGTCCTCCGGTCCAGCCCCTCCCGTGGGAGGGAAAGTTAAAGGCCGGTGGGGGCGAGCGTCAGTAAGACGCCCGCCCCCACCGGCCTTTTTCCACCCACTCACGGGAGGGGCCGCGCCGCAGGACGAAGTCCGGAGGAGCGGCACCGCACCCAACACCAACCCAGCCCGCCGCAGGCGCAACGACGAGAAGGCACACGGCGGGAAAGCCGACAACGTGCGGCGGCGCCGCAAAGCGCAACGGCGAGAAACCACCACGGCGCCGCAGACAAAAACGTGGGAATCAGGCCCCAGCCAGGTACCGCTCGACGGTGTCCACCTTCGACGTCAACCCGTCCACCACCCCCGGGCGGATGTCGGCCTTCAGGACCAGGGAGACCCGGCCGGCGCGGGCCTCGACGGCTGCGACGGCGCGCTTGACGACGTCCATGACCTCGTCCCACTCGCCCTCGATGGAGGTGAACATGGCGTCCGTACGGTTGGGCAGGCCCGACTCGCGGACGACGCGGACCGCGTCGGCGACGTACTCGCCGACGTCCTCACCGACGCCCAGCGGGCTCACCGAGAAGGCGACGATCATGCGTTCACGACCCCTTCCTTGCGGGCGCGGGCGGCGATCACGCCGGCCTCCTCCTCGCGCTTGAGGACGCGGTCCCCGTAGAGGCCGCCGAACGGCAGGATCGCCAGCAGGAAGAAGAACGCGACGCGCTTGAAGGGCCACTTGGTGCGGTTCCACACGTCCAGCAGCAGCACCACGTAGGTGATGAAGAGCAGGCCGTGGATCATGCCGAGCGGCATCACCAGGGCGTCGTAGTCGAAGGCCAGACGGAAACCGGTACCGAAGATCAGCAGCGCCGGGAAGGAGATGGCCTCCGGGATGGAGGCCAGGCGCAGGCGGTGCAGGGCGGCGGCGGTCTTGATGTCCACGGGAACCTCGTTCGGGTGGCAGATGGGCGGTCGGCGCGCAGCGCCGTCTTCTGGGGGTGGAGGTCGGGCGACGGGCGGGCGGTCGGCGCGCAGCGCCGTCTTCTGGGGGTGGAGGTCGGGCGACGGGCGGGGCGATTGTGCAAGAGTTCACAAGCGTCGCCCTATTGTTACAGCCGCCCCGGTGCGCACCGCCCACGGGGGACGTGAGCGTGGTCACCCGGGCGGGCCCCGGGGAGATATCCGGGCGGCGTCAGGGGCGAGGGGTCTGCCCCGCGCGGGCCGGGCCGACTACCGTCTGACCCGTGGCTCAGTTTCGGCTCCAGGGGAGCAAGGTGCTCGCCGTCGACATGACGGGCGATGCCGTCAAGGCGAAGAACGGTGCGATGGTCGCGTACGACGGCCAGATGGCCTTCAAGAAGATGACCGGCGGCGGCGAGGGTCTGCGCGGCATGGTCACCCGGCGGCTGACGGGGGAACAGATGGCCGTGATGGAGGTGAAGGGCCACGGCACCTGCTACTTCGCCGACCGCGCCAGCGAGATCAACCTGGTGCAGCTGCGCGGCGAGAAGCTCTACGTGGAGGCCAGCAACCTGCTGTGCACGGACGCCGCGCTGCGCACCGGCACGACCTTCACCGGTCTGCGCGGCGCCTCGCAGGGCAACGGCCTGTTCACCACCACCGTCGAGGGCAGCGGCCAGGCGGCGATCACCTCGGACGGGCCGGCGGTGGTGCTGCGGGTCACCAAGCAGTACCCGCTCCAGGTCGACCCGGGCGCGTACGTGGCGCACACCGGCGACCTCCGCCAGCACTTCCAGTCCGGGGTGAACTTCCGCACGTTCATGGGAGAGGGCTCCGGCGAGGCGTTCCAGATCCGCTTCGAGGGCGAGGGCCTGGTCTACGTCCAGCCCAGCGAGCGCAACACCGTGGGCGGTGAGGTCTGATGCCGTTCGAGGCCCTCAACTCCCGCATGGTGCAGGCCACGATCGCGCCCGGCCAGCGGATGTACAGCCAGCGCGGGGCGATGCTCGCCTACCGCGGCGAGGTGCACTTCACCCCGAACATCCAGGGCGGCCAGGGCGGCGTCGGCTCGATGATCGGCCGCCGGATCGCCGGTGAGGCCACGCCCCTGATGACGGTCGAGGTGCCCGCGGGCCGTACCGCCACGGTCATGTTCGGCCACGGCGGCCACCACGTCCACGTCGTCGACCTGACGGGCGAGACGCTCTACGTCGAGGCCGACCGGCTGCTGGCCTTCGACGGCTCGCTCCAGCAGGGCACGATGTTCATGGGCTCGCAGGGCGGGGTGATGGGCATGGTGCGCGGCCAGGTCACCGGCCAGGGCCTGTTCACCACGACCCTCAAGGGCGTCGGCTCGGCCGCGGTGATGGCGCACGGCGGCGTCATCGAGCTGCCGATCACGCCGCAGCGCCCGGTCCATGTCGATCCGCAGGCATACGTCGCCCACCGCGGCGAGGTCCGCAACAAACTGTCCACCGCGCTCGGCTGGCGCGACATGGTGGGCCGCGGTTCCGGCGAGGCGTTCCAGCTGGAGCTGTCGGGCCAGGGCACCGTCTACGTCCAGGCGTCGGAGGAGAAGCTGTGACCGGTCCCGTTGTCCACGACGTCGCGTCGCTCCCCGCCGATGACAACGTCAATCCGTACGCCTTCAGCGTCGATCTGGACGGCCAGTGGTTCCTGCAGAAGGGGAAGATGATCGCCTACTACGGGCAGATCGACTTCCACGGCATCGGGCACGGCCGGCTCGACCGGCTGATCGCCGGAAGTTTCCATTCGCCACTGCACGCCGCGGACTGGGTCGTCGCCGAGGGCCGGGGAAAGATGCTGCTCGCGGACCGTGCCTTCGATGTGAATTCCTTCGATCTCGACGAGGGCAACCTCACTATTCGCTCCGGCAACCTGCTCGCGTTTCAGCCATCTCTGTCGCTGAAGCAGTCGATCATCCCGGGCTTCCTCACGCTCATCGGGACGGGCAAGTTCGTGGCCGCGTCCAACGGGCCGGTGGTCTTCATGGAGCCGCCGATCCGGGTGGACCCGCAGGCGCTCGTCGGCTGGGCGGACTGCCCCTCCCCCTGCCACCACTACGACCACCAGTACCTGCGGGGATTCCTGGGCGGGCTGCGGGCGCACACCGGCATCGGCGGGGCGTCCGGCGAGGAGCACCAGTTCGAGTTCGTCGGCGCCGGCACGGTCCTGCTCCAGTCGACGGAGCAGCTGATGCCGGAGCTGGCGACCGGCGCGGTGCCGACGGAGGCGGGGGTTCCGGGCAACGGCGGGCACGTCCCGCAAAGTGGCTCACAACTGCCCCAACTGCCCGGCAACCTCGGGAGCCTCCAACGCCGCTTCGGGCTGTGAGCGGTAGTCTGCGGACGGTGACCTCGAACGTCTGACCCACACCGGCCCCGGCCGGCCGACGTCACCACTCGCAACGATTCCCCAGTGCAATTAATTCATTATTCAACTTTTACGGATAGAATTCCTCCATGACGACCGACAGCGACACCCCCTGGCTGACCGACCAGGAGCAGCGTGCCTGGCGCACCCATCTGGACGTCAGCAGGCTGCTGATGCACCAACTGGAGCGCGATCTCCAGCCGTTCGGGCTCACGAACAACGACTACGAGATCCTGGTCAACCTCTCCGAGGCCGAGGACCACCGGCTCCGGATGAGCGACCTGGCAGCCAGCACCCTGCAGTCCAAGAGCCGTCTCTCCCACCAGATCACGCGGATGGAGAACGCCGGACTGGTGCGCCGCGAGAGCTGCGAGTCGGACCGTCGTGGCCTGTACGCGGTGCTGACGGAGGAGGGCTGGGAGACCATGCGCCGGGTGGCCCCCCACCACGTCACCTCGGTCCGCAAGCACTTCATCGACCTCTTCGCCTCCGAGGACCTCGAAGCGCTGCGCACCTCCCTCGCCCCCGTGGCCGAACACCTGCGCGCGCACCGCGGCGGCCTCTGACCGGCGCCCCGCCCCGCCCCGGCCCCCGTAGGGGCTCCGGGGCACCCCGCGGCCCCGCACCGGGGGCCGCGGCGCCGGCGCGCGGCGGCTCAGCCCGCCACCGGCAGCCGCAGCTCGAAGGCCGCCCGCTCGCGTACCGCCAGCGAGCCGCCGTGCCGCACCGCCACGTCCCGCGCGATGGCCAGGCCCAGCCCGGCGCCGCCGTCGTCCCGCGCCCGCGCGTCGTCGAGCCGTACGAACCGCTCGAAGATCCGCTCCCGTTCGGCCTCCGGCACCCCGGGCCCGTCGTCCTCGACGCGCAGCACCGCCCACGCCCCGTCGCGCACCACGGCCACCTCCACGGACGAGGCCGCGTGCCGCTGGGCGTTGTCCAGCAGGTTGCCCAGCACCCGCCCCAACTGGCTCCGCGAACCCGCCACTTCCAGGCCCTCCGACGGGCCCACCCGCACCGGCACCCGGTCCCCGGCCCGCTGCGCGGTCTCCTCCCGCACCAGCGCCGCCAGATCGACCCGGCCCCCCGCGGGCCGCTCCCCCGAGTCCAGCCGGGCCAACAGCAGCAGATCCGCCGCCAGCCGCTGCAGCCGCACGGTGTCCGCCACCGCGCCCGGCACATCGAGCAGCTCCGGGTGCGCCACCCCCACCTCCAGCTGGGTGCGCAGGCTCGCGATCGGGCTGCGCAGCTCGTGCGAGGCGTCCGCGACGAACCGCCGCTGCCGCTCGACGCTCGCCTCCAGCGCCGCGAGCGTCTCATTGGTCGTCCGCGCCAGCCGCGCGATCTCGTCCCGGGCCGCCGGCTCCGGCACCCGCCGCGACAGGTCCGTACTGGCCGTGATCGCCGCCATCTCCGAGCGGATGCCCTCCACCGGGCGCAGCGCCCGCCGGGTCACCAGCCAGGTCACCCCGGCCACCACCACGAGCAGCAGCGGCAGCCCGATCAGCATCGCGTCGCGCACGGACCCGACGGCCGCGCGCTCCGGCGCCAGCGCCGACCCGGCCCGCACCGTGGCCTTCTCCCCCCGGCCGTCCTCGGCCTCGACCGCCGCGAACCGGTAGTCGGCGACCGTGCCGTCGACGTCCGCGGTCCCGTCGCTCTGGTGCACGTCGTCGTCGACCTCGCCGGGCCGCAGCCCGCGCGCGTCGTCCTCGTCGGCGTCGTCGTCGGACGGCTGCCCGGCGCCGGTGTGCCCCGCCCCGGTCCGCGCCCCGTCCACGGACCTCCCGTCGACCGCCCGCACCTCGTCGCCCACCGCCAGCACCCGGCCGTCCTCGTCGGTGACCACCACCGGGTGCTCGTCGCCGTCCGGCAGGTGGAGCCGGTCGTACGGCGTGCCCGTGGCGATCTGCGCGGCCACCTCGCGCGCCGCGACCTCCGCCTGGAGCCCGGCCTGGCCCTGGAGATTGCCGCGCAGCACCAGCAGCACCGCGGTACCCGCCGCGATCAGCGCCAGTGCCACCACCACGGTCGCACCGGCCGCCGCCCGGGCCCGTACGGAACCCGGCACACCGGTCCGCCGCCCCGGGGAGGCCCCCGCCCTAGTCACCGGCCACCAGCCGGTACCCCGCGCCGCGCACCGTCACGATGCGCTCCGCGCCGAGCTTGCGCCGCAGCGCGCTCACATAGACCTCGATGATGTTGACATCGCCCTCGTACGCGAAGTCCCAGACGTGCTCCAGGATCTCCGCCTTGGAGACCACCTCGCCCGCGCGCACCGCCAGCTGCTCCAGCACGGCGAACTCCTTCGCGGTCAACGCCACTTCGGCGCCGCCCCGCTCGACCCGCCGGGCCCCCTGGTCGACGGTCAGCGGCCCCACCCGCAGCACCGGCTGCGCGCTCCGCCCACGCCGCCGCAGCAGCGCCTTCACCCGCGCCACCAGCACCACGTACGAGAACGGCTTGGTCAGATAGTCGTCGGCACCGGTGTCCAGCCCCTCGGCCTCGTCGTACTCGCCGTCCTTGGCGGTCAGCATCAGGATCGGTACGTCGTTCCCGGCCGCCCGCAGCGCCCCGCAGACGCGGTAGCCGTTCATGCCGGGCAGCATGATGTCCAGCACGACCAGGTCGTAGCCGCCCTCGCCCGCCCGGTGCAGCCCTTCCAGGCCGTCGTGCACCACGTCGACCGCGTAGCCCTCGGCCCGCAGGCCCTTCGCGAGCGACAGGGCCAGGCGCTTCTCGTCCTCCACGAGCAGGAGTCGGAGCGGGGGGCGGTGAGCGGCGGGAGGGCGCATGGCACCCAAGCCTGCCAGCCCGAACCTGAAGATCACTTCAGCCGGCTTCAGCTCCCCTTCAGGTCCGCTCGGCCAGTGTGGTGGCACAGCGTTCGCACAGCGCTGGCACCGCCGAACTCAGGGGAGAGACACATGAAGCGCCACCTCGTCATCGCCACCGCCGCAGCGGCCGCCCTGGTCGCCGGCGGCGCGGTCACCGCCGTCGCGGTCAGCGGGGGCGGAGCCCCGTCCGGACCCTCCGACGCCCCGTCGCGGCAGGCGGCCGGCCCCGGGCGGCCCGGCACGGAGGACGCCCGTGAGGCCGCCGCCGCGAAGGTGACCGCGCCGCAGGCCGCGGCCGCCGCCCTGAAGGCCGTACCGGGCACCGTGACCGGCCTCGACCTGGACCGCGACCGTCCCGGGCTGGTCTGGGACGCGGACGTCCTGGGCAAGGACGGCAAGTGGCACGAGCTGACCCTCGACGCGGGCGACGCCCGGGTGCTGAACCAGCACGTCGAGCAGGGGGACGACGACGACCACACGCGGGAGCAGGCGGCCCTGAAGACCGCCCGGACCGACGCCGCGGGCGCCGCCCGCACGGCCGCTGCGGCGCACGGCACGGTGACCTCCGTCGAGCTGGACGGTGACCACCGGGCCCGGGCCGTCTGGGAGGTCGAGACCGTCGGCAAGGACGGCAAGGAGCACAAGCTGCTGGTCGACCCGGACAGCGGCAAGCTGACCACCGCGCCGGCACACGACGCGGACGACGACGACAACGACGGCGCGGACGACTGACGCCGTACGGGCCGGCCGGGGGCCGCGCGGGCGGCCCCCGGGCCTCGCCGGGCGGCTCAGCCCCCGTTCGTCAGCCCGTCCACCAACTCGTCCGCCGCCCGGTAGGGATCGGTCTCGCCGGCGACGATCCGCTCGGCCAGGGCATCCAGCCGGCGGTCGCCGCTCAGGTCCCCGATCCGCTCGCGCAGCGCGGTCACCGCGATGGTCTCGACCTCGTGGGCGGCCCGGGCGCGGCGCCGCTCGGCCAGCACGCCGTGCTCCTCCATCCAGGCGCGGTGCTTCTCCAGGGCCTCGACGACCTCGTCGACGCCCTCGGAGCGCTGGGCGACGGTCTTGACGATCGGCGGCCGCCAGTCGCCGGGCGCCCGGGACTCCCCCAGGCCCAGCATGTGGTTGAGCTCCCGGGCAGTGGCGTCGGCGCCGTCCCGGTCGGCCTTGTTGACGACGTACACGTCGCCGATCTCCAGGATTCCGGCCTTGGCCGCCTGGATCCCGTCGCCCATGCCGGGCGCCAGCAGCACCACGCTGGTGTCGGCCTGCGAGGCGATCTCCACCTCGGACTGGCCGACGCCGACCGTCTCGACGAGGATCACGTCGCAACCCGCCCCGTCCAGCACCCGGATCGCCTGCGGCGCGGCCCAGGCCAGACCGCCCAGGTGGCCCCGGGTGGCCATCGAACGGATGTAGACGCCGGGGTCGGAGGCGTGCTCGCTCATCCGGACCCGGTCACCGAGCAGCGCGCCGCCGGAGAACGGGGAGGACGGGTCGACGGCGAGCACGCCGACCCGTTTGCCCGTCTTGCGGTACGCCGTGACCAGCGCGGAGGTGGTGGTGGACTTCCCCACTCCGGGCGAGCCGGTCAGGCCCACCACATAGGCGTTGCCGGTGAGCGGCGCGAGCGCCGCCATCACCTCGCGCAGCTCCGGCGCGGCCCCCTCCACGAGGGAGATCAGCCGTGCCACCGCCCTCGGCCGGCCCTGCCGTGCCTGCTCCACCAGCTGGGGGACGTCCACCATCGCTGCCCGTCTCCTTCGGCTCGCTCGTCCGCGTCCGGCCCGCCCGTACGCGCTTACTTACCCGGTACGCGAATGATCAGCGCGTCGCCCTGACCACCGCCGCCACACAGCGCCGCGGCACCCACGCCGCCGCCGCGCCGGCGCAGCTCCAGTGCGAGGTGCAGCACGATGCGGGCGCCGGACATGCCGATCGGGTGACCCAGGGCGATGGCACCGCCGTTGACATTCACCTTTTCGGGGGACACCCCGAGATCCTTCATCGACTGCACCGCGACGGCCGCGAACGCCTCGTTGATCTCGATCAGGTCAAGATCCTGGACGGTCAGTCCCTCCTTGCCCAGCGCGTGGTTGATCGCGTTGGACGGCTGGGACTGCAGCGAGTTGTCCGGGCCCGCGACGTTGCCGTGCGCACCGATCTCGGCGATCCACTCCAGGCCCAGCTGCTCGGCCTTGGCCTTGCTCATCACCACGACGGCGGCCGCGCCGTCGGAGATCTGCGAGGAGGTGCCGGCGGTGATCGTGCCGTCCTTGGCGAACGCCGGGCGCAGCTTGCCCAGCGACTCCGCCGTGGTCTCCCCGCGGATGCCCTCGTCCTTGGCGAAGACGACCGGCTCGCCCTTGCGCTGCGGGATCTCCACGGGGGTGATCTCGGCCTCGAAGAGCCCGTTCTTCTGGGCGGCGGCGGCCCGCTGGTGGGAGCGCGCGGCGACCTCGTCCTGCTCCGGACGGGCGATGCCCAGACGGGTGTTGTGCTTCTCGGTCGACTCGCCCATGGCGATGCCCTCGAAGGCGTCGGTGAGGCCGTCGTGGGCCATCGCGTCGAGCATCTCGACGGCGCCGTACTTGTAGCCCTCCCGCGACTTGGGGAGCAGGTGCGGGGCGTTGGTCATGGACTCCTGGCCGCCGGCGACGATCACGTCGAACTCGCCGGCGCGGATGAGCTGGTCGGCCAGCGCGATGGCGTCGAGGCCCGAGAGACAGACCTTGTTGACGGTCAGCGCGGGGACGTTCATCGGGATGCCGGCCTTGACTGCCGCCTGGCGCGCCGGGATCTGCCCCGCCCCGGCCTGCAGCACCTGGCCCATGATCACGTACTGCACCTGGTCACCGCCGATGCCCGCCCGGTCCAGCGCCGCCTTGATGGCGAAGCCGCCCAGATCGGCGCCCGAGAAGGTCCGCAGGGACCCCAGGAGCCGGCCCATGGGGGTGCGCGCGCCCGCCACGATCACTGAGGTGGTGCCGTTCGTGCCGTTCGTTTGAGACATGCGATGCGGCCTTCCTTTGCAGGGAAGTTAACGAGGGTTCCCGTCAATGTACTGAGCGGTACGCCCGGGGTCACCGGCAAGCCGGTGTGATCGCGCGCACGTTGCGTAACCAGCTGTGCGAGCGGTGCACTGGACTCATGCTGACGCGAATCGACCACATCGGGATCGCCTGTTTCGACCTCGACACCACTGTCGAGTTCTACCGTGCCACGTACGGCTTCGAGGTGTTCCACACCGAGGTCAACGAGGAGCAGGGCGTGCGGGAAGCCATGCTCAAGATCAATGAGACGTCCGACGGCGGCGCCTCCTACCTCCAGCTGCTGGAGCCCACCCGCGAGGACTCCGCGGTGGGCAAGTGGCTGGCCAAGAACGGCGAGGGCGTGCACCACATCGCCTTCGGCACCGCGGACGTCGACGGTGACTCCCAGGACATCCGCGACAAGGGCGTACGGGTCCTGTACGACGAGCCCAGGAAGGGTTCGATGGGCTCGCGGATCACCTTCCTGCACCCCAAGGACTGCCACGGCGTACTCACCGAACTCGTCACCGCCGCACCCCCTGCCGGGACGGAGCACTGACCTTCGCGTTCCCCGGCCGGTAGAGTGCACCTTCGGCCGGGGTACGGAAGTGGGGCTCGGCCCATACTCTGCCGATGATCTGACACCATTTCTTCGGAAGGGTCAGCTCCGATGGGCGCGAGTCCGGTACGACGTGACGTGTACGGGACGATCGCCGCAGGACCGGGGCCGGCCGCCACCATGACCAGGGGACGGATGGGACCGCGCAGTGCGGGGCAACGACCGCTACGAGGCTGACGACCACCTCTCGCAGTTCGAAGCCGAGATGGAGCGGCTGAAGACCGAGCGGGACAAGGCCGTCCAGCACGCCGACGACCTCGGCTACCAGGTCGAGGTGCTGCGCGCCAAGCTGCATGAGGCGCGCCGCAACCTCGCGACCCGCCCTGCCTACGACAACCTCAGTCATCAGGCCGAACAGCTGCTGCGCAATGCGCAGATCCAGGCGGACCAGCTGCGTTCGGACGCCGAGCGCGAGCTGCGCGAGGCGCGGGCACAGACCCAGCGGGTGCTGCAGGAGCAGGCCGAGCGGCAGGCGCGGCTGGAGGCCGAGCTGCACGCCGAGGCGGTCAGCCGACGCCAGCGCCTCGACGAGGAGCTCAACGAGCGCCGGCAGACCGTCGAATCGCACGTCAACGAGAACGTCGCCTGGGCCGAACAGCTGCGCGCCCGTACGGAGTCGCAGGCCCGCCGGCTGATGGAGGAGTCGCGGGCGGAGGCCGAGCAGGCGCTGGCGTCCGCACGCGCCGAGGCCCAGCGGCTGGCCGACCAGGCCAGGGAACGGCTGGGCACCGCGGCCGAAGAGGCCCGCGCCGAAGCGGAATCCATCCTGCGCCGGGCGCGTACGGACGCCGAGCGGCTGCTGAACGCCGCCTCCGCCCAGGCCCAGGAGGCCACCGACCAGGCCGAGCAGCTGCGCACCACCGCCGGCACCGAGTCGGAGGAGGCGCGCCGCCAGGCCGCCGAGCTGACCCGCACCGCCGAGGCCCGGATCCAGGAGGCGGACGCGGCGCTGCGCGAGGCGCGCGCCGAGGCGGAGAAGCTCGTCGACGAGGCGCAGCAGGCCGCCGGCAAGCGGCTGTCGGCCGCCGAGTCGGAGAACGAGCAGCGCACCCGCACCGCCAAGGCGGAGGTCGCGCGGCTGGTCGCCGAGGCCACCAAGGAGGCCGAGGCACTCAAGGCCGAGGCGGAGCAACTGCGCGCCGACGCCCGCACGGAGGCCGAACGGCTCGTCGCCGAGGCGCAGGAGGCCGCCCGGTCGAAGGCCGCGGAGGACTCCGCGGCGCAGCTGGCGAAGGCCGCGCGGACCGCCGAGGAGGTGCTGACCAAGGCGTCGGAGGACGCCAAGGCCACCACCAAGGCCGCCGCCGAGGAGGCCGAGCGGCTGCGCCGCGACGCGGAGGCCGAGGCCGACCGGCTGCGCGAGGAGGCGCACGACACCGCGGCCCAGCTCAAGGGCGCGGCGAAGGACGACACCAAGGAGTACCGCGCCAAGACCGTCGAACTCCAGGAGGAGGCACGGCGGCTGCGCGGGGAGGCCGAGCAGCTGCGGGCGGACGCGGTCGCCGAGGGCGAGCGCATCCGCAGCGAGGCCCGCCGGGAGGCGGTCCAGCAGATCGAGGAGGCGGCGGGTACCGCCGAGGAGCTGCTCGCCAAGGCCAAGTCCGACGCCGAGGAGACCCGTTCGGGTGCCGTCTCGGAGAGCGAGCGGGTGCGGACCGAGGCCATCGAGCGCGCCTCGGGGCTGCGCCGGCAGGCCGAGGACGCGCTGGAGCGGGCCCGCAAGGAATCCGAACAGCTGCTCACCGAGGGCGCCGAGGCCGCCGAGCTGGTGACCGAGGAGGCCGAGAAGGCCGCCGCGAAGCTGCGCGCGGACGCCGAGGAGGCCGCCCAGGAGCGGCGGGCCGAGGCCCAGGCGGAGCTGGACCGGCTGCGCGACGAGGCGGAGGCCAAGGTCACCGCCGCCGAGGAGGCGCTGCGCGAGGCCCGCGCGGAGGCCGAGCGGCTGCGCCGGGAGACCCAGGAGGAGGCGGCCCGGCTCAAGGCGGAGGCCGCCGAGCGCCGCCGCACGCTCCAGCAGGAGGCCGAGGAGGAGGCCGAGCGGCTGCGCAGCGAGGCCGCGGCGGACGCCGCGGCGGCCCGCTCCGAGGGCGAGTCGGTGGCCGTACGGCTGCGCAGCGAGGCGCAGGCGGAGGCCGAGCGGCTGAAGTCGGAGGCGCAGGAGACCGCCGACCGGGTGCGTGCGGAGGCGGCGTCCGCCGCGGAGCGCACCGGCACGGAGGCGGCCGAGGCGCTGGCCGAGGCCCAGGAGGAGGCCGCGCGGCGCCGCCGGGAGGCCGAGCAGCTGCTGGGCGAGGCCCGCGAGGAGGCCCACCAGGAGCGCACCTCGGCCCGCGAGCAGAGCGAGGAACTGCTCTCGTCGGCCCGTACCCGGGTGGGCGAGGCGCAGGAGGAGGCCGCGCGGCTGGTCGAGGAGGCGGACCGGCGGGCCGCCGAGCTGGTGGCGACGGCCGAGCAGACCGCGCAGCAGGTGCGGGAGTCGGTCGCGGGGCTGCACGAGCAGGCCGGTGAGGAGATCGCCGGGCTGCGTTCGGCGGCCGAACACGCCGCCGAGCGTACGAAGTCGGAGGCCCAGGAGGAGGCGGACCGGGTCCGGAAGGACGCCTACGAGGAGCGCGAGCGCGCCTCGGAGGACGCCGTGCGCACCCGTCGCGAGGCGCAGGAGGCGTCCGACGCCGCGAAGTCCCTTGCGGAGCGGGCGGTTTCGGAGGCCATCGAGGAGGCCGACCGGCTGCGCGCGGAAGCGGCCGGGGTGCTGGACGAGGCCCGCCGGGACGCCAACACGGCGCGCACCGAGGCCGCCGAGCAGGCCGACCGGCTGGTGTCGGAGGCGACCGCGCAGGCCGAGAAGCTGGTCGCGGACGCCTCGGCGAAGGCGCAGCAGCTGCGCACCGACGCCTCCGACGCGCTGGCGGCGGGCGAGCAGGACGCGGCCCGGGCCCGTGCGGAGGCGCGGGACGACGCCAACCGGATGCGCACGGACGCCGCGGAGCAGGCGGACCGGCTGATCAGCGAGGCCCGTACGGAGGCCGAACGGATCGTCACCGAGGCCACCGAGCTGACCTCTTCGGCGCAGGACGACGCGGACCGTACGGTCGCCGAGGCCCAGCAGGCCGCCGAACGGCTGCGCGCGGAGGGCGAGCAGCAGGCCAGGGCGCTGGTGGCGGAGGCCACGGACACGGCCGAGCGGCTGCGGGCCGACGCCGCCGAGGTGCTGGAGGCCGCCCGCAGGGACGCCGAGCAGATCGGCGACGAGGCGCGCAAGGCGGCCAACAAGGCGCGTTCGGACGCCGCGGAGCAGGCCGACGAGCTGATGTCGGAGGCCGCGACCGAGGCGGAGCGGCTGCGCACCGAGGCCGCCGAGACCACCGCGGACGCCGAGCGGGACGCGGACCGCACCCGGGCCGACGCCCGCGAGCAGGCCGACCGGATGCTCGCGACCGCCACCGCGGAGGCGGACCGGCTGCGGGCCGAGGCGGCCGAGACCGTCACGGCCGCGCAGGAGCACGCCAACCGCACCCGTAACGAGTCCGCGAAGATCAAGGAGGACGCCGAGGCGGCCGCCGAGCGGACCCGCAACGAGGCCCAGCAGGAGGCGGACCGTCTGCTGGACGAGGCCCGCAAGGACGCCGCCAAGCGCCGTGGGGACGCCGCCGAGCAGGCCGACCAGCTCGTCGCCAAGGCTCAGGAGGAGGCACTCAAGGCCGCCACCGCCGCCGAGGAGCAGGCCGACACGATGGTCGGGGCGGCCCGCAAGGAGGCCGACCGGATCGTCACGGAGGCGACGGCCGACGGCAACAGCCGGGTGGAGAAGGCGCGTACGGACGCCAACGCCCTGCTGGAGGAGGCCCGCGGCGACGCCACCGCGATCCGGGAGCGCGCCGAG
Source organism: Streptomyces lydicus (assembly GCF_000717345.1). Classification (GTDB taxonomy): domain Bacteria; phylum Actinomycetota; class Actinomycetes; order Streptomycetales; family Streptomycetaceae; genus Streptomyces; species Streptomyces lydicus. The sequence continues at coordinate 108,930 of NZ_JNZA01000008.1, read as the reverse complement.
GAGCTGCGCCAGCGGATCGAGTCCGAGGTGGAGGAGCTGCACGAGCGGGCCCGCCGGGAGTCCGCGGAGGCGATGAAGAACGCCGGCGAGCGGGTCGACAAGCTCATCGCGCAGGCCACCGCCCAGCAGGTGGAGGCCGAGGAGAAGGCCGACCGGATGATGTCGGACGCGAGCAGCGAGGCGAGCAAGGTCCGGATCGCGGCGGTGAAGAAGGCCGAGGGCCTGATCAAGGAGGCCGAGAACAAGAAGGCCGAGGCGGTGCGCGACGCGGAGCGGATGCGCGCCGAGGCCGAGGCGGAGGCCGCCCGGATCGTGGACGAGGGGAAGCGGGAGCTGGAGGTCCTGGTGCGCCGGCGCGAGGACATCAACGCCGAAATCTCCCGCGTTCAGGACGTTCTGGAAGCCCTGGAGTCGTTCGAGACACCGGGCGGGGGCGGCGAAAACAAGGGCAACGGGGTGAAAGCGGGCGCGGGCGCCGGTGCAACTCGATCGAGTGGCAAGCAGTCTGAAGGGTAGCCACTCAAATGAGGGGTCATTCTCCAGATCAAACGGGCAATGACTCGATGACACGCCGTTGTGACCCCTAGGATTCTCCTTATCACCTCACCGGTCTCTTCGACAGGAACCCCATGAGCGACACTTCCTCCCCCTTCGGCTTCGAGCTCGTGCGGCGTGGGTACGACCGCGGTCAGGTGGATGACCGCATCACGAAGCTCGTCGCCGACCGCGACAGTGCACTGGCCCGCATCACGTCGCTGGAAAAGCGGATCGAGGAGCTGCACCTCGAGACGCAGAACGCCCAGGCGCAGGTCAATGACGCCGAACCCTCCTACGCGGGCCTCGGCGCGCGCGTCGAGAAGATCCTCCGGCTCGCCGAGGAGGAGGCCAAGGACCTGCGTGAGGAGGCCCGCCGGGCCGCCGAGCAGCACCGCGAGCTGGCCGAGTCGGCCGCCCAGCAGGTCCGCAACGACGCGGAGGCGTTCGCCGCCGAGCGCAAGTCGAAGGCGGAGGACGAGGGCGCCCGGATCGTCGAGAAGGCCAAGGGCGAGGCGTCCACGCTGCGCTCCGAGGCGCAGAAGGACGCGCAGTCCAAGCGCGAGGAGGCGGACTCCCTCTTCGAGGAGACCCGCGCGAAGGCCGCGCAGGCCGCCGCCGACTTCGAGACCAACCTGGCCAAGCGCCGCGAGCAGTCCGAGCGTGACCTGGCCTCGCGTCAGGCCAAGGCCGAGAAGCGGCTCGCGGAGATCGAGCACCGCGCCGAGCAGCTCCGCCTGGAGGCCGAGAAGCTGCGTACGGACGCCGAGCGCCGGGCCCGCCAGACGGTGGAGACCGCGCAGCGCCAGGCCGAGGACATCGTGGCCGACGCCAACGCCAAGGCGGACCGTATCCGCAGCGAATCCGAGCGCGAGCTGGCGGCGCTGACCAACCGCCGCGACTCGATCAACGCCCAGCTGACCAACGTCCGCGAGATGCTGGCCACGCTGACCGGTGCGGCGGTCGCCGCGGCCGGTGCCCCGGGCGACGAGGAGGGCGTCTCCCGCGGCGTCCCGGCCCAGCAGAGTCGCTGAACCGTCGCAAGGTTTCACCTCCGTACGACCGAGCCCCCGTACCGCCCGCTGAGGCGGTCACGGGGGCGTCGTCGTACAGGGGGTCAGCCGGGCGGCCCCGTCCCGGTGGCAGGGCCACCGGGGCGCGCCTAGCGTGCTGTACATGATCGAGCTTGCGGGGCTGACCAAGCACTACGGCGACACGGTCGCCGTGGACCACCTCACCTTCACGGTGCGGCCGGGCATCGTCACCGGCTTCCTCGGCCCCAACGGTGCGGGCAAGTCGACGACCATGCGGATGATGCTCGACCTGGACAACCCGACGTCGGGGACGGTCCGGATCGACGGCAAGCACTACCGGCAGCTCCAGGACCCGCTGACGTACATCGGCGCGCTGCTGGAGGCGAAGGCGGTGCACGGCGGCCGCAGCGCCGCCAACCATCTGCTGTGCCTGGCGCAGAGCAACGGCCTCCCGCGCAGCCGGGTCGGCGAGGTGCTCGACATGGTCGGGCTGAGCTCGGTGGCGAGGAAGCGGGCGAAGGGCTTCTCGCTCGGCATGAGCCAGCGGCTCGGCATCGCGGCCGCGCTGCTCGGCGACCCGCAGGTGCTGCTCTTCGACGAGCCGGTCAACGGCCTCGACCCCGAGGGCATCCACTGGATCCGCAACCTGATGAAGAACCTCGCGGCCCAGGGCCGTACGGTCTTCGTCTCCTCCCACCTGATGAGCGAAATGGCCCTCACCGCCGACCACCTGGTCGTGATCGGGCAGGGCCGGCTGATGGCGGACACGTCCATGAAGGACTTCATCCACCAGAACTCCCGGTCCTACGTCCGGATGCGCTCCCCGGAGCAGGAGAAGCTGCGCGACGTGCTGCGGGGCGAGGGGATCCACGCGGTGGCGGTCGGCGACGGCTCGCTGGAGATCGACGGGGTGCCCGTCGAGCGGCTCGGCGAACTGGCCGCCGCCCACCGCCTCGTCCTGCACGAGCTGAGCCCGCAGCACGCCTCGCTGGAAGAGGCGTTCATGCGGCTGACGGCCGGTTCGGTGGAGTACCACGCGCACGACGGCGACCCGGTACCGGCGCAGGCCGGCCTCCCGCCGGAGTCGCCCCCTCAGGGGGAACCCCAGCCGGCCGGCTGGGGCGCGGACTGGCAGAAGAAGAGGAGCTGACGGATGGCAGCGGTCGGACAGGTCCTCCGGTCGGAGTGGACCAAGATCAGGTCGGTGCGGTCGACGGTGTGGACGCTGGGCATCGCGGTCGTCGTCACCGTCGCGCTCGGCGTGCTCATCTGCACGCTGGCCAACCACGACTTCACCTCGATGCCGGCCCGGGACCGGCTGTCCTTCGACGCCACCAACGTGAGCTTCGCCGGGATGGGCCTGGGGCAGCTCGCGATGATCGTCTTCGGTGTGCTGGTGGTCTCGAACGAGTACAGCACCGGCATGATCCGGGCCTCGCTCGCGGCCGTACCGCAGCGCGGCACCTTCCTGTTCTGCAAGCTGGCGGTGGCCACCGCGCTGGTCTTCGTGGTGGGCCTGGTGACCAGCTTCGTGGCGTTCTTCGCGGGCCAGGCGGCGCTCGGCGACCTGCGGGTGCACCTCGGCGACCCGGGCGTGCTGCGTGCGGTGATCGGCGGCGGCCTCTACATGACGCTGATCGCGCTGTTCTCGATGGCGGTCGCCACGATGCTGCGCAGCCCGATGCTGTCCCTGGGCATCCTGATGCCGTTCTTCTTCCTGATCTCCAACATCCTCGGCAACGTCTCGGCCACCCGGAAGATCGGCCGCTACCTGCCCGACCAAGCGGGCTCGAAGATCATGCAGGTGGTCCCCCGGGTCAACGACGACGTCCCGTACGGGCCTTGGGGCGGACTGGGCATCATGATCGCCTGGACGGTGGCGGCGCTGGTCGGCGGGTATGTGGTGCTGAAGAAGAGGGACGCGTGAGGCAGAGCCCGGTGGTCCCGCGGCGGGGTGCGGAGCGGCCCGGCCGCCCGTGAGGGTGGACACCGGGATTAACGGGAACCGTCAACGCCCCGATAGCCTCCTAACCCTCACGGGGGCACGAGGGCGCCTCTGCCCCGACCATCTCGCGAGGGGCGGAGAATGATCGAGGCAGTCGGCCTGACGAAGCGCTACGGCGCCAAGACGGCCGTGTACAACCTGTCGTTCCAAGTACGGCCGGGGACGGTGACCGGCTTCCTCGGACCCAACGGTTCCGGCAAATCGACCACGATGCGCATGATCCTGGGGCTGGACGCACCCACCTCGGGCCACGCCACCATCGCCGGCCGCCCCTTCCGCAACCTCCCCAACGCACCCCGCCAGGTGGGCGCGCTGCTCGACGCCAAGGCCGTCCACGGCGGACGCAGCGCACGCCACCATCTGCTGTCGCTCGCCCAGCTCTCCGGCATCCCGGCCCGCAGGGTCGACGAGGTGCTCGGGGTGGTCGGCCTCCAGGAGGTCGCGGGCCGGCGCTCCAAGGGCTTCTCGCTCGGCATGGGCCAGCGGCTCGGCATCGCGGCCGCGCTGCTCGGCGACCCGCAGGTGCTGCTCTTCGACGAGCCGGTCAACGGCCTCGACCCCGAGGGCATCCTGTGGGTCCGCAACCTGATGAAGCAGCTGGCGGCCGAGGGCCGTACGGTCTTCGTCTCCTCGCACCTGATGAGCGAAATGGCGCTCACCGCCGAGCACTTGATCGTGATCGGCCGCGGCCAGCTGCTCGCGGACATGTCGGTCAAGGACTTCATCTCGGCCCACTCCGCCGACTTCGCCCGGGTACGTACCCCCGACACCGAGCCGGAGCAGCGCGAGAAGCTGACCGCCGCGATCGGCGAGGCGGGCGGGCAGGTCATGCCCGAGCCGGACGGCGCGCTGCGGGTGACCGGGCTGCCGCTCCCCCGGATCAGCGATCTCGCGCACGGCGCCGAGGTCCGGCTGTGGGAGCTGTCGCCGCACCAGGCGTCCCTGGAAGAGGCGTACATGCAGATGACGCAGAGCGTCGTCGACTACCGCTCGACGGCCGATCAGCGGGCCGGCCTCCAGCAGGTCCCGGCCGGTTACGCCCCGCAGGGGTACGCCGGCGGTCCGCCCGTCGCGCCCGGGCCGGGGCAGCCGAATCCGTACGCACAGCAGGATCCGTACGGCGGGCAGGCGCCCGGTGCGGTTCCGGGGCCGGGCTACCCGCCGCCGGCGCAGGGTCAGGGTCACCCGTACGGGGCACCCGCGTCATACGGGGCACCCCACCCTTACGGGCAGCAGCCCGCCGCGCCGATGCCGCCCGCCGCCCCGGCCGCGCAGCCCGCGCCCGCCGCGCAGCCCGTCGACATGCCCATGCCGCAGAACGAGGACCCCCGATGACCAGCCCTCAGCAGCCGCAGCCCGATCCGGCGGCGAACGGAACGGAAGCCCAGCCGCAGCCCGCGCCCGGAACGCCTCCGCAGGCGCCGGCCGCGCCCCCGATGCCGCCCGCCGCGCCGGCCGTCCCGCAGGCCCCGCCGGCCCAGGCCGCACCGCCCGCCCAGCAGCCGGCGCCCGAGCAGCCCGCGCCCGCCGCGGAGGCCGGCACGATGATGCTCCAGGCCCAGCCGGCGCCTGCCCCCGCGGGGGAGGCCGGCACGATGATGCTGCAGGCCCAGACCCCGGGTCAGCAGCCGCAGCCGGCGCCGGCCGACCGGCCCGCGCCCGCCCCGGCCGCCCCGCCTCGCGAGGCCGGCACGATGATGCTCCAGGCCCAGCCGATGCCCGAGCCGCAGCCGCTGGCGGCGCACGGTCCGGGCAAGGACGCCGGCACGATGATGCTCCAGGCCCAGCCGCAGGCCCCGGCCCCGGCGCAGGCACCGCAGCCGTACGCCCAGGCCCCCGCCGCGCCGCCCGCCGGTCCCGCCCCGGGCGCCGGCTACGTCTCGCCCATCCCCGCGAGCCCCACCCACCTCGGCCACGCACTGGCCTCCGAGTGGACGAAGATCCGCTCGGTGCGCTCGACGATCTGGACGCTGGGCGTGATGGCCGTCCTGGTCCTCGGCATCGGCGCGCTGGTGGCCACGGCCGTGTCGACGAACGAGAGCATCGGCGCCACGCCCCCGCTCTTCTTCGGGTTCTTCGGGATGCTGCTGGGCATCCTGTGCGTGCTGCCGCTCGGTGTGCTGGTGGTCTCCTCCGAGTACGGCACCGGCATGATCCGTACGACCCTGACCGCCTGCCCGGCCCGGGGCCGGGTGCTCGCGGCGAAGGCGCTCGTCTTCTTCGGGCTGACCTTCGTCGTCACCACCGTCGTCACCGGGCTCGTCGCGATCATGGACAACGCCCTGCTCGGGGACCTCAGCAGGGCGGAGGTCACCGGCGCCGAGTGGCTCAAGTCGACCGTGGGGGTCAGCCTCTACGTCTCGTTCCTGGGTCTGCTGGCGCTGGCCGTCGGTTCGCTGATCCGGCACTCCGCGGGCGCGATCACCATCATGATCGGGGTCGTCCTGCTGCCCTTCGTGCTGTCGATGTTCATGCTCACCGACAGCCTGAGCGACCTGCGGAACTTCCTGCTCGGCTACTCGATCCCCAACCAGATCACGGTGATGTACGGCAGCAAGTTCCCGTTCGTGGACGGCGGTCCGTCCGGCTGGGAGCCGCTGTGGATCGTCATGGGCATCGCCGCCCTGGCCCTCGGCGGCGCGTACGCGGTCATGCGGCAGCGCGACGTCTGACGCTCAGTACCTGGGTGCGTTACGGGACCGCTGGAGCCGCGCGCTCCGGCGGTCCCGTGCGTTCCAGCACGCCCTGTGCCAGTGCCGGCGGTCGTCGACGTCGCCGTGCTGCGGCCAGGCGACGACGTGCGGGACGCCGGGCGGGATCTCCTGGTCGCACCCCGGGCAGCGGTAGTGCTTGGCCGCGCCGCCGCCCCCGGCCTGCCGTACCACCCAGTCCTCGCCGCGCCACTCCTCCGTGCGTTCCAGCCCGTAGCGCTCGCCGCCCGTGCGGTCGGCAGGCTTGGCACCGCCGCGCTGGCGGTTTCGACGCGGGGACACAGAACACCTCGGGATGCATGACGGGTCACGGGCTGTCACCAGCCTACGCGGCGCGCCCGGGCGCGGGCGCCGCCCCGGAGGATTCTGCGATCATCGGGAAATTTCGCGCCAGGCCGTGCCCTTGGCACGTGTCATCCGTTGTTGCCTGTAAGGGGGGAGACGCGTCGGCTGCGAGGAGGCAGAGAGCGATGCGCGTTGGGGCTTTCATCCTGGCCGCTCAATTCCCCGGTCAGGGACAGGGGGAGGCACTGCACCGCGCGGTGCGCTCCGCGGAGGTCGCGGAGGAGGCCGGGCTCGACGACGTCTGGCTGGCGGAACACCATTTCGTACCTTACGGCGTCTGCCCGAACGCGGCGACGCTCGCCGCGCTGCTGCTGGGGCGCACCCGCCGGATCGGTGTCGGAACGGCGGTGAGCGTGCTGCCGACCCAGCATCCGGTGGCGCTGGGTGAGCAGGCGGCGCTGCTGCATCTGACCTCCGACGGCCGCTTCACGCTCGGCGTCGGCCGCGGCGGCCCCTGGGTGGACCTGGAGGTCTTCGGCTCGGGCCTCGCCGCGTACGACCACGGCTTCCCCGAGTCGCTCGACCTGCTGCTGCGCTGGCTGCGCGAGCCCCGGGTCGGCGCACAGGGCGAGCGGTACGCCTTCCGGGAGGTGGCGGTGGTGCCGCGTCCCGACCAGGCGCTGGGCGATCCGTACGACGCGTGCGGCGGGCCGTCGCCGGGCCCACAGGTCATCGTCGCCTGCACCTCCCCCTCGTCGGTACGGATGGCCGCCGAGCGCGGACTCCCGATGCTGCTGGGCATGCACTGCGGCGACGAGGAGAAGGCGGAGATGGTGGCGCTGTGGCGGACGGTCGCACGGGAGGCCGGCCGGGACGGTGACGAAATCGCCGCGGCGGGGCACGTCTCGGCGGGCGTCGTGCAGCTCGCCGACACCCGCGCGGCGGCGACGGAGACACTGACGAAAGCGATGCCCGGCTGGCTGCGGCAGGGGCTGGGCGCGCATGTGACGGTCGACGGCCGCTTCCGCGCGATGCGCGATCCGGTGGCGTACACGGAGCTGCTGTGCGGGCTGCATCCGGTCGGCCCGCCACGGCTGTGCGCCGACCGGCTGGCGGCGACCTCGGAGCGTACGGGCATCACCCGCTTCGCGTTGCTGGTCGAGGGCTCCGGCGATCTCGCGGCGACGGAGGAGAACGTCCGCCGGTTGGGCACGGAGGTCCTGCCACAGCTCGGGTGAGCCGCCCCGTACGCCGGACGGCATGCGGCGCCGTGCGGGGTCATGCGGTGTGCTGCCGCTGGCGCACCACTGCCACGGAGCGCGCCCAACTCCGCGTACGCAGCGGCAGCAACTCCGATCAGCAGTCGCGGAGTTCGGGCGACTGGTTCAGCAGCTGGCCCCGGATCGAGGTGAACCTGGCCAGGCGGTCGTCCACCGCCGGGTCGAGCGGGAAGACCGCGACCCGGTGGCAGTTCTGGAAGGCGAGCCGCACACCGAAGTGGCGCTCCAGCGAACCACGAATGGCGTCGCTCGCCAACGCACGCAGCAGCTGGCCGCGCGCCTGCTCGTCCGGCGGGGGCGTCTGGTTGTCGGCGAACTCTCCGCCGTCCACCTTCAGCTGGGCCACCAGAGAGCTGATCATCTCCCACGCGTAGGGGAGGGAGTTCCGGACGCAGTCGACAAATGCGGCTTCGTCGACCTCGCCTCGCTCGGCCTGTTCGAGGAGGGCCGGTGAGACGTCGAGCGACATGAGGTTCTCCTCTCGCGACCCCGCCGGGACGGACGGGGCCTAGGGACGGGACTAGGGGTTCCGCGACGGAGCGTGTTCGCCTCACAACCCCCCGCTTCAACCGTATGCCGCACAAGAGGCCCGCACCAGGAGATTGCACATACAACCGGCCAATGGCGAACGCCGGGGGTGCGGGGATTTCCCCCGTAAAGGCACCCCGGTCCAGGGCGAATCGCGTCCGGGGCCCCTGGTCGAGTAGCGTGACGCCCCATGCGTCTCGTCATCGCCCGCTGCTCCGTGGACTACGCGGGCCGGCTCACGGCCCACCTCCCCTCCGCCCCCCGTCTCATCCTGGTGAAGGCGGACGGTTCCGTCTCCATCCACGCGGACGACCGGGCCTACAAACCGCTCAACTGGATGTCCCCGCCCTGCACTCTCAAGGAGGGCGACGGGACGGTGTGGACGGTGGAGAACAAGGGCGGCGAGAAGCTCATCATCACCCTGGAGGAGGTCATGCACGACTCCTCGCACGAGCTCGGCGTGGACCCGGGGCTCATCAAGGACGGTGTGGAGGCCCACCTCCAGGAACTGCTCGCGGACCGGATCGAAACTCTTGGCGAGGGTTACTCCCTGATTCGGCGTGAATACCCCACTGCCATTGGCCCGGTGGATATCTTGTGCCGGGACGCCGACAACCAGACGGTCGCCGTGGAGATCAAGCGGCGCGGTGAGATCGACGGGGTCGAGCAGCTCACCCGCTATCTCGAACTCCTCAACCGTGACCCGCACCTGGCCCCGGTGAAGGGCGTCTTCGCGGCGCAGGAGATCAAGCCGCAGGCGCGGGTGCTGGCCACCGACCGCGGTATCGGCTGTGTGGTCCTCGACTACAACGCGCTGCGCGGCATCGAGGACGACAAGCTCCGGTTGTTCTGATCCCACCGCCCATACGAAGTCAGCGCGACGGCCCGGTACTTGTACGTACCGGGCCGTCGCGCTGTCGCGTGCCGGGGGGTCAGCCGGTGGGGGCGCTCTGCGTACCGGACGTGGTGCCCGACCCACCCGACGGCGTACCGCCCCCGGTACCGCCGGCGTCCGAGGGGCTGCTGCCCGAGGACGAGGCGGCGGAGCTCTGCGACGGGCTCTGGGACGTCGGACCGCCGGTGGACCCGGTCGGCGTGGGGTCCGTCGGCTCGTCGGTCGGGGTGGTCGGCGTCGGGCCGGTCGGCTCGTCCGTCGGCGTGTGCGTGGGAGGCGTCGGCCGGCCGGTGGGCCGGGGAGGCGTGCCGGTCGGGCGGGTGGGGTCGGTGGCCGGATCCGTGGGCGCGGTCCCGGCGTCGGACGGCGTGTCGCTCGCGGCGGTGCCGCTGGTCGACGGGGACGGGGCGCCGGGGTGGCCGGCGGAGTCCGGCCTGGCCGTGCCGGTGCCGGTGGACGGCCGGCCGGAGCCCGTGGCGGGTTGTTCCGCCGGCAGCTCCGGGGTGTCGTCCTCGGTGGTCTGCTCGGTGGTGACCTTGCCGTCGTGGGTGTCCTCGCCGCCGGACGTCATGCCGAGGGTGACCACGGTGCCGAGGACGGCCACCAGCAGCGCGCCGGCGCCGGCGGCGACCATGTTGCGGCGGGCGCCGCCGAGCAGCCGGCCCGCGCCCCCCTTGGCGGCGTGCCCCGCGACAGCCGGGACGGCCGCGGTGGCGGCGGTCTGTGCGGCGCCCCGGGCGACGAGCGCGGCCGGGGCCTCGGCGGCGCCCGGCAGCCGCAGCTTGGCGGTCGGGACCGCGTCGGGTGAGGCGGCGGCCGGTGTCTTCGGAGCCGGCGGCTGCCGGTCGGCGACGGCGGCGGGCAGCTGCGGGACCGCGGCGGTGGGCGCCGAGGCGGCCCGTGAACGGTCGGTGACCAGCGCCAGCGCCCGCCGTCCGGCCACCGCACCGTTGCGGTCGGAGAGCACCCCGCGCAGCCCGATGGACGCCTCCAGTTCGGCGCGCGCCCGGTCGATGCTGCCGGTGCACAGCGCCAGCACGCCCAGTTCGTGGTGGAAGTACGCCTCCTCGGCGACCTCGCCGGCCAGCCGGGCGGCCTCCTGGCCGTGCCGCAGGCTGCGCTCCCAGGCGCTCCAGTGCAGCGCCGCGGCGAACGCGGGGGCGGCCGTACGGGCGAGCAGGACGGCGGTGCTGGCGTGCCCGCTCTCCCGGCTGCCGGTCAGCACCCCCATCGCGGCCAGCGCCGCATCGGCCTCGGCGGCGGCCCGCTCGGGGGTGACCGACGGGTGGCCGGCCCACCAGGCGTAGTGCTGGGCGGCGGTGTGCGCGCGGGTGGCGGCGTCCTCGCCGTAGCCGGCGGCGGTCAGCTGGTCCAGGACGGTGGCGGCGAGCCGGTAGTGGCTGCCGACGGGCGTGATCAGGCCGCAGGCCAGCAACTCGCCGAGGGCGGCGTCGGCGTGGGTGTCCTGGGTGAGGGCCGGCAGATGCGCCTGGTGCGGCAGCTCGCCGCCGAGCGCGACGGCGAAGCGCAGCGTCTCCCGGGCGGCCTCGGTCAGCCGCGAGGCGAGCAGCGGGGCGGGGGCGGCGGCCTCGCCGAGCGACGGCAGCGGCGCCTCGGGGTGTTCCTCGGCCGCGGCGTCGGTGTCCGCCTCCGGTGGCTCCGCGGGGAACAGGCCGTAGCCGTCGTCGAGGGCCCCGGACTGGCTGCGGGTCCGGTCGCGCTGCCGCAGCAGGGCGGCGGCCTGCACGAACCGCAGCGGCAGCCCCTCGGACTCGAACCAGAGGTCGGCGGCCCAGGCCGCCTCGTCGTCGGTGAGCGGGCGGTCCACGGCGCGTTCCAGCAGCCGTACGCAGCCGGCCCGGCCGATGCCGCCGAGGAAGACCTCCTCCAGGTGCGAACCGGCGCTGGGAGCCGCGACGTCGGGCGTCGCGGCGATCAGGAAGGCGCACTCGGGGGTGGCGTCGAGCAGCTCGTCGAGCGCGGCGCCGCCGAACTCCAGGTCGTCCAGGACGACGATCGCGCCGATCTCGGCGACCATGCGCAGCAGCTCGGGCCGGTCCGGGCGGTGCTGCGGGGCCTTGTGCACCGCGGCGAACAGGGCGTACAGCAGGTCGGTGGCGGTGCGGTGGTAGCCGGAGAGCCGGACCACGCCGTCCGGGGCGAGGTCGCCGCAGGCGGTGGCGACGGCGTCCAGCAGCCGGGTGCGCCCGGAGCCGGAGGGGCCGGTGACGCGTACGGAACGGCCGCGGGAGAGCAGCCGGACCAGGCGTTCGATGTCCTCGGTCCGCTCCTCGAGGGCCCCGTCGTGGGCGGACGAGCCGGGCGGGCCCGGGGGCAGCGGGGGTGCGGCGGCACGGGCGGCCGCGGCGCGCTCCTGGGGGTCGAGCTTTCCGGGTGCGGCGGGGCGCTCTCCGGGCGGGCAGGGTTCTATCTCGCTGCCGTCGACGGGGTTGACGGTGACGAGGTAGGGGCCCGAGACGAGCCGGACGACGCGGGCGAGCCCGCCGGAGCCGCCCGGTGCGCCGCCGAACGCGGGGGCCGGCGGGTCGGCGGAGCCGCCCTGCTCGCCGTACTCCTCAGGTCCCCGGTGAGTGTTCGGGTCCATGCTGCAAGCTCCCAGGTGCTTCGTTCCACTCCGCCTCGGCCACGCGTCCGCGTCCGGGAGGCCGAGCGCCGTGCCGGGTGCGGTCCCGGCCGGACGCACTCCGCCGGCTCCGGCAGGTCGCCCTCGGCCGGCGCGTCCCGTCCGGTGCCCGCCCGCCGCGGATGATGGCATACGGGCGGGAACCGAACCTTAGACCTGGAGCGCGCGGCACCGCACCGTCGGGGGCCGCTCCCGACCGGAACATCCCGAATTGGCCATTGTCATGCACTTTGCGGCAATTCCGCGGCCGGCTCTGTCGTCGTTCGTTCGGGTTCTGCGCGCCCGGGGGACGCGCCGGCCCCGGGCGCGGCCTCCGGGCGGCGGCACCGGCCCGCACCTCACACGCGGGGAAGCGATTCCGCTTCGATGCCGCCCTCGATGGCGAGGATGCGGTGGAGCCGGGTGGCGACCAGCAGGCGCTGCATCTGGGGCGGCACCCCGCGCAGCACCAGCCTGCGGTTGACCCGGCCCGCCCGGCGGTGCGCGCCCATGATCACACCGAGGCCGGTGGCGTCCCAGGAATGCAGCTCGGTCAGGTCCAGCACGAGATCACCGCGACCGGAGTCGACGGCGGCGTGCAGGGCCGTACGGGCGTCCGCCGCGCTGCGGACGTCGAGACGGCCCTCGACGACCAGCTCGGCGTGGTCGCCCCTGATGTGCATATGCGCTCCCCTGTGTCATGGGTTCATGCATGGACGTCTACAGATCTGACTGCCTCTCATGCGGCGAAGTTGCCGCCTGTAAGCGAACCGATACCGAATTCACCCCACCGGGTGACCCCATCGGGACCAGTTCTCTGACGCGGCATCAGTGCTCGTAGAAGCCCTGCCCACTCTTGCGTCCGATATCGCCCGCATCGACCATCCGCCGCATGATCTCCGGCGGGGCGAACTTCTCGTCCTGGGACTCGGTGTAGATGTTGTCGGTGGCGTGCAGCAGGATGTCGATGCCCGTCAGGTCGGCGGTGGCCAGCGGCCCCATGGCGTGGCCGAAGCCCAACTTGCAGGCGGTGTCGATGTCCTCGGCGCTGGCCACGCCGGACTCGTAGAGCTTGGCGGCCTCGACGACCAGCGCGGAGATCAGCCGGGTGGTCACGAAGCCCGCCACGTCGCGGTTGACGACGACGCAGGTCTTGCCGACGGACTCGGCGAACGACCGGGCCGTGGCGAGGGTTTCGTCGCTGGTCTTGTAGCCGCGGACCAGCTCGCACAGCTGCATCATCGGCACCGGCGAGAAGAAGTGCGCACCCACGACCCGCTCGGGGCGGGAGGTGGCCGCGGCGATCTTGGTGATCGGGATGGCGGAGGTGTTGGAGGCCAGCACCGCCTCTTCCTTGACGAGCTTGTCGAGCGTCTGGAAGATCTCCCGCTTGACGTCGATCCGCTCGAAGACCGCCTCGACGACGATGTCCGCGTCGGCGGCCGCCTCCAGGTCGGTGGTGGTGGTGATGCGGGCCAGCGCCTGCTCGGCGTCGGCCGCCGCCAGCTTGCCCTTGGAGACGAACTTCTCGTACGAGGTCTCGATGCCGCCCTTCCCCCGGGCCAGCGCCTCGTCCGTCACGTCGCGGAGCACCACGTCCCAGCCCGCCTGGGCGGAGACCTGCGCGATACCGGAACCCATCAGTCCGGCGCCGATGACGGCGAGCTTCTTTGCCACTGCTGTCCCCTCACACCCTGTGCATTTGAAAGCCTGTCGGTCTCCGGGTGACGTTAGCGTTCGTTGACGATCCTTTGGTGGGTAAGAGATGCGCGTCACTTCGCAAATGACGGACATCACACCGCCGGGCCGGGGGCGCCGGACGGGCTCGGTCAGCCGGCCGCCTTCACGGCGTAGTTGAGGACCGTTTCGCTCAGCAGGTCTTCCATCTCGTCCAGCAGGACCAGGGCCTCGCGGGAGACCACGTCGGCCTTGCGGCCGGCGATCATCTCGTGCGCGATGGCGGTCATCAAGGTCTGGTGGACCCAGTTGATCTGGCCGGCCATCAGGCCGGGCAGCGGGTCGCCGTCCGCGGCGCCGGTCTCCTGCCGGAGGGTCGCCTCCAGGTCGTCGTACTGCTCGCGCTGGAGGTGCCACAGCCGGGCCTGAAGGGCCGCCGAGCCGTGCACGACCTTCATGAAGCGCTCGTAGCCCTCGATGAGGCCGACCTTGGGCGAGACGCTCTCCACCTCTTCGCGCAGCTCGCGCAGGACGGCGGCGGCGGCCGACTCCCCCGCGGGCCGGGCCCGGACGAACCGCGACAGCCGGTCGACCAGCCCCTTGCTCCGGTCGAAGAAGAGGTCCTCCTTGGCGGGGAAGTAGTTGTACACGGTGTTGACCGAGACGTCCGCCGCCCGGGCGATCTCGGCGATGGTCACCGCGTCGAAGCCGCGCTCCAGGAACAGCCCGGTGGCCACGTCCGAGATGAACTGCCGGGTCTGCCGCTTCTTCCGCTCCCTGAGTCCCTCTGCCATGCCCTCACCCTACCCTTCGGTGGGCACCATGAAATTTTGGAGGCATTGCAATTTTTAAGTCCCTCTGCTTTTCTGTCGGCATGCCAGTCCTCAGCGCGTCCGGCCTCGCCCGGACCTTCAGCAGCAAACGCGGCCCCGTCGAAGCCGTACGGGGCATCGACCTCACCGTCGAGAGCGGCGAGATCCTCGGCTTCCTCGGCCCCAACGGCGCCGGCAAGACCACCACCCTGCGGATGCTCACGACCCTGCTGGCGCCCACCGGCGGCAGCGCGACGGTCGCCGGCTGCGACCTGGCCCGCGATCCGGTGGGGGTGCGCCGCGCCGCCGGGTACGTCGCCCAGTCCGGTGGCGTCGACCCGAACGTCTCGGTACGGGAGGAGTTGTTCACCCAGGCCCGCCTCTACCGCCTGGCGGCGTCCGAAGCCCGGGCCCGCACCGAGGAGTTGGCCGCCGACCTGGGCCTTTCCGAGCTGCTCGACCGGAAGACCGCCACCCTGTCGGGTGGTCAGCGGCGCCGGCTGGACGTCGCGATGGGCCTCACCCACCGCCCGCAGGTGCTGTTCCTCGACGAGCCGACCACCGGGCTCGACCCGGGCAGCCGCGCCGACCTGTGGGAGCTGGTCCGCCGGATCCGCGCCGAGCACGGCACCACCGTCTTCCTGACCACCCACTACCTCGACGAGGCCGACGCGCTCGCCGACCGGCTGGTGATCGTCGACAAGGGCGTGGTGGTCGCCGAGGGCACCCCGGACGCCCTCAAGCGCGCCCACGCCGGCTCTCCCGACGCGTCCCTGCAGGACGCCTTCCTCGCCATCACCGGGCGCTCCCCCAAGCTCTCCGCTCCGTTCGAGCAGGGAGGTACCCCCATCGCCGCACCCGGGGACCCGTCCCCCGTCGCCCTCTAGGAGCCCTTGTGTCCGCCCTTCTCTCCGACACCGCGCTGATCTTCGGGCGCTACGCCCGCCAGACCCTGCGCTCCAGACTCCAGATGCTCTTCGGCGTGCTGATGCCGCTGCTGTACCTGCTCTTCTTCGGCCCGCTGCTGACCGATCTGCCGCTGTCCTCGCAAGGCAGCTCCTGGCAGGTGCTGGTGCCCGGCCTGCTGCTGCAACTCGCCCTGTTCGGCGCCTCGTTCTGCGGATTCGGCATCATCGTCGAGAAGCAGTACGGGGTCGTCGAGCGGATGCGAGTGACTCCGGTGAGCCGGCTGGCGCTGCTGCTGGGGCGGGTGCTGCGCGACGCGCTGCTGTTCGTCCTCCAGTCCGCGCTGCTGGTGGGGGCGGCGCTGGTGATGGGCCTGCGCGCGCCGCTGCCCGGCATCCTCATCGGCTTCGCGTTCGTCGCCGTGCTGACCGTGGCGCTGGCCTCGCTGTCGTACACGCTGGCGATGCGGGTGAGCACCCCGCAGGCGTTCGGGCCGGTCATCAACGCCCTCACCATGCCCTCGATGCTGCTGTCCGGGCTGATGCTGCCGATGTCGCTGGGGCCCAGGTGGCTCGATGTGCTGTCGCACTTCATGCCGTTCCGCTACCTCGTGGACGCGGTACGGGCGGCGTTCGTCGGGGCGTACGCCTCCCCCGCCGTGCTGTACGGCGTGCTGGTGGCGCTCGCCTTCGCCGCACTGTCCGTGATCTTCGGCACCCGGGCCTTCCGGAGGGCCGCGGCGTAGGCTCGCCCCATGGTGAATCTGACGCGCATCTACACCCGCACGGGCGACAAGGGCACCACCGCCCTGGGCGACATGAGCCGCACCGCCAAGACCGATTCGCGGATCGCGGCGTACGCGGACGCCAACGAGGCCAACGCGGCGATCGGCGTGGCCATGGCCCTCGGCTCCCTGCCGGAAGAGGTCGCCGCGGTGCTGCTGCGGGTGCAGAACGACCTGTTCGACGTCGGCGCCGACCTGTCGACGCCGGTGGTGGAGAACCCGGAGTTCCCGCCGCTGCGCGTCGAGCAGAGCTACATCGACAAGCTGGAGGCGGACTGCGACCGCTTCCTGGCCGAACTGGAGAAGCTGCGCAGCTTCATCCTCCCCGGCGGCACCCCCGGCGCGGCCCTCCTGCACCAGGCGTGCACCGTCGTCCGCCGCGCCGAACGCTCCACCTGGGCGGCCTTCGAGGAGCACGGCGACACCATGAACCCGCTCACCGCCACCTACCTCAACCGCCTCTCCGACCTGCTGTTCATCCTCGCGCGGACGGCCAACAAGGAGGTCGGGGACGTGCTGTGGGTGCCGGGCGGCGAACGCTGAGCGGGCGGTCCTCAGCGCAGGGACTTGCGGCCGGTGCCGGCCGTCTCCTCCGGGGCGGGGGCCCGGCCCCGGTCGGGGTCCTTCTTCTGCCAGATGAGGTAGGACACCGCGATCACTCCGTGGATGATCAGGATGCGCAGCGACGTGGCCTGCCAGCTGCGCAGTGACGCGGTGTCGCCGTCCTCGCCGACGTACCAGATCGCGATCTGCAGCAGCGCGGCGGAGATCGCCACCCACAGCACCGTACGCAGCCAGAGCATCCCCTCGTGCTTCGCGCGGGCCATGCCGTAGCGGGGCGGCTTGGGCGGCGGCGGGCCGCCCGCGAAGCGGTGCGAGAAGTGCCCGTCGACCCACTTGATCGTGTAGTGGCCGTAGGCGATCGTGTAGCCGATGTAGAGCGCGGCCAGTCCGTGCTTCCAGTCGGCGGACGCCCCGTTCTTCAGGTCGATCGCGGTCACGATCAGCAGCACCAGCTCCAGTACCGGCTCCATCAGGAGCACCGCCGCGCCGGTGCGCCGCATCCGCGCCAGGTAGCGCAGCGCCAGGCCGGCCGCCAGCAGCACCCAGAAGCCGACCTCGCAGGCGATGATCAGCGTGACGACCACGGCTGTCTCCTTTCAGGGCTTTCCACCGAACACTCCAAGCCTCCCAGCGGCGCCCGCCCGGATCGTCGTCGCGCGCGACGATCCGCGACTGCATCTTTCGATGTAGCGCGCGAAGTGGGGGGATGACCCGGACGTGGAGGCAGCGGGCCCCGAGGCCGTGTTTGATGGAGGGGTGACCGCCAGACCCCTCGCCGCCGTCGGCCGGCCGCACCGACTCGATGTGCTCATCGCGGGCGGCGGGCTGCTCGGCGGAGTCCTGCTCTGGACGATGAATCTGCACGGCGGTCCGGCCCGGCTGGGGCTGCCGCCCTCGCTCACGCTGGTGGCGCTCGGCGCGATGTCCGTCGCGGAACTGCTGCGCCGTACCGCCCCGATGGCCGCGCTGGCCCTCGCGGTGCCGGCACTGGCGTTGGACATCACCACCGGCACCCTGGTCGCCACCGTCCTGATGTTCACCGACGTGGTCTACGCGGCGGTGCTCTACGGCCCGGCTGCCGCGGCCCGCCGGATCCCGCTGCACTCGGTCCTGGTGACGGTCGTGACGGCCGTCGCGCTGACCGCGCTGTGGCAGAACCCGCAGGTGGTGACGGCCGTCATCGGCGTCGCGCTGCTCACCGTCGCGCCGGCCTGGACCGGCCTGATCATCCGTAACCATCGCGACGCCGCCGAGTCCGCCCGGCTGCGGGCCGAGCAGATCGCGCTGCTGGCCGAGCGGGACCGCACCCAGGCGGTGGCCGGCGAACGCGCCCGGATGGCCCGCGAGCTGCACGACATGGTCGCCAACCACCTGTCCGCCATCGCGATCCACGCCACCGCCGCGCAGTCCATCGACGACCCGTCGGCGACCCGCGAGGCGCTCGGGGTGATCCGCGAGAACAGCGTGCAGGGCCTGGCCGAAATGCGGCGTCTCATCGGCCTGTTGCGGGACCCGAAGGCCACCGAGGGGGCGCAGGAGCCCGCCGCGACCCCGACCCTCGACGGGCTGGACGCGCTGCTGGGCCAGGCCAGGGCGCACGGCGGGAGCAGCGGGCTGTCCTTCGTCCTGGACGACGCCCGGCGCCCCGGCGGTACCGACGGGCCGCGGCCGACGGCACCCGCCGAACTCGCCGCGTACCGCATCGTCCAGGAGTCACTGACCAACGCGCTCAAGCACGCCGCACCCGGCGAGGTGCGGGTGCGGCTCGCGCACGAGCGCGGAGGCGCGCTCACCGTCACCGTCCGCAGCCCGTTCGCCGACCGGCCCGGCCCCCGGGTACCGGGCACCGGCACCGGTCTGGTCGGGATGCGGGAGCGCACCGCCCTGCTGGGCGGGGCATTCGAGGCCGGTCCGGTAAGCGGGCCGGCCGGCAGAGTCTGGCTGGTGCGGGCAGCGCTGCCCGCCGCCGAGGAGGAAGAGCAACGATGACAGGCGCCGACGCGCAGCCGATCCGGGTTCTCGTCGCCGAGGACCAGTCCGCCGTACGGGCCGGGCTGGTGCTCATCCTGCGCTCCGCCCCCGACATCGAGGTCGTCGGGGAGGCGGAGGACGGCGAGGAGGCGGTGCGGCTCGCCCGCGAGCTGCGCCCCACCCTCGTCCTCATGGACATCCAGATGCCCCGCCTCGACGGGGTCTCCGCAACCCGGCAGGTGGTCGCCGAGAAGCTGGCGGACGTGCTGGTGCTGACCACCTTCGACCTGGACGAGTACGTCTTCGGGGCACTGCGGGCGGGCGCGGCGGGCTTCCTGCTCAAGGACAGCGATGCGGCCGCGCTGCTGACCGCGGTGCGCACGGTGGCGTCCGGCGAGGGGCTGATCGCCCCTGCGGTGACCCGCCGGCTGATCGCGGAGTTCGCCAGTCCGCGGACCGCCGCCCGGCCCGCGCGGGACGGCGCCGCGCCGGACCCGGCGGTGCTGGACGCGCTGACGCCGCGCGAGCGGGAGGTGCTGGGGTGTCTGGGCCGGGGCCTGTCGAACGCCGATATCGCGTTACGGCTGGCCATGGCGGAGGCCACCGTGAAGACCCATGTCAGCCGGCTGCTGGCCAAGCTCGACCTGCGCAGCCGGGTCCAGGCCGCCGTCCTGGCACAGGAGTTGGGCGTCGACAGCCCCTGACGGGCACACCACCACCCCTGCGTGCCCCGGCATGCCGGCCCCCCCGCGACGATCCCCTGCGGCGGTCTCCGGCATGCTGCGGTGCCCCCGGAATACCTTCTCCCCACCCGCACGTTGTGGCCCGCAGGGGGCTCACCCGCCCCCTACGGGATCCGTTCGCCCCCGCCCTACGGGACCCGCCACCACCACGGGTGCTGCCGCGTACGCCCCGGGGCGTCCCCGCTGTGTGCCACTGCCGCGCAACCGGCCACCGGCATGGCAAGCAGGGTGAGCACCA
The DNA here is from genome assembly GCF_000717345.1 of Streptomyces lydicus. GTDB lineage: Bacteria > Actinomycetota > Actinomycetes > Streptomycetales > Streptomycetaceae > Streptomyces > Streptomyces lydicus. The sequence goes on along the minus strand of NZ_JNZA01000008.1, from coordinate 89,340 downwards.
TCGGCGAGTAGCCTCCGTCGCCCCTGCTGCCGCCCACCACGGTGAGTCCGCGACGAGCCGTACGGAGCCGAAAATGATCGCCGGAATCAGTCCGGTGCGCGCGCCGAGCCGCACCCGACCCACCGAGCTCCGCTACTCACGCCACATTGACCCGTTGGCCGGGCGGTGCCGCCTCCAGCCAGGCCAGGAAGCCGGTGAGCGCGTCCTCGCTCATCGCCAGTTCCAGGCGGGTGCCGCGGTGCCGGCAGGCCAGCACGATGGAGTCGGAGAGCAGCGCCAGCTCCTCCTCACCCTGAGGGGTACGGCGCTCCAGGACCTCGATGGCCGAGCGCTCCAGGACGCGGCGGGGCCGGGGAGCGTACGAGAAGACCCGGAACCACTCGATCCGGTCGCCGTTGTACCGCGCCACGCCGTAGATCCAGCCCTTGCCGCCGGTCTCGGTCTCCGGGACGTTCCAGCGCAGGCTGCAGTCGAAGGTGCCGCCGGACCGCTGGATGAGCCGCCGCCGCAGTCCGAAGACGAACAGCCCCAGCAGCACCAGCACCACGACCGCGCCGCTCACAGACAGAGCGAGGACCATCTCGACCGACCTCCTCGCCTCGTTGGGTGCCCCCGGACGGGATCCGGGAGACGGAAACGCACCTGCATTGCCTCAGCCGCGGGCCGCTCCGGAGAATTCCGGGCAGCCCGCGGCTGAGGATCGATCTCGTCGGTGACGGGGCTCAGTGAACGCCCGTCACCGCACGCAGACGGACGTCGGCGCGGCGCTCGGCGGCCGCGTCGGCCTCCGACTTCGCTCGCTCCAGAGCCCGCTCCGCGCGCTGGACATCGATCTCGTCCGACAGCTCGGCCACCTCTGCGAGCAGGGACAGCTTGTTGTCGGCGAAAGAGATGAAGCCGCCGTGCACAGCGGCGACGACGGTGCCGTCCCCGCTTTCCCCGGTCGTGCGGATCGTCACCGGGCCCGACTGCAGCACGCCGAGCAGCGGCTGGTGTCCGGGCATGACGCCGATGTCGCCCGACGAGGTGCGCGCGACGACCAGGCTGGCCTCGCCGGACCAGACCTGACGGTCCGCGGCGACCAACTCGACGTGCAGCTCAGCCACGATGGCTCCTCGGGTCTCCACCTGCCTGGCGTGGCAGATGTTGGGTCAAATACTAGTGGTCGTACGGACCGGGGGCGGCCAGGGCCGCCCCCGGGACCGTGCCGGGTCAGGAGACGCCCAGCTCCTTGGCGTTGGCCTTGAGGTCCTCCAGGCCACCGCACATGAAGAACGCCTGCTCGGGGAAGTGGTCGTACTCACCGTCGGCGATGGCGTTGAACGCGGCGATGGACTCGTCCAGCGGCACGTCCGAGCCGTCGACACCGGTGAACTGCTTCGCCACGTGGGTGTTCTGCGACAGGAAGCGCTCGATCCGACGGGCGCGGTGGACGGTGAGCTTGTCCTCCTCGCCCAGCTCGTCGATACCCAGAATCGCGATGATGTCCTGGAGGTCCTTGTACTTCTGCAGGATCGTCTTGACGCGCGACGCGCAGTCGTAGTGCTCCTGCGTGATGTAGCGGGGGTCCAGGATCCGGGACGTCGAGTCCAGCGGGTCGACCGCCGGGTAGATGCCCTTCTCCGAGATCGGGCGCGACAGAACGGTGGTCGCGTCCAGGTGGGCGAAGGTGGTGGCCGGCGCCGGGTCGGTCAGGTCGTCCGCGGGGACGTAGATCGCCTGCATCGAGGTGATCGAGTGACCACGGGTCGAGGTGATGCGCTCCTGCAGCAGACCCATCTCGTCCGCCAGGTTCGGCTGGTAACCCACCGCGGACGGCATACGGCCGAGCAGGGTGGACACCTCGGAACCCGCCTGGGTGTACCGGAAGATGTTGTCGATGAAGAAGAGGACGTCCTGCTTCTGGACGTCACGGAAGTACTCCGCCATCGTCAGACCGGCCAGCGCGACCCGCAGACGGGTGCCCGGGGGCTCGTCCATCTGGCCGAAGACCAGCGCGGTCTTGTCGATGACGCCGGAGTCCGTCATCTCCTCGATGAGGTCGTTGCCCTCACGGGTGCGCTCACCGACACCGGCGAACACCGACACACCGTCGTGGTTGTTGGCCACGCGGTAGATCATTTCCTGGATCAGAACGGTCTTGCCGACACCGGCACCACCGAACAGACCGATCTTGCCGCCCTTGACGTACGGGGTCAGCAGGTCGATGACCTTGACGCCGGTCTCGAACATCTCGGTCTTGGACTCGAGCTGGTCGAAGGACGGGGCCTTGCGGTGGATGGGCCAGCGCTCGGTGACCTCGACCGTGGACGGGTCCACGTTAAGGATCTCGCCGAGGGTGTTGAACACCTTGCCCTTGGTGACGTCGCCGACGGGGACGGTGATCCCGGCGCCGGTGTTGGTCACCGCGGCCTGGCGGACCAGACCGTCGGTGGGCTGCATGGAGATGGCGCGGACCAGGCCCTCACCGAGGTGCTGGGCAACCTCGAGGGTAAGGATCTTCTTGACACCGGCCTCGGCCGGGTCGGCGACCTCGACGGTCAGCGCGTTGTAGATCTCCGGCATCGCGTCGACGGGGAACTCCACGTCGACGACCGGGCCGATGACCCGGGCGACGCGGCCCGTTGCCGTGGCCGTTTCAACAGTGGTGGTCATAGTGGTCAGTCACTCCCCGCGGTCGCGTCGGCCAGAGCACTGGCGCCACCGACGATCTCGCTGATTTCCTGGGTGATTTCGGCCTGTCGGGCCGCGTTGGCAAGCCGCGAGAGCGACTTGATGAGCTCTTCTGCGTTGTCGGTCGCCGACTTCATCGCGCGCCGGGTGGCGGCGTGCTTGGAGGCGGCGGCCTGCAGGAGCGCGTTGTAGATCCGCGACTCGACGTACCGCGGAAGCAGGGCGTCGAGGACGTCCTCGGCCGACGGCTCGAAGTCGAACAGCGGAAGGATCTCCCCCTTGGACGCCTCGGCCGATTCCTCGGCCGCCTTGTCCAAGGACAGCGGCAGCAGCCGGTCGTCGATCGCCGTCTGCGTCATCATCGAGATGAACTCGGTGGTGACGATGTGGAGTTCGTCCACACCACCCTCGGCGGTGTCCTTCTGGACCGCCGCGATGAGCGGTGCGGCGACCGCCTTGGCGTCCGCATACGTCGGGCTGTCGGTGAAGCCGGTCCACGACTCCACGACCTTGCGCTCGCGGAAGCTGTAGTACGACACACCCTTGCGGCCGACGATGTAGGCGTCGACCTCCTTGCCCTCGGCCTTGAGCCGCTCGGTGAGCAGCTCGGCGGCCTTGATGACGTTGGAGGAGTAGCCGCCGGCCAGACCGCGGTCGCTCGTGATGAGCAGCAGCGCGGCCCGGGTCGGGTTCTCCGCCTCGGTCGTCAGCGGGTGCTGGGTGTTCGAGCCGGTGGCAACCGCCGTCACCGCGCGGGTCAGTTCACTCGCGTACGGCGTCGATGCCGCCACCTGGCGCTGCGCCTTGACGACGCGCGAGGCGGCGATCATCTCCATCGCCTTGGTGATCTTCTTGGTCGCGGAGACGGAGCGGATGCGACGCTTGTAGACCCGGAGCTTGGCTCCCATGGATCAGGTCCCTTCCGTCGTCACTTGGCGGTGCCGGCCGGGGCGTCCTCGCCGAGCAGCTTGCCGTTCGAGGTCTCGAACTGCTGCTTGAAGCCCTCGACGGCCTCGGCGATCGCACCGATGGTGTCGTCGGACATCTTGGCGCCCTCACGGATGCTGGTGAGCAGCTCCTTCTTGTCCCGGTGCAGGTGGTCCAGGAGCTCCCGCTCGAAGCGGCGGATGTCCTCGACCGGCACGTCGTCCATCTTGCCGTTGGTGCCGGCCCAGATGGAGACGACCTGGTCCTCGACCGGGTAAGGGTTGTACTGGCTCTGCTTGAGCAGCTCGGTCATGCGCTTACCGCGCTCCAGCTGCGCCTTGGAGGCCGCGTCCAGGTCGGAACCGAAGGCGGCGAACGCCTCCAGCTCGCGGTACTGGGCGAGGTCCACGCGGAGCCGGCCGGACACCTGGCGCATGGCCTTGTGCTGGGCGGAGCCACCGACACGGGAGACCGAGATACCGACGTTCAGGGCCGGACGCTGACCGGCGTTGAACAGGTCGGACTCCAGGAAGCACTGGCCGTCGGTGATGGAGATGACGTTGGTCGGGATGAACGCCGACACGTCGTTCGCCTTGGTCTCGACGATCGGGAGACCGGTCATGGAGCCGGCGCCCATGTCGTCGGAGAGCTTGGCGCAGCGCTCCAGCAGACGCGAGTGCAGGTAGAAGACGTCGCCCGGGTATGCCTCGCGGCCCGGCGGACGGCGCAGCAGCAGGGACACGGCGCGGTAGGCGTCGGCCTGCTTCGAGAGGTCGTCGAAGATGATCAGGACGTGCTTGCCCTGGTACATCCAGTGCTGGCCGATGGCCGAGCCGGTGTAGGGCGCCAGGTACTTGAAGCCCGCCGGGTCGGACGCCGGGGCGGCGACGATGGTGGTGTACTCCAGGGCGCCGGCCTCCTCCAGCGCACCGCGCACGGACGCGATGGTGGAGCCCTTCTGGCCGATGGCGACGTAGATGCAGCGGACCTGCTTCTTCGGGTCGCCCGAGCGCCAGTTGTCGCGCTGGTTGATGATCGTGTCGACGGCCAGGGCGGTCTTGCCGGTCTGGCGGTCACCAATGATCAGCTGACGCTGGCCGCGGCCGATCGGCACCATCGAGTCGACGGCCTTGTAGCCGGTCTGCATCGGCTCGTGGACCGACTTGCGGACCATGACGCCCGGAGCCTGCAGCTCCAGGGCACGGCGACCGTCGGTCTCGATCTCGCCGAGGCCGTCGATCGGGTTGCCCAGCGGGTCGACAACGCGGCCGAGGTAGCCCTCGCCCACGGCAACCGAGAGCACCTCACCGGTGCGCTGCACCGGCTGGCCCTCCTCGATACCGCCGAACTCGCCGAGGACCACTGCACCGATCTCGCGCTCTTCCAGGTTCAGCGCCAGACCGAGCGTGCCGTCCTCGAACTTCAGCAGCTCGTTCGCCATCGCCGAGGGAAGGCCCTCGACCTTCGCGATGCCGTCACCGGCCTCGCTTACCGTGCCGACCTCCTCGCGCGAGGCCGCGTCCGGCTTGTACGCCTGGACGAAGTTCTCCAGCGCGTCCCGGATCTCCTCCGGCCGGATCGTGAGCTCCGCCATCTGGGTTCCCTGCTCTCCTTGTTGGGCCCGAAGTTACTTGCGGGTGTCTGGGGGGCTGTCCCCCAGGGGCTTTCCGCTTACGGCCCAACTCGGGCCGCCGTCATGCTTGTGCTGGTCCCCGGGGCTTCCTCCGGACCGCAGCCGGACCTGTGGGTCCGGCCGGCTGGTCCGGCGCCTGACCGCCGGTTGTGCAGCTCTTGAGTTGGTGGCTGGGTCAGCCGGCCAACCGCCGCGCCGCCTCTTCGAGGCGCGCCGCGATGGTCCCGTTGATGACCTCGTCGCCGATCCGGACCTGGACTCCGCCGAGGACCTCGGGGTCCACGTCGAGGTTCAGGTGGATCTGCCGTCCGTACAGCGAGGCCAGGGTGGCGCTCAGGCGCTCCCGCTGTCCTTCACTGAGGGGCACCGCGGAGGTGACCACCGCGACCATCCGGTCCCGGCGGTGCGCCGCCAGCTTGGAGAGGGCGTCGAGCCCCGCTTCCAGGCTACGGCCCCGCGGCTGTACGACAAGACGGATCACGATCCGCTCGGTGACCGGGTTGGCCCGGCCGCCCAGCAGCGAGTGCAGCAGCTCCGTCTTGGCCGAAACCGACGCGTTGCGGTCGGTGAGCGCCCGGCGCAGTTCGAGGTTGGAGCTGACGATCCGGCCGAACCGGAACAGCTCGTCCTCGACGTCGTCGAGCCCGCCGGCACGCTGGGCCGCGACGAGGTCGGCGCTGTAGGCCAGCTCCTCCATCGCGTCCGCCAGGTCACGCGAGCGCGACCAGCGGGAGCGGACCATGCCCGCGACCAGCTCCGCGGTCGGGGCGCCGACCCGGCTGCCGAGCAGTCGTCCGGCCAGCTCGGCCCGCGCCTCGGCGCCCTGCGCCGGGTCGGTCAGGACCCGACGCAGCGACACCTCGCGGTCGAGCAGAGCGGTGACGGCAGCCAGCTCCTCGGCGAGCGTCGTCGCGTCGACGGAGGTGTTGTCCGTCAGCGCGTCGAGCTGCTCGCGCGCGGAGGCGAGTGCCTCGCGGCTCGCTCCGTTCATCGGCCGGCCTCAGCCTTCGTCGCGCCCGCCTCGAGCTCGTCGAGGAACCGGTCGACGGTCCGGCTCTGCCGGGACACGTCCTCCAGCGACTCTCCGACGATCTTGCCGGACAGCTCGACGGCGAGGGTGCCGACGTCGCGGCGCAGCGCCTGCGCAGCCGCCTTGCGGTCCGCCTCGATCTGGGCGTGACCGGCAGCGATGATCTCCTCACGCTGCCGCTGGCCCTCGGTGCGCATCTCCGCGATGAGGGTCGCGCCCTGCTCCTGCGCCTCCTGGCGCAGCCGCGCGGCCTCGTGGCGGGCGTCGGCCAGCTGGGCCCGGTAGTCCGCGAGGACCTGCTGAGCCTCGGCCTGAAGCGATTCGGCTTCTTCCATCCGGCCTTCGATCAGCTTCCGGCGCTCATCCAGAACCTTGTTGATGTTCGGGAGGAGCTTCTTGGCGAGGATGCCGAAGACGATGAAGAAAGCGATCAGGCCGATGACCAGCTCTGGAATCGGCGGGATCAGGGGGTTCTCGGGAACCTCCGCCGCCATGGTGACCAGGGCGTTCACATCAGTGCCTTCCGTCTGAATGGATGTCGAAGGTTTCGTTTACTTGAAAACGAAGCCCATGACGATGCCGATGAGGGCGAGCGCCTCACAGAAGGCGAAACCCATGATCTGGTTGGTACGGATCAGACCGGCCGCCTCGGGCTGACGGGCGAGGGCCTGGGTGCCGTTACCGAAGATGATGCCGACGCCGACGCCGGGGCCGATGGCGGCCAGGCCGTAGCCGATCGCGCTGGCGCTACCGGTGAAGGCGTTCGCGGAGGCGAGGTTGACGGTCTCGAGAGCAGCGGACATGCCGTTACTTCCTTCTCATTTCACGGACCGGTGGGGGTTGGCCACCGGACAGCTGTTGGGGCTGGGAGAGGGGTGCTCAGTGGTGCTCGGCGAGCGCGCCCTGGACGTAGTTGCAGGCCAGCAGGACGAAGACGTACGCCTGGACGGCCTGGATGAAGAGCTCGAAGGCCGTCATCGCGAGGGTCATCAGGAACGACGCGCCGGCGTAGACGACGCCGACGCCGTTCAGCAGGTACCAGCTGGCGATGGTGAACATCAGGATCAGCAGGTGGCCCGCGAACATGTTCGCGAAGAGCCGGACCGCGTGGGTGAACGGCCGGATGATCATGTTCGAGAGGAACTCGATGACCACGATCAGCGGCAGGACCCAGCCGAGCGACTTGTCATAGCCGGTGATGTTCTTCAGGGCGCCGACGAAACCGTGCTTCTTGAAGGTCAGGTAGACCCACAGGATGTAGACGATCGCCGCGAGGCCCACGGGGAAGGCGATGACCGACGTGACCGGGAAGGCGGCGACCGGAATGATCGACCACAGGTTCATGATCCACACGAAGAAGAACAGCGAGACCATGAAGGGGACGTACTTGTCGCCCTCTCGCTTCCCGAGCGCGTCATAGACGAGTCCGCGGCGCACGAAGTCGTAGCCCGCCTCGCCGATCATCTGCAGCTTTCCGGGGACCACCTTCGCCTTGCCGAATGCGGCCCAGAAGAAGCCGACAACGACGACCGTGCTGAGCAGGGCCAGCAGCATCGGCTTGTTGAACTCGAAGCCGTTGATGGTGAAGAGCGGCCGGAAGACGAAGTTATGAAGCCCGGGAGCATCAAAGCCGCACCCGGAAAAGATGTGGCAGTCGGTCTCGAAGGCGAGCATCGTTTCAGCACTCACCGCGAGCTCCTTCAGCGTGGCGCATGGGTACGGCAACCTCGTTGTGTCGGCGCGGCGTTGAGCCACGGAGCGGCACTGGACTGGTCTTACGGATTTGGGGGCGGCCGGCTGGCGCTGGGCCGGGCCGGATCACAGGCATCGGCCGCGAGAACTGCCCGTTCCATCGAGTGGGACTCGGGAGCTCAGCCGCCTGCGCCATCTGTGCCGCAGTTGGCACCGGACGATAGCAGGCCCGCATGAGGGCTTTTATCTCGGCCCTACGTGTCACGTCGGCGACCCCGCCGTCTCCGCCTTCTTCGACTCGGCGGAGTGGGGATCCACGTACAGAATCTTCGCCTTCATATGACCGCGGGTCTGCGCCGCGATCCACACGAGGGTGGCGCCGAGCAATGTGAACGCAAATGCCTTGGTGTCGAACAGCGTTGTGTCCTTGAACGCGAGCAGGAAGAGCAGCACGAACAGGATCTGCGTCGTGTAGAGCAGCAGGCCCATCATCTGGAACAGCTGCGGAAGATTCCTCGCGGTCTTTTGCAGGACCACGAGGCCGACCCCCATGACGAGCATCACGAGCACGGTGCCGACGACGGCGCCGATCGCTCCCGCCGCGCCCGCGACCACAGCGCTCACCGCAACGGCGATGACGCCGACGGCAAACGTGGGCACGACGGCGTGAAGGAGTAGTCGGGCGTCATTCGACTGCATGGCGGCGCTCCGGCAAGGGGTGGGGGTGTGTCGTCAGGGACGAGCGTAGACCCGGTCAGAGGCGGAACCTGAGGCCGAACGACCGTCGCACTACGGTCCTGCGGCTCTGTCACCGGGTTTAGTGAACGGTATCACAAACTATTTGATGAGGTCTTTACCTGGTTCGTGTGGACCCTGTCACACGTGAGCGTGAACCCGCGCGTTGGTGCACGGACAGCTGGTTTTTTGTCTGGTATGGGGTCAACACGTCCGATTTTCGATGCCCTTTCGGGCGACCGAATCTTCGTCTCAGTGGTGACTGCCCGCCCTGCGGTGGTCCACGAAGCGTGACCGGTCGCCGATCGCGGTGGCCCCGTTGATGCCCGCGGGGACCGGCTCGCGCTCCCCCTCGGCCGCCTCCGCGGCGTCCTCCTCCGCACGGTCCGCCGACGGCACCAGGACCGTCCGCACGACCCTGCGGTAGCGGGGCGGCACCATCCGCTCGGCCCAGCGCGGGGCCCGCGGCGAGAAGCGCGGCAGCAGGAGCAGCACCAGTCCCACCGCGCTCAGCAGCACGATGCCCAGCACGATCCACATGCTCGCGTTGTTCACCGAGTAGGCGACCGCGCCGAAGGCGATCAGCGCCGACCAGAAGTACATGATCAGCACCGCCCGGCTGTGCGAGTGCCCGATCTCCAGCAGCCGGTGGTGGAGGTGCCCGCGGTCGGCCGCGAACGGCGACTGGCCCTTCCACGTACGGCGCACGATCGCCAGGATCAGGTCGGCGACCGGCACCGCGATGACCGTCAGCGGCAGCAGCAGCGGGATGTAGACCGGCACCATCGCGTGGGTGGCCTCACGCAGACCGCCGGCCTTCTGGTTGAGCAGGTCCGGGTCGACCTGGCCGGTCACCGAGACCGCGCCGGCCGCCATGACCAGGCCGATCAGCATCGAGCCCGAGTCGCCCATGAAGATCCGCGCCGGGTGCATGTTGTGCGGCAGGAAGCCCAGGCACATGCCCATCAGCACGACGGAGAACAGCGTGGCGGGCGCGGCCGCCTCGATGCCGTAGCCGAACCACATCCGGTACGCGTACATGAAGAACGCGGCGGCGGCGATGCACACCATGCCGGAGGCCAGCCCGTCCAGGCCGTCGACGAAGTTCACCGCGTTGATGGTGATCACGACCAGCGCGACGGTCAGCAGCGTGCCCTGCATGGGGGTCAGCGAGACCGTGCCGACGCCGGGGATCGGGATCCACAGGATGGTCAGGCCCTGGAGGACCATCACACCCGCGGCGATCATCTGGCCGCCCAGCTTGACCAGGGCGTCCACGCCCCACTTGTCGTCCAGCACGCCGAGGATCCAGATCAGCGCGGCGCCCGACAGCAGCGCCCGCGGCTCGTTGGAGTTCTCGAAGACGCTCTTGAGGTTGGTCAGGTGCGAGGCGACCAGCAGGCCGGCGCACAGGCCGCCGAACATGGCGATACCGCCGAGCCGCGGTGTCGGTTCGCGGTGCACATCACGCGCGCGGATCTCCGGCATCGCACCGGCCGCGATCGCGAACTTCCGCACCGGCCCGGTCAGCAGGTAGGTGACCGCGGCCGTGACGCACAGCGTCAGCAGGTATTCACGCACGGGCTGCCCCATCGGTATAGCTGGCCATCACAGCCCCACACCCTATGCGTGTCCGCCCCCTGGCCGTGAATACAGGAGAAGACGCCTCGCGTCGGCGGACGGTTCCCGCCCTCACCCCTGATCGGGATAAGGCGGAAAAGCATGGACCAAAGTGACCGTCGCGGCGCGGGCCGCCGCCCCCTCCTCCCGCAGCGCCGCCACCATCAGCCCGGCGATCGCCGCCATCTCGTCCTCGCCCATCCCCTGCGTCGTCACCGCGGCGGTGCCCAGGCGGATCCCGGTGCGGCGGGCGGCGGGCTCGTCCTCGCAGGGCAGCGCGCAGGTGTCCAGCACGATCCCGGCGGCCGCCAGCCGGCCCCGTGCGGTGCGCGCGTCCAGGCCGAGGGGGGCGGGATCGGCGGTGATCAGATGGGTGTCGGTGCCGCCGGTGGTGATCGTCAGGCCCTGCCCGGCCAGCGCCTCGGCGAGCGCCCGGGCGTTGGCGACTACCTGGTGGGCGTACGCGGCGAAGGCGGGCGTGGCGGCCTCCGCGAAGGCGACGGCCTTGGCGGCGACCGCGTTCATCTGCGCACCCCCCTGGGTGAACGGGAACACGGCGCGGTCGATCCGCTCGGCCAGCCGCTCGCCGCACAGGATCAGCCCGCCGCGCGGCCCGCGCAGCACCTTGTGGGTGGTGCCGCACACCACATGGGCGTACGGGACGGGGCTGGGTGCCGCTCCCCCGGCGATCAGCCCCAGCGGGTGTGCGACGTCCGCGATCAGATAGGCGCCGGTCTCGTCGGCGATGTCGCGGAAGGCGGCGTAGTCGATGTGGCGGGGGTAGGAGATCGAGCCGCAGACGATCGCCTTGGGGCGGCGGGCGCGGGCCAGCTCGCGGATCGCGTCGTAGTCCAGCAGCCCGGTCTCCTCGTCGACGCCGTAGCCGGCGAAGTCGAACCAGCGGCCGGAGAAGTTGGCGGGCGAGCCGTGGGTCAGATGTCCGCCGTGGGGCAGCGACATGGCCAGAACGGTGTCACCGGGGCGCAGCAGGGCGGCGTAGGCGGCCAGCACGGCCGAAGACCCGGAGTGGGACTGGACGTTGGCGTGTTCGGCGCCGAAAAGGGCCTTGGCGCGCTCCACCGCGATCCGCTCGGCGAGGTCGACGATCTCGCAGCCGCCGTGGTGCCGGGCGCCGGGATAGCCCTCGGCGTACTTGTTGCCCAGCGGGGAGCCGAGCGCGGCCAGCACGGCCGGTGAGGTGAAGTTCTCCGCGGCGATCAGCTGAAGTCCGTCGCTCTGGCGGGCGCTCTCGCCGAGCAGTACGCCGGCGATCTCGGGGTCCTGGCGCAGCAGCGCGGCGAAGTCCGGCGCGCCCGCGGGGCGGGTGACGCCCTCCCGGGCGGCGGCCCGGGCCCGTTCCTCCAGCGGCCGGCCGGCGTCGGCTCCGGGCGCGGTGGCGGCCTCGGCGGCCGGAACACCGCTGGTCGGGGACTCGCTGCGGGGTGACGCGGTGGTGGCGGGCATCGCTGGCTCCGGGCCTCGTACGGGACGTAGTCCCAATGTAGGCGCGCCACGGCGATCGGGCGCGGTGTGCCGGTCCGCTCGGGGCCCGCGGTCGCGCCCGGGCCCGCTACGCCCGCGCAGGGACCCCCGTCAGGGCGGTGACGACCGGGTCCAGCGCCTGGTTGATCTCGTCGCCGATGGAGCGGAAGAAGGTGATGGGGGCTCCGTAGGGGTCGTAGACCTCGTCGGACTCCGGGTTGGGCGCCAGCAGCCAGCCGCGCAGCGCCGCGGCGGCGCCGACCAGCGCCCGGGCCCGCTCGACCAGCCCGCCGTCCGGCCGGGCCGGGTCGGGGTCGGGCAGCGTGGCGGGGTCTATGGCCCGTACCAGCCGGTTGAACTCCTTGAGGGTGAAGGTGCGCAGCCCCGCGGAGTGGCCCATGGAGATGACCTGGGCTCGGTGGTCGCGGGTGGCGGTGAGCACCAGGTCGGCGCGGATGACGTGCTCGTCGAGCAGTTCCCGGCCGATGAAGCCGGCCGGGTCGGCGCCGTAGTCCGTGAGCACGGTCGCGGCGTGCGCCTCCATCGGGGCGCCCTCATGGCCCCAGGTGCCGGCGCTCTCCACGACCAGCCCTCCGCTCTGCTCCCCGCCGAGCCGCAGTGCCAGGGCATGGCGGTGCAGCCGCTCGGTGATCGGCGAGCGGCAGACGTTGCCGGTGCTGACGTGCAGGATCCGGAACAGCGATGCGGGGGGTGCGGGGGGAAGGGGGTTGTCGTCGCCGGGTCCCGCTATGCCACGCCCCAGGGGCGCCATCAATTGGCCACCTCGAGCTCGGGTACCACCTTGCGCAGCTCCTCCGCGCTGAGCGCGCCCTCGCGCAGCAGCACGGGGATCTTTCCGGTGACGTCGACGATCGACGACGGCACGGCGGCGGGCGTCGGGCCGCCGTCGAGGTAGACGGAGACCGAGTCGCCCAGCATCTCCTGGGCCGCGTCGCAGTCCTGCGGGGAGGGGTGGCCGGTCAGGTTGGCGCTGGAGACGGCCATCGGGCCGAACTCGGTGAGCAGCTCGATCGCGACGGGGTGCAGCGGCATCCGCACCGCGACCGTGCCGCGGGTCTCGCCGAGGTCCCAGGTCAGCGACGGCTGGTGCTTGGCGACGAGGGTGAGCGCGCCGGGCCAGAAGGCGTCGACCAGCTCCCACGCCTGCTCGGAGAAGTCGGTGACCAGGCCGTGCAGGGTGTTGGGGGATCCGACGAGGACCGGGGAGGGCATGCCCCGGCCGCGGCCCTTGGCCTCCAGCAGGTCGCCGACGGCCTCGGCGCTGAAGGCGTCCGCGCCGATGCCGTAGACGGTGTCGGTCGGCAGCACGACCAGCTCACCGCGGCGGACGGCCGAGGCGGCCTCGCGCAGACCGGTGGCGCGGTCGGTCGCGTCGCTGCAGTCGTATCGCCGTGCCATTACGGGACCTCCTCGTGCGGAACGAATACATCGGATGCATCGGCTGCATCAGGCGTCAGGGCAGGACGCGTCATGGCGTCGCCCGGCGCGCGGTGGCGAAACGGGGCCTGTTGTTCAGGTCGGGGTGGTCGGCCGCGTCGGCCCAGCCCCGCTCCTCGGTGAAGATCCACGGCACCTGTCCGCCCTGGGTGTCGGCGTGCTCGATGACGACCACGCCACCGGGCCGCAGCAGGCGGTGTGCGGTCCGCTCGATGCCACGGATGGTGTCCAGGCCGTCCGGGCCCGAGAACAGCGCCAGCTCCGGGTCGTGGTCGCGGGCCTCGGGGGCGACGTACTCCCACTCGGTCAGCGGGATGTACGGCGGGTTGGAGACGACCAGGTCCACCTGCCCGTCCAGTTCGGGAAGCGCGGTCAGCGCGTCGCCGTGATGGAGAACGACGCGGGACCCCTCGACGTTCTTGCGGGCGTACTCCAGGGCCTCTTCGGACAGCTCCACGGCGTGCACCCGCGAGCGCGGCACCTCCTGTGCCAGCGCCAGCGCGATCGCCCCGGAGCCGGTGCACAGGTCGACGATCAGCGGCTCGACGACGTCCATGGCCCGTACGGCGTCTATCGCCCAGCCGACCACCGACTCGGTCTCCGGGCGGGGCACGAACACCCCCGGGCCGACATGGAGTTCGAGGTACCGGAAGAACGCCCGTCCGGTGATGTGCTGGAGCGGTTCGCGGGCCTCACGGCGCGCGATGGCCTCCCAGTAGCGGGCGTCGAAGTCCGCGTCGGGGACGGTGTGCAGCTGGCTCCGCTTGACGCCGTGCACGTGCGCGGCGAGCTCCTCGGCGTCGAAGCGGGGTGAGGGCACGCCGGCGTCGGCCAGCCGCTGGGTGGCCTGGGCCACCTCGGCGAGCAGCAGGTTCACGGGCCTTCCTCCTGGTGCGCTGCGTCTTCCCCGGCCGGGGTCCGGGCATCCCCTGGGGGATGCGGTCTCCAGCCGGTACGTACGGGTCTTGCGGGCTTACTGGGCGGCGGCGAGCTTGGCCGCCGAGTCTGCGTCGACGCACGCCTGGATGACCGGGTCCAGCTCGCCGTCGAGCACCTGGTCCAAGTTGTACGCCTTGAAGCCGACCCGGTGGTCCGAGATGCGGTTTTCCGGGAAGTTGTACGTGCGGATGCGCTCGGAGCGGTCGACCGTGCGGACCTGGCTGCGGCGGGCGTCGGACGCCTCGCGCTCGGCCTCCTCCTGGGCGGCGGCCAGCAGCCGGGACCGCAGGATGCGCATCGCCTGCTCCTTGTTCTGGAGCTGGCTCTTCTCGTTCTGGCAGGAGACGACGATGCCGGTCGGCAGGTGGGTGATGCGCACCGCGGAGTCGGTGGTGTTGACGGACTGGCCGCCGGGACCCGACGAGCGGTACACGTCGATCCGCAGGTCGTTGGCCACGATCTCGACCTCGACCTCCTCGGCCTCGGGGGTGACCAGCACACCGGCCGCGGAGGTGTGGATGCGGCCCTGCGACTCGGTGGCGGGCACGCGCTGCACGCGGTGCACCCCGCCCTCGTACTTCAGCCGCGCCCAGACGCCCTGGCCGGGCTCGGTGGCGCCGCCCCCGCCCTTGGTCTTCACCGCGACCTGGACGTCCTTGTAGCCGCCGAGGTCGGACTCGTTGGCGTCGAGGATCTCGGTCTTCCAGCCGACCCGCTCGGCGTAGCGCAGGTACATCCGCAGCAGGTCGCCGGCGAACAGCGCGGACTCCTCGCCGCCCTCACCGGCCTTGACCTCGAGGATGACGTCCTTGTCGTCGCTGGGGTCGCGCGGGACGAGCAGCAGCCGCAGCTTCTCGGTCAGCACCTCGCGGCGGACGTCGAGCTCCTTGGCCTCGTCGGCGAAGTCCGGGTCGTCCGCGGCGAATTCGCGCGCGGTCTCGATGTCGTCGCCGGTCTGCTTCCAGTCGCGGTACGTCGTGATGATCGGGGTCAGCTCGGCGTAGCGCTTGTTGAGCCGCATGGCCTCGCGCTGGTCGGCGTGGACCGCGGGGTCGGCCAGCCGCTTCTCGAGATCGGCGTGCTCGCCGATCAGTTCCTCGACCGCCTCGAACATCGTGGGTTCCTCTGCTGGCTGGCTGACTGTGCTGTCCGGGGGTGACCCCCGGACCTCCCGCCGGGTGACGGGAGACCTGGGACGACGCAAACAAAGACGCCGGTCCGGTCACCCCTGGGCAGGGGCGACCGGGAACCGGCGCCTTGTGAGTCGCTACTTCTTGGCAGCGGCGGCCTTGCCGAAGCGGGCCTCGAAGCGGGCCACGCGGCCGCCCGTGTCCATGATCTTCTGCTTGCCCGTGTAGAACGGGTGGCACTCGGAGCACACGTCGGCACGGATGCTGCCGCCGGCCACGGTGCTACGGGTGGTGAACGACGCGCCGCAGGTGCAGCTGACCTGGGTCTCGACGTACTCCGGGTGGATGTCGCGCTTCAAGGGATTCTCCTAGGTTCGGGAGTGCACCCGGGTCGTGTCGCGGGTTGCGTCACGTGAACCGGGGCCGACGGTCCAGTCTGCCAGGACTAGCCGTATCTCCCAAAACCGGGGTACCCGCGCAACTATTCCCGCCCGCGGCACGGTCCCGCCGGCTACTTCACGTAGCGGCTGGTGCCGCCCGTGTCACCGGCCGAGCCCTTGAGCGCGGACTTGGGGATGTCCTGGTCGTTGCGCAGCGCGTCCCAGACCTGCTTGCCGTGCTTGGTGAGCGGCACCACCCGGTCGGGGTTGGCGGTGTCGTACGCGACCGGCAGCGTCACCATGTCGATGTTGTTCGACCCGATGGAGCCGAGGCTCTTGGCCAGCCCGGTCAGTTCGCTGACCGAGTTGAGGTCGGTGTCGGTGGTGATGGCCTTGGTGGCGGTGTCGGCGACGTCGTAGAGCTTGGTTGGGTTGGTGAGCACCCCGACGTTCTTGACCTGGTTCATCAGGGCCTTGAGGAACGTCTGCTGCAGCTGGATGCGGCCGAGGTCGCTGCCGTCGCCGCCGGGGACGCCGTGCCGGGTCCGCACCAGGCCGAGGGACTGCTCGCCGTCGAGGGTGTGCTTGCCCGGCTGGAGGTGCAGATGGCTCTTGTCGTCGTCGATCGCCTTGCGGGTGGTGATGTCCACCCCGCCCAGCGCGTCGATGAGCTTCTTGAAGCCGGAGAAGTCGACCTCGATGAAGTGGTCCATACGGATGCCGCTGATCGACTCGACGGTCTTGACGGCGCAGGCCGGCCCGCCGACCTCGAAGGCGGTGTTGAACATCGTCCGCTGCGCGCCGGGTACGTTCCGGCCGTTCTTGGTGCAGTCGGGCCGCTTGATCAGGGTGTCGCGCGGGATGCTCACGACGCTGGCCTTCTTGTGGCCCTTGTAGACGTGCACGACCATCGCGGTGTCGGAGCGCGCCCCGCCCTCGTCCTTGCCGTACTCGCCGTTCTTGCCGGCGCGCGAGTCCGACCCCATGACGAGGATGTCCATGGATCCGTCGTCGACGTTCTGCGGCCGGTCGTGGCCGAGGGCGGCGTTGATGTCGACGCCCTTCAGATTGCCGTTGAGTTTGAAGTAGACGTATCCGAGCCCGGCACCACCGAGAAGTACGACGCTGGTGAGCGCGCACAGGCTGATCGTCAGGGCCCTGCGGCGCCGGCTCGGCGTCCTGCGCCGGCGGCCCGTGGCACGTATGCCGCGGGCCCGGCTTTCGGCCGTCGCGGTCCCGTTGCTGTCCGCCATCTGCTCCTCAGTCCTCGCTCACTCGGCTACCCCTCGCCGCCACCGTGCTGCGTGCTGTCACGGCTCGTTGCTCCTTGTCAGACGGGAGGCTGACGGGAAGGGTTGCACAGCGAGTGATGAGCGATTTCTTAGAAATCTCGCGGAACAGCTGCCGACGGCGCGCGGCGTCCTCCCTTCTCACCTGGACTTTCGCGCTGAAACCAGCCATGGCCGAAACGTTGCGTCCGGGACGGATCTGTGCGGAAGGTCTCAGAAAGGGCAGCTCGGAGCCGCTTCGGAGGCGGCGTGGCTCACAGATCACCGGCGGCGGGCGCGCACCGTACGGGGCACGCAGCACACGGCCCCCCTCACCCGTAGGGGCGAGGGGGGCCGTGTGGAGCGCGTTGCGGGGCGTCAGTCGTTGCCGTTGCCCGCGGTCGGCGTCGTCTTCTGGATCTGCAGCAGGAACTCCGCGTTGGACTTCGTCTGCTTCATCTTGTCCAGCAGCAGCTCGATGGCCTGCTGCTGGTCCAGGGCGTGCAGCACCCGGCGCAGCTTCCAGACGATGGCCAGCTCGTCGCTGCCCATCAGGATCTCTTCCTTACGGGTACCGGACGCGTCCACGTCCACCGCGGGGAAGATGCGCTTGTCCGCGAGCTTCCGGTCGAGCTTGAGCTCCATGTTGCCGGTGCCCTTGAACTCCTCGAAGATCACCTCGTCCATCCGCGAGCCGGTCTCGACCAGCGCGGTGGCCAGGATGGTCAGCGAGCCGCCGTCCTCGATGTTGCGCGCCGCACCGAAGAACTTCTTCGGCGGGTAGAGCGCCGTGGAGTCGACACCACCGGACAGGATGCGGCCCGACGCCGGGGCGGCGAGGTTGTACGCACGGCCCAGACGGGTGATCGAGTCCAGCAGGACGACCACGTCGTGGCCCAGTTCCACCAGGCGCTTGGCGCGCTCGATGGCCAGCTCGGCGACGGTGGTGTGGTCCTCGGCCGGGCGGTCG
The DNA here is from genome assembly GCF_000717345.1 of Streptomyces lydicus. Classification (GTDB taxonomy): domain Bacteria; phylum Actinomycetota; class Actinomycetes; order Streptomycetales; family Streptomycetaceae; genus Streptomyces; species Streptomyces lydicus. Next base: position 71,403 of record NZ_JNZA01000008.1, on the reverse strand, counting down.
AAGGTCGAGGAGATGACCTCGCCCTTCACCGACCGCTGCATGTCGGTGACCTCTTCGGGACGCTCGTCGACGAGGACGACCATCAGGTGGCACTCGGGGTTGTTGCGGGTGATCGCGTTGGCGACCGCCTGCATGATCATGGTCTTACCGGTCTTCGGCGGGGCCACGATCAGACCGCGCTGGCCCTTGCCGATCGGCGCGACCAGGTCGATGATCCGGGTCGTCAGGCCGCCCGACTCACCTTCGAGGCGCAGCCGCTCCTGCGGGTAGAGGGGCGTCAGCTTCCCGAACTCCGGCCGTCCGCGGCCCTGTTCGGGCGCCACGCTGTTGACCGTGTCGAGGCGGACCAGCGCGTTGAACTTCTCGCGCCGCTCGCCGTCCTTGGGCTGGCGGACCGCACCGGTGACGTGGTCACCCTTGCGCAGGCCGTTCTTGCGGACCTGGGCGAGCGAGACGTAGACGTCGTTCGGACCGGGCAGGTAGCCGGAGGTCCGGATGAACGCGTAGTTGTCGAGGATGTCGAGGATGCCCGCGACGGGGATCAGCACGTCGTCCTCGGAGACCTGCGGCTCGTTGCCGAAGTCCTCACGGCCCCCGCGACGGCCCCGGCGGTCGCGGTAGCGGCCGCGACGGCCGCGACGGCCGCCCTCGAAGTCGTCGTCATCATCGCGGCGGTCCCGGCCCTGGCGCTGACCGCCCTGACCACCCTGGCCGCCGTCGCCGGCGTCGCCCTTGCGGCGGTCGCCGCGGTCACCGCGGTCGCCGCGGTCGCGCTGGCGGCGGTCGCCGCGGTCGCCCTTCTGCCCGCGGTCCTGACGGTCGCCGCGGTCCTGGCGCTCGCCGGCCTTGCCCGGCCGGCCCTCGCCGGTCTCCTGCGGGGAGACCGCGGTGTCGGTCCTGGCGTCGGCCTTGACCTCGGTCTTCGCCTCGACCTTGGTGTCGGTCTTGAGGTCACCGGCGGTGTCGGGGCTGCCCGCGGCGGAGGTGGCCCGGCGCCGACGGCGCTCGCCGGCCGGCTGCTCGTCGCTGACGGGCTGGCCGGGGATGTCGATCTGCTGCTGGGCGCCGGACTGGTCCGTGGCCTTGCCCGCCTTGACGCGCTCGGCCTTCTCCGCCTTGGCGGTGGGCTCGGCGGCGTCCTCGCCGGTACGGGCCTTGGAGGTCGTGCGGCGCTTGGGCTTGGTCTCGGTGTCGGTGGACGCGTCGGCCTTGGCGGCGGTGCCCGAGCCTCCGGCCTGCCGCTCCTTGATGACCTCGATCAGCTGGCTCTTGCGCATCCGCGCGGTGCCCTTGATACCGAGGCCGGAGGCGACCTGCTGGAGCTCTGCCAGGACCATGCCGTCAAGGCCGGTGCCGGAACGGCGGCGCCGCGTCGTTGCAGGAGCGGCGGGAGCGTCCGTGGCGGGCGTGGTGGCACTGCCGTCGGTGCGCGCGCCCATCAGATCGGTGGTGTCGCTCACGAAGGGTCCTTCCCTGGAGCGGGCGTCGGCCTGTCTGGCTCGGCGACCGGTTGTGCTGTCCGGCTGGGTCCCTGTGTCTTGCGGACCGGGCCGGGGCGGTGGTCCCGCCGGAAGTGGCGGAGAAATCAATTCATGACTACGGCGTGAAGAGATGCAGAGTGACTCAAGTCGTCACGCCGATTCCGGAGCATGCTCGCTTCCGCTCAGGCAATTGCTCCAAGCAGTTTGGGAGGCTCCCGGAAGAAAGGTGGTCCCGAATGGGGACACGAAGCACAGCGCCACTGCGGCGTCTCGTACTCACTTGAGGTTAACACTACCGGATCCAACAAACATTCCCCCTCTCAAAGACCGGCAATCGTCGATCACCCGCGTGATCACCCGGCGAGCGGCAGGACACAGGTGCCTGCCGCGTCGAGGGTCAGCCGGTTGGCCGCCCACCCCTCACCCGCCAGCGCCGCGACCTTCTCGGCCGCCGCGTCCTCGACCAGCGCGAGCACCGTGGGGCCCGCACCGGACACGACCGCGGGGACGCCGTCCGCACGCAGTCGGTTCACCAGGGCCACGCTCTCCGGCATCGCGGGGGCGCGGTATTCCTGGTGGAGTCGGTCCTCGGTCGCGGCGAGCAGCAGCTCGGGGCGCCTGGTCAGGGCCTCGACGAGCAGTGCGGCGCGACCGGCGTTGGCCGCGGCGTCCACATGCGGGACGGTGCGCGGCAGCAGTCCGCGGGCGGTCTCGGTGAGCACCGGCTTTCCGGGCACGAAGACCACCGGAACGATGGAACGGGCGGGATCCATCCGGATCGCGCGGGCGGATCCGGTGTCCATCCAGGCGAGCGTGAAGCCGCCGAGCAGACAGGCGGCGACGTTGTCGGGGTGGCCCTCGATCTCGGTGGCCAGCTCCAGCAGCGCGGCGTCGTCGAGCTTCTGCTCGCCGCCTATCGTCACGGCGCGGGCGGCGACGATGCCCGCGCAGATGGCGGCCGAGGAGGAGCCCAGGCCGCGGCCGTGCGGGATGCGGTTGGCGCAGACGATTTCCAGGCCGCGCGGCTGGCCGCCGAGCAGGTCGAAGGCGGTGCGCATCGACCGTACGAGCAGGTGGCTCTCGTCGCGCGGCAGGGTTTCGGCGCCCTCACCTGCGATGTCGATGTGCAGCCCGGAGTCGGCGACGCGCACCACGACATCGTCGTACAGGCCCAGGGAAAGACCCAGGGCGTCGAAGCCGGGACCGAGATTGGCGCTGGTAGCGGGGGTGCGCACCCGGACGGCGGCGGCGCGGAACGCGGGACCGGCCATCGCTCGATGACTCTCCTTGATTGATGCTGCGGTACTGCCCCGGAGCGCCGCGGCACCGAAGTGCCCGGCCGGCTTCCTGGGGACTGTTCTGACGTGCCCTGCGCACCACTGCGTTGTGCCGTGGGGAGGGGAGTTGACTGCCAGCCTATCGAAGGAAGGTTCTGTCGCGACATAGGGCGCACAGGAGGCGCACGATGCGTGTCGCGCGCCATCCTGTGCCCCGATACCGCCTTCGCGGGGCTTTGCAGCCTTTGCACTCTTTGCTGTGCGGGCGGTGGCGGGGCCCGGCCGGCCCCGTCACCGGGTGCCGTACGCGCAGGTCAGTGCGTACGGCCGGACGGGCTAGGCGAGGCCGAGGCGCTCGGCGGCGGCGTCCGCGTCGATCGGGATCGTCACCGGCGGCGGCGCACCGGCCACCGCCCAGTCCGGGTCCTTGAGGCCGTTGCCGGTGACCGTGCAGACGATGCGCTGGCCCGGGTCGACCTTGCCCTCCTCGGCGGCCTTGAGCAGACCGGCCACCGAAGCGGCCGAGGCGGGCTCCACGAAGACGCCCTCCTGCGCGGCCAACAGCCGGTAGGCAGCCAGGATTTGACGGTCGGTCACGGCGTCGATGAAGCCGCCGGACTCGTCCCGCGCCCGCTCCGCGTGCGACCAGGAGGCGGGGTTGCCGATGCGGATCGCGGTGGCGATGGTGTGCGGGTCCTTGACGACCTCGCCGCGCACCAGCGGGGCGCTGCCGGACGCCTGGAAGCCCCACATGCGGGGGGTGTGGGTGGCGATGCCGTCCGCCGCGTACTCCTGGTAGCCCTTCCAGTACGCGGTGATGTTGCCGGCGTTGCCGACGGGCAGCACGTGGATGTCCGGCGCGTCGTCGAGCATGTCGACGATTTCGAAGGCGGCGGTCTTCTGGCCCTCGATGCGCACCGGGTTGACGGAGTTCACAAGTGCGACCGGGTAGTTGTCGGACAGGCCGCGGGCCAGCGTCAGGCAGTCGTCGAAATTCCCGTCGATCTGCAGGATCTTCGCGCCGTGGACCAGCGCCTGGCCCATCTTGCCGAGCGCGATCTTGCCCTGCGGGACGAGCACGGCGCAGACCATGCCGGCCCGCACCGCGTAGGCGGCGGCCGAGGCGGAGGTGTTGCCGGTGGAGGCGCAGATGACGGCCTTGGCGCCCTCCTCCTTGGCGCGCGTGATGGCCATCGTCATGCCGCGGTCCTTGAAGGACCCGGTGGGGTTGGCGCCCTCGACCTTGAGATGCACCTCACAGCCGGTGCGCTCGGAGAGCACCTGGGCCGGTACGAGGGGAGTGCCGCCCTCCCGGAGGGTGACCACCTCGGTCGTGTCGCTGACCGGCAGCCGGTCACGGTATTCCTCGATGATTCCGCGCCACTGACGGCTCGTGGTGGTCACGGTGGAATTGGCAGACATGGGTTCCTTTACTCCCCTTCGACCCGCATGATGCTGGCGACACCGCGGACGGTGTCCAGCTCGCGCAGTGCACCGACGGTCGACGTGAGGGCCGCGTCGGTCGCCCGGTGGGTGACCACGACGAGGTCCGCCTCTCCGTCCTTGCCCTGCTGACGGACCGTATCGATCGATACGCCGTGTTCGGCGAAGACCGTCGCGACCTGCGCAAGTACGCCGGGCTTGTCGGCCACGTCGAGACTGATGTGGTACCGCGTGACGACCTCGCCCATGGGGCTGACGGGCAACGCGGTGTACGCCGACTCCCCCGGCCCGGTGGCACCGGCGAGCTTGTTGCGGCACACCGCGACGAGGTCGCCGAGGACCGCGGAGGCGGTCGGCGAGCCGCCCGCGCCCGGCCCGTAGAACATGAGCTGGCCGGCCGCGTCGGCCTCGATGAAGACCGCGTTGTACGCCTCGCGGACGGAGGCGAGCGGATGCGTCAGCGGGATCATCGCGGGGTGCACCCGCGCGGTGACCGACGCGCCGTCCGCGGCCCGCTCGCAGATCGCCAGCAGCTTTACGGTGCAGCCCATCCGCCTGGCGGAGGCCATGTCGGCGGCGGTGACCTCCGTCAGGCCCTCGCGGTACACGTCGTCGATGGTGACCCGGGTGTGGAAGGCGATACCGGCCAGGATCGCGGCCTTGGCGGCGGCGTCGAAACCCTCGACGTCGGCGGTCGGGTCGGCCTCCGCGTACCCGAGGGCGGTCGCCTCGTCGAGCGCCTCGCTGTAGCCGGCGCCGCTCGAATCCATCTTGTCGAGAATGAAGTTGGTGGTCCCGTTCACGATGCCGAGGACCCGGTTGACCTTGTCGCCGGCCAGCGACTCGCGCAGCGGCCGCACCAGCGGGATCGCGCCCGCGACGGCCGCCTCGTAGTAGAGGTCCGCGCCGTTGGCCTCGGCCGCCGCGTGCAGCGCCGCGCCGTCGGCCGCCACCAGGGCCTTGTTGGCGGAGACCACGCTCGCGCCGTGCTCGAAAGCGGTGGTGATGAGCGCACGGGCCGGCTCGATGCCGCCGATGACCTCGATCACGACGTCGATGTCACCGCGTTTGACCAGCGCGGTCGCGTCGGTGGTGACCAGCTCGGCCGGGACGCCGTCGCGCACCCGGTCGGGGCGGCGTACGGCGATCCCGGCGAGCTCGACGGGCGCGCCGATCCGGGCCGCGAGGTCGTCCGCGTGCGTCGTCATGATGCGCGCCACCTCTGAGCCGACAACACCACAGCCCAGGAGCGCCACCTTCAGCGGACGCGTACGCATCATTCGACCTCTGCTTCTCATTGATCAGCGATTCTCAGCTTGCTCATGCACCAGTCTCACGCACCGGACGGCAGATTCCGTCCGTCGTCCGGATGCCGAGACATTTATTTCATCCGGTGCCGGGGCCCGGCGATCCGGCCCTACCCGACATCCAACCGCAGGAGATCTTCCTCCGTCTCACGCCGGACGATCACTCTGGCCTCGCCGTCCTTGACGGCCACGACGGGGGGCCGCAGCGCGTGGTTGTAGTTGCTCGCCATGGACCGGCAGTACGCCCCGGTGGCCGGCACCGCGAGCAGGTCCCCCGGCGCCACGTCGGACGGCAGAAAGGCGTCGCGGACGACGATGTCGCCGCTCTCGCAGTGCTTGCCGACGACCCGCGAGAGCATCGGCTCGGCGCCGGACGTCCGCGACACCAGGGCCACGCTGTACTCCGCGTCGTAGAGAGCGGTGCGGATGTTGTCCGACATCCCGCCGTCCACGGACACGTAGGTCCGCAGCCCCTCCAGCTCCTTGACCGTGCCGACCTCGTAGAGCGTGAAGGCCGTGGGGCCGACGATCGCCCGCCCCGGCTCGACCGACAGCCGCGGCACGCGCAGCCCGGCGGCGGCGCACTCCTTGCTGACGATCTCGCTCAGCGCCTTGGCGATCTCGTGCGGCTCGCGCGGGTCGTCGTCCGAGGTGTACGCGATGCCGAGGCCGCCGCCGAGGTCGATCTCGGGCAGCTCGATGCCGTGCTCGTCGCGTACGTCGGTCAGCAGCTGCACCACGCGCCGGGCGGACACCTCGAAACCGGCCATGTCGAAGATCTGCGAGCCGATGTGGCTGTGGATCCCGATGAGTTCCAGCCCGTCCAGCTTCAGGGCGCGGCGTACGGCCTCGGCCGCCTGCCCGTCCGCCAGCGCGATGCCGAACTTCTGGTCCTCGTGCGCGGTCGCGATGAACTCGTGCGTGTGTGCCTCGACACCGACGGTCACCCGGATCTGCACGCGCTGCCGCTTGCCGAGCTTCTCGGCGATGTGGGCGACCCGCACGATCTCCTGGAAGGAGTCGAGCACGATCCGTCCCACCCCGGCCTCCACGGCCCGGGTGATCTCCTCGGTGCTCTTGTTGTTGCCGTGCAGCGCGATCCGCTCGGCGGGCATACCGGCGCCCAGCGCGGTCGCCAGCTCGCCGCCGGAGCAGACGTCGAGATTCAGCCCCTCCTCGTGCAGCCAGCGCACGACGGCCCGGGACAGGAACGCCTTGCCGGCGTAGAACACGTCGGCGTCCGGCCCGAAGGCGTCCTTCCAGGCCCGGCAGCGGGCCCGGAAGTCGTCCTCGTCCAGGAAGTAGGCCGGAGTGCCGAACTCCTCGGCGAGCGAGGTGACGTCCAGCCCGCCGACGGTGACCACACCGTCGGCGTTGCGCCGGACCGTACGGGACCAGACGCGCGGGTCAAGGGTGTTGAGATCGGCGGGCGGCCCGGCGTAGTGCCCCTCGGGCAGCACGTCGGCATGCCGGGGCCCGGCGGGGTGCGCGGAACGACTCATGACAGTGGAGATCCCCTCAAAATCATTCAGAGGTGTTCGGGAGCGGAGATGCCGAGCAGACGCAGGCCGTTGGCGAGCACCGTTCCGGTGGCCTCGGCAAGGGCCAGCCGGGCGCGGTGCACGGCCAAGGGTTTCTGCTCCCCGACGGGCAGCGGCGGACAGTCGTCGTGCCACCGGAAGAACGCATCCGCCGTCGCCTCCAGATGCCGCACCAGGCGGTCCGGCGCCCGCAACCGCGCGGCGGCCTCGACGACGGAGGGATGGCCGGCGAGAAGGGTGTGCAGGGCGTGCGCCGAGGCGGGCGCGGGCCGGAACTCCGCACCACTCCCGGCGGCCGCCGGCGCCCCGACGCCGCCGGGCTCGCTCAGGAACCCGAGATCGGCCGCGTTGCGCACCAGCGCCCGGGTCCGCGCATGGGCGTACTGCACCCGGAACCGCGGATTGCTCTCCCGCTGCACGGGCCGCTCGGGCACCCGGACCGGATCGTGGGCGGCCGGCCGCAGCAGGATCCACCGGGCCTCGTCGGTACCGAGCCGGGCGGTGAGGGTGGCGAGGTCGTCGGGGACGGGGACGAGCGCGGGGTGTCCGTCGGCCCGGCCGGTCCGCCCGGCCGCCGCCCCGATCCGCTCCAGCACCTCGCCCACCACGGCCGCACGAGCACCCGGGCCGGGCCGCCCGGCGGAGGCACGGCCGGTAGAGACACGGCCGACGGGGGCAGGGTCGGCGGAGACAAGGTCGGCGACCGGCCGGTTCCCCGCGCTCCGGTCCCCGTACGCCGGCCCCTGCGCCCGCACGTCCCGTACGAGCGTGACCAGCGCCCCGTCGCCCAGCGTGAAGTTCAGAAAGCCCGGCCCGGCGATCTCCACGCGGTCGATGCCGGGGGTTCCCGCCAGCCGCTTGCGCAGAATCTCGGCGACCTCCCGGGCCGGCCGGCCCGCCGGCTTGGCGAGCTGCAGCGCGACGTTGGAGGCGTAGTCCCCGCACCCGGGCCGCGGCGGCGGCTGCACCACGATCCGCGCCGGCACGGGCACGGAGAGCTCTCGCTCCTCGACGGCACCGCGCACGGAGCGCAGGACGGTACGGGAGAGCTCGGCGGGGGTCACGGGACAAGCGTATGGGAGGACAGGGGCATCCACGCGACCCGGTTTCGCTTTATGGACACCCCGCCGGCCGGCCGACGGGGGCGCGCACGGGTGATCATCCCCCGGGCCGGGCCACCGGCCCCGCGTCCCCTCCCGCGTCCACCATTCCCGCCCCGTCCCGGTCGCTCTCCCCGTCCTCGCCGCCGGCGTCCTTCTCCTGCGCCCCGCCCTCGGGCCCGCGCCCCCGCTGCCGCCCCTCACGCACCAGCTTCCCCACGGTCCGCACCAGCTCGGTCGGCTCGAACGGCTTGGCCAGAAACGCGTCCACGCCCACCGTCTCCCCGTTGTCCACCTCGCCCTGCGTGCACGCACTGACGATGGCGATCGGGATGTCCCACGTCCGCGGATCGGACCGCAGCCGCGCCGCGGTGTGCAGACCGTTCAGCCGCGGCATCACGACGTCCAGGGTCACGACGTCCGGTCTCACGTGGTGCACGACGTCCAGACACTCGGCACCATCAGCCGCGGTCACGACCTCGAAGCCCTCCAGCTCGAGGTTGACCCTGATCAACTGCCGGATCACCTTGTTGTCATCGACAACCAGGATCCGACCGGACAAGCCAGGCACACCATGAGACTAGGGGCGCGCCTGCGGCGCCGTCCCGGTTTTACCCACTTCCGCCCCCGTGTGAGGGACCTTTCCCCGACCCCCACCACCACCCACTCCCCATGCGCTAGGACGCCCCCTCACGCCCTCCCTCACCTCCCGCGAAACCTGTTCATGAACACCCCATCAGAGCTGGTAGGGTTCTACCCGTCGCCGCAACAAACAGCGGCAACGCCCCCGTAGCTCAGGGGATAGAGCAACGGCCTCCGGAGCCGTGTGCGCAGGTTCGAATCCTGCCGGGGGCACTCCAGCCAGACCAGCGTGATCAGACCGCTGACCTGCTGAAGTGCCAGACTTCGAGAGCCGGACCCAGCACCATCGGGTCCGGCTCTTTGTCATTTGCTGTCGCTGATCACGCGTGAGGGGCGTGGGGGATTCCCGCGGCGATCACTGGCCCCCTCCGGTCTCCCGTCCCATGGCCTTCTCGATCTTCATGTTCCACAGGTCTTACGGCCTGCGGCCCAGCGGAGAAGCGGCCTCGTCCGGCCGCCACCCGTTCGGACGGGCTTCCTGCCACTTCAGCCCTCGCGCGTCGTGACGTTCCGCCGAATCGGACCGCTGCTTTCCCGAGAGGGGGCGCGTCCACACTGACGCCACCACACCGGGCATAGGCGAAAGACGCAGCCCCGGAACTCACAGGCGCGCTCAACGGCTTTGTTTGCCGCCCAATTAAGGCGCGCTTTACGCGTACTCGCGGAAGCGGAACGGATGTCAGGAGCGGTGGCGGGGCGAGGGTCCGGGTGTGGTGACGAGGGCGACGGGGGGCGGGGGCCGGCTCGCGGGCGGTGGTGGGGCGAGCCGGTGGGGTGGGGTCAGCCGTTGAGTCGGACCGGGAGGGAGTCGAGGCCGTAGACGATCGACAGCTTGCGGAATTCGAGCTCTTCGGGCTTGGCGGCCAGGCGCATGGCGGGGAAGCGGCGGACCAGGGCGGGGTAGGCGGCGCGCAGTTCCATCCGGGCGAGTTCGGCGCCCACGCAGCGGTGTATGCCGTAGCCGAAGGCCAGGTGCGACGGGACGTTGCGGGAGGGGTCGAACTGCTCCATCTCCGGGCCCAGTTTGCCGTCCCGGTCCGCGCCGCTGAGCGAGCACAGCACCACGTCCCCGGCGGTGATCTGGACCCCGCCGATCTCCAGGTCCTCGCGGGCGAAGCGCGGGAAGGCGACCTGGACGACGGTCAGGTAGCGCAGCAGTTCCTCGACGTAGCGGTCGACGACGTCGTCGCCGTCGTTGAGAGCCGCGAAGTGCTTGGGGTCCTGGAGGAGGACCAGGGCGCCGAGCGCGAGCATGCTGGCGGTGGTCTCGAAGCCGCCGGTCAGCACGCCGTCGGCCAGCCCCGCCAGTTCCTCGTCGGACACCGAGTCGCCGTGTTCCTTGACGATCATGCCGAGCAGTCCGTCACCCGGGTCCGCCCGCTGCTTCTTGACGATGTCCCGGAAATAGGAGAGCGATTCGGATATGGCCCCGAAGGAGGCGTTGGCGCCGCTGAAAAGGTCGAAGCGCGCCGCGCTCAGCCGCTCGAAGTCGGCGCGGTCCTCGTAAGGGACGCCCAGGAGTTCGCAAATAACGAGGGAGGGGATGGGCAGCGCGAAAGAGTGGACGATGTCCACCGGGTCGCCGTTTTTGCCCGCCTCTTCCATGGCGTCGAGGCGTTCCTCGACGATCTCGTGGATGCGGGGGGTGAGCCGGCCGAGCCGGCGCATGGTGAATTCGGGGGTGAGGAGCCTGCGGAGGCGGGTGTGAACGGGCGGGTCGGCGAATCCCAGGCCGCCGGGATTCTGTTCGGCGCCGGCACCGGCCTTGCCGACGAGGTTGGTGAAGTCGGAACTGAAGGCGTTGGCCTTTCCGAGCACCGCCTTGACCTCGTCGTAGCCGGTGACCAGCCAGACGTTGGCGGCTATCGGCACCGGAAGCTTGCTGATGGGCTCCCGCTCCCGGACGGAAGCCAGCTCACCCACCGGGTTGAGGCCGTCGCGCCGCAGGGGCATCAGGACGGACTCGGGCAAGAAAGACATTCGAGACAGGTCGAAGCCTTTCCTCTGGGTTCTCGCCAGATACATGCGGCCGGCCCAGGCGAGGATCCGGGAACGGAGGGTCGTCATGACGCTCATACTGCCTTTCGTCGAGGGGGGACGGTCACCCGCGGTCGGCGGCCCTGGGCTGCCGGGACAACACGGGACCTCCACTCGGCGTGCACGGGTGTGACGTACGCCATAGCCCCTCGCTCGCGGTGGCCATGGCACACGTCCACGCCATCGACCGGTGTGTTCGGTCGTCCGCATCAGCGTGACGAGCTCGGCCTTCTTCTATTCGGTCTGGAAGAGTTTACAAACTGCCATTGGCCGCGTTCACGGAACAACCCGGTACAGCCCCGGACGCCCCCTGGGCCGACCCTGATTCTTCCCTTAGTCACTCCCCCGCCGGTCACCCCCACCCCCCTCGCGCTCTGCCCTGCGCGGCCCCTTGCCTTCACGGAGGACAAGGAGACGCAGATGGTTCCACCGGACCGGTGATCACCTTCGCGCGCCCATGGGCCCACGGGCCCCGTCGCAGCCGCCCGGCGACCGGGCCGTGCGAGCCACTTCCGCACCGGCGGCGGGGATTTGTGCCGTGTTCAGGGGGCCTCAGCGGGGTGTCCGGTGGCCGCCCGGTCGGATGCCGTCCGAACGCCGTATCAGACATAACGGAAATAGCGGCCGGTGCTTGCTACGTTGCCAGGCATGACGGCAACGGCCGGGGCGGCTGCCACCGCGCGCCCCGCGGACACTCCCCCACCCCTGCCGCTCCTGCCCAGGCGCCGCGGCGTCGAACTGGCCCTCCTCGTGGGCGCCGTGCTGATCAGCGTCTGCGGGTACGCCGTCGTGGGACTGGCCACCCACCACGCCCTCCCCGGCGGCGCGGTCCGCTACGGCGCGGGGCTCGGCGGGCTCGCCCTGCTCGCCCATCTCGCCGTCCGGCTGCGCGCCCCGTACGCCGACCCGCTGCTGCTGCCCACCGCCGTGCTCCTCAACGGCCTCGGGCTGGTGCTGATCTTCCGGCTCGACCTGGAGACGCCGGGCGACCACGCGGCGCCCACCCAACTGATGTGGTCGACGGTCGGCGTCACCCTCTTCATCGCGGTGGTCCTGCTGCTGGGCGACCACCGCGTGCTCCAGCGGTACGCGTACGTGTGCGCCGCCCTCGCACTGCTCCTGATGGCGGCTCCGATCCTCTTCCCCGCCGTCAACGGGGCGAAGATCTGGGTCCGGGTCGCCGGATTCTCCATCCAGCCGGGCGAGTTCGCCAAGGTGCTGATCACCGTCTTCTTCGCGGCCTATCTCGCCGCCAACCACACCGCGCTGGCGCACGTCGGCCGCCGGGTGATGGGGCTGCAGCTCCCGGCCGGCCGGGTGCTGGGGCCGATCGTCGCGATCTGGCTGATCAGCGTGGCCGTCCTCGTCCTGGAGCGCGACCTGGGCACCTCACTGCTGTTCTTCGGGGTCTTCGTCGTGCTGCTGTACGTGGCGACCGGGCGGACCGGCTGGATCGCGGTCGGGCTGCTGCTGGCGGGCGTCGGGGCCGCGGCCGTCGGCACGCTGGAGCCGCACGTGCACAGCCGGGTCGAGGACTGGCAGCACCCGTTCGCCGGCATCGCGGAGGGCCGGGGGCCGGGGCAGCTGGCGCAGTCGCTCTTCGCCTTCGCCGCGGGCGGGATGCTCGGCACCGGACTCGGCCAGGGCCACTCGGCCCTGATCGGCTTCGCCATGAAGTCCGACTTCATCCTGGCGACCTTCGGCGAGGAGCTGGGGCTGGCCGGGCTCACCGCGCTGTTCCTGCTCTACGCCCTGCTGGTGGCCCGCGGCTACCGCGCCGCGCTCGGGCTGGACGACCCCTTCGGCAGTCTGCTGGGCGTCGGGCTGGCGGTGCTTCCCGCCCTCCAGGTCTTCGTGATCGCGGGCGGGGTGATGGGGCTGATCCCGCTGACGGGGATGGCGATGCCGTTCCTCGCGCAGGGCGGCTCGTCCGTCGTCACGAACTGGATCATCATCGCGCTGCTGGTGCGGCTCAGCGACCGGGCCCGGACCCCGCGGCCGGCGACGCCCGCCCCGGCGGACCGGCGGCGCCCGGCACCCCCGCCGACCGCCCCCGCCCAGGGGGCAGGGCGGTGATCCGGTGCATCCGGCACACCGCCGCGTTCTCCTTCCTCCTGCTGGTCGCCCTGCTGGTCAACGCCGCCCGGGTGCAGGTCGTCGAGACGGAGCGCTACGGCGCGAACCCGGCCAACCGGCGGGTGCCGATCGCCCGTTACGAGAAGCCGCGCGGCGCCGTGCTGGTCGAGGGCAGCCCGGTCACCGGGTCCCGGGACAGCGGCGGGCGGCTGCGCTACGAACGCACCTACACCGACGGCCCGCTGTACGCCCCGGTCACCGGGTTCTCCTCGCAGACCTACGGCACCTCGCTGCTGGAGCGGGCCGAGGACGGCATCCTCTCCGGCGTGGACGACCGGCTCACCGCCTTCCCCTGGTGGGACCGGCTGACCCGTACCCACCGCCGGGGCGGCGACGTCCACACCACGATCAACGCCCGGATGCAGCGCGCCGCCTTCGCGGGGCTGGGCGGGAAGAAGGGCGCGGTGGCCGCGGTCGAGCCGCGCACCGGGCGGATCCTGACGCTGGTCAGCACGCCGTCGTACGAGCCGGGCGTGCTGTCCGGCAACGGCGCGGCGGTGGACGAGGCGTGGCGCGGGCTGAACGGTGCCGCGCGCCGGCCGATGCTCAACCGGGCGCTCCAGGAGACCTATCCGCCCGGCTCCACGTTCAAGGTCGTCACCGCGGCGGCCGCGCTGGAGAGCGGCCGGGTCACCGACATCGACGCCCGTACGGACGCGCCCGATCCCTACACCCTGCCGGGTACCGCCACCCGGCTCGGCAACGCGGCCAAGGACTGCGAGGACGCCCCGCTCCGCTATGCCTTCCGGGCCTCGTGCAACACCGTCTTCGCGCGTCTGGGGGCCGAGCTGGGGCTGCGCACCATGGCCGCCACCGCCCGCAGGTTCGGCTTCAACGACGACCGGCTGCGCATCCCGTCCCCGGTGGCGCCCAGCACCTTCGACACCCGTATGGACCGCGCGCAGCTCGCCCTGTCCGCCATCGGGCAGTACGACACCGCCGCCACCCCGCTCCAGATGGCGATGGTGGCGGCGGTGGTCGCCAACGGGGGTCAGCTGGCCCCGCCGTACCTCGTCGACAAGGTGACCGATGCCGGGGGCGTCATGGTGGCCGCGGGTCCGCACCGGCCCACCCGCCAGGTGGTCGGGCCGGCCACCGCGCAGCAGCTCCAGGAGCTGATGATCGACGTCGTCGAGCACGGCAGCGGCCGGCGCGCCGCGCTCAAGGGCGTGACGGTCGGCGGCAAGACGGGCACCGCCCAGCACGGGGTGCGCAACGAGGGCATGCCGTATGCCTGGTTCATCTCCTGGGCGCGGGAGAAGGACGGCTACGAGCCGGCGGTCGCGGTGGCCGTGGTCGTCGAGGACGCGGCGGCCGACCGCGCGGACATCAGCGGCGGGGGCAGCGCGGCGCCGATCGCCCGGGCGGTGATGGCGGAGGCGGTGCGGCAGGGGCCGGGGCGGTAGCCGGCGCGGGCGGGGGCTGCGGTGGGGCAGGGCGGCAGCCGGCGGTACGGGGCGCCGGACGGCGGTGGCGCGGCGGGTCACAATGGCCGTATGGCCGACACTCCCCCTCCCGCTCCCGCGCCGCTGTCCCTCGCCGAGGTCGAGGCGCTGGCCCGGCGCGCCCACGCGGGCCAGACCGACAAGGCGGGCCGCCCGTACGCCGAGCATCTGGCCGCGGTGGCGGCGGGGGTGCGCGAGCGGGGCGGGAGCGACGAGCAGATCGCGGCGGCCTGGCTGCACGACGCCGTGGAGGACGCGGCGCTGAGCGCGGAGTGGCTGGCCGGCGCGGCGCTGAGCGAGGCCACCAAGGCGATGGTCCTGGCGGTCACCAAACGGGCGGGTGAGCCGCTGACGGAGTACACCGCGCGCATCCTGGCCACGCCGGGTGCGCTGCTGGTCAAGGAGTCCGACCTTGCCCACAACGCCGATCCGGCCCGGCTGGCGGTGCTGGACGCGCCGACGCGGGACCGGCTGACCGCGAAGTACGCCCGGGTGCGGGGCCTGTTGGGCCTGGCCTGACGGCCCACGTCCCGCCCCGCGGGGGTCCACACCCCGGACGCGCCCGTCGAAAGGTGCCCTGCACAGCTACTCTGCGGCGATGACTTCCACTCAGCCGTCGGACCCGCCAGCGGCGCGGGTGATCGCCGCCCTGGAAGGCGTCGGCGTGCGCCGTTACACCACCGGCCAGGTCATCCTCGACGCCGTCGACTGGACCGTACGCTCCGGGGAGCACTGGGCGTTGCTCGGCGCGAACGGTGCCGGGAAGACCACCGTGCTGCGCCTCATCGGCGCGCTGATGTTCCCCACGGTCGGCACGGTGGAGGTGCTCGGGCACCGGCTCGGCTCGGTCGACGTGCGCGAACTGCGCGCCGTCATCGGGCTGGTCTCCGCCGCCCAGAAGGTGCCGCAGGACGCGACCGGGCACACGGTCGTGCTGACCGGCGCGACCGGCACCGTGCAGCCGCTGTGGCGCGAGTACGACCGGGCCACCCGCGAGCGCGCCCACGAGCTGCTCGCCGAACTGGACTGCAAGGAGCTGGCGGACCGCCCGTTCGGGGTGTGCTCGGGCGGCCAGCGGGCCAGGATCCTGATCGCCCGCGCGCTGATGGCCGCCCCCGCACTGCTGTTGCTCGACGAGCCGTTCAACGCGCTCGACCTGCCCTCCCGCGAGGACCTGATCGACGCGCTGCACCGACTGGCCCGCAGCCGCCCGGAGTTGGCGACCGTGACGGTCACCCACCATCTTGAGGAGCTGTCCCCGGCCATCGGCCACGCCCTGCTGCTGCGCGACGGGCGGGTGCAGGCGCGCGGCCCGGTCGAGGAGGTGCTGACCGGGGCGCGGATGACGGCCTGCTTCGGCCGTCCGATCGAGGTCTCCCGGCACGAGGGACGCTGGCTGGCGCGGTCGGCCCGGAGCTAGGGGGTGTCTCCCCCTAGGCCCCCTCGTCGTCCGCCGAGGCCGCGTCCCGTACGCCGGACAGGAAGCGGTGGACGGCGGCCCGTTCGCCGGCGTCGAAGGTGGCGAGCAGGGCGAGGGCGCGGTCGATCAGCGGGCCGAAGAACGACTGGCCCAGGGCGATCGCGCGGTCGTCCACCTCCAGCAGGACGCGGCGCCGGTCACGGGTGTCGCGGACCCGGCGGATCAGGCCGAGCCGCTCCAGGCGGTCGACCAGCGCCGTGGTGCCGGCGGAGTTCAGGCCGAGGTGTGCCCCGAGCCGGCCGGGCGTCGACTCCTCGCCGGCCCGGGCCGCGTCCAGCAGGCTGATCAGCGCCCGCAGGTCGGTGGGGTGCAGGCCGTTGCGGCCGGCGAACCGCGCACCCGCGAGGTCGAGTCGCAGGGTTGTCTCGCGCAGCAGATGGACCAGGTCCATCCCGTCCGGCTCCTGCCGCTGCACCATGTCCGGCCGCCTTTCCTCGCTCGCCCCCTATCCTAATATCTCGCTCAACGAGATACTTGCCGAGCGAGAGGATGGTTCGTATGGCAGCCACTGCCTTCCACACCGCCTACGAGGAAGCCATGGCCCGCTGGCCGGTCCCGGTGGAACGGCGCGAGGTGGTCACGGAGTTCGGCACCACCCGGGTCAACGTCTGCGGGGCGGCCGACGGCCCGCCGCTGGTGCTGCTGCCCGGCGGCGGCACCAGCTCGGCCGTCTGGCACGCCCTGGCCGCCGCGCTCGCCCCGGCGCACCGGCTGTACGCCGTGGACCAGATGGGCGCGCCCGGCCTCAGCGTGCCCGGCGGACGGAGGGTGCGGCGCCCGGCGGACCTGCCGGACTGGCTCGACGGGGTGCTCGACGGCCTCGGCCTCGCGTCGGCCGCGCTGCTCGGGCACTCGTACGGCGGCTGGGTCGCGCTGCGCCACGCGGTGCACAGCACCGAGGCGGGGCCCGCCGGCTCCTTCCGTGCCCGGGGGCGGGTCGAGCGGCTGGTGCTGCTCGACCCGACCCAGTGCTTCGCCGGTTTCCGGCTGTCCTATCTGGCCCGCGCCCTGCCGCTGTTCCTGCGGCCCGGGGAGCCGAGCGCCCGGCGGCTGCTGGAGTGGGAGGCCCACGGGGAGCCGCCGGCGCCCGAACTGGTGCGGCTGACGGGCCGGGGCGCGGTCGCGTTCCGGGACGCGAAGGTGGTCACCGGGCCGCGGCCGGACACCGGCCGGCTGCGCGGGGCCGGCGTACCGGTCCTGGTGCTGCTGGCGGGGCGCAGCCGGGCGCACGACGTCCGGCGGGTCGCCGCGCGGGCCCGACGGGCCCTGCCGGACGCGGTGGTCGCGACCGTGCCGGGCGTCAGCCACCACTCGATGCCGGACGATCCGACCGGGGAGGTGGGCCGCCGGGTGCTCAGCTTTCTGGCAGCGGCTCCCGGCGCGCCCGCCACTCCTCCGGCAGCGCCGTGACGCCCGTACGGGCCGCGACCACGCCCCCCGTGACGGCGCAGGTGGTGTCCACGTCGCCGAAGCCGGCCGCGGTGGCCCACAGGGCCGATTCCAGGTCGTCGGGATGGCGGGCGGCGCACCAGAGGGCGAACGGGACGGTGTCGTCGGCGCGGATCTGCCGGCCGCTGCCGAGTTCCGCGGCGGCCTGGCCGGGGCCGGCGGCCGGCGGCAGGCCGGCGGCGCGCAGCAGTCCGTCGCGGACCGGGCCGGCGGGGGTGCGGTCCGCGACGGCGTCGAGGTCCGGCGCCTCGCCGCGCGCGCAGAGCGCCGCCGCCACGGCCACCGCGACCGCGCCCGCGACCCCCTGGGGGTGGGCGTGGGTGACCCGGGCGGAGCGGGCGGCCTGGTCCACCACGCGGTCGAGGTCGTCGTGGAACCAGGCGCCGAGCGGCGCCACCCTCATCGCCGCGCCGTTACCGAGGCTGCCCTCGCCGTCGAAGAGGAGGCCGGCCAGTTCCTCCCACGCGTGGGGGGCGGCGGCGACCCGGGGCAGCAGGGCGTGCATGCCGGAGCCGTAGCCGCGGCCGGGGTCCGCGCGGTACGTGGCGGCGAACCGCTGGGCCAACGGCTGCGCCACCACCTCGCCGTGCGTCTCCAGGACGGCGAGGAGGTCCAGCGCCATGGCGGTGTCGTCGGTCCAGTGCCAGCGCGGCTCCGGGGGCGCGGTGCGGTCCGCGATCAGCTGGAGGGACGCGGGCAGGGGGCGCAGGCGCGGGAAGAAGCGCTCCCCGAAGGCGTCGCCGTACGCCAGTCCTTCGAGGCTGGTGCGGGCGGCCCGCCGTCGGTCTTCCGGGTGCAGAACCATGCGGGGATCCTGCCATCCGGGGGCACCGGAGGGGCCGTTTCCGCGTGCACCGCGGTCAGCCCGCCGCCTCCCCCTCCGCGATGGCCGCCGCGACCTCCGCCGTACGGGCCTGCTCCTCGGCGGCGAACCGCTCGGCGTCGAGTTTCTCGGCGAGTTCCTCGTCCTGGGCCATCAGCAGGTCGAGATTGGCGTCGCCCATCTCGAAGACGCCCATGTCGAGGTAGGCGCGCTGGAGCCGTTCGCCCCACAGCCCGATGTCCTTCACGCACGGCACGATCCGGCTGAAGAGCAGTTTCCGGAACAGGTGCAGGAATTCGGAGCGTTCGGTGAATTCGGCGGCTTCCTGCGTCGGAATGCCGAAGTTCTCCAGGACTTCCAGGCCGCGCAGCCGGTCGCGCATCAAATAGCAGCCCTCGATGACGAATTCCTCGCGCTCGCGCAGTTCGGCGTCGGTGAGCTGCTTGTAGTAGTCGCGCAGCGCCATGCGGCCGAAGGCGACGTGCCGGGCCTCGTCCTGCATGACGTACGCCAGGATCTGCTGCGGCAGCGGCTTGGTGGTGGTGTCGCGGATCATGCCGAAGGCGGCCAGCGCCAGGCCCTCGATCAGGACCTGCATGCCGAGGTAGGGCATGTCCCAGCGGGAGTCCTTGAGGGTGTCGCCGAGCAGGGTCTGGAGGTTGTCGTTGATCGGGTAGAGCATCCCGATCTTCTCCCGGAGGAAGCGGCTGTAGATCTCGGCGTGCCGCGCCTCGTCCATGGTCTGGGTGGCGGAGTAGAACTTGGCGTCGAGGTCGGGGACGGATTCCACTATGCGGGCCGCGCAGACCATGGCGCCCTGTTCGCCGTGCAGGAACTGGCTGAACTGCCAGGAGGTGTAGTGCCGGCGCAGTTCGCCGCGGTCCTTCTCGTTCATCTTGTCCCAGTACTTGGTGCCGTAGAGGGACATCGATTCATCGGGGGTGCCGAGCGGGTCGTAGGGGTCCACCTCCTGGTCCCAGTCGATCCGCAGGGTGGCGTCCCACTGCTTGTCCTTGCCCTTCTGGTAGAGGGCCAGCAGCCGGTCGCGTCCGTCGTCGTAGTCCCAGCTGAAGCGGGCCGCGCCGGCGGCCGGCACCTTCCACAGGGGGTCGCCTGGGTCCTGTACGTAGAGATCCGGTGTCGGCACGGACAGCCTCCTCGGCTCGCCAAACGCCTTGTCATGGGCGGTGGTTGGCAGGCTCACACGTTTCTTACCGGCGGGTCAATAAGTCGTGCGCGGGGGATTGACGAGCTTGCTGACACGCAGTCTCATAAGAGGCGACCGCGGGTAACCCACGAGCGAGGTAGCCACAGCCATGACGAGCGCGCCCACCGCAATGACCGTGACGGACACCGACGTCCTGCGCGACGCCCTCGGTCTCCTCAAGGACCGGGAGCAGGTCGCCGAGCGGTTGCTCGACTCCTCCGCCAAGCACTCCTTCGACCCCGACACCGAACTCGACTGGACCGCGCCCCCCGAAGAGGGCAAGTGGTTCTGGCCGCCGGAGCTGGTCTCGCTCTACGACACCCCGCTGTGGAAGAAGATGTCGCCGGAGCAGCAGCAGGACCTCTCCCGGCACGAGGCCGCCTCGCTCGCCTCGCTGGGCATCTGGTTCGAGATCATCCTGATGCAGCTGCTCGTCCGGCACATCTACGACAAGCCGGTCACCAGCGCCCACGTGCGCTACGCGCTCACCGAGATCGCCGACGAGTGCCGGCACTCGAAGATGTTCGCGCGCATGATCCAGTGGGGCGGGGCGCCCACGTACCCCGTCTCCCGCCTCAACCACAACCTCGCCCGCGTCCTCAAGACCATTTCCACCACCCCGGGTTCGTTCGCCTGCACCCTGCTCGGCGAGGAGATCCTCGACTGGATGCAGCGGCTGACCTTCCCGGACGAGCGGGTGCAGACGCTGGTGCGCGGGGTGACCCGGATCCACGTCGTCGAGGAGGCGCGGCACGTCCGCTACGCCCGCGAGGAGCTGCGCCGCCAGATGGTGACCGCGCCGCGCTGGGAGCGGGAGCTGACCCGGATCAGCTCCGGCGAGGCGGCCCGGGTCTTCTCCGTCGCCTTCGTCAATCCGGAGGTCTACACCAACGTCGGGCTGGACCGGCGCGAGGCGGTCGCCCAGGTCAAGGCCAGCGGCCACCGCCGCGAGGTGATGCAGTCCGGCGCCGAGCGGCTGACGGACTTCCTCGACGAGATCGGCGTACTGCGCGGTGCGGGCCGCAGGTTGTGGCGCAGCTCCGGGCTGCTGGCCTGAAGCACCCGCTCACCCGCCCGTTGGACACGAGCACCTGTACGAGCGGGAATCCGGGGCGGTTACGCTGCTGTTCATGAACGGCAGCGGCACCGCCCCAGCAGTACCCCGACCCGCCTATCGCAGGCTCAGCGTCGAGCAGCGCCGCAGCCAATTGCTCACCGCCGCGCTCGGCCTGTTCGCCCAGCGCGCCCCCGAGGACGTCTCGCTGGACGACGTCGCCACCGCGGCCCAGGTGTCGCGGCCGCTCGTCTACCGCTACTTCCCGGGCGGCAAGCAGCAGTTGTACGAGGCCGCGCTGCGCAGCGCGGCCGACATCCTGGAGCGCTGCTTCGCCGAACCGGAGAGCGGGCCGCTCACCCAGCGGCTGTCGTGCGCCCTCGACCGCTATCTGGCGTTCGTCGACGAGCACGACGCCGGCTTCAGCGCGCTGCTCCAGGGCGGCAGCGTCGTGGAGACCACCCGTACGTCCGCGATCGTGGACGAGGTGCGGCGCGCCGCGGCCGACCAGATCCTGCGGCACCTGGGCGAGCCGGAGCCGGGCCTGCGGCTCCGGATGACCGTCCGGATGTGGATCACCGCCGTCGAGGGTGCCTCGCTGATCTGGCTCGACGAGGGCAAACAGCCGCCGCTCGACGAACTGCGCGACTGGCTGGTCGACCACTTCGTCGCGCTGCTGGCCGCGACCGCGGCGCGCGATCCGCAGACCGCTCGGGTGACCCGGGCGGCGCTGCGGACGGAGTCCGCCGACGGCCCGGTCGGCGACCTCACCCGCCGCCTGCTGCCCGTCGTGAGCGAGGCCGCGCACCTGTTGTGACCTGCGCCTGCGCGCCGCGGGTGGAAGACTGGAACGGTGCGAAGCGAGAACACCCTGTTCGTCGGCGGACCGCTGGACGGCCGGGTCCTGCCGGTGCTCCTCGGCATGACCGGCCAGCCGCCGAAGACCTACGAGGTGCCGGTGCCGAACGACGACGGCCGGCCGCCGACGGTGCACGTCTACCGCCGGGCCCCCGGGCGGGTGGGCCGGCTGGGCCTGCCGCACGGGTGGAAGTACACCTACGACCCGGAGGGAACGCCGGGCCGCGGCGACAGGGGCCTCAAGTGGCCCTGGAGCAAGCCGGGCTCAGGGCGCGCGGGGTGAGCAGACCGCCCCGGCGGCCGGGCACGGGTGCCGGGCCGCCGGGGCGGTGGTGAGGTCAGCCGTCAGCCGCTCAGCGAGGCCAGGTAGGCGTTCGCCTTGTCCGGCTCGAAGAAGAAGTTCTCGAAGTCGGACGGGTCGTCGAAGCCGTTGGCGAAGCGGTCGGCGACGGGCTGGAGCTGGCCGGCCGCGCCGAGGAGGTTGAGGACGTGCTCCGGCGGCGGCGCCAGCATCGCGTTGGTCCACTTGGTGACGTGCCCGGCGGTCTGCCAGTAGCGCTCGAAGGTGCCCCGCATCCACTCCTCGTCGAACGGCTGCTCACCGCGCTCCACGATGGAGCCGAGGTAGGAGGCGGCGCACTTGGCGGCCGAGTTGGAGCCCTGGCCGGTGATCGGGTCGTTGGCGACGACCACGTCGGCGACGCCGAGCACCAGGCCGCCGGAGGGCAGCCGGCCGATCGGGTTGCGCACGGTCGGGGCGTAGCGGCCGGCCAGCGTGCCGTTGGCGTCGGTCAGTTCGACCTTGGCGGCGCGCGCGTACTCCCAGGGCAGGAACTTCTCCATCAGCTCCAGGGTGAGCGCCAGGTGCTCGTCGGGGTCCTTGACCGACTGGAAGACGTCCAGCGGGCCGCCGGGGATGCCCTCCCAGAAGAGGATGTCGGCGCGGCCGGAGAGGGTGTACGTCGGCATGACGAAGAGCTCGCCGACACCGGGGACGATGTTGCAGCGCACCGCGTCGAAGTCGGGGTGCTCCGGGCGCGGGCCCAGGCCGTGGACGTAGGAGACGGCGAGCGCGCGCTGCGGGGTGTCGTAGGGCGAACGGGAGGCGTCCCGGCCGAACATGGACACCAGCTCGCCCTTGCCGGCCGAGACCAGCGTCAGGTCGTAGCGGCTCGCGAAGAAGTCCAGGTCGGAGACGGCGGCACCGTGGATGACGAGCTGGCCACCGCGCTGCGCGAAGGTCTCCATCCAGCCGGCCATCTTCACCCGCTGGTCGACGGACTGGGCGTAGCCGTCGAGCTTGCCGACCCAGTCGATGGCGCGCTGCGACCCCTCCGGCGCCTCGTGGCTGCCGGGCGCGGCGACCGAGACGCCGAGGCCCTCGATGCGCGGGGCCTGGCTCTCCCAGAAGTTGATGCCCAGGTCGCGCTCGTGCTGGAGGGCGGTGTCGAACATGCACTGCGTCGACATGACCCGGCCGGAGCGGATCTCGTCGGCGGTGCGGTTGGACATCAGGGTGACCTCGTAGCCCCGGGCCTGGAGGCCGAGGGCCAGCTGGAGACCGGACTGTCCGGCTCCGACGACGAGTATCTTCCGCATGGCGGCACTCTTCTCTGTTACTGCGGTGTTCGGGGAGGGGTTCGGGGGTGGCGCGGGAGCGGGCCCCGGGGACGGGCCCGCCGGGGGACGGCCGGCTACTCCGGCGCGGTTTCCAGGGCGTGGCCGACCAGCGAGAGGAGCGACTGGATCACCGTGGTCCGCTTGCGCGCGTCCATGATCACGATCGGTACCTCCGGCGGGACGGTCAGCGCCTCGCGGACGTCCTCGGCGTCGTACGCGTCGGTCCCCTCGAAGTGGTTGACCGCGACGACGTACGGCAGCCCGCAGCTCTCGAAGTAGTCCAGCGCCGGGAAGCAGTCCTCCAGGCGCCGGGTGTCGGCCATCACGATCGCACCGATCGCGCCGCGCACCAGGTCGTCCCACATGAACCAGAAGCGCTGCTGCCCGGGCGTGCCGAACAGGTACAGCACCAGTTCCTGGTCGAGGGTGATCCGCCCGAAGTCCATCGCGACCGTGGTCGTGGTCTTCTCCGGGGTCGCGGTCAGATCGTCGGTGTCCTCGCTGGCCTGGGTCATCACCGCCTCGGTCTGGAGCGGGGTGATCTCCGAGACCGATCCGACGAAGGTGGTCTTGCCGACGCCGAAGCCGCCGGCCACCACGATCTTGGTGGCGATCGGTGCCCGCGAGCGGTCCGTCTGCCAGCTCTGCAGCCCCGCGTCGGTGGCCGCGGCCACCGGGTCGGCCTGGCCCACGGAACCGGCGGTCGGCGTCGGCCCGGCCGATATCGTGTCAGAGCCTGTGAAGTCCACTCAGCACCCTTTCGAGCAGCGCGCGGTCGGGCCGGCCGGTGCCGTGCCCGGTGCCGTAGACGCGAATCTTTCCCTGGTCGGCGAGGTCGCTGAGCAGGACGCGGACCACGCCCAGCGGCATCTTGAGGAGCGCGGAGATCTCCGCGACCGAGCGCATCCGGCGGCACAGTTCGACGATGGCTCGCATCTCCGGCATCACCCGGTCGCCCCAGCCGCCGGAGGTCAGCTCGGGCCGCTCCTCGGGGGCTTCCAGCGCGGCCACGAACGTCTCGACGAGCAGTACGTGGCCGAAGCGGGTCCGGCCGCCGGTGAGCGAATAGGGCCGTACCCGCGAGGGTTTGCGGTCCCCGCCGCGTATGGGGAGTTTGGGGGTACTGCTACTCACTGGGCGCTCTCCATCGACTTGCGCAGCTCACTGCGGAGTTCGGGGGTGAGGACATGACCGGCCCGGCCGACGAAGAGCGCCATGTGATAGGCGATGACGTTCATGTCGCAGTCCGGAGTGGCGTGCACACCGAGCAGCGAGCCGTCGCTGATCGACATGACGAACACACTGCCCTCGTCCATCGTGATCATCGTCTGCTTGACGGCACCGCCGTCCATCAGCTTCGCGGCTCCCTGGGTGAGGCTGCCGAGGCCGGACACGATGGTGGCGAGGTCGGCGCTGGATCCCCGGGGCCCGTCACCGGCACCCGGAAGGGCCGCCGGCCCCTCCTCCCGGTCGGGGTCGGAGTTGAGCAGCAGCAGACCGTCCGAGGAGACCACCGCGACCGAGCGGATGCCCGGCACCTCGTCGACCAGGTTGCTCAGCAGCCAGTGCAGATTCCGTGCCTGGCTGCTCAGTCCTTGTCCGTAACCTGTGGGCGCTTGCGCCTTCAATCGCGTGCCTCCTCGCCAACGTGGCTCTCTGCCGGGGCCCCCGCTCCGTCGGTGTCGGTCTGTGGGATGGTCTGCTCCGCCGTGCGTTCCGCGATCTCGGCCTCGACCTCGCGCCGGCCGACCCGCGCCCCCTGCTGAAAGCCGCCGAGCCGGCGCCGCAGCGCCTCGGCGTTGGCCGATCCGCTCTTGCGCGGGGCGGTGGGCGCTTGCTGCTGTGCCACGACCTTGGGCGTGCGCTTGGGCAGCCCCAGGGCGGTCCGCCGCTTCTCCGCGGACGGGGCGGCGGGTTCCGGAGCGGCCTCCGCGGGCGCCGCGTCGGTGGCGGGCACGCCGGTGGGCGCCCCGTCCGGCCCGGGCCGGGTGTGCTGCTCCGGGCCGACGGCGTACGGGCCGGGCCCGGCCGGGGCTGGCGGCGTGGTGCCGCCGGTCGCCGAAGGCGCGGTCCGGTCCACGGCCGGGGGCGCCCCGTCCGCCGGCCGGGTGTGCTCGCCGCTGTCGTCGGGCGCGAGCCCGGCCGCGTCGATCGCGCGCTCGGCGGCGGCGACCAGCGGGTCCGCGGCCGGGGCGGCAGCGGACCCGGCCCGCGGGTCCACCCGCTGCGCCCGCGTCGGCAGGGCGTTGGAGTTGGCCTCGGCGACCGAGCCGGGCAGGCTCGCGGTGTGCGTCACGTCCCGCGTCGCGGCGGGCGAAGCGGCCGGGCGGGTCGGCAGGATCGAGCCGGGCAGCACGATGACGGCGGTGACGCCGCCCTGCCGGGCGTCCCGCAGCTGCACCCGGACGCCGTGCCGGGCGGCCAGCCGCACCACGACGTACAGGCCCAGGCCCAGCGCCTCGTCGACGTTCTCGGCGGACGAGGCGGCCTCGGCGTCCGCCAGCCGCTCGTTGAGCTCGGCCATCCGCTCCGCGGTGATCCCTATGCCCTCGTCCTGGACCGAGAGCATCAGCTCACCGCTCTCCAGCAGCCAGCCGGACAGCTCGACATGGGCGTCCGGCGGCGAGAACGCGGTGGCGTTCTCCAGGAGTTCGGCGACCAGGTGGCTGAGGTCGTCCGCGGCGAAGCCGGCGACCTGGGAGTGCGGCGGCAGCGACTGGATGCGCACCCGCTCGTAGCGCTCGATCTCACTGATCGCGGCGCGCAGCACGTCCAGCAGCGGCACCGGGCCCTGGTGGGTGGTGCCGTGCTGCTCCGCGCCCGCGAGCACGAGCAGGTTCTCGCTGTTGCGGCGCATCCGTGCGGCGAAGTGGTCCAGCTTGAACAGGGTCGCCAGCCGCTCGGGGTCCTGCTCGCTCTCCTCCAGCGACTCGAGGACGGCGAGCTGGCGCTCGACGAGTCCGAGGGTGCGCAGCGAGAGGTTGACGAACCGGCCCTGCACACCGGCGTGCGCGGCGGCCAGCCGCTCGGTGAGCTCGGCGACCTGCGCCTGGAGCGTGGCGCTCTGCTCCTGGAGGACCTCGCGCTGGGCGGCCAGCCGCTGCCGGCCGCCGACCAGCCGCTTGCGCTCGCCCTCCAGTTCGGCGGTGCGCCGGGTCAGCTCGCCGACCTGGGCGTGCAGCGCGTTGACGGACCGTACGGCGGCGGCGAACTCGTCGTTGCGGCCCTTGTAGCTGACGGGCTCCTCGTTGACGGGGTCCTCGGCCACCCGCTTGGCGCCGATCCGCAGCGCCGCCAGCGGCTGGGTCATGGTGCGCGCGGCCCAGATGCCGGCGCCGACGGCCAGCAGCAGGCAGAGCCCCTCCAGACCGATGCGGATCTCCAGCTCGGTCACGTCGTCGTCGCGCAGCGCGCCGAGGCGCTGGATGTCGGCGGTGGCCAGGGCGGATTCGACGCCGCGCATCAGTCCGACGCGGGAGGTGAGGGTGGCCTGCACCCGCTGGCGGCTGAGCCGCATGTCGGCGGCGTCCAGGCGGGGCTGGTCGGTCAGCCGGGTCAGATAGCGCTCGGCGGTGGCCACGTCGGCGCCGTTGACGGTGCGGTCGTAGCGGTCCTTGGCGCTCTGGCTCGCGCCCTGGCGGAAGTCGCCCAGCGCGCCCTGTGCGCGCAGGTGCGCGACCTGGGCGAGGGCCGTCAGCCGGGGCTGGCTGCCGCCCGCGTTGAGCCCGGCGAGCAGCAGTCCGCGGGTGCCGGCGGCCTGTTCGGCGGCCCGGCCGAGGGCGGGCAGCGCGCGGACGTCGGCGGCCGCGGCGTCCGCGCGGGCGGGCAGCCCGCGGGCGATGCCGTCGCCGATCGCGCCGAGTGCCTGGAGGATGCCGGTATAGGCGTTGTAGACCTGCTCGGGGGTGTCGGTCCCGGACAGTGCCTGGTGACGGGTTTGCGGCAGGGTGGCCAGCAGGCGGGCGGCCGCCCGGTAGGCGGGGGTGTCACCCGACGCGTCCTGGGCCTCGGAACGCAGCTCGTCGATCTGCCGGTCGACCCGGGCCTGCTGGGTCCGGGAGACCGCGGAGTCGGCGGAGACGGCGGCCTGCACCCGGGCCCCGCCGGTCCCGGCGCGGGTCGCGGTGCCGTTCGTGCCGGTGCCGTTCGTACCGGTGGCGTGGGTGCCGATGCCGTTGGTGCCCGTCGTGCCGTCGGCGGCGCCCGTCGCGTTGACTCCCGTGCCGTTGAGGCCGGTTCCGCCGGTTCCGGTGCCGTTGAGGCCGATTCCGCCGGTTCCGGTGCCCGTCCGGGCGGCGCGGCCGGCGGCGGCGTACGCGGTCATGCCGTCGCGCTCGTCGGCGAGGGAGTGCGACAGCGCGACGGCGCGGGCGTTCAGCTGGGCCAGATCCACCAGTTGCTGGCTGGCGTTGGCGTCGTCGGCGGTGGCGGCGAGGCCGGGGGCGCCGGCACCGAGGACCGCCGCGGCGACCACGGCGACCGCTCCGACGAGCCGGTTGCGCACCCGCGCGGGACGCCGCCCCGCGAGGTCGTCAACGGTCGCACCCGGTCCCTTGCCGGACAGCGGGCCCTTGCCGGGTCCCGCGATCGAACCGGCCGGTGAACCCGGCTTCCCTGCGCCGCCCCGAAGCCGCATCTTCCGCACCGCTGCTCGCATTCCTGTCTCGCCTGCCCACGCCGTGTGGCGTCGCGGACCCGGCTGGCTCTCCGCTCGCGGGGCGGACCTGCGCGAACGCCGCAGCAGCACACACTTCCGCGAGGGTAAACAGTCCGGCTTGCGCGTCGCGACGGACGTCCTGGCCCCGCCCCGTGAACGGGCAACGACCATTCCACCGGCGCCGCGCAGTGGCTCGGCAACACATGCCCGGCCACCTGAACGAGTGAACATCAATCGGAGTTTGGCCATCAACTTCCGTGCGCCGATGTTTTCGACCGCAACCCCGCGCAACCCCCGGACGGGTTTGGAGATGCGACCCGCTCCTGGCAGGATGCGCGCCCGCACGCCGCCGGGCCCGTGGTCCACACCATTCCCGCACAGCTGACCTGGCCGTACGGGGTTACCGCCGGACACGCCCGGACACCGGGTGGAAACCACGGCCTCCGGCAGACTTGCCGCCATGCGCATCGAACTCGCCACCGAGCCGGGCGATCCCCAACGCCCAAACGAGGACTACGCATCGGTAGCTCTGCCGGCTTCCGGTCAGGGCGGAGTCCTGGTCCTGCTGGACGGCGTGACACCGCCCGCGGAGGACTACGGATGCCGCCATCCGGTCCCGTGGTTCACCGCGCGGCTCGGGGGCGCATTGCTGGAACTGTCTGTTTCACACCGGGATATGACGCTCGCTGAGGTGCTGGGCGCGGCCATCTCCCGGACAGCCGAGGTTCACCGGGCCACCTGTGACCTTTCTCACGTCCGCACGCCGCAGGCAACTGTCGTGCTCGCGCGGTGGTCCGGGGACACCGTCGACCATCTCGTCCTGTCCGATTCGGTGCTGCTGGTGGAACGGACGGACGGCTCGGTGCAGCCGGTGCTCGACCCGCGGCTGGACGAGCTGCCGCCCGCGGTACGGGCGCAGCGGGACGCCGTACGGGCGCTGCCGCGCGGCTCGGCGGAACGGGCCGCCGCGGGCCGGGAGTACGGCCGCGCGGTCGAGGCGCTGCGCAACGCCGAGGGGGGCTTCTTCACCGCCGCGGCGGACCCGGCGGTGGCCGCCCGCGCGGTCACCGGCAGCACCCCGCGCGACCGGGTCCGCTCGCTGACCGCCCTCTCGGACGGCGCGAGCCGCTGGGTGGAGGTCTTCCACGAGGGCTCGTGGGCCGACTGCGTGCGACTGGTGGCCGGCGAGGGCCCCCAGGCACTCATCGACCGGGTGCGCGCCGCCGAGGCCGCCGATCCGGAAGGCACCGGCCGTCCCCGCGGGAAGGCCCGGGACGACGCTGCGGTGATTTTTGTGGCGCCGTGACAGAAACGGGCCCCGGGAGGAGAGCCGGGGGCGGGACGGCCGCCGGGACCGGTGGTCCGGAAGGTGCGGCTTATCCTTCCTCGCCCTCCTGCTCCGCATTCAGCCGGTGCAGCAGCCGCGCCAGTTCGGACACCTCGCCGCGGTCCCAGGAGGCCAGGCGCCGGGCGTACTGCGCGCGGCGCCCGTTGCGGACGCGGGTGAAGCGGGCCCGCCCCTCGTCGGTGATCCTCACCAGGACCGCACGGCCGTCGGCCGGGTCCGGTTCGCGGGCTACCAGCCCCAGCTTCTCCAGCGCGTGCAGTTGACGGCTCATCGTGGCCTTGCCGACGCCGAAGAAGCCGGCGAGGTCGGTGGCGCGCTGGGCGCCGGCATCGGCCAGCCGGAGCAGCAGCCCGTACGCGGACGGCTCCAGGTCGGGATGCACCTCTCGGGCCAGTTCGCCGGAAGAGGCCCGGGCGCGGCGGAGAAATACCGCCAATTCACGTTCCAGGGCGAGAAATACGTGGTCCACACCAGTGGGTTCGCCGTCCGCCGCCGTGTCGCCGGTCCCGGTGTTGTGCACGTCAGCGCCCATGCCCGCTTTCCCTCATCTGAAAGTTTCCGCCCTCGCCGGGCGAAGCCGCAGCTCCGCCAGTATTTCGCAGGATTAGACCAACGGCAGCCCACGGCACCTCTTTTGCCCCCTGGGTCTACGCGCGTATCGTCATTTGTGGCATGACCACACCAAACGGTCGGGCGGTGTCAAAGGTTCCGCCGCGCGTCATGCACGCCGCACCTCCGTGTCCTCGCGTCTTGTCATGCCACTGGTTACCTCCCCCCTCAGAACACCCACCGAGATCTTCGGAGGCACGTATGCCCGTGCTCAGATCCGGCTTCCCCCACCGTCCCGCGCGGTCGCTGGCGACCGTGGCCGGGGCCCTCCTCGCCGTCCTCTCCCTCCTGCTCGGCCTGCCCGGCACCGCCGGTGCCGCGGCTCCCGGGCGCGCACCGGAACCCGCCCATCCCGGGCAGGACTGGGCCGGCTCCCAGATCGCCGCGCACGAGGGCACCGGCGCCGGCGCCGGCGCACCGGCAGGCGCCGCGCTCGCGGGGTCCGTCGAAGGCGTGGACGTCAGCAGCCACAACGGCAACGTCGCCTGGTCGACGCTCTGGAACAGCGGCGTCCGCTTCGCCTATGTCAAGGCGACGGAGTCCACCAGCTACACCAACCCGTACTTCGCGCAGCAGTACAACGGCTCCTACAACGCCGGGCTCATCCGCGGCTCGTACCACTTCGCCACACCCAACACCTCCAGCGGCGCCGCCCAGGCCAACTACTTCGTCGACCACGGCGGCGGCTGGTCCCGGGACGGCAAGACCCTGCCCGGGGCGCTGGACATGGAGTACAACCCCTACGGCTCGACCTGTTACGGGCTGAGCGCGGCCGGCCTGGTCAACTGGATGAAGGACTGGTTCGCCACCTACAAGGCGCGCACCGGCCGGGACGCGGTCATCTACACCTCCACCAGCTGGTGGAAGCAGTGCACCGGCAATTCGTCCGCCTTCGGCGCCGTCAACCCGCTGTGGGTCCCGCGCTACGGCTCGTCGGTCGGCGAACTCCCCGGCGGCTGGGGCTTCCACACCATCTGGCAGTACACCTCCACCGGCCCGACGGTCGGCGACCACAACCTCTTCAACGGCGCCTACGACCGGCTCCAGGCGCTGGCCAACGGCTGACCCCGCATCCCCCGGCACCGGGCGACCCGGCCCACGGCCGGCACGCGGGCGTACGGCCCCCACCCACGCCCGGTCGTACGCGCGAGAGGGCCCCTGCCGCACCTGGCGGCAGGGGCCCGTCCCGTTCCCCGCGCGTCCCTCACACCGCGACGGGGACCTCCGGCGCCGCCCCGTTCGACGCCGGGGTCAGCGCCAGTTCCAGCACCTGCCGGACGTCCGCGACCGCGTGCACCTCCAGAGCGGCCAGGATCTCGGCCGGCACGTCGTCCAGGTCCGGCTCGTTGCGCTTGGGGATGATCACCGTGGTGATCCCGGCCCGGTGCGCCGCGAGCAGCTTCTGCTTGACGCCGCCGATCGGCAGCACCCGCCCGGTCAGCGAGACCTCACCGGTCATCGCCACCTCCGGCCGGACCTGCCGGCCGGACAGCAGCGAGGCCAGCGCCGTGGTCATCGTCACGCCCGCACTCGGCCCGTCCTTGGGGACGGCGCCGGCCGGTACGTGCAGATGCACTCCGCGCTCCTTCAGGTCGCCGACCGGGAGCTCCAGCTCCGCGCCGTGCGAGCGCAGGAACGACAGGGCGATGTGCGCGGACTCCTTCATCACGTCGCCGAGCTGTCCGGTCAGCTGGAGCCCGGACGCGCCGGTCTCCGGATCGGCCAGCGACGCCTCCACGTACAGCACGTCGCCGCCGGCACCGGTGACCGCGAGGCCGGTGACCACACCGGGCACCGCCGTCCGGCGCTCCGCCGGGTCCTGCGCCGACTCCGGGGTGTGGTGCGGCCGCCCGATCAGCGGGCGCAGCTCGTCCACGCCGACCGTGAACGGCAGCTTCCGCTCGCCGAGTTCGTGCTGGGCCGCGACCTTGCGCAGCAGCCTGGCCAGGGCGCGCTCCAGGTTCCGTACGCCCGCCTCGCGGGTGTACTCGCCCGCGAGCTTGCGCAGCGCCGCGTCCTCCAGCGCCACCTCGCCCGGCTCCAGGCCGGCCCGCTCCAGCTGGCGCGGCAGCAGGTGGTCCCGGGCGATGGTGACCTTCTCGTCCTCGGTGTAGCCGTCCAGCCGGACCAGCTCCATCCGGTCGAGCAGCGGCTCGGGGATGGCTTCCAGGACGTTGGCGGTGGCCAGGAAGACCACGTCGCTGAGGTCGAGTTCGACCTCCAGGTAGTGGTCGC
Organism: Streptomyces lydicus; assembly: GCF_000717345.1. Taxonomy (GTDB): domain Bacteria; phylum Actinomycetota; class Actinomycetes; order Streptomycetales; family Streptomycetaceae; genus Streptomyces; species Streptomyces lydicus. The sequence goes on along the minus strand of NZ_JNZA01000008.1, from coordinate 39,654 downwards.
GGAAGGTGTGGTTCTGCGCCGGGTCGAGAACCTCCAGGAGGGCGGCGGCCGGGTCGCCCCGGAAATCGGAGCCCACCTTGTCGATCTCGTCGAGCAGCACGACCGGGTTCATCGACCCGGCCTCCTTGACCGCGCGCACGATCCGGCCGGGCAGCGCGCCGACGTACGTCCGCCGGTGGCCGCGGATCTCCGCCTCGTCGCGCACGCCGCCGAGGGCGACCCGGACGAACTTGCGGCCCATGGCCCGCGCGACGGACTCACCGAGCGAGGTCTTGCCGACGCCGGGCGGCCCGACGAGTGCCAGGACGGCCCCGCCCGCCCGTCGCCCACCACCGCCCTTGCCCGAATCGCTGCGCGATGCCCCCTTCGACGGCCCTCCGACGAGGTCGAGTCCCCGCTCGGACCGGCGCTTGCGGACGGCCAGGTATTCGGTGATCCGCTCCTTGACGTCCTCCAGGCCGGCGTGATCGGTGTCCAGGACCTCCTTGGCGCCGGCGATGTCGTAGGCGTCCTCGGTCCGTTCGTTCCAGGGCAGCTCCAGGACGGTGTCCAGCCAGGTGCGGATCCACGAGCCCTCCGGGCTCTGGTCGCTCGACCGCTCCAGCTTGTCGACCTCCTTGAGGGCCGCCTTGCGGACGTGTTCGGGCAGCTCGGCGGCCTCGACCCGGGCGCGGTAGTCGTCGCCCTCGTCCTCCGGGTCGCCGTTGAGCTCGGCGAGCTCCTTGCGGACGGCCTCCATCTGGCGCCGCAGCAGGAACTCCCGCTGCTGCTTGTCGACGCCCGCCTGGACGTCCTTGGCGATGGACTCGGCGACGTCCTGCTCGGCGAGGTGGTCGCGCAGCGCCTCGGTGGCGAACTTCAGCCGGGCCACCGGGTCGGTGGTCTCCAGCAGCCGCACCTTCTGCTCGGTCGTCAGGAACGGTGAGTACCCGGAGTTGTCGGCGAGGGCCGACACGTCCTCGATCTGCTGGACGCGGTCGACGACCTGCCAGGCACCACGCTTCCGCAGCCAGCTGGTGGCCAGCGCCTTGTACTCGGTGACGAGTTCGGTCACCGCGCCGGGCAGCCGTTCGGGAACGGTCTCCTCGACCGTCGTGCCCTCCACCCACAGCGCGGCACCGGGCCCGGTCGTGCCGGAACCGATCCGCACCCGGCCCAGGCCCCGGATCAGCGCCCCGGGGTCACCGTCGGAGAGCCGCCCGACCTGCTCGATCCGCCCGAGCGTGCCGATGCCCGCGTACGTCCCGTCGACGCGGGGCACAAGCAGCACCCGCGGCTTGTTACCTGACGAGGCTGCGGCCTGCGCGGCCTCCACCGCGGCGCGGACCTCGGTGTCGGACAGGTCCAGAGGCACCACCATGCCGGGCAGTACGACCTCGTCATCGAGGGGCAGCACGGGCAGAGTGAGCGAGGCGGACGTCGAAGCCATGATCTCCCCTTCGGCAAGCAAGTTGAGCTTTACCCACTCAATGTCAGCGACTGCCGAGATGTTCCCCGGTGCGCGTTCGCTGTGAGCGATCAACCGCGGAGCCCGGAAACGCGTACGGCCGAGCCGGGCCTCCACAGGGGGCCCGGCTCGGCTCGGAAGGGGGAAGCGGCGGCCCGCTACCAGTGGGCGGGGCGGGACAGGGCAGACGGCAGCGTGGTGGCGGCGTCGCCCCGGGCCGCGTTGACCTGGGCCTGGGTGAGGAAGAGCGCGCCGGTGAGATCGGCGCCGCGCAGGTCGACGTCGCGCAGATCGGCCCCGATCAGGTCCGCCTGCCGCAGATCGGCGCCCCGGAGGTCGGCGGCGATGAGGTACGCCCCGCGCAGGTTGGCGCCCCGCAGGTCGGCCTTCCGCAGCCGGGCCCCCATGAGGTCGGCGCCCCGGCGCTCCTTCTTGCGGCCCGGGACCGTGGCCCGTACGAGCTCGCTGGTGCGCAGCAGCAGGGTGTTGACCTCGCCGCGGTGGGCCGGCACGTCCAGCTGCCCGAGCTCCTCGGCACTGCCCCGGGTGAGGCGTTCGGTCTTCTCCAGGGCGGCACGCAGCGCGGTGTGGACCGGGCGGGCATCCGGCAGGGCCAGCGCCTCGGCGAGGTACCAGAGGAGTTCGTGCAGCTGCCGCATGACCGGGAAGACGTCGAACATCTGCCGGGCGGTGCCCGGTGCCTGCCGCCAGTCCCGTCCGCCGAAGGTGACCTGGGAGACCTTCTGGCCGGCGCCGAAGCAGTCGAAGACAGTGCAGCCGGAGAAGCCCCGCTCCCGCAGGTCGGCGTGGATGCCGCAGCGGAAGTCGGTCTGCAGGTTCGGGCAGGGCCGCCCGGCGTCCTTGTCGATCGCGAAGTCCGCGGAGGCGGCGAAGGGCAGCGCCACGCAGCACAGCCCGAAGCAGCTGCCGCAGTCGGACACCAGGCCCAGCTCGGCGGTGTGCGGAATCGATTGCTTGGGGTCCTGCGGACGTTCTGCGGACACGGTGCGGGTACTCCTGCGGCCGGCGGGCGGCGCACCTGCTGCGCCGGAAGAAAGGGCCATTCTCCCAGCCCGCGTCGGGGCCCCCGCGCCGGACCACCGCCCGACGGCGACCGCGACGGCCACAGCCGCACGCACCCCGCGCGAACGGAGGAAGGGCGCGCGGCGTCCGGCGCCGCCCGCGGAGGGCGGGGCGGGTGCGGAAAGACGGTCGTTGCGCCTCCCACTACCAGTCAGGACTGCTACTTTCACCGCATGTTGCAGCGGATGTCCGGCGTGTTCATCGGCGCCCTCTTCGGGACCATCTTCGTCATCGCCAATGCCCACGATCCGCTGAATCCCACGATCGGGGTCGCGCTGCGGGTGCTCGCGGTGCTCACTTTCGGGGGACTGCTGGCGCTGGCGCTGCGGGCCGGGCGCCGGGGCGGGGCCGCCGTGGGCGGCCCCCAGGCTTCCCAGGAGAGCTGGTACGGCGGGAAGTTCGGCTTCGTCGTGGCGGCCGAGGTGGTGCTGATGATCGGCGGCAACCTCGCCCTGCGCGGGGCGGGCGCCCCGGCGGAGACCGCCGTGGCCTGGATCGCGCTGATCGTCGGACTGCACTTCCTGGCGCTGACCGCGGTCTGGAAGCGGCGCAGCATCGCCGTGCCGGGCACCGCGCTGACCGCGCTCGGCGTGATCGGACTGGGGATGGCGGCGACCTCCGCCGTGGCGTGGGTGCCGTTCGTCAGCGGTGTGCTGTCCGGTGTGGCGCTGCTGGGCGGCTCCGCCTACGCCGTCACGCACGCCTACCGCGCGACCGTACGGCCGTAGGCCCAGCGGACGGACGACGACCACCCACCGGCGAGGGGCCGCCGCCCGCGCCCCGGCCCCGCGGGTCAGTGCATGCGTGCGCCGCGCAGTGCCGGGTGCCCCAGGTCGCCGAGGAGCGGCGCCGGGCCGGTGCGGTGGACGCGCCAGTGGCGGAGCAGCGGCCAGGCGGCCACGCCCAGGGCGACGGAGAGCAGGTGGCCCCAGTCGGTCATCGGGTCGGCGTAGGCCAGCAGATCGGTGAGGGCCAGATAGCCGACGCCGGCCAGCAGCGGCCAACGCGCCCAGGCCGGGAGCACGCCCGCGAGGGCTCCGGTGCAGGTCATCACGCCGAAGCTGATGCCGTAGTCGAGACGGTGCAGGGAACTCTCCGGCAGCTGGCCGGCGGCGACCGAGAAGGCGACGGGCACCTCGGTGGCGAGGGTGGCCAGCGCATGGCCGCCGAAGAAGACCGCGGCGGTGCGCAGTCCGCCGATCCGCCGCTCCAGGGCCGTCAGCACGAAGAGGAACGCGACCGCGTACGCCGAGGCCACTCCGCCGGCGATCCACAGCGCACTGGCCACCAGCACCAGCAGCGGCGCCTGCGCGAGGTGGACGACGTCGGTGCTGGAGCCCTGCAGCAGTTCGGAGACCAGGCCGGGGTCGGCGTACTCGGCGAACAACGAGGTGCCCGCGAGCAGGAGGGCGAAGCCGAAGGTGAAGGGGGTGCGGGCGGGGGTGGGCAGCAGCTGCCAGGGCCGCGGCCAGGCACGCGCCGGGCGGGGCGGCGGCGCCGCGTCCTCCGCGGGCACCGCACCGCCCCGGCCCCGCTGCCGGGGGATGCCCGACAGCACCGGGAGCGGGTCCGCCGGCCGCTCACCGCCGGCCGGAGCCCGGCCCTCCGACGTCCGCTCCCCCTGCATTCCCCCGACGGTTTCCAGCCTGCTCACGGTCCTGGGCCCCTTCCGTCCATGGCGCATCCGGTGAGCCGTGCCCGTGCCGCTCGGCGGTCCGTGCTTGCTCTGCCCTGCACAACGTCGCGCACCAGCCTGCACGCTCAACCCATGAAGAAGCTGTGCGAGTGAGATGCATCACGTCGGGCAACGGTCGCCGGGGCCGCCGCGTCCGGCTCGGCGGCCCCCGTAACGAGGTGGACCGCCGCCGCCCGCATTGGCCACCATGACCGCATGGCGTCCGTTACTCCTCCGCATCTGACGACGAACGGCCCGGCCCCGGCCCCGGCCCCCCGCACGCTCGACCGCCGTGAGGGCCCGTACGGCGAGGTGGTGCTGCGGCAACGGGACGGCTCCCCCGCCGGCCCCGGCACCCCCGCCGCCCCCGTGATCTACGAGATCATCGCCAACGGCTGCTTCCTGATGGACACCTCCGACGGCCGCTCCGAGCGGCTGCTGGTCGACGCCGCGCTGGCCGCACTGCCGGCCGGCCGGGCGCGGCCCGCGGTGCTGATCGGCGGGCTGGGCGTCGGCTTCTCGCTGGCCCGCGCCGCCGAACAGCCGCGCTGGGGCCGGATCGCCGTCGTCGAGCGCGAGGCGGCGGTCATCGACTGGCACCGCACGGGCCCGCTGTCCGAGGTCTCGGCGGCCGCGCTCGCCGACCCGCGCTGCGCGATCCTGCACACCGACCTGGTCGCCCACCTGCGCGCCGGCGGGGACACCTACGACGCACTGTGTCTGGACATCGACAACGGCCCCGACTGGACCGTCACCGAGGGCAACGACACCCTCTACTCCCCCACCGGACTCGCGGCCTGCCACGACCGCCTGACACCCGGCGGGGTACTCGCCGTGTGGTCCGCGCAGCCCTCGCCGGCCTTCGAGGAAGCCTTGCGAAATGCCGGTTTCAGCGGGGTGCGTACGGAAGAGATCCCGGTTGTCCGAGGCGTCCCCGACGTGGTCCATCTCGCGCGCAAGGGCGCGTAGCCGACAGTCGCACCGTGCCCGTACGCTGCTGCCCAGCAAAACGCGACCACGCAGGGACATGCAGGGGCGGGCGATGGACCAGACTCAGACAACGCAGGGCGGCGCCGCCGCCACGCCGGGTGCCCAGCGCCGGGTGCTGGTCGTGGAGGACGACCCGACGATCGTCGACGCCATCGCGGCCCGGCTGCGCGCCGAGGGCTTCCAGGTGCAGACGGCCACCGACGGCCCGGCCGCGGTGGAGACCGCCGAGGCGTGGCAGCCCGATCTGCTCGTCCTGGACGTGATGCTGCCGGGCTTCGACGGCCTGGAGGTGTGCCGCCGGGTGCAGGCACAGCGCCCGGTCCCGGTGATGATGCTCACCGCCCGGGACGACGAGACGGACATGCTGGTCGGCCTCGGCGTCGGTGCCGACGACTACATGACCAAGCCGTTCTCCATGCGGGAACTGGCCGCGCGGGTGCATGTCCTGCTGCGCCGGGTCGAGCGCGCCGCGCTGGCCGCGCACACCCCGCGCAGCGGCATCCTGCGCCTGGGCGAGCTGGAGATCGACCACGCCCAGCGCCGGGTCCGGGTGCGCGGCGCCGACGTCCACCTCACCCCCACCGAGTTCGATCTGCTGGTCTGCCTGGCGAACACCCCGCGCGCGGTGCTCTCCCGTGAGCAGCTGCTGGCCGAGGTGTGGGACTGGGCGGACGCCTCCGGGACGCGCACGGTCGACAGCCACATCAAGGCCCTGCGCCGCAAGATCGGCGCCGAGCGGATCCGCACGGTCCACGGCGTCGGCTACGCGCTGGAGACCCCGTCCGCATGACGCGGCGGCACCCGCCCGTGCGCCGCTGGTGGCAGCCGCCGCTGCGGAAGCTGTGGCAGCGGGTCTGGGAGGCGCTGCGCCCCCTGGACCCGTACCGCTCCGTGAAGGCGGCGCTCGGCGCGCTGGTCAGCGTCTCGGTGATCATCACCACACTCCTGGTGTTCGTCGCCATGCACTCGGCCACCGAGCTGCGGGTGATCACGATCTTCTCGATCATCGCCTCGCTGCTGATCACCCAGTTCGTGGCGAACAGCCTGACCGCCCCGCTCGGCGAGATGACGGACGTCACCCGCTCGATGGCGCACGGTGACTACAGCCGCCGGGTGCGCTCCGGGCGCCGCGACGAGTTCGGCGACCTGGCGGAGGCGTTCAACCGCATGGCGGCCGACCTGGAGGCGGTGGACACCCACCGCAAGGAGCTGGTGGCGAATGTCTCGCACGAGCTGCGCACGCCCATCGCCGCGCTGCGCGCCGTCCTGGAGAACGTCGTCGACGGGGTCTGCGAGCCCGACCCGGAGACGATGCGCACCGCGCTGAAGCAGACCGAGCGGCTGGGCAGGCTGGTCGAGCACCTTTTGGACCTGTCCCGGCTGGACAACGGCGTGGTGCCGCTGCACGCCCGGCGCTTCGAGGTCTGGCCGTACCTGTCCGGGGTGCTCAAGGAGGCCAACATGAGCCGCGGCGCCTCCACGCTGTCCGGCACCGGCACCCACACCCGTACGGACGTCCACCTCCACCTCGACGTCTCGCCGCCGGAGCTGACCGCGCACGCCGACGCCGAGCGGCTCCACCAGGTCGTGGCGAATCTCATCGACAACGCCATCAAGCACAGCCCGCGCCACGGCCGGGTCACGGTGCACGCCCGGCGCGGCGACGGGCCGGGGAGCCTGGTGGTGGAGGTCCAGGACGAGGGTCCCGGCATCCCCGAGTCGGAGCGCTACCGGGTCTTCGAGCGGTTCAACCGCGGCGGCCCCGGCACGTCCGGCCCCGGCACGGACGGCGGTACGGGACTGGGCCTGGCGATCGCCCGCTGGGCGGTGGATCTGCACGGTGGACGGATCGGGGTGGCCGAATCGTCGAAGGGTTGCCGAATTCGAGTCACTCTTCCGGGTACGGAATCAGCGCGGAGCTGACATCCCGGTTGACGGCACCTGACGTAGGGTCGGTGGTAGGAGCACTCATCCCATGGGTGCGACGGCGGTGAGTCCTACCCGGACGCGGGCAAACTCCGTGTGTTTCCCGCCAAGTCATGCCCCGAAACCCGTCGGGGAATGTGACGTGCGCGACGAGTGGCCCTCCCGGACTGCACCAAAGGTCACAAGAGGCGTAGCCTTTATTCCCGCTGTCCACCACCTTAGGAAGCGGAAGAGGGCGGTTGCCGCCGTGTCGCTACAGTCCCCCAACAGCTCGAGCATCTCGACCGAGGCCGATCAAGAGGGGCAGGGCAAGAGCCCTGCTGCCGCTTTCGGCCCGAATGAGTGGCTCGTCGACGAGATCTACCAGCAGTACCTCCAGGACCCGAACTCGGTAGACCGAGCCTGGTGGGACTTCTTCGCCGACTACAAGCCGGGCGGCGCCACCGCGCCGAGCAAGCCGGCGGAGGGTTCCCCCGGTGCGGCTGACGCCGCGCTGCCCCCCGTGGCGGCCCCGGACCGGTCGGCTCCCGCCGCGCCGGACCAGCCGAAGCCCTCAGCTGCCGCGCCGGCGACCCCGGCGAAGCCGGCCGCGAGCGCTCCGGCCCCGGCCCAGCCCGCCGCCGCGAAGCCCGCGGCTGCGAAGCCGGCCGCCGCGAAGCCCGCGGCCGCGAAGGACACCGAGGCCCCCGGCGGCCCCGAGTACGTCGTCCTGCGTGGCCCCTCGGCCGCCGTGGCGAAGAACATGAACGCCTCGCTGGAGCTGCCGACGGCCACGTCCGTCCGCGCGGTCCCGGTGAAGCTGCTGTTCGACAACCGCATCGTCATCAACAACCATCTGAAGCGCGCCCGTGGCGGGAAGGTCTCCTTCACCCACATCATCGGGTACGCGATGGTGCAGGCCCTCAAGGCCATGCCGTCGATGAACTACTCCTTCGCGCTGAAGGACGGCAAGCCGACGCTGGTCAAGCCCGAGCACGTCAACCTCGGTCTGGCCATCGACCTGGTGAAGCCCAGCGGTGAGCGCCAGCTGGTCGTCGCGGCCATCAAGAAGGCCGAAACGATGACCTTCTTCGAGTTCTGGCAGGCGTACGAGGACATCGTCCGCCGGGCCCGCGACAACAAGCTGACGATGGACGACTTCACCGGGGTCACCGCGTCGCTGACGAACCCCGGCGGCATCGGCACCGTCCACTCCGTGCCGCGTCTGATGCCCGGCCAGTCCATGATCATGGGCGTCGGCTCGATGGACTACCCGGCGGAGTTCCAGGGCACCTCCCAGGACGCCCTGAACAAGCTCGGCGTCTCCAAGGTCATGACGCTGACCAGCACGTACGACCACCGCGTGATCCAGGGCGCCGCCTCCGGCGAGTTCCTGCGCATCATGAACCAGCTGCTGCTCGGCGAGAACGATTTCTTCGACGACATCTTCAAGTCGCTGCGGATCCCGTACGAGCCGGTCCGCTGGCTGCGGGACATCGACGCCTCGCACGACGACGACGTCACCAAGGCCGCCCGGGTCTTCGAGCTGATCCACTCCTACCGGGTCCGCGGCCACGTCATGGCCGACACCGACCCGCTGGAGTACCACCAGCGCAAGCACCCCGACCTCGACATCACCGAGCACGGCCTCACCCTGTGGGACCTGGAGCGCGAGTTCGCGGTCGGCGGCTTCGCCGGCAAGTCCATGATGAAGCTGCGCGACATCCTGGGCGTGCTGCGTGACTCGTACTGCCGCACCACCGGCATCGAGTTCATGCACATCCAGGACCCCAAGCAGCGCAAGTGGATCCAGGACCGGGTCGAGCGTCCGCACAAGTCGCCCGAGCGCGAGGAGCAGCTGCGCATCCTGCGCCGGCTGAACTCCGCCGAGGCGTTCGAGACGTTCCTGCAGACGAAGTACGTCGGCCAGAAGCGCTTCTCGCTGGAGGGCGGCGAGTCCGTCATCCCGCTGCTGGACGCGGTCATCGACTCCGCCGCGGAATCGCGCCTGGACGAGTGCGTCATCGGCATGGCCCACCGCGGCCGCCTCAACGTCCTCGCCAACATCGTCGGCAAGTCGTACGCGCAGATCTTCCGGGAGTTCGAGGGCAACCTCGACCCGAAGTCGATGCACGGCTCCGGCGACGTGAAGTACCACCTGGGCGCGGAGGGCACCTTCACCGGCCTGGACGGCGAGCAGATCAAGGTCTCGCTCACCGCCAACCCCTCCCACCTGGAGGCCGTGGACCCGGTCGTCGAGGGTGTCTCGCGCGCCAAGCAGGACATCATCGGCAAGGGCGGCACGGACTTCACCGTCCTGCCGATCCAGCTGCACGGTGACGCGGCGTTCGCCGGCCAGGGTGTGGTCGCCGAGACGCTGAACATGTCGCAGCTGCGCGGCTACCGCACCGGCGGCACGGTGCACATCGTCATCAACAACCAGGTCGGCTTCACCGCCGCCCCGGAGTCGGCCCGCTCCTCCATGTACGCCACCGACGTGGCCCGCATGATCGAGGCGCCGATCTTCCACGTGAACGGTGACGACCCCGAGGCCGTCGTCCGCGTCGCCCGTCTGGCCTTCGAGTTCCGCCAGGCGTTCAACAAGGACGTGGTCATCGACCTCATCTGCTACCGCCGCCGCGGGCACAACGAGTCGGACAACCCGGCCTTCACCCAGCCGCTGATGTACGACCTGATCGACAAGAAGCGCTCGGTGCGCAAGCTCTACACCGAGTCGCTGATCGGCCGGGGCGACATCACGCTGGAAGAGGCCGAGCAGGCGCTGCAGGACTTCCAGGGCCAGCTGGAGAAGGTCTTCACCGAGGTCCGCGACGCCACCACGACGCCGGCCGCGCCCGAGGTGCCGCAGCCCAAGGCGGAGTTCCCGGTCTACGTCGACACCGCGATCTCCCAGGAGATCGTCAAGCGGATCGCCGAGTCGCAGGTCAACATCCCCGAGCACATCACCGTGCACCCGCGTCTGCTGCCGCAGCTGCAGCGCCGCGCGGGTCAGGTCGAGGACAACACCATCGACTGGGGCATGGGCGAGACCCTCGCCATCGGCTCGCTGCTGATGGAGGGCACCCCGGTCCGGCTCGCCGGCCAGGACTCCCGCCGCGGCACGTTCGGCCAGCGCCACGCGGTGCTGATCGACCGGGAGACCGGCGAGGACTACACCCCGCTGCTCTACCTGTCCGAGGACCAGGCCCGCTTCAACGTCTACGACTCGCTGCTGAGCGAGTACGCGGCGATGGGCTTCGAGTACGGCTACTCGCTGGCCCGCCCGGACGCCCTGGTCATGTGGGAAGCGCAGTTCGGTGACTTCGTCAACGGCGCCCAGACGATCGTGGACGAGTTCATCTCCTCCGCCGAGCAGAAGTGGGGCCAGACCTCCGGCGTCACCCTGCTGCTCCCGCACGGCTACGAGGGCCAGGGCCCGGACCACTCCTCGGCCCGCATCGAGCGGTTCCTCCAGCTGTGCGCGCAGAACAACATGACCGTCGCGATGCCGACGCTGCCGTCGAACTACTTCCACCTCCTGCGGTGGCAGGTGCACAACCCGCACCACAAGCCGCTGGTCGTCTTCACCCCGAAGTCGATGCTGCGCCTGAAGGCCGCGTCGTCGAAGACGGAGGAGTTCACCACGGGCGGCTTCCGTCCCGTCATCGGTGACGCGTCGGTCAAGCCCGAGGACGTCCGCAAGGTCGTCTTCACCTCCGGCAAGGTCTACTACGACCTGGAGGCCGAGCGGCAGAAGCGCGGCGCGTCCGACACCGCGATCATCCGCATCGAGCGGCTGTACCCGCTGCCCGGCAAGGAACTCCAGGCGGAGATCGCCAAGTTCCCGAACGCCGAGAAGTACCTGTGGGCGCAGGAAGAGCCGGCGAACCAGGGTGCCTGGCCGTTCCTCGGTCTCAACCTGATCGACCACCTCGACCTGGCCGTCGGCGCGGATGTCCCGCACGGCGAGCGCCTGCGCCGCATCTCGCGGCCGCACGGCTCCTCGCCCGCGGTCGGCTCCGCCAAGCGGCACCAGGCCGAGCAGGCACAGCTGGTCGCGGAGGTCTTCGACGCGTAAGGCGTCGGGCCACCGGTCGTACCGGGACCGTCACAAGGGCCCGTCCCCGCTGCTGCGGGGGCGGGCCCTTCGGCGTACCGGGAAAGGGGGTTACCGGGGACCCGGCCGACCCGCCCTCACACGGGCTGCGGTTCGAAGTCCCAGTACGGGCGTCTGCGGCGCCGGGCGGAGAGGGTGTGCGGGTGCTCGGCGCCCAGCGTCTCGGAGAGCTGCTGGATCGCCTCCTGCTCCAGCTTCGCCGCCTCCTCGCCCCGGCGGCGCAGCGCCCGCAGGTCCTCGGCCAGCGCCGTCTTCGCGGAGAGCGTCAGCGGATGGCGGTCGCCGAGCGTCACCTTGGCCCGCTCCAGGGTGTCGCGGCCCAGCTCCACCGCGCCGTCCTCGTCGTCGGCCCGGCTGCGGGCGGCGCCGGCGTTGAGCGCGCAGCCCAGCGTCCAGGGGTGGTCGCTGCCCAGCGTCCCGGTCATCCCGTGCAGCGCCCGCTCGGCGAGGTCCAGCGCCTCCGCCGTCTCCCCGAACTCGGCGCGGACCAGCCCGACATTGCCCAGGGTGCCGATGGTGTACGGGTGCCGCTCGCCGGCCAGTGCCTCGTAGCGCTCGGCGACCTCCTCGGCGAGGTCGCGGGCCTGGCCGAGGTCGCCGTGTTCGCGCAGGAAGGTGGCGTGGTCGGCGCGGACCATGAGGGTCTCGGGGTGGCGCGGGCCCAGCACCCGGCGGGAGCGCTCGACGACGTCGGACATCAGCGCGGCGGCCTTGGTCACCTCGCCGGAGCGGCGCCAGCACAGCGCGAGGTTGTGCTCGGCGCGCAGCGTCTGCGGGGTGTGCGCGCCCATCACCTGGAGGTGCAGCCGGGCGTTGAGCTCCTGGCTGGAGGTGGCGTCGCGGTAGCGGCCCAGCAGCCGGAGCATCCGGGCGTAGGCGGTGCCCGCGTTGAGCGTGAGGTGGTGCCGGGCGCGCAGCTCCCGCTCCCGGTAGGCCAGCACCTCGCGGTGTGTGACCAGCGCTTCCTCGTACCGGCCGAGCAGCGCGAAGACGGCGCCGAGGTTGTGCCGCGAGGAGAGGGTGCGCGGGGCCTCGGGGCCGAGCAGGGCGGCGTAGGCCCGCCAGACGGCGTCGAAGAGTTCGTACGCCTGCTGGTAGGAGCCGAGGGCGAGCAGGGTGCCGGCGAGGCCGTCCTGGGCGCGCAGCAGGTCGGCGTCGGAGGGGTCCCGCTCGGCGGCGAGCTGGTCGACGACGGCGCTGCCGACCGCTTCGGCCTCGCGGTAGCGGCCGAGCCTGCGCAGCATGTTGGCGTGCTGGTGGGTGAGCACGAGCATGGTGCGCTGGGTGGGTTCGAGGCGGGTGCGCCAGCGGGACATGAACTGTTCGCACAGCCGCAGCCCGATCCGGTACTCGCCGCGGACCCGCAGGTACTCGACGCAGTTGAGCAGCAGCTGCTGGACCGCCGGGTCGGCGCTGTCGAGCACGCCGGCCGGCTCCAGGTGCGGGATGAGTTCGGCGTAGCGCTCCCAGTAGCGGGTGTCGGCGGGGTTCTGCGGGTCGGCGGTGACCAGCACCCGGCAGGCGGTCGCCGACATCAGGTCGCGCTCGTCCTCGGTCATGTCGCTGCGCAGGAACCGGTGGTAGAGCCGGTGCATCAGCGCGGTCTCCACGGCCGGGTCGGCGTCCTGGGAGACCTGGTAGTCGAGGCGTACGGCGGTGGACTCGGTCAGCCGGCGCAGCGCGGTGTTCCAGCTGATCGGTTCGGCGGCGAGGTCGGCGAGGTGCTCGGGCAGGTCGCCGCGGCGGGCCTTGGCGAGCATCGGGACGGGGATGGCGTCGGGGGCGAAGAAGGCGAACAGCTTGAGGAGTTCGACCGCGGCGGGGCTGCGCTCGCGCAGCGTGTTGAGAGTTATGGCCCAGCTGGTCTGGAAGGCCATCGGGTAGTCGGAGGAGATCCGGATGCCGACGAGGCTGGGCTCGCCGCGCCGGATCAGCTCGATGTACTCCTTGGGCGACATCGGGTTGGCGTCGAGCCAGGCGGCGGTCTGGGCGAGCAGCAGCGGCAGGTCCTGGACGGCTTCGGAGAGCATGTCCGCCTCGACCGGGGTCAGCCGGGACGCGCGGCGGCGGGCGTAGGCGACGGACTCGACGCGGTTGAAGGGCAGTACCTCGATCTCCTGGGCGCTGCCGGATCCGGACCAGTCGCGGGTGAGGGTGGTGATCAGGACGTGGCCGCGGCCGTCGGGGATCAGGTCCTCGATCTGCTCCATGTCGTCGGCGCTGTCGAAGATCAGCAGCCAGCGGCGGTAGGGGCGGCCGACGCGCAGCGCCTCGTGGACGGCGCGGATGCGGTCGCCCAGCTCCCGGCCGACGGGGAGGCCGAGGCGGGTGGCGAGTTCGGCGAGCTGTTCGCGGGCGGCGCCGCGGTTGGTGGCGCTGATCCACCACACCACGTCGTAGTCGTTGCCGAAGCGGTGGGCGTACTCCGCGGCGATCTGGCTCTTGCCGACGCCGGAGGTGCCGTAGAGCGCGATACGGGTCTCCAGCGGCGGGGCCGCGGTGGTCCCGGGTCCGGCCAGCTTGCCGTACAGCTCTTCGAGGACGTTGTCGCGCCCGGTGAAGCGGTTGTTGCGGCGCGGGATGTTCCACACCTCGGGCGGGTTGTTCGGGAAGCGGGGTTCGCCGGGTGCGTTCTCGTCCACGGTCCGGGGCGGCGCGACGATGCCCAGCCGTTGCAGGAGCCGGCGGTTGGCCTCGTTGGCGTCCAGGTCGCGCAGGTCGGCGGGGTGCAGCAGGGACGCGGTGGCGGGCAGGCTCTGGGTGGCCACGCTCACCGCGGCGAAGCGGTCGGCGTGCGGCGGCACCACCTCGCGCAGCGCGGCGGTCCACTCGTCCTGCGTCTTGGGGCCCAGCCGGAAGTACCAGTCGTCCAGCACCATCAGCAGCCGTCCCTCGGCCTCCAGCAGCGCCGACAGCTCCTGGACCAGGGCGGTGTCGACCTTCGGGTCCCAGCGGAGCAGGGTCGTGCCGTGGCCCTGCTGCTCCAGCCGGTGGGCGATCCACGCGGCCCACGGCCGGGCGAAGCCCGCGTAACTGATGGTGATGTGTGCGGCGGAGCCGGCCGGGCCCGACGGACCGGAAGAAGCAGAAGAACCGGCTGAACCAACGGAAATGGACTGCTCGGCCATGCGACCGTCTCCCTGAGGTGCGATGGTGCGCGCGTGCGGAGGGTGAGACATCGGGCACGCCCTGGCTCTTTCGCACGATAGCCCAAGTGTCCCTCCATATGACGACAGTGCGTCAGGTCTTCTTGCATGCAGGTCAGTTGAGGGAAACCGTCGCGTCGAGCCGGGCGGCGATGTGCCGGATGAGGCGTTCCAGGTCCGCGCAGTACACGGACGGATGGGTGAATCCGCCGGCGTCCGCGCGGTAGCGGTGGGCGTAGTTGCCGCCGCCGCACACCTCCACCAGGGCGCAGGCCCGGCACTGGGCGGCGAGCCCGTCCCGGCCGCGCTGGCGGGCCGCCATGCCGGGGTGGGCCAGGGCCTCGTCGAAGCTGTGGCGGAAGACGTTCAGGCCGGTGGCGGCGGCGCCCTCGTAGGCGGACTTCAGCGAGTCCACCTGTTCGATGGCGCCGTCGGTGTCCACGACCAGGGCGACGACGGGGGAGAGACCGACCGCCTCGCTGGTGCTGGGCCGCCCCAGCAGGAGGCCGAGGATCTCGGTGAACACCCGCACGCGGGGGCCCGGGCCGCCGTCCCACCACAGGTCGAAGACGGTGCACAGCCAGTCGCCGTACGGGGCGCGGCCGGCCGGCGCGGGCGGCCCCGGCCGGGGGCCCCGCCCCGCGGGGGCCGGTGGCGGGCTGGACCAGTTGGCGTGCGGCAGCAGGAAGTCGAGCATCGGGGGGTCCAGTGCGCACAGCGAGCCGTAGACCTCGGCGGGGTCGGCGGTGATGTCGATGGTGCACAGGATCCCGGCGAACACCTCGGGGCGGTCGCGGAGCAGCCCGACGGCGCGGCAGACCGCGGGCCAGGAGGGCCGGCCGGCGTGGTCGAGGCGGCGCCGGTTGAGGCCAGGGGTGCCGCCGTCGAGGCTCAGGCCGAGCCGGAAGCCGGCGGCGCCGAGCGTGTCGAGGGTGTCCCGGGTCAGCAGCGTCCCGTTGGTCTGCACGCCGAATTCGGCGGTGCAGCCGGTGGGCAGCGCGGCGCGGACCGCGGCGGCCTGGGCGAGCAGCGGGCCGGGCCCGGTGAGCAGCGGTTCCCCGCCGTGCAGGTCGATGCGGATGTCCCGCAGCCGGTGGGTGCGGGCGTGTTCCGCGATGCGCCGGGCGGTTTGCCGGACGGTGGCGGGCGGCACGGTCCGGGGGCGCTCGCGCCAGCTGTGGTCGGGGCCGGCGTAGATGTAGCAGTAGGTGCAGGCGAGGTTGCAGCGGCTGTGGACCTTCAGGACGAACTGGCGGAAGGGCACCGCGGTGGTCCGGCCGGTCGTCTCCCCCGCCACGGCTCGCCCCCTGCCCCGTAGTCCTCGGTCGAGGTACGGGACCGGCGCCTTCGGCCGTCACGTCCCGTCCGCTGTCTGGTACTTGGCTCCCCATTCGATCGAAGAATCGAATTACCGCGACAACTGGCCGGTTCCCTAGCGCGTTTGCCCAAAAATCACCTCCCGCACGACCGGACGACGCAAAGGGAGGGGCCGTACCGGGCCGTCACCGCAGGAGTTTTCCCGGGCCGTCCTCGTAGTACGCGACGGCCTCGTCCCCGGTGGGCCAGTTGCGCAGCAGCAGGGTGGCGACCTCGCCGAGCACCGCGTGGTCCGTCCGTGCCGCCAGAAGGCGCACATCGACCCCGGCGAAATCCGGCAGCGGCTCGGCCGACGGGGCGGCCGCGGCCCGTTCGGTGCGGGGGGTAGTCGCCACGCTGCTCTCCTCTGACCGGCTGGACGGTGGTTTCCCGGACTCCCGTCCACGGAAACACGTGGGGGCGACGGACGGCCAGGCGGCCGTCCGGGGGGCGGGACGGCCGGGCCCGGAGCCCCGCCGCCCGGCCGGCGTCGGGCGCGGTTCCGGTCCCGCCCGTCCCGGATGGTCAGGCGGTGGACTCCAGGGCGCGCATCCGGGCGCGGGTGCGCTGCGCCTCGGGCCCGGCGTCCTCGCCGGCCCGCTGCCACCGCTCCCAGCTCTCGCGGTAGGCGTGCAGCGCGGAGCGCGGGCCGGCGGTGACCTCCAGGACCTCGGCGCGGCGGTGGTGGGCGCGGGCGGCCAGCAGGGCGCTGCCGGCCCGGCCGGCGGCCGCGGCGGCCCGGCGGTAGCAGGCGGCGGCCCGGTCGTGGCGCTCCCGGGAGTCGAAGCGGCGGTCCAGCAGCAGCTGCACGTCGCCCACTTCGAGCCATGCCTCGGCGCACACCACGTCCGGTACGTCCGCGCCGCGGGCGGCCAGCTCCAGCACCCAGTCGGCCTCGTGCAGATCGGCGAGCGAGGGCTGGCGTTCGTGCCGCAGCCGCAGCGCGCGGCCGAACAGCAGCCGGTGGCTGCCCAGGTCGGGGTCGTGCGGCGCGACCCGGGCCAGCGCCTCGCGCAGGACGTGCACCGCCTCGTTGGCCAGCCGCTTGCCCGGCTCCCCCGGCGGTTCCAGCCGGGCCCGCAGCAGCAGCGCGGCGCCCCGTTCGGCGAGCAGGGAGCTGTGCTCGGGCGAGTCGGGGGCGGTCAGCCGCAGCGCGGCGGCCAGCGCGGCGATCGCGGCGTCCAGGGCGCTCAGCGCGCCGGTGCGGGTGTGGACGGCGCGCTGAGCCGCGGCCGTCCGGCGCAGGCTGACCGCCTCCAGGGCCGGGTCGTCCAGCGCCCGGGCGATCTCCCGGGCGCGGTCGAGGGCCGGCAGCACCGACGGCAGGCCGGTGCCGCCGTTCAGCTCCCGCGCCGCGGCCAGGTCGAGCAGGGTCTCGCACACCAGCCGGTCGGCGGCGCTGCCGCGGCGGCGCAGCAGCACGGTGGCGGTGTCGAGGTCGTCGGCGGCGCGTACGGCCAGCTCCTGGGCGGGGCGCGGTCCTTCGGGAGGCGTCCGGGCGGCCCGGCGGGCCTGGTCGAGCAGGACACCGCCGCGGGCGGCGTAGACCTCGCCGGGCACCTGCTCACCGCTGGGCCACTGGTCGAGGAGGGCGGTGAGGGAACGTTCGGCCTCGTCGAGGGGGTCGGCGGGGCGGTCGGCGCCGGCTCCGGCGTCGCCCTCCCCCGCGTCGGGCGTCGCCCCGGGCGTCTCGGACAGGGCGGCCAGCCGCCGCAGGACCTCGGTGCGCAGCACCATGCTCTCCAGGACACGGGGATCGAGCAGGCTCATCAGCCCGCAGGCGGTGTGCAGGTGACGGGCGGCGTCGGTGAGGGCCGCGTGCTCCTCCGTCGCGGTGCCGGCCCGGCGCCGTTCGCCGGCGCGGGCGTAGGCGACCCGGCCGCGCACGATCAGCGCCCGGGTCCGCTCGGCGTCCCCGGCGGCGTCACCGGCGCCGTCGCCTCCGCCGGCGGCGTCCGCGGCGGACCGGGCCGCCCGCTCCGCCTCCTCCAGGGCGTCCGGCTGGCCCCACTTCGCCCAGGCGTGCAGCAGGGCGCGGGCGAGGTCGGTGCCGGCCGGCGGCAGGCGGTCGGCGGCGGCGCGCAGCAGGCGCACGGCCTCGATCAGGTCGCGGGCGGCGCGGTCCTGTTCGTAGCGCTCCAGCAGGGCGGCGCCCTCGGCGGCCGGGCCGTCGGGGACGTACGACCGCCGGCCGGCCGGGCGCAGCGCCGGTTCGAAGCGGCGCAGTACGCGTTCGGAGACCCGGGCGAAGGGTGCCGGGACGGCGCTCCCCCGGCCCCCGCCGGGAGGGACGCCCCGGCCGGCCTCCGGTTCGCGGCCGCTGCCGGAGAGCATGGCGACCGCGACGGCCGGGAAGTTACGGGCGCTGCGGCCGAAGGTGCGCTCGATGTAGAGCGAGCAGTGCTTGAGGATCAGGGCCGCCTCGCCCGCGCTGAGCCGGCTGAGGAGTTCGTCCCGTACGCCGGGCGCGAAGTCGTACCAGGGGCCGGTGCCCGTGCTCGGCCCGCCGGACGCCCGCTCGTCCGGCGGGAGTTGCGTGACCAGGCCGCTGAGCAGCACCTCGGCGAGTTCGGCCGGCCCGGTGTGCGGCAGCATCGCACGCTGGACGAGCTGGATGACGGGCAGCGCGAGCGGTACGGCCGAGAGGTGCACCGCGAGCAGCCGCGCGGCGGGGGACGCCTGCTGCTCGAACTCACGGACCATGCGCGACGGTTCGCCGCCTCCGGGAGCGTCCTGCGGGCCGGTCGGGGGCTCGGCGCCGTGGTCGGCCCGTACGACGCAGGCCGCGCCGCGCAGCGACAGCCCGGCGTCGGCGGCGGCCAGCCGGGCCCAGCAGCCGAGGGCCGAGGGGGTGGCCGACAGGACCGGGACGGCGCGCTCGCGGGGCGGCCCGGGCGACGAGGCCAGGGCCGGGGCGGGCCGGCGGCGGCGCCGGGCCGGGAGGAAGTCCAGGGCCTGGTAGGAGCCCTGGCGGCGGACGAGGGTGCCGGGGACCGCCGGCAGCAGGGTGCGCCCCCACATGCGCTGCGGCAGCGGCTGGACGACGGCGAGCGGGGCGTCGGCCGCCCAGCGGTAGAGCAGCCGCTGCATCCGGCCGTCGCGCCACAGCGGGCCCGCGCAGTCGCTGATGACGAGGGTGAGGTGGTGGCCGGTGGGGTCGTGCAGCTGGTCGGCGGGGCGCAGCGGGCTGCCGGGGCCGGGCGCCGCGGCGACGCCGACGTCCGGGCCGTGCGGGTGGAGGTAGTGCACGGTGACGTCCCGGAAGGCGCCCACCCGTTCACAGACCTGGCGCAGGTCGTGCAGCATCTGCTCCCAGACGGCCATCGAGGACGAGCCGTCCATCAGCAGCCGCAGGGCGGCGGCGCGGCGGTGCACCCCGCGCAGCACCGGGATGACCGTTTCGGCGTGCGCGGAGAGTTCGGCGGTGGCGGGCTCGTCGAGGGTGTGGCGGGCCGGGGCGGCCGGCGGGCGGTAGCGCTGGACCGGGCGCAGTGCGCGCTGCAGCGGCAGCAGTCCGGGGAAGGCGGAGGCGATCGGCACGGCGACCTCGCCGAGGCGGTGGTGGTCCGGGTCGGCGACCCGCTCGTCCTGGGCGGGCAGCAGCTCGGCGACGCGGCGGCGGGCGCCGTCGCGGGGCGCGGGGGACCGCCCGTCGGAGGCGTCGGGTCCGCTGCCGGACGCGGGCGGTGCGCCGTCGCGCGCCGGGTCCGCCGTACCGGCCGGCCCGGCCCGGAATGTGGCCGGATCTGTACGGTCGGGCGGGTCCGTGCGGTCGGTCGCCGCGTCGGCCGGGCCTCCGGGCGGCGCGTCGGGGGTGATCCACTGGGCGAGCCAGAGGGCGTCGGCCATCGCGCGGGCGTCGGGCGGCAGCCCCGCCGCGGTCAGCCGGGCGACCAGCTCGTCGAGGGGCCCCGGGCCGGGCGCCCCGGGGGGCATCGCAGTCACCTCGTCCGATCGAGAGGCCGCATCAGCTCCGCCGTCAGGCGCCGTCGGGTCTCCTCCTCGTCCTGGTCGGTCCAGCCGGCCTTCTGGGTGAGGTGGATGGCGTTGAAGAGCTGGTCGACGGCGCGGACGTCGCCGGGCTCGCGGTCCAGGAAGCGGTCGATCACCGCTTCGTGGCGCTCGGCGGCCCCCTCGCCGAAGTGGGCCCGCACCATGGCGGCGAGGCGCTCCTTGTCGGGGGCCGGGATGTGGAGGTGGATGCAGCGGCGCAACAGGGGCGCCGGGAAGTCCCGTTCGCCGTTGCTGGTCAGGACGATGAAGGGGAAGGCGCGGCAGCGCACCCGGCCGTCGCGCACCGTCACCCGCGCCCCGTCGTCGCTGAGCACCTGCACCTCGGGGGCGGATCCGGCCAGCCGCTCCAGCTCCGGAATCCTGAACTCCCCTTCCTCCAGGACGTTGAGCAGGTCGTTGGGCAGGTCGATGTCGCTCTTGTCGAGCTCGTCGACGAGCAGGACGCGGGGCCGTGCGGCGGGCAGCAGGGCGGTGCCCAGCGGGCCGAGGCGGATGTAGCGGCCGATGCCGCCGCCGGGCTCGTCCGTGGGGTCCGCGCCGGCCGTGCCGTCCGCGCCGTCCGGGGGGCCGCTGTCCGCCGCGGACGGTGCGGCGCGGGCGATCTGGAGGTCCTGGAGGCGGCCGATGGCGTCGTAGTCGTACAGGCCGTCGCGGAGCGTGCTGCGGCTGACGACCGGCCAGCCGAGCACCCGGCCGAGGCCGAGTTCGTAGGCGACCGAATGCGCCAGGGTGCTCTTGCCGCTGCCCGGCGCGCCGGTCACCAGCAGCGGACGGCGCAGGTAGAGCGCGGCGTTGACCAGCTCGCGCTCGGTCTCGCCCGGGCGGTGGTGGCTGGCCTCGCGGTGCTGCACGCCGAGCCGGCGCTCGGAGGCCGGGTCCAGGGCGGCGGGCGGCGCCACGAGCGGGCCGCCGTCGAAATCGCGCCAGGGGGGCGGCGGTGGAAGGTGCTCGATTCCGTCGTGCGGTGCGCCCGCGCCACGATAGATGAGCCAGTCGCTCACGTCGGAACTCCTCGTCGCCGGCCCGGCATCGGTCAGGAACGGGGGCCGGGGAGAACCGCCGGAGACGTCGGCACCCGCCCGGCCGTCCCCCGCGTCCGCCACCGACACACACGCAATCACGTCGTCACGTCATCACGAACAAGTCTTCCACGACGCTATGACAGTACCCATCCATACGGAAGCACACGGGGCGGTTTCCGGTCTCGCACCGCAGCACCGCGGGGCGCCAAGTGCCGTGCACGGGGCGCGGTTTGCGCATGTGCCGGGCCGTGAGCCGGCCCGGTGCGGGCCGAGCGGCCGGGCCGGGAGCGGGCGCCGGGCGCATGCGCGGGGCGCGCGCGGCGCCCCGGCAGCCTCCCCCGTGCGCGCGGCGCCCCGGCACCCCCGACGGGCGGCCGCCGCGCACTCATCCGGGCGACACCTGGGGCCGGTCCGGGAACAGCTGCGGAATCGGATCCTCCGGATCGTCGTAGAGGAGCACCAGATCGCGCGCCCAGTGCGCGGCCTCCCCGGCGGCCTCCGCCGCCTTGGCGCGCAGCTGCCGCACCAGCTCGGGCAGGCGGACCACACCGCCCGGGCCCTGGAGCAGCTCCCGGATCCCGCGGTGGAACTCCTCGCAGGAGGCGTCGCAGGCCCGCTCCTCCCCGTGGCCGCGGGCCGGCCAGAGCGCGGCCGGGAAGCCGGTGTCCAGCGCGGCACCGACCGCGTCGCGGCCGAACCCGTCGGCGACCGTGTGGCACAGCGCGGGCAGCGCGCCCTGGTCCGCCGTCTCCAGCAGCCGCCAGATCGCCTCGGCGGAGCCCCCGCCGGGGCGCGGGCCGGCGCCCGGGTGCGGCGGGAGGCGCAGCGCCCGCAGTTCGGGGGCGGCGGCCAGGCCCTGCCAGCGGCGCAGCCAGGCCGGGTCGACCTGCTGGCGCCGCCCCTGGTCGCGCAGGACCACCGCGCGCCCGGGCCCCACCGGCCGCCGCCGGGCGGTGCGCCGGGGGGAGGCGGCGACCTCCCACTGGCCGGCGGCGGTGTGCCAGCGGCCCTCGGGGACGGCGACCTCCAGGCGTACCCGGGCGCCCGGGCCGGCGTCGCCGTCGGCCTGCAGCAGCCGTCCGCCGAGCCGTTGCAGCACCTGCTCCCGCGCCTGCTCGAAGGGCACCCCGCCGGCCGCTTCCTGGACGTCCACCCGCAGCCACTGGCCCCGCCCGTAGCCCTCGCTGACCGACCAGTTGTAGAGCTCGTGGCCGCCCTCGTCGTAGAAGAGCGGCTCGAACTCGACGAGCACCGAGCGCGGCCGGCGGCGCACCGGCCCGATCCTGCGGCGGTCCTGCGGCTGCAGCACC
This sequence comes from Streptomyces lydicus, assembly GCF_000717345.1. Classification (GTDB taxonomy): domain Bacteria; phylum Actinomycetota; class Actinomycetes; order Streptomycetales; family Streptomycetaceae; genus Streptomyces; species Streptomyces lydicus. The sequence goes on along the minus strand of NZ_JNZA01000008.1, from coordinate 17,589 downwards.
ACCGCCTTGGCCTGGACGAACTCCGCGAGCCTGGCCGCGTCCTCGCGGACCGCGGCGGCCTGCTCGTCCGGTGCGTCCCGCACCTCGTCGGCGCTGCGCTGAGCCACGATCCGCAAGTAGTGCACGAAGGCGCGCAGTTCGGTGTACGGATCGCTGCCCTGGTAGAGCGCGCCGTGGCCGTCCCGCCAGGTACGCAGCGTCCAGGCGCCGGGCCCCCCGCCGCGCTCCAGCACTTCGCCGACCGCCGCCTCCACCACCAGCGGGTCGCGGGGTGCGGGCAGCCGGGCGAGCAGATGCAGCGCCTGCAGCCGCTCCTGTACCCCCCACAGCCGGCCGCGCCCCGCCATGATCGCGTGCTGGGCGTCGAACCAGGTGGGCCCGCCGGCCCGGCCGAGCTCCTGCCCGGCCCAGTGCCAGCGGTCGTGCAGGCCGGTGAGCGCGTGGTACGGGTCGGGGCCGAGGTCCTCCGCGCCGGCGGCACCCTCGACCAGGTGCTCGGGACCCAGCCCGCGCAGCGCGGTGACGGGCACCGCGAGCCCGACGTGGTCCTGCTGGTGGCGGCCCTTGACGATGCCGACCACCTCGCCGCGGTCGCAGTCGAGCAGCGGCCCGCCGGAGGCGCCGGGAGCGACCCGGACGTCGCTGCCGAACTGCAGCCCGCGGGCGTCCCGGGCGCCGAACCGGACGGCGATGAACGGGTCGACCGGGGCGGCGGGCGGCGGGGTCCCGGCGGCGCCGCACCCGGCACCGGACTCGCGTATGTCGCGTTCACCGGGCCGGGACCCGCCCGACTGTTCGTGCCCGCGGAAGATGTAGGCGTCCTCCAGGAGCGTCGCCGGCTGGTCGCTGAGCCAGGCGCAGGGGTGCGCGGGCGCGGGGTCGCGCAGCCGGACCAGGGCGAGGTCGGCGCGGGCGGCGGGCCCGGCCTGCGGGTCGGGCCGGCTCAGGTCGTACGCGAGCCGCGCGGGCGTCACACGGCCGCCGAACGCGACCCCGAACTCCCCGTCCGGGCCGGTTGCCCGGCGCCGGCCGTCGCTGGCGGTGAGCACATGCGCGCAGGTCAGCACCCATCCCGGCGCGATCAGCACACCGCTGCCCCACAGCGGGGCGTCGGGCACGCCGGGTGCGGCGCGCAGCGCGACGGTGGTGCGTCCGGCGAGGTCGAGGAGCTGGGCGTACCGGGCGCGGTCGCCCCGGCCGGCGGCCGGTCCTTCGGGGGTGGCCATCAGCGGCCCGCGTCGTCCGGCTCCCGGACTCCGGGCGGTGGCGCCCGGTGCTCCTCGGGTGCGGGCGCCCCGCCGTCCCGGCGCCAGGTGAGCGTGACGGACAGATTGGCCTTGGCCTCGCCGTCCGCGAGCAGGGCCACGGCCTTGCCGGGCTTGGCCGACAGCTCCACGCCGAAGGTCACGCTGGTCTCGTCCGGCGCGACCCGCGCGGCGGCCTGGCGGACACTGCTCGCGACCCCGCCGATCACCTCGCGGAGCCCCTCGACCCGGGCGCCGAGCGCGTCCCAGGCGCCCACGTCCTCGAAGTCGTCCGCGCTCCCGTCGGGCCCGGCGAGACCCGGGGCGTCGAGCCGGGAGACCCGGGCCCAGACCTCCGTACCGTCGGGCATTTCGATGCGCTGCGCGCGCTCGTGCATCACGGCCTCCTGCTCCCCCTGAACGGCAATTCGGCCATTCCCCCATTGCCGCAGGGCCGTTGACAGGTGATCAGGCTAGCCCGCGGCCGCCTGTGGCGCGAGAGGTCCGTGGGCCTGCCTATCCTGGCCGGGAATGTCCCATGACCCCTGGTGGAGAGCGCGTGTATTTCACTGACCGTGGCATCGAGGAGCTGGAGAACCGGCGCGGCGAGGAGGAGGTCACCCTCGGCTGGGTGGCCGACCAGCTGCGGACCTTCGTCGATCTGAACCCGGACTTCGAGGTGCCGGTGGAGCGGCTGGCGACCTGGCTGGCGCGCCTGGACGATGACGACGAGGACGAGTAGCCGGGCGAGGACGAGCAGCCGGCCAGCGGCCGGCAGGAGCCTGCCGGGGCGGCGGAACGCCCTGGTCAGCGACGCTTCCGTGGGGGCCCACCCCTAGGGGTGCCACCCCACGGAACGGGGGTCGGCTCGGGGTCGGGGCCGCTTGACTTCCGCAATCCGCGATATATCGTGTTCATTGAGAACGCGATATGTTGCGTTGCACGGCTATCCAGGGGAGGCCAGGAATGTCAGCCCGGACCGAGTGGTCGCAGAATCCCGTACAGGTGACCGAGCCACGCACACTGGAGATCGCCGAGCCCGTCGATGCGCTCAACGTGCGCCTGTACGGCGGCACGGTCAATGTCGTCGGCACCTCGGACGGCGGCCCGGCCCGCCTGGAGATCAGCGAGCTGCACGGGCCGCCGCTGACCGTGTCGTGCGACGGCGGCGTCCTGTCGGTCGCGTACGAGGACCTTCCCTGGCGCGGCTTCCTGAAGTTCCTCGACCGCCGGGGCTGGAACCGCAGCGCGGTGGTCTCGGTGACGGTGCCGGCCGGCACCCGCGTGGAGGTCGGCGTGGTCGGCGCCACCGCGGTGGTCTCCGGCATCTCCGGCGACACCGACGTCCGCGGCGTCACCGGCGACAGCACGCTGGTCGGGCTGACCGGCGCGGTGCGCGCCGAGACGGTGTCGGGAAACGTCGAGGCGCAGGCACTCACCGGCGACCTGCGCTTCACCTCCGTCTCCGGCGACCTGACGGTCATCGACGGCGCGGGCGGCGCGGTGCACGCCGACTCCGTCAGCGGCGACATGGTCCTCGACCTGGACCTCGCTCACGCCGCCGACATCAATCTGACGTCGGTCTCCGGGGAGATCGCCATCCGGCTGCCCGACCCGGCGAACGCCCGGGTGGAGGCGGACACCACGACCGGCACGGTCGCCAACGCCTTCGACGCCCTCCGGGTCAGCGGCCAGTGGGGCGCGAAGAAGATCACCGGCTCGCTGGGCGCGGGCAGCGGCACCCTCAAGGCCACCACCGTCTCCGGCGGCCTGGCCCTGCTGCGCCGGCCCGCCCGCGAGGACGGCCACAGCGGGCCGGACGGCGCCGGCACCGGTCCGCACGAGGACTCCCCGACCGCCCCGCCCGCCGGGAAGAAGGTGCTCTGAGCATGCCCCCCGTCTTCGCCCACGGCCGTCTGCGCCTGTACCTCCTCAAGCTGCTCGACGAGGCCCCGCGGCACGGCTACGAAATCATCCGGCTCCTGGAAGAGCGCTTCCAGGGCCTGTACGCCCCCTCCGCCGGCACGGTCTACCCGCGGCTGGCCAAGCTGGAGGCCGAGGGGCTGGTCACCCACGCGACCGAGGGTGGCCGCAAGGTCTACTCGATCACCGACGCCGGCCGGGCCGAACTCGCCGACCGCGGCGGTGAGCTGGCCGAACTGGAACTGGAGATCAGGGAGTCGGTCGCCTCGCTCGCCTCCGACATCCGCGCCGACGTCAGCGGCTCCGCCCGCGACCTGCGCCGGGAGATCCGGGAGGCCGCCAAGCAGGCCCGCGAGGGCAAGCGGGCTGCCACCGGGGCCGGGCGCGCGGGCGCGGAGAAGCAGGCAGCCGGCGACGAGGGCGGCGGCCGGCCGTTCCCGGAAGCCTCGGACCACCTCGACGCCGCCTTCGGCGACAAGGACGCCTGGCGACAGGCGAAGGAGGAGTTCCGGCGCGCCAAGGACGAGTGGAAGGAACAGGCGCGGCGGGCCAAGGAGGAGAGCAAGCGGGCCAGGCAGGACGCCCAGCGGGCCCGTAAGCAGGCCAGGGACGCCCAGGTGTTCGCCCGCGAGGAGGTCCAGCAGGTCATCCGCCGCGTGCAGGAACAGGCGCAGGGGGCGGTGCGGACCGGCGACTGGTCGGGCGCGGTGCGCGAGGCGCTGGCCGAGGTCTCCCGCGAGGTCGGCCGCTTCACCGGCGACCGTCGTCCCGGCGAGGGCCGGGCCGCGGAGGGCGCCGACGGCGGCGGCAACGGGACGGCCCGGGTGACCGTCGAGCGCGTCGACCCGGCGGAGGAGACGTCCGCAGCGGGCCCGCCGGCCGCCGCCCCGCCCGCCCCGGCGTGGGCCGGCGAACCGGCCAGCGGCGACCCGGCCCGCGACTTCGACCGGCTGCTGGACCGCTTCCGCGACGATCTGCGGGACGCGGCCCGCGACCACGGTGTCACCGCCGAGCAGCTCAAGGAGTCCCGCCGCCGGCTGTCCACGGCCGCCGCCCACATCGGCGCGCTGCTGCGCGAGCCGGAGCGGTACGCCTCGGCCGCGGACACCGACAGCGACGGGTAGCGGGCCGGCGCCCGGCGGCCGGGGCGGTCACCCCGGGTGGTCAGCCCCGGCCCGGCCTCAGGACGCCACGCACTCCCGCAGCGCCCCGATGAGCCGCTCCGCGCGCCGGTCGCCGCTGCCGCCCATCAGGTTCGCGGTGTAGGCGAAGCCCACCCCGAACGCGTCGTCGCCGAAGGCGAACTGGCCGCCCGCCCCACTGCTGGCGAAGGAGCGCGGGCCCAGCAGCCGGCGGAACGGCGAGTCGAGGAGGAAGCCGGTGCCGTAGCGCGCGCCGAAGTCCGGCAGCCCCGACCAGGACGCCCCGCCCGAGCGCGGCCGGACCGCGTCGCTGAGGGTGTCCGCCGAGAGCAGCCGCGGTGCGCCGGCCACGCCGGTGGCGGCCGCCGCGTACAGCGTGGCCAGCCCGCGCGCCGACGAGACCGCGCCGGCGCCGGGGATCTCGGCGGTCAGCAGGGCGGGCCCGTTGTAGCCGTGCGGGTCGTCGAGGCCGGGGAAGGGCAGCACACCGTTCATCGTCAGGGACCGCATGGGCAGCGTGTCGGCGTCCGGCAGCGCCGGCCGGCCCGCGGCCTCGGCGAGCCGGGCCATGCCGGGCAGTTCCTCGGGCGGCAGCCCGATCCAGGTACGCAGCCCCAGGTCGTCGGCGACGGCCTTGCGGAACCAGGCCCCGGGGGTGAGGCCGGTGAGGCGCCGGATCACCTCGCCGACGACGAAGCCGAAGGCATGCGCGTGGTACTCGTACGCGGTGCCGGGCTCCCACAGCGGGCGCTGCTCCTCCAGGGCGCGGATCACCGGCGTCCAGGCGGTGACCTCCTCGAAGGTCAGGTGCTGCTCGGCGAGCGGGATGCCGGCGGTGTGGTCGAGCACCATCCGGGTCGTGATCCGCTCCTTGCCGTGCCGCGCGAACTCCGGCCAGTAGGCGGCCACCGGCGCGTCGAGGTCCAACTGCCCCTGCTGGGCGAGCAGATGGGCGCAGACGCTCACGACGGCCTTGGCGCAGGACATCACCGGAAGGACGGTGTCCTCCTCCCAGGCCCGCCCGGTGCGGCCGTCGGCGATGCCGCCCCACAGGTCCACGACCTTGCGGCCGCCCACGAACACGGTGACGGCGGCGCCGAGTTCGGCCCCCTCGTTGAAGTTGCGGGCGAACGCGTCCGCGACGGGACCGAAGCCCTCGTCGGCCGCTCCGTGGTGTGACACCTGGTGCTCTCTTCCTCGTGTGCGCCGGCGGCCCCCCGTGGGCCGCCGGCCGCGTCACGATAGGCGACCGGTCCACGCGCGCTCGACCGAATATTCCGCGCCGGTCAGCTCGCGCGCCGCCGACTGCCCTCCCCCAGCACCCGCAGCACCTCGGCGTACGTCACCCCGTGATCGGCGAGCACCGCGGCGGCCGGCCCCGGCCGCGCCGTGAGGGCCATCAGCAGATGCTCGTCGCCGAGGTGCCGTTCGCCGCGGCCGACCGCGATGCGCAGCGCGCGCTCCAGGACCGCCTTCGCCTCCGCGGTGAACGGCCGGCGTGCCCGCCCGCGGCGCCCGGCGGGGCCGCCGGCGGCCAACGCGCCCACCCCGTGCGCCCGTTCCACCCGGGCCACGATCTCGTCGACGTCGATGCCGAGCCCGGCCAGCGCCGCCGCGTCCTGCGCCGTGATCCCGCCGCGCCGGCGCACCGCCGCCAGCGCCCGGGCCACGGACGCGCGCCGCTCCCGGACACCGAGTGCGCCGAGCGCCGTCGCGGCCGGTGATGCCGTACGGTCCAGCAACGCCAGCAGCAGCTCCGGTTCGCCGACCGTGCCGCTGCCCGTACGCTCCGCCTGTTCGGCCGCTCCGCGCACCACCGCGCGCGCGTCCGCCGTGAACTTCTCGAACATCAGCGCCTCCCGTGCTTCTTGTGCACCGCTTGCCTGCTGACCCCGAGCTCCGCCGCGATCTCCTGCCACGACCAGCCCTTGGCCCGCGCACTGCGCACCTGTACGGCTTCGAGCTGCTCCAGCAGCCGCCGGAGCGCGGCCACCGCCCGCAGTCCGACCCTGGGGTCCTGATCACCCGCCCGTTCGGCGAGATCCGTCGCTTCGGTCATCCTGTCAATGTACGTTGACACATCCCACTCGTCAACCATCGTTGACATCTCCTGCGGTGCGAAGACCGACCCCCTTGACCTCAAGCGCGGTTGAGGAAGCAGGCTCCTGATCACCACCCGCCGAACGGCGCAGAACGGAGCCGCTGATGCCGCTGTCCACCGACTTCCCCGACGTCCGCCGCCCGGACGCCGCGACGGTCCTCGTCAGCCCCTGGCTCGTGCCGGCCCCCGGTCTCCAGGCGCCGGCGGCCGCGTCCGTCCTCGCCGAATGGGAGCACCGGCAGCGCCCGGACGCGATGCTCTCGCTCACCGCCTTCCTGAGCACCGACGGCAGCCACGTCCTCAACTACGCGCAGTGGACCAGCGACGACGACCACCGGGAGTGGGTCCGCACCGGACGCCCCGCCGTCGTCCGCCGGATCGACCGGGCCCTCGCCGGCATCCGGCGGCCCGGCCCGGTGCGCTACCGGTGGTACCGCAGCCATGTGCCGGCGGAGAACGCCGGGCTTCGCCCCGGGCTCCTGGTCACCCCGGCCCACTCCACGGACGGCCCGGCCGCCCAGCGGGCCGTCGCCGACACCGTCGTCGCGGTGCTGCGCGAGGAACGGGTGCCGGGCCTGCTCGGCGTCCACCTCCACCTCCACCTCAGCCGGGACGGCCGGCGGGTGCTCCGGTACACGGAGTGGACCGACGACGCGGCGTGGCACGCCTCCGCCGGTCAGGGCCACGCGGCGCGGCTGGACGCGGCCCTCGCCGGCCTGGCGGGCGTGGCCCCCGCCCCCGCGCTCGACCCGGCGGGCGCGGCGCCGCCGGACCGCGAAGCGGCCGCCCACCCGGATCTGCCGGCGGTTCCGCGGTACCACCTCTACGGAAGCCTGCTCAACATCGCACCCCCGCAAGGAGCCTGACATGTCCTACCCCGAGCCCCGCTACCTCGGCGACAACGGTGCGGTCTCCGCCGCGTTCCGCCCCGCCGACACCCCGCCCGAGCTGGTGCGGGGCGCCAACCGCACGCACTACCTGGCCACGCACGCCACCACCGGCGGCGACTTCGGCCTGTACCGCGTGGACATGGGCCCTCATGCCCCGGGCCCCGGTACGCACTTCCACCGGACGATCTCGGAGTCCTTCTTCGTGCTGTCCGGCTCGGTGCGGCTCTACGACGGCGAGCGCTGGCTCACCGGCGGGGCCGGCGACTTCCTGTACGTACCGCCGGGCGGCCTGCACGCCTTCCACAACGACACCGGCGACCCGCCTCGATGCTGATGCTCTTCGCGCCGGGCGCGCCCCGGGAGGAGTACTTCGAGCAGGTGGCGGAGAAGGCGCGGCGCGGCGGGCAGGAGTTCGCGGACTTCCTGGTCCGGCACGACAGCTACTTCGTCGAGGAGGAGCCGGACGGGACCGCGCGGGGCTGACCGGTCAGCGGCCGGCGGTGAGGGCGATGACCGCCGCGGTGCCGTCGGTCCGCAGTTCGGCGGCCGCCGTGCCCGGCCCCGACAGCAGCGCCGCGTCGAACCGGCCCAGCCGCACCGGCGGCCGCCCGGCCGCCGCGAGCAGGGCGGACCCCTGGAGCGCCACCACCACGAGGGCGTCCGGGACGTCGCTGTCCGGGTCCGCAGGCCGGAGCGGCGGCAGCGTCCGGGTGCCCCGTACGGTCTCGACGGTGGCCGCCGCCCGCCCGTCCCGGAGCATCACATTGAGGTTGACGACCGGGCCGGCGAGCAGCCGGCAGTCGGTGGCGGCACCGCCGGGGAAGGCGAACGGGCGGTACCGGTCCGCGAGGAGGTGGCGCGTGCCGTCCACGGTCAGCTCCAGCCCGCCGCCTTCGACGACGGTGAGGATCCGCCGGACGCCGGGCAGCGGCGAGTACGGGCCGTCCCGGCCGACGTCGGCCAGGCTGACCCGCCAGGCGAAGCTGTCCCAGCCGGCACCCGGCGGGTGGGCGGCGACCTCGCGGGTCACGCCGCCGCCGTTGCTCCACGGGGCGGCGGACCGCTCCGCCGCCCGCAGGATCCGCGCCTCCCCGGTCACACCGTCAGCACGATCTTGCCGAACAGGTCGCCCTGCGCCATCTTCGCGAAGCCCTCGCGCGCCCGGTCCAGCGGCAGCGTCGAGTCGATGACCGGCCGGATGCCCTTGGCGGCGCAGAAGCTGAGCAGGCCGGCCAGCTCCTCCTTGGTGCCCATCGTCGAACCGACGATCCGCAGCTCCAGGAAGAAGATCCGGTTGAGCTCCCCGCTCTCGGGGGTGAAGCCGCTGGTGGCACCCGAGATGACGAGCGTGCCACCGGGCTTGAGCGACTTGATCGAGTGCGACCAGGTGGCGGCGCCGACGGTCTCGATCACCGCGTCCACCCGCTGGGGCAGCCGCTCCCCGGTGGCGAACACCGCCTCCGCGCCCAGTTCCAGGGCGCGCTTGCGCTTGGCCTCGTCCCGGCTGGTGGCGAAGACCCGCAGGCCGGCGGCGGCACCCAGCACGATCGCGGCGGTCGCCACCCCGCCGCCCGCGCCCTGCACCAGCACGCTGTCGCCCGGCCGTACGCCCCCGTTGGTGAAGAGCATCCGGTACGCGGTCAGCCAGGCGGTCGGCAGGCAGGCGGCCTCCGCGAAGGACAGCTCCTTCGGCTTCGGCAGCACGTTCCAGGCGGGGACGGTGACCTGTTCGGCGAAGGTGCCCTGATAGCGCTCGGTGAGGATCGAGGGCTTCTCCCGGGGACCGACGCCGTGGCCGGTCTGGCCGATGACCGAGTGCAGGACGACCTCGTTGCCGTCCGCGTCGATCCCGGCGGCGTCACAGCCGAGGATCATCGGCAGCGTGTCCTCGGTGATGCCGACACCGCGCAGCGACCACAGGTCGTGGTGGTTGAGGGAGGCGGCCTTGACGTTGACGGTCGTCCAGCCGGGGCGTACGTCGGGGGCCGGGCGCTCCCCCAATTCGAGGCCGTTCAGCGGCTGGTCACGGTCGATGCGGGCGGCATAGGCAGCAAACATGATCCCAAAGTAGGCCGCGACCGCGGCTTGCGGTACCGCGCAGAGGTGTGACACGCGCCGCGCCGTCGCACCGCAACGGGCCGGGCCCGCACCCCTGTCAGGTGCGGGCCCGGCCCGTCGGCGGATGCCGCGATGTCAGCGGCGCGCCACGCCCTCGGCGCGGGCGGCCGCCGCGACGGCGGAGGTGACGGCCGGCGCGACCCGCTCGTCGAACGGCGAGGGGATGACCCGGTCGGCGCTGAGTTCATCGGCGACGACGGCGGCCAGCGCCTCGGCGGCGGCGAGCTTCATGCCCTCGGTGATCCGCGAGGCCCGCACCTGCATGGCCCCGGCGAAGATCCCCGGGAAGGCCAGCACGTTGTTGATCTGGTTGGGGAAGTCGCTGCGCCCGGTGGCGACGACCGCCGCGTACTTGTGCGCGACGTCCGGGTGGATCTCCGGGTTCGGGTTGGCCATCGCGAAGATCAGCGAGTTCTTCGCCATCTTCGCCACCGCCGCCTCCGGCACCGTGCCGCCGGAGACCCCGATGAAGACGTCGGCGCCGTCCAGCGCCTGCTCCAGCGAGCCGGTCAGCTGCGCCTTGTTGGTGAAGCCGGCCACCTCGCGCTTGACGTCGGTGAGGTCGTCGCGGTCGGCGGAGACGATGCCCTTGCGGTCGCAGACCGCGACGTCTCCGATGCCCGCCTCGATGAGGATCTTGGCGATGGCGACACCGGCCGCGCCGGCGCCCGAGATGACCGCCCGCAGCTGCCCCAGCGACCGGTCGGTCAGCTTGGCGGCGTTGCGCAGTGCGGCCAGCGTGACCACGGCGGTGCCGTGCTGGTCGTCGTGGAAGACCGGGATGTCCAGGGCTTCCTGGAGCCGGCGCTCGATCTCGAAGCACCGGGGCGCCGAGATGTCCTCCAGGTTCACGCCGCCGAAGGACGGGGCGAGCCGGACGACGGTCTCCACGATCTCGTCGGTGTCGGTGGTGGCGAGCGCGATCGGCACCGCGTCCACCCCGCCGAACTGCTTGAAGAGGATGGCCTTGCCCTCCATCACGGGGAGGGATGCCTCCGGGCCGATGTCACCGAGGCCCAGCACCGCTGTGCCGTCCGTGACCACGGCCACGACCTGGGACTTCCAGGTGTAGTCGTGCACGAGCTCGGGCTGCTCCGCGATGGCGCTGCACACCTTGGCGACGCCCGGCGTGTAGGCGAGGGACAGGTCGTCCCTGTTGCGCACCGGGACGGTGGCCTGGATGGCCATTTTGCCGCCGCGGTGCAGCGCGAAAGCGGGATCGAAGGTGCCGTCGGGCGCCGTGCCCGCTCCTTCGTCCGCGCCCGTATTGCCGTCGCTGCGAGGATTGACGATCTCCGCTGCCACTTGTCTTACCCCTTTTAATCGAAAAATCTGCTGAGGGTGGCCACTCCCTGGTTGAGGAGTGGGCGGGCACCGCGTCCGCGCCCCGCCTGGCGGATGGCCGCCGCGCGGGGGGAGGTACGGACGCCGGGCGCGCCGCACACGCGCCCTGAGCCCCGGATGAGGGGTGTAACGAACCTTTCTACCGGACGGGCGCGGGCCCCGACGAGTCAGATTCATTACCCTCGAGTTCAGAGGCACGACAATAACGGCGAAATACACAAAACCCGCAGAAGCTCACCCCCGTCCGATGTCCGGACTCCGAGACGCCCGGAGCGCACGCCACGCCCCCCGCGCCCCGTCGGCGGCCGGCTCCCCTTACGGCACAAGGGCGCCACCTCGCCGTATCCGTCCGTTATCCGATTTTGACCTGAACGACAGTCCGAATACCGGAGTCCGGATGGCAGGATTCCGTCACCAACCCAGGTCGCGACGCTCAAAGGTGTGTGCCGGCCCCTTTTGTCACGTCAGCTTCTCCATCCGCAGGAGGATCAGCATGACCGCAAGCACCACCCGTCGCCCGGCCACCGGCAGGTCACACAAAGCCGTGGCCGCCGCGGCCGCGGTCGTCGCCTCGCTGATGCTGCTCAGCGCCTGCGGCGACCAGACGGACGCGGCCATCGCCCGGCGTGAGGCGCAGAAGAACCGCGACGTCAACGCGCCGCTGTTCAAGATGCTGCCGAAGGACGTCCAGGAGAAGGGCCTGCTCCAGGTCGGCTCGGACATCACCTACAAGCCGGTGGAGTTCCGCTCCAACGGCGCGATCGAGGGCATCGACCCGGACCTCGCGGCGGCGATGAGCAAGCAGCTGGGCATCAAGCTCAACTTCAACAACGCCACCTTCGACACCCTCATGGGCGGGCTGAAGTCCAAGCGCTACGACATCTCGATGTCGGCCATGACCGACACCAAGGAGCGCCAGGAGGGCATCGACAGCAACACCGGCAAGAAGATCGGCCAGGGTGTCGACTTCATCGACTACCTCAACGTCGGTGTCTCGCTCTACACCCAGAAGGGCAAGACCAAGGGCGTCGACGGCTGGGAAACGCTGTGCGGCAAGAAGCTCGCGGTGCAGCGCGGCACGGTCTCGCACGACCTGGCCAAGGACAAGTCGAAGGCTTGCCAGAAGAACGACCAGCAGCCCATCTCCATCGAGGCGTACGACAACGACTCCGAGGCCCAGACCCGGCTGCGCACCGGCGGCGTGGACGCCGTCTCCAGCGACTACCCGGTCGCCGCGTACGCGGTGAAGGTCTCCGGCCACGGCAACGACTTCCAGATGGTCGGCGGCGCACCGCTCAAGGCGGCGCCGTACGGCATCGCGGTCCCCAAGGGCCAGGAGAAGCTGCGCGACGCGCTCAAGGCAGCCGTGGAACGCACGATCAAGAACGGCTCGTACGCCAAGGTCCTGGACAAGTGGGACGTCAAGGACGCGGCGGTCAAGGAAGTGCAGCTCAACGGCGGCAGCTGAGCCGCCGGCAGCCGTCCCGTCCCCTCCGGCCACTCCCGCCGAATGCTGAAAGGCAACATCCGTGTCAGTTGACGTCGACAAGCCGGCGCAGCCGCCGGCTGACGCTCCGCCGCCCCAGCCCGAGCCGATCAAAGCCATCCCGGTCCGCCACTACGGCCGGTGGGTGGCGGCGATCGTCGTCGTCGGGCTGATCGCCCTGCTCTTCCGGGCCTTCGCCTCCGGGAACGTCAACTGGGGCGCCATTCCCCAGTACATGTTCAACGCGGACATCCTCAAGGGCCTGCGCAACACCCTGCTGATCACCGTGCTCTCGATGATCATCGGCATCGTGCTCGGCGTGATCCTGGCCGTGATGCGCCAGTCCAAGAACCCGGTGACGTCGTCGGTGGCGTGGTTCTACGTCTGGTTCTTCCGCGGTACGCCGGTCTACGTCCAGCTGTTCCTGTGGTTCAACCTCGGCCTGGTCTTCCAGTACATCGACATCATGCCGATCTACAAGGACGAGTGGTCGGACTTCATGACCCCGTTCCTGTGCGCGCTGCTGGGCCTCGGCCTGAACGAGGCCGCCTACATGGCGGAGATCTGCCGGGCCGGCCTGAACGCGGTCGACGAGGGCCAGACCGAGGCCGCGCACGCGCTGGGCATGAGCCACGCCAGGACGCTGCGCCGGATCATCGTCCCGCAGGCGATGCGGGTGATCGTGCCGCCGACCGGCAACGAGGTCATCAACATGCTGAAGACCTCCTCGCTGGTGATCGCCGTGCAGTACTACGACCTGCTGCAGGCGGCGCAGAACGTCGGCCGGGACTCGGGCGTCGTGGTCGAGATGCTGATCCTCGCCGCCGCCTGGTACCTGATCGCCACCACGGTGCTGAGCATCGGGCAGTACTACCTCGAGCGTTACTACGCCCGCGGATCCAGCCGCCAGCTCCCGCCCACTCCGCTCCAGCGCGCCAAGGCGAGGCTGACCGGCGGCTTCCACCGTGCCGGAGGTGCGGCATGACCAGCAAGATCACCACGAGCACGACCGCGGGGACCAGCGGCGGTCCCATGGTCCTGGCCGAGGGCGTCCACAAGTCCTTCGGCGCGGCCCACATCCTCAAGGGCATCGACCTGGAGGTCGCGCCCCGGGAGGTCTTCTGCCTGATCGGCCCGTCCGGCTCCGGCAAGTCGACGTTCCTGCGCTGCATCAACCACCTGGAGAAGGTCAACGCCGGACGCCTGTCGGTCGACGGCGAGCTGGTCGGCTACCGCGAGCACAACGGCAAGCTCTACGAGCTGCGGGACCGCGAGGTCGCCGCCCGCCGCCGCGACATCGGCATGGTCTTCCAGCGCTTCAACCTCTTCCCGCACATGACCGCGATCGAGAACGTCATGGAGGCGCCGATCCAGGTCAAGGGCGAGTCCAAGGCCGCCGCCCGGGAGCGCGCGACCAAGCTGCTGGACCGCGTCGGCCTCGCCGACAAGGCCGGGAACTACCCCTCGCAGCTCTCCGGCGGCCAGCAGCAGCGCGTCGCCATCGCCCGGGCGCTGGCCATGGAGCCCAAGCTGATGCTCTTCGACGAGCCGACGTCGGCGCTCGACCCGGAGCTGGTCGGTGACGTCCTGGACGTCATGAAGGACCTGGCCGCGGACGGCATGACGATGATCGTCGTGACCCATGAGATGGGCTTCGCCCGTGAGGTCGGCGACTCGCTGGTCTTCATGGACGACGGCGTGGTCGTCGAGTCCGGCCACCCGCGCGAGGTGCTCACCAACCCCCAGCACGACCGGACGAAGTCCTTCCTGTCCAAGGTGCTGTAAGGCGCACGCAGAAGTGGGCCGCTCCCCCGGGGAGCGGCCCACTTCTGCGTGCGGGGGTGCTACTTCAGCCCCAGCACCAGCGCGTCGGTGGGTGAGGACCACACCGCACGGGCCTCGCCGAAGCCCGCGTCGCGCAGCGCGGCGGCGTGCCAGGCGGCCGAGGGGGTGTCGCCGTCGGCGTGCTCACCGTAGATCGCGAAGCGCTCGGCGGTCGGCGCGGCCAGCCGCGGGTCGGCGGCGGCCAGTTGCCACCACTCGGACCAGTCGACCGCGCCGGACGCCTTCGCCTCGCCCATCCGCGCGTGCCGGAAGGCCCGCTCGGCGGCGTTGATCCGCGGAGTGGACTCCTCGGGCATGCGGTCGGCGTTGAGGAAGACCCCGCCGTCCCGGACGAGGGTGCCGAGCTGGCCGTAGAGTCCGCGCAGGTCCTCGCTGTGCAGCCAGTGCAGCGCGGTGGCGGTGAGCACCGCGTCGTAGCTGTCGTGCGGCAGCCGCTCCGTCCACCGGGGGTCCTTCAGGTCGGCCCGTACGAAGCGGACCCGGGACTCGCCCTCGAAGTACCCTTCGGCGATGGCCAGCAGCGCGGGATCCAGATCGACGCCTACGCTCTCGGCCCTCGGGAACCGCTTGAGCAGCCGGTCGGAGATACTGCCCGTACCGCACGCCAGATCCAGCACCCGGGGCTCGGGGCCCACCAGCGCCTCGACCATGTCGAGCATCACCCGGAACCGCTCCTCGCGGTCGGGGAGGTACCACTCCTGCTGACGGTCCCAACTGTTCTGCCACGCCTGCCAATCGGCGCCGACGACGGTCTCGGTCATCGCTTCCCCTTCAGGCCGTAATACCCTCGTAGTAACAACGCCCATTACTACGTCCAAGTACTCGCACCCTAACCCCCGCCCGTAAGGACTACAAGTGGAACTGGCCTATTACTCGGACTACGCCGTGCGACTGGTCAACACCGAGCAGCCCGAGCGCGGCGGCGACAGCCTCACCTCGGTCGAGGCCGTACGCGAACTGTTCGGAGCGGCCCAGCAGGCGGCCCGGCGCGCGACCGAGAGCGATGTGACCCGGCTCCGCACGGTCCGCGCCCGGCTGCGCGCGATCTTCGAGGCCGCGGACGCCGGCGACGAGGTACTGGCCGTGGACCTCCTGAACGCGCTGATGATGGAGTTCCCGGTCAGCCCGCAGATCTCCGGCCACGAGCACCGGGACGACGACGGCCGCCCCAAGTGGCACATGCACATCGCCGACCACGCGGCCAACGCGACGGCGGGCTTCACCGCGACCGCCTGCATGGGCCTGGCCTTCCACCTGACCGAACTCGGCGTGGACCGCCTGGGCATCTGCGAGGCGGCCCCCTGCCGCAACGTCTACCTCGACACGTCCACCAACCGCTCGCGGCGCTACTGCTCCGACCGCTGCGCCACCCGCGCCAACGTCGCCGCCTACCGCGCCCGCAAGCGCCTGGAGAGCGAGCGCGCGGCCCGTACGGGACGGACCGCCGAGACCGCCCAGGATGCCACCCCGGCGACCGAGCGCTGAACGCCGCGCGGCGGCCGCAGGCGCACCCAGGCGCGGGCGATGACCAGCTCGTCCGGAACCGCCCCGAATTCCCGGCTGTCGTTCTCGACGGACGGATTGTCCCCCTGGACCCACCAGCCGCCGTCGCGCCGCCGCACCGCCCGCTTGACGATCAGCAGGTCCTGCCGGAACGGGTGCCGCAGCACCACCACGTCACCGGGCCGCACCGCCGACCCGTAACGGACCACCAGTTGGTCACCGGGCTGCAGCGTCGGCATCATGGACCGGTTGTAGACCTCGGCCAGCCCGAAGGCGCGCAGCCCCCTGGGCCGCTCCGGCCCCTGTTCCGCGCCCTCGTCCTGCCCCGGCCCGCGCTCGTGCACCCGCTCCGGCATCCCGTACCTCCCGGTCCGACCCGCTCACCGGTCCATCCTCCAACAGTCCCGGAGTGACACCGGACTTTTGCCCTAAGACCCCCGGCCCACCCGAGAAAAGCCTTCCCGCACCGAGTAATCTCGCACCTGAGAAGACGATCACGAGGAAGGACTGAACATGCTTTCGCGCCTGTTCGCCCCCAAGGTCAAGGTCAGCGCCCACTGCGACCTGCCCTGCGGCGTGTACGACCCGGCCCAGGCCCGCATCGAGGCCGAGTCGGTCAAGGCCGTCCAGGAGAAGTACCAGGCCAACGAGGACGCGGACTTCCGCACCCGCGCCGTCCTGATCAAGGAGCAGCGCGCCGAGCTGGCCAAGCACCACGTCTCCGTGCTGTGGAGCGACTACTTCAAGCCCCCGCACTTCGAGAAGTACCCGGAGCTGCACCAGCTGGTCAACGACACCCTCAAGGCGCTCAGCGCCGCCAAGGGCTCGAACGACCCGGCCACCGGCCAGAAGGCTCTGGACTACATCGCCCAGATCGACAAGATCTTCTGGGCGACCAAGAAGGCTTGAGGCTTACCCGGGCGGTCTGACCCGCACTTCCGCGGGTTCGCCTCGTCCACCTGTCCGCACCCGGTCCGCATGCCGCCCAGCAGGGCGTCCATGACGGAGCGGGTGCGGTCTTCTTTTGCCGGAAAGACCGTCGAAGCGTCCGCCGGCTTCCGCCAGGGCCCCGAGGCGATGACGCGCTCGCACGCGCGCAACCGCAGGACGTGCAGGGGAACGCGGCCGCCCCGGCTCGGTCCGCGACTGGTCCTGACGGCCGGTCACGTGCTCATCCGCGACGACGGCACGGCCTCCCCGCGCGTCCGGGTGCGCTCCGTACGCAGCGCGGGTTGCTCCCGATCCTCGGGTGAAGGACCTGGCGGAGGCCGCGGAGATGCTGACCGGGCGCCGTGGGCGGCATCCGCCCACGGCGCGACGGCTCAGACCTGGGGCGGGTCCCCCAGCAGGGCCGACGCCGCCTCCAGGGGGGTGACGGGGGTCGGGGGGACGGCCCCGGCAGCGGGGCGGCACTCGAAGCCGAGGCGGGTCAGGGCCCGCGTCACCTCACCGGCGGTGAAGTCCCGGCGGTCCTGGCCGGTGATGATCTCCCCGACCTGCTTGACGGGGTACTGGCGACGGCCGATGAGCACGGACTCACCCGTGACGGGTTCGGGCGTGATGCCCTTCATCGCGTCCTGTACCTCGGTCTTGATCAGGTCGAAGGGGAAACGGGCGATGACACAGCGCATGGTGCCTCTACAGGGTCGAGGAGGAGCCGGGAACGGATCGCCGGCCGGGCGGGGAGTGGGGTCAACGGGGGCGGAAAGCGTCGCCGTCCGGGCCGGGACCTACGCGGACGAACCCGGGGAGGTCCGTCGCCGGGAAGTCGGGGCCGCGGACCGGGGTGCTCCCGCGGAGCGCCGGGCCCGGTCGGATCGGCTGCGGCTGCCGCGCGAGGCGGAGCCGCCGCGCTTGGCCCGCTCGGCGGTCGGTGCGGCGATGGTGACGGGGATGCCGGAGGGGGTCCGGGCGCCGGTGATGCGGTTCAGTTCGGCCTCGCCGGAGCGGACCTGGGTGGACTGCGGGGTGATGCCGGCGTCGGCCATCAGGC
>NZ_JNZA01000007.1 GCF_000717345.1 Streptomyces lydicus | reverse complement strand
GGAGTGAGGGGTGCGGGGGCGGTTGGCCGGGAGTCCGGGGGTGGGGGCGAGGTGGGCGGCCGTAGTGGTGAGCGTGGGAGCGGGTCGCGTACGGGGTTTGCGCCGCCGGTGTGAGGCCGATGCGGGCTGGGGCGCGAGCCGTGGGGCGTGGGGCGGGTGAGGGGCTTGCACCGCCTTGCGGGCGTGGTGGGGCTATGGGTCTCGGGCCGGGCGCCGGCGCGCAAGTCTGCAGGCCCCGTCATGTCTGAGAGGGGTGACCGCGGTCAGTGCACTGGCGGCGGTCACCGGGGCCGGGCGCTGCGCTGCGCCGTTGCGGCGCTGGAGTCTTCGGCGCCTTCGGAGGGGTGTGGGCCTGGCTGATCGAAGGGGCTCTACGGGTGGGGGCGGCCGGGGCGGCGCTGGCTAGGTGTGGCCGCGTTGGGGCGCGGGGGCCGCGGCGCCCTCGGACGTCTGGAGCCCTGGCGGCTCCGCGGGAGGGCTGGGCCGCTCGGGTGGGAGCGGTCGGGGCAGCGCTGGCGGCGCGGGAGCCTGGGCCCGCCTCGGTGGCCCGTGGGCCGGCTGTCCGCGGGCCGATTCTGACCACGCGAGCGCCGGCGGCGGTGAACGGCCGGTGTCTGCGTTGCAGCGCGGGAGCCTTTGGCCGCTTCGGTGGCTGTAGTCCTGGCGGGTCTGCGGGAGCGTTACGGGTCGCTCGGGTGGCAGCGGCCGGGACGGCGTTGAGTGTGGTGACCGGCGGGGTGGGTGCGTTGCGGCGCGGGAGTCTTCGGCGTCTTCGGTGGCCTGTGGTTTTGGCTGGGACGCGGGGCGTTTCGGGTCGCTCGGGTGAGGGTGGGCGGGGTGGCTGCGGCCTGCGGTGCGGAAATGGGGGGCCTGTCCGGTGCGGCGGCCGGTGGGGGTGGGTCAGGGGAAGGTTGAGGGCGGGGAGTCGAGGGATTCGAGTTCTATGCCGGGGGCGGAGAGGACTACGTCGCCGGTGAGGTGGACGGTGTGCTGTTCGCCGGTTTGCAGGTCGTTGACCTGGTACTCGTCGGCGATGAGGGGGGCGTTGTCAGTGGCGTGTGGTGTGCTCTTGAGCAGGGCCCAGGACTGGTCGAGGGTGTGGGGGGCGAGGACGGGGGGTGTGAGGGCGACGAGGCGGGTGCGGACGGCGCCGGCGCCCAGGGTGGGGCGCAGCAGGCGGGCGGTGGCGATGAGGAAGGCGGGGGAAGCGCCGGTGAAGGCGTGGGCGGCGGCGTTGCCTTCGGTGGCGTGTTCGCCGGTGGGGTCGGTGCGGACCCAGGTGACGCCGTCCAGGGCGGCGCCGCGGACCTGCCAGGCGGAGGCGTGGAGTTCCAGGCGGATGGGGCGGCCGAGTTCGTCGAGGGTGAGGTCGACGGAGCCGGTGTGGTCGCCGGCGGGGTTGACGATCTGGGAGACGTAGCGCCAGCCGGAGGGGCCGGTGGCGCAGTGGAAGTGCTCTTCACCGAGGGGGGTGTGGTCGTGCGGGTCGTGGAGGGAGTAGTGGCCGCGGGGCATGGGGGCTGTCCTTCGTGCGGCGGCCGGCCGGTGCGGCGGCCGGTGGGTGGTGCCTGGCGGGGGTGCCGGGTGGGGACCCGGCCGGGGGCGGAGGTCGTGGGGGTGGTTTTACGGGCCAGGCCCCCGCCGTGTGTGGCGAGGGCCTGGGGATACCGGCTGCGGTGGGTGCGCCGTGGCGGGCCGGTGGTGCCGGTCAGCCTGAGGGCGCTGCCCGGCTCAGTAGCGGTAGTGGTCGGGCTTGAAGGGGCCCTCGACCGGGACGCCGATGTAGGCGGCCTGCTCCGGACGGAGCTCGGTGAGCTTGACGCCGAGGGCGTCGAGGTGGAGGCGGGCGACCTTCTCGTCGAGGTGCTTGGGGAGCACGTAGACGTCGGTCGGGTACTCCTCAGGCTTGGTGAACAGCTCGATCTGGGCCAGGGTCTGGTCCGCGAAGGAGTTGGACATCACGAAGCTGGGGTGGCCGGTGGCGTTGCCCAGGTTGAGGAGGCGGCCCTCGGACAGCACGATCAGGACCTTGCCGTCCGGGTGGGTCCAGGTGTGGACCTGCGGCTTGACCTCGTCCTTGACGATGCCGGGGAGCTGGGCCAGGCCGGCCATGTCGATCTCGTTGTCGAAGTGACCGATGTTGCCGACGATGGCCTGGTGCTTCATCCGGGCCATGTCGGAGGCCAGGATGATGTCCTTGTTGCCGGTGGTGGTGATGAAGATGTCGGCGGTCTCGACGACGTCTTCGAGGGTGGTGACCTGGTAGCCGTCCATCGCCGCCTGGAGGGCGCAGATCGGGTCGATCTCGGTGATGATGACGCGGGCGCCCTGGCCGCGGAGCGACTCCGCGCAGCCCTTGCCGACGTCGCCGTAGCCGCAGACCACGGCGGTCTTGCCGCCGATGAGGACGTCGGTGGCGCGGTTGATGCCGTCGATGAGCGAGTGGCGGCAGCCGTACTTGTTGTCGAACTTCGACTTGGTGACGGCGTCGTTCACGTTGATCGCCGGGAAGAGGAGGTCGCCGTCCCGCTGCATCTCGTACAGGCGGTGGACGCCGGTGGTGGTCTCCTCGGTGACGCCGCGGATCTCGGAGGCGAGGTTCGTCCACTTCTGGGGCGACTCGGCGAGGGTGCGGGTGAGCAGCTCCAGGATGGACCGGTGCTCGTCGCTCTCCGCGGTCTCGATCGCGGGGACCTTGCCGGCCTTTTCGTACTCGACGCCCTTGTGGACGAGGAGGGTGGCGTCGCCACCGTCGTCGAGGATCATGTTCGGGCCGCCGGTGGGCGAGTTCGGCCAGGTCAGCGCCTGCTCCGTGCACCACCAGTACTCGTCGAGGGTCTCGCCCTTCCAGGCGAAGACCGGGACGCCCTGGGGGTTGTCCGGGGTGCCGTTCGGGCCGACGGCGATGGCGGCCGCGGCGTGGTCCTGGGTGGAGAAGATGTTGCAGGAGGCCCAGCGGACCTCGGCGCCCAGGGCGACGAGAGTCTCGATCAGGACGGCGGTCTGCACGGTCATGTGCAGGGAGCCGGTGACCCGGGCGCCGGCCAGCGGCTGGCTGGCGGCGTACTCCTTGCGGATCGCCATCAGGCCGGGCATCTCGTGCTCGGCGAGGGTGATCTCCTTGCGGCCGAAGGCGGCGAGGGAAAGGTCGGCGACCTTGAAGTCCTGGCCGGTGGCTGCTGTCGTCATGCGGGCTGCTCCTCGAGCGTCGAGGTGGATGGGCTGGCTGTCTGCGGCGCGGGCTGGGGCGCACCGGCGATTGCCGGCCGAGGAGCGTACGCGGATGCGGACACACCTCTTCCCTGGCCGCAGCGCAGTCCGTCGGAGGCCCTCTCTCCCTCGGCCGGTCCGCGGGGCGGGCCGCCCGACCGCCATCAGCAGCGACGTCTGGCACTGGTCACGAATCTACACCGATCGGCCCAGTGAACCCCAGCCCGGAGGGGCCGTTCCCGTGAGGTCCCGGCCAGGCCGGGGTGCGATGGCGGGCCGGGCGGCGGGGCGCGGGCCGGCCGGGGTGCGGGCCGTCGCGCGGCTTCGACCTGGGGGGTTTGCGCGGGCCGGGTCGTCATGCAGGATGCCTGGAGCGCGGCTACGCCGGCATGTCCGTACGACCGCGCGCCGGGGCGTGAGGTGGGCCACGTGATCGCCGGCCGGGCCGTGTCCCCTCCGGGGGGCGGCGGGGCGGGGTGCGCGCGGGTGTCCGTACGGCCGGTGCGCACAGCCAAGAGGAGAACCACGTGACCACCAGTCCGGCTGCTTCCCCCAGGGATGCGGGGAGGGACGGGCAGGGGCTGAAGCTGCTCGCAGTGACTGCCTGTCCGACCGGGATCGCCCATACGTACATGGCCGCGGAGAAGCTCACGCAGGCCGCCGAGGCGCTCGGCCATGAGATCAAGGTGGAGACGCAGGGCTCCATCGGGGCTGAGAACGTACTGTCTGACAACGATGTCAGAGGCGCGGACGGCGTGATCATCGCCGCGGACAAGGACGTCGACCGGAGCCGGTTCGTCGGCAAGCGGGTGCTCGTCGTCGGGGTCGCCGAGGGCATCCGGCATCCCGGGGAGCTGATCGAGCGGGTGCGGACCGCGCCGGTGTACGGCGAGGAGGACGGCGGGGCCGGTACGGCCGCCGGAGCCGCCGCGTCCGCCGGCACCGGGGGCGGCAAGCAGCGCAGCGTCGGCTACAAGGCGCTGATGAACGGGGTCAGTTACATGATCCCGTTCGTGGTGGTCGGCGGGCTGCTGATCGCGATATCGCTGGCGCTGGGCGGGCACCCGCAGGCGGACGGCGGTCTGGTGATCCCGGACGGGTCGTTCTGGAAGCACGTCAACGACATCGGTGTCATCGGGTTCACGCTGATGGTGCCGGTGCTGTCCGGCTACATCGCCTACGCGATCGGCGACCGGCCGGCGCTGGTGCCGGGCATGATCGGCGGCTGGATCGCCAACACCGGTGCGCTCTACGGCTCCAAGGCGGGCGCGGGCTTCATCGGGGCGATCGTCACCGGATTCCTGGCCGGCTTTCTGGTGGTGTGGATCAAGAAGGTCAGGGTCCCCCGGTTCGTCCAGCCGATCATGCCGATCATCGTGATCCCGATCGTGGCGACGACGGCGCTCGGGCTGTTCTTCATCTACGTCATCGGCCGGCCGATCTCCTGGGTGTTCACCCATCTCACCGGCTGGCTCGGCGGGATGACCGGGTCGAGCGCGGTACTGCTCGGCGCGATCCTCGGGCTGATGATCGCCTTCGACATGGGCGGCCCGGTCAACAAGACGGCGTTCCTGTTCGGCGCGGGGCTGATCGCGTCCGGCAACCAGACGGTGATGGGGATGTGCGCGGCGGCGATCCCGGTCATGCCGCTGGGACAGGGACTGGCCACGCTGCTCCGCCGGCGCCTGTACTCCGAGCAGGAGCGCGAGACGGGCATGGCGGCGCTGTTCATGGGGCTCTTCGGGATCTCCGAGGGCGCGATCCCGTTCGCCGCGGCGCGGCCCGCGCAGGTCATTCCGGCGAACATGCTGGGTGGTGCGGTGGCCGGTGCGCTGGCGGGGACGGCCGGGGTGACGGACGCGGTGCCGCACGGCGGGCCGATCGTGGCGGTGCTCGGCGCGGTCGGCGGGGTGCCGGTGTTCTTCCTCGCGGTGGTCGTCGGGGCGGTGGTGACGGCGCTGACGACGGTGGCGCTGGTGGACCTCTCGGAGCGCGGGAAGGGCGGGAAGGGCGCGCCGGCCGGTGCCGCGGCCGCGCCGGCGGTGACGGTGGCGGTGGCGGCCGGGGCCGGCGCCGGGGGCCCGTCCGGTACGGCTGCGGCGACGGGAACGCGTACGGAAGCCGCGCCCGTACCCGCCGCCGCACCCGCGCCCGCACCCGCGCCGACGGCCGGCGAGGGAGACGAGGACGGCGTCGGTGAAGAGGGCAGCGCCGGTGACGAGGGCAGCGACGAGGGCCGCGGGGACGGTGCGCAGGCCCCCGCCGACGGACACTCCGTCCCCTCCCCCTCTCCCTCCCCCGAGGTCCTGTCCGGCTACCTCACCGCGCGGACCGTCAGGACGCGGCTCGCGGCCGGCGAGAAGGAGGCGGCGATCCGCGAGATGGCCGAACTGGCCGCCGGGACGGGGCGGGTGACGGACGTCGCCGAGCTGGTCCGGGTGGCGCTGGCGCGGGAGGCACAGGGCACCACCGGGCTCGGCGAGGAGATCGCCGTCCCGCACGCCAAGACGGATGCGGTGACCGCTCCGGTGGTGTGCTTCGCGCGGTCGGCGGAGGGTGTGGAGTGGGGCTCGCCGGACGGTACGAAGGCCCGGCTGGTCTTCATGATCGCTGTGCCGGAGGCGGCGGCCGGTGACGAGCACCTGCGCATCCTGGCACTGCTGTCGCGGAAGCTGATGGACCCGGACTTCCGGGCCCGGCTCCAGGGGGCCGAGGGCACCGCGGAGGTCCTGGCGGTGCTGGCCGAGATCCGGTAGCCGCGCCGCCGGCCGGCAGCGCCGGACCACCGCACCCGGCACGGGTGCCGGCAGCACGAGGCCCCCGCACCCGGCTCGGGTGCGGGGGCCTCGCCCACTGGTCAGTGCCCGCCGGGCTCCTTCGACGGGTCGGCGCCCGCGGCGGCGGTGGCCTCGTCGTAGATGTCCGGCTCCAGGTAGATGACCCGGGCGATCGGCACGGCCGCGCGGATCCGGGCCTCGGCGGCGTCGATGGCCTCGGCGACCCGGGCGGCGGTGTCGTCGTGCCGGACCGCGATCTTGGCGGCGACCAGCAGTTCCTCGGGGCCGAGGTGGAGGGTGCGCATGTGGATGACGCGGGTGACGACCTCGCCGTCGACGGCCGCCTCGCGGATCGCGGCGACCTGCTCGGGGCCGGCCGCCTCGCCCAGCAGCAGCGACTTGGTCTCGGCGGCCAGGACCAGGGCGATGACCACCAGCAGCACGCCGATGCACATGGTGCCGATGCCGTCCCAGACGCCGTCGCCGGTGGCGAGGGTGAGGCCGACGCCGCCCAGCGCGAGGACCAGACCGATCAGCGCGCCGAAGTCCTCCAGCAGCACGACCGGCAGCTCGGGGGCCTTGGCGCGGCGGACGAACTGGGTCCAGGTCTGCTGGCCGCGCAGCTCGTTGGACTCCTTGATGGCGGTGCGGAAGGAGAAGCCCTCGGCGATGATCGCGAAGACCAGGACGCCGACCGGCCAGACCCAGTTGTCCAGCGGGTGCGGTTCGTGGATCTTCTCGTAACCCTCGTAGAGCGCGAAGACGCCGCCGATGGTGAACAGGACGATGGAGACCAGGAAGCCGTAGATGTAGCGCTCACGGCCGTAGCCGAAGGGGTGTTCGGCGGTCGCCGCCCGCTTGGCCTTCTTGCCGCCGAGCAGCAGCAGCCCCTGGTTGCCGGAGTCCGCGAGGGAGTGCACGCCTTCGGCCAGCATCGAGGACGAGCCGCTGAAGGCGAAGGCCACGAACTTCGCTGCGGCGATCGCCAGGTTGGCGCCCAGCGCCGCAACGATCGCCTTGGTGCCGCCTGATGCGCTCATGAGTGCCGCGTGTCCCTTCCGTCGACGGGGCTGACCGCTTTACCGCCCCTTTAATGCCGTGCGGCGGTCATTGTTGCAGCCCGGGACGGGGCGGGTGGCAGGAGGCCACCTGACGGACGGACGACGGCCCGCCCGCGGGCGGCGCGTCAGGCGACGACGGTCGCGCGGTAGAGGGTGCCCTCGCCCGCGAGGGTGAGCTGCTCACCGGCGCGGACGAACGCGGCCTCGCCGGGCGCCAGGGTCAGCTCGGTCTGCCCGGTGCCCTCCGGGTCCTCCTCGGCGGTGCGCAGCCGGACCGTGCCCGCGGTGCACAGCAGGATCTGCGGGGTGCGGGAGACCAGGGCGCGCGGTCGGCCGGCGGCGGCCAGGACGAAGCGGGAGAGCCGGAATTCGTCGATGGGGGTCTCGTAGACCTCCTCGCCGGCGACCTCCTCGGGGCGCAGCACGCCCGCGTCGCCGGCCTCGAAGCGGACCACCCGCAGGAGTTCGGGGACGTCGACGTGCTTGGGGGTCAGGCCGCAGCGCAGCACGTTGTCGGAGTTGGCCATCAGCTCGACGCCGAGACCACTGATGTAGGCGTGCGGGATGCCCGCGCCCAGGAACAGCGCCTCGCCGGGCTGGAGTTGGACGTGGTTGAGCAGCATCGCGGCGAGCACGCCGGGGTCGCCGGGGAAGTGGTGGGCGAGGACGGCGTAGGCGGCGTAGGCGTCGGCGTGCGGCCCTCCCTTGGCGGCGAGTTGCTCGGCGGCGACGGCGGCGCGTTCGACGGTTCCGGCGATGTCGTGGTGGTCGGCGCTGAGCACCGCGGTGAGCACCTCACGCAGGGCCGCATCCTCGGGGCTGGCGCGCAGGATGTCGACGTACGGCGTGAGCTCGTCGATGCCGAGGTCCTCCATGAGGTCGGCGGTCTGCGCCGGGTGGCGGAAGCCGCACAGGCCGTCGAAGGGGGTGAGCGCGGCGATCAGCTCGGGCTTGTGGTTGGCGTCCTTGTAGTTGCGGTGGGCGGCGTCGATCGGGACGCCGCGCCGCTCCTCGTCGGCGAAGCCGTCCCGGGCCTGGGTGAGGTCGGGGTGGACCTGGAGGGAGAGCGGGGAGCCGGCGGCGAGGACCTTGAACAGGAAGGGCAGCCGGGGCCCGAAGGCGCGGACGGCGTCGGGGCCCAGCTCGGCCTCGGGGTCGGCGTCGATCACCTCGGCCAGGGAGACCGGGCCGGCGCCGCGGTCGATGCGGGAGGGGGCGCCGGGGTGGGCGCCCATCCACATCTCCGCCTGCGGTTCGCCGGTCGGCGCGGTGCCGAGAAGTTCCGGGAGGGCGGTGGTGGAGCCCCAGGCGTAGGGGCGCACGGTATTGGCGAGGCGGTCCATGGGGCTGCTGCTTCCTGCTCTTCGTGGTCTGCGGAGTGGTGTGCCGGGCCCGCGGTGGCGGGCCGGTCCTCAAAGATCACTCGGTGCCGGCGAGCGCCAGGTAAACGGCGCCGAAATCTGCGATGGCGAGAAGTTCCGCGGCCTTCTCCAAATCGCTTCCGGTGCCTGGTTCCAGCTCGCTGAGCGGGGTGTCGCGCTCCTCGGCGAGCGCCCGGGCGGCGCGGGTGGCGGACAGCGGGCCGGGTTCCTGGTCGCGCAGCAGCACCACCCTGGCGTGCAGTCGGTTCGCGGTGGGCTGTTCGACGCGGTCGCGGAAGAAGTCGTCCGGGTCGGCGTCGGCGGCCAGCGCGCCGGTCAGCAGGGTGCGGTGGGTGGTGAGCGCCTCGGGCAGTTCGGCGGGGAGCGCGGGGCGGCCGGCGAGCCCGGCCAGTTCGGTGGCGAAGTGCCGGCCGACGGCGGGGGCGACGGTGCCCTCCGTCCAGATCAGCGGGAGCGCGTCGGCGAGGTGGGCGGCGAGCGCCTTGCCGGGGTTGGTGTACGTGGGGATGGCGGGGCCGCAGCGCTCGGCGATCTCGTCGAGGCGGTCGGCGAGCTTGCCGAGGTCGTCCGGGGAGGCGCTGATCAGGCCGATCCGGTCGGTGAGCGAGAGCAGCGGGATCAGGATCGACCAGAGGGTGCCGGGGGCGGCGGGCGGTGCGCCCTCGACGTCGAACTCGGCGTCGTAGGCGGTGGTGGCCAGGGGTACGGCGAGGCCGCGGGCCTGGATGACGGCGTCGGAGAGCGGTCCGCCGGCGGGGGTGACGGCGACGACCGCGCAGCCGCGGCGGTATGCCTGCTCGACGAGCTCGGCGAGGCCGGGGTCGGCGGCGTCCGGGCCGGCGAGCAGCAGCAGGTCGAGGGGGCCGGCCCAGCCGGGGAGGGTCCAGCGCAGGGCGCCGGGCAGCGGGGCGACGCCGGTGGGCGGGATGAGGCTGACGGGGCAGCTGCCGCCGCTGAGGGCGCGCAGCAGGTCGGCGACCCCGGCGGCGGCCGGCCCGGGCCCGGCGACGAGGACGGCGCGCGGCCGTCCGTCGGGTGTCAGTTCCGGGATGCCGGATTCGGTGGCGCTGCGGGCGGCGGTGCGGACCCGGGCGCCGGACTCGGCGACGCCGCGCAGCAGGCCGAAGCGGTCGGCCCCGGCCAGCGCGTCAGGGGTGTCGAGGAGTGACTCGTCGAGCATGGTGGGCGCGGCCTCCGATCGCCGGTACGGGCGGGGGTACGCCGGGCGGTGCCGGGGCGGGCCCCGGCGCTGCCCGGGTCAGGCGGGGCTGGGGGTACCACCCGTGCCTTTCGGGCTACGGGGGAGTGCTTCGTCGACCAGGAGCACGGGGATGCCGTCACGGACGGGGTAGGCGAGGCCGCAGTCGCCGGAGGTGCAGAGGAGTTCCGCGGGGTCCGCGTCGGTCCGGTCCTCCAGCGGGGCGTGGCACGCCGGGCAGGCGAGGATCTGGATCAGGCTGGCTTCGACCGGCATGGACGGGGCTCCTTCGGGGTGGTTGCGGCGTGGCCAGCGTACCGCCGGTGGGCGTACGGGGGCCTGCTCGACGGGGAGACGGGGCGGTGGCGTTGCCGGGGTGCCCGCCACCGGGCCGGCCGGTGGCGGGCGGGAGGCGGGGTCAGCCGCGGATGATCGCCAGGACCTCGTCGCGGACCCGTTCGACGGTCTCGCGGTCGCGGGCCTCGACGTTCAGGCGGATCAGCGGCTCGGTGTTCGAGGGGCGGACGTTGAACCACCAGTCGTCGGCGCTGATGGTCAGGCCGTCCAGCTCGTCGAGGGTGATGCCGGGGCGGCCCTCGTAGGCGGTCCGGACGGCGGCGAGGCGGCCGGCCTGGTCGTCGACGGTGCTGTTGATCTCGCCGGAGGCGGCGTAGCGGTCGTACTCGGCGACCAGCTGGGACAGCGGGCGGTCCTGGCTGCCGAGGGCGGCCAGGACGTGCAGCGCGGCGAGCATGCCGGTGTCGGCGTTCCAGAAGTCGCGGAAGTAGTAGTGCGCGGAGTGCTCGCCGCCGAAGATCGCGCCGGTGGCGGCCATCTCGGCCTTGATGAAGGAGTGGCCGACGCGGGTGCGGACGGGCGTGCCGCCGTGCTCGCGGACGACCTCGGGGACGGACCACGAGGTGATGCAGTTGTGGATGATCGTTCCGCCGGGGTGCTTCTCCAGTTCCCGGGCGGCGACCAGGGCGGTGATCGCGGACGGGGACACCGGGTCGCCGTTCTCGTCGATGACGAAGCAGCGGTCGGCGTCGCCGTCGAAGGCGAGGCCGATGTCGGCGCCGATCTCGCGGACCCGGGCCTGGAGGTCCACGAGGTTCGCGGGGTCGAGCGGGTTGGCCTCGTGGTTGGGGAACGAGCCGTCCAACTCGAAGTACAGGGCGTCGAGTTCGAGGGGGAGGCCCTCGAAGACGGTCGGTACGGTGTGGCCGCCCATGCCGTTGCCCGCGTCCACCGCGACCTTCAGCGGGCGGATGGCGCCGAGGTCCACGAGGCTGCGCAGGTAGGCGGCGTAGTCGCCGAGGACGTCGCGCCGGGTGACGGCGCCCGGCTTCTCGGCGGGCTCGGGGGCGCCCTCGTCGGACCAGCGCTCGACCAGGGCGCGGATGTCGGCGAGGCCGGAGTCCTGGCCGACCGGGGCGGCGCCGGCCCGGCACATCTTGATGCCGTTGTACTGGGCGGGGTTGTGCGAGGCGGTGAACATCGCGCCGGGCATGCCGAGCGCGCCGCTGGCGTAGTACAGCTCGTCGGTGGAGCACAGCCCGATCTCGGTGACGTCCGCGCCGCGGGCGGCCGCGCCGCGGGCGAAGGCCCCGGACAGGCCGGGCGAGGAGGGCCGCATGTCGTGCCCGGTCACGATGGCGTCCGCGCCGGTGACCTCGACGAAGGCGGCGCCGAACAGCTCCGCGAGCGATTCGTCCCACTGGTCGGGGACGACACCGCGTACGTCGTACGCCTTGACGATCTGCGACAGGTCGGTCACGAGCCAGTCCTCCTGGGGGTGTGTTCGGACCTCCCCAACTTACCGTTCGCCGCGCTGCGCACCTGTCACGTCCTCAGCTTTCGCTGCGCGCCGGTGCGTTCGCCGGACGGCCGGTCAGGAGTCGGGTGAGCGCAGGACCCGCAGGTGGCCGCGGCGGGCGACCTCCATGGGGTGCGGGTCGCGGTCGCCGTGCGGCGACGAGCCGTCGCCGGCGGCGCGCTCCTGGGGGCGGGCGGCCTCGCGGACGGCGTTCGCCAGGGCTTCGAGGTCGTCGCCGCTGGGGCGGGCCGGGCCGGGGTCGATGGCGAGGCGGACGACTTCCCAGCCGCGGGGGGCGGTCAGCCGCTCGGAGTGCTCGGCGCACAGGTCGTAGCAGTGCGGTTCGGCGTAGGTGGCGAGCGGTCCGAGCACGGCGGTCGAATCCGCATAGACGTACGTCAGCGTTGCGACGGCGGGGCGGCCGCACGCAGTGCGCGAACAGCGACGTACAGGGCTCACGACGTTGGACGGTACCGCACTCTTGAGCGGGCCGCGACGACTCTCCCCCGGCTCACCCAACCGTGTCGTCCCACTTCGTCCGATGCGTCTGACCTGCACCCGCTCGGGGGGACCTGGCCGGGACACGCCGGGGCGGACGACGTGCGGCACGGAAACCCGTCACAGGTTGTGGCACTTCCAGTCAATCCGGACATGATTCCCGATCGTCGGCAGAGCGGAAACGACATCGGTCCGGACTCGTACGGTCAGCCGGCGACATGGTGCGTCTTGCCGCGCTCTGCGGTGCCCGGCGGGCCCCGACGGCTACGCTCGATGGTGATGGACAGCCCCGTACCTCCCCGACCCGCGGAGCCGCGGCTCCGCCGCCGCGACCGGCACGGCCGCGGCATGCGCGGCCCGATCGCGCCGCCGCAGGTGCCGCTGTCGGTGACCCGCGCCGACGCCTTCGTGGATCTCGTGTACGACTCGCGGGACCGCCTGGAGCGACGCTGGCCGCAGCTCTCCCAGGTCGACTTCCTGGTGCTGGAGGTGCCCGGTTTCGGCCCCGACGGCGGGCCGGAGGCGGTCGCCGACGAGGAGACCGTTCCGCTGGGACGGATGCTGCCGGCGGCGGGCGGACATCGCGACCGGATCGTGATCTACCGCCGCCCCGTGGAGATCCGTACGAAGAGCCGCGACGAGC
Organism: Streptomyces lydicus; assembly: GCF_000717345.1. Classification (GTDB taxonomy): domain Bacteria; phylum Actinomycetota; class Actinomycetes; order Streptomycetales; family Streptomycetaceae; genus Streptomyces; species Streptomyces lydicus. Next base: position 206,725 of record NZ_JNZA01000007.1, on the reverse strand, counting down.
GCGCGCTGCTGGTCCACGAGGTCGTCGTCGAGCAGGTCGCCGAGCTGCTCGGGCTGGCCCCCGAGTCGGTGGACCCGCGCTACGGCCAGGAGTGAGCCGCCGGGCCCGCCCGGTCGGGACGGGCCCGGCGCGGGTCCGGTGGACGGTCAGTCGGTGAGGACGGACAGCTTCTGGCCGGCGGTCGGTACGACGACCGAGCCCCGGTCGTCGGGCAGCGTCTGGACGGTGAAGGCGGGCACCCCGCCCTGGGGGCGCTCCAGCATCCGCGCCGCGTAGACGGGCCCGCTGCCGGGCTCGGGCTCCACGGTCAGCGCGTAGCTGCCCTTGAGGCCCTGCGGGCGGGGCGGGGCGACGTCGAGGGTGGTGCCGCCCTTGACCGTGTACGTCTTGGTGACCGGCGTGCCGCCGCCGCTGCCGGCCGACGCGGTGACCTTCACCTTGGCGTCCTTGCCCTTCTCGGGGGCGACCAGCGACAGGGTGCTGCCCTTGGCCCCGTTGTCGGCGGCGGTGGCGCGCTTCTCGACCGGGCGGGTCGCGGGGATGAAGGCCATCTCCTGCTTGTCGCCCTTGCCGCGGGTCACCCGCAGCGCGGCCGCGACCGGGGCCTTGGCGTCGCCGCCGGACGGGGTGAGCACCAGCGAGCCGGCCTCGCCCTTGGTGACGTCCTTCAGGTCCACCGCCGTGGTCATCCCGCTCTTGAGGTGCAGGGTCTCCAGGCCGGCCGGGGTGATCAGTCCGGTCGGGGTCGCCAGCTGCACCTTCAGGTCGGCGTCGGCCTGCCCGGGCGCGAGCGCCACCAGCCGGACCGAGGTGGCGTCCTTGGGGATGCCGGGCAGCACCACGCTGGGCGACGGGTCGGCGGCGGCCGGCAGCCAGTCACTGCCGAGCTTGCTGTCGGTCGCCTGGACGGCGGCACCGACCCGGCCCTCGCGGGCGACGACGTGCAGCGAGGCGTTGGTGGTGGGGGCGGTGGTCAGGGTGGAGAGCAGCACGGGGACGGTGGTGTGCGGCGGGACGGTGATGTCCTCGCCCGCGGAGCCGGCCAACGAGCCGTCCTTGCCGAGCAGTTCGAGGTCGACGACGGCCGGGACCGGGTCGGGGTTGGTGAGGTGGACGTAGTCCTGCCGGTCGGTGGCGGTGCTGACGCCGGGGAACCAGAAGGTGGTGTCCGGCGCGGTGCAGCCCAGGCCGAGGAGTCCGCGCCCGGAGCCGGCCGCGACGGCGGTGGTCTGCTGGACGGTCCAGCCGGGGGCGAGGGTGCCGTCCGCGGAGCCCACCAGCGCGGGCGCGTCGGGACTGTCGGTGGTCGTGGTGACCGGCGTGCCCGCCTGCCGCAGCGGGACGACGGGCTTGGTGTCGGGGGGCGGCAGGACCTGGCTGCCCGCGGGGTCCGCGCCGCCGGTCTTCCCCTTGCCGCCCTTGCTCCCCTTGCCGTTCTTTCCCTTGCCCTGGTCGCCGCCGGCGTCCTTGACGGTCCCGGCGGGCAGCAGCTGGGCGGTGCCCTTCTTGGTGTCCGCGCCGGCCGCGGCGCCCTTGGGCGCGAACGCGGTGTAGGCCGTCTCGCCGACCTCGGAGGAGGTCGGGGCCGGGCAGAGCAGCGCGGAGCGCTGGACGGGCAGCCGGGTACCGGTGCCGGCCTTCTCCCCGGTGCCGCCGTCCGGGGCCGCGACGGCGGCGACGCCGGAGACCGCGGCCAGCGCGACGGCCACGCCGATCAGGGACATCATGGTGCGCTTCACTGCTGGTCGCTCCCGTCACGGCGCGGCTCGGGGTAGGAGCCGGGGTACCCGGGATACGGGGCGCCGTCGTCGTAGGGCTGCTGCTGGGGCTGCTGCGCCGGGTCCGCGTACTGCTGCCGGCCGTAGCCGTACGGGTCATAGGCGCCCGCCTGGTAGGGGTCGGCGGCGTACGGGTCGGCCGGCGCCCCGTAGGGGTCCGTCTGCGGGTACTGCTGCCCGTACTGGCCGGCCTGGTAGGGGTCGGCGGGGGCGTAGGGCTGCGCCTGCTGGGCGGCCTGCCAGTCCTCGTACGTCTGCTGCTGGGGCACCGCGGCGTACGGGTCGCCCGTCGCGGCGGGGTCCTGGGCGGGTACCGCCTGCACCGTCGGGTCGGCGTCCGGGGCGTCCGGCAGCTCACCGTCGGGCGCCGCCGGGATGCCGGCGCCCGCCGCCTCGGGGGTGCCCGCGGCCTCGGCCTGGGCGCGCAGCCGGCGGGCCCGGCGGCCGTCGCCGGTGGCCGCGGCGGCCTGGGCTGCGGCGGTGTCCTCGGGCAGGTCGTCGTCGATCTCCCGGCGGCGGCCCGGCAGCGCGAGGACCACCAGGACGACGGCGAGCAGGCCCTGGGCCCACAGCCAGAGGGTGTGGCCGAGGGGGTTCTCGTGGGTGAGGTCGAGGGTGCCGCCGTCGGAGGGGAGCGTGAAGCCCTGGGCCCAGCCGTCGACCGTGACCGGCTTGAGCGGGGTGCCGTCGAGAGTGGCCTGCCAGCCCTCGTCGGCGGCGTCCGCGAGCCGCAGCACCCGGCCGGCGGGGCCGGCGGGCACCTTGGTGTGCGCCTCGACGGGGCCGGACGGCACGGCGACGGGCGCGGCGGCGTCCCCGGCGGTGGTGCCGTCCTGCGCCTGCGGGGCGGTGATCGAGACCCGCGAGACGCGGCGGTCGACCCGCCACAGGGCGCTGCCGTCCTCCTGGCTGAGCCGGGTCAGGCCCGGGGTGGCGTCCAGGACGCGGCCCATTTCGCGCGGCGCGCCGTTCCTGACCAGGACGTAGCGGACCGCGTAGCCGCCGAGCTGGTTGGTCTGGTCGGCGCCGGAGCCGGCGACGAGGTGGGCGACGATGCCGCTCAGCCGCCGGTCCTCGCCCGCCTCGGCGGCCAGGTCGGCGTCGCCGAGGCGGGCGCCGGAGCCGCGGACGAGGGAGTAGTCGACGTGGCCGGGCCGGCCGTCGAGGACGAGGGTGCGGGCCCGATCGGCGGTGCCGGACTCCTCTGCGACGAAGGCCGGGACCTGCTCGGGGTTGCGGCGCTCCAGCGGGCCGTCCGCGCCGGTGATCATCCAGCTGACGGCGGCGTAGAGCGGGGCGAGCAGGGACGCCAGCGCGATCAGCACGGCGACCGGCTGCTTCCAGCCGAAGCCGAGGCTGGCCATGCGGGTGCGGATGCCCTCGGCGCCGATCGCCGCGGCGCACAGCAGCGCCAGGCCGTAGACGAGCATCGCGGGGCCGGTCCAGCCGGAGCCGTTGCCGAGCGCCGCGAAGAGCAGTCCGGTGAGCGCGACGGCCCACGCGGCGCGGATCGCGAGCTGCCGGGCGTCGCGCAGCGTCGCGGCGAGCGCGGCCAGCACGATGCCGAAGAGCAGCAGTCCGCCGGCGGCCTTGGGGCCGCCGGGGCTGAGGCCGACGAGGTCGAGCACGGAGGCGGAGCCGGCGCCGTAGTCGAGTCCGGCCTCCTGGAAGAAGCGGGACGGGTGGGTCAGCAGCGACAGCGACCAGGGCGCGAGCACCAGGAGCGGGGCGAGCGTCACGGCCAGGAAGCGCAGCACGTACGCCATCGCCTGGTCACGGCCGCCGACCCCGGACGCGGAGCCCAGGAACCGCAGCACCAGCAGCCCGAGGCCCAGCAGCAGCGCCATCGGCCAGACGACCGGGGTGAAGGCGGCGGTGAAGGTGATCAGCAGGGCGTACGCCCAGGTGGCGCGCCAGCTGGGCCGGGTGCCCGCGGGCAGCCGCAGCCCGCTCGCGGCGATCGCGGCGCGCGCCATCAGGGGCAGCAGGATCGCCAGTACCGCGGTGCCCAGCCGACCGCCGGCCAGCGCGCCGGCCGCCGCGGGCAGGAAGGCGTAGGCGATGCTCGCCCAGGCCCGCAGCAGCCGGGAGGCGACCAGCGGGCGGGAGGCGAAGTAGGCGGTGAGGCCGGCGAGCGGGACCGAGCAGACCAGCAGCAGGGTGACGGTGAAGCCGGTCGAGCCGAGGAAGACGCTCGACACCAGGGCGACGATCGCCAGGTAGGGCGGCGCGGAGGCGCTGTCGCCGACGCCGACCGCGTGCCAGCTGTCGAGGTACGCCGACCACAGGTCGGACACGCTGCCGGGGGCGGGCAGCATCGCGCCGCCGGTGAGGGCGCCCGCGCCGAGCAGTCCGCGGCAGGCGATCAGCGAGACCAGCAGCAGGACGAGGAAGAGCACCGGTGCGGGCTTGCGGGCGATCCGCTTGAGCCGGGCGAACTGCTCGATCTCCAGGAAGTCGGCGTCGTCGCCGCCGGGCCCGGACTCCACGGCGCCGTGCCGGCCGGCCGAGGCCACGTCGGGGGCGGCGCGGCCGGCGAGGTTGCCGGCGATCTGCTCGACGGTGGCCCGTACGGTCGCGCCGGGCGGTGGGAAGAGCGGCCGCAGTTCGCCGGGGTCCACCGCCGGCCTGCCTCTGCGTTTGCGGGCGGCGAGGATCTTGCCGGGCCGCAGCAGGGTGCCGAAGAGCCCGGCGAGTTCGTCCAGCGCCTGGCCGGGGACCTTGCCGACGAGGTAGGCGATGACCCGCAGGAAGGTGCCGAGCAGCAGCCGCAGCAGGACGTACGGCAGGACCCGGCCGCGGGTGTTGGTGAGCAGCGTGTAGACGGCGCCGGCCTTGTCGACGCGGTGCGGGTTGGCGACCGAGCGGCCGACGCAGTCGATCGGGCGGCGCTCGCGGGCGGCGGCCTCGGCGTGCCGGAGGACGGCGTCCGGGGCGACCAGGACCTGGTGGCCGGCGGCCTGGGCGCGCCAGCACAGGTCGACGTCGTCGCGCATCAGCGGCAGCCGGCGGTCGAAGCCGCCCAACTCCTCGTAGACGTCGCGGCGGATGAGCATGCCGGCGGTGGAGACGGACAGCACCGGGCGCACCTGGTCGTGCTGGCCCTGGTCCTGTTCGCGGCGGTCCAGGCCGGTCCAACGGCGGCCGCTGCGGGCGATGCTGACGCCGGTTTCGAGCAGCTGCCGGCGGTCGTACCAGCTGCGCAGCTTGGGGCCGACGATGACGGTCGCGGGGCTGGCGTCGGCGACCCGGAGCAGCTCGGCGAGGGCGTCCGGCTCGGGCGCGCAGTCGTCGTGCAGCAGCCACAGCCACTGGACCGGTTCGCCGTGCGGCAACTCCGGCATGTCGTACGCCTCGTCGCGCCAGGTGCGGCTGACCGGGTCCCAGCCGCTGGGGCGGCGCAGGTACGGCAGGTCGTCGGGGGTGAGCGCGGGGGCGGTGCGGACGGCCTCGTCGACGGCGGTGCCGAATCCGGAGCGGCGGGCGAGGTGCAGCACGCGCTGGTCGCCGATCGCCTCGGCGAGGAGCTGGGCGGAGTTGTCCGCGCTGCCGGTGTCGGCACCGATGACGTTCTGCACCGGGCGCTCCTGGCCGAGCAGCCCGGCGAGCGCGTCCGGCAGCCAGCGGGCCCCGTCATGGGAGACGATCACGGCGGTGACGACGTGCCGCGGGAACTCAGGGGTGGCGGCTTCATATGAGGTGGCCTGGGCGGCCGGCTGGCTGTGCACGGACATCGAGGTACGGGCCCTCCGGACCCGGGAGTTCGGGACCCGCGGCGAAGTCGCTCAGGGCACCCGCCCCCGGAAGACACTGCGACGGACTACGAGGCGACGCACGCGCCCTACGGGGCGGCGGCGCATCTCGGACGGGGCCCCACACTAATGCTTCGCGCCGCCGCCCCGACGGGGCCGGTGCGAAGCAGCGCACAGCAGTCCGCCTCCGGCGGCGTGGGCGCTGGAGGCGGAGAGTTCGCTATAGGGGGATATGGGGAGTTGGGGTGGTGCGGCGGCGTGGTCCGGAAGGCCGCGCGCCGTCGGTCCGGACGGCTGCTCGGTCATCTCAGACGGCGGCCTTCTTGAGCCGGCGCCGCTCGCGTTCGGACAGACCGCCCCAAATACCGAAGCGCTCGTCGTTGGCGAGGGCGTATTCGAGGCACTCGGACCGGACTTCACAGGCGAGGCAGACCTTCTTCGCCTCGCGGGTGGAGCCACCCTTCTCCGGGAAGAAGGACTCGGGGTCGGTCTGGGCGCACAGTGCGCGCTCCTGCCAGCCGAGCTCCTCGTCCGCCTCCTCGACCAGCAATTCCTGGAACAGCTCGGTCATGTGCGCCCCTCGTCTGTCTTTACGTCCCCGTGATCAAGCCGTGATCGATTTCGGCTGAACGACACGAGTGAAATTACAAGTGTGGTGATCCGGGCCAGTCAAGCCGAGATCTGCTATTGAGCCTCTTATTCACTCGGCGGAACCAAGCGGATACGGAAAGTGTTCAAATCTGTAAAAACCAGGACACTTCCCCGGGCGTGCCACCCGGGCACGTCCGCGTCGGCCATGAAGACGCGATCAGGCGGCATTCACGTTGCACCCCGCGCGCCGGAGCGGGGAAGATCACAAGCGGATCACGGGACCGCAACGGCGTTTGGAGGCGCGGTTGCCGGTCGATGTCTCCGGGTCGGGGACTGCACAAACCTTTCTCCGGGCGGAGTAACCGGATGAGGTGAAAGATTTACGGCAAACCAGACGTCCGGTTGACATCGCGCCGCGAACCCGGTCTCCTTGACCGCATGCCAGCGACTGCCGCGCCCCGACTGACCCGTGCCTACGGGTCGCTCTGCGCTGCGCAGGCCCGCTGTCGCTGTTCCAGCTGTTGAAGCCACTGAGCTCCAGCCCTTTCGCCGCATCACCCCGCAGCGCCCCTGCTTCGCGTCCCGTGCCGCGCCCCCCACAGGGAGAGCCCGCGCCGTGCCGCACCCCCCATGCGCGACCACCCCGCACTTCCGCCGAGGAATCCGAAACCGATGAACAGCGACGTCCAGATCGCCGGCGACCCCCTCGCCATCCCCCACCTGCTGCCGCCCGTCCCCGCCCACCCGGCCACCGTCGCCGGCTTCGCCGGGCTGGCCCGGGCGATCGCCGCCGACCGCGCCTCCTGGGCGCCGCTCGTCCGCTACGACGCCACCACCCGCTGGTACCACCGGCTGCGCGCCGTGCCGCAGGCGCCCGGCTCCGCTCCCCTGGCCCCGGTCGGCTACGAGGTGTGGCTGCTGAGCTGGGTGCCCGGCCAGGGCAGCGGACGCCACGACCACGGGCGGTCCTCCGGCGTACTGACCGTCCTGGAAGGCGAGTTGACCGAGCACGCCGCGGACGGGCCCCGTACGCTCACCGCCGGCGCGCAGCGGGTGTTCGCCCCCGGCTACGTCCACGAGGTCGTCAACGACTCCCTGAAGCCGGCGGTCAGCCTGCACGTCTACTTCCCCGGCCTCACCGACATGCCGATGCACCCCAGCCAGGCCGCCGCCCCCGGCGCCGTGGCCGCCGCGCCCGAGGTGCTCGCCCCCTGACGCCCACCGCGACCACCGCCCCCGTCGACGCCGCCGTCGGCTGACAGACTGTCGCCATGCGAATCGTGGTTCTGGCCGGCGGTATCGGCGGCGCCCGCTTTCTGCGGGGACTGAAGGCAGCGGCTCCGGACGCGGACATCACCGTCATCGGCAACACCGGCGACGACATCCATCTGTTCGGCCTGAAGGTGTGTCCCGATCTGGACACCGTGATGTACACGCTCGGCGGCGGCATCAACGAGGACCAGGGCTGGGGCCGCGCCGACGAAACCTTCCGGGTGAAGGAGGAGCTGGCGGCCTACGGCGTCGGCCCCGAGTGGTTCGGGCTCGGCGACCGGGACTTCGCCACGCACATCGTCCGTACCCAGATGCTCGGCGCCGGGTACCCGCTCAGCGCGGTGACCGAGGCGCTGTGCGACCGCTGGCAGCCGGGCGTCCGGCTGCTCCCGATGACCGACGACCGGGTCGAGACCCACGTCGCCATCGAGGAGGACGGCGAACAGCGGGCGGTGCACTTCCAGGAGTACTGGGTGCGGCTGCGCGCCGCGGTGGACGCCAAGGCCGTGGTGCCGGTCGGCGCCGAGCGGGCCACGCCCGCGCCCGGTGTGCTGGAGGCCGTCGCGCAGGCCGATGTGATCCTCTTCCCGCCGTCCAACCCCGTCGTCAGCGTCGGCACCATCCTCGCCGTCCCGGGCATCCGGGAGGCCATCGCGGAGGCCGGCGCGCCCGTCGTGGGCCTCTCCCCCCTCGTCGGTGACGCGCCGGTGCGCGGGATGGCCGACAAGGTGCTGGCCGCGGTCGGCGTGGAGTCCACCGCCTCGGCGGTGGCCAGGCACTACGGCGCGGCGAAGCGGCTGCCCGCGGAGGGCGGCGCCGGGCTGCTGGACGGCTGGCTGGTCGACACCGTGGACGCGGGCCGGGTGCCGGAGGTCGAGGCCGCCGGGATCCGCTGCCGGGCCGTGCCGCTGATGATGACGGACCTGGACGCCACCGCCGCGATGGCGCGCGAGGCACTGGCGCTGGCCGAGGAGGTCCGGGCGTGACCCGGCTGCCCGGGTACCGGGTCTGGGCGCTGCCGGGGATCCCCGAGGTGCGGCCCGGCGACGACCTGGTGAAGCTGATCGCCGCGGCGGCGACCGCCGACGGGCCGCCCGGGCTCGCCGACGGCGATGTGCTGCTGGTGACCTCGAAGATCGTCAGCAAGGCCGAGGGGCGGGTGGTCGAGGCCACCGACCGGGAGGCGGCGATCGACCGGGAGACGGTGCGGGTGGTGGCCCGCCGCGGCACGCTGCGGATCGTGGAGAACCGGCAGGGCCTGGTGATGGCGGCGGCCGGCGTGGACGCCTCCAACACCCCACAGGGCACCGTGCTGTTGCTGCCGGAGGACCCGGACGCCTCGGCCCGTGCCCTGCGCGCGGGCCTGCGCGCCGCGCTCGGCGTCGACGTCGGCGTCGTCATCAGCGACACCTTCGGGCGGCCCTGGCGCAACGGCCTCACCGATGTCGCCATCGGGGCGGCCGGGGTGCGGGTGCTGGACGATCTGCGCGGCGGCACCGACGCGTACGGCAATCCGCTCGGCGCGACGGTGGTGGCCACCGCGGACGAACTGGCCGCCGCCGGTGACCTGGTGAAGGGCAAGGCGGCCGGGCTGCCGGTCGCGGTGGTGCGCGGCCTCGGGCACGTCGTCGAGGCGGCCGGCGACGGTGACGGGGCCCGCGCGATGGTGCGCGGCGCCGCGGACGACATGTTCCGGCTGGGCACCTCGGAGGCCGTACGGGAGGCGGTGACGCTGCGGCGTACGGTCCGGTCGTTCACCGGCGAGCCGGTCGACCCGGGGGCGGTCCGGCGCGCGGTGGCGGCGGCGCTCACCGCGCCGGCGCCGCACCACACCACGCCGTGGCGGTTCGTGCTGCTGGAGTCGGCGGAGTCCAGGACGCGGCTGCTGGACGCGATGCGGGACGCCTGGATCGCGGATCTGCGGAGCGACGGCAAGTCCGAGGAGTCCGTCGCCAAGCGGGTGCGGCGCGGCGAGGTGCTGCGGCAGGCCCCGTATCTGGCGGTGCCGTGCCTGGTGACCGACGGCGCGCACACCTACCCGGACGCGCGGCGGAACGCGGCCGAGCGCGAGATGTTCGTGGTCGCCCACGGCGCCGGGATCCAGAACTTCCTGGTCGCGCTGGCGGGCGAACGCCTGGGCTCCGCGTGGATCTCCTCGACGATGTTCTGCCGGGACGTCGTACGGGACGTCCTGGGGCTGCCCGGCGACTGGGAGCCGATGGGCGCGGTGGCGATCGGGCACCCGGCCGAGGCGCCGAAGGAGCGCCCGCCGCGCCCGGCCGACGACTTCGTCGTGGTGCGCTGACGCCGGGCGCCGGTGCGCCGGCGCCTCGGTACCGGCCGCGGGGCGGCGCCGCCGGGGCCGGTCAGAGGCGGGCGATGTCGCCGACCGGGAAGCGGGGGGCCCGGCGGGGCGGGGTGACGCCCGAGAGCAGGATGAGGCGGGCGGCGCGGTGGCGCTGGCCCGCGTAGGGGGCGAGGAGGTCGAGCATCTCCTCGTCGGTGGTGCCGCGGCGGCCGGTGAGGGCATACCCGATGATCTTCGGCAGGTGGAGGTCGCCGACGGTGATCGCGTCGGGGGCGCCGAGGGTGCGCTGAAGCGTCTCGGCGGCGGTCCACGGGCCGATGCCCGGTATCGCTGTCAGCCGGCGGGTGGCGTCGGCGAGATCCATCCGCGCCGCCTCCTCCATGCGCCGCGCGACCCGCACCGCCCGCAGGATCGTCGAGGAGCGCTTGGCGTCCACGCCGGCGCGGTGCCACTCCCAGGAGGGGATCAGCGCCCAGCCGCGCGGCTCGGGCATCACCCGCAGCCGGTCCCAGGGGCCGGGCGCGGGCTCGCCGTGCCGCTGCAGCAGGAGCCGCCAGGCGCGGTACGCCTCGTCGGCGGTGACCTTCTGCTCCAGGACCGAGGGGATCAGCGACTCCAGGACCAGGCCGGTGCGGGCCAGCCGGACGCCGGGGTGGCGCCGGCGCGCCTCGTGGACGACGCGGTGCCGGGCGGTCAGCAGCGCCGGGTCGTCCCGCTCCCCCAGCAGCTCGGGCAACCGCTCCAGCAGCCAGTCCGCGCCCGGCCCCCAGCCCTCGGCCTCGACCCGGCCCTCGGCCGCCCGCGCCACCAGGCGCAGCGTGCCGGGGCCCGCGGGCGTACGGCAGGCCCGCCACAGTTCGCCGCCGCGCACCGCGAACGCCGGGTCGCCGGGGCCGCGCCGCAGCACGCACAGCGTGCGGTGCAGGTCGTACGGGCCGGGCGGAACCCAGGTGCGGGCGGGCATGCGGCCAGGTTAGGCGATGGCGGGGCCGGCGATGTCCGGCCCCGGCGCCGCCCTACTGGTCGGAGGAGAAGCGGACCGCGGCGTCCGGGATGCGCGCGTCGCACCAGATCCGGATGCCGTCGCGCAGCTCGTTGTCCGCGCCGATCACCGCGCCGTCGCCGATGACCGCGCCGTCCAGGACCGTACGGGCCCCGATGCGCGCCCCGGCGCCGATCAGCGAGTCACGGATGTGGGCGCCCTCCTCGACGACCGCTCCTTCGAGGACGGCGCTGCCGTCGATGCGGGCGCCGGCGCCGATGACCGTGCGCGGGCCGACGACGGTGCCGCCGGTCAGCTTGGCGTCCACGGCGACCTCGGCGGTCTCCATGACCAGACGGTCGCCGCGGCGGCCGGGCACCGCCGGGGACGGGGCGCGGCCGAGGACGAGGTCGGCGGAGCCGCGGACGAACGCCTGCGGGGTGCCGAGGTCGAGCCAGTAGGTGGAGTCGACCATGCCCTGGAGGTGGGCGCCGTCGGCGAGCAGCCCGGGGAAGGTCTCGCGCTCGACGGAGACCGGGCGGCCGGCCGGGATGGCGTCGATGACCGACCGGTTGAAGACGTAGGCGCCGGCGTTGATCTGGTCGGTGACGATCTCCTCGGGGGTCTGCGGCTTCTCCAGGAAGGCGGTGACCCGGCCGGTGTCGTCGGTGGGCACCAGGCCGAAGGCGCGGGGGTCCTCGACCCGGGTGAGGTGCAGGGAGACGTCGGCGCCGGAGGTGCGGTGGGTGTCGACGAGGGCGCCGATGTCCAGGCCGGTGAGGATGTCGCCGTTGAAGATCAGCACCGGGTCGCCGGGGGCGGAGTGCAGCCGCTCGGCGACGTTGCGGATGGCGCCGCCGGTGCCCAGCGGCTCCCGCTCGGTGACGTACTCCAGGTGCAGTCCGAGGGCCGATCCGTCGCCGAAGTACGGCTCGAAGACCTCGGCGAGGTAGGAGGTGGCCAGGACGATGTGCTCGACACCGGCGGCCCGGGCGCGGGCGAGCTGGTGGGTGAGGAACGGCACACCTGCCGCGGGGACCATGGGCTTGGGCGTGCGCGCCGTCAGCGGGCGCAGCCGGGTGCCCTTGCCGCCGACCAGAAGGATCGCTTCAGTCACCTTGTCTTCTCTGCTTCCTGCTGGGGTCGGCCGATCGGCGGACCAGTGTAGGCAGACGGTTTTCCGGTCGCCCTGGGTGGGACGTGGAACACAACGGAGACGCAATTCGTCGTGATCGTTAAGACGCGCGCACCGCAGGAACGGTTCATTGGTGACTGCAACATGCACCACAGCAGACCCGCGCAAACCACCGAGTCCCGCTCTGACCGGCCAAAAACGGGTCAGCGGCCCTGGAGTTGAGCGGCCGCGAGACGGGTGGTGGCGAGCTTGTTGTAGAGGTGGACACCGGGGCAGTCGGTGAGGAAGCCGTCCCGGTGGCCGGAGATGGTGTGCATCCGGACCTTGGCGCCCTTGGGGTAGCGGTTGCCGCCGCGGGACAGCAGCTGGACGGTGGCGCGCGGGTCGACGCTGTGCAGGCCGAGCTTCCAGGCCGTCAGGTGGGAGATCGCGTCGAGGGCGGGCTTGGGCGGCTCGGCGCCGGTGAAGGTGCCGAGGACGGCGATCCCGGTGCTGTCGTTGTTGAAGCCGAGGGTGTGGGCGCCCATGACGGGCTTGGCGACGCCGCCGGCGCGGCCCTCGTAGACCGTTCCGCACTTGTCGACGAGGAAGTTGTAGCCGATGTCCCGCCAGTGGTTGCTCTTGACGTGGAAGCGGTACATCGCGCGGATCAGTGAAGGGGCCTGTGCGCAGCTGTAGTTGTTGCCCGATCCGCTGTGGTGGACGAAGGCGGCGCGCACGGTCTTGGTGTAGATGAACTTCTTCTCGCGCAGCGACTCGTCGGCGCCCCAGCCGGCCCGGGTGACGATCCGCGGGCGCGGGCCGACGGCGGTCCGCGCGGGGGGCGTCAGGCCGGCGGCGGCGATGTCGGCCTGGGAGGCGGCGCGGTCGAGCGCCGGGATCTCGGTGGCGCCGAGCGGGGCGAGGCCCGCGTTGGCGGCGGAGGCGGCCGCCGCGGCCGGGCCGAGCGGGGCCGGGGGGCCGGCCCGGTCGCCGCGGTCGGCGGGCGGCCGGCTGCCGGGGTCGACGAGTTCCAGCCGCAGCCCGGCCGGGACGGCGACCGGGGCACGGCGGCGGGTCTCGGGGGTGATGCGCAGCTGGACGGCGTCGGAGTCGCCGACCCACAGCGGCGCGGTGGAGCCCCGTACCTCGCTGTCGTGCCGTTCGGCGGCGCCGAGGTCGGGGGCGTCGTCGTTGTGGGTCTGCACGTCCTGCCAGCCGGACCAGCGGCCGCTGCCGGTGGCGCGGGTACGGACCTTGACGCGGCCGTGCAGTGCGGCGTCGGCGTCGTCCCAGACGACTCCCAGCAGCGAGAACGGCCGCACGCCGCGGGCCGGCAGGCCGAGCGTGCGGGGGGCGCCGAGGGTCTCGCGGTGGGTGGTGTCCGGGGCGGGTGCGCCGAGGGCCGCCACCGGCAGGGACTGGGTGCTGCCCGGCAGGTCCCCGGCGCGTGCCGCGGCCGGCGCCGGGGCCGGCGGGCGGCCGGCGGCGCTGGCACCGGCGTCCGGCGCGAAGGGCAGGGCGAGGGCGGCGGTGCACGCCGCGCCGAGGCAGCTCGCGAGGAAGGGGCGCATGGACAGCATCGTGGACACGGCCGGCGGCAACCCGCCAACGGTGGCCTGACGGGGCATCGGCCGATCCGGTGTCCGGGCCTGCCGCGCCCGACCGACCGTCAGCAGCCGCCCTGCGTACCCTGGCCGCCATGAACGCCACCGAACGTACCCCCGCCGACCTGCTGAGTTCCGCGCTCGCCGCGGATCCGGCCCGCCCGCTGGTGACCTTCTACGACGATGCCACCGGCGAGCGCGTGGAACTGTCCGTCGCGACCTTCGCCAATTGGGTGGCCAAGACCGCCAACTACCTCCAGGGCGATCTGGCCGCCGCGCCGGGCGACCGGCTGGCGCTGCTGCTGCCCGCCCACTGGCAGACCGCGGTGTGGCTGCTGGCCTGCTCCGCGGTGGGTGTGGTCGCGGAGGTGGGCGGCGACCCGGCCGGGGCGGACCTCGTGGTCGCCGGGCCTGACGGGCTGGACGCGGCGCGGGCGTGCTCCGGGGAGCGGGTGGCGCTGGCGCTGCGCCCGCTCGGCGGGCGCTTCCCGCAGCCGCCCGCGGGCTTCGCGGACTACGCCGTGGAGGTGCCGGGCCAGGGCGACCGCTTCGCGCCGTTCGCGCCGGTGGACCCCGGTGAGGTGGCGCTGGTCGTCGGCGGCGAGGAGCTGACCGGCGCCGGCATCACGGCCCGGGCGCTGGCCGACGGGGACGCGGCGGGGATGCCGGGGGCGCCGCGGGTGCTGTCGGCGCTGCCGTACGACAGCTGGCAGGGCCTGTCGTACGGGCTGTACGCGCCGCTGGCGGCCGGCGGCTCGGTGGTGCTCTGCCGGCACCACGACCGGCTGGGCGCCGGGGCCGCGGCGGACCGGGAGGCCAGCGAGAAGATCACGTTCCGGGCGCCGCCGGCGGTGTCCTGACGGGCGCTCCCCCGTCCGGCGCAGCAAAGGCGTCCGTGACGGGCCCCTTCGCCCATTTAGGTCCATGATCGTGAGTTACGTACAACCCTGCGCGGGTTTCGCCGGTCTCTTCTTCCGTCCGGCCCCGCGTGCGGGCGCGAGGCCGACTCCGTGAGGGATGGACGCACAGGTGACCGAGACCCCCGAGCCCCCCAGGTTCACCGGCTGGGCCGAGCGCCCGGCCAGGGGGCCGGGGCCGGTGCGCCGGCACTGGCGGCGCTGGGTCGCGCTCGGGGCCACCGGGGCGCTGCTGGCCGGGGCGGGCACCGGCTGGGCGCTCTACACCAAGCTCAACAGCAACATCCACACCGACAGCGCCACCGAGCGGGAGCTGCGCAAGTGGGAGTCCGAGCGGCCCCCGGCGGGCCCGCCCAACGCCCAGAACCTGCTGCTGATCGGCTCCGACAGCCGCAACGGCGGCAACCGCAAGTACGGCAGCAGCCGCGGCCAGCGCTCGGACACCACGATGCTGCTGCACCTGGCGGCGGACCGGAAGAGCGCCACCGCGGTCAGCATCCCGCGCGACCTGATGGTGCAGGTGCCGCACTGCAAGCGCTCCGACGGGGCGGAGACCACGTCGCAGACGGCCCAGTTCAACTGGGCGTTCGCGTTCGGCGGGGCGGCCTGCTCGATCCGCACAGTCGAGAAGATGACCAACATCCGCATCGACCACTACATGATCATCGATTTCGTCGGGTTCACGAAGATGGTCGACGCGGTGGACGGGGTGGAGGTCTGCCTGCCGCAGGCGGTGCGCGACGACGAGGCGCATCTGCGGCTGCCCGCGGGCCGGCAGACGCTGTACGGGGAGGCCGCGCTCGGATACGTCAGGGCCCGGAAGAGCCTGGGCAACGGCAGCGACACGCAGCGCATGGAGAGGCAACAGCGATTTCTTGGTGCTCTGGTGAAGAAAGTGCAGAGTAATGGTGTCCTGCTCAATCCGACCCGGCTGTATCCGGTGCTGGACGCCGCAACGAGTTCACTGACCACGGATGCCGCGCTGGCTTCTCTGCGGGGCCTGTACGAATTGGTGCGCAGCACCCGCAGCATTCCCACCGACCGGGTCCAGTTCCTGACCGTGCCGCGCCGGGAGTACCGCTTCGACACCAACCGCGACGAGCTGGTGCAGCCGGACGCCGAGCGGCTCTTCGGGCAGTTGCGCAGGGATCTTCCGGTGGCGGTGGACCCGGCGCGGGAGAGCGGGGAGAATCCGGTCCGTTCAGGGGCCGGTTCCCCGGACGGCAAGCCGGAAGGATCTCCCTCGCCGCCGGCGAGTTCGGGTCCGACCTTTCCCGGGACGACGGCGGAACACGGGGTCTGCGAATAAAGATGCCGCAAAGTACGCTCGGCGACTCGAATGGATTGGGCGGATTGCCCAGTTGTAGGGAAGTGGAATTTGTCACGCGCGTCGCGGGGCGCTGAACTGGGCGGATAGTGTGAGCGATCCGGTCCGCACGTACTGCTGACCGATGACCATGCACGCATGACCAGCACCGCACGATCGACCTACCGAGCGCCTTGAGGGGATGGCGCCGCGTGGCACCGACGGAGGACTCAAGGCACCGTGGACGCGCAAGGCCGTGGGCAGGCGGGCGACGACAACGTCGACCCGGCCGATCAGTGGGTGTTCGATCCGAACACCGGCAACTACGAGCTGCGACTTGACCCTGCCGGTCAAGCTCCCGCTCGGCCCTCCGACCGCAGGGCGCCCGGCTCAAGACGCGCCGCGCGCAAGCCGGGTGGCGAGGTCGCTGACACCGACACCCGTCCGCTGCCGGCCCAGGGCGGCCGGCGCGGTGGGCGGGGCGCGGACGAGGCGGAGGAGCGGCCCCCGGGCGGCCGGGCCGCCCGCCGGTCCGGCAGTCGTTCGGCCGCGGCCTCGGCCCCGGTCGCGGGCCCGGCGAGCCGCCGCAAGCGCAAACCGAAGCCGTCCGGCAGGAAGAAGGCGCTGTACTGGACGGCCGGCGTGGTGGGCTTCGTCCTCGTCGCGGGCTGCGGCGGCGCGTTCTACCTGTACCAACAGCTGAACGGCAACATCAACAAGGTCGACGTCGGCGTGGAGAACGACGCCGTCTCGGACGGCCCGGTGAACGTCCTGATCATCGGCACCGACGCCCGCTCCGGCAAGGGCAATTCGGGCTACGGCGACGCCGGCAGCGTCGGGCACGCGGACACCACGCTGCTGATGCACATCTCCAAGGACCGGTCGAACGCCACCGCGCTGAGCATCCCGCGCGACATGATCACCGACATCCCCGACTGCCCGACCAAGCAGAAGGACGGGTCGAGGAAGACCATCCCCGGTGAGCACGGGGTGCGCTTCAACACCAGCCTGGGCCAGGAGGGCCGGGACCCCGGCTGCACCTGGCGGACCGTCGAGAAGCTGACCGGCCTGAAGATCGACCACTTCATGATGGCCGACTTCAACGCGGTCAAGGAACTGTCCACCGCGGTGGACGGCGTCGAGGTGTGCGCCGCCAAGGACCTCAACGACCCCAAGTCGCACCTGCGGCTGAAGGCCGGCCGGCACACCGTCAAGGGCGAGCAGGCGCTGGCGTTCGTCCGTACCCGGCACGCCATCGGATTCGGCAGCGACCTGGACCGGATCAAGATGCAGCAGCAGTTCCTCAGCTCGCTGATCCGCAAGCTGAAGTCCGACGCCTTCAGCAGTCCGAGCAAGCTCTACGCCGTGAGCCAGGCGGCGACCAAGGCGCTCACCGTCGACACCGGCATCGGGAGCGCGTCGAAGCTGCTGGACTTCGGCCAGGACCTCAAGCGGGTCAACATCGACAAGATCACCTTCGCCACGGTGCCGGTGCTGGACAACCCCAACGACAAGGCCACCGTCATCCTGGACAAGGGGAAGGCCGACCCGCTGTTCGCGATGGTGCGGGCCGACCACGCCCTGGCCAAGGGCAAGAAGGGCAAGGGCAAGAAGGCCCCGGTCAGCAAGGCCCCGCCCGGGCTCGTCCGGGTCGACGTGACCAACGGCGGCGGCCCGATCGGCTCGGCGCAGGAGACCGTGGACTGGCTGCAGAACTCCAAGGGCGCCCGGCTGTCCACCAACGCCGGCAACGCGCCGGCCAAGCTGTCCGCCACCCGTCTCGAGTACGCCCCGAACCAGGCCGACCAGGCCGCCACCCTGGCCGACTGGATGGGTCTGTCCAAGAGCGCGCTGAAGAAGTCCTCGCAGAACGCCGGGGACCGGGTGCCGATGAAGCTGATCCTCGGCAAGGACTTCACGGCACCGGGCACACCGATCGCGGCGCCGACCGAGCTTCCGGACAACGTCCAGAACGTCAACGCGGACGACAAGAACGTCTGCGCGAAGTAACGAGCGGACCCCGGCTGCCCTGCACGGCGGCCGGGGCGCACCACCGGACTGATCCAACGGGGAGAAGGCCCAATGCGGCAGAGCAGTGTGCGTGGTGACAGATCACGGCGGCGCCGGCGCCAACCGGACGCGCAGGAACTGGGCTGGGACGACAGCCTCTACGAGGACCAGGGGCTGCCGCCGGACGCGCCCGGCTGGACGCCGCCCGAGGGCAGCGCCGTGCCGGCCGGCGACGGTGCCGGGAACGGTGACGGGCCCGACGGCGGAGGCCACCGCAAAGGGGGCCGCCCGCGCAAGGGCAAGGGCCGCAAGGTGCTGCGCTGGACCGCGCTGACGGTCGCCGTCGTCATAGTGGGCGCGGCCGGCGCCGGCTACTGGTACTACGAGCACCTCAACGCGAACCTCCGTAAGGCACCCCGGTCCCTGGGCGGCGGTGGCCTGAAGAAGCCGGACCCCAACGCGTTCGGGCAGAGCCCGCTGAACATCCTGCTGCTGGGCTCCGACGGCCGGAACAGCAAGAAGAACATCGAGCTCGGCGGCGCCCGTCAGGACGCGGACCGCAAGCCGCTGGCCGACGTCCAGATGCTGGTGCACGTCTCCGCCGACCGCAGCAACATGTCGGTGATCTCCATCCCGCGGGACACCCGGGTGATGATCCCCAAGTGCACCGACCCGAAGAACGGCGCGGTCTATCCGCAGACCACCGGGGCCATCAACCAGTCGCTCCAGCACGGCGGCCCGGGCTGCACCCTCGCCACCTGGCAGGAGTTGACCGGCGTCTACATCGACCACTTCATGATGGTCGACTTCTCCGGCGTGGTGGACATGGCCGACGCCATCGGCGGCGTCCCGGTCTGCGTCGACAACAACGTCTACTCGCACGACAGCAAGGGCCACGGCAGCGGTCTGCGGCTCACCAAGGGCACCCACCCGGTCAAGGGGGTGCAGGCCCTGCAGTGGCTGCGGACGCGCTACGGCTTCGAGGACAACACCGACATCGGCCGGGCCAAGGCCCAGCACATGTACATGAACTCGATGGTCCGCCAGCTGAAGAAGGGCACCAAGCTCACCAACCCCGGCCAGCTGCGGGACCTGGCGGAGGCCGCGACCAACGCACTCACCGTCGACAACGGGCTCGACACCGTCAAGAAGCTTTACGACCTGGGCGGTGACCTCAGCCGGGTACCGACCAAGCGGATCACGATGGTGACCATGCCGTGGGTCTACGGTCCCGGTGAGGCGTACGTCCTGCCCAAGCCCGGCGACGCGGACGCGACCTTCGCGCTGCTGCGCAACGACACCGCGCTCGACGGCAAGGACCGGAAGAAGAAGCCGGCGGCCGACCCCAAGGCGTCAACTCCCAAGGGCCAGCTGGAGGTTGTCGTGCAGAACGGCACCAACAGCACGGTCAGCGGCCCGGCTTCCGGGCGCGCCAAGGTCGTCCAGCAGCAGCTGGCGAACCTCGGCTACGGCGCGGCGTCCACCACCTCCGTGCTCACCAGTCAGGCCGACACCACCCTGACGTACCACGGCGCGGACCGGCGCGGCGATGCGCTGGCCGTCGCCAAGGCGCTCGGGCTGCCCAAGAGCGCGGTCCGGGAGTCGAGTTCGGCCACCGGGATGCAGCTGGTGGTCGGCAACGACTGGCGCAGCGGTGCCACGTACCCGAAGCAGCAGGACGGCGGGAAGTCCGCGGACAAGGCCCCCGACAGCGCCGACGCCCTCAACGGCGAGGACACCAAGGCGTGCATGAAGGTGAATCCGCAGTACACCTTCTAGCGGGCCGGCGATTTCTGGCGGGCCGGCGATCCGCGCACATACACCCGGCCACCCCCCGAAGGGGGGTGGCCGGCGGGGAAAAAACAGGAGTCCCCTACTCCACGTCCGCCGGCGGTGCCGGCACCGCCGGGCGGCGGCTGGCGATGACCCGCTTGGCGAGCGAACGGGGGCTGGTGAGGAAGCCCAGGCCCCAGGACATGTGCATGGTGGCCAGGGCGACCGGGATCTGGACCCGGGCCTTGACGGAGAGGCCCTTGCCGGCGGGGAGGGAGCCCGCGGTGATGGCCGCGAGGTAGCCGGCGGGGACGACGAAGCCCCAGGGGGTGACGGCCGCGCCCACCACGAGCCCCGCGGCGATCGCGCAGACCGCGGCCGGCGGGGCGAGGTAGCGGAGGTTGATCGAGCCGGCGTGGTAGCGGGCGACCACGTGCCGCCACTTCCCGTAGTCCTTGTACTGCTTGGCCAGCGCCTTGATGCTCGGGCGCGGCCGGTACTGGACCCGCAGTTCGGGCGAGAACCAGACCTGGCCGCCGGCCTCGCGGATGCGGAAGTTCAGCTCCCAGTCCTGGGCGCGGATGAACTCCTCGTTGTAGCCGCCCTGCTGCTCCAGGGCGTCACGGCGGAACACGCCCAGGTAGACGGTGTCCGCCGGGCCGGCCTCGCCGCCGGTGTGGAAGGCCGCGTTACCCACGCCGATCTTGGCGGTCATCGCGGCGGCGACCGCGTCCTCCCAGGCGTTCTCGCCCTCGGCGTGCATGATGCCGCCGACGTTCGCGGCGCCGGTCTCCTCCAGGAGGCGCACCGCGGTGGCGATGTAGTTGGGCGAGAGCATGCCGTGACCGTCGACGCGCACCACGACGGGGTGCCGGGACGCCTTGATCGCGGCGTTCAGCGCGGCGGGGGTGCGGCCCGTGGGGTTGGGCACGGTGTGCACCCGGGGGTCTTCGGCCACCAGCTCGGCGGCGATCTCGTCGGTCCGGTCCGTGGACGGGCCGAGGGCGATCACCACCTCCATTTCGCCGGCGTACTCCTGCTCCAGGATGTGCCGGACCGAATTGCGCAGGTGTCGTTCCTCATTGAGCACCGGCATGATCACGGAGACGGCCGGGGGCTGCTGCTGCGGCATGGTTCCTCGCGGGTACGGCCCGTGGCGGAGCCGCCAGCGACGGCAGCGCCCGCCGGGAGACTGCAGAATCGCGCCTCACGTTACCGCGAATGGGGGACGCCCTCGGACGCAGCCGGGTGGGCGGACGGCCGATGCCCGGCGTGTGGCGCTTTGCAGCAGATCGTATGGGCTTACGGTGTCCGCGCCGGTTTCCTCCCACTCACCCGTTCCCCGACCGCTCCCCCGCCGGGCACCCCTCACGCCCGGCCAGCCGCGGAGGTGTCCCCCGTGACAGCGCCGTTCCGCTCCCCCGACCCGGCCGACCGGCCCGAGACGCACCGCGGTGCGTCGGGCCGGCGGTGGGGGCTGCGGATCGGCGCCGTCGCGTCCGTGCTGCTGCTGGCCGCGAGCGGCGTCGGGCACGCGATGGTCACCGGGGTGGAGAGCGGCATCGGGCGGGTGGACGCCTTCACGGGGATGAGCGACCGGCCCGGGGGCGGTGACGGGCTGAACTTCCTGGTCGTCGGCACGGACGGGCGGGACAAGCTCACCGGCGAGGAGAAGCGCAAGTACCACCTGGGCGGCGCGCCCTGCCACTGCACCGACACCCTGATGCTGGTGCACCTGTCCGCCGACCGGGACCGGGCCAGCGTCGTCAGCCTGCCGCGGGACTCCTACGCCGAGGTGCCCGCGCACACCGACGCGGCGACCGGGCGGCTGCGCCCGCAGCACGCGATCAAGCTGAACGCGGCGTACGCGGAGGGCGGCCCCAACCTGACCGTGCGGACCGTCGAGCACATGACGGGGGTGCACATCGACCACTATCTGGAGGTCGACTTCACCAGCTTCATGCGCAGCGTGGACGCGGTCGGCGGGGTGGAGGTCTGCACCGTACGACCGCTGCGCGACAGCTATACGGGGCTGCGTCTGCCGGTCGGGAAGTCGCAGCTCAACGGGGGGCAGGCGCTCCAGTACGTGCGCTCGCGGCACATCGACGGCTCCGCGGACCTCGGCCGGATGCAGCGCCAGCAGCGCTTCCTGGCGGCCCTCATTCACAAGATCACCTCCTCCGGAGTGCTGATGAACCCGATCCGCTTCAAGGACGTGGCCGACACGATGCTGCAGTCCGTCCGCGCCGACTCGGGCTTCGCAGCCAACGACCTGGTCGACCTGGGGCAGGCGATGCGCGGGTTCACCCCGTCGTCCTCCGAGTTCACCTCGGTGCCGCTGGGGAATCTGGCCCAGCCGGTGCCGGGCGTCGGCTCGACGGTGCGGTGGGATCCGGTGGCGGCGCCCCGGCTGTTCCGGGCGATCCGCGAGGACCGGCCGATCGCGGTGCACCACGACCGCAAGCCGCGGGCCGCGGTCGTGGACGTGCCGCCGGGCCAGATCCAGGTGCAGGTCGACAACGGCACCGACCGGGCGGGGCTGGGGGCCGCGGTGGCCGAGCAGCTCGGCGCCACCGGGTTCGCCACCGTCGGCACCCCCGGGAACTCCACGCTCGGCAAGGTCGGCCGCACGGTCATCGCCTACGACCCGCGCTGGGACCGCTCGGCCCGGTCGCTGGCCGCGGCGCTGCCGGGGGCCGAGCTGCGGCCGGTGCCCGGGCAGGGGCCGGCGATGCGGGTGACGGTCGGCCGGAACCACACCACCGTCAAGCGGGTGCGGGCCGAGGAGCCGGACCCCAAGCCCGGCGCGATCTCGGCGATCACCGGCGACGAGGCCGTGTGCCCATGAGCGGCCGGAGCGGGCCCGTCGTCGGAAGGTGCCGGCCTCGCGCGTGCGGGGCCGGGCGGGGCGGGGGTGCGGCATGAGTGTGCCGGCGCCCCGCCGCACCCTGACCGGGCCGCCCGCCCGCCGGCCGGACGCACGCCGCCGCGCGCGCCGGGCGGTGGTGGGCGTCGCGGCGCTGTGCCTGGTGGCGGCCACCGCCGCGGCGGCCCCGCCGGCGCCCGACGCGCCGACCGGCTGCGGGGACCTGGTGCGCGGCCAGCTGTGCCTGAGCGGTCCGGTGGGGTCCGACGGGACCTACACCGCGGCCTACCGGCGGCACACCGCGGCCCGGCGCGGCGCGGCTCCCGCCGGGGCGCTCGCGGGGGACGACGGGCGGGACGGCGCCGACGAGATCACCGTGCGGCTCGGCTACCAGCGCAAGAACCCCCGGATCACCGCGTTCCCCGGCTGGTTCGGCACCCGCCGGACGCAGGGCGGCGCGGTGGTGCTGAGCGGCCGGGTGGAGATGCTCGCGGACGAGTGCATCCGCGGCGTCATGGAGCACGGGGAGGCGTTCTACGTCACCAAGTGGAGTTGCAGCTGACGTCGTCCGGACTGCCGGACCTTTCGGAAAGGCGCGCCTCGTGTGGCAGGTCGTGCTCGGCATCACCCCCACCACCGTGACGCTCTTCCTGGTCGCGGCGCTGGGTCTGGCGGTGGGCTTCGCCCTGTGGGCCGCCCTCGCCCCGGCCAGCGGCGCACCGCGCGCCACCGCCCGGGTCCTGCTGGCCGGCTGGCTGCTGCTGCTCCTGGTGGCGACGCTCGCGCCGACCCAGCCGATCGGCTCGGGGGACGCGACGGTGTGGTGGCGGCCCGGTGAGGGGCTGCTCGACCTGGGGGCCCAGCTGGAGCCCGCGGAGCTGGCGATGCTGGTGCGGCGGCAGGCGGCCAACGCCGCGCTGTTCGTGCCGGCGCCGCTGCTGCTGCGGTTCGCGGCGCCGCGGGTGCCGGCCGCCGCGGCGTTCCTGCTCGGGGTGGGGCTGTGCCTGATGATCGAGACGGCGCAGCTGCTGATGCGGGCCGGGCGGATCGCCGATGTCGACGACGTGCTGTGCGCGGCGGCCGGCACGGTGCTCGGCGCCGGCCTCGGGCTGCTCGGTCAGCTGGCGGTGACCGTCATGCGTCGTCGAGTCCTTCCGCGGCGCGCCGTTCGCGCAGCTCCATGATCGCGCGGCGCCGGGCGAGGCGGTGCGTACGGCGGATCTGCGCCTCCTGGTAGCGGCGCTTGTCCCGCTCGGTCTCGGGGACCACCGGCGGCACCCGGCGCGGCTTGCCGTGCTCGTCGACGGCGGCGAAGACGAGGTAGGCGGAGCCGACCTGCTGGGCGGGGCTGGACTCGTTCCACCGCTCGGCCAGGACCCGTACGCCGACCTCCATCGAGGAGCGGCCGGTCCAGTTGACCTGGGCGCGGACATGGACGAGGTCCCCGATCCGGACCGGCTCCAGGAAGGCCATCTCGTCCATGGAGGCGGTCACGGCCGGGCCGCCGGAGTGGCGTCCGGCCACCGCGCCCGCGGCATCGTCGACCAGTTTCATGATCACGCCGCCGTGCACCGACCCGAGGAGGTTCGTGTCGCCGGCCGTCATGATGTGGCTGAGCGTGATGCGGGACACGGAGGTGGGCTTGCCCACGAGCTCACCGTCGGGGTCGCTGGTGACGAGTTCGGTCATGCAGCCAGCGTAAGCGGGGACCGGAGGGCACCCGCGCCCGCCGTACGTGACACAGGTCTCGCCGCCCGGCCGGAAACCATCCGGAATGGATGCTTCCATTCAGCACCGTCGTAAAGGTCACATCCGCTTCAGATATGCGCTGGTAGGCCGCCGTAGCTTTGCATCAGCTCTGCAACAGCCCCGCCCCGATCCGGCACCCGCTCTATGGGAGCACCCCCGGAGCCGTGCACACTTCCCCGTATGAATGAGTGGCCCAACGGGTGGTCCGGCGACCAGAGCGGCAACCGGTACGGACGCGGCAGCAGCAGCGCCGATCCGGAGGGTGCGCGTGCGATGCCGCAGGTGCGGCGCGACGCGGCCCCCGGCTATCCGCGGCACGAGCCCCCGCTCCCGCCGTCGATGTCCCCGCGCAGGGGCGCCGGTGTGCCGCCGCAGCAGTCCCAGGGCTACGACGACGCGTACGACGGTTACAACACCGGCCAGGTCTACGGCGGCGGTGGCCGCGGTGGCGGAGGCGGCCACGACGACGGCTACGGCGGCCGGCCGCGCCCCCGCTGGGGCCGGCGCATCAAGTGGACCGTGATCACGCTGGTCGCGGTGCTGCTGGTCGGCTCGGTCGCCACGTACTTCTGGGCCGACGGCAAGCTGCGCCGCCAGGTCGACCTGAGCAAGGTCATCGACCGGCCGGAGACGGGCGACGGCACGAACTACCTGATCGTCGGCTCGGACAGCCGTGAGGGCATGACCGCCGCGGACAAGAAGAAGCTGCACACCGGCTCCGCGGAGGGCAAGCGGACCGACTCGATGATGATCCTGCACGACGGCAGCAACGGCCCGACGCTGATCTCGCTGCCGCGTGACTCGGACGTCGAGATACCGTCCTTCGTCGGCTCGGACTCCGGCAAGAAGTACCCGGGCACCGGCCGGCACACCAAGCTGAACGCGGCCTACGCCGAGGACGGCCCCGAGCTGCTGGTGCGTACCGTCGAGTCCAACACCCACCTGCACATCGACCACTACGTCGAGATCGGTTTCGCCGGCTTCGCGAACATCGTCGACGCCATCGGCGGTGTGGAGCTGAACATCCCCAAGGCGTTCAAGGACAAGTGGTCGGGCGCCGACTTCCCGGCGGGCAAGCAGACCCTCAACGGCCAGCAGGCACTCGCCTTCGTCCGTACCCGGCACGCCTTCGCGGGCAGTGACCTGGACCGCACGAAGAACCAGCAGAAGTTCCTGTCCGCGCTGGCGAGCCAGACGGCCACCCCCGCCACCGTGCTCAACCCCTTCAAGCTCTACCCGACGATGGGCGCCGGCCTGGACACCCTCATCGTCGACAAGGACATGAGCCTGTGGGACCTGGGCCAAATGTTCTTCGCGATGAAGGGCGTCACCAGCGGCGACGGCAAGTCGATGAACATGCCGGTCTCCGGCTCCACCGGCGGCAACCTGGTCTGGGACAAGGCCAAGCTGCAGCAGCTGGTGCAGCAGCTGAACAACGACGAGAAGGTCACGGTCAGCGGCAACTGACCGCCGGCCGCACGGCAAAGGGCCCCGGGTCGCGACGGCGACCCGGGGCCCTCTTCTCGTGCCGGATGCCAGGACCGTGCTGTCATCAGCTCGCACCACCAATGCGCAGTCCACGCTCCGGCACTGCTGCTGCTCCACTGACCCGGCACACCTTGGGCCGTGGCTACACCCACGCCATTTGTGGCCAGTTTCCATTTCCCTAGAGGTGCGCCTCTCCACGGAGAGGACGCTCCGTCAGTCACCTCGCCGCCAAGGAAAATCCATCAAACCCGAAAGCGCGATCACGCCCGCCGGCACCCAGGGCGGCCGATCGGTCCTTCGGCGG
Source organism: Streptomyces lydicus (assembly GCF_000717345.1). Classification (GTDB taxonomy): domain Bacteria; phylum Actinomycetota; class Actinomycetes; order Streptomycetales; family Streptomycetaceae; genus Streptomyces; species Streptomyces lydicus. The sequence continues at coordinate 180,908 of NZ_JNZA01000007.1, read as the reverse complement.
CACCTCTCGGGGCGGCACGCCGCGGTGATTTGTGATTACTAATGCAGATTCGGGATGGAATCGCCGCACTGGCAAATTAATGGGCACCTGCGTGCGTCAGTTGCTAGCGTAATACGCACATCACACGGTCCGAGGACCTGAAGGCCGCATTGTGATGGCATTCGAATTCAGTCAGGAAAATGGGGGCAAGAATGCATATCGGCAAGAAAATACTGGGGGTCGGTATGGCGACCTTGGCACTCACGACACTTCAGTCAGCTACGGCAAGCGCCACCACTGTACAGCCGAGTTGCCACACCACCGGTGCCAACGGAACCATCACGGTCCGGGATTTCCACAACGGGGTGAAGAGTATCAATGTGTCGTTGCAGGTGGACGACATCCTCCCCGACGGAAAAAATGCAGGTATCCGACTCCTCACATCGAACATCAGCACAGTCAAAAAGTGGTCGTGGCACATCAACACCAAGGGCAACGGCACCTGGCAGAAATGGAAGACCCACGCGACTGACAGCAGCGGGATCGGCAAGATCGGTGTCGAGGTGGGAAGGTTCGAAGGAAACTACATTCGAAACTCCTGCGTCCGTTGGATCTGACATGACTGCATGAGGCTGTGCCACTGGTGGCGGCCTGACGCCCATCAGTGACATGCGTTTCTTGAAAAAGAGGGAGGCCCCTGCGACGCAGGGGCCTCTTACGTCCGCGATCGCCCCAAACCCGACCCGTGCGGACCGGATGGAGCCCACAGGCCGCCAAAGATGAGCGCTGACCTGTGAAATCCCTGCTACGGCAGGTTGCGCGCCATCACGATGCGCTGGACCTGGTTGGTGCCCTCGTAGATCTGGGTGATCTTGGCGTCCCGCATCATCCGCTCCAACGGGTAGTCGCGGGTGTAGCCGTAGCCGCCGAGCAGCTGGACGGCGTCGGTGGTGATCTCCATGGCCGCGTCGGAGGCGTAGCACTTGGCCGCGGCGCCGAAGAACGTCAGGTCCTCGCCCTTGCCGCCGGCCGAGATCCGCTCGGAGCGGGCGGCCGCGGCGTAGGTCAGCTGACGGGCGGCCTCCAGCTTCATCGCCATGTCGGCGAGCATGAACTGGACGCCCTGGAAGTCGCCGATCGGCTTGCCGAACTGCTTGCGCTCCTGGACGTAGCCCTTGGCGTAGTCCAGGGCGCCCTGGGCTATGCCGAGCGCCTGGGCCGCGATGGTGATGCGGGTGTGGTCCAGGGTCTTCATGGCGGTGGCGAAGCCGGTGCCCTCGGCGCCGATCATGCGGTCGGCCGGGATCCGGACGTTGTCGAGGTAGACCTCGCGGGTCGGGGAGCCCTTGATGCCGAGCTTCTTCTCCGGGGCGCCGAAGGAGACGCCCTCGTCGCTCTTCTCTACGACGAACGCCGAGATGCCCTTGGAGCGCTTCTCGGGGTCGGTGACGGCCATCACCGTGTAGTACTCGCTGACGCCGGCGTTGGTGATCCAGCGCTTGACGCCGTTGAGCACCCAGAAGTCGCCGTCGCGGACGGCCTTGGTCTTCATGCCCGCCGCGTCCGAGCCCGCGTCCGGCTCGCTCAGGGCGTACGAGAACATCGCGTCGCCCTTGGCCAGCGGGCCCAGGTACTTCTTCTTCAGCTCCTCGGAGCCGGAGAGGATCACCGGCAGCGAGCCGAGCTTGTTGACCGCCGGGATCAGGGAGGACGAGGCACAGACCCGGGCGACCTCCTCGATGACGATGACCGTGGCCAGCGCGTCGGCGCCGGCGCCGCCGTACGCCTCGGGGACGTGGACGGCGTGCAGGTCGTTCAGGGTCAGCGCGTCGCGCGCCTCCTGCGGGAAGCGACCCTCCTCGTCCACCTCGGCGGCGAACGGCGCGATCTTCGCCTCGGCGAGCGAGCGCACCGACTCGCGGAGCATGTCGTGCTCCTCCGACGTCCGGTACAGATCGAAATCAGCGGTTCCCGCCAACGTTTCTCACTCCCCTGTGAGGTGAATGCCAGTGCTAACTACCGTTAAGTAACCCGTGTCCATCCCGGATTCTAGGTGCCGGACCCCGTCTGCGGATACGTGAGGTTGCCGACAGTTACCCGTGCGCCCCCACCACGGCTGGAGTAGGGCGTTCGACGCGCGACTATGCTCGGTCCGCGCCCTTTCCCGTCAGCTTCTGGAGCGTTCTTCATGGCCCTCAAGATCACCGTGATCGGCACCGGCTACCTCGGTGCCACCCACGCCGCGGCCATGGCCGAGCTGGGCTTCGAGGTGCTGGGGCTCGACGTGGTGCCCGAGAAGATCGAGATGCTGCAGCGCGGCGAGGTCCCGATGTACGAGCCGGGCCTGGCGGAGCTGCTGCGCCGGCACGTCGCCGGGATCGAGGGCTCCACCGGCCGGCTGCGCTTCACCACCTCCTACGAGGAGGTCGGGGCGTTCGGCGATGTGCACTTCGTCTGCGTGAACACCCCGCAGAAGCACGGTGAGTACGCCTGTGACATGTCGTACGTCGACAGCGCCTTCGACGCGCTGGCGCCGCATCTGACCCGGCCCACGCTGGTGGTCGGCAAGTCGACGGTGCCGGTGGGCAGCGCGGCCCGGCTCGCCGAGCGGCTGGCCGCGGCGGCCCCCGCGGGCGCGGACGCCGAGCTGGCCTGGAACCCGGAGTTCCTGCGCGAGGGCTTCGCCGTCGAGGACACCCTGCACCCGGACCGGCTGGTGGCCGGGGTGGCCGGCGTGGGGGCACCTCCCAGCGGTAGCTGGGGGAGGGCCGAGGAGCTGCTGCGCGAGGTGTACGCCACCCCGATCGCCGAGGGCTCCCCGTTCATCGTCATGGACTACCCGACCGCCGAGCTGGTGAAGACCTCCGCCAACTCCTTCCTGGCCACCAAGATCTCCTTCATCAACGCGATGGCCGAGGTGTGCGAGGCCGCCGACGGCGACGTGGTGAAGCTGGCCGAGGCGATCGGGCACGACGAGCGGATCGGCAAGAAGTTCCTCCGCGCCGGCATCGGCTTCGGCGGCGGCTGCCTGCCCAAGGACCTGCGGGCCTTCATGGCGCGCGCCGGTGAGCTGGGCGCCGACCAGGCTCTGACGTTCCTGCGCGAGATCGACTCGATCAACATGCGGCGCCGCGGCCACATGGTCGAGCTGACCCGGGACGCGGTCGGCGGCGGCTTCCTCGGCAAGCGGGTCGCCGTCCTCGGCGCGACCTTCAAGCCGGACTCGGACGACGTCCGCGACTCCCCCGCGCTCAACGTCGCCGGCCAGATCCACCTCCAGGGCGGCCAGGTCACCGTGTACGACCCGAAGGGCATGGAGAACGCCCGGCGGCTCTTCCCGACGCTGGCGTACGCGGACAGCGCGCTGGAGGCGGTGCGCGGCGCCGATGCGGTGCTGCACCTGACCGAGTGGCGCGAGTTCCGCGAGCTGGACCCGGCGGCCCTGGGCGAGGTGGTCGCCGAGCGCCGCATCCTGGACGGCCGCAACGCCCTGGACCCGCAGCTGTGGCGGAAGGCCGGCTGGACGTACCGCGCCCTGGGCCGCCCGCGCGCCTGATCCGAACGACCGCCGCTACGTGTCGGACTCCGCGCGGCGGGCGCGGTAGGTCCGCATCTTCGCCCGGCTGCCGCAGACCGCCATGGTGCACCAGCGGCTGCGGCCGGCCGGGCTCCTGTCGTAGAAGGCCCAGCGGCAGTCGTGCGCCTCGCACGCCTTGAGCCGCTGCCAGGTGCCGTCGGCGACCGCGGTCGCGATGCCGGCGGCGATACGGGCGGTGAGGCGGGCGGTGCCCCGCAGCCCGGCGGCCGGCCGCAGCGCGGCGCCGCCGTCCGGGGCCATCGTCAGCACCAGCGGCGCGGCGGCCAGCAGCCGGTCCAGGGACCGGGCCGCCGGCGCGGGCACGGGGGTGCCCGCGGTGTGCGCCAGACAGACCTCCCGGAGCGCCTCGCGCAGCTCGTGGAGTTCCGCGACGGACGCCGGCTCCGGCTCCTCGGGCGGGAGGCCGGGCGCGTCGTGGTCGCGCAGGAAGACGGCGAGGCCGTCGGGCGCGGCCAGCGCGTCCTCGCCGGTCTCCACATCGAGCGTGTTCACCAGGTCCTGCACCAGCAGCAGGGAATCCGGGGCTTTTCGGGATGCCACCCTTGCAATGTTACCGATTGCTGCCATCATCTAGTAACGAGTGGTTACCGGTTGGAGACATAAGGAGGTAACGCCATGAGCCTGATCACGCTCGGCGTCGTCGCACTGGACTGTCCCGCTCCCCGGGAGCTGGCCGCGTTCTACGCCGCGGCGCTCGACTGGCGGGTGGTGGACGACGGCGACGACGCGGACGACGAGTGGATCGAGGTGGCCGGGCCGAACGGCCGGGCGCTCGCCTTCCAGCGGGTGGACGAGGGCTACCGGCCGCCGCAGTGGCCGGGCCAGGACGTGCCGCAGCAGCTGCACCTGGACTTCGACGTACCGCGGGACCGCATCGACGAGGCCGAGCGCAAGGTCACCGGGCTGGGCGCGAAGCTCGTGCAGCACGACGAAGGGGTGCGCGACTTCCGGGTCTACCTCGACCCGGTCGGGCACCCCTTCTGCCTCTGCTTCAGGTAGCGGCGGGCGCGCCGTCCAGCTGCTCGATCGTGGCGTTGGACGGGCCGCGCCGGCCCTGCTCGGCGCGCGCCACGTCCTCCGCCGCGCGCAGCGTGCGGACCGCGTTCTGCCAGGTCAGCTTGGCCAGATCGGCCTCGGACCACTTGCGGTCCTGCAGTTCGGCGATCAGGTTCGGGTAGCCGGCCACATCGGCCAGGCCGTCCGGGGTGAAGGCGGTGCCGTCGAAGTCCCCGCCGATGCCGAGGTGGTCGACGCCGGCGACCTCGCGCATGTGGTCGAGGTGGTCGGCGACGGTCGCCGCGGTGGCCTTCGGCCGCGGGTTGGCGGCCTCGAAGGCCCGCTGGACGGCCATACCGGCCTCGGTGGTGTCGAGGTGGTGCAGGCCGTGGGCGCGCATGTTCTCGTCCGCCCGCAGCGTCCACTCGACGGCCGCGGGCAGCACGAACTTCGGCACGAAGGTGGCCATCGCGATGCCGCCGTTGGCGGGCAGCTGGGCGAGCACGTCGTCGGGGATGTTGCGGGGGTGGTCGCAGACGGCCCGCGAGGAGGAGTGCGAGAAGATCACCGGCGCGGTGCTGACGCGCAGGGCGTCGTGCATGGTGTCGGCGGAGACGTGCGAGAGGTCGACCAGCATCCCGCAGCGGTTCATCTCACGGACGACCTCTTCACCGAAGGCGCTCAGGCCCTGGTGGCGGGGTTCATCGGTCGCGGAGTCCGCCCAGTCGATGGTGTTGTTGTGGGTGAGGGTCAGGTAGCGCACGCCCAGCCGGTGCAGTGCGCGCAGCGTGGCCAGCGAGTTGTTGATGGAGTGGCCGCCCTCGGCGCCCATGAGGGAGGCGATCCGGCCGTCGGCGCGGGCCGCCTCCATGCCGTCGGCGTTGAGCACCAGGCGCAGCTCGTCCGGGTAGCGGCTGACCAACTGCCGGACCACGTCGATCTGTTCGAGGGTGGCGCTGACCGCCGTGTCGCCCGCGTAGTCGGCGCGGACGTAGACCGACCAGAACTGCGCGCCGACGCCGCCGGCCCGCAGCCGCGGCAGGTCCGTGTGCAGGTGGGCGGACTGGTCGGCGGCGATGTCCCGCCGGTCGAGGTTGTAGCGGACCTGCTCGCGCAGCGCCCAGGGCAGGTCGTTGTGGCCGTCGACGACCGGCCAGCGCGCGAGCAGGTCCCGCGCGGCGCCCCCCGCGGAGCTCACTTGCCGCCGCCGAAACCGAAGCCGCCGGGGCTGGCGACCTTGTTGCGCAGCCGCTTGCCCTTCTCGGTGGCCTGCTCGTTCAGCTCCTGCTGGAAGTCCCGCATCCGGCCGAGGAGTTCGGCGTCGTGCGCGGCGAGCATCCGGGCGGCGAGCAGTCCGGCGTTGCGGGCCCCGCCGACCGAGACGGTGGCGACCGGCACACCGGCCGGCATCTGCACGATGGACAGCAGCGAGTCCATCCCGTCGAGGTACTTGAGCGGGACCGGGACGCCGATGACCGGCAGCGGGGTGACGGACGCGAGCATGCCGGGGAGGTGGGCCGCGCCCCCGGCGCCCGCGATGATCGCCTTCAGGCCGCGGTCGGCGGCGTCCTCGCCGTACGCGATCATCTCGCGCGGCATCCGGTGCGCCGAGACGACGTCGACCTCGTAGGGGATCTCGAACTCGTCGAGGGCCTGGGCGGCGGCCTCCATGACGGGCCAGTCGGAGTCGGAGCCCATGACGATGCCGATCACGGGGTGCGCGTCGGAGCTGTGAGCTCGGGGAAGGTCGGGAGAGGTGCTGGCCGTCATTCGGTGATCGTTCCTCGCAGGTAGCCGGCGGCGTGTGCGGCGCGCTCGCGCACCTCCGCCAGGTCGTCGCCGTAGGTGTTGACGTGCCCGACCTTACGACCGGGCTTCACGTCCTTGCCGTACATATGGATCTTCAGCTGCGGGTCCCGTGCCATGCAATGCAGATACGCGGAGTACATGTCGGGATAGTCGCCGCCGAGGACGTTGGCCATCACCGTCCAGCGGGCGCGCGGGCGCGGGTCGCCGAGCGGGAGGTCGAGCACGGCACGGACGTGGTTGGCGAACTGCGAGGTGATCGCGCCGTCCTGGGTCCAGTGGCCGGAGTTGTGCGGGCGCATGGCGAGTTCGTTGACCAGGATGCGGCCGTCGGCGGTCTCGAAGAGCTCGACGGCGAGGTGGCCGACGACGCCCAGCTCCTGGCCGATCCGTAGCGCCAGCTCCTGGGCGTGGCCGGCCAGCTCGGGGTCGAGGCCGGGCGCCGGCGCGATCACGGTGTCGCAGACCCCGTCGACCTGGATGGACTCCACCACGGGGTAGGCGACGGCCTGGCCGTGCGGGGAGCGGACGATGTTGGCCGCCAGTTCGCGGGCGAAATCGACCTTTTCCTCCGCAAGGACCGGCACCCCGGCGCGGAACGGCTCCTCGGCCTCCTTGGAGGATCGCACGACCCAGACGCCCTTGCCGTCATAGCCGCCGCGGACCGTCTTGAGGACCACCGGGAAGCCGCCCGACCCGTCGCCGTCGCCCGGCCACCGCCCCTCGCCGAGGTGCTGCGCGCCGCCCCCGGCGACCTCGGCCGCGAAGCGGGCCGCGTCCTCGGGATCGGAGACGATGCGGTGACGCGGGCAGGGGACGCCGATCGCGTCCAGCTTCGCCCGCATCACCCCCTTGTCCTGGGCGTGCACCAGCGCATCGGGCCCGGGCCGCACGGGAACGCCGTCCGCCTCCAGGGCCCGCAGGTGCGCGGTGGGCACGTGCTCGTGGTCGAAAGTGATCACGTCGCAGCCGCGCGCGAAGGCGCGCAGCGTGTCCAGGTCGCGGTAGTCGCCGACGACGACTTCGCTGACCACCTGGGCCGCCGAATCCTGCGGAGTGTCACTGAGGAGCTTGAATTTGATGCCGAGGGGGATACCCGCCTCGTGGGTCATACGGGCGAGCTGACCGCCGCCCACCATGCCGACTACCGGGAAAGTCACGCTCCCCAGGGTATCCGCACGGCGCCGCTGCCCCGACCCCGGCTTGGATGATCCTCCGAGGTCGCGCGTTCGAAGAGCGGCGAGGGAAGATCGACTCAGCGCATTACTGTCGGGCACGGGTGTGCGAGGGGTGCCGGGCTCGGGCCCGGTCAAGGGGAGGCCGGATGGAGAACAGCGGCATAACGCGGGGTGGCAGGAACCTGGTGACCGTCGTGGCGGTCGCCGGGTTGCTGATCGCCCTGTACTCCGTTTTCAGCCAGCTTTCCGCGCCGAAGGTCTTCGACGCGGACGACACCGAGATCGCGGTCTCCACGGGGGACCACTTCAGCGTGCGGGTCCCCGACGAGCCGGCCGACGGCTATCGCTGGATCATCGCCGAGCCCCGCCCCGACCCGGCCGTGCTCAGGGCGACGGGCCGCCACGAGGTCCCCGGCGGCCCCTCCACGGCCGGCACCGCACGCCACCTCGACTTCGAGGCGGTGCGCCCGGGCCGGACGGACTTACGGCTGCTGCGCTGCCGGACCTGTGCCGCCGGCGCCGCCGACGAGCCGGGCGCCCGCACCCTCAACTTCCGTGTCAGGGTGGGCTGACCGCCCGCCCGGCGAGGCCGTCGGCGCGAACCGCACGGCGGCGGGCACCGCCCTCCGGGCGTGGTTAGCATGAGGGTGCGGACCAGCGTTGACGGCCCGCGCACACCGTCCACGCCAGGGAGCTGAACGATCACCATGAGTGAACGGAGCGCACTGCGGGTGCGGTTGGCGGCGCTCTTTCGCGAGCTGATGAAGTTCGGTGCGGTCGGCGGCGCCGGCGTCGTGGTCAACTTCGCGGTGTTCAACCTCGTACGGCACTGGACCGAGGTCCCCGTCGTCCGGGCCAGCATCATCGCCACGGTCGTGGCGACCGGCACCAACTATCTCGGTTACCGCTACTTCACCTACCGCGACCGCGACAAGCAGGGCCGCACCAAGGAGCTCACGCTCTTCCTGCTGTTCAGCGCCGTCGGCCTGGTGATCGAGAACGGCCTGCTCTACGTCGCGACGTACGCGTTCCACTGGGACAGCCCGCTGCAGAGCAACGTCTTCAAGTTCCTGGGCATCGCCCTGGCCACGCTCTTCCGCTTCTGGTCCTACCGCACCTGGGTCTTCCGCACGCTGCCCGCCCGTGAGGCGATCGAGACGGCGGAGTCCTTCCTCGCCGACGGCTCGCACCGTCCGCGCAGCGCCTCCAGGAAGTAGCGGCGCCCGGGCGGCCCGTGCCGGGTCACGCCTCGATGACGGGCTCCGCCTCGCGGGCCAGGAACAGCGCGAACACCGGCGGGTGCTGCTGGAGCAGCTCCAGCCGTCCGCCGTCCGCCTCGGCCAGGTCCCGGGCGACGGCGAGCCCCAGCCCGGTGGAGTTACGGCCGGAGACCGTCCGCTCGAAGACCCGTGAGCCGAGGTCCGGCGGCACCCCGGGCCCGGCGTCGGTCACCTCGACGACCGCCTGGTTGCCGGTGACGCGGGTACGCAGCGCGACCGTCCCGTCGCCGTGCATCAGCGAGTTCTCGATCAGCGTGGCCAGCACCTGGGCGACCGCGCCCGGGGTGCCGACGGCCCGCAGGCCCTTCTTGCCGGAGCGGACGATGGCCCGCCCGGCGCTGCGGTAGGCCGGCCGCCACTCCTCGATCTGCTGCTTGACCACCTCGTCGAGGTCGAAGGCGACCGCGGAGCCGGTGCGCGGGTCACGGGAATTGGTCAGCAGCCGCTGGACCACGTCGGTCAGCCGCTCCACCTGCGCCAGCGCGATGGTGGCCTCTTCCTTCACGGTGTCCGGGTCGTCGGTGAGGGTGATCTCCTCCAGCCGCATGGACAGCGCGGTCAGCGGCGTCCGCAGCTGATGCGAGGCGTCCGCGGCCAGCCGCCGCTCGGCGGTGAGCATCCGCGCGATCCGCTCGGCGCTGGCGTCCAGCACATCGGCGACCCGGTCGAGCTCCTGCACGCCGTAACGGCGGTGGCGCGGACGGGGGTCGCCGGAGCCGAGGCGCTCGGCGGTCTCGGCGAGGTCGGTCAGCGGTGCGGTCAGCCGGCGGGCCTGGCGGACGGCCAGCACGACGGCGGCGAGGATCGCCAGCAGCGCCACGGCGAGGATGACCAGCAGCGTCCGGCCGACCTCCGAGCTGATCGTGGAGCGGGACTCCTGGACCGTGACGGACTCGCCGCGGTCGCCGCGCACCGTGGACTGGATGACCTCGCCCGCCGGCCGCTGCCCGATCTCGATCGGCGGCTTGCCGGGCACCTTGATCTCGGCGTGCCGCTTGGCGGTGATCTGCTCGGAGAGAACGTCGGGGGTGATCTTCTCGCCGCTGCCGAGCCGGCTCTCCACTATCCCGACGAGCCGGACCGCCTCGGAGGCCACGCTCTCCTGGGCCCCCGACTGGATCGTCCGGGTCTCGACGATGACGAGCGAGACGCCGAAGACGGCGATCACGACGAGCACCACGGCGAGCGTGGAGTTGATCAGGCGGCGGCGCACGGGCCCCTAGCTCTTCTCGAAGCGGAAGCCGACTCCGCGGACGGTGGCGATGTAGCGGGGGTTGGCGGCGTCGTCCCCGAGCTTCTTGCGCAGCCAGGAGATGTGCATGTCGAGCGTCTTCGTGGACGACCACCAGGTGGTGTCCCAGACCTCGCGCATCAGCTGGTCGCGGGTGACGACCCGGCCCGCGTCCCGCACCAGGACCCGCAGCAGGTCGAACTCCTTCGCCGTGAGCTGGAGTTCCTCCTCGCCCATCCAGGCGCGGTGCGACTCGACGTCGATCCGCACGCCGTGGGTGGCGGGGGGCTGCTGGGGCTCGGCGGTGGAGCCGCGGCGCAGCAGGGCCCGTACCCGGGCGAGGAGTTCGGCGAGCCGGAAGGGCTTGGTGACGTAGTCGTCGGCGCCGGCGTCCAGGCCGACGACGGTGTCCACCTCGTCGGCGCGCGCGGTCAGCACCAGGATGGGGAAGGAATGGCCTTCGTTGCGCAGCCGGCGGGCGACCTCCAGGCCGTCCATGCCGGGCAGCCCCAGGTCCAGGACGACGAGGTCGATGTTGCCCTGGAGACCGGCGTCGAGAGCCGTCGGGCCGTCCTCGCGCACCTCGACTTCGTAACCCTCGCGGCGCAGTGCGCGGGCGAGCGGCTCCGAGATGGACGCGTCATCCTCGGCGAGCAGTACACGGGTCATGGGCCGATGGTAGTCCGATGCGTCACGCCCGAGGGGCGGACCTGCACGGATGGCCGAGGCGGACCGTTCCTGCACCGGAGCCGTCCTGAGCTGCGACGCGTGCGGCGCACGCGGGCGGGCACGGTCGCACGAGGGGGCGCGCATGGTTCCCGGCGGCAGTGTGACCGTTGTCTCACGGCCGCCAACAGAAGGTGAACCGGACGTATGGTGGGCGGAACGTCCAATGCACAACCAGTGGGGCCGTGACGCACCTGTCGTCACCGGTCCCTCGTTGTGTGCGGTTCCGGAACCCCCGGATCCGATACACAGTGATTGACCTGTCGACCGGGTCCACCGCGCAGCAGCACGGGGGGCGTGGATCCCGGTGTCGGACCGTTCTGCCGAAGCTGACTCGTTGTCGAGCGGCTTCGAACCTCCCGGACGTGAGGGCGGGCAGGTCCACGCCGGTGCCGGTCATCCCCCACCGGGCGCGTAACGGCCTTCGAACGCGTCCCGAGCAGCAAGGAACCACCATGGCGTCCAGCCTGACGAAGGACGCGGCCAAGCAGGGGAACCCTGCAGACGGCGGCAAGACCTTCTTCGGCCACCCCCGGGGACTGGCCACTCTCTTCATGACCGAGATGTGGGAGCGCTTCAGCTTCTACGGCATGAAGGCCCTCCTCCCGCTGTACCTGATCGCGCCCGGCGGCATGCACATGAGTGCCACCACGGCCACGGCGATCTACTCCGTGTACATGGCGATGGTCTACCTGCTCGCGATGCCGGGCGGTTGGATGGCCGACCGCTTCTGGGGGCCGCGCAAGACGGTCGCCATCGGCGCCGGTGTCGTCATCGCCGGTCACATCACGCTCGCGCTCCCCACCGCGGCGAGCTTCTTCGCCGGCCTCGTGCTGGTCGCGCTCGGCTCCGGCCTGCTGAAGGCGAACATCTCCACGATGGTCGGCCACCTCTACAACGGCCCGGAGGACCCGCGCCGTGACGGTGGCTTCACGCTCTTCTACATCGGCATCAACCTCGGCGCCTTCCTGGCCCCGCTGAGCATCGGCACCGTCGGCGAGAACGTCAACTGGCACTTCGGCTTCACGCTCGCCGCCGTCGGCATGGCGCTCGGCCTCGCCCAGTTCATGCTCGGCACCCGCCACCTGAGCGCGGAGAGCAGCGTGGTCGCCCAGCCCGCGACGCCCGAGGAGAAGGCGTCCGTGCTGCGCAAGGGCCTGATCTGGCTGATCGTCGCGGCCGTGTTCTACACCGTGCTCGCCGTGACCGGTAACTTCGCCAACTGGGCGCTGATGCCGATCACCATCGCCGGTCTGGTCATCCCGATCGCGGTCCTGTTCCGCATGAAGCGGGACAAGGAGCTCAGCAACCTCGAGCAGTCCAAGCTCTCGGGCTACATCTGGTTCTTCGTGGTCGCCGCCGTCTTCTGGATGATCTACGACCAGAACGGCTCGACGCTCTCGATCTTCGGTGAGAACTCCACGACGAACGACCTGCTGGGCTTCCACTTCCCGACGTCCTGGTACCAGTCGCTGAACCCGATCTTCATCATGGCGCTCGCCCCGCTGGTCGCCTCGGGATGGCTGTGGCTGAACAAGCGCGGCAAGGAGCCGAGCACCGCGGTCAAGTTCGCGTCCAGCCTCGCGCTGATCGGCGTCTCCTTCGGCGTCTTCCTGATCCCGCTGTTCGACACCGCCGCCAACGGCGGGAAGGTCAGCCCGCTGTGGCTGGTGGCGATCTACTTCATCCAGACCGTCGGTGAGCTGTGCCTCTCCCCGGTCGGCCTGTCGGTCACCACGAAGATGGCGCCCGCCAAGTACAGCTCCCAGATGATGGGTGTCTGGTTCCTCGCGGTCACCGCGGGTGACTCGGTGTCGGGTCTGCTGACGTCGCCGCAGCTGAACGTCGATCTGAACACCTCGGGCGCGGTCGCCATCGAGGCCGCCCTCGCGGTCGTCGCCGGCCTCGGCATCTGGATGTCCCGCAAGCGGGTCAAGGAGATGATGGGCAGCGTCAACTGACGCCTGCCGGTCCCTGACAGCGAGTGAGGGGGGCGTCGCACCAGCTGGTGCGGCGCCCCCCTTCGTGCGTCCCGTGCGGGGTGTCCGGCTCGGCCGCCCCGTCAGCGGATCCGGGTCCGGCGCCGCGGCAGGAACGTGAAGACCGCACCGCCCAGCAGGACGGCGGTCCCGGCGAGGAGACCGAGCGCGGTCAGCGCGCCGTGGTCGCCGGCACCGGTCTCCGCGAGGCCGCCGCTGCTGCCGCTGCTGCCGCTGCCGCCCGAGACACTGGCCGGCCCCGCCGCGCTGCCGCCGGAGGCCGCCGCGCCGCCCGCCGAGCCCCCGGACGTACCGCCCTGCTGCGCCGAGGTGTCCAGGGCGAGCGAGACACCCGGGTCCTTCTCCGGGGTGCAGGTGGTGGTCGTCCCCAGGGCGTTGACGGTGAGCACGCCCGGGGTCAGCGTGGCCTTGCCGGTGGCGCCCGGCTTGTAGGTGCCCTTCAGGTCGGGGATCTCGATCGGGTCGCCCGACTTGATCGGCTGGGCGTTGGTCGGGCCGGTCACCTTGACCGAACCCTTGTCCGCGCCGCCGACCTTGACGTCCATGGACGGCTTGACCGAGTCCTTGGGGATGTCCGCGGGGCTGTCCATGACGGACTTCTTGAACTGCACCGTCAGGTCGTAACTGCCGCCCTTCTTCACCGCGTTCACCTGGACCGGCGAGGTCGCCTTCTTGTCCCCGATGGGGGTCTTGCAGGCGTACGGGACCTGGATTTCCTTGCCCTTGTACGCGGTGCCGTCGGGGTCGCCGCCGCTGCCGCCGGACGTGCCCGCGGTGCCGGCGGTCGTCCCGCCGTCCGTACCGCCGCCGGCCGCGCCGCCGTTGGTGCCGCCGCCGCTCGTACCGGCCGTCGAACCGCCGGTGGTGCCGCTGGTCGTGCTGCCGGTGCTGCCGCCGCTGGTGCCGGCCGTCGTACCGCCGGTGGTGCCGCCCCCGCCGTCGGTGACCTTGATGGTGACCGCGGGCTGCACCGCCTCCTTGGGCGAGCACTTGGTGTCCGTGGAGATCGGCTTGTTGACGTTGATGTTGTAGAAGCCGGGCGTCAGGGTGACCTCACCGGGCTTGGTCAGCTTCAGCTTGCCCGTCATGTCGGACAGCTTCATCGGACTGCCCTTGGGGATCGGCGGGTTCTGCCGCGGTCCCTGCATCGGCAGATCGCCGGTCTGCGCCCCGGCCACCTTGATCGTGCCGGTGGGCTGGACGGTGTTCTCCCCCAGGTCGAGGATGTCGGGGTTCTTGGACGCCCCCTCCACGGTCTTCAGGACCACCGTGATCTCGTCCCCGACCTTCGCCGTCGCGGGCGCGCTGACGTCCACCTTCGTGGTGCCCTCGATCGGCGGCAGCCCCGATATCGGCGGCGGCAGACACTCCGTCTTGTACGACACCTCCGCTGCCCGGGCGGTGCCGGCCGCGGTCAGCACGCCCGCCCCCGCGAGCACCAGCGCGGCCGCCGAGGCCACCGCAGCTCTCCTCCGTTGCCTCATCACGCAGAACCTTTCGACGTCGGTCGTTCGGTTGATGTGGTGGTGGACGGTGCGGTGTCCGGGGTGAACCACGGCAGCGCGGCGGAACCGCCGGCCGGCGTGGTGCCACGTGTGGCGGCAGTGCCCGCCGTACGGCGCGGCCGCACCCGGTCCACGATCGCCATGCCGATGCGGAACACCGCCATGGGAATCACCAGGCACAACAGCACCCAGAAGAGCGTGACGCCCCAGGGCCTGCCGACACCCCAGGGCTGCTCGACCAGGACCTTGTCGCCGTACTTCAGGGAGACCAGATAGTCGCCGTGGGCGCCGGCCGCCAGCTCGACGGGCAGCCTGACCTCGGCCTTCTTCCCGGCGGGTACGGTCCCCCGCCACTGCTGCTCCTCCCACTCGGGGGCGAGCACGCCGTGCGAGGTGCCGACCGTGAAGACCGGGTCCTTGGCCGGCGCCGAGCCGAGGTTGCCGACCGTGACGGTCAGCTCGCGTTGCGGCGGGGCGCCGAACCACGTCAGCAGGCCGCTGCTGCCCGTCAGCCGGGGTGGGGCGAGCACCGTCAGCCGGCCGCCGGCGCGTTCGTCGGGCAGCGGCGCCACCGGATGGCCGGCGACCTTGAACGCGGCGTCCGCGGCGGCCGGTTCACCCGTCACGGTCGCCACATGCACCACACAGGGGCAGGGCTTGGGCGGCTCGGCGACCGGCAGGCTCCGGCGGAAGGCGCCGTGTGCGTCGGTGGTGACGGCCCGTCCGTCCCCGTTCGCACAGGAGTTGGTGCCGCCGATCATGTTCTGTCCGCAGATCAGCAGGGTGAGCAGGGCCTTGGGCCGCCAGCCGCGGCCGGTCACCGTGATGCTGCCGCCCTTGCCGGCCTCCTTGCGGGAGAGCTGGACCGTGCGCGGGCCGTCGTCGGCCCGGGTGGCCGCACCGGCGACGGCGGCCGGCAGCAGGGCCAGGGCCAGGGCCAGTGCGGCGCACAGGGCCGGCACGGCCGCGGCCCGGCGCCCGGTGGGGGCCGTGAACCTGCCGGCCACGGTCGCTGTGCCCGTCTGCTTCCCCGCCCCGCCGCTCACGCCCGCGCTCCTGACGCCGAGCCCGCCAACTGCCCCGTCCCTTCGGCCGTTTCGGTGCCGGGGGCCCGCTCACCGCCGGCCCGGCCGCCCGGCCCACCCGTCACCGGACCACCCTTCGCCGCGGCGCGGCGCCGTCGCCGTACGGCCACCAGGCCGCCCGCCCCCGCCACCGGCACCAGCGCCGCCCCGACGACGGCGCCCCACCCGACCGGCGTGTACGAGGCCGTGGCGGACCCGTACGCGCCGCCCAGCGCGGTCACCGTGAGCCGCACCGCGACCGCGTCCAGCGCGGGCGGGTCCGGCCAGCTCTCCGTCAGGTCGACGCGCCCGCCGGGCCGCAGCCGGGCCGGCAGGCGGTGGGCGGGGCGCCGCAGCACCGGCCCGAACACCCCGTCGGCGCGCAGCGCGAGCCGCGGGCTGAGCACCGTGTTGCCGCGGTTGACCAGCGTGTACCGGATGACCGCGGCGCTCCCCTGCCCGCTCACCGCCACGTTCTCGACGGTCAGTGCCGACAGCCGCGGCCCGGTGACCCGCAGATGGACCGGGACGGCGGCCCGCCGGCCGTCCCGTCCGCCACTGGTCGCGACGAGCGTGCCGGGGTGCTCGCCGGGGGCGGCGTCGCGCGGCACGGTCACCGTGAACGGGACGCTCGCGCGGGTGCGCGGCGGGACCCTCACCTCCCGTGCGGCGAGCGCGAGCCACGAGCCGGTGCCGCGCAGCCGGACGGTGACGGCGCGTCCGGTGGGGTTGCCGAGGGAGAGCCGGTCGGTCATGACGGTGCCCGGCGCGCCCTCCAGATAGAAGTACGGGCGGTCCTGCGGTCCCGGGGCGGTCCCGGCGGCGGGCGCGGGCGCGGCGGACCAGCCGGGGCCCGCCGGCGCGGCCGCGGCCGGGGCGGGGCACAGCAGGCCGGCGGCGGCCGCGAGGGCCGCGCCGCGGAGCGCTGTGCGAGGACGGAACGGCATCGGCGGCTCCAGGTGCTCGTGCGCGTACACGGTGCGGAGACGGGGCGGTGCGCGGTGGGTCAGGCGCGCTGCCGGCGGCGGGTGAGCCAGAGCACCCCGGCCGCGCCGGCCAGCAGCACCGTGCCGCCGAAGGTGCCCAGCGCGACCGCGGAGTCCGCGGGCCCGGTCTGCGGCAGCTCTCCGCCGGAGGAGCCGCCGGAGGACGTGCCCCCTGAGGAGGTGCCCCCGGAGCCGCCCGAGGTGCCGCCGCCGGAGCCCTTCACGTCGAGGGTCAGCGAGGGCTTGGGGCTGTTGGCGGGGGTGCAGGTGGTGGTCGTGCCGAGCGCCTTGATGGTGAGCGTGGACGCCGTGAAGGTGACCTTGCCGCTGCCCTTGGGGGTGTACGTCCCGCTCAAGTCACTGATCTTGATGGGGGTGTTGGCCGGTATCGCCTTGTCGTTCGGCGGTCCGGAGACAGGCACCGTCCCGGTCTCCGTGCCGCCCAGCTTGATCAGCGCGCTCGGCTTCATGGCGCCCTTGCCCAGCTCCACGGGACTGGAGGAGACGCCCTTCCGGAAGGACATCACGAGCTTGTAGGCGCTGCCGCCGGCAGTGCCCTTGATGTCGATGGGCGAGACCGCGCCCTTGTTCCCGATCGGCGTTTTGCACTGGTAGTTGACGTCGACGACCTCGGCGTGGGCGGCCGGCGCGGTGAGCATCACCGCGGACCCCGCCGCCATCGCCACGGCAGCGGCGAGGCCGGCCGCCCGGCGCGGGCACCTGCCGTGCTGTTCGTAGAAGCGGGCCACGTTCCGTTCCCCTTCTCCCGGTGGGCGCACCGCCGGACGTTACTGACGGCACATCAGATTGGCCGCTCAAGGTACGCCGGGGACCTTGCCGAGGGAAGGCACAGCACAGCCCCGATCGGCACGGGCCCGCCGCGGCGGTGGGATTCCGGCCTGCCGGCGCCGGGGCGCGGCCGCATCCGGCGGACGCGGGGCCGCCGGCCGCACACGACAAAGCGCGGGCCCGCAGACCCGCGCTCACCTTTCCCGACTTCCCGCCCACGCCTTCAGGCCGGTGCCGCGAGCTCCGCCCACACGGTCTTGCCCGTGCCGTCGGCGTGACGTACCACACCCCAGTCCAGGCACAGCCGCTGCACGATGAACATGCCGTGACCACCGGGACGGCCGGGGCGGTGCGGGCTGCGGGGCGCCGGTGAGCCCGCGCCCAGGTCGCTGACCTCCAGGCGCAGCACCTTGGCGGTGCAGCGCAGCCGCAGCTCCTCGGGGCCCTCGGCGTGCAGACAGGCGTTGGTCACCAGCTCCGAGACGACCAGCAGCGCGTCCTCGGCCGCGGCCCGCTGGTCGGCGCCGGCAGCCGGCAGCCAGCCCCAGTCGTGCAGGGCCTCCCGGGCGAAGTCACGGGCCCGCGCCACGGTGCCCCTGGTGCCCGCCAGGCGCAGCCGGCGGATCTGGCCCGCGGGCACGGCAGCGGCCGGTCCGGCGGCGGAAGCACCGGCGCCGCCCGGCTCCGGGCCGAGGTCGCCCGGCGGATACGGCCGGGTGGTGCTCATCAGCGCTTCACCTCACCGATTCGCCTATTCACGGAGAACAGATAACTGACTGATTGCAACGGATTCAGATGTCTCCTGCCCGACCGGACCGTGAGAACACCCACTTCTTGGGCACGGAAGTTGTGACGCGTACTACGTGCCCGGAACGCGTCGTTCCGGGCACTCCGTGTCACGTCAGTCGGACAGGGCGGTATCGACCGAGTCATGCACCGTGAAAACCGCCTCCGCGCCAGTGATCTCGAAAACCCGGGCCACCACGGGCTGCATTCCGGCCAGGTGGACCCCGCCCCCCTCGGCCTCCGCCCTCAGGCGCGCGCCGAGCAGCACATTGAGCCCGGTGGAGTCCATGAACTCAAGGCGTGAGCAGTCCACCACCAGGCGCGCATAGCCGTCGTCCATGCAGCCTTCGAGTGACTCACGCAACAGGTCGGCGGTGTGGTGATCGAGCTCACCTGTCACCGTCACGACCGCGCTCGCGCCGTGATGGCGGATCTCGACGTGCAGCCGGCCCCGGCTTGCACTGCCGACCGTCCCGCGGTCCATGCGACGCGCACCCCTCTTGCTGTCTAGACGACTGAATTGCTTACGACTGCGCTCGTCGAACCCTACGCCTTCCTGACGCGCACGGGTAGCCGAACAATCCGCATATTGCTCAATATACGGACAACACGCACTTGCCATCTTCCCGCAAAGCCAGGTAGGCGTAGAAGCACACATTCGAAACGGCCGGCTTTGGAGGCGCCGCACACCGCAGCTTCACGGAGAGGCTTCGGCAGCCATATGCCGAGAACGATGGAGGAGACCATGTCACCCCGGCTCGACGAACTGCGCACCGACGACCACCGGCAGCCCGCATCGTCGACACCCCTGTCCGACCTGACCGGGCAGATCCCTTCCCAGTCCAGCCCTGCCGAATCAGACCTGGCAGGAATGTCTGAGATCGACGGTCTGCCCGAGATCCCGCCGTTCGACGAGGTGGGCCCGGTGGACGCGAGGGCTCTGTCCAAGACCCTCTTCGAGCGGCTCGAATCGCTGGAGGAAGGCACCCACGAATACGCGTACGTCCGCAACACCCTGGTCGAGCTCAATCTCGCCCTCGTGAAGTTCGCGGCCTCCCGGTTCCGCTCCCGCAGCGAGCCCATGGAGGACATCGTCCAGGTCGGCACGATCGGCCTGATCAAGGCGATCGACCGCTTCGAACTCAGCCGTGGCGTGGAGTTCCCGACGTTCGCGATGCCGACCATCGTCGGCGAGATCAAGCGCTTCTTCCGCGACACCAGCTGGTCGGTGCGGGTACCGAGGCGTCTGCAGGAACTGCGGCTGGACCTCGCCAAGGCCGGCGACGAACTGGCGCAGAAGCTGGACCGCGCCCCCACGGTGCAGGAACTCGCCGACCGCCTCGGGATCACCCGTGACGAGGTCGTCGAGGGGATGGCCGCGAGCAACGCCTACACCGCGAGCTCGCTGGACGCCCAGCCCGAGGAGGACGACAACGAAGGCGCGCTGGCGGACCGCATCGGCTACGAGGACCACGGCCTGGAGGGCATCGAGTACGTCGAGTCCCTCAAGCCGCTGATCGCCGAACTCCCGTCGCGCGACCGCACGATCCTCTCGCTGCGCTTCGTCGCCAACATGACGCAGTCCGAGATAGGCGAGGAGCTGGGCATCTCCCAGATGCACGTCTCCCGTCTGCTCTCCCGCACGCTCGTGAAGCTCCGCAAGGGCCTGATGATCGACGAGTGAGGCACCCGCGGTACCTGCCGGCCCCGTGCGGCCGGCAGTCGCCCGCGCGGAGGAGGGCCCGCCCCGGGGTTACCGGGACGGGCCCTCCTCCGCGTTCGGGCGCCGGGAACTCAGACGAGAACTCCCTTGTGCCACACGGCCGAGACGAGCGGCACACCCGGCCGGTAGGCGAGGTGCACGTGTGACGGCGCGTCCAGCAGGGCGAGGTCGGCGCGGGCGCCGGGGGTGATCCGGCCGACGTCCGTACGGCGCAGGGCGCGGGCGCCGCCCGCGGTGGCCGACCAGACGGCCTCGTCGGGGGTCATTCCCATGTCCCGGACGGCCAGCGCGATGCAGAACGGCATGGAACTGGTGAAGGACGAGCCGGGGTTGCAGTCGGTGGACAGCGCGACGGTGGCACCGGCGTCGAGCAGCCGGCGGGCATCCGGCCAGGTGGCGCGGGTGGAGAACTCGGCGCCCGGCAGGAGCGTGGCGACGGTCTCCGACCCCGCGAGGGCGTCGACGTCGGCGTCGGTGAGGTGGGTGCAGTGGTCGGCGGAGGCGGCGCCGAGCTCGACGGCGAGCTGGACGCCGGGGCCGTGGCCGAGCTGGTTGGCGTGCACCCGCGGCACGAGCCCCTTGGCCGCGCCGGCGGTGAGGATCGCCCGCGCCTGGTCGCCGTCGAAGGCGCCCTTCTCGCAGAAGACGTCGACCCAGCGGGCGTGCGGGGCGCAGGCGTCCAGCATCGGGCCGGTGACCAGGTCGACGTAGCCGGCCGGGTCGTCGGCGTGGTCGGGCGGGACGATGTGCGCGCCGAGGAAGGTGACCTCGTCGGTCTGCTCGGCGGCGATGCGCAGCGCGCGGGCCTCGTCCTCGACCGTCAGGCCGTAGCCGGACTTGGTCTCCTGGGTGGTGGTGCCCTGGCGGAGCCCCTCGGCGAGGTACCGGGCGACGTTGGCGCGCAGCACGTCGTCGCCGGCGGCGCGGGTCGCGGCGACCGTGGTGCGGATGCCGCCGGCGGAGTAGGGCCGCCCGGACATCCGGGCGTTGAACTCCTCGGTGCGGTCGCCGGCGAAGACCAGGTGGGAGTGGGAGTCGACGAAGCCGGGGATCACGGCCCGGCCGCCGGCGTCGACGGCGTTGTCGGTGGCGGGTGCTTTGCCGGACGGACCGACCCACGCGATGCGGTCGCCGTCGATGACGACCGCCGCGTCCTGGATCAGGCCGAGGGGGCCTTCGCCGAGGGAGGGGTCGTTGGTGACGAGCTGGGCGATGTGGGTGAGGGCGGTGGTCGGCGCGGAGTTCGTCGTCATCGCGGGGGTGTTCTCCTTCAGCCGCGCAGGGCGGCGATGGACTCTGCGAGGGCGGTGGGGACGTCGGGGACGAGGGTGTGCACGCCGTCGCGGACGATCTGCCGCCCGCCGACGACGGTGTGCCGCACATCCGCCGCGGAGGCGGCGAATACGGCCGTCTCGGCGGCCAGCCGGGGCAGTGGCCCGGCGGTGCGTACGGAGTCCAGCGCGATCGTGGTGAAGTCGGCGAGCGCGCCGGGTTCGAGGGTGCCGGCGTCGTCCCAGCCGAGGGCGGCATGGCCGTCGGCGGTGGCGGCGCGCAGCAGGGCGGCGGCCGTCCAGTGGCCGCGGGTGCGGGTGCGCAGCCGCTCGTCGAGCTCCATGGCGCGGGCCTCTTCGAGCAGGTCGATGACGGCGTGGCTGTCGCTGCCGAGCGAGAGCGGGCTGCCCCGGTCCTGGACGCGGGCGGCCGGGCCGATGCCGTCGGCGAGGTCGCGTTCGGTGGTGGGGCACATGCACACACCGGTGGTGGAGTCGCCGAGCAGGGCGACGTCCTCGTCGGTGAGGTGGGTGGCGTGCACGGCCGTGGTGCGCCGGCCCAGCACGCCGTGGTCGGACAGCAGCTGGGTGGGGGTGCGGCCGTGCGCCTCCAGGCACGCCTCGTTCTCGGCGGTCTGCTCGGAGAGATGGACGTGCAGCGGCGCCTGCCGCTCGCGCGCCCAGTCCGCGACGGTGCCCAACTGCTCGGCGGGCACGGCCCGTACGGAGTGGATGGCGGCCCCGATCCGGACGTACGCGCGGTCCGCCTTGATCCCGTCGGCGCGCTGCGCCCAGCGCTCGGCGGTGCCGTCGGAGAAGCGCAGCTGGTGCCGGTCGGGCGGGGCGCCGAAGCCGGCGGAGAGGTAGGCGGTGTCGAGCAGGGTGAGGCGGATGCCGGCGTCGGCGGCGGCCGCGATCAGCGCCTGCCCCATGGCGTTGGGGTCGTCGTAGCGGGTGCCGCCGGGCGCGTGGTGGAGGTAGTGGAACTCGCCGACGCAGGTGATGCCGGCGAGCGCCATTTCCGCGTAGACGGCGCGGGCGAGGGCGTAATAGCTGTCCGGGGTGAGCTGGTCGGCGGTGCGGTACATCAGCTCGCGCCAGGTCCAGAAAGTTCCGGAGCCGACCTGCACGGTGCCGCGCAGGGCGCGGTGGAAGGCGTGCGAGTGGGCGTTGGCGAGCCCGGGGATCGTCAGGCCGCGCAGGACGACGGCACCGGGCGGCGGGGTGGCGGCGCCCTTGTGGACGGCGGTGATGCGGCCGTCGGCGACCTCCACGGTCACGCCGGGCTCGACGTGCGTGCCGAGCCAGGCGTGTTCGAGCCAGTACGTCGTCGGTGTTGCCTGCGGCGTCAGTGGCACGCCAGCCCCTCCAGTACGTCGGCGAGTGCGAGGACCCCGGCGGCGCAGTCGTTCTCCTCCGCCGCCTCGGCGGGTGAGTGCGAGACGCCGGTGGGGTTGCGGACGAACAGCATGGCCGTGGGGACGGTTCCGGACAAAATACCTGCGTCGTGTCCGGCGCCGGTGCCCAGGACGGGCACCGGGCGCTCCCCCGACTTGCCGAGGATCGCGCCCAGCTCGTCGCGCAGCGCGTGCTGGAACTCCACGACGGGGGTGAAGGACTCCCGGACGACGGTCAGGTCCACCCCGTCGCGCGCCGCCCGCTCGGCGGCCGCCCGCTCGATCCCCTCGATCACGGTGTCCAGGGTGTCCTGGTCGGGGGCGCGGGAGTCCAGCCAGCCGCGGACGAGCGAGGGGATGGCGTTGACGCCGTTCGGCTCCACGCTGATCTTCCCGAAGGTGGCCAGGGCGCCGGCCAGCCGGGCCTGCTCGCGGGCGGCGAGCACGGTCGCGGCGTAGCTGAGCATCGGGTCGCGGCGGTCCTCCAGGCGCGTGGTGCCCGCGTGGTTGGCCTCGCCGTGGAAGTCGAACCGCCAGCGGCCGTGCGGCCAGATGGCGGAGGCGATGCCGACCGGGTCGCCGGACAGGTCGAGGGCGCGGCCCTGCTCGACGTGGAGTTCGACGAAGGCGCCGATCCGGGCGAGCCGTTCGGGGTCCGGGCCGATGGCCTCGGGGTCGTAGCCGGCGCGCTCCATGGCCTGCGGCAGGGTGGTGCCCTCGCCGTCGCGCAGCTGGTGCGCGGCCTCGGGGGTCAGCGCGCCGGCGGCCAGCCGGGAGCCGACGCAGGCCAGGCCGAAGCGGGCGCCTTCCTCGTCACCGAAGTTGACGATCGCCAGCGGCTTGCCGAACTCCGCTCCCCTGCCGCGGAGTTCGTCGAGCGCGGCGAAGGAGGAGACGACGCCCAGCGGGCCGTCGAAGGCGCCGCCGTCCGGGACGGAGTCCAGGTGGGAGCCGGTGACGACGGCCTCGCCGGGGGCCACGTCCTGGTAGCCGGTGGCGCCGAGCCAGGCCCACTGGTTGCCGTTGCGGTCGAGCTCGTAGGTCAGCCCGCGGGCCTCGGCCTGCGCCTTGAACCACGCGCGGCAGTCGGCGTCGGCGCCGGTCCAGGCGTAGCGGCGGTAGCCCCCGGAGGCGGAGCTGCGGCCGAGGGGCCGCAGCTCCTGCCACATCTCGTGGAACGAGGCGGTCACGCGCCCTCGCCTTCGCCCTCGCGCATCGGGATGCGGACACCGCGCTCGGCGGCGACCTCGTCGGCCCGCTCGTAGCCCGCGTCGACGTGCCGGATGACGCCCATGCCCGGGTCGTTCGTCAGCACCCGGCGGATCTTCTCCCCGGCCAGCGGGGTGCCGTCGGCGACGGTGACCTGGCCGGCGTGGATCGAGCGGCCCATGCCGACGCCGCCGCCGTGGTGCAGCGAGACCCAGGAAGCGCCGGAGGCGACGTTGACCATGGCGTTGAGCAGCGGCCAGTCGGCGATCGCGTCCGAGCCGTCCTTCATGGCCTCGGTCTCGCGGTAGGGCGAGGCGACGGAGCCGCAGTCGAGGTGGTCGCGGCCGATGGCCAGCGGGGCCTGCAGGGTGCCGTCGGCGACCATCTCGTTGAAGCGCTCGCCGGCCTTGTCCCGCTCGCCGTAGCCGAGCCAGCAGATCCGCGCGGGCAGGCCCTGGAAGTGGACCCGCTCCCCCGCCATCTTGATCCAGCGGGCCAGCGACTCGTTCTCCGGGAAGAGGTCCAGGATCGCCTTGTCGGTGGCCGCGATGTCGCGGGCGTCACCGGACAGCGCCGCCCAGCGGAACGGGCCCTTGCCCTCGGCGAACAGCGGGCGGATGTAGGCGGGCACGAAGCCGGGGAAGGCGAAGGCCCGCTCGTAGCCGGCGAGTTGGGCCTCGCCGCGGATGGAGTTGCCGTAGTCGAAGACCTCGGCGCCGGCGTCCATGAAGCCGACCATGGCCTCGACGTGCCGGGCCATCGACTCGCGGGCCCGCTGGGTGAAGTCGGCGGGCTTCTCCGTGGCGTAGGCGGCCATGTCGGCGAAGTCGATGCCGACGGGCAGGTAGGCCAGCGGGTCGTGGGCGCTGGTCTGGTCGGTGACGATGTCGATCGGCGCGCCCTCGGCGAGCATCTGCGGCAGCAGCTCGGCGGCGTTGCCGAGGAGCCCGATGGACAGCGGCTTGCGCTGGTCGCGGGCCTCGACGGCGAGCTGGAGGGCGTGCTGGAGGTTGTCCGCCTTCACGTCCAGGTAGCGGTGCTCGATGCGCCGCTCGATGGCGCGCGGGTCGCAGTCGATGCAGATCGCGACGCCGTCGTTCATGGTCACGGCGAGCGGCTGGGCGCCGCCCATGCCGCCGAGGCCGGCGGTGAGGGTGATCGTGCCGGCCAGGGTGCCGTTGAACTTCTTCGCCGCGACGGCCGCGAAGGTCTCGTACGTGCCCTGGAGGATGCCCTGCGTGCCGATGTAGATCCACGAACCGGCGGTCATCTGCCCGTACATGGTGAGGCCGAGGGCCTCCAGGCGGCGGAACTCCTCCCAGTTGGCCCAGTCGCCGACGAGGTTGGAGTTGGCGATGAGCACCCGCGGCGCCCACTCGTGCGTCTGCATCACGCCGACCGGCTTGCCGGACTGGACGAGCATCGTCTCGTCCTGCTTGAGCGTGGTGAGCGTGCGCACCATCGCGTCGAAGGAGCGCCAGTCACGGGCGGCCTTGCCCGTGCCGCCGTAGACGACGAGCTTGTCCGGGTGCTCGGCCACCTCCGGATCGAGGTTGTTCTGCAGCATGCGCAGCGCGGCTTCCTGCTGCCATCCCCGAGCACTCAGTTCCGTACCGCGCGGCGCCCGCACGGGTCGCGGTCCCGACATGGGCCGTGCCTCCTCGACATCGAATGGATTGAGCTATTCACATACTGACGTTGCTGAATAGCGCTAGTCAACAGGTCCCGGCGACCGGCTCGCCCCACCCGATGGGAACCGGCCGGCGCGAACGGCGGAGCACCCCTCGGCGACCTGGCGGATTCGACTTGCCCACCGGGAAAGTTCGCGGTAACTTTCCTTGTAGGAAAGTAAACGGGGAACCGTCCGTCACGCCTTGGGGAGGCGAAGGGCATGAGCACATCGGTGGATGCCGAACAGGCATGGCTGGATCTGCAGCGCATCCGGGTCCCGGAGGAGCGCGTCTACGACGAGATCGAACGCTGCGCCCACCGCGACGCGCGGTCGACGTACACCACGGCCGCGATCATGTGGGTCTTCATCGCCAGCTGGGGGCTGGACCTCCCGGAGTGGGCGTTCTGGCTGGTACTCGCCGGCTACGTCGTCGGGCTCGGCGCCCTGGGCTACCACTTCAACCGCCGGTCCCGGCTGCGGCTGCACCGCTCGCGGCACAGCTGGCGCCAGTTCGCCATGTTCTTCGCGGGCATGGTCGTGACCGCCGCGACCATCCTGCTCTCCGACCGGCTGGTGGAGTCGCTTGGACTGCCGTTCGGCAGCCTCATCCAGGCCACCGTCTCGGCCGGTGTCTTCGTGCTCCTCGTCGGGCCGGCGAACCGCTGGGCGGTCAGCACCCTGCGCGCCCGGGGCGCGCGGGCCGTCCTAGAGGGAGAGGCGCGATGAGTACCCCGAGCGGCTTCGACGAACTGATCCACCCTTCGACGAGACTGTCCGTCGTGGCGCTGCTCGCCGCCACGGAATGGGCCGACTTCCCCTTCATCCGCGACAGCCTCTCGCTCAGCGACTCCGCGCTCTCCAAGCAGCTGCACACCCTGGAGGAGGCCGGATATCTGGAGATCCGGAAGGAGGGCGGCGGCCGCAAACGCCGCACGAAGGTACGGCTGACGCAGCGCGGCCGGACCGCCTTCGAGGGCCATGTGGCCGCGCTCCGGGCGATCGTCGAGGGTGCGGGGGCCACGGCACCCCGCACGGCGGCCGAGCCGGAGCCCGCCACCGCGCGGACGGCACCGGCGTCACAGCAGCACCACGCGGAGGCCGGCCGATGACCACGACCGCAAGCGAGCCGGCGGCAGTCCCGGCGCCGGGCGCCCCCGGCGCCGCCGCGCCCGTCATCCGTGTCAGCGGCCTGCGCATGGCGTACAGCAGCGCCGATGTGCTGCACGGCATCGACCTCGACATCCACCGCGGCGAGATCTTCGCCCTGCTCGGCCCCAACGGCGCCGGGAAGACCACCACGGTCGAGATCCTGGAGGGCTTCCGGCAGCGGTCCGCCGGGGAGGTCCACGTCCTGGGTACGGACCCGGCGCGCGGCGACAACGCCTGGCGCGGCCGGATCGGCCTGGTCCTCCAGTCCTGGCGCGACCACCGCCGCTGGCAGGTCACCGAACTGCTGACGCACTTCGCCACGTACTACCCGGATCCGCGCGACCCCGCCGAGCTGCTGTCCGTGGTGGGGCTCACCGAGCAGGCGCACCAGCGGGTCGACCGGCTGTCGGGCGGGCAGCGCCGGCGGCTGGACGTGGCACTCGCCCTCGTCGGACGTCCCGAGCTCCTCTTCCTCGACGAGCCGACCACCGGCTTCGACCCGGAGGCGCGCCGCGACTTCCACGCGCTGATCGCCCGGCTCGCCGGCGACGAGGGCGTCACGATCCTGCTCACGACCCACGACCTGGCGGAGGCCGAGCGGCTGGCCGACCGCATAGCGATGCTGGTCAACGGCCGGATCCGGGCCTGCGGCACCCCGGCTGAGCTGGCCCGGCGGGCCGCCGCCCGGGCCGAGGTCCGCTGGACGGCGTCCGACGGCACCGCCCGCCGCGAGCGCACCGCGGACCCGTCCGGCCTGGTGTGGGAACTCCACCGCGAGGCGGGCGGCCCGATCGCCGACCTGGAGGTCCGCCGCCCGACGCTGGAGGACACCTATCTGCACATGGTGCACCGCGACGACACGGACGGGGCGGGGGAAACGAAGTGACCGCGGACGGATACGACGGGGGGACAGCGGTGACGGCAGGGACGACGGACACAGCAGGCATGACTGCGGCAGCAGGCGCGGACGGGGCGGCAGGGCCGGCAGGGACAACAGGGGCGGCGGCAACGACGACGGTCGGGAGGGGCGGTGCGACCGAGGGGGCCCGTGCGGCCGGTGCGGTCCGGACGGCGCACACCGGGCGGCGGTCCGCCGCGGCCCGGCGGCACTGGCGGGCCGGGTTCCAGCGCGGCGTGATCGAGATACGCCATCTCCTGCGGAACCCCAAGGAGATGACCGGCAATCTGCTCAACATCGCCGTCGCCCTGACCCTCGCGAGCTACCTCAGCGGCGACGTGCCCGGCACCCACGTGCCCATGGCCCATCTGACGCTCTCCGGCTTCGCCGCCTATCTGCTGTTCCAGATCGGCCTGGTCAGCCTTCCGCAGATCCTGGTGACCGAGCGGGAGGAGGGCGCCCTGCTGCGGCTGCGCGCCACCCCCGGCGGGATACCGGCCTACCTCGTCGCCAAGTCGGTGCTGGTGGTCGCCTTGGCGCTGGCCACCCTGGTCCTGCTCCTGGGCACGGCGGCCCTCCTTGTGGACGGACCGCTGCCGCACAGTGCCGGCGGCTGGCTGACACTGCTGTGGGTCAGTGCGCTGGGGTTGCTCGCCGTCGTGCCGCTGGGCGCCGCGATAGGTGCCGTGCTGCCCAACCCGCGGGAGGCGCTGGCGTTGATCATGCTGCCGGCGATGGCGCTGCTGATCACCTCGGGGGCGATGTTCCCGCTCTCCTCGCTGCCGGGGGTGGTCCAGAAGATCGCCTCGGTCTTCCCGCTGAAGTGGATGGCCCAGGGGCTGCGCTCGGCGCTGCTGCCCGACGCCGCCCGGGCCGCGGAGCCGGCCGGCTCGTGGGAGCTGCCGACGGTCGCCCTGGTGCTGACCGCCTGGGCCGTGCTCGGCTTCCTCCTGGCCGTACCGCTCCTGCGCCGGGCCGCCCGCCGCGAATCCGGCTCCCGCCTCGCGCAGCGGCACCGCAGGTCGACCGGCGACGCCCGGACCGCCTGAGGCCCGGCACGGACCGGCCGGGCAGCGGAACGGCGCGTACGGCAACCGGTCACCCGGCCGCCCCGGCCGGGGCGGCCGAACGGGTCGTACCGCAACCCGGCCGGGTCGCGAGGCCGTCCTCGTTGGCGGGCCCCCCGTCCTCAATGATGGAGTTGAGTCATGAGCCTCACGGACCGAGACCCAGCACGAGAACCGGACCGAGATCGAGAGCGGGGCCGCGAGCGGGACCGCGCGGTACGCGCAGCCGTGGCGCGGGGGCTGGTGGGACCGGACCGGCCCGTCGCCGGGCTGCTGGACGTCGACGGGGCGCGTCGCTCCGCGGCGGAACTACGCGCCGCCTTCGAGGAGTTCGTCGCGCCCGGCACCCCGGTCCTGCACGCGTTCGCGGTGAAGGCCGCCTCGCTCGTGCCCGTGCTGCGGCTGCTCGCACGGGAGGGGCTCGGCTGCGAGGTGGCCAGCCCCGGCGAGCTGGCGCTGGCCCGCGCCGCCGGGGTGCCCGCCGCCCGCACCGTGCTGGACTCCCCGGCCAAGACCCCCGCGGAACTGCGCGAGGCGCTCGCCCTCGGGATCGCCGTCAACGCCGACAACCCCGAGGAACTGGCCCGTCTCGACGCGCTGATGGCCGCCGCGCCGAGTGCCGCGCCACTGGGCCTGCGGGTCAATCCGCAGATCGGCGGCGGCACCATCGGCGCGATGAGCACCGCCACCGACACCTCCAAGTTCGGGATCGCGCTGCGCGACGAGGGCGCCCGCGAGTGGGTCGTACGGGCCTTCCTCGACCGGCCGTGGCTGACCCGGCTGCACGCCCACGTGGGGTCCCAGGGCATGCCGCTGGAGCTGATGGCCGCCGGCGTACTGGCCACGTTCGAACTGGCCGAGGAGATCAACGCGAAGGCCGGCCGACGTCAGATCGACACCCTGGACATCGGCGGCGGCCTGCCGGTGAACTTCTCCTCGGACGCCGTCACCCCCACCTACCGCACGTACGTGGCGCTGCTGCACTCCCTCGTTCCCGGCCTGTTCTCCGGCCGCTACGGCCTGGTCACCGAGTTCGGCCGCTCACTGCTGGCCAAGCACGGCACGATCCTCGCCCGCGTCGAGTACGCGAAGTCGGCGGGCGGCCGTCCCATCGCGGTCACCCATGCCGGTGCCCAGGTCGCCACCCGTACGGTCTTCGTGCCCGACGCCTGGCCGCTGCGGGTCGCCGCCTACGACGCGGAGGGCTGCCCCAAGACGGGCGAGCCGGTCGCCCAGGACGTCGCGGGGCCCTGCTGCTTCGCCGGCGACCTGGTCGCCGAGAACCGGCCGCTGCCGCGTCTGGAGTCCGGCGACCACGCCGCCCTGCTGGACACCGGCGCGTACTACTTCTCCACCCACTTCGCCTACAACTCGCTCCCCCGCCCGGGCATTTACGGCTATGCGGCCGACCCCGACGGCACGCTCCGCTTCGCGACCGTCCGCACTCCCCAGACCCTGGAGGAGCTCACGGTCGAGAGCGGCGCCGCCCACACGGACGCGCTGGACGGCCTCGGGGAGCGGTGAGCGGCATCCCGGCGCGGCAGCCGGCCCTCACTCCACGAACAGGCCCCGTGCCGCCGCCCTGGAGTCGAACTCCTCCAGCCGGGCCTGGGCGTCCGGGAGGGCGTCGCACATGGCCTCCAGCAGGACGCGGCCCAGCAGCATCGGGGCGCAGGCCGTGTCGAAGGCCAGGCCGGTGCCGACCGGGGCCGGCAGGAGCAGGTCGGTGTGGTGGGCGACGGGGGCGAACGCGCTGTCCGCGACGGTGATGACGGTCAGGCCGACCGTGCGGGCGTATTCGAGGGCGTCGACGACCTCGCGGGGGTGGCGGGGCAGGGCGAAGCAGATGAGGGCGGTGGCGCCGGCCCGGGCGGCGGCGTCGATCCGGTCGGTGAGCATGGTGCCGCCCTCGTCCAGGAGGCGGACGTCGGGGTGGACCTTGCGGGCGAAGTAGGCGAAGCCGGCAGCCTGGGCGGTGGCGGCGCGCAGGCCGAGGACGGGGAGCGGGCGGGAGGCGGCGAGCAGCCGGCCGGCCTCGCTCACCGGCGCCGGGTCGGCGAGCGCCGCGGCCAGGTGGCGGAGGTTGTCGATCTCCGCCTGCACGGCCTGCTGGTACTCGTTGTACGAGCCGGTGTCGTCGGGCTTCTCGGTGG
Source organism: Streptomyces lydicus (assembly GCF_000717345.1). Taxonomy (GTDB): domain Bacteria; phylum Actinomycetota; class Actinomycetes; order Streptomycetales; family Streptomycetaceae; genus Streptomyces; species Streptomyces lydicus. Next base: position 150,445 of record NZ_JNZA01000007.1, on the reverse strand, counting down.
GGGCGACCTCGCGCAGATGGCGCCGGAGCGCCGGGTAGCCGTCGAAGCCCAGGGCGACGGCGAAGCGGGTGACCGAGGGCTGGCTGACGCCGGCCAGTTCGGCCAGTTCGACGCTGGAGAGGAAGGGCGCGTCGGCGGCCCGGCGCACCATGCAGTGCGCGATCCGGCGCTGGGTGGGGGTCAGCCGGTGGCCCTCGAACAGCTTCTGGAGGCGGGCGGCGGTGCCGGTGTCCGCGCCCCCGGCCGCACCGTTCTCCGCGCCCCGCGTCTCGCGGGCGCGCTGCTGCTCCGTGGTGGCCGGCCGGCCGCCGGCCGCGCCGGCGACGCCGCCGTTGTCCCCGTCCCCGCTCATCGCCTCTTCTTCCCGGCCCGTTCGGGGGCCTTCTCCTGTGTCGACCGACTGTACGGAACTTCTGGCCCGCGCCGACCCGCGCGACGCCTCGTGAGCGCGCCGGACGGGCCCGTCACCCCGGCCCCGGGGCCCGGCCCCCGGGCCTAGCACCCCCTCCGCCGGCGCCCCGCCCCCGTCCCCGGAACCGGCCCCTCATCCGCACACATCCGTTCATATCCGTGCCAGCTCGTCCAGCAGTCCCATCGCGACCGCGACGTCCGCGGTCAGCGGGCGGTCCTCCATACGGGGATCGAGGGCGTCGGCGGCGAGGTGGTAGGCGTCGGTCAGGGGGAGGCCGGGGTCGGGTTCGAGGGAACGCATGCGCAGGGCGCGGACGGCGGCGACCAGTTCGCAGGCGAGGACCTGACGGTAGTACGTGCAGGCCCGCAGGGTCTGGCGGGCGGCCAGCGAGGCGAAGCTGGCCTGTTCCTCGACGCCCCGGGAGAGCACGGCGTGGCCGAGGGAGGCCGGGTGGGAGACCGCACGCATCTCCCCGAGGGCCGCGCCGGCCGCGTACTCGAGGATCATCACGCCGGAGCTGGCCGGGGCGGCGTCGCCCAGGAAGGGCCGCAGCCTCGTGAAGTCCGGCTCGGAGAGCGCGGCCAGGCGGGCGGTGGACAGCCGCGCCGTCTGCAGGACGGCGAGGCGGAAGGTGTCGAGGGCGAGCGCCGCATGGGCGGCGTAGAAGTTGCCGTGGTGGTAGGCGGCCTGGTCCTCGATGCTGATCAGGGGGTTCTCGGCGGCGGCGTTGACCTCCACGGTGAGGACGTCGTCGAGGGTGTCGGCGGCGTCGAGCGCGGGGCCGTGGATCTGGGGGAGGCAGCGGAAGCCGTAGGGGTCCTGGATGCGGCCCAGCGGCGGGGCGGGGCGCGGCGGTACGCCCGCGAGGGTGCGCATACGGGTGGCGGCGGCCGCGGAGCCGCGGTGCGGGCGGGCCAGCATCACCGGTTCGGCGAAGGGTTCGTGGGAGCCGCCGACCGCGAGCAGGGAGAGCGCGGCGACCGGCAGCGAGGCGGCCAGGAGGCGGCGGAGTTCGTCCAGGGCGAGCGCGGACTGGCCGAGCGTGAGGGCGTTGCTGCTGATCAGGGCCAGCGCGTCGTTGTTGTCGAGGGCGAGCGGGTCCGGGGCCCGGGCTCCGGGCGCACACGTCCAGGGGTGTTCGCCGGCCAGCGCGAGCCCGGTCTGGGCGAGGGCGGCGAGGTCTCCGGTGCCGACCGCGCCGTGCTCGTTGACGACGGGGTGCGCGCCCGACTCCAGCGCGGCGAGGAGCGCGGTGATGACGGCGGGGTTGAGGCCGGCGCCGCCCGCCAGCAGCTGGTTGACCCGCACCACGAGCATGGCGCGGACCTCGCGGGCGGGCAGCGGGTCGCCGATCGCGCCGGCGTGGCTGCGCAGCAGGCGGAGTCCGTGGGCGGCGTCGGCGGCCCCGACGTCCTCCGTACGGTTCGCGCCGACGCCGGTGCTGCGCCCGTAGACGCGGCCGGTGGCGGCGAGGCGGCGGGCGGTCTCCCAGGATTCCTCGGCGCGGGCGAGCGCCTTGGGGTCGGGCGGGGCGGGGCGGGCGGTGCGCTCCGCGAGGGCGGCGATATCGGCGGTGTGCAGACCGGTGCCGTCGAGTGTGATGCGCCGGCCGGCCCGCCGTCCGGTGTCCAGCATGTGGGAAACCAAGGGGCTCAACTCCCTCTTATAACGCGCTTTGTGAATGAAAGTCCGACACCACGTTCCGTACGGTGAAGCGAAGTACGAGGCGAATTCAGGAGAGAACTCGCGGGTATCGCGCGCCGTCACCACGCGATGTAACGAGCGATTTACTTCCGCCTATTGACTTCTATTCATACGCCTAAGACTCTGCATGACACTATGCAGGCCGGGCAAGGGGCAGCGGATGATCAAGTTCGACGCAGTCAGCAAGCGATACCCGAATGGCACCACCGCCGTGGACGATCTGTCCCTCGATCTCCCCGAGGGCGGCGTCACCGTCCTCGTCGGATCGTCGGGGTGCGGCAAGACGACCACCCTGCGGATGGTGAACCGCATGGTCGAGCCGACCGCCGGCACGATCAGCGTCGGCGGCCGCGACATCCTGGAGGCGGACGCCGCCGAGCTGCGCCGCGGCATCGGCTACGTCATCCAGCAGTCCGGCCTCTTCCCTCACCGTACGGTCCTCGACAACATCGCGACCGTCCCGCTGCTGCTGGGCTGGGGCCGGCGCAAGGCCCGCGCCCGCGCCGCCGAGCTGCTGGAGCTGGTGGGGCTGCCCGGGGACGCCGGCAAGCGCTATCCGCACCAGCTCTCCGGCGGCCAGCAGCAGCGCGTCGGCGTGGCCCGGGCGCTGGCCGCCGACCCGCCGGTGCTGCTGATGGACGAGCCGTTCGGCGCGGTCGACCCGGTCGTCCGCACCCAGCTGCAGAACGAGCTGCTGCGGCTCCAGGAGGAGCTGCGCAAGACCGTCGTCTTCGTCACCCACGACATCGACGAGGCGGTCCGGCTCGGCGACCGGATCGCGGTCTTCCGCACCGGCGGCCGGCTCGTCCAGTGCGCCGAACCCGCCGAGCTGCTGGCCCGGCCCGCCGATGACTTCGTCGCCGACTTCCTGGGCGCGGAGCGCGGACTCAAGCTGCTCTCGCTCACCAGCCTGGCCGATGTGCCCTCCGCGCCCGGCCGGGCGATACGCGCGGACGAGCCGGCCGGTGCGGTGTCCCGCGCCGGCGGGCGCTGGCGCCTGGTGACCTCCGCGCGCGGGGAGCCGCTGGGCTGGCTCGACACCGACGCCCTGCCCGCCGGCGGCACCGCGGGCGAGGCCGCGCTGGCGCCCGTACGGCCGCTGCGCGACACCGACTCCCTGCTGTCGGCGCTCAACGAGGCGGTCTCCTCGCCGGCCGGTGCGGTCGCCCGGGTCACCACGGACGGCGTGCTGACCGGGATCACCTCGCGCGAGGCGATCCACGACCGGGCCGGCCGCAGCCACGCGGAGGCCGCGGGCACCACCACGCCGGCGGCTGCCACCGGGGCCACCGCCGCGGCCGCCGCCACGGAGCGTCCCGCATGACCATCGAATGGGGCTGGTTCCCCGACCACGCCGACGAGATGACCCGACTGACCGCGGACCACCTCGCCACCGCCGTGCCCGCCGTGCTCCTCGGCCTGCTGATCGCGCTGCCGCTGGCGGTCCTCGCGCACCGCGTACGGCCGTTGCGCGCCTTCGTCCTCGGCGCCTCCAACATCCTCTACACCATCCCCTCCCTCGCCTTCTTCGTGCTGCTGCTGCCGGTCACCGGGCTGACCCGCACCACCGCGATCGTCGGCCTGACCGCCTACACCCTGGTGGTGCTCGTACGGAACACCGTCGAGGGCCTGGACGCGGTGCCCGTCAAGGCGCGCGAGGCGTCCAAGGCGATGGGGACCAAGCCGCTGCGCACCCTGCTCACGGTCGAGCTGCCGCTCGCCCTCCCGGTGATCATGGCGGGGGTACGGGTCGCCACCGTCATGTCCATCTCCCTGGTCAGCGTGGCGAGTTACATCGGCTACGGCGGCCTCGGCCAGCTCTTCACCGACGGCTTCCAGCGCAACTTCCCCACTCCGGTCGTCGCCGGTGTGGTCCTGACCCTGCTGCTCGCCCTGGTCGCCGACGCGCTGCTGGTGACCGTTCAGTGGCTGTGCACCCCCTGGCGGCGCGGCGCCGCCCGGCCGCGCGCCGCGACGTCGCCGTTCGCGAAGCTGCCGGCCGCCCTCAAGCTGTGGAAGCGAGCGTGACGCGCCGATGCTCGAACTGTTGAAGAACCTCGCGTCCTGGCTGACCAGCCCGGCCCAGTGGTCGGGCCCCGAGGGCATCGCCACCCGCATCCTGGAGCACCTGGAGTACTCGGTGCTCGCCACCCTCGCCGCGGCCGTGATCGCGCTGCCCATCGGCCTGCTCATCGGGCACACCGGCCGCGGCGCGTTCCTCGCCGTGAACCTCTCCTCCTTCGGCCGCGCGCTGCCCACCGTCGGGCTGGTGACGCTGGTCTTCCTGGCCGGCGGGCTGAGCGTGTGGCCGGTGTACGTCTCCCTGGTCGCCCTCGCGGTGCCGGTGATCATCACGAACACCTACGCGGGGATGGCCGCGGTCGACCCGGAGGTGAAGGACGCCGCCAAGGGCGTGGGGCTGCGCGGCCGCCAGATCCTCTGGCAGGTCGAACTCCCGCTGGCGCTGCCGCTGATCATGACCGGCGTACGGCTGGCGACCGTGCAGGTCGTCGCCACCGCCACCATCGCGGCCTACGTCAGCTTCGGGGGGCTGGGCCGCTACGTCTTCGACGGCCTGGCACAGCGCGATCTGGTGCAGGTGCTCGGCGGCGCGGCCCTGGTCGCCGTGCTCGCCGTCGTCGCCGACCTGGCGCTGGGCGGCCTGACGCGGCTGCTGTTCCGCGGCCGGCCGGCCGCGGCCCGCTGATGCCCGCCGCCGCCCCCGCCGCGGCCCGCCGGGCGCCCGCCGCCGCCCCGCCCCCGTCCGTACGTCCCGAGGAGCCCCGCCCATGAACCGTCGTTCCGTCCTCGCCGCGCTGCTCGCCGGGGCCTCCGCCCCGGCGCTGGCCGCCTGTTCCTCCGGCATTACCTCCCTCAAGGGGGACGGCGCCGGCGGCGACAGCGGGAGCAGCAGCGGCGGACTCGTCATCGGGACCGCCAACTTCACCGAGAACCAGGTCCTCGGCTACCTCTACGCGGGCGTGCTGGCCGCCGCCGGGGTCAAGGCCACCGTCAAGCCCAACCTCGGCTCCCGCGAGATCGTGGTGCCCGCGCTGCGCTCCGGCGACATCGACCTGCTCCCCGAATACCAGGGCAGCCTGTTGCTCTACCTCGACAAGAAGGCCACCGAGACCGAGGCGGGCGCGATGCAGAACGCGCTGGCCACGGTGGTCCCCGACGGCCTGGAGGTGCTCCCCTACGCGGCCGCCGAGGACCGCGACAGCTTCGCCGTCACCCGGGAGACCGCCGACCGCTACGGCCTCAGCACGCTCGCCGACCTGCGCAAGGTCAACGGGAAGCTGACGTTCGGCGCCGCCGCCGAAATGAAGAAGCGGGTCGTCGGGGTGGTCGGCCTCAAGGAGCAGTACGGGGTGGAATTCAAGGAATTCAAGGCGCTGGATTCGTCCGGCCCGCTGGTCAAGGGCGCGTTGAAGAAGGGCGATGTCGACGTCGCCAACGTCTTCACCACCGACGTCGACACCGCGGAGAACGGCTGGGTGCTGCTGGCGGATCCGAAGCACCTCATCCCCGCCCAGCACATCGTTCCGCTGATCGCCGCCCGCAAGGCCGACTCCAAGGTCCGCAAGGCGCTCGCCGAGCTGGGCAACGCCCTGACGACCGGCGACCTCACCCGGCTCAACCGCCTCGTCGACAAGGACAAGCAGGACCCGGACCGGGTGGCGAACGCCTGGCTGAAGAAGCACAAGCTGGGGTGAGGCGCCGCCCGCCACCGGCCGCCCGCTACCGGCCGTCCGCCGCCCGGTCACCGGTAGCGGGCCCGTCGTACCGCGGCGGGAGCCCGAACAGCGGGAACAGCCGCTCGGTGTCCAGGAAGGACTGCAGAGCGGTGATCCGGCCGTCCGCCGTCTCGATGACCTGGATCGCCCAGGGGGTGCCGCCCCCGGACCCTGTCCGGGAGGTGCCCCCGGTGCGGTACTGGCCGAACGCCGGCCGGCCGTTCGCCGCGACCGGCACCAGGTGCGAGCCGCGGCAGCCGCAGCCTGGCCCCAGCAGCCATTCCAGGATGTCCGCGCGGCCGCGCAGCCACAGCGCGTACGGCGGCATGGAGAGCGTGCAGTCCTCGTGCAGCAGCGCGGTCAGGGCGTCCATGTCGAAGCGTTCGAAGGCGTCGACGTAGCGCCGGAGCAGGGCCTGCTGCTCGTCGCCCAGCGGCTCGGGCGGGGCGTCGGGGGTGGTGCCGGCATCCGCGGCGAGGGTGGCCCGGGCGCGCTGGAGCGCGCTGTTGACCGAGGCGACCGAGCTGCCCAGCAGCTCCGCGACCTCGGCCGCGGACCAGCTGAGCACCTCGCGCAGGATCAGCACCGCCCGCTGCCGGGGCGCCAGCCGCTGCAGCGCGGCGATGAACGCCAGCCGCACCGACTCCCGGGCGACCGCGGTCTCGGCCGGGTCGCCGGCCGATGCCAGCACCCGCTCGTCCGGGACCGGCCCGATCCAGGTCGTCTCGGGCAGCCCGGTCCCGATCGGGGTGTCCACGCTCGACGGGGAGGACAGGTCCATCGGCCGGGCCCGGCGCTTGCTGCCCCTGAGCAGGTCCAGGCAGACGTTGGTGGCGATCCGGTAGAGCCAGGAGCGCAGCGAGGAGCGCCCCTCGAAGCGGTCGTGGCCGCGCCAGGCCCGCACCATCGTCTCCTGCACGGCGTCCTCGGCCTCGAAGGCCGAGCCCAGCATGCGGTAGCAGTAGCCGGTCAGCTCGGTGCGATGCGCCTCCAGCCGGTCCGCCAACGCGCCCTGGTCCGCCGGCTGTTCACCGTCGTCCGGCGTCCCGGCCCGGTCCGCGGCGGGCGCTCCGCCCACCGCCGTGGTGTCGCTCATCGAGGACCGTTTCATCGAGACCCGCCCATCCGGCCGTTCGGCCGGCCACCGGCTTCTGCCCCCGCCACGGTGCCGGGGCGCCCGGCACCAGTCTGCCCCTCGGCCGGGCCGCCCGCGAGCCGTATGGTGCGGCCATGACCGACTTCGCCGCCACCACCCGCGAGACGTACGACGCCATCGCCGCCGCCTACGCCCGGCGCTGGCAGTCCACCCCGGCCGCGGTCACCGCCGAGGCGGACCGGCTCGCCGGGCTGCTCCCCGCCGGGGCGGTGATCGCGGATATCGGCTGCGGTCCCGGCCACCACACCCGTCTGCTGCGCGAGCGCGGCTTCCGGGCCACCGGCTTCGACCTGTCCGGCGAGATGCTCGCCGCCGGCGGCGTGCCCGGCCTCGTCCAGGCGGACATGCGCGCCCTGCCGCTGGCCCCGTCGGCCGTCGACGCGGTGTGGTGCGTGGCCGCCCTGCTGCACATTCCGCGCCCCGAAGTACCCGGGGTGCTGGGCGAGTTCGCCCGGATCACCCGGCCGGGCGGCCGTCTCGTGCTGAGTCTCGCCGAGGGTGACGGCGAGGACTGGGAGGCCGTCCCGTACGCCCCGGAGCTGCGGCGCTGGTACGTCCGGCACCGGCTCGCCCCGCTCACCGGGATGCTGGTCGACGCGGGCTTCGAGGTCACCGGGGACACCCGGTGGACCACCCACCGCGACTGGCTGATGCTGCACGCCCGGCGAGGGCACTGACCGCGACTGCCCGGCGGACACCCCTCAGTCCGTGACCCGCACCGCCGACCCCCGCTCCGACAGGCGGGGCGCGCACAGGATGCGCTTGCGGCGGACCCGGCGGCCCTCGATGGCGGCGACCGCGAGCCGGGCGGCCTCCTTGGCGATCTCCCCGAGGCCCCAGTCGACGGTGGTCAGCGGCGGGGTCAGCACACGGGAGACGGGGTGGTCGTCGAAGCCGACGACGGACAGGTCGCGGCCCACGGTGAGGGAGGCTTCGGCGGCGGCCGCGTAGACGCCGTAGGCGATGGAGTCGGAGAAGCAGAAGACGGCGGTGGGCGGGGCGAGGCCGGGGCCGGTGGTCCGGCGGCCGTCGGGACTGTTGGTCAGCACCCGGCGGGCGACCGCGGTCGCCTCGCCCAGCTCCTGGGCGCAGGGCAGGACTTCGACGCCGAGGCCGAGCCGGTCGGCGGCCTCGCGGACATAGACGTCGGCGGGGCGGTCGGGGGTGGAGGGGCCGGTGGGGGTGAGCACCGTGACCCGGCGGTGGCCCAGGCCGCGCAGGTAGTCGAGTACGGCGTCGATGCCGGCGCGGTTGTCGAAGAGCACCTCGCCCGCGGTACGGGCCCGGCTCAGCGCGTCGCCGATGGAGACCACCGGCACCGCGTCGGCGATCGCCGCCCAGCCCTCGGCGGACGGGTCGACGGGCGAGACCAGCAGACCGTCGACGCGCTGGTCGCGCAGCTGCTTGGCGAGGGTCAGTTCGCGGGCCGGGTCGCCGCCCGCGTCGAGGATCAGCGCGTAGCGGTCGCCGGCCAGCAGCTCGCGCCCTATGGCGGCCATCAGCTGCTGCTGCCAGAGGTCCTGGAGGTCGCCGGCGAGCACCCCGACGGTGCTGGTGCGGCCGCTGGCGAGGGCGCGGGCGATCGGGTCGGCCTCGTAGCCGAGTTCGGCGGCGGCCTTGCGCACCCGCTCCTCGGTCTCCTTGGACACGTGCTTGCCGCGCAGCGCGTAGGAGACGGCGGCGGTGGAGAGTCCGGTGGCCTCGGCCACCTCGCGGAGGGTGGTGCGCTTATTGGGCCTGGCCATGCCCGGAAGCCTACCCAAGGAGGCGCCCCGGCCCGGCACACGAGGCGGGCCGGTCACCCCGGCGGATCCGGCGCAGGCTTGACAGCCCCTGTTGTTAACCGCTTCACTTAAACGCATCAGTTAAGCGGTTAAGTGAAGCGGTTGAGGAGGTCGGCGCCCGTGCCCACCGATGTCCACCAGCACCTCTGGCCGGCCGCGTTCGTCGCCCTGCTGCGGGCCCGCGAGGCACCGCCCCGGCTCGACGGCTGGACCCTGCACCTGCCCGGCGAGCCGCCGTACGACGTCGCGCCCGCCGACCACGACCTCGCGGCCCGCACCGCGCTCGCCCGCGCCGACGGCCTGGACCTGGCCCTGGTGTCGCTCTCCAGCCCGCTCGGCATCGAATACCTGCCGCCCGAGGAGGCCGACCCGCTGCTCGCCGCGTTCCACGACGGCGCACTGGAGCTGCCCGCCCCCTTCGGTGTCTGGGCCGCGGCCCGGCTGTCCGCGCCCGGGCCGGACACCGCCGCGCTGCGGGACGCGCTGCGCCGCGGCTGCGTGGGCCTGCAACTGCCCGCCACCGCACTGCTCGACGCCGGGGGATGGGACCGCTGCGCCCCGCTGCTGGACGTCCTCACCGAGCTGGACAAACCGCTGTTCGTGCACCCCGGCGCGGCCCCCGTCGCACCGCCCGGCGCGCCCGCCTGGTGGCCGGCGCTGGTCCCGTACGTCCATCAGATGCACGCCGCGTGGTTCGCCTTCCGCGCCTTCGGCCGGCCGCGCCACCCCGGACTGCGGGTCTGCTTCGCGGCGCTGGCGGGCCTGGCGCCACTGCACGGCGAACGGCTGGTCGCCCGCGGCGGCGGGGCGGACCGCGGCCGGGTGGACCACCGCGTCTTCTACGAGACCTCCTCGTACGGGACCCGCGCGGTGGACGCCCTGGTCAGGGCCGTCGGCATCGATGTGATCGTCAGCGGCAGCGACCGCCCCTACGCCCGGCCCGTGATCCCCGACCTCGGCGCGGAGGCCGCCGTCCACGCCCTGCGCACCGCCAACCCGGCCCGCCTGCTGGGCCCGACGAAAGGAGCCCGCCCATGACCCCCGCCGCCACCCCCGCCGCCTCCCGGGAGACCGTCCGTGAGGCCGCCGGCGGCACGCAGCCGTTCGCCGCGCTGCCGGCGCGCAACCTCGACAAGCGCGAGCTGAAGACCCTGGTCGACGGGCTCGCCGCGCGCCCGGACCTGTGGCGCGAGCAGGTCGCGTTCTCCGACGACGAGCGGCACTACGCGTCCCTGTACCGCGACGAGTTCGTCGACGTCTGGCTGCTGTGCTGGACGCGGCAGAACGACACCGGCTGGCACGACCACGACCTCTCCTCCGGCGCGGTCCGTGTCGTGCAGGGCGTGCTGACCGAGTCCAACCCGCGGATCGGCGGGGAGCACCTGGCCACCGCCGTCGGCGCCGGGGCCTCCTTCTGCTTCGGCCCCGACCACATCCACCGCCTCACCGGCGCGACCGACGACGCGGTGTCGGTGCACGCCTACTCGCCGCCACTGTGGCGGCTGGGCCAGTACGACATCACCGACGACGGCCTGATTCGGCGGGTCTCGGTCTCGTACGCGGACGAGCTGCGGCCGATGGGCGACGCCTCCCCGGCGGCCTGAGCCCGGCCCCGTTACCGCGAATCAACCACTTTCCGGTCCCCACCTATTGACCTTCCATTCATCGACGCCGATCCTGCATGAATCCATACAGGCAACGACCCGGGGCGGATTCATGGCAGGTGTGGTCGAACGGCGCTCGATCGACGTCGTCCCCGACGACGAACGGCACGGCAGCGCGGTCAGCCAGTTCACCCTCTGGCTGGGCGCCAATCTCCAGGTCACCGCCGTGGTCACCGGCGCGCTGGCCGTCGTCTTCGGGGCGAACGCCTTCTGGTCGCTGATCGGGCTGCTGCTCGGCAACCTCGCGGGCGGCGCGGTGATGGCGCTGCACTCCGCGCAGGGCCCGCGGCTCGGACTGCCGCAGATGATCACCTCCCGGGCGCAGTTCGGGGTGCGCGGGGCGGTGGTCCCGCTGGCGCTGGTCATCGTGATGTACATCGGGTTCTTCGCCAGCGGCAGCGTGCTCGCCGGCCAGGCGGTCGGCGAGCTGACGCACCTGGGCGAGACCCCGGGCATCATCGTCTTCGCCGCGGTGACCGCGCTCGCCGCGGCCGTCGGCTACCGCCTCATCCACACCCTGGGCAAGATCGCCGGCCTGGTCTGCGCGCTGACCTTCGTCTACCTGGGCATCCGCCTCCTCCAGCGCGCCGACCTCGGCACCCTCCTGGCCGACCACCGGTTCGCCCTGCCGGCCTTCCTGCTCGCCGTCTCCCTCTCGGCCTCCTGGCAGCTGGCGTTCGGCCCGTACGTCGCCGACTATTCGCGCTACCTGCCGCGGCACACCTCGGCGCGCGCCACGTTCTGGTGGACGCTGTCCGGCTCGGTGCTCGGCTCGCAGTGGTCGATGACCTTCGGGGCGCTGGCGGCCGCCGCCGCGCCGGCCGCGTTCGTCGGGCACGAGGTCGGCTACCTCGTCGGCCTGGGCGGCACCGGGCTGATCGCCTCGTTCCTCTACTTCGTCATCGCGCTCGGCAAGCTCACCATCAACATCCTCAACACCTATGGCGGCTTCATGTCGCTGGTCACCAGCGTCAGCGGCTTCCGCGGTCAGCGGACCCTCTCGCCGCGCGGCCGCTCGGCGTACATCGCCGGCATCATGCTGGCCGGCACCGCCGTCGCCCTCCTGGGCAAGGACTCCTTCCTGACATCCTTCAAGGACTTCCTGCTGTTCCTGCTGACCTTCTTCACGCCCTGGTCGGCGATCAACCTCGTCGACTACTACCTGATCTCCAAGGAGCGGTACGACGTGCCGGCGCTCAGCGACCCGGCCGGCCGCTACGGCGCCTGGAACGTCAAGGCGCTGGCCGTCTACGCCCTCGGTGTGCTCGCCCAACTCCCTTTCCTCGCCACCGCCTTCTACACCGGGCCGCTGGTGGACCCGCTCGGCGGCGCGGACGTCTCCTGGCTCGTGGGCCTCGCCGTACCGGCCGTCCTGTACTGGCTCACCGCCCGCCGCGACACCGCCCGCGTGGCGCGGCCGGCGGTGCCCGACGCGGAGCACGGGGCGAACGCGCCCGCCGGATCGGGGGGTTAGCCCTACCGCACGCCGCGCCGCCGGTCCGTAGGCTCGCCGGTATGGCGACACACGACCCCGATCTGCGCAAGGAACTCGACGCGACCCTGCAGACCCGTAAGGAGCTGGGGCCGGAGTACGAGTCGGAGCTGGTGGAGTCCTTCCTGGAGAAGCTGGCAGGGACCGTCGACCTGCGGGTGCGGCGGCAGCTCGCCGAACAGCAGGTGCAGGTGGCGCGCGGCGCCCGCCCGCCGCGCCCGGCCGGCGGCGGCAGCGACTTCTGGCAGCGGTTCGGGGTCGCCGCCCTCTCGCTGGTGCTGGCCGTCCCACTCTCCGCGGTGGCGGCGGTCAACGCGGGACTGCCGGGACTGCTGGTGTGCTGGGCCGGCATCGTCGGCGTCAACGCCGTGCACAGCGCGAGCCTGCGCAACCTGCTGCGCCGGCGCACGGAGCGCCGCGACGGCGAGTGGGACTGACGCCCCGACGGAAGAGGATGTGGCGGGGACCGCCGCACCCCGGCCGGAGCCGGGGGCGGGACGACGGCGGTCCCCGCGAGGGAAGCGACCCGGGTCAGGGCCGGTCGTCGCATCCGGGTGGCGATGCGGGAGGTCCGGGAGCCGCTCCGGAGGTCCGTATCGCCGTGCACATCAATGTGCCTGACGAGTGTTAAGCCCGTGCTGCCAGCACATGACGCATACGTACACCTTGCGGCGACGGCCCGTTTCCTGACGGCTTCCTGACGCCCCGCAGGCACCGCACGGGCGGCGGCCGCCACCGGGGACGGCCGCCGCGGCCGGCCTTACTTGCCGGCCTCGCGGGCCAGGAAGGCCAGCAGGTCCTGCCGGCTCACCACACCCTTGGGCTTGCCCTCGACCAGGACGATCGCGGCGTCCGCGCCCTCCAGCACCGCCATCAGGTCCGAGACCGACTCACCCGAGCCGACCTGCGGCAGCGGCGGGCACATGTGCTTCTCCAGCGGGTCGGTGAGCGAGGCGCGCTGGGTGTACAGCGCGTCCAGCAGCTCGCGCTCGACGACGGAGCCGACGACCTCGGCGGCCATCACGTCCGGGTGGCCGGCGCCCGGCTTGACGATCGGCATCTGCGAGACGCCGTACTCGCGCAGCACGTCGATCGCCTCGCCGACGGTCTCCTCGGGGTGCATGTGCACCAGCGAGGGCAGCGCGCCCTCCTTGTACTGGAGCACGTCGCTGACCCGGGCGGCGGTGCCGCCCTCCTCCAGGAAGCCGTAGTCGGCCATCCACTCGTCGTTGAAGATCTTGGAGAGGTAGCCGCGGCCGCTGTCCGGCAGCAGCACGACCACCACGTCGTCCGGGCCGAGCTCCGCGGCGACCTCCAGCGCGGCCACCACGGCCATCCCGCAGGAGCCGCCGACCAGCAGGCCCTCCTCCTTGGCCAGCCGCCGGGTCATCTGGAAGGCGTCCTTGTCCGACACCGCCACGATGCCGTCCGCGACCGTACGGTCGTAGGCGGTCGGCCAGAAGTCCTCACCGACGCCCTCGATCAGGTACGGGCGCCCGGAGCCGCCGCTGTAGACCGAGCCCTCCGGGTCGGCACCGATGACCTTGACCCGGCCCTCGCTGGCGTCCTTGAGGTAGCGGCCGGTGCCGCTGATCGTGCCGCCGGTACCGACGCCCGCCACGAAGTGGGTGATCCGCCCGTCGGTCTGCGCCCACAGCTCGGGACCGGTGGTCTCGTAGTGGGACCGCGGGTTGTTGGGGTTGCTGTACTGGTCGGGCTTCCAGGCCCCGGGCGTCTCGCGCACCAGGCGGTCCGAGACGTTGTAGTACGAGTCCGGGTGCTCGGGGTCCACCGCCGTCGGGCAGACCACCACCTCGGCGCCGTACGCCCGCAGCACGTTGATCTTGTCCGTGGACACCTTGTCCGGGCAGACGAAGATGCACTTGTACCCCTTTTGCTGGGCCACGATCGCCAGGCCGACGCCGGTGTTCCCGGACGTCGGCTCGACGATGGTGCCGCCCGGCTTCAGCTCACCCGACTGCTCGGCGGCCTCGATCATCCGCAGCGCGATCCGGTCCTTGACCGAACCTCCGGGGTTGAAGTACTCGACCTTCGCCAGGACGGTGGCCTGGATCCCTCGAGTGACGTTGTTGAGCCGCACCAGCGGGGTGTTGCCGACGAGCTCAATCATCGAATCGTAAAACTGCACGGTGGTCTCCGCGGTCGGGGGCACGCTCTCCTGCGCCCGTGCGGCCAGCCTATTGCCCGGGCCCTGTGGAGGACGGATGAGTTGCGTTCCGTGCAGGAACGGGCAACACCCTGTTGTAGGAGTTCTTGCTGATTCAAGAGCGCGCCCGGCCCCCGGCCGTGGCGCGCCCACACTGCACGGGGAGGTGTCCGGCCCATGCCGATGACGATGTCCAGGGCGAGGGTGGCTCGGCGGATCGCGACCGCTGCCGCGTTCGGCGGCGGCGGGATCGGGCTGCTCGGCGTCGCCGCCGTCGGCGTGCTGCTGACCGAGGTGCGGCTCGCCCGCCGTACGGTCGGCGGCTCCAGCGACATCCCGCCGTGCGCCGACGGCCGGTACGGCGCGGCACTCGGCCACCGCACGGACCGTCCGCCGCTGCGGCTGGGCTTCCTCGGCGACTCCACCGCCGCGGGCCAGGGCGTGCACCGCGCCTCGCAGACACCAGGCGCACTGCTCGCCTCGGGCCTGGCGGCGGTCTCCGAACTGCCCGTGGACTTCCGCAACGTGGCACTGCCCGGCGCGCAGTCGGACGACCTGCCGCGCCAGGTGGAGCTGATACTGGCGGACGGCTCCGGGGCCCCGGACGTCTGCGTCATCATGATCGGCGCCAACGACGTCACCCACCGGATGCCGCCCGCGCAGTCCGTACGCCACCTCTCCGAGGCCGTGCGGCGGCTGCACACCGCGGGCTGTGCGGTGGTGGTGGGCACCTGCCCGGATCTGGGCACCATCGAGCCGGTCTACCAGCCGCTGCGCTGGGTGGCCCGGCGGCTGTCCCGGCAGCTCGCGGCCGCCCAGACCATCGGGGTGATCGAGAGCGGCGGCCGTACGGTCTCGCTGGGCGATCTGCTGGGCCCCGAGTTCGAGGCGCGCCCCCGCGAGCTGTTCGGGCCGGACAACTACCACCCGTCGGCCGAGGGCTATGCCACCGCCGCGATGGCCGTCCTGCCGACGCTGTGCGCGGCGCTGGGGCTGTGGCCGGAGGGGGAGCGGCCGGAGCCGGCCCGCGGCGAGGGTCTGCTGCCGGTCGAGCAGGCGGCCGCCGAGGCGGCGTCCGAGGGCGGTACGGAGGTCACCGCCTCCCGTGCGCCCTGGGCGCTGCTCAAGCACCGCAGGCGCCGTCAGCTGCCGTCGGCGGAGCCGACCGACCCCTCGTCGATCGGCCGCTGACGGCCGGGACCGGCCGTGCGGCCGTACGGGAACCCGTGGGCCGCGGGGGAATACCCGGCGGCCCCCACCCGTTCCCATAAGCGCCCGCTTAGAAAAGAGGCCCGCATCACAGGCCGCACCCCGTGACCTCTGCAGTACGCGCAGGTAACTTCCCTCACAGTCCTGCGTTCTCTCTCCTTTGGAGCCGTGATGCCCGAAGCCGTGATCGTCTCAGCCGCCCGCTCCCCGATCGGCCGCGCCTTCAAGGGCTCGCTCAAGGACCTGCGTCCGGACGACCTGACCGCGAAGATCATCGAGACCGCCCTCGCCAAGGTCCCCGAGCTGGACCCCCGGGACATCGACGACCTGATGCTCGGCTGCGGCCTGCCGGGCGGCGAGCAGGGCCACAACCTCGGCCGCATCGTGGCCGTCCAGATGGGGATGGACCACCTCCCCGGCTGTACGGTCACCCGCTACTGCTCCTCCTCGCTCCAGACGACCCGCATGGCGCTGCACGCCATCAAGGCCGGCGAGGGCGACGTCTTCATCTCGGCCGGCGTCGAGACCGTCTCGCGCAGCGTCAAGGGCAGCTCCGACGGCCTCCCGGACACCCACAACCCGCTCTTCGCCGACGCCGAGGCCCGCACCGCGGCCCGCGCCGAGCAGGAGGGCGCGGACTGGCACGACCCGCGCGAGGACGGCCTGATCCCGGACGCGTACATCGCGATGGGCCAGACCGCGGAGAACCTCGCCCGCCTCAAGGGCGTCACCCGCCAGGACATGGACGAGTTCGGCGTACGGTCCCAGAACCTCGCCGAGAAGGCGATCAAGGACGGCTTCTGGGAGCGGGAGATCACCCCGGTCACGCTTCCCGACGGCACGGTCATCTCCAAGGACGACGGCCCGCGCGCCGGCGTCACCGTCGAGGGCGTCTCCGGCCTCAAGCCGGTCTTCCGCCCCGACGGCCTGGTGACCGCCGGCAACTGCTGCCCGCTGAACGACGGCGCCGCGGCGCTGGTCATCATGTCCGACACCAAGGCGCGCGAGCTGGGCCTGACGCCGCTGGCGCGGATCGTCTCCACCGGCGTCTCCGGCCTGTCCCCCGAGATCATGGGTTACGGCCCGGTCGAGGCCAGCAAGCAGGCCCTGCGGCGCGCCGGTCTCTCGGTCTCCGACATCGACCTGGTCGAGATCAACGAGGCGTTCGCCGCCCAGGTGATCCCCTCCTACCGGGACTTGGGCATCGACCTGGACCGGCTGAACGTCAACGGCGGCGCGATCGCCGTCGGCCACCCCTTCGGCATGACCGGCGCCCGCATCACCACCACCCTGATCAACTCCCTCCAGTGGCACGACAAGCAGTTCGGCCTGGAGACCATGTGCGTCGGCGGCGGCCAGGGCATGGCGATGGTGATCGAGCGGCTGAGCTGAGCCGCAGCGGAGGGTAGGGGCCGGTGCGAGGAACGAGTGCCGGCACCTGCCCGCAGCGGAGGCGAAGCTCAGCGCGACCACGAGCACGCGCGGCTGAGCCGAGCCGCAGCAGTGGGGGCGGCCTTCGGGTCGCGTGAGGGTGTGCGCGAAACGGACCAACTTCCGCCCCGCGCACACCCTTCGTGCCTGTACGGACACAGGCGGCTACCCCGGCGTGAGCCGTGTCACGCGGTGACAAGATCGCGACCCAATCTCCCCCAGGATTGTGACCAACGCCCCGGCGGCGCGGCGTTCTTGCAGGTCAGCATGGGTTCGCTCCGGCGTACGAGGCCCAAAGCCCCCTGCATTTCGGGACATAGCGCACTGGGAGCGGTCGCCGACCCCCGGCAGGCTGATGTAGGAAGTCGGAGAACATTCTGCTAACGGGAGTCCGCCGGAGAGCGAGCCGCCACCAGCGGTCATCCCGTGAGCGAGTGCATCAAGGGGGTCGCCCCCACCGAAGTGGCGGGGGAAGTCCATGTACCGATGCACGGCCCGTGGGAAGTGGGCCGCCGAGCGAAGTGGGGAGGACGCATGAGCGAGCGGGTCACCCGAAGGTGCGCGCCTCGTCCGTGCGCGCCCGAACGAAGCGAGGTTTCCGCATGAGCGTCACCACCCTCGTCCTGCTGCTGGCCGCGACCGCCGCCGTCGCGCTGGGCACCGCCGCCCTGCGCACCGCACGCGCGCTGCGCCGCCAGCTCGCCGAGCTGCACGCCGAGCTCGTCGCCGCACGCCAGGACGCCGCCGTACGCGCCGAGGCGGTGGACGGAGCGACCGCCGCCATTCCGGCCGCCCGCACCTCCCCGCCCGCCGAGACCCCGCTCGCGGACATACGTGCCGCGGTCGCCGACGCGCTGGCCGAGGAGCGGGAGCGCGAACTGGCCGAGGCCCGCGCCTTCTGGGCCGCGCAGGAGGCCCGGGACGCCGCCGACGCCCCCTCCCTGCTGGGCGGTCTGGCCGGCCTCGGCGACGAGGGCCTGCTGGACGCCCGCGGCGAGCAGCGCGACCTGCCCGAGCGGCCGGAGTTCGACCGGCTCGACACCCAGCCGTTCCTGCCCCGCCAGGCGGACTTCGCCGGCATCGAGTCGCTGCTGGGCCCGGACGCCCTGGAGGCGATGGAGACCCTGGAGTCGGTGGAGGCGCTGGAGTCCCTGGACGCGCCGGAGCTGGAGCCCGTCGAGGAGACCGAGTCCGCCGAGCTGGCCGCCGCCCGCCGGCGCCACCCCTCGCACCCCGACTTCACGCCCTCCCCGGTGATCAGCGACCACGAGCGCACCGTCGCGCGCCTGGAGGAGCTGGCGCAGGACCGCACGCCGGTCGCCGACGTCCGCCCCGGCCCGCTGGGCACCCTGGACGTCTACGTCTTCGCCGACGGCACCACGCTCTGTCTGACCCCCGGGCAGCGCGAGGCCGCCGAGCAGGTCGCCGAGGCGCTGCGGGCCGGGCTCACCCCGGTGCTGCTGGGCGGCTCCGGCATCTCCGGCGGGTACGCGCTGACCTTCTCCTGGGGCGAGGGCCGCGCGGAGAGCGTCTACCTGCTCGCCGACCGCGTCATCGCCTCACTCTGACCCGCGCGGCGGCGCGCGACAGCCCGAGGGGGCTCCCCTAGCAGCGTTCCGCCGCCGCCCGTACGCATCGCACGGCCTCCGCCAGCTCGTCGGCGGGGGCCACTTTCGCGTCAGAGTCCGCCGGGCGGGCGGCCGCGGTCCGCAGGGCCTCGACGAGGTCGTGTCCGGCCACCGCGAGCTGGTCGCCGGCCGCGAACATCCCGGCGTCCGGGAGCTCGTACGGCGTCTCTCCCGGCCGCTCGATCAGCTGCGCACGGGTCGCCAACTGCCGTGCCAGCGCCAGCGCTTCGGCCGCCGCGCCCTGGTCGAGCCTGCTCTGCGGCAGGGTCCGGAGGCGGTCGGCGAGGGCGTCCACGGCGGTCTGCAAAGGGGTCACGTCAAGCACGTCGTGAGCCTATGCGCCACTCCCGGGTGGTTGCCAACGGCGGAACCCTCAGGCACGGTGTGCTGAAGAACCAGCATCGACCGCGTCCGGAGGCGCCGATGTCTCAGCTCTTCTCCGAAGAGACCCACCGGAACATGCTCTCCCGTATCCCGCACTGCACCGGCCGGGAAATCTCCGAATGGCTCCGCACCGTTGAGGAAGGCCCCGCTCTCTTCCGCTTCGACGAAAAAGTCAGCTGGCTCCGTGGTGAGCACAACCTCGCTTACGGGCACGCCAAGGCGATTGTCCACGAACACGACCTCAGGCGCGCTGCGCGGAAGTTCTGACCTGCGATGACGGGCCTTCGGCCTGTCCGGTTCGGGACACGCGACAGACAGGGCGAAGGGCCCGCAGGCAGTGCCTGCGGGCCCTTCGTCCGTGTGTTCTGCGACGCCGTGCGGCGTCAGTCGCCCCGGAGGATCGAGATCAGCCGCAGCATCTCCATGTAGATCCACACCAGGGTGAGGGTCAGGCCGAACGCCGCGAGCCAGGACTCCTCACGCGGGGCGCCGTAGGCGATGCCGTCCTCGACCTGCTTGAAGTCCAGGGCCAGGAACAGCGCGCCGAGCACCACGCCGACGACGCCGAACAGGATGCCCAGGCCGCCGCTGCGGAAGCCGAGGCCGTCCCCGCCACCGAAGGCCATGAACGCCAGGTTGACCAGCGACAGCAGGACGAAGCCCAGCGCCGCGATCAGCACGAAGCGGGTGAAGCGGGCGGTGACCCGCACGATCCGCGTCTTGTAGGCGACCAGCATCGCGACGAACACCGCCATCGTGCCCAGCACCGCCTGCATGGGGGCGCCGTTCATCTTCGGCAGGCCGTTGAGGTAGCCGCTGAGCGCGCCGAGGAAGACACCCTCCAGGACGGCGTACGACAGGATCAGCGCGGGCGACGGCTTGCGCTTGAAGGACTGGACGAGGCCCAGCACCATCGCGACCAGGCCGGCACCGACGGCGAAGCCGAGGTTCTCGGTCAGGAACAGCCAGCCGAGCGTGGCACCGACGACGACCGTGCCGAGCGTGAGCCCGGTGCGCGTGACGACGTCGTCCATCGTCATCGGGCGGGTCTGCGGTACGTACTGCGGCGGTGCCTGGGTGGTGGGCTGTGCGCCCTGGGCGTACGGGTTGCCGCCCTGGGCGTAGGGGTTGGCGCCGGCGTACGGGTTCGCGGTGGGGCCCCCGGCCTGCGGCGGTGCGTTGAAGCCCGCGTAGCCGGTGTCGCGGCTGAAGCCCCGTCGCGAGAAGACCGGGTTACTGCTCCTCATCTCACTCCTCCATGGCCGCCCTGCGCGGCCTTGACGGCAAGCGTAATGGCTTGGCAAAGACACGTCCCTAGTTCTTGAGCAGGATCTTTCCCCGATCCGGGCGTGACGCATCCGCCAAGAGGAGGACGTACGGGAGGACGCGGAGGTGCCCGGCGGTGCGGCCACCGCCGTACACGAACCGCTATTTCCCCTCGCTTCCCCCACTTCGGCCTTCTTCCCCCTGCTTCCCGCTACATCCGCCCTCTCCACCGCACCGCTCCGCGCCGCGTCCGATAAATCTCTGATCGCAACGCAGGTCACACGGCACGCAGGCAACCGATTCACCGGAGCGGCCGTCTTCTCCTCCGGCCGGGACCTGCCCTGGCGCGGGATCCCCCGATGACGTGTGGTCATGGTCCGGACGCCGGAGTGCCCTCCCCGATGCGCCGGCTACTCACTGTGCGTAGCCCCTCGGGCGCGATCGGTTTAAACCGAGGGTACACATAGGGCTATTCTGGCGGGAAACAGCAGCGAAAGAGGGTTGAGGTCCCTGTGCCTGACGTCTCAGTAGTCGTCATCGTCTACAACGACGCCGACCGGTTGCCGACCGCGGTCCAGTCGGTACTGGATCAAACGCTCCGGGACGTCGAGGTGGTGATCGTCGACGATTGCAGCACCGACCGTTCTTTCGAAGTCGCCCAGCAACTCGCGGCCACCCACCCCGAGCGGGTGCGGGCCTTCCAGCTGCCGGAGAACAGCGGCGCGGGAGGCGAGCCGCGCAACGCCGGTATCCAGCACACCAAGGGCCGCTACGTCATGTTCCTGGACAGTGACGACGTCCTGGAGGTCAATGCGTGCCGGAATATGCTGGAGGCCGCCGAGGACACCGGCTCCGACATCGTTTCCGGCCTGTGCGTGCGGCTGCACAAGGACACCCGCAACCAGAAGCGGGACGAGTGGTATTCCTGGCTTTATTCCACCACCCGAACCATCGAATCCGTCACGGAATTGCCGGACCTGTTCGTGTGGGACACCCTCTCCACCAACAAGTGCTATCGGCGCGAATTCCTCATCGAACATGACCTCCGTTTCCCCAAGGGCATGTTCTACGAGGACCTGATGTTTATCGCCGATGCCTATCTGGCGGCGAAGCGCATCACCCTGATCCCCAATCAGGTCTATTTCTGGCACGTATTCGAGCGGGCCGCCGTGAAGTCGGTGACGAACCGGCGGCACGAAATGACGAACTACGCGCACCGGCTGGAGATCCACCGGCGTATCGACGCATTGCTGGCCGAGCGCGGGCTCAGCGAGATGCGGCTCGCCAAGGACGTCAAATTCCTCAAGCACGACCTGGTGCTGCATCTGCGGGACCTGCCGTTCCGCGACGAGTCCTACCGCCGCGAGTTCGCCGAGCTCTCCCGGGACTACCTCGCCGGCATCGCCCCCGAGGCGTACGAGCGCGTCCAGCCGATACAGGCCATCTGTGCGTATCTGCTCCAGCAGGGTGACTGGGACAACCTGATCCCCGCGGTGGACACGCTCATCAACCGCGACAAGGTCTCCTCACCGCTCGCCGAGCACGACGGCCGGATCTACTGGTGCGGCGGGCACTTCGACGACGCGTTCGGCCGCCAGGTGCTGGACGTCACCGACATCGGCTACCACGAGAAGCCGGTCAACCAGCTGTTCCTGCGCAACCAGCTGACCTCCTACCGCGCGTCCGGCGGGTCCGTCACGATGGCCGGCCGGATCACCAACCCGCTCGGCGTCGTCCCGCCGGACGCCGGCCTGAAGGGCGTGCTGGAGTTCAGCGCCCGGCGGCGCAGCCTGCAGTCCTTCCAGTTCCCGGTCCGAACGCTGCGCCACGAGGGCGACACCGTCCACTGGGAGGCCACGGCTGATCTCACCGCCCAGCTGCGCCCGCTGGGCATCGTCGACACCATCTGGGACGTACGGCTACGGCTGGACGTGGACGGGGTGCGCACCACGACCCGGCTCACCGTCGCCGACACCCCGCTGGCCGGCGGGCCCCCGGTCCGGCCGCGGCTGACGCGGATGGTCGCGGATCACCTGGAGCCGCACGCCTCCTCGAAGGGGCACCTGGCGTTCCGTCTGGTCAGCGAGAGCCGCAACGCCGAGCGCGTCCAGGAGCTGATCACCCGCGGGGTGCGCGGCACGCCGGGGACGCTGGCCAAGACCGGCTACCGCAAGGCGAAGGCGCTGCGCAAGAAGGTCACCTCGGGCGACAACAAGCTGCGCGCCTACCACGAGGTGTTCAGCCGGCTGCCGATCAAGAAGCGCACGGTCGTCTTCGAGAGCCACCTGGGCAAGCAGTACAGCGACAGCCCCCGCGCCATCTACGAGGAGATGCGCCGCCAGGGCCTGGACTTCGAGGCGATCTGGTCGTACGCCGGGTCCCCGAAGGACTTCCCGAAGGACGTCACGCTCGTCAAGCGCTGGTCGCTGCCGTACCTCAAGGCGCTGGCGCAGGCCGAGTTCTGGGTGGACAACCAGAGCTACCCGCTCAAGCTCACCAAGCGCCCGGAGACCACCTACCTCCAGACCTGGCACGGCTCGGCCCTGAAGAACATGGGCTTCGACCAGCCGTCGCTGAAGGCGCAGACCCGGCAGCAGCAGGCCGAGCAGCAGCAGTCCCTGGACCGCTTCGACCGCTTCCTGATCCGCTCCGAGCACGACGTGCACACCCTCGCCAAGGCGTTCCGGCTCAAGGAGCGGACGCTGCTGCGGGTGGGCTACCCGCGCAACGACGCGCTGGTGCGCGCCCGGGAACGCGAGGCCGAGCTCGGCCATCGCGAACGCGGGCCGCTGGCCGCGGAGTTGGGCATTCCCGAGGACAAGACGGTGCTGCTTTACGCGCCGACCTTCCGCAAGGCGGGCGGCCGGCACGGTCGCTTCGAATTGCCCTTCGACGTGGAGCGTTTCGCGGATCAGTTCGGCGACCGCTTTGTCCTCCTGGTGCGCTCGCACTACCTCAATCACGTGGTGCTGCCGCCGACCGTGCAGGGCCGGGTCATCGACGTCTCCGCGCGGCACGACGTGACGCCGATCCTGGCCCTGGCCGACGGGCTGATCACGGACTATTCGTCGGTGATGTTCGACTATGCGCTGCTGGACCGGCCGCTGGTCTTCTTCACCTACGACTACGACGAATACGTCCACGAGGGCCGCGGCACCTACTTCGATCTGCTGGAGCACGCGCCGGGCCCGGTGGTCCGCACCGAGGACGAATTCCACGAGGCGATCAAGTCGTTCGAGTCCCAGTCGCTCGATTACGCCAAGAGCCGTAAGGAATTTGTCGCCAAGTTCGGAGAATACGACCGGGGCGACGCCGCCCGGAGCATCGTCGATCAGTTCTTTGCGCAGTGGAGCCGTTGATGACCAAGCCGTACGCAGCCGAGCCGCGGGACATCTTCTTCGTCTCCAACAGCGTCAACGAGATGGGCGGCATCACCAGTTGGTCGCACCAGATGGCGCGCCTGTTCAGCGAGCGGGGCCACCGGGTGCACGTCGTCGGCATCGTGCCGCCGCCCGAGGGGCGGGTCCACGAGCTGGCCGACGACCTGCCCTTCCGGACCACCACGCTCTACTCCGAGCACCCGCCGTCCGTGCGCCCCGTACGCGGTCTGAAGGACCGGCTCAACGTCGCCGAGCAGCGTCGCCGGGCCGCCCGTGAGGCGGGGATGCAGCAGCAGGCGGCCAAGATGAGCGCGCTGTTCCGGGCGGCGAAGCCGGGCGGGATCGTGATCGTCACGCAGGTGTGGGCGATGGAGTGGGTCGCGCTGGCCGACACCGCGGGCCTGACCGTGATCGGAATGAGCCACGAATCGTTCGAAACCTGCCGTAAGTCCTCCCGCTTCGGCCGGGTCAAGCGGTTTTACGCGGACGTCGACCGGATGCTGACGCTCACCCGCGAGGACGCCGACCGCTGGATCAGGCAGCGGATGGACAACGTCGGCTTCATGCCGAACCCGCTGCCGTTCTTCCCCGACGTCCCCTCGGACCGGTCCCGCAAGTGCGTGGTCAGCATCGGCCGGCTGCACGAGGAGAAGGGCGTCGACCTGCTGCTGGAGGCGTGGGCGAGGGTCGCGCCGCAGCACCCGGACTGGACGCTGCGGATCTACGGCTCCGGCGAGGAGGCCGAGGCGCTGCGGAAGCTGGCGGCGGAGCTGGGGGTGACCTCGTCGGTGGAGTGGATGGGGCGGACCTCCGACGTCCCCGGGGCGCTGCGGGAGAGCGCGGTGTTCGCGCTGAGTTCGCGCGGTGAGGGCTTCCCGCTGGCCCCGATGGAGGCGATGGCGACCGCCGTGCCCTGTGTGGCCTTCGACGTCGCGCCGGGCGTCCACGAGATCATCACGGACGGCGAGGACGGTTTCCTTGCTCCCCCGGGCAATATCACCGAATTCGCCCGGCATCTCGACACGTTGATGTCCGACAAGGACCTCCGGGACGCGATGGGCGAGGCCGCGCGGGAGAACATCCAGCGGTTCTCCACGGACGAGATTGTGGCCCGCTGGGAGAGCCTGTTCGCACTCGTCGAGCGCTAGGGCACTCACCGGCCGACAACACAACAAAGCGAGGAGGGCCGCCGGCATTCACCGGCGGCCCTCCTCGTTGAATATTCAGTCAATCGCCTGTCTTTGACCCGCCGTTCGCGGGAGTGCCCGGAGCCGGACTTGAACCGGCACGGCCCGTAGGCCAGCGAGGTTTAAGCTCGCCGTGTCTGCATTCCACCATCCGGGCCTGGGATCCCCCATGCCACCTCAAAGAGGGCAGCACGAGCGTAGCCCGCAGCGCCCGGCGCAGTTCGGCCGCTCATCCCGAGGTTGTCTTATTTTATTGGCAACTGAGGGAGCATCAGCGCTGGGTACAGGCCGTGGGCACATGCCTGATGCCCCACTCCGCCAGGACCTGCCGCGGCGCAAATTCGTGCCCGAATTGACGGAAACTCGACGCCCCCCTCCGCGGCCCCGTCACCCCTCCGGGTGGCGGCCCGAGGCCGCCGCGGAGTCAACCGCGGCGTCAGGGTTCGTCTCCTCCCCAGGGATGACCGAGCACCCCCCGGCTACTTCCCAGGTGTGGCCGAGGACGGTCACAGGGGTTGACGTACCCGCCCCTTTTCCTGACCCACGATGGAAACGTCCGCTCGTCCGTGGCACCGCCCCGGCCGCCCGCGGCTCCGATCACCCTCGTTGCGACAGGAGCTCCTTCCCGTGACCACCACCCACTCCGGCGTCTCCACCGCCAGCCGCACCACCGCGGTGGCCGCCCGCGCCACGGATCTCACCAAGGTCTACGGACAGGGCGAGACCCAGGTGGTCGCCCTGGACGCGGTCTCCGTCGACTTCCGGCAGGCCCAGTTCACCGCGATCATGGGGCCCTCCGGGTCCGGCAAGTCGACCCTGATGCACTGCATGGCCGGCCTGGACGCGATATCCGGGGGCTCCGCCCGGATCGGTGACATCGAGCTGACCGGCCTCAAGGACAAGAAGCTCACCCAGCTGCGGCGCGACAAGATCGGCTTCATCTTCCAGGCGTTCAACCTCCTGCCGACGCTCACCGCCCTGGAGAACATCACCCTCCCCATGGACATCGCCGGCCGGAAGCCGGACCGCGCCTGGCTGGACCGCGTGGTGGAGACCGTCGGCCTCGGCGGCCGCCTCAAGCACCGCCCCAGCCAGCTCTCCGGCGGCCAGCAGCAGCGCGTCGCGGTGGCCCGGGCGCTCGCCTCCCGGCCCGAGATCATCTTCGCCGACGAGCCCACCGGCAACCTCGACTCCCGCTCCGGCGCCGAGGTGCTGGGCTTCCTGCGCAACTCCGTACGCGAACTGGGCCAGACCGTGGTGATGGTCACCCACGACCCGGTCGCCGCCTCCTACGCGGACCGCGTGATCTTCCTCGCCGACGGCCGGATCGTCGACGACATGCCCGACCCCACCGCCGACATGGTCCTCGAGCGGATGAAGGGCTTCGACGCCAAGGGCCGTACGAGCTGACCCGCGGCAGCCGCCACCCGAACTCCGGACCTCTCCTCCAGGACTGACCCACTCATGTTCCGTACCGCCTTGCGCAATGTGCTCGCGCACAAGGCCCGGCTGCTGATGACCGTCCTCGCCGTCATGCTCGGCGTGGCCTTCGTCTCCGGCACCCTGGTCTTCACCTCGACCATCTCCGACGCGTTCCAGGCCAGCTCCCAAAAGGGCTACGACAACGTCGACGTGGCCATCCAGCCGCGGTCCTCCGACAGTCGCACCGGCGCGCCCGGCGCGGCCCCGGCACTCGACCGGAAGCTGCTGGAGAAGGCCGCCCACGTGCCCGGCGCCGCCTCCGCCACCGGCTCCGTCTCCGGCTTCACCGCCATCGCCGACAAGAAGGGCCAGCTGATCGGCGACGGCTTCTCGACCCGCGGCGGCAACTACTTCGCCGGCAAGGACGGCAAGGACGCCCGCTACCCGATGCGCAGCGGCGCCGCCCCCAAGGGCCCGCACGAGTTCGCCCTGGACGCGCACACCGCGGACAAGGCCGGCTACAAGGTCGGCGACACCGTACGGATCTCCGTCGACGGACCGGTCCGCGAGCAGAAGCTGACCGGCGTCTTCACCACCGACGACGGCACCGTCGCGGCCGGCGGCAGCCTCGCGCTGTTCGACACCCCGACCGCGCAGAAGCTGTTCGCGGCACCCGGCACGTTCAGCGAGATCGACGTCCGCGCCGCGGCGGGCACCTCCCAGACGGCGCTGAAGTCCGCCGTCGACAAGGTGCTGCCCAAGGACGGCGCCGAGGCCACCACCGGCAAGAAGCTCGCCGCCGACCAGGCCGAGAACATCGCCAAGAGCATGGACGGCATGAAGACCGCCCTGCTCGCCTTCGCCGGTATCGCGCTCTTCGTCGGCATCTTCATCATCGCCAACACCTTCACCATGCTGGTCGCCCAGCGCACCAAGGAACTGGCCCTGCTGCGCGCGGTCGGCGCGAGCCGCCGCCAGGTGACCCGCTCGGTGCTGCTGGAGGCGTTCCTCGTGGGCACGGTCGCCGCGGTCACCGGCCTGGCCGCCGGCATCGGCATCGGCGCCGGCCTGCGCGCCCTGATGAGCAGCACCGGCGCGACCGTCCCCGACGGCCCCCTGGTGATCGCGCCCTCGACCGTACTGGCGTCCCTGCTGGTCGGCATCGTCGTCACCGTCCTGGCCGCCTGGCTGCCCGGCCGGCGCGCCGCGAAGATCCCGCCGGTCGCCGCGATGAACAGCGTGCACGCCACCGCCACCACCAAGTCGCTGGTGCTGCGCAACACCGTCGGCGCGCTGTTCGCGGGCGCCGGCGTCGCCGGGGTCCTGGTCGCCACCGGCATGTCCGACGGCAAGGCCGTGATGGGCGGCGGCGCGGTGCTGCTGCTGATCGGCGTGTTCGTCCTGACGCCGCTGCTGTCCCGCCCGCTGATCGCGCTGGCCTCACCCGTGCTGCGCGCCTTCGGGATCTCCGGCACCCTCGCCCGCCAGAACGCGGTCCGCAACCCACGCCGTACGGCCGCCACGGCCTCCGCGTTGATGATCGGGCTGACGCTGATCACCGGCCTGACGGTGATCGCCGGCAGCGTGCAGAAGGGCATCGACAAGATGGCCACCGCGTCGCTCAAGGCCGACTACGTCGTCTCCATGGCCACCCGGACGCCGCTCTCCCCGGACGTGGCGAAGAAGCTCGGCAGCCTGGACGAGGTCACCGCCGTCAGCCCGCTGCGCAACTCCCCGTCCCGGATCGGCACCGACACCCAGTACCTGACCGGCGTCAACGGCAAGGACTTCGGGAAGCTCACCCGACTCGACTTCACCCAGGGCACGCTGGGCGACCTGCGCGGCGGCCGGACGGTCGTGGACGACAGCACCGCCAAGGAGCAGGGCTGGCACCCCGGCTCCCGCCTCCCGGTGACGTTCGAGGACGGCAAGAAGGGCACGCTGACCGTCTCCGGCGTCTACCGGGGCAACCAGATGATCCACGGCATCATCCTGGACAACACGACGCTGGCGCCGCACCAGAAGCAGATCACCGACATGCAGGTGATGGTCAAGACGACGGACGGCGCCACCGACGCCACCAAGGACACGCTGGTCAAGGCGCTCGGCAAGAACCCGGCGATCTCCGTCGCCGACAAGAAGGACGTCACCGACGGCATCGCGCAGATGATCAACCTGATGCTGAACATGCTCTACGGGCTGCTGGCCATGGCCGTGATCGTCGCGGTGCTCGGCGTCATCAACACGCTGGCGATGTCGGTCTTCGAACGCTCGCAGGAGATCGGCATGCTGCGCGCCATCGGCCTGGACCGCCGCGGCATCAAGCGCATGGTGCGCCTGGAGTCCCTGGTGATCTCCCTCTTCGGCGGGGTCCTCGGCATCGGCCTCGGCGTGTTCTTCGGCTGGGCTGCCGGTGAACTGATCGGCGGCTCGATGGCGACGTACGAACTGGTCCTGCCGTGGGGTCGGATGGGCATCTTCCTCGCCCTGGCCGCCCTGGTCGGCGTCCTGGCCGCCCTCTGGCCGGCCCGGCGGGCGGCGCGCCTGAACATGCTGGCGGCCATTAAGGCGGAGTAGTCCCACGTGTTTGTCTGCGGCGCCGTGGTGGTTTCTCGCCGTTGCGCCTGCGGCGGGCCGGGTGATTGCTGGGTGCGGTGACGGACCTCCGGGGCCTGTTCTGTGGACTGCTTCGCTTTACGTCCACAGAACAGGCCCCTCCGGCCCGTCCCCTCCCGTGGGAAAGAAGGTTGAAGGCCGGTGGGGGCGAGCGTCAGTAAGACGCTCGCCCCCACCGGCCTATTTCCTACCCACTACGGGAGGGGCCGCGCCGCAGGACGAAGTCCGGAGGAGCGGCACCGCACCCGACACCACCTCGCCCGCCGCAGGCGCAACGGCGAGACGAAACACGGCGGGAAAGCCGACAACGTGCGGCGGCGCCGCAAAGCGCCACGGCGAGAAACCACCACGGCGCCGCAGACAAAAACGTGGGATCAACCCCAGCTACGCTCGCGAAGGCGCACGCCCGAGGTCCCCGAGTCCGGGGTGCGGACTGCCAGGACCTGGTTGACTCCTATGCGGTTGCGCTCGAACGACAGGGCCGACGCCGCCATGTAGAGCCGCCAGACCCGGGCCCGGCCCGGGGACGTCAGGCGCGCCGCCTCGTCCCAGTGCTTCTCCAGGTTGGCGACCCACTGCCGCAGCGTCAGGGCGTAGTGCTCCCGGATTCCCTCCACGTCCCGCACCTCGAACCCGGCTTCCTCCAGCTGGGCCACCGTCCGCCCGACCGGTGCCAGCTCGCCGTCGGGGAAGACGTACCGGTCGATGAAATCGTCGACGCGGTAGGTCTCCTCGTCGGCCAGCGGCCGCCGCGCGATCTGGTGGTTGAGCAGCCGTCCGCCCGGCCTCAGCAGCGCGTACAGCGCGCTCGCGTACTCGGCGTACCGGTCCCGGCCGACGTGCTCGGCCATCCCGATCGAGGAGATGGCGTCGAACGGCTCGTCCTTGATCTCGCGGTAGTCCTGCACCCGGATCTCGATCCGGTCGGCGAGGCCGGCCTCCGCGATCCGCTTGCGGGCGAAGGTGGCCTGTTCCTCGGAGAGGGTGATGCCGACGGCCCGTACGCCGTACTCGCGGGCGGCGTGCAGCACCATCGAGCCCCAGCCGCAGCCCACGTCCAGCAGCCGCTGGCCCTCCTTGAGGGCGAGCTTGCGGCAGATCAGGTCGAGCTTGTCGCGCTGGGCGTCCTCCAGGCTCGCGTCGGGACTCTCCCAGTAGGCGCAGGAGTAGACCATGGACGGGCCGAGGACCAGCGCGTAGAAGTCGTTGCCGACGTCGTAGTGGTGGCTGATGGCTTCCTTGTCGCGCCGCAGGGTGTGCAGCGGTCCCCGGCGGCGTCTGACCTCTTCCGCGGGCGGGGTGGGTGGTACGGGGGCGCCGGCCAGGGCGAGCAGTTCCCGGGCGGCGGCGCGCAGCTCCGGGCGGGCCAGGGCGCGCAACGCGGCGGCCCGCGGCGCTTTGGTGGTGGCGGCGCGCTCCCAGAGCAGCCCGGCGAGCAGATCGAGCGCCTCGTAGAGGTCGCCCTCGATGTCGAGGTCACCGGCCACCCAGCCGCGGGCCAGGCCCAGTTCGCCGGGCTTGAACAGCAGCCGGCGCAGCGCGCGGCGATGGCGGATGACGAGCACGGGTGCCCCCGGCGGGCCGGACTCGCTGCGGTCCCAGGCGCGGATGCGCACCGGGAGCGGCGTTCCCAGCACCTCCTCGGCGAGCTTGGTGAGCCGTCCAGCGGCGTCGGCCATGTCGCACACCTCCGTGTTGACGAGTCGGGCGAAGAAGATTCACCCACCACGTAAACGCCAATGAAGCGCCCGGATAGTCCCGTTCACACGTAAGGGAACCGCAAACCGCCCACATTTCGCCACGGCGCACACGCCGAAGGGCGCCCGCCCCACGGATGGCGGACGCCCTTCGGGCTGGTCGGAGTACCCGACCGGTGGTTCAGGAAGCCTTGGCCTTCGGCTTGTCGCCGGCGGCGGCCGGCGCGGGGGCCGGCTTGGCCGCCTCGTAGAACTCCTCGCGGGGGTTCTCCATGGCGCCGAGCGAGACGACCTCGCGCTTGAGGAACATGGCCAGCGTCCAGTCGGCGAAGACCCGGATCTTGCGGTTGAACGTCGGCATCGCCATGCCGTGGTACCCACGGTGCATGTACCAGGCGAGACGGCCCTTGAGCTTGATCTTCATCTTGCCCATGACGATCATCGCGACGCCCTTGTGCAGGCCCAGACCGGCGACCGCACCCTTGTTGGCGTGGCTGTACTCCTTCTGCGGGAAGCCCCGCATACCGGAGACCACGTTGTCGCCGAGGACCCTGGCCTGCCGCAGCGCGTGCTGCGCGTTCGGCGGGCACCAGGCGTTCTCGTTGCCGTTCTTACGGCCGACCAGGTCCGGGACCTGGGCGTTGTCGCCCGCGGCCCAGATGTAGTCGGTGCCCTGCACCTGGAGGGTGGGGGCGGTGTCGACGTGACCGCGCGGGCCGAGCGGCAGGCCGAAGCGGGCCAGCGCCGGGTTGGGCTTGACGCCCGCGGTCCACACGATGGTGTTGGAGTCGACCTCGAGGCCGTTGTTGAGCTTCACGTGGCCGTCGACGCAGGAGTCCATGCCGGTCTTGAGGTAGACCTCGACGCCACGGCCCTCGAGGTGCTCCTTGCCGTAGGCACCGAGCTTGGGTCCGACCTCGGGGAGGATCTTGTCGGCGACGTCGACCAGCAGGAAGCGCATGTCCTCGCGCTTCACGTTGTTGTAGTACTTCGCGGCGTCGCGGGCCATGTCCTCGACCTCACCGACGGTCTCCGCGCCCGCGAAGCCGCCACCGACGAAGACGAAGGTCAGCGCCTTGCGGCGGACGTCCTCATCGGTCGTGGAGTCGGCCTTGTCCAGCTGCTCCAGGACGTGGTTGCGCAGGCCGATGGCCTCCTCCACACCCTTCATACCGATGCCCTGCTCGGCGAGGCCGGGGATCGGGAAGGTCCGCGAGACGGCGCCGAGGGCGATCACGAGGTAGTCGAAAGGCAGCTCGTACGCCTCGCCCACCAGCGGGGCGATCGTGGCGACCTTGCGGTCCTGATCGATGGTGGTGACCCGGCCGGTGAGGACCTCCGCCTTCGGCAGCACGCGTCGCAGCGGGACGACGACGTGCCGGGGGGAGATGCTGCCGGCGGCGGCTTCGGGGAGGAAGGGCTGATAGGTCATGTACGACCGCGGGTCGACGACCGTGACGGTCGCCTCGCCGTAGCGCATCTTCTTGAGGATGCGCCGAGCTGCGTACAGGCCTACG
This sequence comes from Streptomyces lydicus, assembly GCF_000717345.1. Lineage (GTDB taxonomy): Bacteria > Actinomycetota > Actinomycetes > Streptomycetales > Streptomycetaceae > Streptomyces > Streptomyces lydicus. The sequence goes on along the minus strand of NZ_JNZA01000007.1, from coordinate 118,592 downwards.
TACCCACCGCCTACTACGAGGATCCTGGGACGCTCCGTGGTGCTCATGCAATCGAGTATCCACCCCCACATGGGGGGTCGCTCGTGAGCCCCTTCACAAGGACCTAAGGGGTATCTGCTACACTCCGCCGGCTTCGTGACCGACGCCATACCGGGAAACGGAACCACCGTAGTACGCGAGGCGTTGGAGACCCCTGTTGATCAGGGCTTGTGGGCCCCGCGGCGGGGGGACCGGGCCTCCTGCGGCCGCTCCCCCGGGATATCGGAACCCGCGCAATCCCGGGGTCGAGAGGCCCGGAAACCTTCGAATGACGGTCGGACGATCAGATTGTTCGCCCAACAGGAGGCTTTTTCATGTGAAGGATTTCACGAACTTTCTTCCCGAGCCTCCCCGAGAAGCCCCGTGAGACCCCCCGGAGACCGCTCAGAAGGGCATCCGGCCCGCTCAAAAGCCCGGTCGGCAGAGGTCGTTGCCGGCCCCTGCCGACCCGCTCACCCGCGACGGCGCACCCGTCGCGGCCGCGGTCACTCGTCGTCGAGTGCGGCGTGCCAGGCGATGCCGTCCAGGATGTCGTGCTCGCTGACGACGACCTCCTCGGCGCCCGTCCGCTCCATGATCGACAGCAGTACGAGCGCGCCCGCGGCGATCACATCGACCCGGCCGGGGTGCAGGACGGGGATGGCCGCGCGCTCGGCGTGGGTGGAGGACAGCAGGTGCTCGGTGATCTCGCGGACCTTGGCCAGCGGGACCCGGGCGTGGTGGATGGCATCGGAGTCGTAGTGGTCCAGGCCCAGCGCGATACCGGCGACGGTGGTGACCGAGCCGGCCAGGCCCACCAGGGTGGCGGCCTCGCGCAGCGGGACGGTCTCCTCGGCCCGGTCCAGCGCCGCGGCGATGTCGGCCTTCATCGCGTCGACCTGACGCGCGGTCGGCGGATCGGTGATCTCGCCGTCGTGCACCAGATGCCGCTCGGTCATCCGGACGCAGCCGACGTCGACCGAGCGGGCGGCGCGTACCGCCTCGTCGCCGAGGACGAACTCGGTGGAGCCGCCGCCGATGTCCACCACCAGGAAGGGCCTGGCCAGGTCGGCCCGGCCGAGGAGCTCCTTGGTGGCGCCGTTGAAGGAGAACTCCGCCTCCTGGTCACCCGTGATCACCTCGGGCTGCACGCCCAGGATGTCCACCACGCCGCGGACGAAGTCCTCGCGGTTCTCCGCGTCACGGGAGGCGGAGGTCGCCACGAAGCGGACCTGCTGGGCGCCCAGGCCCTTGATCACCGCGGCGTATTCCCGGCAGGCCGCGAAGGTGCGCTCCAGCGCCTCGGGCGCCAGCCGCCCGGTGCGGTCCACGCCCTGACCGAGCCGGACGATCTGCATCCGGCGGTCGAGTTCCTTCAGCTCGCCGGTGCTCGGGTCGACGTCCGCGACCAGCAGCCGGATGGAGTTCGTACCGCAGTCGACCGCGGCGACGCGCTTCACTCGGACTCTCCCTCGTCACTCCCGCCGCACGGGTTCACACACGGCCCCTTCTTCCACCACTCCGGCAGCATCGCGAGGGCCTCGTCGCCGAGCGGGTTGACGCCCGGCCCGGCCGCCAGCGAGTGGCCGACGAGCACGTGCAGGCACTTGACCCGGTCGGGCATGCCGCCCGCGCTCGGGAAGCCCTCGAGCACCTCGATGGCGTCGCGGCGCCGGATGTAGTCCTCGTGGGCCGCGCGGTAGGCGGCGGCCAGCTCCGGGTCGGCCGCCAGCCGTTCGCTCATCTCCTTCATCACGCCGTTGGCCTCCAGCGTGCCGATCGCGGAGGCCGCGCGCGGGCAGGTGAGGTAGTAGAGCGTGGGGAAGGGCGTGCCGTCCTCCAGGCGCGGCGCCGTCTCGACGACGTCCGGCTGCCCGCAGGGGCAGCGGTGCGCGATGGCGCGCAGGCCGCGCGGCGGGCGGCCGAGCTGCTCCTTGAAGGCGGCGATGTCCGCGGCGGTGGGCTCGGTGGGCTCGGTCTGGGGCGGAGGCGTTTCCATGTGCGCTTTCGGTGAGTGGTGGTGGGGCGGCGGTACGGTCCGCCGTCCCTGTCGACAGTACGGCCCCGCGCGGGCCTGCGGTACGGGCCGGGGCACCCGGGCGGTGCGGCCGCTACCGCTTGTCGGCCGCGTCGACCGCGCTCCACAGGTTCTCGTACCAGGGGCGCTGCGCGGCCTGCGAGCCCTTGGGGGCGGTGCTCGTGCCCGAGCCGTCGCGGACGAGGTAGCCGGTCTCGCCCGGCCTGACGTAGTGCAGATGCCGGCGGGCCTGCTGGCGGACGTACTCCGGATCCTGCCACCGGGCCTTCTGCTCGCGCAGCCGTTCCAGTGCGGCACCGGCGTCCTGGGCCTTGCGGCGCTGGTCGGCGATGTCGGAGCGCTGGGAGACGTACTGCCTTATCGGGTACGCGAGCGCGACGACCAGGGAGCACATCACCAGCGCCAGCAGCGCGGCGCGGCCGGTGAGGCGGTTGCGGCGGGCCGGACGGGCGCGGTAGACGCGGGCGGCGGCCTGCTCGCCGAGCGCCTTGAGTCGGGTCGCGGTCGAGAACCGGTCCGCGGGCACGTCGTCTCCCCTCGCCGGCTGACGCCGGTCTGCATCAAGCACGTACGTCCCCGGCAACGGTACGGGACCGTCGCCGGGGACGTACGAGGTGCTCGGCCGTAACGTCAGCCGATCAGCCGTTCCGGAGGAACGCCGTTCCGTGCCGACCGGTTGGCGGAGCGCTGTGCCTACTGGTTCGCGGAGCGGAACCGCGGGAAGGCGGAGCGGCCGGCGTACACCGCGGCGTCGTCGAGGATCTCCTCGATGCGCAGCAGCTGGTTGTACTTGGCGACGCGCTCGGAGCGGGCCGGGGCGCCGGTCTTGATCTGGCCGCAGTTGGTGGCGACGGCGAGGTCGGCGATGGTGACGTCCTCGGTCTCGCCGGAGCGGTGCGACATCATGCACTTGAAGCCGTTGCGCTGGGCCAGCTCGACGGCGTCCAGGGTCTCGGTCAGCGAACCGATCTGGTTGACCTTCACCAGCAGCGCGTTGGCGGAGCCCTCCTCGATGCCGCGGGCGAGGCGCTCGGGGTTGGTGACGAACAGGTCGTCGCCGACCAGCTGAACCTTGGCGCCGAGCTTGTCGGTGATGACCTTCCAGCCGGCCCAGTCGTCCTCGAACAGCGGGTCCTCGATGGAGACCAGCGGGTACGCCGCGACGAGCTCCTCGTAGTACTCGGTCATCTGGGCGGCCGAGCGGGTCTGGCCCTCGAACTCGTACGAGCCGTCCTTGTAGAACTCGGAGGCGGCGACGTCCAGGGCGAGCGCGATGTCCTGGCCCGGGGCGTAACCGGCCTGCGTGATGGCCTCCAGGATGAGGTCGAGCGCCTCGCGGTTGGAGCCCAGGTTCGGGGCGAAGCCGCCCTCGTCGCCGAGGCCGGTGGACAGCCCGCGCTCCTTCAGGACCTTCTTGAGGGTGTGGTAGACCTCGGCGCCCCAGCGCAGCGCCTCGGAGAAGGACTCGGCGCCGATCGGCGCGATCATGAACTCCTGGATGTCCACGTTGGAGTCGGCGTGCGAGCCGCCGTTCAGGATGTTCATCATCGGCACGGGCAGCACGTGCGCGTTCGGGCCGCCGAGGTAGCGGAACAGCGGGAGGTCGCTGGCCTCGGAGGCGGCGTGCGCGACGGCGAGGGAGACGCCGAGGATGGCGTTGGCGCCGAGCGAGCCCTTGTTGTCGGTGGCGTCCAGGTCGAACATGGCCTGGTCGATCAGCCGCTGCTCGGTCGCGTCGTAGCCGACGAGCTCCGGGCCGATCTGCTCGATGACGGCGAGGACGGCCTTCTCGACGCCCTTGCCGAGGTAGCGGTTCGGGTCGCCGTCGCGGAGCTCGATGGCCTCGAAGGCGCCGGTCGAGGCACCGGACGGCACAGCGGCACGGCCCGTGCTGCCGTCGTCGAGGCCGACCTCGACCTCGACCGTGGGATTACCTCGCGAGTCGAGAATTTCGCGGGCTACGACGACGTCGATGGACGGCACGTTGTCTCCTTCGTGGGTGTCTGGAGTTCTGCAGCACGAGCCTAACGGCCCCGAGCGCGTCCGCTTGCGTGCGGCCCGCTCTGTGGGACGGAACGACCCGGAAAGCTCCCCGAAAGCCCAGTTCACGGACCTTCTTCCGCATTGTTCGCCGAACGGGAAAAACGCGGGAAGGCGCCGGTCAGGGGCGTGCGCGCGGGAACCGACGGAGAAACCCCGCCGCGGGGCGCCCGGGGGGGGACGCGCCGCGGCGGGGCTGTCTCAGGAGGGCCGGATCCGGCAGGGCCGGGGCCCGCCGTCCGGACCGGGGTCCTCAGGGCCCGCCGCCCGGGCCCGGGAGGAGTCCCGGTGCGCGGACGGCTCAGACGTTGAGCTTCTGGCCGGGGAAGATCAGGTTCGGGTTGCCGCCGATGACCGACTTGTTGGCCTCGTAGACCGACTTCCAGTTGGTGCCGTGGGCCTTGGCGATCTTGGCGAGGGTGTCGCCCGCCTTGACGGTGTAGTTGCCGTGACCCAGGGACTTGCGCTCGGTGGAGCGCGAGGCGTGCTCGGAGGCGGCCGGGGCCTTCTTCACCTCGGCCTTGCCCTGGTCCTGCTGGGGCGCGGACTTGGTCTGCGCGGAGGAGCCGGAGGTGTCGACGTCGGGGGACGGACCACCGGAGGTCAGGCCGCCCGCGCCGGCGCAGGACCAGGCGCCGGGGCCCTGGATGGCGAGGAGCTTCTCGGCGGCGGCGATCTGCTGCGACTTGGTGGCCAGGTCGGCGCGCGCCGCGTACTGGGTGCCACCGGCGGCGGCCCAGCTGGAGTTGGAGAACTGCAGGCCACCGTAGTAGCCGTTACCGGTGTTGATCGACCAGTTGCCACCGGACTCGCACTGGGCGACCTTGTCCCAGGTGGCGACCGAGGCGGCGGAGGCGGAGGTGGCGCCCATCAGCGGGACCGCGACGACGGCACCGGCCACACCGGCGAGGGTGGCGACGCGGACGGCCTTGGAGGGACGACGGTGCTTGCCCTTGTTGATCAGCATGGTTCGTTCGTTTCCTCACCGACGCCTACGAGGTGAGCTGTCGGGTTCGGACTGTGAGTGGCCCGGCCGGTGCGTCGGACGCACCGGGCTTCACCCCAAGCCGGCTGACCCGCTTTCACGGGCCGGGCCGGCACTTACCTTGGTTCCCCCGCTCCTGCCTTCGGCGCTTGCGCGTCAACTGCCTCCGACCACCGGCAGGATTCGGCGTGTGATCGAAGGGGCCCGCTTTGGCGAGCGGTCATGACCGTAAGCAGAAGCCCGTTGATGTTCAAACCCCCGCATCTGGACCAAGTTGACCGCTTTTGATCACGGGGAGGTCACGTCTTCGCAGGTGGGACCCGGTACCCCGAGTACGGACGGACCGGGTCCCACGCGGCGCAAAGAGACGCTTGTCTCACTTTCGCCGCAACGGGGCAAAGACGGCGAACTAGCCTGCGTCGTGGCCGAGATCGAGCAGCTGGCCGGGCTGGATCAGGTCCGCGTCGGAGCCGATGACGCCCTCGTTGCGCTCGTAGAGCGCGGGCCAGCCGCCGGACAGCCGGTGGGCCTGCGCGATGGCTGACAGGCTGTCACCGGGGCGGACGGTGTAGTCGCCGCCCGTCGGGTCCGTACGGTGCGCGTCGTCGCCGCGCGAGGCGTGCCGGCCGCCGGAGGCACGGTCGGTGCCGTCGCCCTCGCCGTCGTCCGTGCCGCCGCGGTGCCTGCCCTTGGTGGGCTCCCGGTGCGCCTCGCCGGCGGTGTCCGTACGGCTGCCGCCGTCGGCCGGGTCCGCGGAGTCCGCGGGGTCGCCGGTGCGGGACGGGTCGTCGTCGGCGTGCGACGGGTCGCCGGTACGGGAGGTGCCGTCCCCGTCGTCGCCCGGCGTGGTGGAGCCGGACGGCTCCTGGGTCCGGTCCTTGGCGCCGGTGGTGTCACCGGAGTCGCCCGGGCCCGAGGCGTCGGGGGCGGAGGGCGAGGGCGTCGCCTCGGACGGCTCGTCCGACGGGCCCTGGTCCGCTCCGTCCTGCGAGTCGGTGGGCCCCGTCGAGTCGTCCCGGTCGGCCGGGTCGGGCAGCGGGGTGCTGGTGTTGCCCGGATCGACCTCGGGGGCGCGGCCGTCCTTGGTCAGACCCGCGTTCACCGCGCAGCTCGGCCAGGCGTCCGGCCCGCGGTCGTCGAGGATCGTCTCGGCCACCGCGATCTGCTGGGCGCGGCTGGCGAGGTCGGGGCGCGAGGCGTAGGCCGTGCCGCCGTGGCGGTCCCACATCTCCTGGGTCAGCTGCAGCCCGCCGTAGAAGCCGTTGCCCGAGGCCGCGCTCCAGACTCCACCGCTCTCGCACTGGGCGACCTTGTCCCAGGTCGCGGTGTCGGCGGCGTGGGCACCACCGGCGGAGAGCAGGGGCAGCGCGAGTCCCGCGCCGGTGACTCCCGCCGTGACAAAGATGGCCGGTGCTTGACGGGGGCGACGATGTCGGCCGTTCCCGGAACGCATGCGGATGCCTTTCGCGCGACGGTTGAGTTGTCGACGACCCGTTCGCACAGGTACGAACGGGCCGACGGGGCACTCGCCGGCCGATGCGGACACAGGGCACCCGTACACCGGTCCGCCCCGTCACCGCTTCTGCCGATCGAGTGAATCCCTCGATCCTGTAGATCGTCGGTGGAAACGTAGCCGGGGTCACGGGTAGTCACAAGTCGGTGTAGCGCAGATCACGCAAAGGTCACGCAGCTGACTCTGTGTCACTTTCGTCCCGCCGCTGGTCAGCGCGCTCGGGGGTGAACTGCACGGGCAGTGACCGAAGTCCGCGCATGATGAGACCGCCGCGCCAGCGCAGGGCGTCCGGATCCGCACCCAGCCGGAGGTCGGGGAGGCGCCGCAGCAGCGTCGCGAGCGCGGTCTGCCCTTCGAGCCGGGCGAGCGGGGCGCCCAGGCAGTAGTGGATGCCGTGCCCGTATCCCAGATGGGGGTTGTCACGCCGGGTCAGGTCCAGGACGTCCGGGTCGGCGAAGCGCTCCGGGTCGCGGTCCGCGGCGGCCAGCACCACCAGGACGGGGTCGCCCGCGGCGATCCGCTGCCCGCCGAGCGTCATCTCCTGGGTCGCGAACCGCCAGGTCGCCAGCTCCACCGGACCGTCGTAACGCAGCAGCTCCTCGATGCCGGTGGCCAGCAGCTCGGTGTCGCCGGCCGCCAGCGCCCCCTGCAGCAGCTCGCGCTGGGCGGGGTGGCGCAGCAGCGCGTAGGTGCCGTTGCCGATGAGGTTGACGGTGGTCTCGAAGCCGGCGAAGAGCAGGATGAACGCCATCGCGGCGGCCTCGTTCTCGGTGAGGTGCTCGCCGTGGTCGGACGCCCGGATCAGGCCGGAGATCAGGTCCTCCCCCGGGTTCTCCCGCTTGCGGTGGATCAGCTCCGCCAGGTACGTGCGCATCTTCTTCACGGACCGGGCGACCCCGCCGCGCGGGCCGCCGCCGTGGCGGATCATCATGCCCGCCCAGTCGCGGAAGTCGTCCTGGTCCTCGCGCGGGACGCCGAGCAGGTCGCAGATCGCGTAGATGGGCAGCGGGAAGGCGAACTCGTGGATGAGGTCGGCCTCGCCCCGGCCCGCGAAGCCGTCGATGAGGTCGTCGGCCAGCTGCTGCACACGGGGCGCGAACTCCGCGACCCGGCGCGGGGTGAACGCCTTGGAGACCAGCCGGCGCAGCCGGGTGTGGTCCGGCGGGTCGATGTTGAGCAGGTGCGTCATGAGGTTGGCGCTGCGCTCGCCGGGGATGCCGACCTTGCCCTTGCCGTGCGCGGACTCGCTGTGGTGCACCGGGTTCTTGGAGAGCCGGGCGTCGGCGAGCGCTTGCCGCGCGTCGGTGTAGCGGGTCACCAGCCAGGCTTCGACGCCACTGGGCAGCGCGGTCCGGTGCACCGGCGCGTGGGTGCGCAGCCAGGCGTACGCGGGGTACGGATCGGCGGCGAACTCCCAGGTGAACAGGTCGGGCGCGGGCGGCCGGCCGGCGGCCGCGGCGGGGCAGTCGGCGGGCGCGTCCACGGCGGTGGCGCCGGTGGCGCCGGCGTTCGGACCGGGCTCGGGGACGGCGCCGGGCGGGCCGGTGTCAGGGGTGGCGTCGGGGGTGGCGTCGGGCTTGTCGTGCACCTTCCGACCGTAACCGGTGCGCGCACTCCGGTGGACCGGCGGACGGCGGGCGCCTCCCCGCTACTCCGCCGCCACCCCCAGCCCCGCGAGGAACGCCACCGCCGCCGGCGACGGGCCGAGGCCGCTCCACACCACCCGCTCGGTACGCTCCGGCGCCGGCCGCGCCCGGACGATGTGCAGCCCCGGCAGTTCGGAGGCGATCGCCTCCGGCACCATGCCCACCCCCAGCCCCGCCCGCACCAGCTTCGCCAGGAACTCGACGGTGGTCACCTCGAACGCCACCTCCGAGGTCAGTCCCGCCGCCCGGAACGCGTCGTCGCGCTGCCGCCGGGCCGCCGACCCGGCCGTGAAGTCGACGAAGGTCTCCCGCGCCAGCCGCGCCAGCGTGGTCCACTCCCGGCCGGCCAGCGGGTGCCCCGGCGGCACCACCGCCACCAGCTCGCCGCGCGCCAGCTCCTTCTCCCGCACCCCGGTCGTGCGCACGCCGGGCGCCAGCCCGACGAAGGCGACGTCCAGCGTCCCCTCCCGCACCTTCGCGAGGAGCGGATCGCTCATCTCCATCTGGAGGCTGATCCGCACCTGGGGGCAGCGGCTGCGGAAGTCGCCCAGCTCGCGGGCGAGATCGACGGCCGCGACGGTCGAGATCGCCCCCACCGCCAGCCGGCCGCGCACCTCTCCGGTCGCCGCGGCCACCTCCGCACGGGCCCGCTCGGCGGCCTCCAGCGCCTGCCGCGCGACCGGTACGAACGCCTCACCGGCGACGGTCAGCCGGACGCTGCGGCTGGTCCGGTCGAAGAGCCGGGCGCCCAGTTCCTTCTCCAGCCGGGCGATCTGATGGCTCAGCGCGGACTGCACCACATGGCAGCGCTCGGCGGCCCGGGTGAACCCGCCGGTCTCGGCCACCGCGACGACATAACGCATCTGCTGGAGCTCCATGGCCGCGATCCTAGCCAGCGATCTCTTTTCACGATGGATGCGATGAAAACGATGTGTTGGACTCATCAATACCGCCGGCCCCAGTCTGGGAGTCGCCGGCCCCCGTCACCACCGTGGTGACGGGCGACGCCGGGGAGACACGGGGAGGTCACACCATGGAGCCCGACCACGCGCCGGAGCAGCCGGGGCGGCTGGGACGCGGCACGCTGCTGCTGATGTCGGCGGCCACCGGCCTGGCCGTCGCCGGCAACTACTTCGCCCAGCCGCTGCTGGACGTCATCGGCCACGATCTGCGGCTGTCCGCCGCCACCGCCGCGCTGGTGGTGACCGTCGCCCAGACCGGCTACGGCCTCGGCCTGCTGCTGCTCGTACCGCTCGGCGACATGGTGGAGCGGCGCCGGCTGGCGGTCGTCCTGTGCGCGGCGACCGCGGTGTTCCTGACCGTCACCGCGAGCGCGCCGAACGCCGCCCTGCTGCTGACCGGCACCGCCCTCACCGGTCTGACCTCGGTCGCCGCGCAGGTCGTCATGCCGTACGCGGCGACCCTGGCCGCGCCCGCCGAGCGCGGCCGGACCGTCGGCACCGTCATGACCGGCCTGCTGCTGGGCATCCTGCTCGCCCGTACGGCCGCCGGCCTGCTCGCCGAGCTCGGCGGCTGGCGCACCGTCTACTGGGTCAACGCCGCGCTGATGCTGCTGATGGCGGTGCTGCTGCGGCTCCGGCTGCCCGCGCTGCGCACCAGCGCCGGGCTGCGCTACCCGGCGCTGCTGCGCTCCACGCTGGCGCTGTTCGGCCAGGAGCCGGTGCTGCGCCGGCGGGCGGTGCTGGGGGCGGTGTCCTTCGCGGGCTTCAGCGTGCTGTGGACGGCGGTGGCGTTCCTGATGTCCGGCCCGGCCTACGGCTGGCAGGAGTCGGCCATCGGGCTGCTGGGGCTGGTCGGCGCCGCCGGCTCGCTGTCCGCGTCGGCGGCCGGCCGGCTGGCCGACCGCGGGCTGGCGCACCGTGTCACCGGTGTCGCGGCGGTCCTGCTCCTGGGCTCCTGGGGCCTGCTGGCGCTGGGCGGCGGGGGCGGTGCCTGGTCGCTGGCCGCGCTGCTGGCCGGCGTGGTCGTGCTGGACCTGGCCGCCCAGGCGGTGCACGTCAGCAATCAGAACCTGGTCTACGGCGTCCGCCCGGAGGCCCGCAACCGCCTCAACTCGGCGTACATGACCAGCTACTTCGCGGGCGGGGCGGTGGGCTCGGCGCTCACCTCGGCGGTGTGGGGCGCCGGCGGCTGGCCCGGGGTGTGCGTGCTGGGGGCGGCTCTCGCGGCGGTCGGGGTCACGCTGTGGGTCCTCGACCGGCTGCGGCCGGTCCCCCCGGCCGGCGGCCGCACGGAGCACGGCCACCGGTCCGAGCCCGCGCCGGCCGCGCTCTGACGGCGCACCGCACCGCCGCGGGCGGCGGCTACCGCCCGGCCGCGCCCTCGGCGGCCAGCACCGCGTCCCGGTAGGCCCGCGCCGCCGCCCGCAGCGCGGCCTCCGGGTCGACCCCGTCCGCCTCGGCGCGCACCGCCATCGCCAGCAGGTCGTAGCCGATGCCGTCGCCGGCGGGCGGGGCGACGTCGAGCCCCGCCTTCCGGGCCCGGAAGGCCAGCTTCGCGGTCAGCGCCAGGGCGGGCTGGGCCAGCGGCACGCCCTCGGTCACCGACGCGCGCTGCTTCTCCTCCGCCTTCGTCCGCAGCCAGTGCGCCTTGACGTCCTCGGGGGTCGCGGCCTCCTCCTCGCCGAAGACGTGCGGGTGGCGGCGGATCAGCTTGTCCACGATCGTGCCCGCCACGTCGTCGAGGGAGAACGGCTCGTCCGGGTCGTCCTGCGCGATCCGGGCGTGGAAGACGACCTGGAGGAGCACATCGCCGAGCTCCTCGCGCAGCGCCTCGCGGTCGCCGTCCTCGATCGCCTCGACCAGCTCGTACGCCTCCTCGATGCCGTACTTGGCCAGATCGCGGTGGGTGCGGATGCTGCTCCAGGGGCACTCGGCCCGGATCTGGTCCATGACCTGCACGAGGTCGAGCAGCCGCGCGCCGGGCAGGTCGTACGAGCCGGGCAGCAGCTCCAGGTCGGGCATGGTCTCGCGGCCGGACCCGGCCAGCCGGGCCAGTCCGTCGGTCAGGGTGCTCTCGCCGGAGGCCGAGGTCAGGACGACGGCGGTGCGGTCGCCGGACACGCAGGCGTCGACCAGCTCGCGGGCCGTCGGGGCGGCGGTCTCCACCTCGATGCCGGCCTCGCGCAGGTAGGGCAGCTGCGGATGGTCCGGCTCGGCGCACAGCACCCGGTCGGCCGTGCGCAGCGTCTGCCACGCGGGCCAGGACAGCAGGCCGGGCGCGACCCGGTGGCTGGTGGTGAGCAGGACCAGGCGTCCGGTGCCGGTGCCCTCGGGGCGGGCGTCGGCGCCGGTGTCGGCGGCGGAGGCGTCAGCGTTCACGCCTCGAACGTAACGCACCCCACCGACATCGCCGGGCGCCGCCCGCCGCCTGCCCGGCCGACCACCGCCGGCCGCCCCGCCTCAGGTCTGCTGCTTCGCCTGCCCGGTGGTGATCCAGGGGTCCTTGGTCTCGCCGAGGATCACCTGCTGGTCGTCCCACTTGCCGAAGCGCGGATTGACGTCGATGCCCATGGAGCGGGAGGTTTTGGCCAGCTCCCGGGCGAGCGCGCGCTGGCCCTCCGGCTTGCCGCGGTCGGCGCCGAGGTGCTTGGCGACGCCGTCCAGCAGCAGCTGGTTGCGGACCATCGCGTCGACCTCGTCGGGGGCGATGCCCTGCTGGAGCCACATCGCCTTCAGCCGCTCGGCGCCGCCGGCCTGCTGCTCGGCCTGGTCGCGCCACTTCTGGACCGCGCGGCGGGTGACCGTCACCCCGGCGTGCTCGGCGCTGCGGGCCAGCACCCGGTCGAAGATCATGCCGTTGAGGGTGGCCAGGCTCAGCCGCCCGGTGTTCATGATCAGCTGGGTGCCCTGCGGGGACTTGGCCTGCGCGGCCCGTACGTCCTTCACCTTGGCCTGCAGCTGCGCGACGGTGATCCGCTTCCCGTCGACGACGGCGGCGGCACCGGGGTGCGCCCCGCTCCCGCAGGCGGCGAGCAGCGGGGTCGCGGCCAGCAGGGCGGCGGTGGCGGATACGGAGAGCGCTGTCCTACGGCGGAACACATGGCCTCCCGGCAGATCGTGCGACGGAGTCTCGACCTTGAGTGATCGATGCTAAGGAGTCGTCGTGGCCCAGGCCACTGCTTCGGCCAACGAGCTGTGGCGGAGTCGGTCGCGCCCGGCCGGACAATTGCGGTTGACGCTCCGCCGTACGCACCGGTTTGCTGCTGCGGTGAGCACCCTTCGCATCGAACAGCCGGACGACGACGCCGGGTTCAAGGACTGGCAGTACGTCCACAACCTGATCATCCCCACCCATCAGCTGTCGCTCGACGACGTGCGGGAGCGCGCCGGGCGCAACACCCTGGAGGTGGCGTACCGCGACGACGTCCTCGTGGGCTGCACGACCGTCCGCCCGCCCGCGGACGACACCGCCACGGCCACGGTGATCGCCCGCGTGCTGCCCGGCCACCGCGGGCAGGGGCTCGGCAGTCGGCTCTACGAGCGGGGGCTGAAGCGGGCGCGGGAGCTCGGCGCCGGGGCGATCGAGACGGTGGTTCTGACGTCCAACACGGACGGGCTGCGCTTCGCCGAGAAGCACGGGTTCGTCGAGGTCGAGCGCTATGTGCTGCCGGGCGAGACCATTCCCTGGTGCACGCTGCGGCTCGCCTGAGCCGGGGCTTGGGGCGCGGGGGCACCGGCCGCGGTGCCGCGGCCGCGTTGTCGTACCCCCGTGCCACGATGCGGCCATGACGACCACCGAACGTCTCCTGCCGCCGATGGACGCCGACGAGCGGGCCTCGCTGGAGAGCTGGCTCGACTTCTACCGCACGACCCTGGCCCAGAAATGCGCCGGGCTGACCGAGCATCAGCTCCGTGCGGCGTCCGCGCCACCGTCACCGCTCACCCTGCTCGGCCTCGTCCAGCACCTGGCGGAGGTCGAGCGGAACTGGTTCCGCCGGGTCCTGGCCGAGGAGGACGTCCCGCCCCTCTTCGGCCCGGACGCCGGGCCCGGCACCCACGACGGCGGCTTCGACCTCGCCGAAGAGGCCACGTACGACCGGGCGCTGGCCGCGTGGCGGGCCGAGACGGACCGCGGCCGGGAGAACTGCGCGGGCCGCGCGCTCGACGACACCGCGCCCTTCGGGGACGGCCGGGTCACCCTGCGCTGGATCTACACCCACATGATCGCCGAGTACGCCCGGCACTGCGGCCACGCCGACCTCCTGCGCGAGCGCATCGACGGCAGTACGGGCGTGTGACCGCCGGCCGCCCGGGCCCGGGACGCCGGTCCGGACGGCTGCCGGTCCGGCTCAGCCCTGGACCTGGCTCAGCCAGTACAGCGTCCGCCGCAGCTCCTCGGTGAAGGCGTGGTGCGGGCCGTGCAGGCGCTCGGCGTCGTAGAGGAGGCGGGAGAGGGTCTCCTGGGCGGCGCCGCGTTCGCCCTGGGCCAGCAGCAGGTGGCCTATGGACCGCCGGATCTCCAGGGGGCGTACGGGGTCGTCGGCGTAGTGCTCGAAGTAGGGCAGCAGGGCGCGGTACTCCTCCAGCGCCTGGGCGACCTCACCGAGTTGCTCCAGGCACTGGGCCGCCTCGAAGTGGAACTGGAGGGCCTGGCGGGTGGCGCCGGCGCCTGACTCCTTGCCGAACTCCTCGGCCAGCAGGCGGAGTTCGGGCAGCGCGCGGCGGTACTGGCCGTCGTCCATGAGGGTGGCGGCGTACTGCTTGCGCAGGGTGCGCACGACCGGGGAGTGCGGGCCGTGCCGTTCGGCGGCGGCCGGCAGGATGCCGCCGAGGATGTCCACGGCATGGGTGATCCGGCCCTGGTCGAGCAGGCTCTTGACCTCCTCGACGGCGGCCGCGACGTCCGGGCCGCCGGTGCCGGTGCCGTGCGGGGCGGCGGCGCCGGACGTCCGGGGGTCGGCGGCGGCCGGCCGGGCCCCGGGGTGCGAGGGGGCGGGCCCGAAGGCCGCCGGGATACCGGACAGGGCCGAGGCGCGGGGGTCGGCGGCCCGGGGGCCCGGCCCGGTGGCGGCCGCGTCGGCCCCGAGGGACGCCGGCCGCCGGTCACCCCGCGGCCCGGGCACGGACGGCAGCAGCGGGGTGGAGACCGCCGTCGGCGTGGGGGCCGGGGCGAGTGCCGCCGTCGAGCGGGCCGGCCAGGGAGCATGCGGCTGACGGAAGGGGCGGGTGGGGTCCATGGGGGCGAGCGGTGCGGCTGCGGCCTGCGGGCCGGTGGCGGCGGTGGGCAGCAGGGGCGCCAGCGCCTGGTAGACCTCCTGGGCGTCGGCGGGGCGCGCCTCGGGATCCTTGCGCAGCAGGTGCAGCACCAGCGCTTCGAGCGCTTCGGGGACGTCGGGGCGCAGGTGCCGCACGGGGACGGGTTCCTCGTGCAGGTGGCGGTGCAGCACGCCCAGGGCCGTCGACCCGGCGAACGGGACCTCGCCGCTGAGCAGTTCGTGCAGCAGCACCCCGAGGGCGTAGAGGTCGGTGTGCGGGCCGACGGCACCGCCCATGGCCTGCTCGGGCGCCATGTAGGCGGGGCTGCCGATGGGTGAGCCGGTGTGGGTGAGGCGGGTGGTGTCGGTGTCCAGGGCGGAGGCGATGCCGAGGTCGAGGACGACCAGGGAACCGTCCGGGCGGATCATGACGTTGCGGGGCTTGAGGTCGCGGTGGACGATCGGCACCGCGTGGACGGAGGCCAGCACGGCGCACAGCTGCGCGGCGACCGAGACCGCCCACGGCCAGGGGTAGGGGTCGTGCTCGGCGAGGTGGTCGGAGAGGTCGGCGCCCTCCACGTACTGCATGACCAGGTAGAGGTCCTCGTCGTCGCTGCCGGCGTCGTGGACGGTGACCAGTCCCGGGTGGTCGACCTGTGCGGTGACCCGGCACTCGCGGACGAAGCGGCGGCGCATCTCCTCGCCGTCCGGGGTGCCCGCCACCCGGTCCGGGCGCAGCAGCTTGACGCCGACCCGGCGGTCCAGCCGGCGGTCGTAGCCGATCCAGACCTGGCCCATCCCGCCCTGGCCGAGCAGCGCGGACAGTTCGTAACGCCCGCCGATGACCCGGCCGTTCACTTCCCCTCCTCCTTGCGGAGGTAGTCGCTGAGTTCATCGAGCTCTGCCCGCACCCGGTCGAGGCGCTGCGGCTGCGGCCGCTCCGGGGGCGGTGGCGCGGGGCGGTACGGGGCCGGGGCGGGTCCGCCCTGCCCCGGGTGCGGCAGGTGGGTCTCGGTGACCGCGTACGGGTTGACCGGGCCGGCACCGTGCGGCCCGTACGGCTGGGTCCGCCGGTCGTGGAGGGGGCCGTACCCCTGCGGGGGGCCGTACCCGTGCGGCGGGCCGGGGTAGGGCGCCGCGCCGGGCAGGGGCGCGGGCCCGGGGGCGCGCTGGGCCCGGATGTCGACGACCAGGTAGTACGCGACGGTGCCCGCCATCTGCAGCAGCAACAGGGCCACCGCGACATCGGTGCGCCAGTCCGTCTCGGGGTAGCCCTCCGACCACAGGCTGGTGCCGATGACCAGCGCCAGGTCGCCGCCGAACAGCCACCATCCCAGCGGCCTGCGCTGCACGATCGCGGCCCGCAGCAGCGCCGCCCAGGCCAGGAACCCCAGGCTGAGCACCGTGCCGGCCACGAACAGCACCCGCAGCGCGATGACCGTCCCCTGTCCCGGGGGACGCTGCGGCGGGTGGGCCGGGGCGGGGCCGTGCATTGCTGCTCCTGACGGGTCGTTCGGGCGGGCGAGGCGGTGCCGTGGCGGCCCGTGGGGGTGGCGCCGCCCCCTCGCGCGGGCGGGCTCGGGTGCGCGTACGTGCGCCTGAGCGTATATACGACGCCGGGTGCGTGTGCGGGGTTGTACGGAATGGGCCGGGCAATGTGCCGGCGCCGGGCCCCGCCGGGCCCGGGTCCGGCCCGCGCCGCCTCGTCAGTCCGGGGTGACCGACCCGTCCGTCAGCCCGTCGTGCAGCCCCTGCACCAGCTGCTCGCCCAGGCGGGCGGTGAGCCGCAGCGCCCCCTCGAAGGCAGCCAGGTCGCGGAAGCGCTGCCCGTAGCGGCGCTGGTCGGCGAGCGGCAGGCGGGGCAGTTGGAGGCGGCGGACGTCGAGCCGGGTGGCGGTGGAGGCGTAGCTGCTGGCCTGCCGGTTGTTGGCGGTGCCACGCAGGAACCCGGCGAGGAACCAGGGGTCGAGGGCGGCCGGGTCGGGGCGCAGCAGGGTCAGGTTGCGGCCGAGGGCGGCGCCGGCGGTGCTGTCGTCGGTGACCCGGGCGACGGCGCCGCCGCCGAGGACGGGGACGACGACGTCGCCCGCCTGGAGGAGGACCGGTTCCTCGGCGGGCCCCGAGGCGGGCGCTTCGGGGAGGGTGCCGGAGGGGGCGTCGCCGCCGATGACGTCGTGGTCGGTGAGCACCGCGGGGGCTGCCCCGCCGGCCGGTGCGGTGCCGGCGCCGCCCGCGCGCAGCACCAGGGCGCCGGAGCGGGCCAGTTCGCCGACGGTGGTCAGCGGCCAGCGGGCGGGGCCGGCCGCGCCGCCGTCGGGGCGCGGGGTGAGTGCGGTGGTGCGGGCGAGGGTGGTGGTCAGCCGCTCGCGGATCCGGGCGAGTTCGGCGGGGCCGCCGGCCGCCGCGGGCGGCGGGAGGTGGCGGGCCGGGGCGAGGTCGACGTCGTCGTCGAGGAGGTCGATGGCGGCCAGCGACCGGCGGACGCCGGGCTGTTCCTCGATGCCGCCGTCGCGGTCGAAGGTCCGCCACGCCTCCACCGCAGTGGTCCGGACGGTCTGCCAGTCGGGCTTGTCGCGGCCGGCGGCCGGGCCGGGGGCGGGGCCCGCGGCGTCGACGACGAGGAGCTGCGGGGCGGGCGGGGTGGTGCCGGGCTTGCGCAGCACCCACAGGTGCAGCGGGACGCCGTTGGGCGGCGCGGCGCCGGCCGGCAGCGCGATGACCGCCCGTAGCGCGCCGCGGCGCAGCAGGTCGGCGCGGATCCGGCGGCCGGAGCGGCGGGAGGCGGCGGCGGGCGGCATGAGCAGCACGGCGGTGCCGCCCTCGCGCAGCCGGGCCAGCGCGTGCTGGACCCAGGCGAGTTCGGACTCGGTACGGGCCGGGAAGCCGTACTCCCAGCGGGGGTCGTAGGCGAGTTCGTCGTGGCCCCAGTTGCGTTCGTTGAACGGCGGGTGGACCAGGACGGCGTCGGCGGCGAGGTCGGGGAAGGCGTCGGCGCGCAGGGTGTCCGCGGCGCGCACCCGGACCTGGGCGTCGGGGGCGCCGAGGGCCAGGCGGAGCGCGGTGAGCGCGGCGAGGTCGGCGTCGGCCTCCTGCCCGTACAGGGTGACGGGGGCGTCGCTCTCCCCCGCCTCGCCCTCTCCCGCGTCGCCCTCCCCGGCATCGCGCTCCCCCGCGTCGCTCTCCTCCGCGCTGCGCTCCCGGGCGGCGGCCAGCAGGGCGCCGGCGCCGCAGGCCGGGTCGAGGACGGTGCCCGACGGGCCGGCCACGGCGGCCAGTTCGGCCATCAGCGCGGCGGGCCCGGGCGGGGTCAGGGTGTACTGCCGGGGGTTGGCGTCCAGATGACGGCCGAGCAGGAAGTCGTACGCCGCGGCGGCGCCGTCCGCGGCCGCGAGGTCGCCGGTGGCGCGGACCAGCGCGGCGGACGGGGCGAGCGCCTCGCGGGTCAGTCCGCGGACGGGGTGGCCGGGGCCGAGCCGGGCGGCGAGGACGGCGTCGAGCACCGCGGGCAGGACGCCGGTCAGCTCGGCGTCGTCGGCGGCGGCGCGCAGCTGCTGCCAGGCGGCGGGGCGGTCATGCGCCAGCAGCAGGACGGCGCCGGCCTGCCGCAGCGCGGCGGCGGCGCCCGCGGGATGGCCGACGAGCTGCTGCCAGACCCGCTCGCGCAGCGGAACCTCGGCGAGTTTCCCCTGGTCGCGCAGCCATTGCTCGATCTCACGGAGGGCGAAGGCGGGGCTGGTCTCGGTGCCGCCGACGGGCTTGGGGAAGTCGGCATGGCGGCGCCGCCAGTTGCTGACCGCGGCCCGGCCGACGCCGGCGAGCCGGGCGATGCCGGCGGCGGTCACCTCGGTGGGCCGGGCCTGTGTACCCGTCGGCACGGTCCTGGTGTCCGTCGCGTTGTCCGGCGATGCGTTGTGCGCCACCTGGCTGGCTCCCTCCGGTGACCCCCGAACCTCTCTGTGTCGGCAGCATACCCATTCACACCCAACCACCCCCTTCACGACGTGAACTCATCCAGTTCCTTCATTCGTGTTGACTCGGTTCACAGCCTCTGTTGTTATTGACCCATCGCTTCAGCGGAATTGGAACGAGTGCCCGGAAGGGGCCCCTTCGCATGTCTCACCAGATGCACTACCAGCCCACCCCGCAGGGCCCGGCCGGCGCTCCCGCCCCCCAGGCGGCCCGCAACGGGCTCGGCATCGCCGCCCTGATCCTCGGCATCCTCGGCGCCCTCAGCGGCATCCCGATGATCCTGTTCTGGCTGGCCGGCCCGCTCGGCATCCTGGCGCTGATCTTCGGTCTGGTGGGCCGGAGCCGCGCCAAGAAGGGCCAGGCCACGAACAAGGGCGTGGCACTGACCGGCGCGCTCCTGGGCGTGGTCGCGATCATCCTGGCCGTCGTGGGCGTCATCGTGACCCTGACGGCGGTCAGCAAGGCCGTCGACGAGGTGAACAAGCAGGTGGAGCAGAGCTCCGGCCAGCCGAAGGACGGCTCGGGCCAGAGCGCCAAGGAGCTCACCGCGGGCGCCACGGCCAAGTACAACAACGGCGTGCAGGTGACCGTCTCGAAGGCGACCCCCTACACCGTGAACCCGAGCACCCTCGTCAGCGGCCACGCCGACGGCAACAAGGCGTACAAGCTCACCGTCACGATCAAGAACACCGGCAGCAAGGCGTTCGACAAGCCCCTCGTCCAGACCAAGGCCCGGGTCAACGGCAAGGAGGCCCAGGAGGTCGACGACGACAAGCACGGCATCCTGCACCACGACTTCGGCAACTCGATCAACCCCGGCGCCACCGCCACCGTGGAGATGGTCTTCGACGCCCCGCCGACCGCGAAGGACCTCGACATCGAGGTCACCCCGGACCTCATGCTCGACGCCGTCCACTGGAAGCTGACGATCTGAGGCCCGCTCACCACGGCTTCCTCCCGCACTCCCGCCGGCCCGGCACCGCGACCCCGCGGTGCCGGGCCGGCGTCGTGCTGCCCGGGAACGGCCCGCCCCGCGGCCGCGTCTGAACCACTGCCGGCGCACGTCGGCCGCACCGTTCCGGCAGATACGTGCGTCCGTTCGAGTATCTTTCCGGCAGTTGAGAGTGAGTGAGGACCCTGATGAACACGGCCGCAGCAACGGCTGGGGGTGCCCCGGGACGGAGTACGGGGGAGAACGGCAGCACCGTGCCGGCGCCCCGGACCGCCGCCGCGGCCACCGCCTCCACATCCCCGGCACCCGAACGCCCCCCGGCCGGCCCCGGACCGCTGCGGCGCGCCGCCCGGCGCCTGCGGGAGCGGACCGCCCCGCTGCGCGTCCCCCGCCTCGACCCCTACTGGACCGCCGCGTTCTTCTTCCTCTGCTTCGCGCTGCTGGCCGTCTGCCGGTACCGCACGCTGTCCAGCTCCTCCTGGGACCTGGGCATCTTCGAACAGGCGATACGCGGCTACGCCCACTTCCGCGCCCCGATAGTCGACCTCAAGGGCCCCGGCACCAACATCCTCGGCGACCACTTCAGCCCCGCCCTGGTGGTGCTCGCCCCCCTCTACCGGGTCTTCCCCTCCTCACTGACCCTGCTGCTCGCCCAGGCCGCGCTGTTCGCGCTCTCCGCGATCCCGGTCACCCGGGCCGCCGCCCGCTACCTGGGCCGCCTCCCCGGCCTCGCCCTCGGCGTCGCGTACGGCATGTCCTGGGGGGTGCAGAAGGCCGTCGACTTCGACTTCCACGAGATCGCGTTCGCGCTGCCGCTGCTCGCCTTCGCCCTCGAAGCGGTACTGCGCGGACGGTGGACCGCGGCGGTCTGCTGGGCCGCCCCGCTGGTCCTGGTCAAGGAGGACCTGGGCGTCACCGCCGCGACGATCGGCGCCCTCGCCCTGCTCCGCACCCGCCGGGCCGGTCCGCTGCCGATCGCCCTGGTCGCCTTCGGCCTGACCGCCACCGCCCTCACCCTCGGCGTCCTCATCCCCGCCGTCAACGGCTCGGGCTCGTACGACTACTGGAGCAAGTTCGGCGCCGACGGCGGTGGCGCCACCATCCCGCTCGACACCGCCCTGCGCACCACGCTGTGGGTGCTGCTGCCCACCACCGGACTGCTCGCGCTGCGCTCCCCGCTCCTCCTGGTCGCGCTGCCCACCCTCGGCTGGCGGTTCCTCTCCCACGAGCCGCACTACTGGGGCATCGACTGGCACTACAACGCCGTCCTGATGCCGGTGGTCTTCCTCGCCCTGGTCGACGCCCTGCCCCGGGCCCGGGTCTCGTCCCGCCCCTGGCTGCGCTCCTACGCCCACCACCTGCCGGCCGCCGTACTGGCCGCCGCGCTCGCGCTGACCACCACGCTCCCCCTGGCCCGCCTCACCGAGGCCGCCACCTACCGCGTCCCGCCGGGCGTCACCGCCGCGGAGCGGCTGCTCGACCGCATACCCGACGGCGCGACCGTCGAGTCCGACATCCGGCCGCTGAGCCGGCTCACCGACCGCACCCGGGTCTTCTGGACCGGCGACACGGGCGGGCTGGCGCCGGACTACATCACCGCGCAGCTGCGCGAGCGGACGCCGCGGCAGCTGCTCGCCGAGGCGCGGGCGCGCCACCCGAAGTCCACCTACGTCTACCTCGGCGGGGCGGCGGACGTCGTGGTCCTCCGCCGGACGTCCGCCCGCTGACCCGTACGTCTCCGCCGGACCCGCCGGAGACGTACGGGGAGACCCGCGACGGGCGGGCCGTCAGCCCAGGACGGTCGTGAGGAACTCGCCCACCCAGGCGAGGAGTTCCCGTCCCACCAGCGGCTTGCCGCCGATCTTGCCCGTCGTGGGGCGGGGGACCAGGATCTGGCGGGTGGCCGGCTTGAGGACCGTACGGGGGTAGAGCCGCTTGAGGCGGAGCTCCTGGGACTCGCGCAGTTCCACCGGGCCGAAGCGGATGTTGGCGCCCTGGAGGGTGATGTCGGAGACGCCGCAGGAGCGGGCGAGCATGCGCAGCCCGGCGACCAGGAGGAGGTTCTCCACCGGCTCCGGCAGCTTGCCGTAGCGGTCGGTGAGTTCCTCGCGGACGGCGGCGATGTCCTCCTCCGTCGTGGCCGAGGCGATGGCCCGGTACGCCTGGAGGCGGAGGCGCTCGCCCGGCGCGTAGTCGTGCGGGACGTGCGCGTCCACCGGGAGTTCGATCTTGACTTCGAGGGGCGGTTCCTCCTCCACGCCGCCTTCGAGGGAGGCGCGGTAGTCGGCGACCGCCTCGCCGACCATGCGGACGTACAGGTCGAAGCCGACACCCGCGATGTGGCCGGACTGCTCGCCGCCGAGGAGGTTGCCGGCGCCGCGGATCTCCAGGTCCTTCATGGCGACGTACATGCCGGCGCCCATCTCCGTGTGCTGGGCGATGGTGGCCAGCCGCTCGTGGGCGGTTTCGGTGAGCGGCTTCTCCGGCGGATAGAGGAAGTAGGCGTAGCCGCGCTCGCGGCCCCGGCCGACCCGGCCGCGCAGCTGGTGCAGCTGGGAGAGGCCGAAGTTGTCGCCGCGCTCGACGATGAGGGTGTTGGCGTTGGAGATGTCGATGCCGGACTCGACGATGGTCGTCGACACCAGGACGTCGAACTTCTTCTCCCAGAAGTCGACGACGACCTGCTCCAGTTGCGTCTCGCCCATCTGCCCGTGCGCGGTGGCGATCCGGGCCTCGGGGACGATCTCGCGCAGCCGGGCGGCGGCGCGGTCGATCGACTCGACGCGGTTGTGGATGTAGAAGACCTGGCCCTCGCGCAGGAGTTCACGGCGGATGGCCGCGCCGATCTGCCGCTGCTCGTAGGGGCCGACGAAGGTCAGGACCGGGTGGCGCTCCTCGGGCGGAGTGGTGATCGTCGACATCTCGCGGATGCCGGTGACCGCCATCTCCAGGGTGCGCGGGATGGGCGTTGCGGACATGGTGAGGACGTCGACGTTGGCGCGGAGCTTCTTCAGCTGCTCCTTGTGCTCGACGCCGAAGCGCTGCTCCTCGTCGACGATGACCAGGCCGAGGTCCTTGAACTTGGTCTCGGAGGAGAAGAGGCGGTGGGTGCCGATGACGATGTCGACGGCGCCGTCCTTGAGGCCCTCCAGGACGGCCTTGGCCTCGGTGTCGGTCTGGAAGCGGGACAGCGCCTTCACGTTCACCGGGAACTGTCCGTACCGCTCGGAGAACGTGCCGAAGTGCTGCTGCACCAGCAGGGTCGTGGGCACGAGGACGGCCACCTGCTTGCCGTCCTGCACGGCCTTGAACGCGGCGCGGACCGCGATCTCGGTCTTGCCGTAGCCGACGTCGCCG
The DNA here is from genome assembly GCF_000717345.1 of Streptomyces lydicus. GTDB lineage: Bacteria > Actinomycetota > Actinomycetes > Streptomycetales > Streptomycetaceae > Streptomyces > Streptomyces lydicus. The sequence continues at coordinate 95,857 of NZ_JNZA01000007.1, read as the reverse complement.
CAGATCAGCCGGTCCATCGGGACCGACTTCTCCATGTCCTCCTTGACCTCGGCGATGGTGGTGAGCTGGTCGGGCGTCTCCGCGTACGGGAAGGCGTCCTCCAGCTCGCGCTGCCAGGGCGTGTCCGGGCCGAAGGTGTGGCCGGGGGCCGCCATGCGGGCGGAGTAGAGCTTGATCAGGTCGGCGGCGATCTCCTTGACCGCCTTCTTGGCGCGCGCCTTGGTCTTGGTCCAGTCGGCGCCGCCGAGCCGGTGCAGCGTCGGGGCCTCGCCGCCCACGTACTTGGTGACCTGCTCCAGCTGGTCGGTGGGGATGTAGAGGCGGTCGCCGGGCTGGCCGCGCTTGGCGGGGGCGTACTCGACGAGGAGGTACTCGCGGGTGGCGCCCTGGACGGTGCGCTGCACCATCTCGATGTAGCGGCCGACGCCGTGCTGCTCGTGGACGATGAAGTCGCCCGCCTCCAGGGTGAGCGGGTCGATGGTCTTGCGGCGGCGGGCCGGCATCCGGGCGCCGTCCTTGCCGGCCGCCTTCTGGCCGGAGAGGTCGGTCTCGGTCAGCACGGCGAGCCTGAGCCCGGGGTCGACGAAGCCGTTGTCGAGGGAACTGCACGAGACGTGCACGACGGACGGCGAGATCTCGGGCAGATCGGGGTCCAGGCGGGCCGCGATGCCCTCGCTGCCGAGCACCTCGACCGTACGGGCGGCGGGGCCGTGCCCCTCGGTGAGGAAGACCGTGCGCCAGCCGTCGGCCAGCCACTGCTTGGTGTCGGCGAGGGCGCGCTGGGTGTCGCCGCGGTAGGTGTCGGGCGCGTGCATGCCCAGCTTCAGGGTGTCGCCGTCCCCGGCGGCCGGCCCGTCGTCCGCCGCGCCGTCACCGGCGGAGAACTGACTCACCGACCACCACATCATGCCCAGCTCGCGGGCCCGGTCGCGGACGTCGGCGATGCCCCACAGCGAGGCGGCACCCACATCGATCGGCGCCGCTCCGCCGCCCGCGCTGGCCGCCCATGACGCCTGGAGGAACTCCTGGCTGGTCGCCACCAGGTCGGCGGCCCGGGTACGCACCCGCTCCGGGTCGCAGACGACGGCCATCGAGCCCGCCGGCAGCACGTCCAGCAGCAGCTCCATCTCGTCGACCAGCACCGGAGCCAGCGACTCCATGCCCTCGACGGCGATGCCCTCGGCGATCTTGCCGAGGAGTTCACCCAGCTCGGGATGGCGCTCGGCGAGCGCGGCGGCCCGGGTGCGGACCTCCTCGGTCAGCAGCAGCTCCCGGCACGGCGGCGCCCACAGGCCGTGCTCGGCGACCTCCAGCGACCGCTGGTCGGCGACCTTGAAGTAGCGGATCTCCTCGATGTCGTCGCCCCAGAACTCCACCCGCAGGGGGTGCTCCTCGGTGGGCGGGAAGACGTCCAGGATGCCGCCGCGGACCGCGAACTCGCCGCGCTTCTCGACCAGCTCGACCCGGGCGTACGCGGCCGCCGCCAGGGCGTCGACGACCTCCTCCAGATCGGCCGTCCCGCCCGTGCGCAGACTGACCGGCTCCAGGTCGCCCAGCCCCTTGACCTGCGGCTGGAGCACGGAACGGATGGGCGCGACGACCACCGAGACCGGGCCGGCGGTCGGGTCGTCGGCGCGCGGGTGGGCGAGCCGGCGCAGCACCGCGAGGCGCCGGCCGACGGTGTCCGAGCGCGGCGAGAGCCGCTCGTGCGGCAGCGTCTCCCAGGACGGGAACTCCACGACGGAGTTGTCCTCGCCGGCCGGCATCAGGCTGCGCAGCGTGGCGGCGAGGTCCTCGGCCTCCCGGCCGGTGGCGGTCACCGCCAGCACGGGGCGCTTCGCCTCGCGGGCGAGGGCGGCGATCGTGAAGGGGCGGGCGGCCGGCGGACCGACCAGATCGACGTGCCGGCGGTGTCCGTCGGCCGCGGCCTGCACCGCTTCGGCGAGCGCCGGGTCCCGTACGACGGCGTCGAGCAGACCAGTCAGGCTCATGAAAAGGTTCCGTCCCAGCAAGCGAGGCAATCAACGCGAACGGCCCGCGACGTGGCACGGGCGGGGCTGCCCACGATACGCCGGACCACCGACAACCCGCCGTCGGAGCGGCCGACCCCGCCCGGGGGGGCGCACCGCGCGGGGCCGGGAGTGTCCGGTCGGCGAGAAGCGCCGTTCCGCATCCCGGCCGTGCGTGGTTGGCTGTCGACCGGAACGGTGTCCGTTACACACACCGACGGTACGTCCGCGGAGGGGGAAGCGTGAGCCGCACGACCAGGGACAGTGACAGCCCCACGGACCGGGGCACGGGCGGCCCGGAGCCGGGCATACCGAAGGCCGGCGACCCGGCCGCCCGCCGGCGCGGCCCGGTCGTCGCGGCCCTCATGCTCGGCATGGCCCTGGCCGCGCTCGACGCCACGATCATCGCCACCGCCGTCCCGCAGATCGTCGGCGACCTCGGCGGCTTCGCGGTGTTCTCCTGGCTCTTCTCCGGCTATCTGCTGGCCGTCACCGTCACCCTGCCGGTCTACGGCAAGCTCTCCGACACCTTCGGCCGCAAGACCGTCCTGCTCACCGGCATCGTGCTCTTCCTCATCGGCTCGCTGGCCTGCGCCGGCGCCTGGAACATGGCGTCGCTGATCGCCTTCCGGGTCCTCCAGGGGCTGGGCGGCGGCGCGCTGCAGGGCACGGTGCAGACCATCGCCGCCGACCTGTACCCGATGAAGGAACGCCCCAAGATCCAGGCGAAGCTCTCCAGCGTCTGGGCCACGTCGGCGGTGGCCGGGCCCGCACTTGGCGGGCTGCTGGCCGCGTACGCCGACTGGCGGTGGATCTTCCTGATCAACGTGCCGGTGGGCGCGGTGGCGCTGTGGCTGATCGCCCGGCACTTCACCGAGACCGGACGCGGCGACCGGCCGGCCCGGCGCCCCCGTGTCGACTGGCCCGGCGCGCTGGCGATCTTCGTCTGCGGCGGGCTGCTGCTGACCGCCCTGGTCCAGGGCGGCGTCGCCTGGCCGTGGCTGTCCGCCCCGTCGCTGCTGCTGTTCGCCGGCAGCGCGGTGTGCGCGGCGGTCGTCGTCCTGATCGAACGGCGCGCCGCGGAACCGATCATCCCCGGCTGGGTCTGGCGCCGCCGCACCATCTCCGCGGTCAACCTCGCGCTGGGCGCACTGGGCCTGCTGATGGTCGCCCCGACCGTCTTCCTGCCCACCTACGCCCAGGCGGTGCTGGGGCTCGGCCCGACCGCCGCCGGCTTCGTGCTCTCCGTGATGACCCTCAGCTGGCCGGTGTCGGCGGCCCTGAGCAGCCACGTCTACAACCGCCTCGGCATCCGCAACTGCGCGGTGCTGGGCATCGGCACCGCCGGACTGGTCCTGCTCGCCTTCCCGCTGCTGCCCTACCCCGGCGCCGCCTGGCAGCCCGCCCTGCTGATGCTGGCGCTGGGCGCCGCCCTCGGCCTGTTCCAGCTGCCGCTGATCATCGGCGTCCAGTCGTCCGTCGGCTACGCCGAGCGCGGCACCGCCACCGCCTCGATCCTCTTCTGCCGCCAGGTCGGCCAGTCGGTCGGCGCCGCGCTCTTCGGCGCCGTCGCCAACACCACGCTCAACGCCCGCCTCGCGGACGCCCCTTCGGACATCCGCCCCGGCCTGCCCGGCGACCTCGACGCGGTCTCGCGCGCCCTGGAGCACGCCGGCGCCCTCACCGCCCACGCCACCGACTACCTCCGCCGCGCCGTCGCCGCCACCGTCGGCCACGTCTACCTCGGCGCCGCCGCGGCCGCCGCCCTCGCCCTGCTCGCGCTGGTCCTGCTGGCGCCGCGACGCTTCCCGGTGCACGCCGACGCCCCACCGGGAGGGGCCCCGGCCGGCGGGGCCCCCACGGGCGACGACGTCGGGGCCCGTACGGGCGGGACGGAGCCGGGCGCGACGTAGCGGCCCCGGTGCCGGACGGCCGGTCAGCGGCGCGGCCGGGGCAGCTCCGTCTCCAGGGTGTCCGCCTCGTCGGAGCCGGGGGCAGCGGCGTCCGGGCCGGCGCCGGCGGTCCCCGCGCGGTCCCCGTCGAGGTCGTCCGGCAGGCCCACCGGCGCCTTCCCGGTGAGCGCCGCCAGGCTGTTGCGCACGTGCGTCATGTGGATGCGCAGCTCCGCACGCTCCTCGTCGTGCTCGCGCAGGATCCGCTCGGTGGTCCGCTCGATCCGCTCCACCTCGACCTTTGCCTGCTTCAGCAGCCCGGCGGCCCGGTCCTCGGCGTCCTCCTGCCGGTGCCGGGCGGCCTCCTCGGCCTCCGCGTACAGCCGTCGGTGGTCGGCGAGCACGGCCCGCCCGCGGGCGTCCAGTTCCGCGACGAGGTCGCCGGTCGCCGCCTCCCGCTCGGCGATCTCCCGCCCCGCCGCGTCCCACCCCTCGGCCTGCTGCTTCTCCTGGTCACGCACCATCCGCTCGGTGCGCCGGACCGTCTCGTCCAGCGCCTCGGCCGCCTCCCCGCGCAGCGTCTCGGCCTCCTTGGCCGCCGCCGACACCATCCGCGCGGCCTCGTCCTGCGCCCTGATCTCCGTCCGCCGGGCCAGCTCGTCCGCCTCGGTGCGCAGCGTGTACGCCGCCTTGTCCGCCGCCTCCCGCGCCTCGCGCCCGTAGGCGTCGGCCTCGTCCCGCAGGTGCGCGGCGGCCTCCTCCGCCTCGGCGCGCAGCCGCTCCGACTCCGACTCCGCCGTGGTGAGGATCAACCGGGCCTCGGTGCCGAGGGATTCGTACGTCTGCGGCGGCAGCGTCGCCAGATGCAGCCGCACCGCGGCGAGTTCGGCCTCCATCTCGTTGCACAGGACGGTGAGCCGTGCGGCGCGCTCCCAGCAGGAGTCACGGTCGACCGAGAGCCCCTCGAAGCGGCGGTCCACGTCCTCCGGCCGGTATCCACGCCCTCGTACGGTCTCGAACCCGTGAGGCGACACCGATGCACTCATCCCTCAAGCCCCTCTGTGCAGTTACGCGCGCTGTTCTTCGGACCGGCCGGGATTCCGTGCCGTCGCGGCACGCCTACCGGCCCACTGCACCAGGATGCGTCATTTATCGGCAGAAGTCGGAATTGGATCATCGTTGTGGAGGGAGTGGAACAGCCGCTTCGCCCCACTTTCGTCCCACAGCAGCACCGACCCGGCACCGGCCACCATCACCCCGGGCTGATGCACCGGCACCGTGGCCGCCGCCCCACCGCCCCCGGCGATCCGCTTCATCGACCAGCCCATCTCCAGCAACTGCCCCACCCCGGCCCGCTCGTCCACGGTCAGCGCCGCCAACGACGCGTCCATCACCCGCGTCAGCCGGGACGGGTCCAGATACACGTCGGAGCCGGCCATCCGGTCCGCCACCGCGCCGAGCAGCTGCCGCTGCCGCTTCACCCGTCCGAGGTCACCCTCCGGGTCCGCGTAGCGCGCCCGTACGAACGCCAGCGCCTGCGTCCCGTTCATCCGCCGGCAGCCGGCCGGGAAGTCCGCCCCCGACCGCTCGTCGACGAGCGGCTTGTCCAGACACAGCCGGACGCCCTCCAGCGCGTCCACGATCCGCACGAACCCCAGGAAGTTCACCTCGGCATAGCGATCGATCCGCAGCCCGGTGGCCTGCTCCACCGTCCGGGTGAGCAGCTTCGGGCCGCCGTCCGCGTACGCCTCGTTGATCTTCCGGCTGCCGTGCCCGGGAATCGGGACGTAGCTGTCCCGCGGCAGGCTGACCAGGGTGGGGCCGTGGTCCCCGTAGTGCAGCACCATGATCGTGTCGGTGTTCCGCACGTCGTTGTTGCCGACGTGCAGCTCCCTGCGCTGCTGCCGGGTCAGCTCGGACCGGCTGTCGGAGCCGACCAGCAGCCAGTTCGTGCCGCGGCCCGGGGCCGGCCGGCCCGGATAGTCCGCAATCGCGGCCGTGTGCTGCAGCTGCCGCCCCGCCCGCATGTACAGCCCGGCCCCCGCCGCCACCACCAGGACCACCAGCACCAGCAGCACCGCCAGCAGCCAGCCCAGCCACGCCCACCGGCTCCGGCGCGGCCCCGGACCGCCCCACCGCCCGGCGGCCCGCCCGCGCGGACGCCGGCGCCGGCCACCGGCCCGGTACCGGGTCGCCGGCGACGACGACCACGACGGGGGTATCGGACGGCCCATATACGCATGGTCGAGGCGCCCGGCCCATCCCGCAGGTCGAACGCCCCGCCCGGGCACGGCACGGGGCCCGCCCGGGCCGCCCGCCGCCCTACAGCAGGCCGTCCCACATCTGCTCCAGCAGCACCGACCACCACGTCTCCGGCGAGCCCAGCGCCGGCGGATCCAGCGCCACCAGCTGCGCCTGGAAGTCGACGGTCCACCGGCCCGCCTGCTCCGGCGTCAGCCCGTACCGCAGCCGCCACATCCGCCCCAGCATCGCCAGGCACCGCACGAACTCCGGCAGCCCGCTGTTCACGAACTGCGGCGCGGCCGACTGCCCCCCGTGGGCCTCCATGGGCACCGCCACGATGTTCGCGGTCCCGTACTGGACACACAGCTGACGACCGAAGTCGTTGCCCATCACCAGATACGACCCGGCGTCCGGCGCAGGCTGCACCCCGCGCTCCAACGCCAGCTCCGCCAGCGTCGGCACCGGACGGTGCGGCTGTGCCTGCGCCCAGAAGAACGGCCCGAAGTCGACCGGCAGCCCGGCCCACACCAGCATCTGCGCCACCACGTCGGGCACGCCGTGCCGGGACACCGCCCGCTGGTCGAACCGGAAGATGCCCTGCGGCCCGAACGCCTGCTCCAGCTCCTGCCCGATCACCTGGGGCGGCACCGGTGGCGCCGGCGGCACCTGCGAGGGGTGCGGCAGCGGCACCCGCACCGGCGCCGGCCGCGCCGGACCGTCCGCGACCTGGTGCAACTCGCCCTGGTGCTCGACCAGATGCCGTACGCCCTGCTGACGCGAGGCGTGGTCCCTGCCGTACGCGGCGGTGTGGCTGATCCGCACCTGCGGCCAGTTGTCCCGGATCATCCGGGCGCAGTAGCCACCCGGCAGATCACAGCACTCCAGCTCGGTGTGCAGCTCCAGCACCTGCTGCGGCGGGACGTTCATGCCCCGCAGCTCGTGCAGCAGCTGCCACTCCGGATGCGGCGTACCCGGCGCCGAGCGGCGCACGATCTTCTGCTCCGAGCCGTCCGGCGCGCGGTAGCTCAGCACGGCCATGTAGCCCGGGCCGACCGTCGGCTGACCACTGGGCGCCTGCGGATAGCCGTACGCGCCCGGCCCGCCGGGGCCGCCCGTGGGGCCGGGCACTCCCGGCGGCGGGACGTGGGGGCCGGCCGGCGGCGTCGCGGGCGGCATGCCGGGACCCGCCGGGCCACCGGCACCCGGGCCGCCGGGCAGCGCGGCGCCACCGGCGAGCATCGTCGCCGCGGCGTGCACCCCGCCACCGGGGCCACCCGCGCCGGGGCCGCCGGAGACCGGCGGTGCGGGCGGCGGGGGCGGCCCGGCCGGACCACCGGTCTCCCGGCCGCCGCTCTCCGGGCCACCGGCGGAGGCACCGGGACGGCCGGGCGGACCGGGCGGCTTCGGCGCGCCGGGCACACCGGGCGGCGCCGGGGGCGCCGGCACACCCGGGCCACCGGCGGAACCACCGGGACCGCCGGCACCGGCCAGTCCGGCCTGCAGCGACGCGCCGTCGGCGAGCATCGTCGCCGCGGCGTGCACACCACCACCGGGACCACCAGGACCGCCGGCACCGGGGCCACCGGTCCCACCGGGCCGGTCCGCCCCGCCGGGCCCGTCCACCGCACTCAGATCAAGATCCGCGCCGTCCAGCTGCGACACCAGCTGCGTCGGTACGTAACCGCCGGCCGGCGCACCGGACGCCGCCGGGCCGCCGGGCGGACGCACCCCGGCCTTGCCCGTTTCGGCCTCCGCGAGCTTCGCGGCGTCCTGCGGCCCGCCCGCACGCCCCGCACCGGGCACGCCGGGCGGCGGGGGCGGCCCACCGGCCGCGTTACCGGGCAGCGAGGAGCCGTCGGCCAGCATCGTCGCCGCGGCATGCACCCCGCCCCCCGCGGGCGGTGCCGGCGGCGTACCGGGACCGGGCACGCCCGGTGCACCGGCGCCCGCCACACCCGGCGGGGGCGGCACATCGGCGACCGGCGGCCCCGACGGCGGCGGCAGGTCAGGCAGCCCGGGCACCGCCGGCGGTGCGGCCGGCATCGGCGGCGGCAGCGGCGCGCCACCGGGCCCGCCCGCCGGACCGCCGCCCGGCCCCGTCCCGTCCGGCAGCTCGACAGCCGGCGCCACCTGCGTACGCGGCAACTGGCTACCGCCCCGCAGCAGTTCGGTCTTGGCCTCGGGCCGGGCGCGCGGCGCGGCCGGCGCGTCCTCCTCGTCGAACCCGGCCAGCGGCGGCGCGAAGACCGTCTGGGGCAGCCCCACCGAAAGGTCCTCACCACCGCCGTCGCTGCTGGTGGTGTCCGCCGCGGCCCACGGCGTCGCCTCGGCCGGGGTACCCGACGCACCGGACCCGCCCGGCACACCCGGCACCGGACCCGTCTCCGCGGCGTCCGCACCGTCCTGTGAAACCCCGTCCCCGGCACCGTTGACGCTCACCTCGGCCCAGGCGTCCGAAGCGGAAGGAACGGCAGCGGACGGCACGGACGGGGTGGCCGGGGCCGGCGGCGCGGCAGGAGCCGGGCCGGCGGCTGCCGCAGCGGCCGGCGGCCCCGCCTGCGCGGGCACCGAGGGCGCGGACGGCGCAGCTCCGCTCCCCGCACCGCCCCGCCCGTCCGGGATGCCCCTCGCGTCCGCCGCCTGCTGCAGCCACTCCGGCGGCGTCAGCAGGAAGGACGTGGCCTCCAGATCGATACGCTGCGGCGCCGGCTCGGCCGCCCCGTACCCGCCGTCCGCGACCGCCCCGTACTCCTCCTCGTACCGGCGGATCACCTCACCCACCGGCAGCCCCGGCCACAGCGTCGTCTCCCCGCTGTCCCGCGCGATCACCAGCCGGGCCCGGCCGCCGCTCCGCTGCGCTCCGCCCCGGCTCTCTTCTTGCTCCCCGGATGCCGAGCCCGTCGACGGGCCCCCCTCGCGGTCCTCCGCCCAGGCCACGAAGCCCAGATCGAACTCCCGCACCCGCACCTCACGGTGCAGGGAGGCCGGCACGTCGCCGTTCACCCACCGCTCCGCGCGCTCCTGCGCCTGCGCGAACGTCACCAACGCGATCAGCCCCCCACCGGAACAGCAGCCGCGAAACCGCCGTCCACCATCAGGTTCGCCACGGTCTCCAACTCCGGCGGATTGCCCGCCAGCCGCTGCAGAAAATCATCGAAATCCGCACCGCACGGCAGCAGCAGCCGCTCCACCCGCTCCTGCACCCCCCAGCCGTCCTGATCCCGCGCATCGTCGTACGGGCAGAACCAGACCGAGCCCGGCGCGTCACCCCGCACCTTCACCGCGACCACACCGCCCTGCACGAACCCCACGCCCAGATAGTCCTTGGTGAAGTGGTCCCGCAGGCACTTGTTCACGTACACGAGATCGTTGACCGCCGCGTCGTCCCGCACCGTGAAGAACGGCTGGTCGACCAGCAGCCCCAGCTCCGCGTCCAGCGCCGCACCCACCGGCGCGCACCCGCCCGCCGCCTTCAGGAACGAGCGGTACGCACCCGGCAGCCGGTAGCCCAGCGCCTCCTCGGCCTGCGCCACCTGCTCCTCGCCCACCGCCAGCTCACGGTGCGGCAGCCCGAAGTGCACCGGCCGGGTCTCCTGCAACGGCCGGGTGCCCCGCTTGTCGTGCGCCACCGCCGCCGTCGCCAGCCCACCGTGATGCCGCAGCAGCGCCTTCACCTCGACCGGGACCAGTTCCATCCGCCGCGTACCGGCGACGTGATGCCACGTCCAGCCGTGCGGCGTCGCCACCGCGGGCACGTCTATCCACAGCTCGTGTCCCTGCGCGTGCAGCGCCGCGTTCGCCGACACGTAGTCCGTCAGCCGCAGCTCGTCCACGCCGAAGCCCTCCGGCGGCTCGGCGATCTCCGCAGCGGCCCGCGCGTACGGCGAGAACTCCGGAAAGCCCCGCCCGTCCATCCGCACCCCCGCCGGGTACCGCGCGGCACGCACCGGATCCGGAAAATGCACAACCTGACCGGCATAGGCCGAATTGGGTGGCGCGGCGGCATGCCCCGCCGCCTGGGAGCCGGGGAGAGCCCCCAGCCCTGGCCGACCTGTCGTCATCGCGGATGCCCCCTGGCTGAAGCTGGCTTTGGGGCACAGCCTATGCCGTGCCGCAACACCCGCCCGCGCCCCCGCCCCCGTGCACGTCAGCCCCGCGACACACCGGCGTCACCCACCGCCCCACCACCCCGCAGCCCCCGCGCACCACCCCGCCCACCAGCCCTGTTGACTACCTGCCGACGCCCCGTCAGCTCCCCGTGATCTCCACGACAGCCCGTCCGACTACCGCAACACCCAGCACATTTGGCAATCTGATCCCCCGCAACCGGGGGGATTGCAGGGAGGGAAAGCACCACCATGAGCACCACCGCACGCCACGGCACCGGCACCGGGGACCCACGCATCGGCTGGAGCGGCACCGCCGACACCCATCGCGCACCCGCCCTCCACCACCGCCGCGACGGCATCCTCCCCACCATCGGCGCCGCCCTGTCCGTACGCGGACAAACCCTCACCTGCACCGCCGGCAAGGCCGAACAACCCCCCACCCTCCACCCCCTGGTCCAGGACTTCCTCGACACCCTCGCCACCGCACAGCGCGAACGCTTCACCGGCCGATGTCCCGAAGCCGTCCTGCTCTCCCGCCACCTCACCGCCGTCGAGGCCAACCGCTCCAAACGCGCCTCCCGCAAACCCCTCACCAACGGCGAAGCCCGCCGCTCCCTCAAACACTCCAAAATCACCGCCCGCCACATCCGCGAGGACGGCGACCCCCAGCACGGCAGCTACGCCCCGCCCTGCCGCTCCTGCGACGCCCTCCTCGCCCACTTCGGCGTCATGCCCATCGGCACCACGCCCACAGGAAGCTGACCGTCACCATGCCGCCCACCACCCCCGGCCCCCGCACCCCCGCGCACGACCGCACCGACTCCACCCGCTTCCCCGCCGCCGTGGACGTCGCCCTTCAGGAAGCCGGCTGGCAACCCGGCCGCTGGGACATGCAGCAGGCCGAACACTGGGCCGACGCCCTGCGCGCCCACGCCTCCCCCGCCGGCCACCGCCACACCGTCTTCCCCGCCGCCGTCGAGGCGTGGGCCGAATTCGGCGGGCTGCACATCACCGGCCCCGGCCCCGGCCGCCACATCGCCCCCGCCCCGTTCGTCATCAACCCCCTGCACGGCCTCCACCTCGCCCGCACCCTCGGCGACCTCGGCCGCGCCCTCGAAACGGACGTCGCCCCCCTGGGCCGCGAGGAACTCACCGACCCGGACGGCGCGACCTACGGCCAGGCCACCCTCGCCATCGACACCGAAGGCCGCGTCTACAGCGTCGACCACACCGGCGACTGGTACCTCGGCGCCGACATCGACACGGCACTGGGCACCCTCGTCCTGGGAACCAAGCCGAGCCGCCTGGGACTCGCGTCCCACGTCGCGGACTGAGGGCCGAGGGCACGTCGCGGACTGAGGACGGGGGCATGTCGCACGTCGACGGCTGACGGCAGGGGCACCTCGCACGGGTGCCGGCAGACGACAGGGACAGGGGCCACTCCTCGCGTCACCGGCAGACGGCAGGGGCATCACCGTCGGGAGCCTCCCACGACGCCGGCAGGCAACGAGCAGAGGCCGCATCCCTCGTTGCCGGTCACCCCAGGGACTGCCCGGTCAGGCCGCCGGAAGGGACGCCGGGACCACGGCCGAGACCCGGAAGCCGCCGGCGTCCGTCGGGCCCGAGACGAAGACGCCGCCCAGCGCCGTCACCCGCTCCCGCATCCCCACCAGGCCGTTCCCGCCGCTCGGCAGGCCCGCGTTCGCCGCGTCGCCCTCACACGGCCCGTTCTCCACCTGCACCGCCAGCTCACCCTCCCGGTGCGCCAGCCGCACCCGCGCCCGCGCCCCCGGCGCGTGCTTGTGCACATTCGTCAGCGCTTCCTGGACCACCCGGTACACCGTCTGCTCCACCCGCGCCGCATACCGCAGGCCGGCCCCGACGGGCTCCTCCGCCGGATCGTCCACCGACAGCTCGACCACCATCCCCGCCGCCCGGGACTGCCCCACCAGATCCCCGAGGTCCGCCAGAGACGGCCCCTCGGCCTGGCCCTCCACCGGCGCTCCGGCACCCGGGACCGCCCCGTCCCCCTCCGACACGCCCCCCGCAGCCACCGGCACCGACGACCGCGCGCCCGCCGGCGCCTCCGCCGGTACCCGCGCCCGCGACGCCACCGCCGCCAGCCGCTCCGGCGCATCCGACGCCGGCACACCGCGGGCCGCCGTCCCCTCGGCCGTACGCAGCACCCCGAGCATCTCGCGCAGCTCCGTCAGCGCCTGCCGCCCCATGTCACCGACCAGCCCCGCGTTCTTCGACGCCTTCTCCGGATCCTTCAGGGCCACCGCCTGCAGCGCCGCCGCATGCACGACCATCAGACTCACCCGGTGCGCCACCACGTCGTGCATCTCCCGCGCGATCCGGGTCCGCTCCTCGTTACGGGCCCACTCCGCCCGCTCCTCGGCCCGGTCCGCCAGCAGCGACAGCTCCCGCTCCAGACCGTCCGCCCGCTCCCGCAGGCTCTCCACCAGCCGCCGCCGGGCCCCGATGTACAGCCCCCACAGCACGGGCGGAGCCGTCAGCACCAGCCCCACCGCGAGCGACATCACCGGCACCACCCACGTCGGCGGGTTGAAATCCTCCTGCGTCGCCACGTCCTGCCGCAGCGTGAGGAACGTCGTCACCAACGTCCCCACGACCGTCATCCCCGCCAGCAACGTGGTGATCCGGCGCGGCACCTCCGACGCGGCGAGCGTGTACAGCCCCACCACGCTCAGCAGCCCGCCCATCTCCGCGGGCATCACCGCTATCGAAACCAGCACCACCACCACGGGCCACCGACGCCGCACCAGCAGCACCGAGCCCACCAGCAGCCCCAGCAGCACCCCGAGCAATTCGGGCAGCCGCGCCTCCTGCGCGAACCGCACCCCCTCGGCCATGCACTCCAGCGCCGACGCCACCGCCAGCAGCACATCCAGTACGGCACTCCGCCGCCGGGCCCACCACCACGGCCCGCTCACCGGCGCGCCCCGCGCGGCCACACCTTCACTTGCCCCCGTCGTGGTCATACCGCCCAGCCTACGGGCGCCCCTTCCCGTTTCCCCGCCGCCTTCCGGGCCACGACTCTGGCCCATTACCAGCCGTTACCACCGGTTATCCCTCGAACTGTTGAATCGCCCACATTTTCCCCTTTCCATCCGTGCGCACGCCTGCCGGGCCGAGTCGCATCCACACCGGGAGGCCGTCGCATCGAAGGCTGGTGGTACGGCATAGTGTTGGGGAGCCAAGCGATCAGCCTGACAGGATGTCCGGTTTGAACCGCTCCACTATCCCCTGTGGTGTAATTGGCAGCACTGAGGCTTTTGGTGCCTTATGTCCGGGTTCGAGTCCTGGCAGGGGAGCAAGCAAAGTTCGGGTCCTGACCGCACGGTCGGGACCCGTGCGCGTTTCGGTGGGAAAACGCACCGGTATCCTTCGGATGACCACCACCCGAAGTAGCCAAGAAGCCGAAGGGCATCCCCGTGAGCGCCAACCGCCCGGCAGCCGTCGTCGTTCTCGCAGCGGGTGAGGGCACCCGCATGAAGTCGGCGACCCCCAAGGTCCTGCACGCCCTCTGCGGCCGCTCCCTCGTCGGACATGTCGTCGCCGCCTCCCGTGAGCTGGACCCCGAGAACCTCGTCGTGGTCGTCGGCCATGCCCGCGAGCAGGTGCAGGCACATCTGGCCGAGGTCGACCCGGCCGTGCGCACCGCCGTGCAGCACGAGCAGAAGGGCACCGGTCACGCCGTCCGTACCGCGCTGGAGCAGCTGAGCGACAGCGGTGTCGTGCTCGACGGCACCGTGATCGTGGTCTGCGGTGACACACCGCTGCTGACCGGCGAGACGCTCCGGCGGCTCGGCGAGACGCACGCGGCGGACGGGAACGCGGTCACCGTTCTGTCGGCGGAGGTTCCGGACGCCACCGGCTACGGCCGCATCGTGCGGGAGGCGGGCACCGGTGCGGTGACCGCGATCGTGGAGCACAAGGACGCCACGGACACCCAGCGGGCGATCCGGGAGATCAACTCCGGGGTGTTCGCCTTCGATGCCCGGCTGCTGGTGGACGCGCTGGGGAAGGTGCGTACGGACAACAGCCAGGGCGAGGAGTACCTGACGGACGTCCTGGGGATCGTGCGCGAGGCGGGGCACCGGGTCGGTGCCGCGGTGGCGGGTGACCACCGGGAGATCCTGGGGATCAACAACCGGGTGCAGCTGGCCGAGGCGCGCCGGCTGCTGAACGAGCGGTTGCTGGAGCGCGCGATGCTGGCGGGCGTGACGGTGGTGGACCCGGCGTCGACGTTCGTGGATGTGTCGGTGACGTTCGAGCAGGACGCGACCGTGCATCCGGGGACGCAGCTGCTGGGCTCGACGCACGTCGCCACGGGTGCCGAGGTGGGGCCGCAGGCGCGGCTGACGGACACGTCGGTGGCCGAGGGCGCGGTGGTCTCGTTCACGGTGGCCGAGGGTGCGCGTATCGGTGCGGGCGCGCATGTGGGCCCGTATGCGTATCTGCGTCCGGGAACGGATCTGGGCCCGAAGTCAAAGGCCGGTGCGTACGTGGAGATGAAGAACGCGTCGATCGGCGAGGGCACGAAGGTGCCGCATCTTTCCTATGTGGGGGATGCGACGATCGGTGAGTTCACCAATATCGGCGCGGCGAGCGTGTTTGTGAACTACGACGGTGAGGCGAAGCACCACACGACCGTCGGTTCGCATTGCAGGACGGGGTCGGACAACATGTTTGTGGCTCCGGTCACGGTCGGGGACGGCGCTTATACGGCGGCCGGCTCGGTCATCACCAAGGATGTGCCCCCGGGTTCGCTGGCGGTCGCGCGTGGCCAGCAGCGGAATATCGAGGGCTGGGTCGCGCGTAAGCGGCCCGGAAGTGCCGCCGCGCAGGCTGCTGCGACTGCTCGCCGGGGGTCCGAGGGCGAGCAGTGATCGTGAGGGGGGCACCACCCAGCGTTAGCTGGGGGAGGGTGCGCCGTGCGGGGCGTACCGTGATGAGCGCACGCAAACTGTGATTCGAGGAGATTTGCTGTGACCGGGATCAAGACGACCGGCGAGAAGAAGCTGATGCTCTTCTCCGGCCGCGCCCACCCCGAGCTGGCGGAGGAGGTTGCGCATCAGCTGGGTGTCGGGCTGGTCCCGACGAAGGCTTTTGACTTCGCCAACGGTGAGATCTACGTCCGTTATCAGGAGTCGGCGCGTGGCGCGGACTGCTTTTTGATTCAGAGCCACACGGCTCCGATCAATAAGTGGATCATGGAACAGCTGATCATGATTGATGCGCTGAAGCGGGCTTCGGCCCGAAGCATCACCGTGGTCGTGCCGTTCTACGGATATGCACGTCAGGACAAGAAGCACCGTGGCCGTGAGCCGATTTCGGCGCGGCTGATCGCGGATTTGATGAAGACCGCGGGTGCGGACCGTGTGGTCACGGTGGATCTGCACACGGATCAGATCATGGGCTTCTTCGACGGCCCGGTGGATCACCTTTTCGCCCTGCCGGTGCTGGCGGACTATGTGGGTGCGAAGGTCGACCGCGACAAGCTGACGGTGGTTTCGCCGGACGCGGGCCGCGTGCGGGTGGCGGACCGCTGGTGCGACCGTCTCGGTGCGCCGCTGGCGATCGTGCACAAGCGGCGTGACAAGGACGTGGCGAATCAGGTCACGGTGCACGAGGTCGTCGGTGACGTGAAGGACCGGGTGTGTGTGCTGGTCGACGACATGATCGACACCGGTGGCACGATCTGCGCGGCGGCGGACGCGCTGTTCGCGAACGGCGCGTCGGACGTGATCGTGACGGCGACGCACGGTGTGCTGTCGGGTCCGGCCGCGGACCGGCTGAAGAATTCGAAGGTGAGCGAGTTCGTGTTCACGAATACGCTGCCGACGCCTTCGGAACTGGAGCTGGACAAGATCACGGTGCTGTCGATGGCGCCGACGATCGCCCGGGCGCTCCGTGAGGTGTTCGAGGACGGTTCCGTGACGAGCCTCTTCGAGGAGCAGTGAGCGTCGGCGTTCGCGCGGTGCGCTAGATCCATTTTGGGGCGGCCTTCCCGCCGGGTAGACTCGTGGAGTTGCTCGGCGAGGGAGGCCGCCCTTTTGGGTGGGTGCTCCGTTATCGACGCGCTCTTCGTAGCTGGTCTGTCGTGGGCCGGGTGACGCCCACCAGATGTTTCTGAGTTACGAGGAGTGCTTGTCATGGCTGAGATCAAGCTTGCCGCTGCCGCCCGTACCGACTTCGGTAAGGGTGCGGCCCGTCGTGCGCGTCGTGAGGGTCGCGTTCCCGGCGTCATCTACGGTCACGGTGCCGAGCCGCAGCACGTGACGGTCGACAGCCACGCGCTGATGATGGCCCTGAAGACCTCCAACGCGCTGATCCGCCTGGAGTTCGACGGCAAGAACGAGCTGGTCATCCCGAAGGATGTGCAGCGCGAGGCGATCCGCCGCTTCCTGGTCCACGTGGACTTCCTGGCCGTGAAGAAGGGCGAGAAGGTCGCCGTCGAGGTGCCGATCCACGTCGAGGGTGACCTGGCGCCGGGCCAGCACATCCTGGAGCACGCGCTGAACTCGCTGCCGATCGAGGCCGAGGCGACCCACATCCCCGAGTCGGTCACCGTGTCGGTCGAGGGCCTGGCCGCCGGCGCGTCGGTGCTGGCGAAGGACATCGTCCTGCCGAAGGGTTCTTCGCTGACGGTCGAGGACGACGCGGTCGTCCTGCAGGTCGTGGCGGCGCAGGCCGAGGCTCCGGCCGAGGAGGCCGCCGAGGGCGAAGAGGGCGCCGAGGGCTGATCCCCCTTCCGGGGTGGGCGTCCGCCGAGGCGGGTTGCCGGTGCGTCCCGGGTTTCTCTTTGTGACCGTCGTTCCGCGCTGTTGCGCGGGGCGACGGTCGCGTCGTTGAAGGAGCTTGCAGATGTCGGATGCAGTTGGCCCTTGGCTCGTGGTGGGGCTGGGGAATCCCGGTCCTGAGTACGCCGCCAATCGGCACAATGTGGGATTCATGGTTGCCGATCTCCTGGCGGAGCGGATGGGTGGCCGTTTCAAGGCGCACAAGGCGCGTGCGCAGGTGGTGGAGGGGCGGGTCGGTCCGCCCGGGCCGGGGAGTCGCCGGGTGGTGGTGGCGAAGCCGTTGTCGTTCATGAATCTGTCGGGTGGGCCGACGACGGCGTTGCGGGATTTCTACAAGGTGCCGGTGGCCAACATCGTGGCAATTCATGATGAGTTGGATATCGATTACGGCGCGTTGCGGCTGAAGTTGGGCGGCGGCGACAACGGTCACAACGGTCTGAAGTCGATCACGAAGTCGCTGGGTGCGGAGTATCACCGGGTGCGGTTCGGGATCGGGCGTCCGCCGGGGCGTATGCAGGTGGCGGATTTCGTGCTGAAGGATTTCTCGTCGGCGGAGCGGCGGGAGCTGGATTACTTCGTCGACCGGGCGGCGGATGCGGTCGAGACGTTGATCGTGGACGGGTTGGAACGGGCGCAGAGTTCGTACAACACGTGAATGGGGCAGTGCGGGTCAGCCTCTGACGAACTGTTTTCCGAGGTTGACCGGGTGCTGGTGCATGGCCAAGGATCGCCGCCATGCCCAGAAGCAGTACGCGCACCAGTTCGGTCAGACGCAGCCGTAGCCGGCGGTTGGGGGAGAGTGCCTTCGGGCTGCTGCTCGCCGCGCGGGTGGGGGTGATGGGCGTACTGGCGTTGCTCCTGCTGGTGGCGGGGGTGTGGACGTCGTGGAACACGGCGCGCTACGCGATGCTGGTGAAGGCCCAGGGGCGCGGCACGATGACGGTGGCGGCGTGCGCGGGCGAGCGGTGCACGGGCCCGTACGTGCCGGTGTCGGGGGCGGGCGGACCGCGGTCGAAGGTGACCATCGCGCAGGCCGTGGCGCCGGCGAAGGGCGAGCGGGTGGCGGTGGTGCTGAAGCCCGGGACGTCGCAGGCGGTGCGGACGGGGCCGGCCGGGGTGCTGCACGCGTGGGTGCCGTTCGCGGGCTCGCTGTTGCTGGCGGCGCTGGTGGTGGCCGGGGGGATGCGGTTGCGGCGTACGGCGTGGGTGATGGGCTTGCTGGGGGCGTTGCTGCTGGGGGCGGCGTTCGCGGCGATGTAGGGGGTTGAGGTACGACGGCGGCCCGTCCACTCCGGGGAGTGGACGGGCCGCCGTCGTGTGCGGGTGCGGGGTCAGCCGGTGTTGCGCAGGCCCGCGGCGACACCGTTGACGGTGAGGAGCAGGGCGCGGGCGAGGACGGGGTCTGCCTCTTCGCCGCGTTCGGCGGCGGTGCGCTGGCGGTGCAGCAGGGAGACCTGGAGGTAGGAGATCGGGTCGAGGTAGGCGTCGCGGATGTGGAAGGTCTGCTTGAGGACGGGGCTCGCGTCGAGCAGCTCCTTCTCCCCGGTGATGCGCAGGACCTCGGCGACGGTGAGTTCGTGCTCGGCCTTGATGACGTCGAAGATGTGCTTGAGCTCGTCGGGGACGAGGGTGTCGACGTAGTGCTGGGCGATCCGCAGGTCGGTCTTGGCCAGCGTCATCTCGACGTTGGACAGGAAGTTGCGGAAGAAGTGCCAGTGTTCGTGCATCTCGTCGAGGACGGTGTCGAGTCCGGCTTCGCGAGCGGCCTTGAGGCCGGTGCCGACGCCGAACCAGCCGGGGACGATCTGCCGGGACTGGGTCCAGCCGAACACCCAGGGGATGGCGCGCAGTCCGTCGAGGCCGGCGCCGGAGTCGGGGCGGCGGGAGGGCCGGGAGCCGAGGTGCAGTTCGGCGAGCTGGTCGACGGGGGTGGAGGCGAAGAAGTACGCGGGCAGGTCCGGGTCCTCGACGAGCCGACGGTAGGAGCCGTGCGCGGCCTCGGAGACCGTCTCCATGGCCGCGTCCCAGCGGGCGAGGGCTTCGTCGGACTGGCGCGGGGCGGTGTGCAGCGCGGACGCCTGGAGGGTGGCCGCGACGGTCAGTTCGAGGTTCTCGCGGGCCAGTGACGGCACGAGGTACTTGTCGGAGATGACTTCGCCCTGCTCGGTGACCTTGATCTCGCCTTCGAGGGTGCCGTAGGGCTGGGCGAGGATCGCGTCGTGGGAGGGGCCGCCGCCGCGGCCGACGGTGCCGCCGCGGCCGTGGAAGAGGCGCAGGCGTACGCCGTGGCGGTGCGCGACGTCGCGCAGCAGGCGCTGGGCGCGGTGGATCTCCCACTGGCTGGTGGTGATGCCGCCGAACTTGGAGGAGTCGGAGTAGCCGAGCATGACCTCCTGGACGTCGCCGCGGAGGGCGACGAGGCGGCGGTAGGAGGGGTCGGAGAGCATTTCGTCGAGCAGCTGGTCCGCGATCTTGAGCTCGTCCGTGGTTTCCAGCAGCGGGACGATGCCGATCTTGGCCCAGCCGGCGTGCAGGTCGAGGAGTCCGGCCTCGCGGGCGAGGACGGCGGCGGCGAACACGTCGTCGGAGCCCTGGCACATCGAGATGATGTACGACTCGATGACCTCGGGGCCGAAGGTCTCCTTGGCCTTGCGGATCGTGCGGAAGACGCCGAGGGTCTTGGCGCCGGCCTCGTCGAGGGGCGGCGGGGTGGGCGCGAGGGGGCGACGGGAGCGCAGTTCCTTGGCGAGGAGCTTGCGGCGGTAGTCGCGCGGCATGTCCACGTAGCGCCAGGATTCCTCGCCGAGGCGGTCGAAGAGCTGGCCGAGCGCGTGGTGGTGGGCGTCGGCGTGCTCGCGGACGTCCATGGTGGCGAGCTGGAGGCCGAACGCGGCGATGGTGCGGAGGGTGCGTTCGAGGTGGCCGTCGGCGACCAGACCGCCGCGGTGTTCGCGCAGCGACGTCTGGATGAGGGCGAGGTCGTCGAGGAGTTCGGCGGTGCCGAGGTAGTCGCGGCCCGGGACGTGGGGGGTGTCGCCGGCGAGGCGGTCGCGGGTGTTGACGAGCTTCTGCCGGATGCAGGTGGCCTTCAGGCGGTAGGGCTCTTCGCTGTTCAGGCGCTTGTACCGGGGGCTGATCTCGGGGAGCGCCTGGAGGTCGCGGTCCAGGGAGGCCAGCAGGTCTTCGGTGGCGCCGCAGTTGCGGATGGAGTTGGACAGCGCGCCGCGCAGCTCGTCGACGTGCTCCAGGGCGTCGGTGATGCCGTGCTCGTGCTGGAGGATCAGCACGTCCCAGGTGACCTGGGGGGTGACGTTGGGGTTGCCGTCGCGGTCGCCGCCGATCCAGGTGCCGAAGGTGAGCGGGCGGGTGCCGGCGGGCAGCCGGGCGCCGGCGCGCTCCAGCTCGGCGGCCAGGTCCTCCAGGACGTCGCCGACCGCGCCGCGGCCCAGCTCGTCGAGGTAGTAGATGGCGTTGCGGGCCTCGTCGGTGGGCTCGGGGCGGGCCACCCGCAGCTCGTCGGTCTGCCAGATGAGGTCGATGCTCTCGGCGAGGCGCAGGTCGGCGCGGCGGCGCTCGGCGGGGTCGGTGCTGTCCAGCAGCTCGGCGATCTTGCGGAGCTTGGTGAGGACGGAGCGCCGGGCGGCCTCGGTGGGGTGTGCGGTGAAGACGGGGCGTACGCCGAGGTTGGCGGCGGTCTGCTGGAGGTGCTCGGGGTCGGCGTCCTTGAGCATGTCGGCGGTGCGGGCGAGGATGCTGCCCTCGGCGGCGCGCCGGGCGCGCAGCTCGCGGCCGCGGTGGACCTGCTCGGTGACGTTGGCGAGGTGGAAGTACGTCGAGAAGGCGCGTACCAGCTTCGCGGCGGTGGCCAGGTCGGTGTCGCCGAGGAGGCGGGCGGCGGCTTCACCGTCGGACCGGGTCAGGGCGCGGACCTGCTCGACGAGGTCGAGGAGGTCGGGGCCTTCCTGCCGGACGAGGGTCTCGCCGAGGAGGTCGCCGAGGCGGCGGATGTCGGCGCGCAGGGCGATGTTGTCGCCGGTGCCGGCGGTGGTGTCGCCCGCGGTGGGCGCGGCGGGGTTGATGTCGGCACTGCTCACAGGTGCGGCTCCTTGCAGCGATCAGGGGCGTTGCACCGCGACTCGTGGGTTGGGGGTGGCGGGCGACGCGTGGACTGTCTGATGCGGGCGGGTGCGGACCGCGCTGTCCGACGTCCCCAGGATAGGTCTGCCCGGTCCCGGCGGATCACACCGTCCGGTGGGTGGGCATTGCCGGTGAGAAGGGTGTGGGGCCTGTCACGCCCTTGCCCGTGCCGGCGGCACTGCCATACTTACGACACCGTAGGTTACGGTTCCGTAGCCGTAGCCGTGCCCCCGAACCCCCGACGAGGGACACCATGACCGTTGGTTCTGAAGCCGTAGAGGATCCGCCTCTTTCCACCGATTCGCCCGTCGCGGCCGGCGGCCAGGTGCCGTCGGCGACGCTGGGTGGCGAGCAGCGCAGGTCGCTCGAACAGATCACCCTGCTGCTCTTCATCACCGTTCCGTTCGTGGCACTGCTGGCCGCGGTGCCGCTGGCCTGGGGCTGGGGGGTGAGCTGGCTGGACCTGGTCTTGATGACGGTGATGTATTACATCGGCTGCCACGGCATCACGATCGGCTTCCACCGTTACTTCACCCACGGCTCCTTCAAGGCGAAGCGCCCGCTGCGGATCGCGTTGGCGATCATGGGCTCGCTGGCCGTCGAGGGCCCTTTGGTCCGCTGGGTGGCGGACCACCGCAAGCACCACAAGTTCTCCGACGCCGAGGGCGACCCACACTCCCCGTGGCGGTTCGGTGACACGGTGCCGGCCCTGATGAAGGGCCTGTGGTGGGCGCACATCGGCTGGATGTTCGACGAGGAGCAGACACCGCAGCACAAGTACGCGCCGGATCTGATCAAGGACGACGCGATCCGCAACGTCTCCCGCCAGTTCGTCCTGTGGACGACGGTGTCGCTGCTGATCCCGCCGCTGGTGGGCGGCCTGGTGACATGGTCGTGGCAGGGCGCCCTGTCGGCGTTCTTCTGGGGCTCGCTGGTGCGTGTGGCGCTGCTCCACCACGTCACCTGGTCGATCAATTCCATCTGCCACGCGGTGGGCAAGCGCCCGTTCAAGTCCCGGGACCGCTCCGGCAACGTCTGGTGGCTGGCGGTGCTGTCCTGCGGCGAGTCCTGGCACAACCTGCACCACGCGGACCCCACCTGCGCCCGGCACGGCGTACTGAAGGGGCAGCTCGACTCCAGCGCGCGGCTGATCCGCTGGTTCGAGAAGGCGGGCTGGGCGTACGACGTCCGCTGGCCGAACGCGTCCCGCATCGACGCGCGGCGTCAGGAGACGGCCGCCGTGGGCGTACCGCCCAGCGGTAGCTGAGGAAGGCATGATTGACGGGTGGCGATCGACAACAGCAGCACGAGCGACAGCAAGGGCAAACCCTCTCCGGCCGCGGCGACGCGCCGGGCCCGCAGGGTCCGGATGACCGGTGCCGAGCGCCGGCAGCAGCTGCTGGACATCGGTCGCACGCTCTTCGCCGAGCGCGGTTACGAAGGCACGTCGGTGGAGGAGATCGCCGCGAAGGCCGGCGTCTCCAAACCGGTCGTCTACGAGCACTTCGGCGGCAAGGAGGGCCTGTACGCGGTGGTGGTGGACCGCGAGATGCGCCAGCTGCTGGACATGGTGACCGGCGCGCTGACCGCGGGCCACCCCCGCGAGCTCCTCGAACAGGCCGCGTTCGCCCTCCTCGACTACATCGAGACGTACACCGACGGCTTCCGCATCCTGGTCCGCGACTCCCCCGTCGCCCAGTCCACCGGTACCTTCGCGTCTCTGATCAGCGATATCGCCACCCAGGTCGAGGACATCCTCGGCCTCGAATTCAAGGCCCGCGGCTTCGACCCGAAACTGGCCCCGCTCTACGCCCAGGCCCTGGTCGGCATGGTCGCCCTGACCGGCCAGTGGTGGGTCGACACCCGCAAACCCAAGAAGGCCGAGGTCGCCGCCCACCTCGTCAACCTGGCCTGGCACGGCCTGGGCAACCTGGAGGCCAAGCCCCGACTCATAGGGCACCGCAAGAACTGAGACGCGGCCACCAACCACAGCGCCCGACGCCTCGGCCTCGCGGCGCCGCCCCGGGTCGTTCGCCGCGAAGTGATTCCCGGTACCACTGCGTGACACCACACCTTCCGGGAAAGGAGCGGGCCACCCGTGCAGTCCGACCTGATGACCTGCGTCACCTCCGTGCTGCCCAGGGACGAACGGTTCCTGGGGGCCTTCGAGGTCGGGCGCGCCCTGTCCGACCGCCGGGAGGACGACGCCGATGTGCCGCCCGACCGGCAACCGAAGGTGCTCGTCGGCCGGAGCGGGCCGGGAGACAAGCGACGTGGGTTCCTCTCGTTCCTGTTCGAGACCGCGACGCTCACCGACCCGAAGCCGGGGCCGGTCAGGGCCACCGGCGACCCTGCGGACCGTATGAAGCGGCAGCGGAAGAACGGGCGGTTCTTCGGAACGTGGGACAGCTTGGCCGGGCAGTGGCTGGCGGCGGGCCAACCGCATGCGGAAACGGCTGTCATCAGCTGTGTGGCGCTCACCGAACTGCACCTGCGCTTCGTGTACGTGCAGAACGTCCGGCGGTCGCAGACCGACCGCGCCATCGAGGCGGGCGCCTGCTTCCCACGCACCACCCTCGCCTGGACCCGTCGACGGAACGGTGCGCGGAAGGAGTTCCAGTTCGGGTTCACCGATGGTTCCTGGGGAACTTTGCTGGTTCCTCAGGAGCGGGAATTCCTGACGTTGTTTCCCGGGACGCTCACGCACAAGGAGCGCATTCCGTAAAAAGCGCCGGCGGCGTCGGAGCAAAGGCGTCGCCCGACAGCTGTCCGCCGGCACCCCTCGGCCGCTCCCTGCTCAGTCCGGCGCCGTCGGCTCCAGGAATTCCAGGCGGTTGCCCACCGGGTCGTTAGTGTAGAAGCGGCGGTGGGCCGGGAGGCCGTCGTCCCAGGTGACGGGGGCGCCGGCGGCGGTCAGGCGGGTGGCGAAGGCGTCGATGTCGGTGACGCGGAGGCCCGGGTGGGCCTTCCGGGCGGGGCGGAAGGACGGGTCGGTGCCGAGGTGGAGGAAGGCCGTGCCGGCCCCAAACCAACAGCCGCCCCGTGCAGCGAGGGCCGGGGGCTTGGGTAGCTCGGTCATGCCGAGGAGGTCCCCGTAGTAGGCCCGCAGAGCGTCTTCGGTGCCGGGAGGCGCGGCGAGCTGGACGTGGTCGAGGCCGGTGATCACGGGTACGTCATCTCCGAGGGGTGAGGCGGAAGGGGGTCAGCCGAGGGGTTTCCGGGCGATGGCGAAGATGCGGCGGAAGGGGAAGACGGTGCCGTGGGGGCCGGTGGGGTACGCCTTGCGGAGGGCGTCGCGGTATTCGGCGAGGAACGCTTCCAAGGTGGCCTGGTCGTTTTCGAGGGCGGTCAGGACCGGGCGCAGGGCGGTGCCCTTGACCCAGTCGAGGACCGGGTCGTCGCCCTGGAGGAGCTGGACGTAGGTGGTCTCCCAGACATCGGCGGTGCAGCCGAGGTCGGTGAGGCGTTCCAGGTAGGCGGCCGGTTCGAGGATGTGGACGAAGCGGCGGCCGTGGGTGGTGAGGCGCTCGCGCCACTGGGGGGCGTCGCACAGCTCGCCGAGCAGGGCGTGGCTCGGTGAGGTGAAGTTGCCGGGGACCTGGAAGGCGAAGGTGCCGCCGGGGGTGAGGGCGTCGATCCAGCGGGCGAAGGAGTCGGGGTGGTTGGGGACCCATTGCAGTGCCGCGTTGGAGACGATCAGGTCGTACGGCTCTTCGGGTGCCCAGTCGGCGGCGTCGGCGGGTGCGAAGTCGAGGTGTCCGCCGCCGGGGGTGGGGCCGGCGTGGTTCTCGGCTTCCTTGAGCATCTCCGGGGAGTTGTCGTATCCGGTGATGTGCGCGTCGGGCCAACGGGTGGCGAGCAGGGCGGTGACGTTGCCCGGGCCGCAGCCGAGGTCGGCGATGCGGGCGGGGCGGCCCTCCCGGGGGAGCTCGGATATCCGGGCCAGCAGGTCGTGGAAGGGGCGGGTGCGGTGCCCGGCGTGGCGGAGGTACTGCTGCGGGTCCCAGGTTGGCGCGTCGTGCATGGTCGTAAACCCTTTCGCTGTGCAGGGTTGGCGCAAGGCTGGCACGGTGTGTTGCACGGTCTGGTTCGGGCCGACTCGGCTGGAAACCGAGCCTCCGCCGACGATGCCCCATAGTCCAGCGAAATATATCTCGACGTCAAGAGACTTCATGTCGACAGACCCTCTACACTGATCGTCATGGAGGACGAGGTCGACCGGCTGGTTGCTGCATGGCGCCGTGAGCGCCCGGACCTCGACGTGGAACCGCTCGAGGTCCTCAGCCGTGTGTCCAGGCTGGCCAGACACCTCGACCGGGCCCGCCGGATCGCGTTCGCCGAGGTGGGCCTGGAGCCCTGGGAGTTCGACGTGCTGACGGCGCTGCGCCGCGCCGGGGCGCCGTACCAGCTCTCCCCCGGGGCGCTGCTGACCCAGACGCTGGTCACCTCCGGGACGATGACCAACCGGATCGACCGGCTGGTCAAGAAGGACCTCGTCGAGCGGCTGCCCGACCCCAGTGACCGGCGGGGAGTGCTGGTCAGGCTGACCGCCGAGGGCCGTGACAAGGCCGATCAGTCGCTGGCCGGGCTGCTGGTCCAGGAACGCGCCATCCTGGCCGAACTCTCCCCCCAGCAGCGCCGCGAACTCGCCGGACTGCTGCGGCGGTTGACCGGTCCGTTCGACAACACCCCGGGCTAGCGACCGGCGCCGCCCCGTCAGCGGCCGCCCGCCGGCGTTCCCGCGGCGGCCCGGGGCAGGTGCACCGATGACGTCCCGGGCACAGGCTCCTGCGACATCCCGGGCAGATGATCGGAAATACACGCGGGCCGTTCGGCGATTTTCCGGGGCAGGCTAGGGGCGTGCACTCCCGGGCATACGGCGCGGGCGCTGTTTGCCGAGGTCGCGGGGCCGGGTGCACGCACGGTCGACGGGAGCCCCACCACCGCGCACGACAGGTGTTCCACGCCTGAATTGAGGGCGCGCGAGCCAGTTGCGTGCGCCCCCTAATGCGGCGCGCGCCCCTCCGGTATCCCGTCCCCTTGCCCCTCGCTCGCGTTGTGCACTTGGATCGCGCCATGAGCCAGCAGCGCGCACCGCACCCGGCGAACGGCCCGTACGGCAGGCGGTTCGAGGGCCGTACGGTCCTGGTGACCGGGGCCGCCGCCGGCATCGGGGCGGCCACCGCCGACCGGCTGGCGGCCGAGGGCGCCGGTGTCCTGCTGCTGGACATCGACGACGAGCGCGGCGAGCACCTCGCACGCCGCATCCGGGCGGCCGGCGGCCGGGCCTCGTACGAGCACTGCGACGTGGCCGGTGAGGACGACTGGCGGCGGGCGGTCGAGGCGGCCCGGCGGCGCTACGGCCCGGTGGACGGCCTGGTCAGCAACGCGTTCCTGCCCTACGTGGCGGCGGCCGGCGAGACGCCGCTCGCGGACTGGGACCGTCAGCTCGCGGTCAATCTGACCGGCTCGTTCCTCGGCGTACGGGCCGCCCTGGACGATCTGCGGGCGCGGCACGGCGCGGTGGTGCTGACCTCGTCGGTGCACGCCCTGATGGGGCTGCCCGGCCGGCCCGCCTACGCCGCCGCCAAGGCCGGGCTGACCGGCCTGGGGCGCCAACTGGCCGTCGAATACGGCCCGGAGGTGCGGGTCAACAGCGTGCTGCCGGGCCCGGTGCTGACCGCGGCCTGGGACGACATCGGCGAGGAGCAGCGGCAGGCCAGCGCCGCCGAGACGGCCGCGCGGCGGCTGGGGCGGCCCGAGGAGATCGCCGCCGCGATCACCTTCCTGCTCTCCTCCGACGCGTCCTACGTCACTGGTGCGAGCCTCGTCGTGGACGGCGGCTGGAGCGTGTACAAGAACTCTTCGTGAGCTGAGCCGGCTACGGGCGGGGCTCTCGCGCCCCGCCCGCGCTTCGATCCGTAGGGGGATCCATGGGCATCCATTTCGGCGGCGACTACAACCCCGAGCAGTGGCCCGAGGAGGTGTGGGCCGAGGATCTGAAGCTGATGAAGGCGGCCCACGTCACCATGGTCACCGCCGGGATCTTCTCCTGGGCGAAGGTCGAACCCCGGCCCGGGCAATGGGACTTCGGCTGGTTCGACCGCGTCATGGACGGCCTGGCGGGCGCCGGGATCGCCGTCTGCCTGGCGACCATGACCGCCTCCCCGCCCCCGTGGCTCTCCCGCGCGCACCCCGAGATCCTGCCCGAGGGCCCCGACGGGCAGCGCCGCTGGCCCGGCGGCCGGCAGCACTACTGCCCCTCCAGCCCCGTCTACCGCGCCCACGCCGTCCGTCTCGTCGAGCAGCTCGCCACCCGCTACGCCGGCCACCCGGCCCTCGCCATGTGGCACGTGGGCAACGAATTCGGCTGCCACACCCGCCAGTGCTTCTGCGACGTGTCGGCCGAGGACTTCCGGCACTGGCTGCGCGTGCGCTACGGAAGCGTCGAGGCGCTCAACGCCGCCTGGTCGACGGCCTTCTGGTCGCAGGGCTACGGCGCCTTCGACGAGGTGCTGCCGCCGCGCACCGCCCCCACGTTCCCCAACCCCGCCCAGCAACTGGACTATCTGCGCTTCAGTGACGAGGCGCTGCGCGCCTGCTACCTCGCCGAGAAGGAGGTCCTCACCCGTCTGACGCCCGAGGTACCGGTCACCACCAATCTGATGCCGCAGCACAAGCCGGTCGACGCGTTCGCCTGGGCGCCGCACATGGACGCGATGGCGCTGGACTTCTACCAGGACCCGCACGCGCCCGACGACCACATCCGGGCGGGCTACGTCTTCGACCTGATGCGCTCGGCGCGCTCCGGCCAGCCGTGGCTGCTGCTCGAACAGGCGCCGAGCGCCGTCAACTGGCGGCCCCGCAACGGCCCCAAGCCGCCCGGTGCGATGCGGCTGTGGAGCTGGCAGGCCGTCGCCCAGGGCGCGGACGCGGTGCTGTACTTCCAGTGGCGGCAGTCGCTGGGCGGCGCGGAGAAGTTCCACTCGGCGATGCTGCCGCACGGCGGGACCGACACCCGGATCTTCCGGGAGGTGGCCGCGCTGGGGCGGGAGCTGGCGTCCGTCCCGGACATCGAGGGGAGCCGGTCGCGGGCCGAGGTGGCGCTGCTGGCGGACTGGCACAGCTGGTGGGCGGTGGAGCTGGACTCCAAGCCGTCGACGGCGCTGGACCACTCCCGGATCGCGCTGGACCACTACCGTCCGCTGTTCGAGGCGGGCGTGGCGTGCGACGTGGCGCCACCGCAGCGCGAACTGTCCGGCTACCGGCTGGTGGTCGTCCCCAATCTGTACCTGCTGACCGCGGCCGACGCCGAGCGGCTGGCGGCCTTCGTACGGGGCGGTGGGCGGCTGCTGGTGTCGTTCTTCTCCGGGATCGTCGACGCGCACGACCGGGTCCATCCGGGCGGCTACCCGGCACCGCTGCGGGAGCTGCTGGGGCTGCGGGTGGAGGAGTTCTGGCCGCTGGACGAGGGCCGTACGGTCGGGATCGGAGACGGTGCCTATTCGGGCCGCGCGGACCTGTGGTCGGAGGCCATCGACCTCGAAGGGGCCGAGGCGCTGGCCCGCTTCACGGACGGCGACCTCGCCGGCCGGCCCGCGCTGACCCGGCACGCCTACGGGCAGGGCACCGTCTGGTACGTCGGCACCCGGCCGGAGCCGGCGCTGATGCGGGCCCTGCTGGACGACGTGCGGGAGGCGGCCGGGGTGGCGCCGGTGCTGCCGGGGCTGCCGGCCGGTGTCCAGGCCACCGTCCGCGAGGGCGCCTCCGGACGGTACGTCTTCCTGCTCAACCACGGGGCGTCGGCGGTCGACGTGGACCTGCCGGAGCCGCTGTACGACGCGCTGGCCGCCGCGGACGGGCCGGCGCGGGCGCCCGTCGGGCGGGTCACGCTGGCCGCCCGGGGCGTGGCCGTGCTGACGGACGGCTGAGCGCCGCGCCCCGCGGTGCCGGCGCCCTACGGCACCGGCACCGAAGCCGCCGTGGCCGCCGCCTCCAGCTCGACCGGGCCGACCCCTGCCCGGCGGGCCAGCGCCACCGCCGCGAGCGTCGAGTGCACCCCGAGCTTGCCCAGGACGTTCTGCATGTGCGTACGCACGGTGTGCGGGGAGAGGAAGAGCCGCTCGGCGACCGCCTTGCGGCCCAGCCCCGCCACCATGCAGCGCAGCACCTCGCGCTCGCGCGGCGTCAGCGACTCCACCAGCCGCTCGCTCTCCGAGCGGTGTTTGCGGGCGGCCGTCAGCTCGCGCAGGACGCCGGTCAGCAGCGCCGGCGGCAGATGCGTCTCGTCGCGCAGGACGCCGCGGATCACGGCCAGCAGCCGGGACAGCGAGCAGTCCTTGGCGACCCACCCCGAGGCGCCGGCCTGCAGTGCGGCGGCCGCGCGGCGCGGGTCGTCGCGGTCGGCGAGGACGACCGTGCGCAGGTACGGGTGGCTGGTGCGCAGGCCGGACACCAGCGCGATGCCGTCGCGCGGGCAGGGCCGCGGGGCGGCCTCCCGGACCGGCCCCGGAGCCTGCGCGGGCACCGCGAGGAGCGGCGCGGCGAGGTCGGCGTCGGCGAGCAGCACGTCGAACCGGCGGCCGTCGGTGGCCGCCCGGTCCAGACTGCGCAGGGCGGCGGGCGCGCTGCCCGCGGCCGCGACGTCCACGTCCTGTTCCGCGGCGAGCGCGGCTGCCAGGGATTCGGCGAAGATGCGGTGGTCGTCGACCACCAGAACCCGGATGCGTTGCACAGAGACCCCCTGTCTCGGTGAACGGACCATAGCGGGCACGACGCCCGGATTGAAGATCGCCTCAGCAAGCACGGCCGCCGCCGTGCCGACATGACTACCCCCACCCGGGACGCCGTACCCGAACGGTCTCGCCCCCTGATCAGCACCGGCCCCCACCGGTGCAGGGTCTCAGCGTACGGACGGGGTGCGGCAAGGGAAGGTGATTGGCGAAACTCCTCCCCCAGCGGGGCCAATTGGCGGATGTCCGGTGGACGCGCGCCCGTTGTCCGCCCTGCCGCGCCCCTAGTCGAGCCGGTGTGCTCCCGCGCTCGGGACGGCTTCGAAGATGCGGGGGGCGGCGTGGCCGGCGGCCGCGAACGCCTCGGTGACGGCCGTGCCGACGGTCCGGGCGGCGGTCTCCTCGACGAGCACGATCGCCGAGCCGCCGAAGCCGCCGCCGGTCATCCGGGCGCCGAGGGCGCCGGCCGCGTTGGCGGTGTCGACGGCGAGGTCCAGTTCCCGGCAGGAGATCTTGAAGTCGTCGCGGAGCGAGGCGTGGCCGGCCGTCAGCAGCGGGCCGATGGCGCGGGGGCGCCCCGCGTCCAGGCAGGCGACGACCTGTTCGACGCGGTCGTTCTCGGTGACGATGTGCCGGACCAGGGCCTGCACGGCGGGCCGGTCGGCCAGTTTCGCCAGCGCCTCGGGCAGATGCGGGGCGGCCACGTCGCGCAGGGCCCGTACCCCGAGCGCCCGCGCGCCGCTCTCGCAGCCGGCGCGCCGTTCGGCGTACGCGCCGTCGCCGAGTTCGTGCTGGACGCGGGTGTCGACCACCAGCAGCCGCAGTCCCTCGGCCGCCAGGTCGAACGGGACCTGGCGGCGGGTGAGGTCGCGGGTGTCCAGGAACAGGGCGTGGCCCTCGGTGCAGCAGGCGGCCGCGGTCTGGTCCATGATCCCGCAGGGCACGCCGACGAAGGCGTTCTCGGCCCGCTGGGCGAGCTGCGCCAGCCGCTGCCGTTCCAGGCCGAGCCCGTAGAGGTCGTTGAGCGCGAGGGCGGTGGCGACCTCCAGGGCGGCGGAGGAGGACAGGCCGGCGCCGGTGGGCACCGTGCTGTCGTAGTGCAGGTCCGCGCCGCCCACGGGCAGGCCGGCCTCCCGCATCGCCCAGACGATGCCCGCCGGGTAGGCGGCCCATCCCGCTCCGGGCGCCGGGCGCAGCTCGTCCAGGCGCAGTTCGACGATGCCGCCGTCGGCGCCGCCGGAGTGCAGCCGCAGCACCCCGTCGGTGCGGGGCGCGGCGGCGGCGAGGGTGGTGTGCGGGAGGGCCAGCGGCATCACGAAACCGTCGTTGTAATCGGTGTGTTCACCGATCAGGTTGACCCGGCCGGGCGCCGCCCAGATGCCCTGGGGGGCGGTGCCGTACACCGCGGCGAACCGCTCCGCGGTGTGCTGAGCGCCGTGCGGGCGCTCGGTGGTCGGGGTGGCGGCTCCGTGAGCGGTCATCAGGGCCCCTTGGGCTGGTTGTGGTGGGGTGCGCGGTCGAGGTTCTGCGTGAACTGCCAGGCGTCGGCGACGATTCCGGCGAGGTCGGCGCGGCTGGGGCGCCAGCCGAGGCGGTCGATGGCGGTCTGCGCGGAGGCGACCAGGACGGCGGGGTCGCCGCCGCGGCGCGGGGCGGCGACCTCCGGGATGGGGTGGCCGGTGACCTTGCGGACGGTTTCGATGACCTCGCGGACGGAGAAGCCGTTGCCGTTGCCGAGGTTGCAGATCAGGTGCTCGCCCGCGGTGGCCGCGGCGAGCGCGAGCAGGTGGGCCTCGGCGAGGTCGGCGACGTGGATGTAGTCGCGGACGCAGGTGCCGTCGGGGGTGGGGTAGTCGTCGCCGTAGACGGAGATCGCCTCGCGCTTGCCCTGGGCGACCTGGAGGATGAGCGGGATGAGGTGCGACTCGGGGTCGTGCCGCTCGCCGCAGCTGCCGTAGGCGCCGGCGACGTTGAAGTAGCGCAGCGAGACGGCGGCCAGGCCGTGGGCGGCGGCCTCTCCGGTGATCATGTGGTCGACGGCGAGCTTGCTGGCGCCGTACGGGGAGGTGGGGGCCGTCGGGTCGGTCTCGGTGATCGGGGTGCTCACCGGCTCGCCGTAGGTCGCGGCGGTGGAGGAGAAGACGAGCTTGCGCACCCCCGCCGTCCGCATCGCCGCGAGCAGCTCCATGGTGCCGCCGACGTTGTTGTCCCAGTACTTCTCGGGCTTCACGACGGACTCGCCGACCTGCGAGAACGCGGCGAAGTGCAGCACCGCGTCGTATGTGGAGTCCAGCCACCTGGCGGCGTCGCGGATGTCGCCCTCGATGAACTCGGCGCCGGCGGGGACGCCCGCGCGGAAGCCGGTGGAGAGGTTGTCGAGGACGGTCACGGCGTGGCCGGCCTCCAGCAGGTGCTGGGCCACCACGCTTCCCACGTAACCCGCCCCGCCCGTCACCAGGTACTTGCCAGACTCAGGCTTGCTCATGACTTGCTTGCTACCTCTCGCAGTCGCTCGGCCGCGGCCTCCGGCGGCACGTCGTTGATGAACACGTTCATGCCGGATTCGGAACCCGCGAGGAACTTCAGCTTGCCGGAAGTCCGGCGAATGGTGAAAAGCTCGAGGTGGAGCGCGAATTCCTCGCGCTGTGCGGCGCGCAGCGGAGCCTGGTGCCAGGCGGCGATGTACGGCGTCGGCGGCGCGGCCTGCCCGTCTTCCCCGCCGTCGAAGATCCGGTCGAAGCGCCGCAGCACTTCCAGATAGACCTGGGGGAATTCTGTGCGTGCGGCGTCGTCGAGGGCGAGCAGGTCGGGCACCCGGCGCCGCGGGTAGAGGTGCACCTCGTACGGCCAGTGGGCGGCGTACGGGACGAAGGCCACCCAGTGCTCGCCCTCCAGGACGACGCGGCGGCCGTCGGCCAGCTCGTCGGCGACGACCTCGTCGAAGAGGTTGCCGCCGGTGGTCTCGCGGTGCGCGGCGAGGGAGCGCAGCATCCGCTCGGTGCGGGGGGTGGTGAAGGGGTAGGCGTAGATCTGGCCGTGCGGGTGGCCGAGGGTGACGCCGATCTCGCGGCCGCGGTTCTCGAAGCAGAAGACCTGCTCGACGCCGGGGAGTTGGGAGAGTTCGGCGGTGCGGTCGGTCCAGGCGGCGAGGACGAGGGCGGCCTGTTCCTCGGTGAGGTCGGCGAAGGACGCCTCGTGGTCGGGGGTGAAGCAGACGACCTCGCAGCGGCCGTGGTCGCCGGCGAGGGAGGGGAAGCGGTTCTCGAAGACGACGACGTCGTAGTCGGCGGCGGGGATCTCGGAGTCCCGGCCCTCGCGCGAGGGGCACAGCGGGCACGCGTCGGCCGGGGGGTGGTAGGTGCGGGCCTGGCGGTGCGAGGCGACGGCGACCCGGTCGCCGAGGAGCCGGTCGTGGCGGATCTCGGAGGCGGTGGCGACGGGGTCGAGGGGGCGCGGGTCGGGGGTGTCGCGTACGACGTCGTCGCGCGAGTCGTAGTAGATCAGCTCCCGGCCGTCCGCGAGCCGGGTCGTCGTCTTCTTCACCGGGAGCTCCTCATCACACGCACCACCGCCGAGCAAACACAAACAAACACAATGAAGCACAACTAAACAGTGCCGTCAATGTCGCCCGTATGGCCGGTCCACCCCCACCCATACCGCCTCATACCGGTCAGCCGCATCACGATCCAACAACTCGATCGAACAAAAGTGTTCAGTTTCTGACCGGCCGCGCGTAGCTTTCTGTGCGTTCAGTTCGCACGCAATGACGCGTCCTCCGGGGGCGACCCCGGACCCCCGGAAGTGAGCTCCGACATGATCACCCTGGCCGAAGGGCTACGGCTCCCCACCAACGGGCTCGACTACACGATCCTGGCCCTCTACTTCATCGTCGTCCTCGGCATCGGATTCGCGGCCAAACGGAGCGTGCGGACGAGCCTGGACTTCTTCCTCTCCGGGCGGTCACTTCCCGCCTGGGTCACCGGCCTGGCCTTCGTCGCCGCCAACCTCGGCGCCACCGAGATCCTCGGCATGGCCGCCAACGGCGCGCAGTACGGGGCCTACACCGTCCACTGGTACTGGATCGGCGCCATCCCGGCGATGGTCTTCCTCGGCCTGGTGATGATGCCGTTCTACTACGGCTCCAAGGTCCGCTCGGTGCCGGAATTCCTGCTGCACCGCTTCGGCCCCTCCTCGCACCTGCTCTCCTCGATCATCTTCGCCGTCTCGTCCGTCCTGATCGCGGGCGTGAACCTCTACGCGATGGCGATCGTGCTGCAGGCGCTGCTCGGCTGGCCGCAGTGGGTGGCCATCGTCGTCGCCGGCTTCTTCGTGCTCGCGTACATCACCATCGGCGGCCTGACCTCGGCGATCTACAACGAGGTGCTCCAGTTCTTCGTCATCCTGGCCGCGCTGATCCCGCTGACCGTCGTCGGCCTCAAGCGCGTCGGCGGCTGGGACGGCCTCACCCACTCGCTGAATTCCTCGCACGGCGACGCGTTCCTGACCGCCTGGAAGGGCACCGGCATCGGTGAGGGCAACCCGCTCGGCGCGAACTGGCTCACCATCGTCCTCGGCCTCGGCTTCGTGATGAGCTTCGGCTACTGGACCACCAACTTCGCCGAGGTGCAGCGCGCGCTGTCCGCGAAGAACCTCTCCGCCGCCAAGCGCACCCCGCTGATCGCCGCCTTCCCCAAGATCTTCATACCCATGGTCGTCGTCGTGCCCGGCCTGATCGCGCTGGTCATGGAGCCGACGCTGGGCAAGTCCAAGGACGGCCTGCAGTACAACGACGCCATCCCGGTGCTGATGCGCGACCTGCTCCCCAACGGCGTCCTCGGCATCGCCGTGACCGGCCTGCTCGCCGCCTTCATGGCCGGTATGGCCGCCAACGTGTCGTCCTTCAACACGGTCTTCACCAACGACATATGGGCCGCGTACCTGAAGAAGGGCCGCGAGGACGCGTACTACCTGAAGACGGGCCGTGTGGTGACCGCGGTCGGCGTGCTGATCGGCATGGGCACCGCCTTCATCGCCTCGTCCTTCAGCAACATCATGAACTACCTGCAGACGCTCTTCTCCTTCTTCAACGTGCCCCTGTTCGTCGTCTTCATCATCGGCATGTTCTGGAAGCGGACCAGCGCCGCCGCCGGCTTCTGGGGCCTGCTGTCCGGCACCGCCGCCGCGATGGTCAACTACTTCTGGTTCTACAAGCAGGGCATCATCGCGATCCCCTCCGACCAGGGCGCCAACTTCGTCTCCTCGATCGTCGCGTTCGTCGTCGGCGCGCTGGTGATGGTCGTGGTCACCCTGGTCACCAAACCCCGGCCCGCCGAGTCGCTGGCCGGACTGGTCTACGGCACGAGGTCCCCCGGCATGGAGGAGCTGCCCGCCGAGGGCGACGACGCCTGGTACCGCAAGCCGGCCCTGCTGGGCTGGGGCGCGGTCGTCCTCGCCGCCGTCTGCTACATCCCGTTCTCCTTCTGACACCGGCCCCACACCAGCGGAGTTGACCCACCATGAGTGACCACCAGCACGAGGTCGAGGAGCTGGAGCGCGAATCGGCGACCGCCGCGCGGCTCTTCGACGTACGGCTCATCATCGGCGGCCTGTTCGTCGTCTACGGCGTGATCGTCACCATCGCCGGGCTGACGGCCGGCGACGCGGACCTCAAGAAGGCCCAGGACATCAACATCAACCTGTGGACCGGCCTGGGCATGCTCGCCCTCGGCCTGTTCTTCCTGGTCTGGCTGAAGCTGCGGCCGGCCGTCCCACCGACCGCCGCAGAACTGGCGGCCGCCGCCGAGAACGAGCCCGCGAAGGGCTGAACCGGGCGTCGCTCACCCGGATTGCCGCGGCGGGGCCGGATCCTCCGGTCCCGCCGCCGTCGTCCGCCCGGCCCGGCCGCTGCCCGCCCGGTCCAGCAGCCCGGTACGCGCCGCCAGGGCGGCGGCCTCCAGCCGCGAGCCCACCTCCAGCTTCATCAGCACCCGCTGGACATGCGTCCGCGCCGTACTCGGCGCGATGTCCATCCCGGCCGCGATCAGCCGGGTGTCCTCACCGTCCGCGACCCGCATCAGCACCTCGACCTCGCGCGGGGTGAGCAGCTCCAGCAGCCGCGCGCCCTCGTCGTCCGGCTGCGCCGCGGGGTGCAGCAGCTCCTCGAAAGCCTGCTGCAACAGCTGCGGCGAGACCGCCGACTCCCCCGCCCGCGCCTTCATCATGGCGCGCTCCACGCCCTCGATCCGCTCGTCGTTGCGGACGTACCCGGAGGCCCCGGCCGCGAAGGCGGCGGCGATCCCGCGCGGGCTGGGCACCGGCCCCAGCACCACCACCGCGACCTGCGGCCGCTCCTTCTTGATCCGCACGACCGGGTCGAAGGCACCCGGCTGGGCGGGCTGCGCGGTGCCCAGCAGGCACACCTCCGGCGCCCGGCTCACCACCAGGTCCGCGGCCCCGGCGCTCGGCGCGGCGGCCGCCAGCACACGGTGCCCGCGCAGCTTCAGCGCCGAGGCGAGCGCCTCCGCGAGCAAACGGTGATCGTCGACCACCATGAGCCGCACGCCCATCGAGCAACCCCCTCCACCCCGGCGGGCCCCCGCGCGGCCCCGGCCGGGCCACTCGTCCCCGGGAAGCTACACGCTCGACTGCCGGAGCGCGCCCCCTACCGGGGAGAAGACCCCCGGAATGCTGGAATCCCGCCCATTCGGGGCCGATTGGCGCCGTCGGCGTGGGGGCGCGGGGGGCATCGAGGAGGCCATGGCGCCCCGCCGGCCTGGGCAGACGGGTTACCCGGTCAGTGCCGCGTGCCAGAGTGGCCTGAGCAGGTGAGGTGAAAACAGGGAGGGGGCCCGCCACATGATGCGGTACTGGAAAGTCATCTGGCATCACGATTTCGAGGAAGAGCCGGTAACGCTCTTCAGTGAAATCGACGAAGAGGGCTACGAGACGCGCAAGGTCCAGGAGTATCGAGATCAGCGACTGCTGCGCACCGATGGAAGTGATGAGACCGCAGAAATTGGGCTGAGCGAAGGCCCGGTCGGAAAATTCGAAGACGTTGCGGCGCAGCCTGAATTCTCTGCATTCGCCCTCACGGAAGGCGACTTCGAAGCCGTATGGACAGCGGCAGGGGCAGCCCCGGAACCCTGCCCCCTTCCCGCCCTCACCTGCCACGCATCGGGAGACCAGGGGGACGCGGTTGGCCAGGCCGCGCCCCTCCAGGGTAGGTAGCAGGCTCCCGGTAAGAGATATCCGAGACGGCCGCCACCCTTTCCCCGAACATCCCCTTTACGACTCTTCCGCCAGCTCCAGCCAGCGCATTTCCAGTTCTTCCTTCTCCGCGGTGAGCTCTCGGAGTTGGGCGTCGAGGCCGGCTACCTTTTCGAAGTCGGTGGCGTTTTCGGCGATCTGGGCGTGGAGCTTGCTCTCCTTGTCGCCGAGCTTGTCCAACTGGCGCTCGATCTTCTGGAGTTCCTTCTGGGCGGCGCGGTTGACGGCGGCGGCCTTCTTGGGGGCCGTGGCCTGCGGGGCGGGGGACGGTGTGGCGGCCTCGATGACCTTCTGGCGGCGCTCCAGGTACTCGTCCAGGCCGCGGGGCAGCATCCGGAGCGTGGCGTCGCCGAGGAGGGCGTGGACGCGGTCGGTGGTGCGCTCGATGAAGTAGCGGTCGTGGCTGATGACGATGAGGGAGCCGGGCCAGCTGTCGAGGACGTCTTCCAGCTGGGTCAGGGTCTCGATGTCGAGGTCGTTCGTCGGCTCGTCGAGGAAGAGGACGTTGGGCTCGTCCATCAGGAGGCGGAGGATCTGGAGGCGGCGGCGTTCACCGCCGGAGAGGTCGCCGACCGGGGTCCACTGCTTCTCCTTGGTGAAGCCGAACTTCTCGCAGAGCTGGCCGGCGGTCATCTCGCGGCCCTTGCCCAGGTCGACCCGCTCGCGCACCTGCTGGACGGCCTCCAGCACCCGCAGCGTCGGGGGGAGTTCGCCGACCTCCTGGGAGAGGTAGGCCAGCTTGACGGTTTTGCCGACGACGATCTTGCCGCCGGCCGGCTGCGCGTCGCCCTGCGTCCGGGCCGCCTCGGCCAGCGCCCGCAGCAGCGAGGTCTTGCCGGCGCCGTTGACGCCGACCAGGCCGATCCGGTCGCCGGGGCCCAGCTGCCAGGTCAGGTGCTTGAGGAGGACCTTCGGCCCGGCCTGGACGCTGACGTCCTCCAGCTCGAAGACGGTCTTGCCGAGGCGGGAGCTGGCGAACTTCATCAGCTCGGCGTTGTCGCGGGGCGGCGGGACGTCCGCGATCAGTTCGTTGGCGGCCTCGATGCGGAAGCGGGGCTTGCTCGTACGGGCCGGGGCGCCGCGCCGCAGCCAGGCCAGCTCCTTGCGCATCAGATTCTGCCGCTTGGCCTCTTCGGTGGCGGCGATCCGCTCGCGCTCGGCGCGGGCGAAGACGTAGTCGCTGTAGCCGCCCTCGTACTCGTGGACATCGCCGCGCTGGACGTCCCACATGCGCGTGCAGACCTGGTCGAGGAACCAGCGGTCGTGGGTGACCACGACGAGGGCGGAGCGGCGGGCGCGCAGGTGGCGGGCGAGCCAGGAGATGCCCTCGACGTCGAGGTGGTTGGTGGGCTCGTCGAGGACGATCAGGTCCTGCTCGGCGATCAGCAGCTTGGCGAGCGCGATACGGCGCCGCTCGCCACCGGACAGCGGGCCGATGACGGTGTCCAGGCCCTTGTCGAAGCCCGGCATGTGCAGATCGCCGAAGAGGCCGGTCAGCACGTCGCGGATCTTGGCGTTGCCGGCCCACTCGTGGTCGGCGAGGTCGCCGATGACCTCGTGG
This sequence comes from Streptomyces lydicus, assembly GCF_000717345.1. GTDB lineage: Bacteria > Actinomycetota > Actinomycetes > Streptomycetales > Streptomycetaceae > Streptomyces > Streptomyces lydicus. The sequence continues at coordinate 57,077 of NZ_JNZA01000007.1, read as the reverse complement.
CGGATGGTGGCGGCCGGGTCGAGGGAGTCGTGCTGGGTCAGCACCCCGAGCCGCAGGCCGCCGGAGTGGGTGACCCGGCCGTCGTCGGCGCTCTCCAGCTTGGCGAGGATCCGGATCAGGGTGGTCTTGCCGTCGCCGTTGCGCCCGACGACGCCGATCCGGTCCCCCTCGTTGACGCCGAGGGAGACACCGTCGAGCAGGGCACGGGTTCCGTAGACCTTGCCGACGGCTTCCAGATTGACGAGGTTGACGGCCATCTCACTCCTGCGCTTCGGGTCGATCGACCTTCCCAGCCTAGTCGGCGTGCGGAAGCCGCCGACCCGGAGCGGAGATCCCCACCGGGGCGGGCCGACACCTGGGTAGCCGGTGAGTAGCCGTACCGATGGCGGCGGCGTGCGGCGGGCATACCTTGTGCACCATGAACAACCACCAGGCACCGGCCGTGCTGCCGCCCCTCGACGGGCCCCGGCACGGGGTGGGCGCCGTCCTGGGCCGTCTCGTCCTCGGCCTGCTCCTGCTGGCGGGCGCCGGGCTCACCGCGGTGATCGTGCCGCTGTTCGTCATGGCCAGCGACAACTGCTTCGAGGGCGACGCACGCCCGATCTGCTCGACGGGCGGCCAGCAGACCGTTGCCTTCCTGCCCGTCGCCGCCGCCGTCACGGCCGCGGTGCTGACCGTCGTCGGCATGGGCAGCCGGCGCACGGCGGGTGTGGTCTGCCTGCTCGCCGCGCCGTGCGTGCTGGCCCTCGCCTGGCTGGTGTCGCTGGGCATCGCGGGCGCCTGAGGAGGCCGCCGGGCGTCGCGGGCGCCTGAGGGGCGCGGCCGCCCGTCCGCTAGCGTCGCGTCCATGACATCCGACACAGGTACGACAGTGGAGACGGTACGGGGGCTGGTCTACGGCCCGGGCGGCAAGCGGCTGGACGTGTACCGCCCGGCGGCGGCGCGGCTGGCCGGGACCGTACTGCTCTGGCACGGCATCGGCCCCGACGAGCGGGACATCCTCGAACCGCTGGCCCGGACGGCCGCGGCGCGGGGCCTGCTGGTGCTCGTACCGGACTGGGCCTCGGACGCCGCGGACCGCGGCCGGTCGCAGCTGCTGGAGTCGCTGGCGTTCGTCCGCGCGGGGGCGGCCGGGCTGGGCGGTGACGGGGAGTCGCTGGTGCTGGCCGGCTGGTCGGCCGGGGCGGGGGCGGCGCTGGGTGTCGCACTGCGGCCCGAGGTCACCGGAGGGTGGCGGCCCGCCGCGGTGGTCGGCGTCGCGGGCCGCTACGACCTGCCGGCGATCACCACCGGCGTGGGCCCGCTGGCCGACGTCGCCGACGGCCTGGACCCGGCCGTCCCGGTCCGCCTGGTGCACGGGAGCCGGGACACCGTGGTGGACCCCCGTTGCTCCCGCGAGCTGGCCGAGGCGCTGCGTGCCGCGGGCCGCCCGGTGACGCTCCAGGAGCCGGACACCGACCACGCCGGCGTGATCATGACGGCGTACGACCCGGCGTCGGACCGCTGCCTGCCGACGACCGCGGAACACGCGGTACGGGCGGGGCAGTTGGTGGCCGAGGTACTGGCGACGGCGGCCGGGAGCTAGGAAGCCCCCGTTCTTCCCGGGGCTCGGTGGAAAAGCCGGCTAGCGCACCACGCGGTGGTGGAGGTAGACGACTCGCGAGCTGAAGGTCCGGGTCTCGACGAGTTCGAGATCCACCCGGCGCTCGTGCCGGGGGAAGAACGGAGTGCCCCCGCCGACCAGCACCGGGTGGACCATGGCCCGGTACTCGTCGATCAGACCCGCCGCGGCCGCCTCGGCGGCGAGGGTCGCGCCGCCGATCGCGATCTCGCCCTCCCCCGGCTCGGCTCGCAACCGCTCGATCTCCTCCGCCGGACCGCCGGAGGCCAGGCGTGCATGGCCCTGCACCGCCGACAGCGTGGTGGAGAACACCACCTTCGGGAGCGGCTTCCAGAGCGCGGCCCATTCGAGCATGGCGGCGTCGAGCGAGGGATCCTGATCGGCGGTCTCCCAGTACAGCATCGTCTCGTACAGCCGTCGTCCCATCAGGTGGACGCCGACCCCGCGGATCTCGTCGATCCAGAAGCGGAAGACGTCTTCGTCCGGCGCCGTCCAGTCGAAGCCGCCGTCCGGTCCGACGATGTAGCCGTCCAGTGAGACGTTCATCGAATAGGTCACGCTGCGCATCGGAAGTCCTCCTCGGTGACGGGTTCGACAGTACGGCCGCCGGCCGCCGCACGGCCCGCCGCGGCTCGCGGGCTCGTGTGGACCGGGCCACCGGCCGGCTGCCTGCGCGGCGTGCGGCTCCCGGCCCCACGGGCGGTGGCCTCAACGGCGCCCACCCCCACCGGACGACCAGGTGTTGAGCCTCCGCACGCTCTCCTCCAGTTCCCGGCGCCTGGCGACCTGGTCCACGGGCGGCCGCCGCCCTCCTCCCGCCGTGTTGGCGTACGGGCGGACGACGTGGCCGCCCGCACCGCACAGCGGGAGCAGGCCGGGCGGCACCCGGTGCGCGCGGACGAGGCGGCGCGCCGGGGGCGCCGGTGACCAGGCGGTGGCGGAAAGGGCGCCGGTGCTGCTGGTCGCCCGGTGACCGCCCCGGCCGGGCACCAGCCGGTTCAGCAGCGGTTCGAGGAGCGTGCGGACCAGTTCGGTGGTGCGGTTCAACGGGGGGCCGCCTTGCGGAGCGCGTCGGCGAGCCGGCGGGCGGTGGCCGCGTTGCAGTTACCGAGGGCGACGAGCGGGACGCCGTAGGCGCCGGCGAAACCGGGCAGGTCGACACCGAGCGACGGCAGCGTGATGCCGTGGTCCTGGAGCGCGGTACGCAGCTCCGCGGCGCTGTCGTGCACGTCGTCGTGCGGGTCGCAGTGCGGTTCGCGGTGCGGTTCGCGGTGCGTTTTCGTGGGCGGTTCGCTGTGCATGTCTCGCATATCCCTTTGCACTTCCCTGTGCGCATTGTGACGAAGCACTCACAGCGTGACGTCACTCGGCGTAGCGTAAAAGAGGGTTGGGCGCCCGGTCGTGGTCCGGGTACACGCGGTGTGCCGTGGGGGAAATTGCGGGAGCCGCGCGGCCCGTCCCGCAACGACCGGGAATCAGCAACAGGTACGGCGGTGAACCGTGGCACGGCGCAAGGACATTGACGGCTCGGCCGGAGTCCCCACTTTCTACGGCAAGGAGCTGCGCTACCAGCGCGAGCTGGCCGGGCTCACGCTCCAGCAGCTGGTGGAGGGCAGCTTCTACGGCCCGAGCCACCTGAGCGAGATCGAACGCGGCGAGCGGCGGATGCCGGCGGAGCTGGCCGAGCACGTGGACCGGGTGTTGAAGACGGACGGCTTCTTCCAGCGGCGTTGTGAGGACGTGCGCAGGGCCAGGCGGAGTGGACATGCCGATTGGTTCGAGCACACCTTGGAGGCCGAGAAGCGCGCGGAGACGATCGAGGAGTGGTGTCCGACGCTCATTCCCGGATTATTGGAAACCGCCGCGTACACGCGGGCACTGGTACGAGCGACGCACCCACTGATGACTCCCGAAGAGGTGGAGGAGAAGGTGAGCGCCCGCATGGCGCGGGCCCAGCTGTTCGAGGACGATCACCGGACTCCTGAGTACTGGGTGATCCTCTCCGAATCAGTGCTGCGCTGCCCGCTCCTGCCTCCGGAAGAGATGGCCGATCAGCTCGGTCGCATTTCGGCGCTGACGAAACGCCACCGGATCATTCCACAGATTCTTCCGTGGAATTGTGGGCCGCATCCCCTCATGCTGGTGGGGTTGCTGCAGCTCATGACGTTCCCGGACGCTCCCCCGCTGGCGTACCTGGAGTCCGAGTACAGCGGCGACACCATCGACGATCCGGCTCTCGTGAAGACTTACCGCAAGGCATACGATCGGCTCAGGGCCGCCGCACTCGCTCCTGAGGCGTCCCTCACCATGATCGATGCGGCCGTAGAGGACTACCGAAATGGCAAACAGCGACGTTGACTTGAGCACCGCTGTGTGGCGCAAGAGCAGCTACACCAGCGGCGACGGCGGGAACTGCGTCGAGGTGGTCGACGGCCTCCCCCATATCGTTCCCGTTCGTGACTCCAAGGACCCGCACGGGCCGGCGCTCGTCTTTCCGGCAGCCGCCTGGTCGTCCTTCGTCACCGCTGTCAAGGACGCGGGCCTGCCCGGCGCTTGAGTCACCCGGGCCCTGCGCGTCAGGGGGCGGCTGCGGGAATACCCGCCCGCCCCCGCCGCGTTGTGGCCCCGAAGGGGGCGCAGGCACCCCTTACGGGATCCGTTCGCCCACTCCCTAAGGCCCGCCCCGCTAAAGGACCGTCGCCCCCTCCGCCGGCGAGTCCGCGACCCGTACCTGGCGGCAGGTGCCGGAGGCCAGCAGCGCCGCCGCCACCTCCCGGGCCGCCTCCGCGTTCTTGGCCAGGAAGGCGGTGGTCGGTCCCGAGCCGGAGACCAGGGCGGCCAGGGCGCCGGCGGCGGTGCCGGCCTCCAGTGTGGCGGTGAGCGTGGGGCGCAGCGAGAGGGCGGCGGGCTGGAGGTCGTTGGCGAGGACCGCGGCGAGGGCGGTGGCGTCGCCGCTCTCCAGGGCGGCCAGCAGCCGGGGGTCGGCCTCGGGGGCGGGGACGTCGGTCCCGGCGGTCAGGCGGTCGAACTCGCGGTAGACGGCCGGGGTGGACAGCCCGCCGTCGGCGACCGCGAAGACCCAGTGGAAGGCACCGCCGACGGTGAGCGGGGTCAGCAGTTCGCCGCGGCCCCGGCCCAGGGCCGCCCCACCGACCAGGCTGAACGGCACATCGCTGCCCAACTCGGCGCAGAGGGCGAGGAGTTCGTCGCGGGAGGCGCCGGTGGACCACAGGGCGTCGCAGGCCAGCAGCGCGCCGGCGGCGTCCGCGCTGCCGCCGGCCATGCCGCCGGCGACCGGGATGTCCTTGGTGATGTGGAGGTGCACCCGCGGCTCGATGCCGTGGCGGGCCGCGAGCAGTTCGGCGGCGCGGGCCGCCAGGTTCGTCCGGTCCAGCGGGATCTGGTCGACGTCGTGGCCCTCGGCGGTGACCCGCAGGGTGTCCGCGGGGGTGGCGGTGACCTCGTCGTAAAGGCCGACCGCGAGGAAGACGTTCGCCAGGTCGTGGAAGCCGTCCGGGCGGGCCGCGCCCACCGCCAGCTGCACATTGACCTTCGCGGGGACGCGTACCGTCACCGACTCCGTCACTTGCCCGCCTCCCGCATCTCCGCGATCCGTGCGAATTCCTCCACCGTCAGCGCCTCCCCGCGGGCCTGCGGCGAGATGCCCGCGGCGACCAGCGCGGCCTCCGCCGCGGCGGCCGAGCCGGCCCAGCCCGCCAGCGCGGCCCGCAGCGTCTTGCGGCGCTGGGCGAACGCGGCGTCGACGACGCCGAAGACCTCGGCGCGGGTGGCCGAGGTCTCGACCGGCTTGTCGCGGCGGACGAGGGAGACCAGGCCGGAGTCGACGTTGGGCGCCGGCCAGAAGACGTTGCGGCCGATGGCGCCGGCCCGCTTGACCTCCGCGTACCAGTTGGCCTTGACCGAGGGGACGCCGTAGACCTTGTTGCCGGGGCGGGCGGCCAGCCGGTCGGCGACCTCGGACTGGACCATGACCAGGGTGCGGTCGATGCTCGGGAAGGTGGCGAGCATGTGCAGCAGCACCGGCACCGCGACGTTGTAGGGGAGGTTGGCGACGAGCGCGGTCGGCTCGGGGCCGGGCAGCTCGGTGACGTGCATCGCGTCGCTGTGCACCAGCGCGAAGCGGTCGGCGCGCCCGGGCAGCCGGGCGGCGACGGTGCTCGGCAGCGCGGCGGCCAGCACGTCGTCGATCTCGACGGCGATGACCCGGTCCGCGGCCTCCAGCAGTCCCAGGGTCAGCGAGCCCAGGCCCGGTCCGATCTCGACGACCACGTCGTCGGGGCGGACCTCGGCGGTCCGCACGATCCGGCGGACGGTGTTGGCGTCGATGACGAAGTTCTGGCCGCGCTGTTTGGTGGGACGTACCCCCAGCGCGCCGGCCAGCTCGCGGATGTCGGCGGGCCCGAGGAGGGGGCCGGAGTCGTCGGTGCTGCTGTTGCTCACCCGTGAAGCTTACGGCCGCACACCGGCCAGGGAGTCGCCCCCCGGGTGATGTACAGCTTCTTGGCCCGGTAGGTCTGCTCCTCGGCGGGGGCGTCCTGCGGGCGGCCCCGGCCGCCGAGGGCCCGCCAGGTGGCGACATCGAACTGGTAGAGCCCGCCGTAGGTGCCCGAGGAGTCGACCGCGTCCGGGCGGCCGCCCGCCTCGCAGCGGGCCAGCGCGCCCCAGGCGAGGTGCTCGGCGCCGCGCACGGTGCGGGGCAGCACGCGGGTGCCGAGGTGCACGATCTGCGGGCGCGCGGCGCGCACGACCTCGGTGCGCAATCGTTTCGGCTTCTGCTTGACGCCGTTGACGGTGCGCAGCCGGTAGGTGACCCGCCGCACGCCGGGCCGTCCTTGCTGCACGACGGAGACGGTCCCGCGGGTCAGCGTGGGGTCGGGCCGGTGGACGGTGCGGAAGGGGACGGGCTCCTCGCGGACCTCTTTGGAGCCGGTGATGCGCAGTACGGAGACGGTCTGGCCCTCGCGCGGGAAGCTGTCCGGCGGCACCGAGGTGGTGTCCTGGTCGCGCAGCCCGAGGCCGGCCTCGGCGAGCGCCTGGCGGACGGTGGCGGCGTTGGTGCGGATGCGGTATTCGCGGCCGTCGGCGAGGAAGACCACCGAGCGTTCGGTGCGGACCGCCAGTTCCATGCCGTGCCGCTCGATCCGGCGGGAGCGGGAGGCCGACAGGTAGGCGCCCTCGGCACGGACGCCGAGCTGGCGGAGCGTCTCGGCGACGGTGCCGGCGGTGGTCCACACCGTGCGGCGGTGGCCGTCGATGGTGAGCACGACCGGTCGTCCGTGCCGTACGACGACCTCGTCGCCGCTGGTCAGCTCGGTGCCGGGGGCGGGCGCGACGATGTCGTGGGCCCCGATGCCGAGGTGCTCGTCGGCCAGCAGGTCGTCGACGTCGTGGGCGAAGGTGTGCAGGGTGCGCGGGGTGCCGTCGACGGTGAGCCGGACGGCCTTGTCGTGCGCGATGAAGGCGGTGGTGCCGCCGGCGAGGAAGGCGACGACCACGGCCCGGGGCAGCAGCCGGCGCAGCGCTTCGGGGTGTGCGGCGCGGCGCCTGCGACGGCTGCGCGCGGCGCGGTGGGTGCTTGGTGAATGGCTCACGGCGCGCTCCACATGCCCGGATGCGGTTGACGGGCGGAATGTAGCGGAGCGGGGATACCTCGCCAAAGTCACACCGATACGTAAAGTGGTCATTTCGGGGTACCTCGGATGGCCCCGCGGCGCCCCGGCTCGCGGCCGTGGCGCAGCGCCGCCGGCCGGCCGGCGGCTCAGTAACCGAAGGCGCGGGCGGTGTTCGCCGCGACCGCGGTGGCCAGGGCGTCCTCCGTCAGCCCCTTGACCTCGGCCATCGCCCGCAGGGTGACCGGAATGAGGTACGGGGCGTTGGCCCGTCCGCGGTACGGGGCGGGGGTGAGGAAGGGGGCGTCGGTCTCGACGAGGACCAGTTCGGCCGGGGCGACGGCGAGGGCGTCGCGCAGCGGCTGGGCGTTCTTGAAGGTGACGTTGCCGGCGAAGGACATGAAGTAGCCGGCCTCGGCGCAGATCTCGGCCATCGCGGCGTCGCCGGAGTAGCAGTGGAAGACGGTCCGCTCGGGGGCGCCCTCCTCGCGCAGGATCCGCAGGACGTCGTCGTGGGCCTCGCGGTCGTGGATGACCAGGGCCTTGTCGTGCCGCTTGGCGATCTCGATGTGGGCGCGGAAGGACCGCTCCTGGGCGGCCATGCCGTCCGGGCCCGTACGGAAGTAGTCGAGGCCGGTCTCGCCGACGCCGCGGACGTGCGGCAGGGCGGCGAGCGCGTCGATCGCGTCGAGCGCGGCGTCCAGGGCGGCGTCCCCGCCGGGCTCCCTGGCGCCCTGCCGCGACCACCCATCGGGGTCGCCGAGCACGATCCGGGGCGCTTCGTTGGGGTGCAGGGCCACGGTGGCGTGCACGGCGTCGTGCGCGGCCGCGGTGTCCGCGGCCCACCGGGAGCCGGCCAGGTCGCAGCCCACCTGGACCACGGTGGTCACCCCGACGGAGGCGGCCTTGGCGAGCGCCTCCTCGACGGTGCACTCCTGCATGTCCAGGTGGGTGTGCGAGTCCGCGACCGCCACCCGAAGGGGCTCGGGCAGCGGCGGCGGGGTGTTCTTGTCCTGCGGTGCCATGGCCGCGATCCTACGAGGACCGCGGCCGGCGCCTCACCTGCGGTGGTGCTGGAAGGGGTGCAGCAGGTCGGAGAGGTGCCAGTGGTGCTTGCCGGCGTCCGGGCCGTCCTCGGCGGTGCTGCCGGTGCGCCCCCGGGTCGCTGCGGCAGGCACCGTTCCGTCGGCGTTCTCCTCGGGCTTCCCGTGCTTGTCGTGCCGGTCGTGCTTCGCACTGCGGCCGCTGCCGGGCTGGCGCTGGTGCAGGTGCGCGATCGCGTCGGAGACCATCGTGACCTGACCGGAGCGCATGATGCGGACGATGTTGCTGCTGCACTTGAGGCAGTCGGGGTGGCTCAGTGGTGAGGGCACCCGCTCGCCGTCCGCGTAATAGACGACATGCAGCTCGCCCTTGCCGTCGAGCTGGTGGACTATCTCGTACGCCTGCTCCCAGCCGTGGCCGCACCTCATGCAGGCGAAGGAGTACGCCTCGTGCGCGGCGGGCTCGGGCTGGGGGTGGGCGCCGCTGGTCGTGGGTGCGCCGGTGGTCTTGGCGATTTCGCTCATGTGCGCTCCTCTTGTCCGCTGGACAAGGTCTTCGGGAACGGTTCGTTCCCTCACCCAGTGGACGCCTTTCCCGGCCGCGACGCAGCTGATCGCCGGTGGTATTGGCGCAGATTTGGCCGACGGTAGGAAAATCACCCCATTGCCTCGGCCCGCGCTTTACCTTTCCGGCCAGCCGTTTACCTTCTGATGAGTCGGTTTTCGCCGTGCGCTGCGCATCATTCCCCGGCGGACGGTTTCGTGACCCCCGCTGGTGACCGGATTCCGCTAACCGTTCTTCTCAGGACTCCCCGGCTTCCCGGCGCCCTTTCCGTCCTTCGCGGCGTCCTTCGCGGCGTCCTTCTCGGCGTTCTTCGCCGCGACCACCGCGTCGAAGACCTCCCGCTTGGGCAGCCCCGCCTCCGCGGCGACCGCGGCGATGGCCTCCTTGCGCCGCTCCCCCGCCTCCTCGCGGATCCGCACCCGGCGCACCAGCTCCGCGGCGTCGGTCTCCTGCGGCCCGCTCTGCGGCGCGCCCTCGACCACGATGGTGATCTCGCCGCGCACCCCCTCGGCCGCCCACGCCGCCAGCTCGCCCAGCGGGCCGCGCTTGACCTCCTCGTAGGTCTTGGTCAGCTCCCGGCAGACCGCGGCCCGCCGGTCCGCGCCGAAGACCTCGGCCATCGCGGCCAGGGTGTCGTCCAGGCGGTGCGGCGCCTCGAAGTAGACCAGCGTGCGGCGCTCGCCCTCGACCTCGCTCAGCCGGGAGCGCCGCTCGCCGGCCTTGCGCGGCAGGAACCCCTCGAAGCAGAAGCGGTCCACCGGCAGCCCGGAGACGGCCAGGGCGGTGAGCACGGCGCTCGGGCCCGGTACGGCGGTGACCTTGATGCCGCGCTCGACGGCCGCGGCCACCAGGCGGTAGCCGGGGTCGGAGACCGACGGCATCCCGGCGTCGGTGACCAGCAGCACCCGCGCGCCGCCGGCCAGCGCGTCGGCCAGCTCCGGGGTCCGCGCCGCCTCGTTGCCCTCGAAGTACGACACGATCCGGCCGGCCGGAGTCACCTCCAGCGCCTGGGTCAGCCGGCGCAGCCGCCGGGTGTCCTCGGCGGCGATCACATCGGCGGCCGCGAGCTCGGTGGCGAGTCGCGGCGGCGCGTCCGCGATCTCACCGATGGGCGTCCCTGCAAGTACCAGCGTTCCAGTCACCCGCCCATCCTCCCAGGGCGGGGCCGCGTCCCCGTCCGGCGCCATCCCCGGTGGCGCTCCGCACCGGTCCACAGGCCGCTTCCCTACGATGGGCCGGGTGACGAGTGAGACCACCGCGACCGACGCCGCCGCGCACCGCGCCCCGGAACCGGCCGGGCAGCCCCCCGTGTGGCAGCGGCGCCTGCGCCGCTTCGGGTACCCGGCGCGCCCGCAGGCCGATGTCCGGGCGCGGCTGGTGCCCGCCTTCCCGGAGCCCGGCGGCCGGATGTGGGCGGCGTTCGGTGTGGGCCCGCGGGCGGCGGCCCGGCTCGCGCGCTGGTCGGGCTGGGCCGGTCCGCTGCTGGTGACGCTGTTCGCCGGCGTGCTGCGGTTCTGGGACCTGGGCAGCCCGCGGAAGGTGATATTCGACGAGACGTACTACCCCAAGGACGCCTGGTCGCTGCTGCAGTACGGCTACGAGGGCACCTGGGCCAAGAACGCCAACGACGCCCTGGTCGGGCACCCGCCGCAGATCCTGCTCTCGCCCGAGCACTCGTACGTGGTGCACCCGCCCATGGGCAAGTGGCTGATCGCGCTCGGCGAGTGGGTGTTCGGGATGAACCCCTTCGGCTGGCGGTTCATGGTGGCGCTGCTCGGCACGCTGTCCGTCCTGATGGTCTGCCGGATCGGGCGGCGGCTGCTGCGCTCGACGGCCCTGGGCTGCCTGGCCGGCACCCTGCTCGCGGTGGACGGGCTGCACTTCGTCATGAGCCGCACCGCGCTGCTCGACCTGATCGTGATGTTCTGGGTGGTGGCCGCGTTCGGGTGTCTGCTGGTCGACCGGGACCGCACCCGGGGCCGGCTGGCGGACGCGCTGCCGCTGGGCCCCGACGGCTTGGCGCGCCCCGACGCCGGGGTCGGCGACCGGCTGCGGCTCGGTTGGCGCCCCTGGCGGATCGCGGCCGGCCTGTGCCTCGGCCTGTCCGCCGCGACGAAGTGGAACGGCCTGTACTTCCTCGCCGCGTTCGCCCTGATGTCCGTGCTGTGGGACGTCGCGGCCCGCCGTACGGCCGGCGCCCGGCGCCCCTTCCGCTCCGCCGTACGCCGTGACGCCCTGCCCGCCTTCGGCTCGACGGTCGTCGTCGCCCTCGCCACCTACCTGGCGTCCTGGTCCGGCTGGATCGCCACCAAGGGCGGCTATTACCGCGACTGGGCGACCACCCCCGAGGGCCAGAAGGCGGGCTGGACCTGGCTGCCGGACTGGCTGCGCAGCCTGTGGCACTACCAGACCGAGGTCTACGCCTTCCACACCGGCCTGACCACCCCGCACACCTACCAGTCCAACCCCTGGAGCTGGCTGGTCCTCGGCCGCCCGGTCTCGTACTTCTACGAGGACCCCAAGGCCGGCCAGGACGGCTGCACCGCGGCCGAGGGCTGCGCCCGCGAGGTGCTGGCGCTGGGCACTCCGCTGCTGTGGTGGGCGGCCTGCTTCGCGCTGCTCTACGTCCTGTACCGCTGGCTGTTCAAGCGGGACTGGCGGGCCGGCGCCGTCGCCTGCGGGGTCGCGGCCGGCTACCTGCCGTGGTTCCTCTACCAGGAGCGGACCATCTTCCTCTTCTACGCGGTGGTGTTCGTCCCGTTCCTGTGCCTGGCGCTGGCCATGATGATCGGCGCGCTCATCGGCCCGCCGGGCTCCACCGAACGCCGCCGGACCATCGGCGCGGTCGGCGCCGGTGTCCTGGTGCTTCTCATCGTCTGGAACTTCATCTACTTCTATCCCCTCTATACCGGTATGCCGATCCCCAAGTCGGCCTGGCACCACCGGATGTGGTTCGACAGCTGGGTGTGAGGCGGGAGGCCGGCGCGCTCTTCGACAATTCCGTCACAGCTGTACAACAGCGCGTCACCGGACCGTGCCCGGATCGAGACTCGACCACTTCCCCGTGTCCCTTAGAGTGCGGTGCACGTTCTTGTGTGCGTATTCAAGGACGAGACTCCTGGGAGGGGATCGGTGGCAATGCGCCGTGAGGTGAAGTACGGGCTGATCGGCGGCTCGGTGGCCCTGGTGGCGGGAGTCGTGGGCGGCTTCACGCTGTTCGGCGGCTCGGACGACGCCTCCCCGCAGGAGGTCAGGTCGGCCGACGCCAAGCCGGGCGGGGCCGGGCCGAAGATCCCGACCGGCCCGCTGTCGGCCAAGGAGGTCCAGACGGCGGGGCAGCAGTTCCTCACCGCCTGGCAGTCCGGCGACGCCGCCAAGGCGGCCGGGCTCACCGACAGCCCGGCGGCCGCGAAGGCCGCGCTGGAGACCTTCAGCAAGCAGGCCAGGTTCTCGAAGGTGACGGTGACCCCGGGCACCCCGGCCGGCGACAAGGTCCCGTACACGGTCGCCGCGCAGATCGACTACAAGGGCACCAAGGCGCCGTACACCTACCGCACCTCGGCGACCGTGCAGCGCGACAAGACCACCGGGAAGCCGCAGATCGCCTGGCAGCCGGCGGTGCTCCACCCGGGCCTGGCCAAGGGTGACCAGCTGCGCACGGGCGAGGCCGAGGCACCCCCGATCAAGGCCGTGGACCGCAACGGCGCCGAGCTGACCCCCCAGGCGCATCCGTCGCTGGCCGGGGTGCTGGACAGCCTGCGCGACAAGTACGGCGACAAGACCGACGGCAAGCCCGGCGTGGAGCTGTTCATCAAGCGCGCCAAGAGCGCCAAGCCCGCCGACCAGCTGCCCGACAAGACCCTGAAGGTGCTCTCCAAGGGCACCCCCGGCACCCTGAAGACCACGCTGGACGCGGGCCTCCAGGCCGCCGCCGAGAAGGCCGTCGCGGGCAAGAAGTCGGCGTCCGCTGCCGCGGTCAAGCCCAGCACCGGCGAGATCCTCGCGCTCGCCAACTCCCCGGCCAAGGGGTTCAACATGGCCACGCAGGGTTCGCTGGCCCCCGGCTCGACGATGAAGATCGTCACCTCGGCGATGCTGATGGACAAGGGCCTGACCTCGCCGGGCAAGAAGAACCCCTGCCCCAAGTACGTCACGGTCGGCGGCTGGAAGTTCCAGAACCTCAACAAGTCCGAGATCAAGGACGGCACCTTCGCGCAGAGCTTCGCCGCCTCCTGCAACAACGCCTTCATCTCGCACGCCAAGGACCTCAGCGACGACGACCTGACGAACGAGGCCCGCGACGTCTTCGGCATCGGCCTGAACTGGCAGACCGGCATCCCCACCTTCGACGGTGCGGTGCCGGTGCAGCACGACGCGCAGATGGCCGCCTCGCTGATCGGGCAGGGCGGCGTACGGATGAACCCGCTGAACGTCGCCACGCTCGCCGCGACGGTCCGCGCCGGCTCGTTCCACCAGCCGTACATCGTCGCGCCGACGCTGGACAACCGGCCCTTCGCCAAGGCCGCCCGCACCATGAAGCCGGCCACCCTCAGCGGACTGAAGTCGCTGATGAGGCTGACCGCGACCGCCGGTACGGCCGCCGAGGCGATGTCCGGGCTCAGCGGTGACATCGGCGCCAAGACCGGCTCGGCCGAGGTCGACAACCAGAAGAAGCCCAACGCCTGGTTCACCGCCTACCGCGACGACGTGGCCGCGGCCGCCGTCGTCCCGGCCAGTGGCCACGGCGGCTCCAACGCGGGCCCGGTGGTCCGCGCCATCCTCACCGCGCACTGAGCCACGACGGGGGCCCACGGGCCCCCGTCCCAGCCACCGGATTCCCTTCGCGTGGCCCGTACAGCTTTCGCTAGCCTGCGGGCCATGACCGATTCCGCGTCCACCGCACCCGCGGCATCCCAGGCCCACCCCCGCTTCGCCGAGGCGCTCGCGGAGCTGGGGCTGAGTGTCGAGGTCCGCCGCTTCCCCGAGGCCACCCGCACCGCCGCCGAGGCCGCGGCGGCCGTCGGCTGCGACCTCGCGCAGATCGTCAAGTCCCTGATCTTCACCGTGTGGGGGTCCCCCGAGGCGCCCGGCTCCGGCGAGGGCGAACCGGTCCTGGTCCTGATGGACGGCGCCTCCCGCGTCGACCTGGAGCGGGTCCGCGCCGAACTCGGGGCGACGAAGGTCGGCCGGGCCGACGCCACGCTGGTCCGCGAGACCACCGGCTACGCCATCGGCGGCGTACCGCCCTTCGGCCACCGCACCCGCACCCGCGTGCTGGCCGACCGCGGACTGCTCGCCCACGACACCGTCTGGGCCGCCGCCGGCACCCCGCACACCGTCTTCCCGCTCGCCCCCGCCGCCCTGATCGACCACGCCCGGGGCCGCGTGGTGGACGTGCGCGAGCGCACCGCATGACCCCGCTCGTCGTCGCGGCCGTCCTGCTGGCCGCCGTCACCCACGCCAGCTGGAACGCCATCGCCCACGGCATACGCGACCAACTGCTCGCCTTCACCCTCGTCGGCGGCGGCGGTGCGCTCTGCGGCGCCGTCCTGGCGGGCTGCTCACCGCTGCCCGCCGCCGGCGCCTGGCCCTTCCTCCTGGGCTCCGCCGTGCTGCACATCGTCTACCAGGCCCTGCTCATGCGGTCGTTCCAGCTGGGCGACTTCGGCCAGATGTACCCCATCGCCCGCGGCACCGCGCCCCTCGTGGTCACCGTCCTCGCGGCCGTCTTCGTCCACGAGATCCCCGGTCCCTGGGCGCTCGCCGGCGTCGCCCTCGCCTCGGCCGGCCTGGTGGGCGTCGCCCTGTGGGGCATCCGCGGCTCCGGCAGCCACCCGCAGTGGCCGGCCCTCCTCGCCGCCGTCGCCACCGGCCTGGCCATCGCCTCCTACACCACCGTCGACGGGCTGGGCGTACGCGCCTCCGGCACCGCCCTCGGCTACATCGGCTGGCTGATGATCCTCGAAGGCATCGTCATCCCCGCCTACGCGCTCGCCGTCCGCCGCGGGCAACTCCTCAGCCAGCTCCGCCCGTTCGCCCTGCGCGGCCTGGCCGGCGGCGTCCTGTCGGTCTTCGCCTACGGCCTGGTCCTGTGGGCCCAGACCCGGGCCCCGCTCGCCCCCATCGCCGCCCTGCGCGAATCGTCCATCATCGTCGGCGCCGCGATCGGCGCCCTCTTCTTCAAGGAACGCTTCGGCGCTCCGCGGATCGCGGCGGCGGGGCTGATGGTGGCGGGGATCGCGCTGATGCTGCATCCGGGCTGACCTGTGAGGTTGCTTCCCACGTCGTCGGCCGGCCCGCCGTGGGGGTTGCTGTTTCCCGCCTTCGGCGGGAGCGGAGAGGTGGTGGGCCGGGGGGCGCCCGGTTCGTGGTGGGTGCCGGTGTCGGGCCTCCGGGGGCGGGTTTCCGGACTTGCTTCGCTCTACGTCCGGAACCCCGCCCCCTCCGGCCCGCCCCCTCCCGTCGGTGGGGCGCTCCCGCCCGGTGGGAGGAGGGGAAAAACGACAGCCCCCGGGTCAGCCGGCGGCTCGGGAGACGGCCCTCAGCAGCGCCTGCGCGCGGGGGTCCGCCGTGACGTTGCGCTGCATCCCGTTCGTGACGTAGCCGAACGCGAGGCCGCTCTCGGGGTCCGCGCAGGCCAGCGCGCCGCCGCGGCCGGGGTGGCCGAAGGAGCCGGGGGCCAGCAGCGGCGAGGCCGGGCCGTGCAGCATGAAGCCGAGGCCGAAGCGGGTGTTGACCAGGAGGGTGCGGTCGAGGCCGGCGGACTCCTCGGTGCGGGCGAGGGTCAGCGTCGCCGGCGCGAAGAGGCGGGGGTGGCCGTCGACGGCGCCGATCAGCGCGGCGTAGCAGCGGGCCAGCGAGCGGGCGGTGGCGACGCCCGCGGAGGCGGGGAGTTCGGCGGCGCGGTAGGCCGCGGCGTTCTCGTCCGGAGCCGGGGAGATCGCGCCGAAGGCGCGGCTGGTCAGCGAGGCGGGATCGGCGTAGGCGTCGGCGACGGACCGCTTGGGGCGGACGCGCAGGCCGGACGCGGCGGGCGCCGCCGGCGGTTCGAGGTCCGCGAGCCGGCCGACGCGGCACTGCGCGGCCTCCGGGAGACCGATCCACAGGTCGAGGCCGAGCGGCCCGGATATCTCCTCGGCGATCCAGCTGCCGAGGGTGCGCCCGGTGACCCGGAGCACCAGCTCGCCGAGGAGCCAGCTGTAGGTCTGGGCGTGGTAGCCGTGGTCCGTGCCGGGCTCCCAGGCGGGCGCCTGGGCGGCGACCGCGGCGGGGCCGCTGACGCCGTCGATCGCCTGCTCGGGGGTGAGCGGGGTGTCCAGGACGGGCAGTCCGGCGCGGTGGGACAGCAGATGACGGACGAGCACCCGCTCCTTGCCGGCGGCCTTGAACTCGGGCCAGTACGTGCCGACCGGCGCGTCCAGGTCGAGCTGTCCGCGCTGGTGCAGCAGCAGCGGGACGAGGGCGGCGATGCCCTTGGTCGCGGACCGGATCACCTGCGCGGTGCCGGCCTCCCAGGGCGCGGCGCCGTCGGAGGCGTCGCCGTCCTTCGTACCGCCCCACAGGTCGACGACCTTGCGCCCGTGCCGGTAGACGGCGACCGCCGCGCCGCGCTCCCCGCGTCCGGTGAAGTTGGCCACGAAGGCGTCCCGGACCGGCTCGAAGCCGTCCTCGACCGTGCCCTGGACGTCCACCACTGTTTCCCGCTTCCCGTTCATCCGTCGCTTTGCGTGACCCATCAATGGTGCAACGCGCGGATCGGTGCTGATGACCAGGGCCACGGCCCGTGGTGTTCCTCACACGGCGAGGGGGTGCCGGGACGTCACCGGGGGACGGTGACCGAGCGCGGGTCGAAGCCGAAGGGCAGCTCCAACCGGTGGTTCCGCATCAGTTCCTCGTCGCAGAGCAGGTCCTGGGTGGTGCCGTCGGCGACCAGCACGCCGCCGGAGAGCACGACGGAGCGCGGGCACAGCTCCAGCGCGTACGGCAGGTCGTGGGTGACCATCAGCACGGTGACGTCCAACGAGCGCAGGATGTCGGCGAGTTCGCGGCGGGAGGCCGGGTCGAGGTTGGAGGACGGCTCGTCGAGGACGAGGATCTCGGGGCGCATCGCGAGCACCGTGGCGACGGCGACCCGGCGGCGCTGGCCGAAGGAGAGATGGTGCGGGGGTCGGTCGGCGAAGTCGGCCATGCCGACGCGGGTGAGCGCCTCGGTGACCCGGGCGTCGAGTTCCGCGCCGCGCAGGCCCGCGGCGGCCGGGCCGAAGGCGACGTCCTCGCGGACGGTGGGCATGAACAGCTGGTCGTCGGGGTCCTGGAAGACGATGCCGACCCGGCGGCGGATCTCCGCGAGGTTGCCCTTGGCGACCGGGAGCCCGGCCACCGCGACGCTGCCGGCGCCCGCTTCGAGGATGCCGTTGAGGTGCAGGACGAGGGTGGTCTTGCCGGCGCCGTTGGGGCCGAGGAGGGCGACCCGTTCGCCGCGGGCGACGGTCAGGTCGACGCCGAAGAGGGCCTGGTGGCCGTCGGGGTAGGCGTAGGCGAGGCCGGAGACGTGCAGGGAGGGGGCGGGCGCGGGCGTGGTGGTACTCAAAGGGTCCATCCCAGGAGGCAGACGGCGAGCGCGGCGAGCGGGAGGACGGCCGCGCGGGTCCATTGTGTGCGGGTGGCGGTGGTCGCGTCGATGACGGGCATGGTGCCGGTGTAGCCGCGGCTGACCATGGCGAGGTGGACGCGTTCGCCACGCTCGTAGGAGCGGATGAACAGCGCGCCGGCGGACTTGGCGAGCACGCCCCAGTGGCGCACCCCGCGGGCCTCGAAGCCGCGGGAGAGCCGGGCGATCCGCATCCGCCGCATCTCGTCGGTGATCACATCGCCGTAGCGGATCATGAAGGAGGCGATCTGCACGAGCAGCGGCGGCATCCTCAGCCGCTGCAGGCCGAGCAGGAGTTCCCGCAGCTCGGTGGTGGAGGCGAGGAGCACGGACGCGGCGACGCCGAGCGTCCCCTTGGCGAGGATGTTCCAGGCGCCCCAGAGGCCGGAGACGCTCAGCCCGAGTCCGGCGACGTGGACGCGCGGGCCCTCGGCCACGAACGGCATGAGGACGGCGAAGGCGACGAACGGCACCTCGATCAGCAGCCGCTTGAGCAGGAACCCGGCCGGGACCCGGGCCGCCCCGGCGGCGGCCGCGATCAGCAGGGCGTAGAGCCCGAAGGCCCAGACCGCCTCGCGCGGGGTGGAGACGACGACCAGCACGAAGCAGAAGACCGCGGCGATCTTGCAGTGCGCGGGCAGGGCGTGCACCGGCGAGTGTCCGTGCCGGTAGAGCTTGTGGGCGTGGCCGGCGCCCATCTCAGACCCGTTCCGCGGGGGCGCCGGCGGCGGTCGGCCGGGCGTCCGCCGCGTTCCGGCGGCGGCGCAGCACGACGAACACGCCGGTGCCGACGGCCAGGGTCGCGCCGACGCCGATGACGCCGGCGAGGCCGCCGGACAGCCGCGGGTCGGTGATGTCCTTGACGCTGTAGTCGGCGAGCGGGGAGTCCTTGGCGGCGTGGTCCCTGGCCTTGGCGTCGATGCCCTGGTCGTGGGCGACCTTCTCCAGGCCGTCGGGGCTGGCGGAGGCGTAGTAGCTGATGCCGCCGGCGCAGACCAGGGCGGCGGCGAGGCCGGCCAGCCAGACGCGGCGGACGGAGCGGCGCGGGGCGGTGGCGGCCGGGGCTGGGACGGGGGTGGCGGCGGCCGCCGGGGCGGCGTCGGCGGCGGTCAGCGGCGAGGTCCGCAGTTCCAGCGGCGCGGTCAGGCCGCGCGCGCCGTGGACCAGGTCCGGGCGTACGGCGATCACGGCGCCCACCGTCAGCGCGGTGATCGCGGCCTCGCCGATGCCGATCAGCACGTGCACCCCGACCATGGCGGTGAAGACCTTGCCGATCGGCACGTCGGCCGTGCCGCCCAGCGCGTAGAGCGCGGTGAAGGCGACGGCGGCGGCCGGCACCGAGACCAGCGCGGAGACGAACGAGGCGACGGTGATCGAGCGGCGGCTCCGCGGCAGCACCTTGACCAGCACGCGGAACAGGCCGTAGGCGACCACGGTCGTCACGATCGCCATGTCGGTGATGTTGACGCCCAGCGCGGTCAGCCCGCCGTCGGCGAACAGCACGCCCTGCATCAGCAGCACGACCGAGACGCACAGCACGCCGGTGTACGGGCCGACGAGTATCGCCGCGAGGGCACCGCCGAGCAGGTGCCCGCTGGTGCCGGCGGCGACCGGGAAGTTCAGCATCTGCACGGCGAAGATGAAGGCCGCCACCAGACCGGCCAGCGGCGCCGTACGCTCCGCGCCCGCGCCGCCGCCCTGGCCCGTACCCGCCAGCTCCCGGCGGGCGCCGCGCAGGCTGACGGCGACGGCGGCCGCGGCGAGCGCACCGGTCGCCACCGACACCGGCGCATTGATGAATCCATCGGGTACGTGCATCTCGGGTTCTCCGCTCCAGGGTCTGCAACCAGCCAATGGTGGTGCCTGCTGCGAACAAGTTGCAAGAGCGCCCGTCATGCGAAACGGCGTGGACCACGGCTGCCAGTTGTACGCACCGGCGCACGGCACGCCGCCGCGGGCCCGCTCTCCCGCGCAGTGGCAGATACCTGCCAAGCGGCAGAGACTGGAACCAGAGATCGGTCGGGGAAGCTGACATGGGCAAGCGACCGGGCAAACTCTCCCGGACTCCTACGTCGCCGCTTCTCGTTCCGCGGGTCGTGGCGTGGGGGTCGGCCGCGGCCGTGTTGGTGCTGGCCGTGGCGGTGCTCGCGTGGCGGGCAGGCGGGCACACCTGGTCGGTTGCCCTCGGCCGGGTCCTCCCGCGCCTCTTCAACGGCTTGGCGGCCTTCCTCAGCGGCAGCGGCATCAGCCCGGGGCTGCGGCTGGCGGGACTGCTGCTGGTGGTGCTGGCCCTGTACGCGTACTGGCGGGCCACCCGCTCCCTCCTGGGCTACCGGCCCGGCCCCGTGCAGGTGCAGCAGCTCGTCGACGCCACGGCCCACCGCAAACCGCTTCCGGTGGACGATCTGACGTCCCGCCTCCGTATGCAGCTGTCCGAGAGCAGCCTCTATCCGCCGACGACGGTGCCGACGGAGGCTCCGCCCACCGGCTTCCTCGACCTGCTCGGGGACGTGGACCTCGCGAAGCCCGGCACCACGATTCCGCGCCTGCTCAGCCGGCTCCGGCCGAAACTGGCTTACCGCGTGGGCGGTGTGCTCCAGCTGCGGGAGCACCGGACGGAACCCTGCGGCATCACCGTCACGCTCACCGCGTACGTCTTCAGCGGGGCGCGGGCCACCACGGTCTGGGGGCGGGACTGGGAGCACGCGGTGTGCCGGGCCGCGTACTGGGTGGAAGCCTCGCTGCTGCCGGTGACCCGGGCCGGCCGGCGGCCGCCGTGGCACGCCTGGTGGGCCCGCGAACTGCCGCCCGAGTTGCTGCGCTCCTACCAGGAGGCGAAGGCGCTGAGCGCGGGGCAACGGTACGACCAGGCGCTGGAGCGTTACCGCGATGCCCTGCGGTTCGACCCGCAGAATCCGTACATCCGGGCGGAGTTCGCGGGGGCGCAGGAAAAGCTGGGCCTGCAGGTCGAGGCGCTGGACACCTGCCAGCGGAGTCTCGCCCTCGACGGTCAGACCGCCGACGCGTACAACGACCGGCTGTGGGTCCGCCGGCGTCTGGCCCTGCGAAGGCTCCGGTATCTGTGGCGCCCCCTCCAGTTCAGGGAGACACTCGGGCTGCGCTACCGGAACGCGATCATCCTTGGGACCGGGGAGCGGCTCACGGAGGCGTGGTACCCGAACCCTGCCGAGGAACATGACGGGAGATGGGAGGGGCTGCTGCTCACCCTGGCCGAGCGCTACTGGCCCGCCGCCGTCGACTTCGCCCTCGCGGCGGCCGTCCGCGATCGCATTTCCGCCTGCAGGTACACGAAGTGCGGGGTGGAAGAGATCACGAAGAAGTGGCTCGCCGATCGGCTGAGATCCACCAACGCCTCAACCTACGATCGGCACATGGTGCGCGTGGTCTTCCAACGGGCTGCCGCGCAGGAGCTTTACCGGCTCGTGGGGGACGATCTGTGTGTGCGCCTCTCCCTGTGGGAGTGGTGGGCCCGGATCAAGCGGGCTCTGCGAAGGATCTGGCCGCCCGCATACGTGACTGAGACCCGCCCGCTCCGGTTGTTCAGCCGCGTGGCGCTGAAGCTCAACCGCGACGTGTGGGCGCCGCTGCAGCTGGACCAGGCCATGGGCGACCTGCCACGGATACCTCACGGGCCGTGGGGCCACCCTGAGCCGGACCGCTGGCGTGGCCGAAGCTATGACCGGCGCGGGCACAGGGACTGGCGGACGCCCGCGGACCTCGCCACGCACATCCGCGAGATCATGCCGCAGCGCATGTCCTCCTACGAATGGCAGGACCACTACAACAGCGCCTGCGTCTATGCCGTGGCGATGAAACGGTATCCGCCCGAAAACCGTGACGACATCGATGAACACAGATACCAGAAACTGGCGGACATGGCCGTGGAGCAATTGGAAACGGCAGCCCTGCGAGCCGAGAGCGGATTCACCAGGCTGGAACGGTCATGGATGCTGTTCGAGGACCCCGACCTGGCCCGGCTGCGCGAGGAACCGTGCTTCGCCGACTTCGTGCGGAGCACCTACCCGAGCACCGAACCGCCAGGGGGGCACTCCGCCTGTCCCCCCGTGGCGTGCCTGTTGGAGGGCTATACCCGCCGCCTCCTGCGGGATGCCGCTCTGGTGATGGAACTGAACTGGCGCGAACGCGCCGGGAACGGCTCCACGGCCGTCGACACCCTGAAATGCTGGCTGCGCGCCGAGGAGAGAGCCTGGGACGCGTTCCGTGCCGTCGTGGGCGGCCGCCCGAGCGACTGGGCCGACCGGGCCACTCTCATCGCCGCGGTACAGGAAAGCGACCCGGCGGCCGCGCGGCGGTCCGACTTCCCACCGGGAATGCTTCAGGAAAGTGACGCGCAGAGCGATCACACATGCACGGTGAACCTGCTGCAATCCGTCGCCGCGGAGCTGCGGAAGGGCATGTCGACCTCCGCTCCGACGCGGAGCCGTGCGTGGTGCGCGATTCTCGACGACGCCCTTGCCTCGGGTGTGGCCAAGCTGCCCGCGCCCCAGGTGCGCGCGCTCTGCTCCCAGTACGCGGCCGCCTGGCTGAGGCTGGGAGCCCGGCTGGCCGCCGAGCAGGACGAGACCGTCGAGGTCAAATTCCGCGGCGCCGTGCACAGCATCGCGGAGCCCCGGCACGACACCCGCCGCAGCCCCGAGGTCCTCTGGATCTGACCGCCCGGCGGGCGCGCCGGGGCCGTCGGGCCGAGTTGCCACCCGATCCGTGGGCCGAAACGATGGGGACGTGAGCGATGCACCCGAAGCCGCCGGGCCGCGCCCGGAGACGGACGCCGCCGAATCGCGGGGCCGGCTGCGCCGCATGCCGACCACACCCCCCGCGCCGCCCGGCGGGTATCTGCGCTTTCCGCATCTGCACGGCGAGCTGCTCTGCTTCGCCGCGGAGGACGATCTGTGGGTGGCACCGCTCGCCGCGGACGGGCAGGAGCCCGGCCGCGCCTGGCGGCTGACCGTCGACCGCACGCGGGTCGGCCACCCCCGCTTCTCGCCCGACGGCCGGCACATCGCCTTCACCACCTGGCGCAGCCTGGACCCCGAGGTCCATCTCGCCCCGGTCGAGGGCGGCCCGGCCCGCCGGCTGACGTACTGGGGCAGCACGGACGCCCGGGTCTGCGGCTGGTCGCCGCCCGACCACGAGGGCGCCTCGCACGTCCTCGCGGTGTCCTCGCACGGCCAGCCGTTCTCGTACTACTCGTGGGCCTACAGCGTGCCCACGGACGGCAGTCCGGGCGGCAAGCTGCCCTGGGGCCCGGTCGCCGACATCGCGGTGTCCGAGGTCGACGGGGAGCGCCGCACGCTGCTGCTCACCGGCAAACCGCCGCACGAGCCCGCGTCCTGGAAGCGCTACCGGGGCGGCGCGATGGGCCGGATGTGGCTGCACGGCACCCGGCTGCTGCCCGAGCTGTACGGGCACCTCGACTCGGTGATGTTCGTCGGCGGGCGGATCGCGTTCCTCTCCGACCACGAGGGCATCGCCAACGTCTACTCCTGCCTGCCGGACGGCACCGATCTGCGCCGGCACACCGACCACGCCGACTTCTACGCCCGGCACGCCTCGACCGACGGCGAGCGGATCGTCTACCAGTGCGCCGGCGACCTCTGGCTGGTCGACGACCTCGGCCCGGACGCGGTGCCGCGCAAGCTGACGGTCCGGCTGGGCGGGCCGCGGGCCGGCCGGCGCAGCTACCAGGTCCCGGCCGCCTCGCACGTCACCTCGCTCGCGGTGGACACCACGGGCCGGGCCAGCGCGATCGGCGTACGCGGCAGCCTGTACTGGCTCACCCACCGCGACGGCCCGGCCCGGACGATCCACGACACCCCGGCCGTCCGCGTCCGGCTGCCCGAGATGCTGGGCTCCACCGGCCGGATCGCCTACGTCACCGACGCCGAGGGCGACGACGCCGTCGAGATCACCAATCTGCCGCGGGCCAGCGCGCCGGGCGAGCCGCGCCGGCTGGCCGTCGGGCAGCTGGGCCGGGTCCACGAGATGGCCTCGTCGCCCGACGGCGAGCGGCTGGCGGTGGCCTCCAACGACGGCCGGCTGCTGCTGGTGGACGTGACGCGGCCGGACGAGGAGCCGACCGAGGAGGACCGCAGTGCGGAGGAGCAGGCCGCCGGGCCCGGTGGTGTCACCGAGCTGATCCGCTCCCCCAACGGCCCGGTCCGCGACCTGGCCTTCTCCCCCGACTCCCGCTGGCTGACCTGGTCGCACCCGGGCATCGGCCGCTCGCTGCGGCTGATCAAGATGGCCCGGCTGTCCGACCGGCACGTCGTGGACGTCACCAACGGCCGCTTCGAGGACGAGCAGCCGGTCTTCACCCGCGACGGCCGCTACCTGGCGTTCCTGTCCTGGCGCGGCTTCGACCCGGTCTACGACGTGCACACCGGCGACCTGTCCTTCCCGCTGGGCTGCCGCCCCTACCTCGTACCGCTGTCCTCGGCGACCCCCTCGCCGTTCGCGCTGTCGCCGGAGGGGCGGCCCGCGGCGGGCGGTCTGGACCCGGACGAGAACCCCCCGCCGGGAGGTGAGGGGCCGGTGCTGGTCGAGGTGGAGGGGCTGGAGAACCGGGTCACGCCGTTCCCGGTGGCGGCGTCGAAGTACTCCTCGCTGCAGCCGGTGAGCGGGGGCGGGCTGGTGTGGCTGCGCTGGCCGATCTCCGGGGCGCTGGGCGAGACGTTCGCCAATCCCGACAACACCTCCGGCAAGCCCACCCTGGAACACTTCGACCTGACCAAGGCGCGCCGCACCGAACTCACCAGCTCCCTCGACGAGTTCGCGGTCAGCGGCGACGGCACCCGGCTGGTCGTCAACGACGACGGCGAGCTGCGCGCGGTGCCCGCGACCGAGCCGGGGGACAGCGATTCGACGGTCTACCTGGACCTGCGGCGCATCCTGCACGACGTGGACCCGGGGGCCGAGTGGCAGCAGGGGTTCGAGGAGGCGGGCCGGATCATCCGGGCGTACTTCTGGGATCCGCGGCTGTCCGGCATCGACTGGGACGCGATCCTCGCGCAGTACCGGCCACTGGTCGAACGGGTCGCCTCCCCCGACGAGTTCGCCGACCTGCTACGCGAGGTGATGGGCGAGCTGGGCACCTCCCACGCGTACGTCACCGGCGCGCGGCGCAACGAGGGGCCGCCGCACTACCAGCGGGCCATCGGCCTGCTCGGCGCCAACCTGGTCCAGCGGGACGGGCGTTGGATCCTCCAGCGGATCCTGCCCGGCGAGTCCTCGGACTCCAAGGCGCGCTCCCCGCTGGCCGGCACGGGCATCCGCGAGGAGTCCGCGCTCACCCATGTCGACGGCCGCCCGGTGGACCCGGTCGCCGGTCCCGCGCCGCTGCTGGCCGCGGCCGGCGGCACCACCGTCGAGCTGACCTTCGCCCCGGCCGACGGCGACGGCCCCGCCCGCCGGGTCGCGGTGGTCCCGCTGATCGACGAGCGGCCGCTGCGCTACCAGGACTGGGTCGCCCGCCGGCGCGCCGTGGTGCGCGAGCTGAGCGGCGGCCGGTGCGGCTATCTGCACATCCCCGACATGGGCGGGTCGGGCTGGGCGCAGTTCAACCGCGATCTGCGCAAGGAGGTCGCCCGGCCCGCGCTGATCGTGGACGTACGGGGCAACGCCGGCGGCAACATCTCCGAGCTGGTGATCGAGAAGCTGACCCGCACCATCATCGGCTGGGACCTGACCCGCGACGCCGAGCCGGTCTCGTACGCCAGCAACGCCCCGCGCGGCCCGGTCGTCGCGGTCGCCGACGAGATGACCTCGTCCGACGGCGACATGATCACCGCGGCGTTCAAGCTGCTGGGCATCGGCCCGGTGGTGGGCATGCGCACCTGGGGCGGGGTGGTCGGGATGACCGGCCGGCACCGGCTCGCGGACGGCACCGCGATCACCGTGCCGATGAACGCCGCGTGGTTCCGGCTCTACGGCTGGGACGTGGAGAACCACGGCGTGGAGCCGGACATCGAGACGCTGCGCTCGCCGATGCACTGGGCCGAGGGCCGGCACCCGACGCTGGGCGTGGCCGTGCGCACGGCGCTGGAGCTGCTGGAGCGGCATCCGGCGGCCACGCCGCCGGACCTGTCGGACGTGCCGGACCGGCGGCGGCCCCCGCTGCCGCCGCGGAACGCGGGCGAGGAGGAGGCGGGGGCCGAGGGGGCCTGAGCCCGCCCGACGCGCCGCTCACGCCGGGCCGATCAGGAACTTCTGGTCGTCCGCCCCGCTGCACGGCCGCACCAGCGCGGTGGCGTCCGGCCCGTCGCCGCCGAGGGTGACGCACCGGCCGTCGTCGGCGCCGTCCGGGCCGCTCAACCGCAGCCGGTACACGGTCCGTTCGGCGCCGGCCCGGCCGGGCCGCCCGGTGACCGGTTCGACGCGGAACAACTGCGCGGGGCCGCCCGCGGTGCAGTCCTCCCAGGGCTCCAGCAGTCCCGCGACGCCCTTGTCGCGGAGCAGGACCAGGCAGCCCGTCCCGTGGTCGGGGTGGGTCCACCGGATGCGGTGGCGGCCCGCCCCGGCGGCGGTCAGGTGGGTGTGCGGGGGTACCGCCTGCGCGCAGGGCCGCCGGACGGCGACCGTCCGGTAGGCGTGCGCCCGCAGCACCCGCCCGTCGGTGAGGCAGAGGGTGGGCGTCCGCAGCGGACGGATGAGGACCTCGCCCGTGGGCAGCGGCACGGCGTTCGCCGCCCCGGGCCGCGCACCACCGCCGCCGGTCGCGTCCCCGCCCCCGCCGCGGGCCAGCAGCAGTGCGCCCCCCGCGAGCAGCAGCGCGACGAGCGCGGCGGCGCCGGCCGTCAGCACCTGCTTGCGGGACGGGCGGCCGCGGCCGGGTCCGGCCGCTACGCCCGCTTCGATGCGCCGTCGCACCGCGAGCCACTCCGCCACCTCGTCGGGCGGGCAGCCGTGCGCCCGCAGGAACGCGCCGAGCAGCTCCTCCCGCGGCAGGGCCCGCCTGCGCAGGACGTCGGCGAGCGTGCTGCGGGCCAGCACCTCGCCGTTCTCCGCGGCCCGCTGCTCCAGCTGACGATAGGTCAGCCCCGACTGGTCCTTGAGCTGTTGCATCCGTGCGACGAGCGCGTCCGCCCCGCCGGCCGGGCGTGAGGTTGATCCGCCGGTTCCCCCCGTGCGTGTCATGCGGGCCATTGAACCGCCGCCCGGCCACCGCCACAACACCGGTCCGCGTCACTCCGGACAGCGGCCGTCCCCCTCCCGGACAGGGCCGCTCTCACCCGTCCGACCTGCCCGGACAGCCGGCGGCCCGTCCGGGACGGCGGATTCCCTTGCCGGACACCGGCGGCCCCAGCAAGGTCTGTCCTGCCCTGCCGGAGCACCGGCCCGGGCCGTCAACTACCACCACCACAACGGGAGATGCACCGATGCGCATCCGTCAACGGATCGTTCCGCTCGCCGCCGCGCTGGCGCTGACCGGCGGCCTCGCCGCCACCGAGGCCGCCCCGGCGCTGGCCGCCCACCCGGCGTCCGGGCAGACCGCGGCCGCGGCCGGCGGTACGTACCTGTACTTCGACAAGAACCAGAGCAGCCCGAGCAATTCGGTGCTCTACCTCAAGAAGAGCGTGCCCAACGGCCGGGACAAGGTTCTCGCCAAGTACCGCGCGGGCTCCGGCAACGGCGGCCGCAACGGCAGGAACGAGTGCGCGAGCATGCAGGGCTGGCTGCCCAACGGCAGCTACCGGGTGCTGGCCCACACCACGCACCACAACGGCGGGGCGCGGGGCGTCAACGGGTACGCGATCCAGGTGCAGGACAAGGTGTGCAGGAACGGCCGCACCAAGCGCACCGAACTGTTCGTGCACAGCGAGATGCGGCCGGACGGCACCCAGGGCGCCCGGCAGCCCGGCCGGGACAACCCGTACCGCTGGGACGGCAGCAACGACTACTTCTCGCTGGGCTGCATCAAGCTGACCCCCGCGCACATCAAGAACCTCTTCGCCAAGGCCGCGCACTACGGCTGGCCGAAGAAGCTCACGGTCGTCAGCTGAGTCCGGGAAACCGGAGCCGCTGAGCGCGCGACAGCACGGGGGCAGCGGGGGAACGTGCTGAGGGGCGCACCCGGTCGACCGGGTGCGCCCCGCACGTGGCGGCGCGTCCGCCGCCACGTGCCTTCAGGACTGCGGCGTCAGCTCTGGAAGCGGTCCCGCTCGTCGCGCAGTTCGTCCATCGGGTCCGGGGCGGGGCGACGGCCCTGCTGGCCACGCTCGCGCTCCTGCCCACCGCGCTCACGGCCCGGCTCGCGACCCGGCTCACGGCCCGGCTCACGGCCCTGCTCGCGGCCCTGCTCGCGGCCCTGCTGGCCGCGCTCCCGGGACTCGTCGCGACCACGGTTCGCAGCGTGCTGCGCCTGGTCCTTGAGCTCGTTGGCCTTGTCCTGGAACTGGTCCTTGATGCCCATGCTGTTCACTCCTAGTGGGGTGTAGGGGGTGGGCCTCGACCAGCGTGACACGACCGGACATTCGTCGCATTTCGATCACGAATGGCTACCCTCCGTGATCCGCGGGCCGGCTCTACCGGTCCGCGCGCGCCTTCTCGTCCGCCTCTCCGCCCGCCCCGACCAGGCCGACCCGCATCCCGTCCAGGCGCTCCCCGAACCGCCGCATCTCGCGCTGGCCCACCGAGCCGATGAGCGCGGGCAGATACCCGCGCACCGACTGCATCCCGCGCAGCCACCACTGCCCGTAGACGTGCGCGGAACGGCGCTCGACGCCCGCGACGATCCGGTCGACGGCGGGGCCCAGCGGATAGGTCTTGTTCGACGGCCAGGGCAGCCGGGAGCGCAGCTCGCGCATCACGTCGTCCTGGTCGGCACCCCGCACCATGTCGGTGTCGGTCCAGCTCAGGTAGCCGACGCCGACCCGTACGCCCTTGTGGCCGACCTCGGCGCGCAGGCTGTGGGCGAAGGCTTCGACACCCGACTTGGAGGCGCAGTACGCGGTCATCATCGGGGCCGGGGTGATCGCGGCGAGCGAGGCGATCTGCAGGAAGTAGCCGCGGGACTCCATCAGTACGGGCAGGAAGGCCCGGCCGGTGACCGCGCCGCCGATCAGGTTGACCTCGATGACCCGCTTCCAGGCCACCGGGTCGGAGTCGACGAACGGCCCGCCGGTCGCCACCCCGGCGTTGGCGACGACCACGTCGACCTTCCCGAAGCGGTCCTTGACCTCGCCCGCCACGCGGGCCATCGCCTCGTGGTCGGTGACATCGGCGTACCAGTGGTGCGCGGGGCCGTGCAGCGAGGCGGCGACCGCGCGCAGCTCGTCCGGCTCCAGGCCGACCAGCGCCAGCGTCGCGCCGCGCGCCGACAGCTTGCGGGCCAGCAGCGCGCCGACCCCGCGCGCCGCGCCGGTCACCACGACGACCTGTCCCTGCAGTTTCCCGGTCATGCCGTGCTCTCCTTCTTCTGCCGCCCGGCCCCGGGGGCCTGGGCGGGGAGGTCGGGGGCGCCCGCGGCCGGCCCCTCGTCGTCGGTGCCGGCCGCCCGCAGATGGTTCTGCACGAGGACGCGCAGCCGGCCGGCGACCGCGCCGGGGTCCTCGATGGGGGTCATGTGCCCCAGCCCCGGCAGCTCGGTCAGCCGGCGGAGGTCGGGCAGGACGGAGGCCATCCGGCGGGCGTGCACCGGCGGCGTCAGCCGGTCCGCGGTGCCCGCGATGACCTCCGCCGGCATCTCCAGGGCGCCCAGTCCGCCGGTCAGCTCCAGGCCGGACAGCACATGGCCCCAGCGGGCCCGGACGCCCGCCGGGCAGGCGTGCACGATCCGCGCGCAGGCTTCCACCTGCTCGGCGGTGGCACCGGGGCCCATCGTGGCGTACTTCAACGCGCTCCTGGTGAGCGGTGATACCGGGCCGAGCGGGGCGCGGGAGCCCAGCAGCAGCCGGTGGGCGCGGCGCCGGCCGGCCGGGCTGCGCAGCGGGAACACCCTTGATTCGGCGGGGAGTTCGGCGCTGCCGGTGCTGCACAGCAGGACCGCGGCGGCCCGGGCGCGCAGCTGCGGGCGCCCGGCGGCGGCCATGATCGTCATGCCGCCCATGGAGTGGCCGCCCACCACCGCGCGTTCGTCCACCGCGAGGGTCCCCTCCAGTACGGCGACCAGGTCGTCGGCGAGCGCCTCGGTGCTGTGGCCGGCCGGGACGGCGGCCGGGCTGCGGCCGTGGCCCCGCTGGTCGTAGACGACGACCTTGTGGTCGGCGGACAGGTCGCGGACGACCGGCGCCCAGAAGGCGGTCGAGCAGGTCCAGCCGTGTGCCAGCACGACGGCCGGGGCGTGCTCGGGGCCGTGGATCTCGGCGTGGATCCGGGCGCCGTCGGCCGAGGTGAGGGTCACGCTCTCGCGCGGCACCGGCGGCGCGTAGGGGCCGGTCGTGACGTGTCCGGGCCGGCGGCTCATACGGCCACCTCCGCCCGCGCGCTGCCGGACGTGCCGACGGCGGCCCCCGGCGGCCGCAGCACCTCGTACTCGGCGAGGTCGACCTGCCGCGTCACCTTCTTGAACTCAGCGGTCGTGCCCGGCCAGGCGGTGGTGTTCCGCCCGTTGGCGTCGAGGTACCAGCTGTCGCACCCGCCGGTGTTCCACACCGTCCGCTCCATCCTCCGCTGGATCTTCCGGGTCCACTCGTCCACCGCGGACTGCCGGGCGGTCAGCGCGATCTTCCCGCCGAGGACGTCCAGCTGCCGCAGGAAGTCCACCATGTAGTTCAGCTGCGCCTCGATCATCAGGATCATCGAGCTGTTCCCCAGCCCGGTGTTGGGCCCGATGAGGGTCAGGAAGTTCGGGAACCCGGCCGCGCTGGCACCGCGCAGCGCCGCCATCCCGTCCTTCCACTCCTCGGCCAGCGTCGTCCCGTTCGCCCCGGTGACCCGCTGGGCGATCGGCATGTCCGTCACGTGGAAGCCGGTGCCGAAGACGATCGCGTCGGCCTCCGTCTCGCTCCCGTCGGCCGCGACGAGCGTGGCGCCGCGCACCTCCGTCAGCCCGGCCGGGACGAGGTCCACATTCGGCCGGGCCAGCGCCGGGTAGTACGTGTTGGACAGCAGGATCCGCTTGCACCCGATGCGGTAGTCCGGCGTCAGGGCGGCCCGCATCCCGGGGTCCTTGATCGCCTTGCGCATGTGGTTCTTCGCCAGGAATTCGATCAGGCCCAGTTCGTTGGGCCGCTTGGTGAAGGCGCTGACCTGCAACTCCCTGATGCCCCAGAGCAGTCCGCGGCGCGCGGCCCGGGTCGCCGGCACCTTGGTGTGCAGCCATTTCTCGGCCGCGCTGATCTTGCGGTCGGCGCGCGGCAGCACCCAGGGCGGGGTGCGCTGGAAGAGGGTCAGCCGGCTCACCTCCGGCTGGATCGCGGGCACGATCTGGATCGCCGAGGCGCCGGTGCCGATCATGGCGACCCGCTTGCCGCGCAGGTCGTAGTCGTGGTCCCAGCGGGCGGAGTGGAAGACCTTCCCCGGGAAGGTGCCGAGCCCCGGGACGTCCGGGAGCTTCGGGTCCGACAGCGGCCCGGTGGCGGAGACGACCACGTCCGCGGTCAGCGCCCCGCTCGCCGTCTCGATCTCCCAGTGCAGCGCGCTGTTGCTCCACCGCAGGCCGCGCACCTCCGCGTTGAACCGGATGTGCGGCCGCAGCCCGAAGGTGTCCGTCACCCGCTCCAGGTAGGCACGGATGTGCTCCTGCCCGGAGAAGTTCCGCGGCCATTCGGGGTTGGGGGCGAACGAGAAGGAGTACAGGTGCGACGGCACATCGCACGCACACCCCGGATAGCTGTTGTCCCGCCAGGTACCGCCCACCGAATCGGCCCGTTCCAGGACCACGAAGTCGGTGATTCCCTGGCGGCGCAGCCGTACGGCCGCCCCCAGTCCACCGAAGCCTGATCCGATCACCGCCACCCGCACGTGCTGCTGCTCGCGCTCGGCCATCCGCCGCCTCCCGAGTCCGACGCTCCACCCCGACCCCACGGCCCTGGCGGCCGCGGGAGTCCCAACTGTGCCAGCAATCACTGGCGCGATTGGGCACAGGGGGAGCGTAGGGCAGCCCACGTACCGAGCGGTAGGGGTCGGGCGGCAGGAAGTTACCGCCGGTCGCACCCCGGCCGGCCGTCCGGCCCCCGGCATAGGCTGACCCCGTGGCAGCGAACGAGACCCCCCAGGACGAGCCCGCGCGGCCCCCGGAAAGCGGCCGCCCCGCGCGCGAATTCCGCATGGCCGAACTCGCCGCGGAAGCCGGCGTCACGGTCCGTACGCTGCGCTTCTACCGCGAACGCAAGCTCATCCCGCCGCCCCGCCGCGAGGGCCGGATCGCCTGGTACAACGATCACCACCTCGCCCGGCTGCGCACCATCGGCGCCCTGCTGGAGCGCGGCCACACCCTCGGCGGTATCGGCGAGCTCCTCGCCGCCTTCGACGCCGGCCGCGACGTGGGCGAACTGCTCGGCCTGCAGACCCCGTTGCTGCCGCCGTGGTCCGAGGAAACCCCGGTCCGGCTCACCCCGGAACAGCTCGCCGACCACTTCAGCCAGGACGTCACGGCGGAGAACCTCACCGCGTCCCTGGACCTGGGCTATCTGGCCGTCGACGGCGACGAGTTCGTCCACATCAGCCGCCGCCTCCTGGACGCCTCCACCGAACTCGTCCACCGCGGCATCCCGCTGGCCGCCGTCCTGGAAGCCGGCCGCACGGTCCGCGCCCACGCCGACGCGCTGGCCGACGTCTTCACCACCCTGATCCGCACCCACCTCCTCGCCGACATCCTCGAACGCCCCGGCACCGCCGACCTCCCCGGCCCCCAGGAGGTCGACCACATCGCCCGGACCATCGAAAAACTCCGCCCGCTGTCCAAGGGCGTGGTGGAGGCCGAACTCTCCATGGCCATGGACCGCCGGGTGCGCACGGAACTGGAGACCTGGCTCCGCGAGCAGGGGGACCGGGACTGCCCGGAACGGGACTGCCGAGCCGACAAGGAAGGCCCCGCGGACGCGCCGTAGCGCCCGCGCCACCCGCACCGCCCGGGACGGCCGCCGCTCAGCCGCGCGCCGGACGGAGCCGGGCGACCTGGTCGAGCAGCCGCCGCACGGCCAGGTCCCGGTCGGCCCGCGTCTCCTCCGCCACCGCGCGCTGCGCCGCGTACAGGCGCACCAACTCGGGCCGTACGTAGTGTCCCTGGGGCTGCTCCTCCAGCAGATGGGCGTCGCACAGCTCGGCCAGGTGCCGACGGGTGCGGGCGACGTCCCGCCCGGCCAGCGCGGCGGCGTCCAGCTCACCGACCCGGGGGCCCGGATGCAGTCCGAGGACGCGGAACAGCCGGGCGGCACCGCTCGACAGCGCGCGGTAGGTCAGATACAGGCTGGCCTCCACGGCCAGATCGGCGTCGTGCGCGGACAGCTCCTGGAGCCGGCGGCGCTCGTCGGCCAGCTTCCGCGTCCACCAGCCCAACGGCCACTCGGGGTGGGCCATCAGCCGCGCGGCGGCGATCCGCAGTGCCAGCGGAAGCCCGTCGCACCACCTGACGAGTTCCCTGGCCGCCGGCTTGTCCGCCTCGATGCGCTGCGGCCCCAGCGCGTTGGCCAGCAGCCGCAGCGCATCGCCGGGGGTCAGCGGCCCCACCCCCACCAGGACGGCCCCGTCCCGGACCACCAGCCCGCTCAGCCGCCGCCGGCTGGTCACCACGGCCAGACAGCCCGGCGTCGCGGGCAGCAGCGGGCGCGTCTGTTCCGCCGTACCCGCGTTGTCCAGCACCACGAGCATCCGCCGGCCGGCGAGCAGCGAGCGGTACAGCGCCGCGCGTTCCGGCACGGAATCGGGGATCGCCGCCTCCGGGACGCCCAGGGCCCGCAGGAACGCCGACAGCGCGGTGCCCGCCCGCAACGGGGGCCGCTCGAAGCCGCGCAGATCGACGAAGAGCTGCCCGTCGGGGAACTCCGCCGTGAGCCGGTGCGCCCACTGCACCGCCAGCGAGGTCTTGCCCGTCCCGCCGCCGCCCGCCAGTACCAGGCAGTGCGGCCGCGGCACCCGGTCCAGGTGCTGCTCCAGCACCGCCAGTTCGCGTGCCCGGCCGCAGAAGTCGACGACGGCGGGCGGCAGTTGGGCGACCCGGGGCGGTACCGCCGGCCGGGGGCCCTCGGCGTACGGACCGGCCGGGGGCGGTCCGGCCGGCGGGCGGGCGGCGGCCGGCGGCGAGGCGGCCGGGCCCCTGCCGAGCACCTCCAGATAGGCCGCGCCGAGCGCCGGGCCGGGGTCGATGCCCAGCTGCTCCTTCAGGTGCCGGCGGGTGCGGTGGTAGTGGTCGAGAGCCTCGGCCTGCCGGCCGTTCGCCTGCAGGGCGCGCATCAGCAGCGCGGCCAGCTCCTCGTGCAGGGGGTGCTCCGCGGTCCACGCGGTCAGCTCCGTGACCAGCTCCCCGTACCGGCCGAGCAGCAGCAGCTTCGCGCCGAGTTCCTGGAGCGCGGCCACCCGCGCCTGGGCCAGGCCGACGCCCAGCGTCCGGCGCACCCGGTCGCCGGGCACGTCCGCCAGCGCCTCGCCCCGCCACAGCCCGAGGGCCCGGCGCAGCATGGCGACCGCGGCCCGCGGGTCGGCGTCCCGGGCAGCGGAGACCAGGCTCCGGAACCGGTGGCTGTCCACCGCGGCCGGGTCGGCGATCAGGACGTACCCCTGCCCCCGCGTGACCAGCTCGGCATGCCCGTCCAGCAGCTGCCGCAGCCGGTGCACGTGGTTGTGCACCACGCCCCGCGCACGGGCCGGCGGCTCCCCGTCCCACGCCAGGTCGATCAGCCGCTGCACCGTGACCGCCTGGTTGACCTCACTGATCAGTACCGCGGCCACCGTACGGATGCGGCCCGCCCCCAGAGCCAGTGGACGGCCCTCGTCGGTCTCGATCTCCACCGGCCCCAGGAGCCGCAACTGAACCATCGTGTCCTCTGGTGCGAACAGCCGAACGGGACGGAACCACGGCCCGCCCTCACGCCACTGAAGACGCGGAAAACCATGGCTGGTTGCGGCCCTTGCCACCGCTCTCACTATATGGACCGCGCCGGCGCCCGGTGACGCGTCCGACCTGCCACGACGGCCCGCGTGAGCGCGGCGTGAGCAGTTCATGAGCGGCCCCGCCGAAGCTCGTTGCAGTGCCGGAGCGGCGGCTCACCCCTTGCCGCCGCTCCGGCCCGGCGCTCCGTTTCCGCTCGGTCCGGAGCCGTCCACCCCCCACTCCTGGAGGAGAACCATGTCCACATCGGGCGTCCTGAAGAAGAGCCTGGCCGCGGTGGCCCTGTGCGCCGCGCTCACCGCGACGGCCGCCGCCTTCCCGGTGGCCGCGTCGGCCGCGCCGGCCACCGCCGCGGCGGCGGCGGGTGACTCCCCGGTCGACGTCGGCGCCAACGCCAACCTGAACTTCAACGTCGACGTGCTCGGCATAGCCAACAAGATCGAGTCGTCGATCAAGACCGCCCAGAACCGCGAGGGCTTCGTCAAGAACCTGATGGAGTCGGCGTTCTACGCGAGCGGCGGCCAGTACAACGTCATGGTGCACAACCTCAGCCAGCCCTACGAGGAGCACCTCAACGGCGTGAAGGCGTACGGTTCCGCCACCTACGACGGCGTCGTCTACGGCATCTGGGTCTTCGAGGACGGCGAGTTCACCAACCAGGGCGACGGCGGCTACATCAACTGGGCCTTCAAGGGCTGGTTCGACCGCCCGGACAACGGCGGCTACGTGAAGTTCAGCCGTCCCTGACCCGGACCGGGCGGCCCGCCCCACCCCGGCGAGCCGCCCCGGGGCGCCCCCGTACTCCCCCGGGGGGCGCCCCACCCCGGCTAGGACGTGTACACCACCGTCACCGGTGCGTGGTCGCTCCACCGCTGGTCGTAGGCCGCGGCGCGCTCGACGTACGCCTTGAGCGCGCGCTCGGCCAGGCCCGGCGTGGCCATGTGGTAGTCGATGCGCCAGCCCGCGTCGTTGTCGAAGGCGCGGCCGCGGTAGGACCACCACGAGTACGGGCCCTCGGCGCCGAGGTGGAGGGCGCGGACGACGTCCACGTAGCCGCCGCGGGTCTCGGAGAGCACGTCGGTGAGCCAGCCGCGCTCCTCGGGGAGGAAGCCGGACTTCTTCTGGTTGGCCTTCCAGTTCTTGAGGTCGGCCTCCTGGTGCGCGATGTTCCAGTCGCCGCAGACCAGGACCTCACGGCCGTCCGCCGCCGCGCGCTCGCGCAGGTCGACGAGGTACGGGAGGAACTCCGCCATGAAGCGTTCCTTCTCGTCCTGGCGGTCGGTGCCCACCTCGCCGGAGGGCAGGTAGAGGCTGGCGACGGTCACGCCGGGCAGGTCCGCCTCGACGTAGCGGCCGCTGCTGTCGAACTCCGACGACCCGAAGCCGACCCGGACGCGGTCCGGCTCCCGGCGGCTGTAGAGGGAGACGCCGGCCCGGCCCTTGGCGGCGGCCGGTGCGTGCACGGTGTACCAGCCGGCGGGCTCGCGCACCTCGTCCGGCAGCTGGCCGGGCTCGGCCCGTACCTCCTGAAGGCACAGCACGTCGGCCGTGGTCCCGGCGAGCCACGGGACGAAGCCCTTCTTGGCCGCGGCGCGCAGTCCATTCACATTCACAGAGGTCACGGTGAGCATCCCGGCACGATACCCATCCCCGCCGGTTGATCGTTTCCGGTCCCTTCGCCGCCCCCGCCCGGCCCCCCGTACGCTTCATGGAATGGAGAGCAGCCCCGCCGGGATACGCCCCGTCGACACCCGCCCCGTCGAGATCCGCCCGGTCCGCTACGACCACCCCGACGCGGTCGCGCTGGACGCGCTGGTGCAGCAGGAGTACGTCCAGCGCTACGGCGACGGTGACATGACCCCGCTGGACCCGCGGATGTTCGTGCCGCCCCAGGGGATCTACCTGCTCGCGTACGACGGCGGCCGGGCGGTGGCCAGCGGCGGCTGGCGGGTGCAGGAGGACGCGGCCGAGGGGTACGCGGCCGGCGACGCCGAGATCAAGCGGATGTTTGTGACGGCCGAGGCCCGCGGGCGGGGCCTGGCGCGGCAGATCCTGGCCGCGCTGGAGGCCGACGCGCGGGCGGCCGGCCGCTCCCGGATGGTGCTGGAGACCGGCATCAAGCAGCCCGAGGCGCTGGAGCTGTACGCCTCCTCCGGCTATGCGCCGGTGACGAAGTTCGGGCTGTACCGGACGTACGACGACAGCCGGTGCATGGCGAAGCCGCTGACCGGGCCCGCCGGCTGAGGGGCCGGGCCGGCCCGCCACGCTTTTGTTGACAGGGTTCCGCGCCGCTCCCCATACTCATTCCACTAATGAACTAGCTAAAAGGGGGATCCAGGTGAGCGAGCCGAACTCATGGGCCGTCGAGGCCCGAGGACTGGGGAAGAAGTACCGCCGCGGCTGGGCCCTGGAGGACTGCTCGTTCCGGCTCCCCGCCGGCCACATCTGCGCGCTCGTCGGTCCCAACGGCGCGGGCAAGAGCACCTTCCTGGGCACCGCGACCCGGCTGGTGCAGCCGACCACCGGCTCGCTGAAGCTGTTCGGCGTGCCGGTCGGCGACCCGGCCGTGCTGGAGCGGTTCGCCTTCCTGGCGCAGGACAAGCCGCTCTATCCGCGCTTCACGGTCGCCGAGATCCTGCGGCTGGGCCGCGAGCTGAACCCGCGCTGGGACCAGGCGCTGGCCGAGCGGATCGTACGGTCCGGCAACGTGCCGTTCACCGCCCGGATCGGCACCCTCTCGGGCGGCCAGCGCACCCGCGTCGCCTTCGCCCTCGCCTTCGGCAAGCGGCCCGAGCTGCTGCTGCTCGACGAGCCGATGTCCGACCTCGACCCGCTGGCCCGGCACGAGCTGTCGGGGCTGCTGATGGCCGAGGCCGCCGAGCACGGCACGACCGTGCTGATGTCGTCCCACATGCTCTCCGAGATGGAGGACATGTGTGACTACCTCGTCGTGCTCGCCGAGGGCCGGCTGCGGATGGCCGGGCAGACCGAGGAGCTGGTGCCCGCGCACATGCTGGTGACCGGCGTGGCCGGCGGGGACAGCGGCGTGCCCGACGAACTGCTGCGGCAGCACACGGTGGTCGAGTCCCGGGTCACCGGGCGGCAGTTCAGCGCGCTGATCCGGCCCGGCGGCCCGCTCTCCGACAGCTGGGAGGCCCTGGTGCCGAGCATGGAGGAGGTCCTGCTGGCCTACCTCCGCTCGCCCGAGGCGCCCGTCCTGATCACGGACGAGGCCCGGATCGACAGCGACGCCACGAAGGAGGCGGCGGCATGAGCCGGAACAGTACGGCCGGCCGCGCCGGCACGACGACGGCCGCGGCAGACTCCGCGCCCGCCCCCGCCGGCACCCCCGCCCCGCGCCGCGCCCTGCTGCGCGGCCTGCCCTGGGTGGTCTGGCGCCGGCACCGGACCCTGCTGCGGATCGGCCTGCTGGTGACGCTCGCGAGCTGCGCGCTCTTCGCGTACCAGCGCATCGGCGTGCTGGACTTCCTGCACGGGAAGGGGTCCGCGCCGGGCGGGGACGGGCGGCTGCTCGACGAGTTCCAGAGCAGCTTCACCCCGATGTTCAACCGCGACCTCCAGTTCATGGAGTCCCTGCCGCTGCTCGTCGGCGTCTTCCTCGGCGCCCCGCTCATCGCGGGTGAGCGGGAGCACAACACGATCCGGCTGGTCACCACCCAGTCGGTGAGCCGCGGCCGGTGGATCGCCGTCGCGCTCGGGCTGCCGCTGGCGGTCGCCGCGGTGTGCACCGCGCTGCTGTCGGCCGCCTTCACCTGGCTGTGGTCACCGGCCCACGACCTCGTCGGCGGCGGCGACTGGCTGCAGAGCGGCGCCTTCGACAGCACCGGCCCCGTCCCGGTCGCCAAGACCCTCTTCCTGGCCGCCTGCGGCATAGCCCTCGGCCTGCTGGCCAAGCGGGTGGTGCCGGCCATGGCGGCCACCGCCGTGTTCGGCTTCGCCTTCTCCGTGGTCTGGTCCGAGCGGGTCCGCGAGCGGCTCGGCACGCTCCGCAGCCTCAGCTATCCGTACGACGGCGACGGCCCCCACCTGCCGCCCGGCTCCGTACGGATCGACGACTGGGTCTCCACCGCCGACGGCAGGCTCTACGGCTACGGCACCTGCGTCAACGGCGACACCGCGGCGTGCCGGGCCAAGCTCGGCATCGTCAACCGGGTGACCCAGTACTTCGATTACGGGCAGATGCCCGGCATGCAGTGGCTGGGCGCGGGGATACTGCTGGCGCTGACCGCCGCGGTCCTGGCCCTCGTCGTGTGGCGGACCCACCGGCGGCCGCTCTGAACAGCGGGGCGCGGCACCCGGGCGGCGCTTTGACACCCGGCACGGGCGGCCCGATCATCAAGCGGTCGGGCAGCGCAGTCCCGGCGGCACACAGCGTGACAGCGACCCCGGCGGCACACGGCGTGACACGGGTGGAAGCAGCAGAGAGGTGGTGAGCGTCGTCGAGTTCCGCATCGACCGCCGCAGCGGCGTCGCCACCTACCTCCAGATCGTCCAACAGGTCCAGCAGGCACTGCGGTTGGGCATCCTCGTCGAGGGCGACCGGCTGCCCACCGCCGCGCAGGTCGCCGCCACCACCAAGGTCAACCCCAATACGACCCTGAAGGCGTACCGCGAGCTGGAGCGCGAGGGCCTGGTCGAACCCCGCCCGGGCCTCGGCACGTTCGTCAGCCGTACGCTGGCCCGCCCCGATTCCGCGGCGGACGCCCTGCTGCGCGAGGAACTCCGCTCCTGGATGGAGCGTGCCCAGCGGGAGGGCCTGGACCGGGAGGACGTCCAGGCGCTGGTGAACTCGGTGCTCCAGGAGCGGTACGCGCAGGGGTGAGCGGGCCCCGGCCCGCGGGGCCCGGCCGGGTCGCCCCTCCGGGTTGACCCTGACCCCACGTCAGGCCGCACCCTGAGCGTCGTACGGAGAAAGCAGCCCGTACGCCGGTGGTGGCACGCCGCACCACCGGCCGGGCCGCCACCCGGCCGGCAACCGGCACGACGACGGGGCGAAGGACGCTGCGATGGGCTACTCGGTCGGGCAGGTCTCCGGCTTCGCGGGGATCACGGTGCGGACCCTGCACCACTACGACAGGACCGGCCTGCTCAGCCCCGGCGAGCGCAGCCCGGCCGGCTACCGCCTCTACAGCGACGCCGACCTCGCCCGGCTCCAGCAGATCCTCTTCTACCGGGAACTCGGCTTCCCCCTCGACGAGATCGCCACCATCCTGGCGGACCCGCAGGCCAACGCCCTGGACCACCTCCGCGCCCGGCACCGCCTGCTCACCGAGCAGATCGCCTCGCTGCAACGGCTGGTGGAGGTCGCCGAGCGGGCCATGGAGGTCCAGCAGACCGGGGTGGAGCTGACCCCCGAGCAGCGGTTCGAGGTCTTCGGCGAGGTGACCTTCGACCTCACCTACGCCACCCAGGCACACCTGAAGTGGCAGCACAGCGAGGGCCATCAGCGTTCGATGGCGCGGGCCGCCGCGCACTCCAAGGAGGACTGGGCGAAGATCATGGCCGAGTCCGCCGAGTGGCGCGGGCAGCTGATCGCCGCCTTCGAGGCCGGGGAACCGGCGGACGGCGCGCGGGCGACGGACCTCGCGGAGGACCACCGGCAGCACCTCATCCGCTGGTTCACGCCGTGCCCCACCGACATGCACGGCCGGATCGCCGACGAGTTCGCCGCCGACCCGCGCGCCTTCGCCCTGATCGTCCCGCCCGGCGAACAGCGCCCCGGCCTCGCCCCGTATCTCCGCACGGCCGTACACGCCAACGCCGCACGCCGGCCGTCCCCCACCCCGCCGGGCACACCGGCCACGGCCACCCCGCCGGACGCACCGCAGCCACCGGACGCACCGGAGCCGCCGCCCGCGGCCCCCGACGCCTCCTGAACCACCCGCGCGGCCACGCCCCGCCCCGTAGCTAGCTCATAGTTCCCTCCCCCTGGCCCGAAGGTTGGTCCACCCATGCCCAGAATCCTGCTCGCCGCCGCCGGCTCGTACGGCGACATCGCCCCGTACACCGGCCTCGGCGCCCGCCTCCTGGCCGACGGCCACCACGTCGCGCTCGCCACCCACGACAGCTACGCCCCCCTCGTACGCGCCGCCGGCCTGGAGTTCCGCCGGCTGCCGGCCGACCCGCGCACCCGGCACCCCGACCCCACCGCGCCGGCCCGGCCCGCCGCCCCGGCCGGCCGGGGCGACCTCCTGCGCCGGGCCGCCGCCTTCGTCAAGGAGCTGGGCGGCGGCCTCGCCGACGCGGCCCAGCAGGGCCCCGGCACCGACCTGCTGCTGCTGTCCGCCACCACCGCACCGCTCGGCCGCAACCTCGCCGAGGCGATGGGCATCCCCGCCCTGGACCTGCCCCTCGTCCCCGGCACCCCCACGGGCGACTTCGCCCCCGTGGTCAGCGGCGGCCGCTCCCTGGGCCGCTGGGGCAACCGCGCCGCCGGCCGCCTCTCCCTCCGCGTCATCGACCGCCTCTACGCGGACGCCACCCGGGAACTGCGCACCCGGCTCGGCCTGCCGCCCGCCACGCCCCGTACGGTCCGCCGCCGCGCCGAAGCGACCGGCCGGCCGGTACTGCACGGCTTCAGCGAGGTCCTGGTGCCCCGCCCCGCGGACTGGCCGAGCGGCCTGGAGGTCGTCGGCAACTGGTGGCCCTGGCACGCCCCCGACACCCAACTCCCGCCCGTGCTCCACGACTTCCTCGCCGCCGGCCCGCCCCCGGTCTTCCTCGGCTTCGGCAGCATGGCGGGCGGCGAGGGCGAGCGGCTGGGCGACCTCGCGGTACGGGCCCTGCGCCGCGCCAAGGTCCGCGGCGTCCTCCAGTCCGGCTGGGCCGGCCTGACCGCGGCCCCGACGGACGACGTCCTGACCATCGACGCGGTCCCGCACGACCTGCTCTTCCCGCACATGGCCGCGGTGGTGCACCACTGCGGCGCCGGCACCGCCGCCGCGGGCCTGCGCGCCGGGATCCCCACCGTCCCCGTCCCGGTCACGGCCGACCAGCCCTTCTGGGCCGCCCGCCTGGCCTCGCTGGGCGCCGCGGCCACCCCGATCCCCTTCAAGGACCTCTCCGCCGAGGACGCGGTGGCCCGGCTGGCCGACGCCCTCGGCCGGGCCGCCACCGACCCCGCCCTCCGCGAACGCGCCGGCCACGCCGCCCGCCGCCTGGCCACCGAGGACGGCGCCGGCTCGGTGGCCGCAACGGTCGCCCGCCTGACCACCTGAGCGACCCGGCCGACCACCGGCCGGACACCGCCAGGGGGGTTCGCCCACCCTCCCGTACGGTCCCGCCACCCGTACGGTCCCGCCACCCGATCGGCCGCCCGCCGCCCCTCCCCGGGATGCGACCGGCGGCCACAGGGCGTGGGCTCGCAACTATGACCACCTACCGCACGAGCACCCCGCTTCGCAGAACGCTGCTGCACGCCATAGCGTCGGCGGCCCTGGGCTCGGTCATCAGCCTGACCGTGGCCCAGACTGCCCTGGCCGCCCCCGCGGACTCCTGGACCCGCCCGATCAAGACCTGGTCCCACTACCGCGTCAGCTCGCCCTACGGCGTACGCGGCACCTGGCAGGCGGGCCACCACACCGGCATCGACCTCGCCGTCCGCAACGGAACCCGGGTCCGCTCCGTCGGCTCCGGCACCGTCGTCCTCGCCAAGAGGTCCGGCGCCTACGGCAACGCCGTCACGATCCGCATGAAGGACGGCCGCTACACCCTCTTCGGCCACCTCTCCCGCATCACCGTCCGCCCCGGCCAGAAGGTCGGCGCCCGCACCCGCCTCGGCTACACCGGCACCACCGGCCGCGCGACGGGCCCCCACCTCCACTTCGAGGTACGCACCAGCCGCCGCTACGGATCAGACATCAACCCCCTCACCTACCTGGCCAGACACGGCGTACACCTCCCCTTCCTCCTCCACTGACCACCCGCCCCCACCCCCACCCGAACTGACACCCCACCAGCCCCCCAAGCCTCATAAGCCCCACAAGCAATGGACATCGAAGAGGCTCCTCATCAGGCAGTCGCCGGAGCGGCGTTGCGCCCCCGGCCGTGGCGAGTACGTCACCGTGCTGACCCCGCCCGCCCCCACGAATATGACGCCCCGCCCGAATAACGTCCCGGCGCCCTGCGTGCCCTTGAGGTGCGGTGCCGCACTCCGTAGCCTCCAGCCCCATGAAGTGGACCGACCTCACCCCGGTGCTGATCGCTCTGCTGTCGCTCGCGGGGGTCGTCTGGCAAAGCCGGCGGACGCGCTACGACGGTCGAGACCGACTGAAGCGCGACATCGAGCTGTTGGCGATGATGCCCGACGACCTGGAGGGCAAGAGCCGGTACCGGGAACACGTCGACGCCTCGATCTCCACCCTCATCGAGGACGAGGACGTGCGCTCCAGGGACTGGGTGGGCATCTCCATGGGGCTCACCCTGCTCGCCATCGCCGTGGTGCTGGCCTGGGTCGGCGTCGGCAACGGAGGCTGGTGGCACCTGCTGACGGTGACCGCCGGCTTCATCGTGTTCGCCGCGGTGGTCTGCCTGTCGATCAGCGCGGGAAAGCACCGCCGCGACGAACGAGGCCGAGTGATCAGCCGCACCCAGCCCTGACCACGTCAAAGCCCCCACCGGATATCCCCGGCGGGGGCTTTGACGTGCT
This sequence comes from Streptomyces lydicus, assembly GCF_000717345.1. GTDB lineage: Bacteria > Actinomycetota > Actinomycetes > Streptomycetales > Streptomycetaceae > Streptomyces > Streptomyces lydicus. The sequence goes on along the minus strand of NZ_JNZA01000007.1, from coordinate 13,874 downwards.
GTGGACCTGAGGGGATTCGAACCCCTGACCCCCTCGTTGCGAACGAGGTGCGCTACCAGCTGCGCCACAGGCCCTTGCGACGAGAGAAACTCTAGCATCCCGGTCGCGGTGCTCGGAAATCGCTTCCCGTGCTGGTCAGTGGAGGGCTGTCACTCGTTCGCCCGGTGCGGGGTGGGTCACTCGTTGGCGGCGCGGGGGCGGTCCTCGTCCTCGTACTGGTCGAAGAGCGGGGTGCGGCCGCGGGAGCGGCGGGCGGGGGTGTCGGGCTGGGGGTGGTCGGGGGCGGCGCTGGAGCGTGCGGAGCTCCAGGCGTCCTCGGCGTCGAGGTCGACGTGGCTGGTGGCGCGCGGGGCGACCGGGGCCGTGACGTAGGTGGGGAGCGGGACCGGGACGGGGTCCCAGCTGCCGGTGGCCGGGCGCGGGCGCTCGCGTTCGCGCTGCTGGTCGACCCACTCGGCGTGGTCGGTCTCCTCGACCACGGCGCGGCGGCCGGCCGTGGGGGAAGGGCGGGACGAGGGAGCCGCGCGGGGCGGTTCGGGGGCGATGTCGAGGGGGGCGTCAGCGTGGACGTCGGCCGGGTGGTCGTCGGCGGGCGGCTGGTCGGCCGCCTGGCGAGGGCGGTGCCGGCCTTCCCGCAGCCGCTGCGCCGCCGCCTCCGCCTTGCGCTGGTCCATGGTGAAGGTGAAGCGGCGGCGCTCCTGGGCGCGCAGGTAAATGATGTACGCGGTCAGGAGCAGTGCGGGGATCGCCGGGGCCCAGAGGAAGGGCAGGCCGCCGACGGCCGCGACGATGGCGCCGGTGGTGAAGGTGAGGAAGAGGACGGTGATGGTGCGCCGGCGCCGGGCGAGGACCTTGGCGCGCTTGGCCCGCTCGGAGAGGGACGGGCGCGGCGCGGAGGGCTGCACCCGGGTGTGAGTCTCGGGCTCGTCCACGGGGGCGGGGTCGCCGTAGGGCCCCGCGGCGGCCTCGTCGGCAAGGGCGTCCGGGGCCGGTTCGTCGCCCGCGTCGTCGGCGGGGTACTCCCCGCGCTCCTTGTCGTAGCGACGCTGCATGGCCGCGCGTCCGGACAGCAGCCGGATGGCGGTGCTGAAGCGCTCGGTCGGCCGGGCCTCGTTGAGCTCGTCCTGTCTACGGAGCCACATCGGCACCAAGTAGGCGGCCCAGGCCCCGACGATGACTGCGTAGATGAGGCCGCTGCTTCTCACAACTCACACGGTAGAGGGGTTTGCATGGGGCCATCCGCCAATTGGGCCGGTGTGTCGCACGATCTGGCTGATATCTCGAACTTTTTTGTGATGGTAGAGATCCGCACCCCCACCAATCGGGCCAATTCGGGATTGCATTCGAACGTTTATTTTATTTGTGGGGTGTGCCGGGAGCGGCGGGTTTCTGCTGGTGCCAGCGGCTGAGCAGCCCTTCGGGGGCTTCTTCCGCGGTGAGGGCGAAAACCGCGTGGTCGCGCCAGGCTCCGTCGATGTGCAGGTAGCGCGGGCGGATGCCTTCTTCGCGAAAGCCGAGTTTTTCCACCACGCGGCGGCTGGGGATGTTCTCGGGGCGAATGCAGACCTCGATGCGGTGCAGTCCCACGGAACGGAAGCAGTGGTCGACGGCGAGCGCCACGGCGGTCGGGATGACGCCGCGGCCGGCGACTTCCTGATCGACCCAGTAGCCGATATGGCCGGAACACATGGAGCCCCAGGTGATGCCGGCGACGGTGAGTTGTCCGACGAGCCGGCCCCGGTATTCGACGACGAACGGGAGCATCCGGCCGGCGTGTGCCTCGGCGCGCAGATGGCGGACCATCTGCCGGTAGGTGGGCCGGTGGGGCGGGGCGAGGCCGGGCGGGGGCGGCGGGATGGTGGCTTCCCAGGGGCGCAGCCAGTCGCGGTTGCGGCGGTTGACCTCGCGCCAGGCCCGCTGGTCGCGCACCTTTATCGGGCGGAGGGTGACATCACCGTCCGTCAGGACCACCGGCCAGGGCGCGTTCAGCTCGGGCTCCCGGAAGGACGGGGATGATCGCCGCCGCGGATCTGGTCGACGGCGTGCGGCAGGAGGTCGGCGAGGACCGCGAGGCCGTCGCGGACGCCGCCGGTCGAGCCGGGGAGGTTGACGATCAGGGTCGTACCGGCGACTCCGGCCAGGCCGCGGGAGAGGGCGGCGGTGGGGACCTTCGCGCGGCCGGCCGCGCGGATCGCCTCGGGGATGCCGGGGACCTCGTGGTCCAGGATCCGGCGGGTGGCCTCGGGGGTGCGGTCGGTCGGCGAGAGGCCCGTGCCGCCGGTGGTGAGGATGACGGCGTAGCGGGCGGAGTCGACGGCCTGGCGCAGGGCGGCCTCCACCGGGTCGCCGTCGGGGACGACCTGGGGGCCGTCGACCTCGAAGCCCATGGCCGTGAGGCCCTCGGCGAGCAGCGGGCCGCCCTTGTCGGCGTACACGCCGGCCGCGGCGCGGTTGGAGGCGGTGACGACCAGGGCGCGGGCGGGTCTCATGACCGGCTCCAGTCGCCGGACTTGCCGCCGGTCTTCTCCTCGACGCGGATGTCGGAGATCACCGCGGCCTTGTCGACGGCCTTGACCATGTCGACGACGGTGAGCGCGGCGACGGAGACGGCGGTGAGCGCCTCCATCTCGACGCCGGTGCGGTCGGTGGTCTTGACGGTGGCCGTGATCTCCACGGCCTCGTCGGTGACGGCGAGGTCGAGCTTGACGCCGGAGACGGCGAGGGGGTGGCAGAGCGGGATCAGGTCGGGGGTGCGCTTGGCGCCCATGATGCCGGCGATCCGGGCGGTGGCCAGGGCGTCGCCCTTGGGCATGCCCTCGCCCCGCAGCAACTCGATGACCTGCGGCGATACCAGGACGCGGCCACGGGCGGTGGCGGTGCGGGCGGTGACGTCCTTCGCGGAGACGTCGACCATCCGCGCCGCGCCCGCCGCGTCGAGATGGGTGAGGTGTTGCTGGCCGCTGCTCATCGTTCTCCCGGTCCAAACTGCCGCCTGTGGGACGACACCGTACCCCTGGCGGCCGTGGGCCACCCGGCGGGCTATCCCAGCGGCAGGACGTCCACGTCCGCGTCCGCGGGGACCTCGGTGGTGTCCTCGGGGACGACGATCAGGGCGTTGGCGTGCGCCATGGCCTTGATCAGGTGGGAACCAGGGCCGCCGACGGGGGTGACCGTGCCGGCCGCTGCGTCGTAGGAGCCGCGCAGGAACTGCCGCTTGCCCTGGGGCGAGGAGGCGATGGCGTCGGTGCACCGGGCGGGGACGGTGGGGCGCTGCGCGTCGGGCAGGCCCATCAGGGCGCGGATGGCGGGGCGGACGAAGAGCTCGAAGGAGACGTACGAGCTGACCGGGTTGCCGGGCAGGGCCAGCAGCGGGATGCGGTCGGGGCCGATGAGGCCGAAGCCCTGGGGCTTGCCGGGCTGCATGGCGAGCTTGCGGAACTCGACCCGGCCGGACACCGGCGAGCCGTCCGGTGCCGTCTCCTCCGACAGCGCGGTCAGGGTTTCCTTGACCACGTCGTAGGCGCCGACGCTGACGCCGCCGCTGGTGACGAGGATGTCGGCCCGGATGAGCTGGTCCTCCAGGGTGGCGCGGAGGGTGTCGGCGTCGTCGGCGACCGCGCCGACGCGGTAGGCGAGGGCGCCGGCGGCGCGGGCGGCGGCGGTGAGCTGGAAGCTGTTGGAGTCGTGGATCTGGCCGGGGCCCAACGGCTCGCCGGGCTGGACCAGTTCGCTGCCGGTGGACATCACCACGACGCGGGGGCGGGGCCGGACCCGGACCGTGCCGTAGCCGAGGGCGGCCAGCAGGCCGATCTGGGAGGGGCCGAGGACGGTGCCCGCGGTGAGGGCCGGCTCGCCTTCGGTGACGTCGCTGCCGCGGGCGCGGATGTGGGCGCCGGCGGTGACCGGGCGGTGCACGCGGACCTCGCCGGCGGCGTCCTGGGGGGCGGCGCTGTGGGCGCGCATGGTGTCCGCCGGCCCCTCGCCGGAGCCGCCGTCGGTCCACTCGACGGGGACGACAGCCTCGGCGCCGGGCGGGACCGGGGCGCCGGTCATGATCCGGGCGGCCTGGCCGGGGCCGAGCTCCGGCAGCTCGCCGCTGCCCGCCGCGACGTCGCCGATGACGGTGAGGGTGACCGGGGCGGTCCCGCTCGCGTCCGCCACGTCGGCGACGCGGACGGCATAGCCGTCCATGGAGCTGTTGTCGAAGGGCGGCAGGGCGACGGGGACGGTGAGGTCGTCCACCAGGACGCAGCCCTGGGCGTCGAGGAGCTGCAGCTCGATCGGCTCCAGGGGGGCGATGGTGGAGAGCACGTCGTCGAGGTGCTCGGCCACCGACCAGACGCGGTCCTGGTGGCTGGTCCGGCCGGTGGCGTTGTTCAACGTCCTACATCTCCTCGGTGACGTAACTGCGCAGCCAGGCCCGGAAGTCGGGGCCCAGGTCCTCACGTTCGCATGCCAGTCTGACAATGGCACGCAGGTAGTCGCCACGGTCGCCGGTGTCATAGCGCCGGCCCTTGAAGATCACGCCGTGCACCGGCCCGCCCAGGGAGGGGTCGGCGGCCAGGGCCTGGAGGGCGTCGGTGAGCTGGATCTCGCCGCCGCGGCCCGGGTCGGTCTTGCGCAGCACCTCGAAGACGGCCGGGTCGAGGACGTAGCGGCCGATGATGGCGAGGTTGCTGGGGGCGTCGGCCGGGTCGGGCTTCTCGACCAGGTCGGAGACGGTCACCACGTCGTCGTCGCCGGTGGGGGCGGCGGCCGCGCAGCCGTAGAGGTGGATCTGCGCCGGGTCGACCTCCATGAGGGCGATGACCGAGCCGCCGTGCTGTTCCTGGATCTCGACCATGCGCGCCAGCAGGGGGTCGCGGGGGTCGATCAGGTCGTCACCGAGGAGGACCGCGAAGGGCTGGTCGCCGACGTGGGGCGCGGCGCACAGCACCGCGTGGCCCAGCCCCTTGGGGTCGCCCTGGCGGACGTAGTGCATGGTCGCCAGGTCGCTGGACTCCTGGACCTTGGCGAGGCGGGACTCGTCGCCCTTGCGGTGCAGGGCCTCTTCGAGTTCGTAGTTGCGGTCGAAGTGGTCCTCGAGCGGGCGCTTGTTGCGGCCGGTCACCATCAGGACGTCGGAGAGTCCGGCGGCGGCCGCCTCCTCCACCACGTACTGGATGGCGGGCTTGTCGACGACCGGGAGCATCTCCTTGGGTGTGGCCTTCGTGGCGGGGAGAAACCTGGTGCCGAGGCCGGCTGCCGGGATGACAGCCTTGCTGATCCGTGTGTGCGATGGGGTCATGCGCGACACCATAACCGGCCCATTCGGAACGATGATGAGGGTCCGGTGAATAGGGCATGAGAGCGGGAGCAAGGGCACACAGTGAGCACTGAGCACGATAGAAAGCGCAGGTTGCGGCGGGGTCTCCTGGAGGTAAGAAGATCCTTGCCGCCGGATGTCGTCGCGGCGACGGGCGAGGCCCTGGCCCGACGGGCCCTGGAACTTGACGAGTTGGCGCGGTATCTCGCCGCTCCGCCCGCCGAACGGACCGGCCCCGCCCCTACGGTCGCCGGCTATGTCTCGATCGGCGGGGAGCCCGCCACCGGGCCGCTGCTGGAGCGGCTGCGGGCGGCCGGGGTGCGGGTGCTGCTGCCCGTGCTGCTGCCTGATAACGATCTGGAATGGGCGCTCTACGAGGGCCCCGAGCGGCTGGTTCCGGCCGGCTGGGGGCTGCGGGAGCCTGCCGGGGAGCGGCTGGGCCCCGAGGCGGTCACCGGGGCGGACGTGGTGCTGTTGCCGGGTCTGGCGGTGGACCGGAGGGGGCTGCGGCTGGGGCGCGGCGGCGGCTCGTACGACCGGGTGCTGGCGCGGCTGGAGCGGGCCGGCGCGCGGACCTCGCTGGTGGTGCTGCTGTACGACGACGAGGTGCTCCAGGAGGTGCCGGCCGAGCCGCACGACCGGCGGGTGCACGCCGCGGTGACGCCGTCGGCGGTGCACCGGTTCCCCGGCTGAGCCCGGGAACGCCGACGGGCGGGCCGGAGAGGACTCCGGCCCGCCCGTCGGCGGTGTGCGAGGGCGGCGGCCCTACGGCGAGAGCGTCAGGGTGTCCTTGCCCGCCTTCTTCACGGCCGCTTCGCTGTACGCCCAGGGCAGCAGCTCGCCCTTGGCCCACTTGTCGGTCTGGTCGTAGTAGTGGGCGTCGTAGGCGTGCCCGGAGGCGCCGGTGAGGTTGATCCAGCGGGACTTGTCGAGGTCGGCGAGGTTGACGACCATCCGCATCGACGGGACCCAGGTGACCTTGTAGCCGCCGGCGGCGTTCCAGCCGGTGGCGTCGACCGCGGCCTCACCGCCTCCGACGTTCCACGGGCCGCGGTTGAACAGGCCCTGGAGGAAGCCGGGACCGTCGGTGCCGAGCGTCTGGTTCTTCAGGAACATCTGGTGCAGCCGGCCCCAGGTCCAGTTGTCGATGTTCTTGCCCAGCTTGGAGGTCAGTTCGTAGCGCGCGTCCTTCATGGCGTGCGCGAGGAGCTGGTCGCGGTTCTTGTCGCCGGGGCGGCCGGGCCGGTCCTCGGTCTTCCACCAGGCGTTGTTGGGGTCGTCGAGGATGGTGCGGACGACCTCGTACCAGCGGTCGCCGCCGTCGGGCTGGGCGGTGTCGCCGGCCCGCTGGCCGCATTCGCGGACGTACTTGTCGTTCTCGTCGGCGGGTCCGGTCTCGTCGGCCGGGCGGACGGTCAGGCACTGCCCTTCGGGGCGCAGCTCCTTGGGCATCTTGTTGCCGAACGCGAGCTTGAGGGTGTTGCGCCAGACGGCGTTGAAGTAGGCGGCCGCAGCGGAGTCGGGCTCCTGGGTGAAGTCCCAGCCCTCCAGCAGCTGCTGGGCGTCGCGGACGTACTTGTCCTTGATGTCGAGCTTCGTCAGGTAGGGCGTGAGCACCCGGGCGATCTCGCTGCTGTTGTCCTTCTGGAACGCCTGCATGTCGTCGGTGGAGACCTTGCTGCCGTCCTTGATCTTGGACTGGATCAGGTCGTTGATCCGCTGGCTGCGGGAGCCGTAGCCCCAGTCCTTGGTGATCAGGTACGGGTACTTCTCATCGGCGACGGCCTGGTTGGCGGTGACGATGTAGCCGCGCTCGGGGTTGTACTCGTACGGCAGGGCCTTCTGCGGGATGTAGCTCTTCCACTGGTAGGCCGGGTCCCAGCCGGGCGCCGGGTAGGTGCCGTCGAAGTGGCCGTCGCCCTTGCCGCGGACCGGGATCCGGCCGGGCGCCTGGTAGCCGATGTTGCCCTGGGTGTCGGCGTAGATCAGGTTCTGGGAGGGCACCTCGAAGTGCCCGGCGGCCTTGCGGAAGCTGCTCCAGTCCTTGGCCCGGTCCAGCTCGAAGATGGCGTCCATGGACTTGCCGGGGTCCAGCGCGGTCCAGCGGAGCGAGACGGCGTAGCCGTCGCCGCGGTCCGGTGCGGCGTTGCCGACGGGGGCGCCCTTGCCGACGTTGCCGAGTTCGTCGTCGCGGTCGGAGACGATCGGTCCGTTGTTGGTGGAGCGGACGGTGATCTCGCGGCTCTCGCCGCCGGCGACCTTGATGGTCTCCTTGCGCGTGACGAAGGGCTGCTGCTTGCCGTCGTAGAGGTACCCGTCTGCGTTGATCTTCTCCAGGTACAGGTCGGTGACGTCCGCACCCAGGTTGGTCATGCCCCAGGAGATGTTCTGGTTGTGGCCGATGACGACGCCCGGCATGCCGGAGAAGGTGAAGCCGGAGACGTCGTAGCCGCACTTGGGGCCGGTGGTACGGCAGTGCAGGCCCATCTGGTACCAGAGCGAGGGCATCTGGGGCGCCAGGTGCGGGTCGTTGGCGAGCAGCGGTTTGCCGGTGGGGGTGTGCGCGCCGGAGACGACCCACGAGTTGGAGCCGATGCCGTTGCCGTTGGGGCCGAGCAGCGCGGGGACCTTGTCGAGGGTCTTGGACAGCGACGACAGCTGGGACTGCAGGCCGGTGGCGGCGGCGCCGGCGGACGCGGCGGTGGAGTGGGCCGAGCCCTTGGGCGAGAACCGCTTGGTGGCCGGGTCGACCGTGCCGCCGTCGACGATCGGCTTGTTGCGCTTGTACGGGTATGCCGGGTAGAGCTGGGCGATCTGCTCGGGGGTGAAGCGGCTGGTCATCAGGGAGCGGTCGATCTCTTCCTGCATGTTGCCGCGCAGGTCCCAGGCCATCGCCTTGAGCCAGGCCACCGAGTCGACCGGCGTCCACTTCTCCGGCTTGTAGTCGTTCTGGAAGTCCAGTGCCGCGTACTCCAGGGACAGCGCGGAGCCGCCGTGGTCCTTGAGGTAGGCGTTGACGCCGTCGGAGTAAGCCTGGAGGTACTTCTTGGTCCCGGCCGACAGCTTGGTGTCGTACTCCTTCTGCGCCACCCGGTGCCAGCCGAGGGTGCGCAGGAACTCGTCGGTCTTGACCTGGCTCTTGCCGAACATCTCCGACAGCCGGCCGGCGGTCATGTGGCGCCGGACGTCCATCTCCCAGAAGCGGTCCTGGGCCTGGACGTAGCCCTGGGCGCGGAAGAGGTCCTCATCGGTGTCGGCGTAGATCTGCGGGATGCCGTTGGCGTCGCGGACGACGTCCACCGGGTCCGTCAGGCCCGGGAGTTTGAGCGAGCCGGTGGTCTGCGGGAAGGAGGCACGCACGGTGCTCACTCCCCAGAACGCGCCGAAACCGATGCCCGCCACGAGCAGCAGCACGACAGTGATCGCGACGAGGCGGCCGCGCCGCCCCTTCTTCTTCCTGGGGACCGGGCCGGACTTGTTGGCGGGCATCTCTGTCCTTCGAGGGGCAGGGTGGGAGTGCTGGAGCAACCATAGGCGCACGGGTTTGGCGACCCCTACGCGGAGTCAGGGCCAGCGCATCCGACTTTCAAGTAATGGTAAATTGTTAGTCTCAGTAACTAGATACGGTAAGGAAACACCCCCAGTCCGACGCCCGGCCGTGCGAGGAAGGACCAGCTCCTGACTGTCGACCATCTCAATGAACTCCTGCTGCTCTCCTCGCTCGTGCTGCTCATCGCGGTCGCCGCAGTACGCCTCTCCTCGCGCAGCGGGCTCCCCAGCCTGCTCATCTACCTGGGGATAGGCATCGCCATGGGGCAGGACGGCATCGGGGGCGTCGTCTTCGACAACGCCGAACTGACCCAACTCCTCGGCTACGCCGCGCTGGTCGTGATCCTCGCCGAGGGCGGCCTGGGCACCAAATGGAAAGAGATCAAACCGGCCCTTCCCCAGGCGGCGGCGTTGTCGACGGTCGGCGTCGCGGTGAGCGTGGGCGTCACCGCGGCCGGCGCGCACTATCTGGCCGGGCTCGACTGGCGGCAGGCGCTGCTGATCGGCGCCGTGGTCTCGTCCACGGACGCCGCGGCGGTCTTCTCCGTGCTGCGCAGCGTGCCGCTGCCGGCGCGCCTGACAGGTGTCCTCGAAGCCGAATCCGGCTTCAACGACGCCCCGGTGGTCATCCTGGTCGTCGCCTTCTCCACCCCGCGACAGGTCGACCACTGGTACGTCCTGCTCGGCGAGATCGCCCTGGAACTCGCGATCGGCGCCACCATCGGCCTGGCCATCGGCTGGCTCGGCGCCTACGGGATGCGGCACGTGGCGCTGCCCGCGTCCGGCCTCTACCCGATCGCCGTCATGGCCATCGCCGTCTCGGCCTACGCGGCCGGCGCGCTGGCCCACGGCTCCGGCTTCCTCGCCGTCTATCTGGCCGCGGTGATCCTGGGCAACGCCAAACTGCCGCACGCGCCGGCCACCCGCGGCTTCGCCGAGGGCCTCGGCTGGATCGGCCAGATCGGGATGTTCGTCCTGCTGGGTCTGCTGGTGACCCCGCACAATCTGCTCGACGACATCGTTCCCGCGCTGGTCATCGGCATGATCCTCACCCTCGTCGCCCGGCCGACGTCGGTGTTCACCGCACTGCTGCCGTTCCGGGTGCCCTGGCGGGAGAAGACCCTGCTGTCGTGGGCCGGACTGCGCGGCGCGGTCCCCATCGTGCTGGCCACCATCCCGATGGTGGGCGACGTGCCCGGCAGCGAACGCGTCTTCAACATCGTCTTCGTCCTGGTCGTCGTCTACACCCTCATCCAGGGGCCGACCCTGCCCTGGCTCGCCAGACGGCTGCGGCTGGGCGACGGCGAGGAGGCCGCGGACCTGGGCATCGAGTCGGCGCCCCTGGAGCGGCTGCGCGGCCATCTGCTGTCGACGTCCATCGGGGCGTCGTCGCGGATGCACGGTGTGGAGGTCGGCGAGCTGCGGATGCCCGCGGGCGCCGCGGTCACCCTCGTCGTCCGGGACGGCTCCAGCTTCGTACCGGCGCCGTCCACCGTGCTGCGGCGCGGCGACGAACTGCTGGTGGTCGCCACCGACCCGGTGCGCGACGCGGCCGAGCGGCGGCTGCAGGCGGTCTCCCAGGGCGGCAAGCTGGCCGGCTGGCTGGGCACGGGCGGCACCCCGCACCGGCGCCCGCACCGCGGCGGCCGGACCTGAGGCGGAGCAGGCGGAACAGGCGGCCCACGGGCCGCGGCCCGGGCGGACCGCCGCGCCGGTCCGGGCGCGATCACCCCGGAAATGTGCTGCAGATCTCCACGGATCCCAAGGAAAACCGCGTGAAGCCCTGGTTAATCCCAGGGCTTCACGCGGTGCGACCTGTAGTATGAAGAACGAACATCTACGAACCAACTCTGCCTGATGCAGAGCTGGCGCGACCGCTCGGCGGCCGCGGTCCCCTGCCACACGCAGCCGCCTCTCGGGGTGCGGACCACGCGGTATCACTCGGTCCTGCGCGAGAGGACAGCTCTCGGCGCGTACCCGTGACGACCTTGCGGGCGGCGCGCTACCAGGCGGCAGAAAGGCCCGGCCGTGGCATCCGCGGTCAAGGACTCCCGTCCCGGTTACGGACAACTGCTCCGCACCCCCGGCGCATGGACATTCCTGCTGCCCGGCTTTCTTGCCCGGCAGCCCTTCGCGATGCTGACGATCGGCATCGTGCTGCTCGTCCAGTCCACCACCGGCTCCTACGGCACCGCCGGCGCGGTCTCCGCCGCGACCGGTGTCTCGATGGCGCTGTTCGCCCCGCAGAGCGGCAAGCTCGCGGACCGCTTCGGGCAGCGCGCGGTGCTGATCCCGGGCGTGCTGGTGCACGTCGCCGGCGTGTGCGCGCTGATCACCCTGGCCCTCGCGCACGCCCCCCTGTGGGCGCTGCTCGCGGTGGCCGTCCCCACAGGCGCCTCGACCCCGCAGGTCGGCCCGATGGTGCGGGCCCGCTGGGCCTCCCGGCTCGGCGGCAGCCCGCTGATGCCGACGGCCGCCGCCTTCGAGTCGGTCACCGACGAGTTCACCTTCGTCGTCGGCCCGGTCCTGGCGACGGCGCTGTGCACCGGCATCCACCCGGCGGCCGGCCTGGTCGCCGAGGCGGTGCTGACGCTGGCCGGCGGCCTGCTGTTCGCCTCGCAGAAGCGCAGCCAGCCCCCGGTCCACACGGACGCGTCCGGTGGCGCACCGCGGGTCTCGGCCCTGTCGGTGCCCGGCGTGCGGGTGCTGATCGTCGCGTTCCTCGGCATCGGCGCCGTCTTCGGCGGCATGCAGGTCTCGCTGACGGCGTTCACCCAGCACATCGGCCAGCCCGGCATCAACGGCGTGCTCTACGGGATCTTCGCGGGCGGCAACATGCTCGCGGGCATCGTCTGCGGCGCCGTCGCCTGGAAGGTCGGCCCGCGGCGCCGGCTGCTGGTCGCCTACGGCCTGCTGGCGCTGGCCACCACCCCGCTGTGGACGCTCTCCGCGGTGCCGCTGCTGGGCGCGGTCGGCCTGGTGGTCGGCCTGTGCATCGCCCCGGCCCTGATCACCGGATACACGCTGGTCGAGTCGCTGGTGCCGGCCGCCGCCCGTACCGAGGCGTTCACCTGGCTGACCGGCGCGGTCGCGCTGGGCCAGGCGGCCGCCGCCACTTCCGCCGGCCAGCTGGCGGACCGCTTCGGGCCGAGCACCGGCTTCCTGGTGCCGCTCGCCGGCACGGCGCTGGCCTTCGTGGTCCTGCTGGCGCTGCGCGCCCACCTGGTGCCGCGCCCGGCAGCCGCGTCCGCCGCGGCGGGCTCCGCGGCAGCCACCGCCGCCGGACACGCGTCCGGGGAGCGGGAACAGGAACGGGGACGGGAGTTGACGAACGCCTGACGGACCCGCTGCCGGACGTGGTCCGGGACGTGGGGTCGGTCACCGTGGCCTCGTCGCGGTGGACGGACGCACGGGAATACTGCAATATGGAGCGTCGTTAGCACTCATCGAGTGAGAGTGCCAGGAGGAAGTCAAGTGCCGACCTACCAGTACCAGTGCACCGCGTGCGGCGAGGGCCTCGAGGCGGTGCAGAAGTTCACCGACGACGCGCTCACGGAGTGCCCCGCCTGCCAGGGACGCCTCAAGAAGGTGTTCTCCGCGGTCGGCATCGTCTTCAAGGGCTCCGGCTTCTACCGCAACGACAGTCGCGGTTCGTCGTCCAGCAGCAGCCCCGCGAAGAGCTCCACCACGTCCGGCGGCTCGTCCTCCTCGGACTCCGCGGGCTCCTCGTCGAGCAGCTCCGACACCAAGTCGTCCACCCCGGCGGCGTCGTCGTCGAGCAGCACGACGAGCACCAGCTCCGCGGCCTGACGACCGGCGCCACCGGCACCACCGGCTTCTTCGGACCCCGCCGTCCCTGACGGCGGGGTCCGCCGCATGTCCGCCACCGGGGCGCCACGGTCCGGCGTGCGCGGCCCCGCTAAGGTGACCGCCATGGCTGACGCGGACATAGGTGTAATCGGCGGATCGGGTTTCTACTCCTTCCTCGACGACGTGACCGAGATCACGGTCGCCACTCCCTACGGCCGCCCGAGCGACTCGGTGTTCCTCGGCGAGATCGCCGGCCGCCAGGTCGCCTTCCTGCCCCGGCACGGCCGCGACCACCGCCTTCCGCCGCACCGCATCAACTACCGCGCCAACCTGTGGGCGCTGCGCTCACTCGGCGTGCGCCAGGTCCTCGGCCCCTGCGCGGTCGGCGGGCTGCGCCCCGAATACGGCCCCGGCACCCTGCTGGTCCCCGACCAGCTCGTGGACCGCACCAAGGCCCGCGTCCAGACCTACTTCGACGGCGAGCCGCTGCCCGGCCCCGCCTCTTCGGACGCGACGGAGAGCGGAGGCGGAACGAAGTGGAGCGGGCGCGTCCCCAACGTCGTCCATCTGTCCTTCGCCGACCCCTACTGCCCTGCCGGCCGCCGAGCCGCCCTCACGGCCGCCCGCGGCCGCGACTGGGAACCGGTCGACGGCGGCACGCTCGTCGTCATCGAGGGCCCCCGCTTCTCGACCCGCGCCGAGTCCCGCTGGCACGCCGCCCAGGGCTGGTCGGTGGTCGGCATGACCGGCCACCCCGAAGCCGTCCTGGCCCGCGAACTGAGCCTGTGCTACACCTCGTTGACCCTGGTCACCGACCTGGACGCGGGCGCCGAGACCGGTGACGGCGTCTCCCACGAAGAGGTCCTGGAGGTCTTCGCGCAGAACGTCGGCCGGCTGCGCGAGGTGCTCTTCGACACGGTCGCCGCCCTCCCTGAGACCACGGCCCGCGACTGCCCGTGCGTCGACGCCCACGGGGGCTTGGACCTGGGCATCGAGCTGCCGTAGCGCCACGCCGCCGCCCCTCGGTCTCCCTCTCCCGGGTGGCCGAGTTATCCACACGGGCGGGGCCGTCCACAGGCCGGAGCGGGCCGGAGCGAACTGCGGCACGGTGGTGATCGCCGGTTCCTTCCCACCCCACCGAGGCGGTGCCACCCATGCTCTCCGCACACCCCCACACCTGTCTCTTATACACATCTGACGCTGCCGACGA
>NZ_JNZA01000006.1 GCF_000717345.1 Streptomyces lydicus | reverse complement strand
GGGGGGGGGCAGCCCCTCCACCCCCCGCCTCCCTCCCCAACCCTTCACCCTCCGCTACATCCCCTAGGAAACTAATTACTCTCCGTGTTCGTTCCCGTAGAGGAAGAGGAGAGCGGCGGGGGAAGGAGGCGACGGAGAGACGGCGAGGAGGAGACAGGAGCAAGCAGGAGGAGGCGGTGTGCGCACGGGCGGATCCGGAGGATGCCCGCGGGCGTCCGTTCGCTACTTGACGCCGAGCGCCAGCTCGATGGGGTGCAGCAGGAAGTACACCAGGAAGCAGAGGCCGACGACGTCCAGCAGCCAGGGGATCTCCTTGAAGCGGCCGGTGGCGGTGCGCAGCAGGATGAAGGCCAGGACACCGATGCCGATGCCGTTGGTGATGCTGTAGGTGAACGGCATCGAGATGATCGTCAGGAAGGCCGGGATGCCGACGGTGGCGTCGGCCCAGTCGATGTCCTTGACGTTGGCGGCCATGATCAGGAAGCCGACGACGAGCAGCGCGGGGGTCGCCGCCTGCGACGGGACGACGGTCGCCAGCGGCGTGAAGATCAGCGAGAGCAGGAAGAGCCCGCCGGTCATCAGGTTCGCCAGGCCCGTACGGGCGCCCTCGCCGACGCCGGCCGTGGACTCCACGAAGCAGGTGTTGGCGGAGGCGGAGCCGAAGCCGCCGCCCGCGACGGCGATGCCGTCGACCATGAGGATCCGGCCCATGTTCGGCAGGTTGCCGGTCTCGTTGTCCAGCAGCCCGGCCTCCTCGCCGACGCCGATGATGGTGCCCATCGCGTCGAAGAAGCCGGAGAGCAGCACGGTGAAGACGAAGAGGCAGCCGGTCAGCACGCCGACTTCCTTGAAGCCGCCGAAGAGGCTGATGTGACCGATCAGGCCGAAGTCCGGGGCGCCGATGATCTTCTCGGGGACGTTGGGGACCGCCAAGCCCCAGGCCGCGTCCGGGGTGTTGGTGACGGCGTTGAGGATGATCGCGACGACGGCCATGGTGACCATGCCGATCAGGATCGCGCCCTTGGTCTTGCGCACGATCAGCACGAACATCAGCGCCAGGCCGAGGACGAAGACCAGCACCGGCCAGCCCTGGAGCTGGCCGCCCTGGCCCAGGCTCATCGGGACGGTGGTGTGTGCGGCGTCCGGGTTGCGGCTGACGAAGCCCGAGTCGACGAGGCCGATCAGCGAGATGAAGAGTCCGATGCCGATGGCGATGGCGCGCCGCAGGCCGTTGGGGATCGCGTCCATCACGCGCTGCCGCAGGCCGGAGGCGACGAGGATCATCAGCACCAGACCGGCGAGCACGACCATGCCCATCGCGTCCGGCCAGCTCATCTTGGGGGCGAGCTGGAGCGAGACCACGGCGTTGATGCCGAGGCCGGCGGCGATGGCGATCGGGACGTTGCCGATGACGCCCATCAGGACGGTGCTCAGGCCGGCCATCAGCGCGGTGGCGGTGACGAGCTGACCGTTGTCCAGATGGTGACCGAACTTGTCGACTCCGGAGCCGAGGATGATCGGGTTCAGCACGATGATGTAGGCCATCGCGAAGAACGTCGCCAGGCCGCCGCGGAGTTCGCGGCTTACCGTCGACCCCCGCTCGGAGATCTTGAAGAAGCGGTCCAAGCCGTTCTTGGGGGGCTCGGGAGCTGGGTTCTCAAGGGTGTCGACCGGCGTGGTGGCCGAGGGGGACATGCGGGGACCTCAGTCGGACGGGCCTGGGCAGGCGCGGGGGCCCGAGGGCCCGGAACACGTACAGAACATGGATATCCGGATCACCTTGGATGAATCGACGATCCAATCCAGTCAGATCCAGAAAGGTTCAGTATGAATAAACAATGCAGTGATCGCTATCTCCGCGCGTAGACCACCGCTGGATCCTTGTGCCGTACGGGGCCGCCGGCTGCCTCCGGTCCGCGGGGGTCGCCCCTTCGGCCGACGCCCGGCCCCTTCCTGACCCCGGCCTCCGTCCCGTGGGCTCCACCGTCCGGCGCCGAAGTCGTCCCCCGTAAGCTGGGCACCATGTGGAAGAAGTCCGAACTGCGCGAGGCCCCGGCGCCCCTGGAGGGCCCCGTCGTCGGGACGATCATCGGCGGCACGATCATCTGGTTCGTGCTCTTCCTCGGCCAGCTTCCCTTCTACGGCTGGTACGCCGACAACGGCCACGCCTGGTGGGTGTGGACCTGTCTGGCCGGCGGCGGCCTGGGACTGCTCGGCATCTGGTACGTCCGCAAGCGCGACGCCGCGATCAAGCGCGCCGCGGCGGCGACCGCCGACCCCTCCTGACCCGACGGCCGACAGCCGACAGTCGACAGCCGCCCCAACGACCGGTTGAAGCCGGTTGCCCCCGCCCGCCCCTCCCCCCTTCCGCACGGCTGCCCCGCCCCCTTCCAGCAGGTGCCTGGCGCCGTCCGCCCGTAACGTCGAGGGCATGACGGAGCGGGCGAGGGCCGGGGCCGGCGGACGTCCCGGGCCGGGTGGCGGTGAGCCGGTCCGGCGGACCGGGCGGGAGCCGGTCCATCCGGGCCTGACCGCCGACGAGGTGGCGGCGCGGGTCGCCCGTGGCGAGGTCAACGACGTACCGGTCCGCTCGTCCCGCTCCACGGTCGACATCGTCCGCGCCAACGTCTTCACCCGCTTCAACGCGATCATCGGCGTGCTCTTCGCGATCATCCTGGTCATCGGCCCGATCCAGGACGGCCTGTTCGGCTTCGTGATCGTCGCCAACACCGGCATCGGCATCGTCCAGGAGCTGCGCGCCAAGAAGACCCTGGACAAGCTGGCCGTCATCGGGGAGGCGAAGCCGGCCGTCCGGCGCGACGGCGTGGCCCGGCCGGTCCCCACCTCCGAGGTCGTCCTCGGTGACGTGATCGAGTTCGGTCCCGGCGACAAGGTCGTGGTCGACGGCGAGGTCCTGGAGAGCGACGGCCTGGAGATCGATGAATCGCTGCTGACGGGCGAGGCCGATCCGGTCGTCAAGAAGCCCGGCGATGCGGTGATGTCCGGCAGTTTCGTGGCCGCCGGCGGTGGTGCGTTCACCGCGACCAAGGTCGGCCGTGCGGCGTACGCGGCCCAGCTCGCCGAGGAGGCCAGCCGCTTCACCCTGGTCCACTCCGAGCTGCGCACCGGCATCAGCCGGATCCTCAAGTACGTCACCTGGATGATGGTGCCGACCGCGATCGGCCTGATCGTCAGCCATCTGCTGACGCTCGGGCTGCCCGGTGACGCGGCGGTCCGCCGGATGGTCGCCGGGATCGTGCCGATGATCCCGGAAGGGCTGGTGCTGCTCACCTCCGTGGCCTTCGCCGTCGGTGTGGTCCGGCTGGGCCGCAAGCACTGCCTGGTGCAGGAACTCCCCGCCATCGAGGGCTTGGCGCGGGTCGACGTCGTCTGCCTGGACAAGACCGGCACCCTCACCGAGGGCGGTATGGACGTCAGCGCGCTCCGGCCCCTGGGTTCCGCCGCTGCGCCGGAGGGCCGGGAGGGGGGCGGGGACGGTGCGCAGGAGAGTGGCGATGCGGCGTACCTGGGGCAGGTTCTCGGCGCGCTCGGTGCGGCCGATCCGCGTCCCAATGCGTCGCTCCAGGCGATCATCGACGCCTATCCGGCGCCCGACGGCTGGCGGGTCGCCGGGGCTCTCCCGTTCTCGTCCGCCCGCAAGTACAGCGGGGCGGTCCTGGCGGGCCCCGACGGTGCGCGGACGACCTGGCTGCTGGGTGCCCCGGATGTCCTGCTGCGGTCCGGTGACTCCCGCCTCGCGGAGGTCGACGACCTCAACGCGCAGGGGCTGCGGGTGCTGCTCCTGGCGCGCACCGCGCGGGAGCTGGACGGTCCCGACCTCAGCCGGGACGTGCAGCCGGCGGCGCTGGTCGTCCTCGAACAGCGGCTGCGGCGCGAGGCCCCCGACACGTTGCGCTATTTCGGCGAGCAGGGCGTCGCCACCAAGATCATCTCTGGTGACAACGCGGTGTCGGTGGGTGCGGTGGCCGCCAAGCTCGGTCTGCCGGGTGCGGACGCCGCCGTGGACGCGCGCGGGCTGCCCGCCGAGCGGGAGGCGAGGGCCGCGGCGCTCGACGAGACCACCGTTTTCGGGCGGGTCACCCCGCAGGAGAAGCGGGACATGGTCGGCGCCCTCCAGGTGCGTGGCCACACCGTCGCGATGACCGGGGACGGCGTCAACGATGTCCTCGCCCTGAAGGACGCGGACATCGGCGTCGCGATGGGTTCCGGTGCCGAGGCCACCCGGGCCGTCGCCCAGATCGTTCTGCTGGACAACAGTTTCGCGACGCTGCCCTCGGTGGTGGCCGAGGGGCGTCGGGTCATCGGCAACATCACCCGTGTCGCCACCCTGTTCCTCACCAAGACGGTCTATTCGGTGCTGCTCGCCATCCTGGTTGCCTGCTGGCAGATCCCGTACCCGTATCTGCCGCGGCATCTGACGCTGCTGTCGACCCTCACCATCGGCGTGCCGGCGTTCTTCCTCGCCCTGGCTCCCAACAGGGAGCGGGCCCGCCCGCACTTCGTCCGCCGGGTGATGCGGTACGCGATCCCGTCGGGCCTGATCGTCGGCGTCGCCGCGTTCGCCACCTATCTGCTGGCCCGCGCGTACTACAGCGGGCCCGGCGCGCTGTCCGCCCAGACCAGCGCCGCCACCCTGACCCTGTTCCTCGCCGCGCTGTGGGTGCTGGTGATCATCGCCCGCCCCTACACCTGGTGGCGGGTCGTCCTGGTCGGGGCGATGGCGGCGGCGTTCCTGGTCGTCCTGGTCACGCCGTGGTTGCAGCACTTCTTCGCGCTGCGGCTGGTGGGTACGACGATGCCGTGGGTGGCGGTGGCCGTCGCGGTGGTCGCGGCGGCCCTGCTGGAGGCCGGCTGGCGCTGGGTGGCGCGCCGGTTCCCCGCCTGACGCCTTAACGGCCGGGTCACGGAAGCCGCCCCGTCGTGGCGGTGCCTGCCGTTTCCCCCTACCCTCCGCCCCATGAAGCTGATTCCGGGGGACCTCGCGCATCAGGTCCTGGCGAGTTCGCACCACTACCACCACTACCACCGCTCCTACGGGGGCGGCGGTGACGGCGTCGTCGACTGGTGGGAGTGGCTGATCATCGGCGTCGGCGTGGTCGTGGTGATCTGGGCCCTGATCAAGAAGTTCAGCTCGGGCTGAGCCGTGCCCCACGGCTTTCGGCGACCCGCCGGACATAACGCAGCGCGTCGCTGAGCCCCCGGGCGAGGTAGCGGAGCTCGCGGGTCCCGGCCCTGTGGTCGGCGAGCAGGTTGGCCGCGTGGCCGAGGATCTCGTCCGCCATGTGGAGTTGTACGCGCTCGATGTCGTCGGCGACGCGGGAGACGTACCCGGTGCCGTCGCCCACGAGGTAGCAGGGTTTCCCGTCGGGTCCCGCCCAGGGCAGCAGCCGGGCGGTGGCGGCACGGCCCGTCATGCGACGGCCTCCAGCCCGTGGGCCCGCTCGTGGGCGACGAGGTAGGGGCGGACGAGCACGGTGGCCTCGCCCCGCACGACGGGGTGCCGTGGCCTCGGGCGGCGTACGGCGGAGGGCGCTTCCGGGTACGTGGCGAGGGCCCCTGCCCGGCGCCGCCCCGAGGCGGGAAACAGTCGCCGCAGCAGCGCTTCGAAGAGGCGGGCGATAGGTTGGCGCACGTCGTCAACTCCAGGGGTTGAGGGCCATGCCCCCGGGTCGTTGCTGCGGCCGCAGGGGTCCTGCGGTTACTCACCATTGCCGATCAACCACGCTGGGTACAGGCTTGACCTGTCACCAAAGTCCAGCAGTGGACAGCAAGTTGAAGGTGAGTTCGCACGATGGAGCTGAACAACGAGGACGACGGCAGGGCCACTCCGCGCACGGTGCTCGGCCGCCGCCTGCGCCGCCTGCGGGAGGCCGCCGACCTCTCCCAACGGGCCCTGGCCGACAAGGTCGGCTACCCGCACACGTACCTCAGCCGGGTGAAGCGGGGGGAGCAGTTACCGTCCCAGGCGCTGGCCGAGGACTTGGATACGCATTTCGCCACGGACGGCTTGTTCACCGAGCTGCTGTCCATGGCGCAGGACGCCTCGATTCCCGACTACGGGCGAGCGATCGTTGAGCGCGAGGGAACGGCAGCTCGGATTCAGGTCTTCGGGAGCAGCCTGGTGCCCGGTCTGCTGCAAACCGAGGACTATGCTCGCGCTCTCTTTCGTGCCTCACTTTGCGGCGAATCCGAGCAAGGGGTGGAAGAACGCGTCGCCACGCGAATGCGCCGACAACAAGTGCTCACCCGGGAGGATGCGCCGCTTTACTGGGCAATCCTGGATGAAGCGGCATTGAAGCGGCCAATTGGCGGGCCGGAGGGTATGTGCCGGCAAATTCGTCATACCCTCGCAGTGGCTCGATCGCCGCACGTCGTGGTCCAGGTGCTGCCCTTCTCCCAGGCGGAACATCCCATGCTGGGAGGCAGTTTGAGCCTTCTCACCCTGCGCAACGGCGCCACGATCGGATACGTGGAAAGCTTCTTTTCCGGGGAGCAGGTGGAAGCGCCGGGCAAGATTCTTGAGCTCACGCACATGTTTGACCTCGCCCGCGCCAAGGCGCTGCCGGAGAGCGAAACTCTCGACCTGCTAAGGAGCTACCTGAGAGAGTACGAAGATGAAGACGATTCCTGACGCGTCCGCACTCAATGGCTGGCGGAAGTCCAGCTACAGCAATGGCCAGGGAGCCGAATGCGTCGAGGTCGCCGACGGACACCCCGGCGTTGTCCCGGTCCGCGACTCCAAACGCCCGCACGGGCCCGCCGTGGCCTTCCCGGCAAGCAGTTGGTCGTCCTTCATCGCCGCCGTCAAGAACGGCGAGTTGGAGCGCTGAGCACCGCCGGCCCCCGTCGCGTCGTGACGGGGGCCGGTTTTCGGGTTCGGGTGGCGGTCAGTCGAACCAGCGGGCCCGGGCGAGTTCTTCGCCGCGGTCCGGGTCCTCCAGGAGGGCCGCGACCTCGAAGCGGCGCGGCCACTGGCCGGTTGACCAGGCGAGGCCCGCCGCGACGCCCTCCAGGGTCGCGGCGTGCAGGGTGCCGTCGGGGGTCAGCCGCCAGTCGAGTTCGGCGGTCTGCCCGGGGCCGTCGCCGACGAGGAGTTCCTCGTGTTCGAGGTACGCGTCGGGGGTGCCGGGGCCGAGCAGTACCCGTACGGCGTGGGGCACCTCGTGGCGGATGCCGTCGGAGCGGACCTCGGCGTCGACGGCTTCGCTCAGCCGGCGGACCTGCAGCAGTTCGGCGAGTGCGGCGGCGCGGTCCGGGGGGACCGGCAGCAGGGGGAGGCGGGCGGCCAGCGGCATCAGGTCCGGGGCGTCGGCGACGACGGCGTCCGCGGCGTCGGCGACCCGTACCTCCTGGTTGAGCACGGCCCGCAGGTCGTCGGGCAGCGTCACCTTGTCGGGGTCGAGTTCGGCCAGCAGGCCGTACAGGGCGTGGAGTTGGGCGGCGCCGACGGTCAGGTCGGGGTCGGCGAGGCGGGCCAGCAGTTCCGCCGCGCCGCCGGGTTCGTCGAGGAGGGCGGCGACCGAGGTCCGTACGCCGAGTGCCCGCAGCACCTGGGCGTCGACGCCGCCGGCGTCCGCGGACTCGTAGAGTCCGGCCAGCAGGGGGTCGCCGGCCGCCGAGCGGAGGCCGGCGGGGCGGCGGCCGTCCAGTACGGGGTGGCCGCGCAGCCACCAGGCGGTGTAGGGGCGTACGGACTCGGTGGTGCCGTCGGGGAGGAGGACGCGGACGGGGGCGGTGAGTGCGTCGCGCAGCGGGGGCCGGGAGAGCATTTCCAGCACCTGCGGCCAGGCGTCGTCGTCGACCAGGTCGAGGTCGCGGACCGCGACCAGTTCGGTGACGACGGGCGGGACGGGGGTGTCCGGGAGCGTGTCGAGGACGTCTTCGCACCAGACGTCGACGGCGTCCAGCAGTCCGACGTCGTCGGGTTCGGCGTAGTCGCTTTCGCGGGGCTCCATCTCGTCCGGGTCGAGCACCACGTCGGTGGCCCGTACGAGGGCGAAGTCCGCGAGCACGCCCACCGCGGTCAGCGGCTGTTCGCCCCATCGTTCGGTCAACTCGGCGTCGCAGGCCGCGAGTTCACCCTCGCGGATGACCCGTTCGAAGGGGCTGCCGGGGTACACCAGCTCACCCGCCGGGGCGAGTTCGCCGTCCTCGTCGGGCAGGGCGAGGGCGCCGAGCCAGGGTTCGTCGCCGGGCGCGAGCCGGGCGTCGCGGACCAGTCCGAGGACGGTTTCGGCGAGTTCCTCCGCGCCGAGCGGGGCGCCGGGTGCGCCGCCGGCGAAGTCGTCGGCGAAGAGGTCGTAGGCGTCCTCGTCGGCGTCCAGGGAGTTCGCGACGGCCGCCCGGACCTGGGGGGTGGCCAGGACGGCGCGGGGTGCGGCCGGGGTGGCGCCGAGCTTTTCCAGCAGCGGGTGCACCGCGTCGGGGTGGGCGACCTTCAGGCCGAGCCGGGCGAGTGTGCGGTGCCGGGTCTCGTCGGTGTCGGCTGCGTCCGGGCCGCCGCCGGGCAGGGGCAGCAGGACCTGGCGGGGTCCGATCGTGGTCCGGGCGGGCCCGGGGGCTCCGCCGGGGCCCTGGCCGGCGGTGCCGGCGAGCGGCACCGGCAGGCCGCTGAGGCGGTCCGGGTCGGTGCCGGCCAGCGCGTCGTAGAGGCGCCACCACCAGCCCGGCGGTCGTTCGACGCCCGCCAGCCGGTCGACCATTTCGCCCAGCGGGACGCGGGCGACGCCCAACGCCCGTA
The DNA here is from genome assembly GCF_000717345.1 of Streptomyces lydicus. Lineage (GTDB taxonomy): Bacteria > Actinomycetota > Actinomycetes > Streptomycetales > Streptomycetaceae > Streptomyces > Streptomyces lydicus. The sequence goes on along the minus strand of NZ_JNZA01000006.1, from coordinate 212,377 downwards.
GTTCGGGGCGGCGTTCGAGGCCGGCGGGCAGCAGGCTGGGGAAGAGTTCCGCCAGCACGGCGACCGTCGCGGTGCCCGCGCCCTCGACCAGTTCGGCGTCGACGGGGCGCAGGACGTAGTGGTCGGCGGCGTCCTCGACGGTGTCCCACTGCTCCGCCGGGGTGTCCGCGGGGCCGCCCGGTTCCGCCGCCGCGGGCCCGCCGGCGCTCGGCAGGAACCGTACCCGGGGCAGCAGTTCGAGCACCTGGCGGCGGAGTTCGCCGTCGAGGCCGCCCTTGCCGAGGGGGCCGGGCACCAGGTCGAGGGTGCCGACGGACACCGGTTCCCAGTCGGCGAGCAGCGCCGCGTAGGTGGCGGCGGCCCGGCCCACCAGGAAATCCGCGAGCGGGCCCGGGGCGACGTGGCGGCGGGTCGGCTCCAGGGGGAACGACGCGATCAGCAGGGCGGGCAGCGCGAGGGGTTCGTCGGTGGGCGTCGGGGCGTGCACCACCGGGGTGGTGGCCGCGCGGGCCGGGGCGCCGTCGGCGTCGACGGGTACCGCCCAGGTCACCGTCCAGGCGGGCCGCAGGCGTTCCTCGACGGGCCGGTCGGCGAGCAGTGCCGGGTCCAGCGGGCCGTGGTCGGACGCCACCCGCCACCGGGTGGTGCCCCGCTCGCTGTCCTCGATGACGACGTAGCGGCCGTCGTCGCGGCGCCGCAGCTCGCGTACGCCTTCGGGGGTGTCGACGATCACCTCGGCCAGGCCCGGCAGGGTCAGCAGCAGCGCGGCGTCGATGCCGGTCAGCAGCCGCTCGGCGAGGTCCTGTGCCGCGATGTCGCGCAGCGGCAGGACGACCGCGGTGTCGTAGCCCTCGGGCGCGCCGCCCTCCGCGGGCAGCGGCAGCCGCAGCAGCGGTACGTGGCCGTCGCGGCGGCGCAGTTCGCCGCCCAGGCCGGGGCTGTGTGCGGCGACCTCCTCGGTCATCGCGCGGGCCTCGGCGAGCGACCAGCGCACGCCGCCGGTGCGTCCGACGAGCGCCGGCTCGTCGCTGACCGAGAGCACCGCGGCGAAGCCGACCCCGAAGCGGCCGACGGCGCCGACCGCGATGCTCGGTTCCCGTTTGGCGGAGGCGCGCAGCGTGGACAGTGACTCGACGCCGGTGGCGTCGAGGGGTGCGCCGGTGTTGGAGGCGACGAGTACGGCGGGGGCGTCGCCGTCGGCGGGGTGCAGGGTCAGGCGGAGGCGGCCGGGGACGCCGGCGCGGGCCGCGGCGTCGGCGGCGTTCTGCGCCAGTTCCACGGCGAGGCGGTCGCGGTAGCCGCCGAGGGCGAGGTCTTCCTCGGCGTTGGCGTCCTCACGGAAGCGGGCCGGTGAGGTGGCCCAGGCGTCGAGCACGCCACGCCGCAGCCGGGCCGTCCCGAACGGGTCTCCGGCGGCGCCTCGCACCCACGACGTAGCGGTCACGTCTCTCGTCTCCTCGGTATGTGGTTGGCCCGGCGGTCGTTGGCTTGACGGTATCGCCCCACGTCGCCGGGTGGCCCGCCGCGGCTGTGGTGTGGTGCTGCACGGGCCTGTGGCGGGGCGGCGGTGGGGGTGGGGTGGCCGGGAGGGGGAGCTCGGAAGCCCGGCCGCAGCGTGGTGCGGCCGGGCTTCCGGGTGGTGCGGTGTCGCGGTTGTTTTTCGGGGCCGCGGTCAGCTGTGGCCGAGTTCCTCGCCCGGGCCGGTGTCCTCCACGGAGCCGCCGTCCCGCTCCGGCCGCAGGGCCAGCGGTTCGACGACGGTTTCGTCGACGACGGGGGGTGCGGGGCGCGGCGGCTTCGGCATGACGGCGGCCTCGGAGTGCGCGCCGCAGCCGTAGGCGAGGGAGACGACCCGGCCGTCCGCCGGGGAGAACTCGTTGGCGCAGACGCCGAACGCCTGGCGCAGGGAGCCCGGCAGCAGGGTGAGGAAGCCGCAGGTCATGCAGGTGGCGGGGGCTGCCTGGGCCATGGCGGTCTTGGGGCCGAAGGCTTCCTCCCAGCGGTCCGCGGCGGCGTGCAGGCCGTAGCGGGACAGGACCCGGGCGCGGCGCATGCCCAGTTCCTCGGCGAGGGCGGCGATGCCGCCCCGGGCGGGCGGCGGCTGGTGGGCGGGCGAGCCGGGGAGGACGTCCGCCTCCTCGGTGTCCGCGACGTCGGCGGCCATGCCCTCGGCGACGGCGGAGTTCGGCGGCGGGCTGTCCTCGCCGGTGAAGCCGGGTTCCAGGCGCAGGTCCTCGGCCTCGGTCGGCAGCAGGTCGCCGGGGCCCATGTCGCCGGGGCGCAGTCGCTCGCTCCAGGGCACCCATTCCGGTGCGAGGAGCGCGTCGGGGCCGGGCAGCAGGGCCGTCTCGTCGATCGTGACGAGTTTGGCGCGGGAGGCGCGGGCGACCGTCACGGCCCAGCGCCAGCCGCGGTATCCGGGGTCGTTGGCGGTGAACAGGTGGGTGACGACGCGGTCCGCGTCGGCGACGGCTCCGATGTGCTCACCGACCATGCCGGGGAGGGCGGCTTCCTCCGCCGCCGCCCTGGCAAGGTCGACCGCCTCGGCGCACAGGCGGTCCGGGGTACGGCTTCGCATCGCAGCACTCACAAGAATCGATTCTCTCTTCCACGCCGTCTCACGAGTGCGCCAGCCGGAGCTGTCCTTGTCCTGTCCGGACGACCGGCGGTGACGGGGGCGGGCGGAGCGGACCTGGGGACCGCGTCGACGTCCGCGCCCGACGGTTCGGTCGAGCGCACCTCTTACGACCCATTCTGCGGGATCGTGGATCGCAATGAGACACGCGGCCACTTCCGACCGCCGGTGGCGCGCTACACACGCTACCCCTTCAGCGGTGTACGACTCCTCGGTGGGAGCGGCAAATGTCAGCGGCAGTGCGCGCCGAACTGGGTGCCCCGCGCGGCATCGGCGACAAAGTGCCCTCGCCCGGGCGAGTTGGGGCACTATGGCCGGGTGGCTGCTGCGGGCGGGTCTCCGAGGGTGGCGAAGGTGGCGAAGACATCGCGGAAGTCGTCGAGAGTGTCGTCGCGGACGTCGTCCCGGGGGGTGCCGGTCCCGGCGGGGGGTGGGGGCGCGGAGGGCCGGGCGCGGCGGGCGGGACGGGCGGCGGGGCGGGCGCTGCGGCGGCCGTTCACCGGCGTGGCGCGGCGGTTGCGGCGGGTGACGCACGCGCACGGGGCGGGCGAGTCGGGGCTGGCCAAGCTGATCGAGCTGCACGCGGTGAACTCCGCCGGCGACATGATGATCACGGTCGCGTTGGCCTCGACGGTGTTCTTCTCGGTGCCGACGAACGAGGCGCGCGGCCGGGTGGCGCTGTATCTGGCGGTGACGATGGCGCCGTTCGCGCTGCTCGCGCCGGTGGTGGGGCCGTTGCTGGACCGGGTGCCGCACGGTCGGCGGGCGGCGATGGCGGGGGCGATGCTGGCCCGGGCGCTGCTGGCGTTGACGATGTCGGGTGCGGTGGCCGGCGGTGGGTTGCAGCTGTATCCGGCGGCGCTGGGCGTGCTGGTGGCGTCGAAGGCGTACGGGGTGGTGCGCAGTGCGGTGGTGCCGCGGCTGCTGCCGCCGCGGATCTCGCTGGTGAAGGCCAACTCGCGGGTGACGCTGGCGGGCCTGGTGGCGACGGGGTTGGCGGCGCCGGCGGGGGCGGGACTGCATCTGCTGGGCCCGGCGTGGCCGCTGTACGGGGCGTTCGTGGTGTTCGTGGCGGGTACGTGCCTGTCGTTGTCGCTGCCGCACAAGGTCGACTCGGCGCGGGGTGAGGCGCGGGCGCGGCTGGCGTCCGGGGAGGCGGGGGCGGCGGGCGGCAGGCCGGTGAAGGCGGGGCTGCGGACGGTGGGGCCTTCGGTGCTGCACGGGCTGCAGGCCAATGCCGCGTTGCGGGCGCTCTCGGGGTTCCTGACGTTCTTCCTCGCTTTCCTGCTGCGCGCGCAGCCGCTGGGCGGGCTGGGCGCGGCGGCCTCCCTGGGGCTGGTGGCGGTGGCGGCCGGGGCGGGTAACGCGTTGGGCACGGCGGTCGGGGCGTGGCTGAAGGCGCGGGGGCCGGAGCCGATCGTGGCGGCGGTGCTGGGGCTGGCGCTGGGGGTGACGGTGCTGGCCGCGGTGTTCTACGGGGTGATGGCGGTGGTCGTGGTCACGGCGGTGGCGGCCACCGCGGGGCTGTGTCAGGCGCTGGCGAAGCTGTCGCTGGACGCGATGATCCAGCGTGATGTGCCGGAGGGGGTGCGGACCTCGGCGTTCGCCCGGTCGGAGACGGCCCTGCAGCTGGCGTGGGTGGTGGGCGGGGCGATCGGGATTTCGCTGCCGCTGATCGGCGTGGTGGGGATGGTGGTGGCGGCGGGGCTGGTGGCGGTGGGCGCGGCGCTGGCCGGGCGGGGGCTGCTGGGCGCGGGGCGGCGTGGTGGTTCGGCCGCGCCGCGGGTGGCGTGACGGCGGGCGGGGCGGGCCGGCCGGGGCGTGCGGCGCGGCACGCCGCACCCGCGCGTGGCGTGGGCCGGGGCGCCAGATAGCCTGCCCGTATGACCGCTGCGTTGATCTCCTGGGGCAAGGGCCGCCGTGCCGCTGCCGCCATCGGTGCCGTGTCCCTGGGTCTTGTCACCCTCTCCGCCTGCGAGAAGCCGACCGCGCTCGCGACCGTGACCGTCGGCTCGTCGACCGTGACGGCCGAGGCCACTCCCGGCTGCGACGGCCACGGCAAGGACCTGTCGCGCAAGGCGGTCGCCGCCTGCATCTCGAAGAAGGGCGGCAAGTCCATCACCGTCCACCCCGGTGAGAAGGTGCGCATCGGCGTCGACCCGGAGGTCGCCAAGTCCGGCTGGATCGCGCTCGGCAACGGCCCGGTCATGCGGGAGCCGAGCAAGCAGACGTACCGCAGCTTCGACGTGGACACGCTGTTCATGCAGCAGAACCCGCAGACCGGCCAGACGACCTACACCAAGGACGTCACGCTGCAGGTCGCCGAGATCGGCAAGAGCGAGGGCCCCACCACCATGTGGCACTTCACCCTGAAGCAGAAGGACTGAGCGCTCTGAGCGCGCGGGACGCCGGGGACCGGGCCGCGGACGGCGCGGACCCGGCGGGCCGGGTCCTGGTCGTCACGGCGGTGGCCGCCGAGCGTGACGCGGTGTGCGCCGCGTCGGCGGACGGCGCGGCGCCGGCGGTGCGTACGCTGCCCGGCGGCGGTGAACTGCGGTGTGTGCGCGGCGGGCCGGTGGCGCTGGATGTGCTGGCGGCCGGTGTCGGTCCGGCCGCGGCCGCGGCGGGGACGGCCACCGCGCTGACCGCCGCGGCGCTCGCCGGCGCGCCGTACGGCCTGGTGGTGTCGGCCGGTATCGGCGGCGGTTTTCCCCCCGGTGCCGGCTCTGTTCGCCCGGGTGGGGCCGCTTCGGGGGTGCCGTTGGGTGCGGTGGTGGTCGCGGAGGTGATCGTCGCGGCGGACCTGGGCGCCGAGACCCCCGACGGTTTCACGCCGGTCACCGAGCTGGGCTTCGGGACGGTGGCGCACCGCCCCGATCCGGCGCTGGTCGAGGCCGTCGCGGCGGCGGCCGGCGCGGCCGTCGGCCCGGTCGTCACCGTTTCCACCGTCACCGGCAGTGCCGCGCGCGCCGCGGAGCTGGCGGGGCGTCACCCGGGTGTGCTGGTGGAGGCGATGGAGGGCTTCGGGGTGGCCGAGGCGGCCGCCGCACACGGTGTGCCCGTTCTGGAGATCCGTTCGGTCTCCAATGCGGTCGGTCCCCGCGACCGTGCCGCGTGGCGCATCGGTGACGCTCTCGCCGCGCTCACCGGCGCTTTCCGTACGTTTCCCGGAGCCGTGGCCGCCGCCGGCGGGCCGGCTGCGGAACCGCACCGTCCCTCCAGGAGGACCTCGTGACCCGGCCGTTGAACATCGCGTACTCGCCGTGCCCGAACGACACCTTCGTCTTCGACGCGCTGGCGCACGGCCGCGTCCCCGGGGCGCCGGAGCTGGCGGTCACCTTCGCCGACATCGATCTGACCAACGGCATGGCCGAGCGGGGCGAGTTCGATGTGCTGAAGGTGTCGTACGCGGTGCTGCCGTGGGTGCTGGAGGAGTATGCGCTGCTGCCGTGCGGCGGGGCGCTGGGGCGCGGCTGCGGGCCGCTGGTGCTGACCCGGCAGGGGGGCGGTGCCGCGGATCTGGCGGGGAAGACGGTCGCGGTGCCCAGTGAGCGGTCGACCGCGTATCTGCTGTTCCGGTTGTGGGCGGCGGCGGAGGTGCCGGGTGGTGTCGGGGAGATCGTGGTGCTGCCGTTCCACGAGATCATGCCGGCTGTGCGTGACGGCAAGGTCGATGCGGGCCTGGTGATCCACGAGGCGCGTTTCACGTATCAGGACTACGGTCTGCGCTGTCTGGCGGACATGGGTGAGCACTGGGAGCTGACCACCGGCCTGCCGATTCCGCTGGGTGCGATCGTCGCCAAGCGGTCGCTGGGCGAGGAGGCGCTGCGCGGCCTGGCGGCCGCCATCCGGGCGTCCGTGCTGATGGCGTGGGACGATCCGGAGGCTTCCCGTCCGTATGTGCTGGAGCACGCCCAGGAGATGGACCCGAAGGTGGCCGACCAGCACATCGGGCTGTACGTCAACGAGTTCACCGCCGACCTCGGTGAGGACGGCTATGCCGCGGTGCGCGGGCTGCTCACCCGCGCCGCGGCCGAGGGGCTGGTGCCGCCCCTCTGCCGGGATGCGCTGCGTTTCGTGTGAGGCGCTGAACGGTGCGCCGGTGTGCGGCGCTTGCGGTGCGCCGTGTGCCGTCAGACGTCGAGCTGGTCGGCGACCGCGCGCAGCATGCCGGCGATCTTCGCGCCGTGCGCCTTGTCGGGGTAGCGGCCGCGTTCCAGCTGCTGGGTGACGTTCTCCAGGAGCGTGGTGAGGTCCTGGACGATCGAGGCGAGTTCGTCGGGCTTGCGGCGCTGGGCCGCGGCGACCGAGGGAGCGGGGTCGAGGAGGGTGACGGTCAGCGCCTGGTCGCCGCGCTGACCTGCTACGACGCCGAATTCGACGCGCTGGCCAGGCTTGAGTGCGGCCACGCCGTCGGGCAGCACCGACGAGTGCACGAAGACGTCACCGCCGTCATCGCGGGAGAGAAAGCCGAAGCCCTTCTCGCTGTTGAACCACTTGACCTTGCCGGTAGGCACGTCTGTCCTCGTCCTCGTACTCGTTGGAAAAAATCTGGGCTGGGCGCGGCCGCTGCATCTGCGGCACGGTGCGGAAGAATGCGGAAGAAACGGTCTGGATAGCAATGCAGCGGGCCGTAGGACCCGCCATCACCAAGGCTAATGGTCCGGGGGCCGGTGACAAGACGCCGCCGGGTGGATCCTCAGCGCTTCTGGCCCGGACTTACCCTGGTCAGGTGTCTGACGAAACTCCCCGTGCCGGGGATCTGCTGGTCCGAATCGGCGCGATCATGTTCCTTGTTGGCGCGGCGGCCACTCTCGCCACGATGACGCCGCTGTTCATCGGGGCGCACCCGCTGCCGTCCGCGTTCTACTGGCTGTGCATGCTGATGGGCCTCGGTTTCCTGGTGGCCGCGGGCGGGGTCGTGCGGTCCGCCGCCGCGCAGCGCCGTCAGGCCCGGGCGGCCTCGGCAGCCTCCGGCGTCCCGTCGCCGTCCGCCCCTTCTGCCCCGTCCGCCCCTTCTGCGACGTAGCGTTCCAGCCATGACGGGAAGGCCGTCAGGTCGTCCAGCAGCACCTCGGCGCCGGCCGCCCGCAGTTCGGCCGCGTCGCAGGGCCCGGTGACGACGGCGACGGACAGCGCGCCCGCGGCCCGCGCGCCCCGCACGTCGCCGGTGTGGTCGCCGACGTAGATCCGCGCGCCGTGCTCCCGCAGCGCCTCGGCCTTGGCCTCCGCCCACAGCGAGCCGATGACCGCGTCCGGCTCGATGCCCAGGTGCGCCAGGTGCAGCTTGGCGTTGGGCTCGTACTTGGCGGTCACCACGACGGCCCGGCCGCCCGCCGCCCGCACCGCGGCGACGGCCTCCCGCGCGCCCCGCATCGCCGGTGTCGGCGTGATGGCGAAGTCCGGGTAGAGCGCCCGGTAGAGGGCGCTGATCTCCGTCACCCGCTCCGCGGGGAACCAGCGGCGGATCTCCTGCTCCAGCGGCGGCCCCAGCCGGGTCACCGCCGCTTCGGCATCGACGAAGGTGCCGGTCCTGGTGGCCAGCTCCTGGTAGGCGGCCTTGATACCGGGACGGGAATCGATCAGCGTCATGTCGAGGTCGAACCCGACCGTCAGGGGGTGTGCAGCCATGCCAGCCATTGTGCCGGTGGGCCCGTTCCGGGCCGACCGGGGCCTTACGCTCAGCCCTGCCTTACCCGACTTCCCTTCCGGCCGCGGACGAAGGGTGACGCGCCCATGACGCCCCGGACGTCCGGCCGCCGCCTCGCCCTGATGGCGGTGGCGCTGCTCGCGCTGCTGCTCGCCGTCCTGCTGTCGCTGGCCGTGGGCAGCCGCGCGTTCTCGCCGGCCGAGGTGCTCGGCGCCCTGGTGCACGGCGGCGACGGCGACGCCGTGCAGGTCGTGCGGTTCCTGCGGCTGCCGCGTACCGAGATCGGCCTGCTGGTCGGCGCGGCGCTGGCGATGGCCGGCACGGTCCTGCAGGGCCTCACCCGCAACCCGATCGCCGACCCCGGCATCCTCGGCGTCAGCCAGGGCGCCGCGGCGGCGGTGGTGGTCGCCATCGCCTTCGCCGGGGTCCACACCCTGACCGGCTACGTGGGCTTCGCCTTCGCCGGCGCGGGGGTCGCGGGCGTCCTCGTCCACGCCGTCGCCACCCGCGGCCGGGGCGGCGCCACCCCGGTCAAGCTCGCGCTGTCGGGGGCGGCCGTCAACGCGCTGCTGGTGTCGGTGACGATGACGATCCTCACCACCAGGGCCGCGGCGCTGGACGAGTTCCGCTTCTGGCAGGTCGGCTCGCTCACCGGCCGGGACGCCGAAGTGGCCGCCCGCGTCTGGCCGTTCCTGCTGGCCGGCGCGGTGCTCGTGCTGTCCGTGGCGCGCGGGCTGGACGCGCTGGCGCTGGGTGAGGACGTCGCCAGGGGGCTGGGCCGGAAGGTCGGAGCCGTGCGCGTCGTGGGCGGGCTGGGCGCGACGGTGCTGACCGGCGCGGGTGTCGCCGCGGCCGGCCCGATCGCGTTCGTGGGGCTGGCCGTTCCGCACCTCGCCCGGGCGGCCGTGGGCGGCGGCCACCGCTGGGTGCTGCCGATGGCGGCGCTGCTCGGGCCGGTCGTGGTGCTGGTCTCGGACACCCTGGGCCGGATCGTCCTCCCGCCGTCGGAGGTTCCGGCGGGCGTGATGACGGCGCTGATCGGGGTGCCGTTCCTGGTGGCGCTGGTGCGCCGGAGGGCAGGGGTGGCGGCGTGACGGACCGGAAGGTGACCGGCCGGGTGCCGCGCCAGGGCGGCGTGCCGGGCCGCCGCACTCCCCCGCCCGGGCCGCCGCGGGGCGGAAGCGCGGTGCGGCCCACCGGGCATGCGCTGGTGCGGGCCGGCCGCGGGTCGTTCCTGGTGCACCGCAGGGCGGCGGTGGCCGCCGTCGTGCTGACGGTGTTTCTGGCGGCCGTGTGCGGTGCGTATCTGTCCGTCGGGGAGAGCTTCGTGCCGCCGTCGCAGGTCGTCGACGTGCTGGTGGGCCGGCCGTCGGCCCACGAGCTGGTCGTCGGCACGCTGCGGCTGCCGCGGATGACCGTCGGCCTGATGGTCGGCGCGGCGTTCGGGGTCGCCGGCGGGCTGATCCAGACGGTGGCCCGCAATCCGCTCGCCAGCCCCGACATCATCGGCATCAGCCAGGGAGCGAGCGCGCTGACGGTCGCCGCGATGACCTTCGGCGTCGCTCCCCCTGCGGTGGGCGGGGGGACCGCCACGTACGCCGTCCTGCCCTACCTGTCCGTGGCCGGCGGGGTGCTGGCCGCCGCGCTGGTTTACGTCGTCGCCTGGCGCGGCGGCCTGCACGCCACCCGCTTCGTCCTGATCGGCATCGGCTGCGCCGTCGCGCTGCGGTCGGTCACCCACCTCTTCCTGACGAAGGGCGACTACCTCGTCGCCCAGCAGGCCCAGGTGTGGATGACCGGTTCGCTCAACGGGCGCGGCTGGGCGGAGGCGGCGCCGCTCGGTGGGGCGCTGCTGGTGCTGCTGCCGGGCGTGCTGTGGGCGGCGCGTGCCCAGCGGGCCGTCGTGCTGGACGACGGCACCGCGACCGCGCTGGGCGTCCGGCTCGGCCGCACCCGCCTCGGCCTGGTGGCGCTCGGGGTGGTCCTGGCGTCGCTGGCCACCGGGGCGGCCGGGCCGGTGGACTTCGTGGCGCTGCTGGCTCCGCAGATCGCCCGCCGGATGACGCGGACGGCGCAGATTCCGCTGCTCTGCTCGGCGCTGCTGGGCGCCGTCCTGGTGGTCCTGGGCGATCTGCTCGCCCGCAAGCTCTTCGCGCCGACGGAGCTGCCGGTGGGTGTGCTGACCGCCGCCGTCGGCGCCCCGTACCTGCTCTGGCTCGTCGTCAGGGGCCCTCGCACCGGCGGCTGTGCCGCGACGGGAGGAACAGCGTGACCGGGACCGGTGACAGCGTGCGGCGGCAGGGCGCGGCGGAGGGCGGCGGGGGCCCGGCCGGCCGGCTCGCCGCCCGCGCCCTGACGCTCGGCTACGACGGCCGCACGGTCGTCGAGGGCCTCGACCTGGACCTGCCGGACGGCGCGGTCACCGTCGTCGTCGGCCCCAACGCCTGCGGCAAGTCGACGCTGCTGCGGGCCCTCGGCCGGCTGCTGCGGCCCCGGCACGGTGCCGTGCTCCTGGACGGTACGGACCTCGCCCGCATCCCCACCCGGAACATCGCCCGGTCACTCGGCCTGCTGCCGCAGAGCCCGGTCGCGCCCGAGGCGATCACCGTCGCCGATCTCGTCGCCCGCGGGCGGCAGCCGCATCAGCGGTGGTGGCAGCAGTGGTCGGCGGAGGACGAGCGGGCGGTCACCGACGCGATGGCGCGCACCGGCGTGGCCGGGCTCGCCGACCGCCCGGTGGACGAGCTGTCCGGCGGGCAGCGGCAGCGGGTGTGGATCGCCATGGCCCTCGCCCAGGAGACCGAGCTGCTGCTGCTGGACGAGCCGACGACGTACCTGGACATCGCGCACCAGGTCGAGGTCCTCGACCTGGTGCGGCAGTTGAACCACGACCGCGGCCGCACCGTCGTCGCGGTGCTCCACGACCTCAACCAGGCCGCCCGTTACGCCGACCACCTGGTGGCCATGAAGGCGGGCCGGGTGGTGGCGCAGGGGCACCCCGGCGAGATCGTCACCGCGGAACTGGTCCGGGAGGTCTTCGGCCTGGCGTCGGTGGTGGTCCCGGACCCGGTGACCGGCTCCCCGCTGGTGGTGCCGGGACGCCCCCGCCTGCCGCGCCCCGCACCGTGACCGCCCGCCGCCCCGCCGTCCGCCCCGGCGCACGGTCCTCCCGCCGCCGGTCCCTCCCCCGTACGAGCCGGTCCCTTCCCGTACGAGCCGAAAGGACATGCCATGCCCCGCTCCTCGGTCGCCAGGCGCCGTTCCGTCCTGCCCTCCCCCACCCCCGCCGTGGCCGCCGCCACCGCACTCGCCGCCGTCCTGCTGCTGACGGGCTGCGGCGCCGGTGACGGCGCGTCCTCCGCGGGCGCCGGCGGCTCCTTCAAGCCCGCCGACTGCCCGGCGCAGCCCGCGGTCACCTGGCCGGAGCCGGCCGCCGGCGGCGGCACCCACCCGGTGCGGACGGCGATGGGCGAGGTGCGGGTGCCCGGCGCCCCGAAGCGGGTGGTCGTCCTGGACACCGCCGAGCTGGACTCCGCGCTGACCCTGGGCGTCAAGCCGGTCGGCGCCACCCGCTCCGACGTGGCCTCCGGCTTCCTCGACTACCTCCCCGGGAAGGCCGTCGCCGGCATCAAGGACGTCGGCAGGATCGGCGCCCCCAACCTGGAGGCGGTCGCCGCTCTCAAGCCCGATCTGATCCTGACCAGCAAGGTCCGTGACGGCGGGCGCTACGCGCAGCTGTCGAAGATCGCGCCGACGGTGATGACGGAGACCACCGGCTACCCCTGGAAGCAGAACTTCGCCACGCACGCCGCCGCCCTCGGCCGGATCCCCGAGGCCAAGCGCGCCGTCGCCGCGTACCGGGCGCACGCCAAGCGGGTCACCGCGGCGCTCGGCGGCCCGGCGAAGGCCGGCAAGCTCCGCACGAACGTGGTCCGCTTCGTCGAGGGCGCCGACACCCGCATCTACGGCTGCCGCAGCTACCTCGGCACCGTTCTCGCCGACCTCGGCACCGGTCCCACCGATGTCGTCGACGGCGCCCGGGACGGCCTGATGACCGAGGTCGGGCCCGAGCAGATCGACAAGGCCGACGCCGACGCCGTCTTCTACGCCTCCTACGGCACGCCGGAGAAGTCCAAGGAGGCGCAGATCACCACCGGCGGCCTGTGGAAGCACCTGCGGGCGGTCACCGCCGGGCGCTCCTTCCGCGTCGACGACCAGCTCTGGATCCAGGGCATCGGCTACACGGCGGCCGGCAAGATCCTCGACGAGATACAGCAGCGGCTCGCCGCGAGGTGAGCGGCGCCGGGCGGGCCGGCGGCGGTGGCGCGCCGCCCGCCCGCGGCCGGGCTCAGCGGGCCGCGCGGCGCATCCGCCACAGCAGGTAGAGCGCCGAGGCGACGGCCGCGACGCGGGCCGTGGCCGGCAGGGCGGCGAGGAGTTCCGGGCCCAGCCGGCCCGGGGCGAGCGGCTCGCCCCAGCGGCCGTCGAAGCGGCCCCACATCCACACCACCAGGGCGCCGACGGCGGTCCCTGGCACGCCGAGCGCGGCGAACTTGGTCTCGGTGCGGGTCAGCCGGCGCGAGACGTACGCCAGCGCCCAGCCGCCGGCCAGCGCGAGCCACGAGCCGAGCACCGCGCCGGCCACCAGGAGCAGCACCGCCAGCGTGGGGACGGGGCTGAGCCACGCCCGCAGCGGGAGGCCCCGCACGGCCTCGCCCGGGATGCCGTCCCGGTCGGCGGTGCCGTCCGCGTCGGCCGGGGGCGGTGCGGCGACGGCCGGGCGGCGGCGGGTGAGGACGCGGCGCAGCGGCTTCGGCAGCGGCCGGGCGCCGCCCGCGGCGGGGGCGTCGGCCGCGTCACCGGCGGCGGCCGGCCCGCCGTTCTTCCGCAGCGACAGCCGCCCGCGCCGGCCCGCCGCGCCGGCTCCCGCTCTCTCGTCGCCGGCTGCCTCGCCGTCCTTGCCGCCGTCGCCGTCTCCGTCGCTCTCGGGGCGCTCCCATATCTCCGGGATCTCGATGCCGCCGACGAAGCCGGGCACGGTCTCGCCCGGCCCGAACGGCGCCGGCTCGACCCGCCACCAGTCGGGCGCGTCCTGCGCGTCGCCCAGCTCGTCCGCGCCGGCGAGGTGCGGGGGCAGCCCGGCGGCCGGGACCGCGGGCGCGGGCGGGGCCGGGTCGCCGCCGCGGGGGGCGGGGACCGCGCCGCGTCCGGTGGCGGATTCGCCGGGCGCGGCGGGGCTGCCGGTCAGGCCGGTGCGGCGGGCCAGGCCGGTGAGCCGGTCGCGGGCGGAGGCGCGGCGGGGCGGCGGTGCGGCGGGCGGGGACGGTTCGCCCGGCGGCGGGGCGCCCCCGGCCTCCGCGACCACCGCCTCCGGCGTCCCCAGCTGCGCCAGCAGCTTCTTGACGCCGGACACCGAATCGGCCTGCTGGCCGTCTATCCGGGCGCGCAGCCCGGTCACCAGCCGCATCCGGGTGGCGGCGGGCAGGCCCCGCTGCTGGGCCAGGTCACCGACCCGGCTCAGATAGTCAAAGACGAGCTGATCACTCTCGATCCCCACGAAATCCCCTGCGGCCCGCGCTGGTTGCTCCCCCGACGGTACCCCCTCGCACCCCGCCGGGACCGGAGGCCGCCGGGGCGGGCGGCCGTGGCGTGCGGGCGCCCCGGCGGGTGGGGCGCGGCGTGCCGTGGCGGCTCCCCGGATCCGCCGTACCCGCCGCTGCCTGCCTCCGCGCACCCGGGGCTGTCGTCCGGATCAGGCCGGGCTTGGCCTGATCCGGACGACAGCCCCTCGCCCCGCTAACGTAGGACGAATGACCGATACCCCGCGCACCCTGGCCGAGGAGCTTCGCACCCGCACCGACAGCGGGCTCGTCGGACTGCTGCGGACGCGGCCCGACCTGCTCAATCCGGTGCCCGGCGACGTCACCCAGCTGGCGACCCGGGCCGGGACGCGGGCCTCGGTGGTGCGCGCGGTGGAGCGGCTCGACCGGTTCGTGCTGCAGACCGCCGAGGCCCTGGCGGTGGCGCCCGACCCGTGCCCGTACGGCACGCTGGCCGCGCTGATGGCCGGGGACGCGGGGGACGCGGCGGTCGCCGCCGAGCTGCCCCGGGCGGTGGCGGCGCTGCGGGCACAGGCGCTGGTGTGGGGTCCTGATGACCGGCTGCGGCTGGTGCGCACCGCCCGGGAGCTGCTGACGCCGAGCGCCGCGCACCCCTCGCCGACCGGTCTGGGCCCGACCGTCGCCGAGGCCACCGCCGGGATGTCGCCGGGGCGGCTGCAGGAGATCCTCGCCGCGGCGGGGCTGCCCACCACGCACGACCCGGTGTCCGCGGTGGCCGCGCTGACGGCGCTGTTCTCCGACCGGGTGCGGATGGCGGCGCTGCTCGACACCGCGCCCGCCGAGTCCGTCACCGTCCTGGACAAGCTGCTGTGGGGCCCGCCGTACGGCGGGGTCACCGACCGTCCGGCGCCGCATCTGCAGTGGCTGCTGGACCGGGGCCTGCTGCTGCCGGCGGGCGCCCGCAACGTCGTGCTGCCGCGGGAAGCCGCGCTGCACCTGCGCGGCGGGCGGGCGCACCACACCCCCGAGCCGCTGCCGCCCGCGCTCGCGCCGGCCACCGAACGTGATCCACAGCTTGTGGACAACGCCGCCGCGAACCAGGCGTTCACCGCGCTGGCGACCGTCGAGGAACTGCTCAAGGAGTGGGACCTGGGCGGCCCGCCCGTGCTGCGCGCCGGGGGCCTGAGCGTCCGCGACCTGAAGCGGACCGCCACCGCCCTGGACACCACCGAGCAGCTCGCCGCCTTCTGGCTGGAACTCGCCTACGCGGCCGGGCTGATCGCGTCCGACGGCGAGGCCGACGAGCGGTACGCCGCCACCCCGTCCGCCGAGGAGTGGCTGCAGCTGCCCGACCACCAGCGTTGGGCGGTCCTCGCGGCGGCCTGGCTGCCGGCGACCCGCACCCCGGGCGTGGTCGGCACCGCCGACGCGAAGGGGCGCGCCCTGGCCGCGCTCGGCCCGCACCTGGACCGCTCGCCCGCGCCGGAGGTCCGCCGGCGCGCCCTGACCCTGCTGGCCGGGCTGCCGCCGGGGACGTCCGTACCGGCGGCGGCGGTGCGCGCCCGGCTGCGGTGGGAGCGCCCGCTGCGCGGCGCCGGGCCGGGCGCGCGGGCGGCGGCCGCCCCGGCGGGCGGCACCGTCCCGGCGGCCGGCGCGGTCGGGGCCCCCGCCGAGGACCTGCGGGCGCGGCTGGCCCAATGGGCGCTGGCCGAGGCCGAGTTGCTCGGCGTGACCGGGCGGGGCGCGCTGTCCGCCCACGGCCGGGCGCTGCTCGGCAGGGAACCGGAGGCGGCCGACGCCACTGCCGCGGAGACCGACGCCGCCGCGGCCCGCGCCGCCGCGCTCCTCGCGCCCCTGCTGCCCGAGCCCCTCGACCACGTCCTGCTCCAGGCGGACCTGACCGCCGTCGCGCCGGGCCCGCTGCGGCGGCCGCTCGCCGAGGCGCTGGGTGTGCTGGCCGACATCGAGTCCAAGGGCGGCGCGACCGTCTACCGCTTCACCCCGGCGTCCGTACGCCGCGCGCTGGACGCCGGCCGGTCCGCCGCCGAGCTGCAGGAGTTCCTCAGCACCCACTCCCGTACGCCGGTGCCGCAGCCGCTCGCCTACCTCATCGACGATGTGGCGCGCCGGCACGGCCAGTTGCGGATCGGCGCGGCCACCGCGTACGTGCGCTGCGACGACGACGCGCTGCTCGCGGAAATCCTCGCCGACCGCCGGGCCGCGCCGCTCCGCCTGCGCCGCCTCGCGCCGACCGTGCTCGCCGCCCAGACCTCCCCCGAGCAACTCCTCGACGGCCTGCGGGCGATGGGGTACGCGCCGGCCGCCGAGTCCGCCGCCGGCGACGTCCTGATCGCCCGCGCCGACTCGTACCGCACCCCGCCGCGCACCGCCCCCGGGCCGGTGCCGGACGGCCCGCCGCCGCCCGACCGCACCCTGCTGGAGGCGGCGGTGCGCGCCATCCGTGCCGGTGATCTCGCCGCGACCGCGGAACGCAAGCCGGTGCCCGCCCCCGCCGCGGCCGCCGGGGCCCTGCCGCGCACCACGTCCGCCGAGACCCTGGCGACCGTGCAGGCCGCGGTGCTCACCCAGTCCGCCCTGTGGATCGGCTATGTCAACGCGGACGGTGCCGCCAGCCAGCGCGTGATCGCTCCCGTGCGGGTGGAGGGCGGCTTCGTCACGGCGTACGACCACACCGCCGACGAGGTCCGGACGTACCCGCTGCACCGGATCACGGGCGTGGCGGAACTGGCGGACGACGCGGTCTGACACCTACCGGGCGGGGGCGGCTCGGGGCGGGGCCGGGGCGGCCCTCACCAGGGGTTCCGCCGGTCCCGGACGGGTCCGGTCACCGCCGGGGAGCTGCCGGTCCCCGACGGTCCCGGCCATCGCTATCGGGTCCGTGCGCCGATGCGGCACACTGGACGTTTGGCCGTATGTGCGGCCGAGGTGCCCGGCCGTCCCAGCGGCCGGCGGCCGGGAAGCGAAAGGCTAGGCGCGTGAACGGACCCCTCATCGTCCAGAGCGACAAGACGCTGCTGCTGGAAGTGGACCACGAGCTGGCGGACGCCTGCCGGCGGGCCATCGCGCCCTTCGCCGAGCTGGAGCGGGCGCCCGAGCACATCCACACCTACCGCGTCACGCCGCTCGGGCTGTGGAACGCCCGGGCCGCCGGGCACGACGCCGAGCAGGTCGTCGACGCGCTGGTGCAGTTCTCGCGGTACCCGGTGCCGCACGCGCTGCTCGTCGACATCGCCGAGACGATGTCGCGCTACGGCAGGCTGACGCTGGTCAAGGACCCGGCGCACGGGCTGGTGCTGACCACCACCGACCGCCCGGTCCTGGAGGAGATCCTGCGGTCGAAGAAGGTGCAGCCGCTGGTCGGCGCCCGGCTCGACCCGGACAGCGTCGTCGTGCACCCCTCCGAGCGCGGACAGATCAAGCAGACCCTGCTCAAGCTGGGCTGGCCCGCCGAGGACCTCGCCGGATACGTCGACGGTGAGGCGCATCCGATCGAGCTGCGCGAGGACGGCTGGGCGCTGCGCCCGTACCAGCAGCAGGCCGTGGAAGGCTTCTGGCACGGCGGCTCGGGCGTCGTGGTGCTGCCCTGCGGAGCGGGAAAGACGCTGGTGGGGGCCGGTGCGATGGCCCAGGCGAAGGCCACCACGCTGATCCTGGTGACGAACACGGTCTCGGCCCGGCAGTGGAAGCACGAGCTGGTGAAGCGGACCTCGCTGACCGAGGACGAGATCGGCGAGTACAGCGGGACCCGGAAGGAGATCCGCCCGGTCACCATCGCCACGTACCAGGTCCTGACGACCAAGCGGAAGGGCGTCTACCCCCACCTGGAGCTCTTCGACTCCCGCGACTGGGGCCTGATCGTCTACGACGAGGTGCACCTGCTGCCCGCGCCGGTCTTCAAGTTCACCGCCGACCTCCAGGCGCGGCGCCGGCTGGGTCTGACCGCGACGCTGGTGCGCGAGGACGGCCGGGAGTCGGACGTCTTCTCGCTGATCGGGCCGAAGCGGTTCGACGCGCCGTGGAAGGAGATCGAGGCGCAGGGCTACATCGCCCCGGCCGACTGCGTCGAGGTGCGGGTCAATCTGACCGAGTCGGAGCGGCTGACGTATGCGATGGCCGAGACCGAGGAGAAGTACCGCTACTGCGCGACGACGGCCAGTAAGCAGCAGGTGACGGAGGCGCTGGTACGGCGCCATCAGGGCGAGCAGACCCTCGTCATCGGCCAGTACATCGACCAGCTGGACGAGCTGGGCGAGCACCTGGACGCGCCGGTGATCAAGGGGGAGACCACCAACGCGCAGCGGGAGAAGCTCTTCGACGCCTTCCGGCAGGGCGAGATCTCCGTACTGGTCGTCTCGAAGGTCGCCAACTTCTCGATCGACCTGCCCGAGGCGACGGTGGCGATCCAGGTGTCCGGCACGTTCGGGTCGCGGCAGGAGGAGGCCCAGCGGCTGGGCCGGGTGCTGCGCCCCAAGGCGGACGGCCACGAGGCGCGGTTCTACTCGGTCGTGGCGCGCGACACGATCGACCAGGACTTCGCGGCGCACCGCCAGCGCTTCCTGGCCGAGCAGGGCTACGCGTACCGGATCGTGGACGCGGACGAGCTGCTGGCGGCCGACGAGGACGCGTGAACGGGGCCGCGCCCCGGGGGCTGTGACGCGTCGGAGATTCCGCGGAAGGTGACGGGTCAGAGCGCCTGGGGGCGGGCCGCCGACAGCTCGTCGGCGCGCGGGGCCGGGATATCGGCGTCGGCATCGGTGGTGTCGGCGTCGGCACCGGAAAGGCCGGCGGGGTGCCGCGTCCACCGGATCAGGACCGTCAGCAGCGCGAGCGCGAGCAGCGGGTACGGCGCCGCGAGCGGCTGCTGCCACCAGGAGAAGTGCAGATCGAGGTCGCCGGCGTGCGGGACGATCCACATCGTCCGGGCGGTGAAGGCGACGGTGACGGCGGCCAGCAGCGCCCGGCGCCAGGGGCTGCGCCGGGTGTGCGCGGCGAGGGCGATGAGCAGCGGCACGCACCAGACCCAGTGGTGCGACCAGCTGATCGGTGAGACCAGCAGGGCGGTGACGGCGGTGGCGAGGACGCCCCAGGCGTCCAGGCCGCGCCGCAGAAAGACCCGGCGGGCCGCGTAGAGCCCGGCCACGGCGGTCAGCCCGGCCGGCACCGCCCACAGCAGTCCCGGCTCGGGGTTGTGCAGCACGCGGGTGATCAGGCCCTGGAGGGACTGGTTGTCCACGATCCAGACCTTGCCGACCCGGTCGGTCTCGAACATCCGCCGGGTCCAGAACTCGATGCTGGCGTCGGGCAGCACCAGCCAGCCCAGCAGCGCCGAGAGCAGGAACCCGCCGAGGGAGTTGGCGGCGGCCCGCACCCGGCCGGTGATCAGGAGGTAGACCCCGAAGATCGCCGGGGTGAGCTTTATGCCGGCCGCGACACCGGTGGCCAGTCCCTTGAACCGCGCGCCGTCCGGCCGGGAGAGGTCCCACAGGACCAGGCAGGTCAGCGCGAGGTTGACCTGGCCGAAGACGAAGGTCTGGAAGACCGGCTCCAGCCAGAGGCCGAGCGCGGTGGCGGCGAGCAGGGTCGGCGCGGTGTGCGCGGCCCTGCGCAAGCCGGCGGCCTTGCAGGAGAGGTGGATCAGCAGCGCGAGGAGGGCGGCGTTGACGAGGACGCAGGCGATCTTGAGGGTGCTGAGGGAGAGCCAGGTCGTCGGGATGAACAGCAGCGCGGCGAAGGGCGGGTAGGTGGCCGGGAGGTTCCATTCGGTGACCGTGAAGCCGTAGAGGTCACCGCCGGTCGCGGCGGCCTCCCCCTCGGCGCGGTAGACCACTATGTCGGACATCGGCAGCGGCTGGACCTGGTACAGCATCCACAGTCCGGCGAAGGACACGACGAGGAGCGCCGCTGCGAGCACCAGCCGGCGTGGGTGCGCGGTACTCACCGCCCAGGTGCGTCTCCAGGTCCACGTCCCCGTGCCCGTTCCCTCGGCGGCAGACACCCGTTGTCCCCTCCTCGTCACCCTGCGCACGCCCTCTGCGGCGACGCTAGTGGATCGAGGCCGATCACCCGTAACGGTTTCCGGTCATCCGGATGTCGCCACGACATCGCCGCGGCTTCGGTCTCCGACGGAATGGTGCGGACTCTCCCGGACGGGCGGGGTGGTCCGGGCGGGCGGGGGCGGCTAGTTGTGGCGGTGGGCTCGGTGGCCGGTCCGGTGGTGGGTCCGGTGGTCGGCGGGGGCGGCGTCCTCGGCGTACTCGCCCATGACGACCACGCTGAACGCGGCCCGGCCGAAGACCTTGACCGCACGGAGCGCGTTGCCGAGGACGTGGCGGTGCCCGTGGACGGACGCACCGCCGGCGGAGTCGGGGCCGAGGGCCGTGGCGCCCTTGGCCGGGTGGAGTACGGCGGACGACATGGAGCCTGGTGGAATCGCTGCGCTGCTCATGTCTCCATGATGGAATTCACGCGATTGGCGCACATCGGTCCACAGGTCCATCCTGAACGGCCCTGACGTCAGCCTCCAGACCCACCCCGCCCCCTACGGGAGACCGACGGAAGACCGACGGCCCCTCAGGGTCACCCACCCCGGCACGGGCCGGGCAGGGGCCCGCCACGCCCCTCGCGGCCTCGAAAAAACCCGTTGGCGCGTTCCCGGGGCGCTGACTACACTCGCGCGTCTGCCTGCCTCCCGCCGAGGAGTGCCGCCGTCCGGACGGAAACCGGCCGGCTCTTCGCTTCACGCCGCTGACCCGCGCCGCGCCCGACCCGCGCTCCGCACCGACGCCGGCCCGCCGCGCGCCCCCGACAGGGCCGCGCGCCCGCCGCAGCACCCGCCCCGGAGGCAACGCCGTGCCCTCGCACGCCCACCCGTCGCCCGACCACCACCCCTCATCGCCGGCCCTACGTGCCGAAAGCCTTAACCCGTCGCCCGACCCCCACCCCTCAACGCCGGCACTACGCGCCGAAACCCTTAACCCGTCGCCCGACCACCACCCCTCCTCACCGGACCACCCCACGCCCCCCGACCACGACCCCCTCCAGCGCGAGAAGGACCACCTCGCCGCCTCACGGGCCGCGCTGCGGGCCATGCGGGCCGACGCCGAGGCGCTGAACATCGCCGATGTCACCGCGAACTGGGTCAACGCCGAGGTGCTGCAGGGCGAGATCGACGCCCGCATCAAGGCGCTCGCCGACCTCTCGCACACCCCGCTCTTCTTCGGCCGCCTCGACTACCTGCACGCCCCGGGCCTCGACCTCGCCGAGGGCGCCGCGGGCGAGAACTTCTACATCGGCCGGCGGCACGTCCACGACGCCGACGGCGACCCCATGGTCATCGACTGGCGCGCACCCGTCTCCCAGCCGTTCTACCGGGCCTCCAAGAAGGACCCGATGGACCTCAAGCTGCGCCGCCGGTTCGGCTACACGGCGGGCGAGTTGACCGCGTACGAGGACGAACACCTCACCGACCCGGCCGAGGCGGCCCGCACCAGCCGGCTGCTCCAGACGGAGATCGAGCGCCCGCGCGTCGGCCCCATGCGGGACATCGTCGCCACCATCCAGCCCGAGCAGGACGAGATCGTGCGCGCCGGCATCGGCGGCTCGGTCTGCGTCCAGGGGGCGCCGGGCACCGGAAAAACGGCGGTCGGCCTGCACCGTGTCGCGTACCTGTTGTACGCGCACCGCGAGCGGCTGGCGCGCTCCGGCACCCTCGTCATCGGCCCGAACCGCTCCTTCCTCCACTACATCGAGCAGGTGCTGCCGGCCCTCGGCGAGCTGGAGGTCAAGCAGGCCACGGTCGACGACCTCGTGGCGCATGTGGAGGTGCGCGGCACGGACGAGGCGGCGGCCGCGACGGTCAAGGGCGACGCCCGGATGGCCGAGGTGCTGCGGCGGGCGGTGCGCTCGCACATCGCGCTGCCCGAGGAGCCCTGCGTGGTCGTCCGCGGCTCGCGTCGCTGGCGCATCCCGGCGTATGAACTCGAAGAGATCGTCCAGGAGTTGCGGGACCGCGACATCCGCTACGGCGCGGCCCGCGAGGCGCTTCCGCAGCGGATCGCGCATGCCGTACTCGTACGGATGGAGCAGGCCGGCGAGGCGCCGGACGACCGGGTGCAGGACGCGGTGGCCCGCAATGCGGCGGTGAAGGCGACGGTCAAGGCGGTCTGGCCGCCGGTCGATCCCGCGAAGCTGGTGCTGCGGCTGCTGAGTGACGCGGACTTCCTCGCCGAGCAGGCCGAGGGGATCCTCACGCCCGAGGAGCAGAAGCGGCTCCTGTGGGCCAAACCGGCCCGTAGCGTGAAGAGCGCCAAGTGGTCCGCCGCGGACGCGGTGCTGATCGACGAGGCGATGGATCTGGTCGAGCGGACGCACTCGCTCGGCCATGTGGTCCTGGACGAGGCGCAGGACCTCTCCCCCATGCAGTACCGCGCGGTCGGCCGCCGCTGCTCGACCGGCTCGGCGACCATCCTCGGCGACATCGCCCAGGGCACCACGCCGTGGGCGACCGACACCTGGGAGGAGGCCCTGGCCCACCTGGGCAAGCCGGGCGCGGCGGTCGAGGAGCTGACCCAGGGTTTCCGTGTGCCGCGTGAGGTGATCGCGTACGCGTCCCGGCTGCTGCCCGCCATCGCCCCCGACCTGACGGAAGCCACCTCGATCCGTGAAGCGGCGGGCGACTTCGAGATCCGTACGGTCGATTCGGCGGACCTGACCGCGGCGGCTCTCGCGGCCTGTGACGACGCGCTGAAGAGGGAGGGTTCGATCGGCCTGATCGCCGCGGAGGCCCGGATCCCGACGCTGCGCGCGGCCCTGGAGGAGGCCGGGGTGACCTGCCTGGCCCCGGGCGAGGAGACCTCCGCCGAGGCCCGCTTGACGCTGGTGCCCGCCACGCTGGCCAAGGGCCTGGAATACGACTACGTGGTCCTGGACGAGCCGTCCGCCATCGTCGACGGCGAACCGGACGCCCGCACCGGCCTGCGCCGCCTGTACGTCTGCCTGACCCGCCCGGTCTCCGGCTTGACGGTGGTCCACGCGGCCCCCCTCCCGGAACAACTGACGGGCGCTCCCACCGGGGTCGCTTGACGCCCTACCGGCCGGAACGGGACGCGTACGGAGAGAAGTTGACGGGCCGGCATTGGTGCCCCGTTGCCCCTACACGCCCCACGCACCCCCAGGGCGTCACAGCTCCTCCCCCTCAAGGGACTTGAGGAGTGCGTCCAGGAGGCCGGGGAACCGCGTATCGAGGTCGGCGCGGCGCAACTGCACATAGCGGTTGCGCCCGACCGACCGCGTGGAGGTGAGTCCGGCCTCGCGCATGATCCGCATGTGGTGCGACACGGTCGACTTGTGCAGATGCCCGACGCCCAGCCGCTCCGACGAGCAGTCGCACTGCTCCCCGCTCGCGTAGACCCGCAGCAGATGCAGCCGCGTCGGATCCCCGAGCGCGTGCAGCACCTTCACCAGCTGGATGTCCTCGACGTCCGGCTGCTCCAGCAGCACACCCTCATCCTCATGGGCGCCCTTCACCACGGCCGCACCGCCTCCTTCCGCCTCGCGCTCACCCACCCACCCTATTTCTCTCCCGATTTCTCCCCGGAAACTGTTTGACATCCATCCAACTGTCTCTATTGTTTGACGCACATCAAACTTACTTGCCCGTTCCCCTCACCCCACCGTGTTCGTACCGGGAAGGACACCCGTGCGTCTCCGTTTGCTACTGCTCGCCCTCGGCACCTTCGCCGTAGGCACCGACTCCATGGTCATGGCGGGCATCCTCGGCCTCGTCGCCCGCGACCTGGACGTCTCCGTCCCGGCCGCCGGCCAGATTGTCACCGTCTTCGCCCTCTCCTACGCCGTGCTCGCCCCGGTGCTCGCCACCGCCGCCGCCCGGTGGCCGCGGCGCCGGCTGCTGCTGACCGCGCTCACCGTCTTCACCGTCGCCAACGCGCTCAGCGCCGTCGCCCCCACCTACCCGATCCTGCTGGCCACCCGGGTGCTGGCCGCCGCCGGCGCCGCGCTCTACACCCCGACCGCCAACGCCGTCGCCACCACCCTCGTACCGCCGGAGCGCCGCGGGCGCGCCCTGGCCACCGTGCTCGGCGGCATGACCGTGGCCACGGCGCTCGGCGTCCCCCTGGGCACCTACCTCGGCCGTACGGACTGGCGGCTGACCATGTGGCTGGTGGTCGCCCTGGGCGCCGCGGCGTTCCTGGGCCTCGCGCTCCTGCTGCGCGACCTGCCGGCCCCGGCCGCCGCCCCCGACCTGCGCGCCCGGCTGGCCCCGCTGCGCAACCGCCGCGTCCTGGTGGCGGCCGCCACGACCCTGGTCTTCTTCCTCGCCATCAACGTGGTCTACATCTATCTCGGTACGGCGGTCCGCCCCGCGACCGGCGGCGACGCCGGGCGGCTCAGCCTGGTCATGCTGGTCTCCGGGGTCACCTCGGTCGCCGGCAACTGGCTGGGCGGCCGCGCGGTCGACCGCTTCGGCGTACGCGTCGTCCTGCTCGCCGGTGGCAGCGCGGCCGCGGCGGCCTTCCTCGCCCTCCCCTGGGCCTCCGCGACGATGACCGGAGCGCTGCTCTACGCCGGGGTCGCGCCGCTCGCCGGCTGGGCCGTCGCGGTCGCGCTGCCGCACCACCTGGCCTCCATCGAACCTTCCAGCGCCCCGCTGCTGATCTCCCTCAACAGCAGCGCCCTCTATCTGGGGGTGGCCGCCGCCGGCGGCGTCGGCAGCCTTGCCCTCACCGTCCTCGGCGCGCACTGGTTCCCGCTCGTGTCGACCGTGCTGGCCCTGGTCGCTGTGTCGTTGGGGGCGGTCAGCACCCGGCGACGGGTGAGCGGGGGCGGCGCCGGTACCGACGGCCCCGGTGGCACCACCCTGATCGCTACGTCCTCCGGGACGCCGGCCCCCGCACCCGCACGCACCGCCGACTCGCCGCAGGGCGTGGCCTAGGTGTATTGACCTACGAGATCCTCTGGACCGCCACCCCGTCGAGCGCCTCCCGCCACTCCCGTACCGCCGCGGCGTCCACCGGGGCTGACCAGCCGTCCGGCCGGGCCGCGCCGCCGATGTGGAAGGCGTCGAGGCCGGCCGCGCGCAGCGCCGGCAGATGGCCGAGTCCGAGTCCGCCGCCCACCAGGATCCGCGGCGCGTACCCGGGCTCGGCCGCCGCGGTCCGCGCCTGTTCGGCGAGCAGCACCGGCAGCCCCGCCTCGACGCCGCGTGCGTCACCGGCCGTCAGATACGTGTCGAGCCCCGCGGCGCCCGCCGTCCCCGCCAGCTCCTTGCGGAGCGCCTCGCGGTCGGCGGCCCGGTCGATGGCCCGGTGGAAGGTCCACCGGCAGCCGTCGATCACCTCGGCCAGCGCGGCCACCGCCTCCAGGTCGGGCCGCCCGTCCGGGGTCAGGAACCCCAGGACGAATTCCTCGGCGCCCTCCGCCCGCAGCGCCGCCGCCTCCTCGCACAGCGCCGCCGGGTCACCGGCCGCGAACCCGTCGGTGGCCCGCAGCATCACCCGCAGCGGGAGGTCGACGGCCGCCCGGATCGCCGCGAAGGTGGCCCTGGGCGGGGTGAGCCCGTCGGCCGCCATGTCGGTGACGAGTTCCAGGCGGTCGGCACCGCCGGCCTGGGCGGCGACCGCGTCCTGCGGTCCGAGCGCGATCACCTCCAGGAGCGCGCGCTTGCTCATATGACCTCAATCCTTCAGCGACGACGTGGCGCGGCTGACCAGCGCCGCACCCGACAACAGGTCTAGTCCAATATCCAGCGTACGGGCTGGTCGGCCCCAAGGCACAATGATTCGCATGACCCCCGCGTCCCGTACGGCAGACACCACCGACCCGGCGCCGGAACTCCGCCGGCGCTGGGCCGCCACCGTCGCCGAGGCCCGTGGCAGCAGACGATCCGCGGCACCCGGAGGCGATCCGGCCCCCGACCCCGGGCCGTACGCCGACAACCTCCTCACCCGGTGGAGCGAGCCGCACCGCCGCTACCACACCGTCGAGCACCTGACGGCGGTCCTCGACCGCATCGACGAACTGGCCACGCATGCCGATGACTTGAGCGTCGTCCAGCTGGCGGCGTGGTTCCACGACGCGGTCTACCGGCCGGACCGCTCCGAGAACGAGGAGCGCAGCGCTGCCCTCGCCGAACGCGCGCTGCCCGAGCTGGGCGTCGGCGCGGCCCGTACGGCCGAGGTGGCCCGTCTGGTGCGGCTCACCGTCACCCACGACCCGGCGCCCGACGACCCCGACGGCGAGGTGCTGTGTGACGCCGACCTCGCGGTGCTCGCCGGCGCGCCGGACGCCTACGCGGCGTACGCGGCGGCGGTCCGCGCCGAGTACGCCTTCGTGCCGGAACCCGCTTTCGCCACCGGACGCTCCGCCGTGCTGCGGCAACTCCTCGCGTTGCCGCGCCTGTTCAGGACCCCGCTGGGGTACGACCGCTGGGAGCACCTGGCCCGCCGGAACCTCTCCACGGAGCTGGAGCTGCTGGGCGGCTGAGGACGGCGGCGGGACCACCCCGCCCGCCCCCGACACCCCCCGGTCTCCCGGTCCGCCGTTCCGCATGGCCGAGATCACGTCCGCGACCGGCCCACGGCGGGAATGTAAGGCGTCCTACCGCGGTTAGTAGCTGACATGCCAGCTCCGTCTCCTTCCGCGCGCGCCCGCCTGCCCGTAGCCGTTTACGTCCTCGGCCTCTCCGTCTTCGCGCTCGGCACGTCCGAGTTCATGCTCTCCGGCATCCTCCAGCCGCTCGCCCGTGACCTGGATGTCTCCATCCCGCGGGCGGGTCTGCTGGTCTCGGCGTTCGCGATCGGCATGGTGGTCGGCGCCCCCGTGCTGGCCGCGGCGACGCTCCGGCTCCCCCGGCGTACGACGCTGATGGCGTTGCTGGCGGTCTTCGGGCTCGGCCAGGTGGCGGGCGCGCTGGCCCCGTCCTACGGCGTCCTGTTCGCCTCCCGTGTCGTGAGCGCGCTGGCCTGCGCGGGGTTCTGGGCGGTCGGCGCGGCGGTCGCGGTGTCGCTGGTGCCGGTGACCGCGCGGGCCCGGGCGATGGCCGTGATGGTCGGCGGTCTGAGCATCGCCAACATCGCGGGCGTCCCGGCCGGCGCCCTGCTCGGTCAGCACGCCGGCTGGCGGGCCGCCTTCTGGGCGGTGGCCGGGCTGGCCGCGATCGGCCTGATCGGCGTGGCCGCGCTGGTGCCCCGCACGGCCGTGCCCACCGGCGACGACCGCCCGCAGCTGCGTCGTGAGCTGGCCATCTACAAGGACAAGCAGGTCTGGCTGGCGCTGACCGCCACCGCCATGAACGGCGCCGCGGTCTTCGCTCTCTTCTCGTATCTCTCGCCGCTGCTGACCGACACCGCCGGGCTCGCCGAGAGCTGGGTGCCGACGGTCCTCGCGCTCTTCGGTGTCGGCGCGCTGATCGGTACGTTCATCGGCGGCCGGATCGCCGACGCGCACCTGTTCGGCACGCTCTTCGGTGGCATCTCCGCCTCCACCGTCGTGCTGGCCGTGCTGGCGCTGACCGCGCACAGCCCCGTCGCCGCCGTCGCGCTCTCCCTGATGCTGGGGGTGACGGCCTTCACCACGGCCCCGGCTCTCAACGCCCGGATGTTCAACGTGGCGAACGCCGCGCCGACGCTGGCCGGCGCGACCACCACCGCCGCCTTCAACATCGGCAACACCCTCGGCCCGTGGCTCGGCGGCCTGGCCATCGGCGCCGGCTGGGGCTACCCGTCGGTGGCCTGGACCGGTGCGGCGCTGGCGGCGGTGGCCGTGCTCACCACCGCGTTCGCCTTCCGGCTGCACCGCGCGACCAACCGCTCCCGGCTGGTCGCGGCGTCACCGAAGGCCGCGGACGCGCCGGCTCCGGAGAGCGTCGAACAGCACTGAGCGGCACCGGGCGGGTGCGGAGCGGGGGCCTCTGCCTCGCTCCTCGCCCGCCCCACCCATATCGTCCCGCTCCACACCTGTCGTCCCGCCCCACGCGCACCGTCCCGCCCCACGCGCACCGTCCCGGCCCGCGCACGCCGTCACGCCCCGTTGTCGAACGTCCACCGCGTCTGGCTGTAGACCGACTCGCCGCGCCCGAAGCCGAAGGCCCGGCGGGGCTCGACGCGGAAGACGACGGCGGAACCGGCCTGCCCGTGGAACGCGCCGTCGCGGACGTCGAACTGCCAGTCGCTGCCGTATTTGCCCACGTACAGCTCGGCCAGCCGGCGCAGCGTCGCCTCGTCCTCGACCCGCTCGGCGTCGCCCTCGACGACCACATCGAGCCCTGCGTGCAGGTCGTTGCCGCCGGCCGTCGAGGTGGTCAGCGCGCAGTGCGGGTTGGCGGCGAGGTTCTTGGCCTTGCGCTCACCGGGGCCGGTGCAGAAGTGGAGGGCGTCCTGCGCCCAGACGGCGAGCAGCGGGGTGACGTGCGGGCGGCCGTCGGGCCGGACGGTGCTGAGCCAGAAGATCTCCGCCTCGGTCATCCCGCCGACGGCCGCGGACCAGGCGATCGCCGTGGCGTCCTCGGTGCTGTAGGCGGGGTCGAGCTCGGTGACCGGTGCTCGGCCCGGTGTACTGGCTGACATGGCTGTCCCCTTTCTCACGCCGCGGTACGGCGGGTGGTGCAGCGGTTGGGCGCGCGGTCAGCCCTATCGTGCGGGGGTGCGCCGGCCGGCCGCCGCTGCGACGCGCCGCGGGAGGCCGCCACCGGAGCCGGCCGCGAGGGGCCCCCTCCCGAGGGGGGTGTCTCAGGGCCGCGGCGCCGGGCGGTGCTTGGGGCGGCGCAGGCCCGCTTCCGTCAGCCGCCGCAGCAGTTCCTTGCTGCCGACCTCCACCGCCCCGGCCCGCACCGCGTCGGCGTACCGCTCCGCCGGCAGGTCGTAGTGATCGCGTTCGAACGCCCGCCGGGGGACGCCGATGCGCGCCGCGAAGGCGTGCAGTTCGTCGAAGGATGCGTCGCTCACCAGGTGCGACCACATCCGGCCGTGGCCCGGCCAGATCGGCCGGTCGATGTATATCGCCACCTCAGCGCTCCGGCCGGATCGCCGCGCCGGCCCCCTGCGGCCTGACCGCCCCGGCCCTGCGTGCGCCGGCTGTCCGCGCCCTCCGCGCCGCGGCCATCTCAGCCCTCCGCCGGAGCGCGGAGCCGGCCGACCGGGGCCACCGCGACCGCCGTCTTCGGACAGACCCAGTGCGGGTCGGGCCCCAACTCGGGGGCGACATCGAGGGCATGCGGGTCACCCGTCCCGGTGCACACCGGGCAGAGCGGCCAGCGGCCGTACCGCTCCAGGAGGGCGTCCTGGACGTCCTGGGCTATCAGGCCCGCGACGAATTCCGCGCCTTCAGGCCATTGCTCCACCCACCAACGGCGGTGGGCGACCGCGTCCTCCACGAGCGAGACGATGTCGGCGTCGGCCACCTCGTCCGCCACCAGGTCGGCGAGCACCAGTGCCCGCGCGGCATGCAATGCCTGTTCCAGCTCCATGTCCCCCATTGTCTCCCGACCGCACCCGCGCGCCCGGCGTTGTCCACAGCCCGCCGCGGTCCGGCGGTTTGTCCACAGCCCCCAGCGAGGAGTATTGACGCGGGAGAGCGATGAAATTACTTTTCAAGCGTGAGTAGCAGCGTGAAGGAAACTTTCAAGGGCGTGGCCGTCGAGACGCGGCCGGCCCCGGCACCACCCGCCCCCGCGGCGCTGGCCGCCAAGGTCCGTACGCTCGCGCCGACGATGACCCGCTCCATGCAGCGGGTCGCCGAGACCGTCGCGAGCGACCCGGCCGGCTGCGCCGCGCTCACCGTCACCGGCCTCGCGGAGCGTACGGGCACCAGCGAAGCGACCGTCGTAAGGACTTCCCGGCTGCTGGGCTACCCGGGCTACCGCGACCTGCGTCTCGCGCTCGCCGCGCTCGCCGCCCAGCAGGCCGCCGGCGGCGCACCCGCCGTCACGGCCGACATAGCGGTCGACGACTCCCTGGTCGACGTGGTCGCGAAGCTCGCGCAGGAGGAGCAGCAGTGCCTGGCCGACACCGCGGCCGGCCTGGACGTCAGCCAGCTCGAAGCGGCCGTCGCCGCCCTCTCCACCGCCCGCCGCATCGACGTCTACGGCATCGGCGCGTCCAGCCTCGTCGGCCAGGACCTCGTCCAGAAGCTGCTGCGCATCGGGCTGATCGCGCACGCCCACGCGGACCCGCACCTCGCCGTGACCAACGCCGTGCAGATGCGCACCGGCGACGTGGCCATCGCCATCACCCACTCCGGTCGCACCACCGACGTCATAGAGCCCCTGCGGGTGGCCTTCGACCACGGCGCCACGACCATCGCCATCACGGGCCGCCCCGACGGCGAGATCGCCGCCTACGCCGACCACATCCTGACCACGTCCACGGCCCGCGAGAGCGAGCTGCGCCCCGCCGCGATGTCCTCCCGGACCAGTCAGCTGCTGGTCGTCGACTGCCTCTTCATAGGCGTCGCCCAGCGCACCTACGAGACCGCCGCCCCGGCGCTCTCCGCTTCGTACGAGGCCCTGGCCCACCGCCACCAGCCCTGACGTGGCCCGGCGCGGCCCCGCCCCCGCGCCCGACTTCCGGAAAGAGCCGCCGAGCAATGACCTCCACCGCCGACCACGCCGACCTGCGCGCCCAGCTGGACGCCCTCACCACCGAGGCGTTCCGCCCCGACCTCGCCGAGATCGACCGCCGCTCCACGCTCGACATCGCCCGCACGATGAACGACGAGGACGCCGCCGTCCCCGCCGCCGTGGCCGCCCGCCTCCCGGAGATCGCCGCCGCCATCGACGCCACCGCCGCGCGGATGGCCCGCGGCGGCCGGCTCGTCTACGCCGGCGCCGGCACGGCGGGCCGCCTCGGCGTCCTGGACGCCAGCGAGTGCCCGCCGACCTTCAACACCGACCCCTCCCAGGTCCTCGGCCTGATCGCGGGCGGCCCGTCCGCGCTGGTCAGCGCCGTCGAGGGCGCCGAGGACAGCCGGGAACTCGCGGCCGAGGACCTCTCCGCGATCGGCTTGACCGCGCTCGACACCGTCGTGGGGATCTCCGCCTCCGGCCGCACCCCGTACGCCGTCGGCGCGGTCGAGCACGCCCGCACCCGCGGCGCACTGACCATCGGCCTGTCCTGCAACGCCGGTTCGGCCCTGGCCGCGGCCGCTGAGCACGGCATCGAAGTCGTCGTCGGCCCCGAGCTGCTGACCGGTTCGACCCGCCTCAAGGCGGGCACCGCCCAGAAGCTGGTGCTCAACATGCTCTCGACGATCACCATGATCCGGCTGGGCAAGACCTACGGGAATCTGATGGTCGACGTCCGCGCCTCCAACGACAAGCTGCGGGCCCGCTCCCGTCGCATCGTCGCGCTCGCCACCGGCGCCGGCGAACCGGAGATCGAAGCGGCGCTCAGCCGGACGGACGGCGAGGTGAAGAACGCCATCCTCACCCTCCTCGGCGACGTCGACGGTCCGACCGCCGCCCGCCTTCTCGACGCCTCCGGCGGCCACCTCCGTGCCGCCCTGGCCGCCGCCAGAAATCTCTGACCGCCCGACCGCCGAGGGCCCGAGCCCCCCGCCGGCCCGCTCACCTTGTTCGTCACCACAGCAAGGCACCCACATGTCCGAAGACCCGAACCGCGCCACCGCCGCCGCGCTTCTCCCGCTCGTCGGCGGCGCCGGGAACGTCACCTCCGTCGCCCACTGCATGACCCGGCTCCGCCTCGGCATCCGGGACCGCTCACTGGTCCACGACGAGGCGCTCCGGGCACTGCCGGCCGTCATGGGCGTGGTCGAGGACGACACGTACCAGATCGTGCTGGGCCCCGGGACCGTCGCCCGGGTCACCCCCGAGCTCGAACGCCTGGTGGAACAGGCCCGCAGCCACCCCGAGCCCGCACCGGAACCGGCGCCCGCCACACCCGCCACCACGGCGGACGCCACCACCACACCCGCCACCACCGCACTCGGCACCACCACCGCGTCCGCCATCACCGCCGAGCAGCTGGCCGACCGGGGCGCCGCACTCAAGGCCCGTCAGAAGGCCAGGAACGCCACCCCCGGCAAGCTCTTCCTGCGCCGGATCGCCAACATCTTCGTCCCGCTGATCCCGGCACTGATCGGCTGCGGCATCATCGCCGGCCTCAGCGGCCTGCTCACCAACCTCGGCCGGCTGCCCGCCGTCGTCCCCGCGCTCACCGCCCTCGCCTCCGGCTTCATGTCGCTGATCGCGGTCTTCGTCGGCCACAACACCGCCAAGGAGTTCGGCGGCACGCCCGTCCTGGGCGGCGCGGTCGCCGCGGTCATCGTCTTCCCCGGCGTCACCCACATCACCGCCTTCGGCCAGCACCTCTCCCCCGGGCAGGGCGGCGTGCTCGGTGCGCTGGCCGCCGCGCTGCTCGCCGTCCAGGTGGAGAAGAAGTGCCGGGCGGTCGTCCCCGCGGCACTGGACGTGCTGGTCACCCCGACCGTCACGGTCCTGGTCACGGGCCTGGTCACGGTCTTCGGCCTGATGTACGTCGCCGGCGAGGTCTCCACCGCCCTCGGCACCCTCGCCACCTGGCTGCTGGCGCACGGCGGCGCGTTCGCCGGCTTCCTCCTCGGCGGCCTCTTCCTCCCCCTGGTCATGCTCGGCCTGCACCAGGCGCTGATCCCGATCCACGCCACCCTCATCCAGCAGCAGGGCTACACCGTCCTGCTCCCGATCCTGGCCATGGCCGGCGCCGGCCAGGTCGGCGCCGCCCTCGCCCTCTACCTCCGGCTCCCCCGCAACCGTTCGCTGCGGACGACCATCAAGTCCGCGCTCCCGGCCGGCCTGCTGGGCGTCGGCGAGCCCCTGATCTACGGCGTCTCGCTCCCGCTGGGCCGCCCCTTCCTCACCGCCTGCCTCGGCGGCGCCTGCGGCGGCGGCTTCATCGGCCTGTTCAACCAACTCGGCGACACGGTCGGCTCCACCGCCATCGGCCCCTCGGGCTGGGCCCTGTTCCCCCTGGTCAAGGGAGGCCAGGGCCTCGCCACGACGCTCGTCGTCTACGCCCTGGGCCTCGCCGTCGGCTACGTCACCGGCTTCCTCGCCACGTACTTCTTCGGCCTCGGCACACAGCAACGGGCCGAACTGAACACGGCCCCGGACGCGCAGGCCCCAACGGGCACGGGCACGGAGAAGGACACGAACAAGGACAAGGACAAGGGCACGGACACGGACGCGGACGCCGGGGCGGGCCCGCAGCCCGCGCCCCGCCCCGCCGCCGCGCCCCCGGTCACGCTCACCCCGCCATGATGCTGCCGAACTGCGGCGCGCCCGCGGTCGAGAGGCCCACCGCCGACGGCGCGAGGAAGCGCGAGCCCGTCGTGGTCAGCCGGGTGCCGTCGGAGGGAAGGGTGATGACCGCGCCGTCGCCCCCGTTCTCGTACGTCGCCCCGACGGTCAGATCCGCCTTCTTGTCGCCGTTGAGGTCGGAGAGGAAGACCTCACCACCGAAGAGGTCGTCCTTCTCGTTGGCTCCCGGAACGCCCGGCGAGTTCTGGTGGAAGTACTGCACGTTGTGGACGGTGTCCACGCCCGCCCGGGAGCCACGCAGCACGGTGACCGCGCCGGTCCGGCTCGCCCCGTCGACGGTCTCGGTGGCGGCCCCGATGGCCAGGTCCTGCACACCGTCGCCGTTGATGTCGCCGACGCTCACCTCGTAGCCGAACTTGTCGCCCGTCTCGGAGCTGCCGGGGATCGCGCCGGACTCCTGGGTGATGGTCTCGATCCGGTCCATGCGCGGGCCGGACGCCGAGCCGTGGATGACGTTGACCTTGCCGCCCTTGGTGCTGCCGGGCACCTTGTCGTCGAAGAGCACACCGGTGACGAGGTCACCGAAGCCGTCGCCGGTGACATCGCCGATGGCCGTGATGATCCCCGCGGGCAGCCGCTGGGCGCGCGCCGCGGACAGCCCCGCCGGGGTGCCCGGCAGGTAGTAGTTGACGTTGAAGTACGGGCTCCGGTTGTCGTAGGCGCTGACGACGAGATCGGTGTAGCCCTGGTCGGTGACCTCACCGGCGGTCAGGTTGAGGATGCCGTTGGTGGCCTCCCCGAGGATCGGCAGCGCGATGGCCGTGTGCGCGCCGGGCGCGCCGGACCTGCTGATGCCGCCCTTGAAGACGTGCAGCGTCGACGAGGAGGTGCCGACGGCGAGGTCGGCCGTGCCGTCCCGGTCGAAGTCGCCGGCGGCCAGGGCCGCGCCGAAGCGGTCGTGCCGGGAGGGCGCCGGATCGGCGAGGGTGGCGCTGCCGCTGCCGGAGAGTCCGCCCGCGGCGCCCCACAGGATCTGCACGGTGCCGCCGTCCGCGTCGCCCGCGACGTCTTCGTACGGCGCAGACACGGCGAGGTCGGCGAACCCGTCGGAGTTGAAGTCACCTGCGGCCAGGCTCGCGCCGAAGAGGTCGCCGGCCTCGGCCGCACCCGGCACCCCCGGGGAGTTCTGGCTCAGGGTGACGTGCCGGGAGGCGTCGATGCCGTGTGCCGAGCCGTAGAGGACGGTGAGCGCACCGGCGCGCTGCTTGCCGTCGACGGTGGCGGCCGGCGCGGCGACGGCGAGGTCGCGGTAGCCGTCGCCGTTGAAGTCCCCCTGGCGGCCGTTGGCGGCCGGCGCGGCCGAGGCGGTGCCGGTGGCCGCGGTCAGCAGTCCGGCCGCGAGCGCGGTGGCGGCCGCGGTGACCAGGGTCGTACGGAGATGCTTGGGCATGCGGGGCTCGTTCTCCCTGTGCGCGTAGGGCAGTTGACGTTGCACGGTTGGTGAACAGGAGACCCGCGGAACCCGACGATGGTTGTAGCGAACCCGTGAAGGAGACACGGAGGAAAAGCGAAGACACGACGACACGAAGCCGCCAGGAGGGGAAGAGGCGAAGGGGTGTCAGGGCGCGCCGATGGGCGTCGCTTCGGGCGCCCGGCCCCGGCCGCCGCCCTCCTCGTCCCGCCGCCGTACCGCCGCCCGCGCCAGCTCGGCCGCCAGCAGGGTGAACCACACGCCCACCAGCACCAGATGGATGCGCTGCGGAATGCCGTGCCAGCCGGGACGGCCGAAGAGCGGGCCCACCGTGCAGATGGCGGACGGCAGCGCCACGGCGAGCACCCGCGGGCCCCAGCGCCCGATCAGCGAGCTGCGGGACCCGTCGGTCACGGCGGCCCGGCTCAGCAGCGCCATCGAGGCGAAGAGGAAGAAGTGGGCCAGGGCGCTGGTGACCGTGTGCCACGGATGGACCGCCTCGCAGGCGCGCTCCACCGAGGGCGCGCAGCGCATCGGCACCAGGACGTCGGCGAGGGAGGACAGGCCGAGGCCGGCCAGGGCCGCGCAGCCGTACCGGGTCCAGGCGCCGCGGGCGATGCCGCAGGCCAGCAGCGCGCCCATGATGACGAGCACCGCGCAGCCGCTCTCGATGCCGCCGAAGAGCGGCCGGAAGGGCTGGTCTGCGGCGTAGAGCTCGCTGACGTACGAGTGGCGTGGGTCCAGGTGGGTCGGCAGCAGGAATTCCAGGAGCCAGCCGTTGTAGAGCACCGCCGCCACGGCGAAGAGCAGGGCGCCCGCGCGTGCCGTTCCGCGGGCCTGGCGCGAGGACCGTCCACCGATGAACATGATCAGCGGTGGTCCGTGGGCGAACCGGTGGTGTCCCTGTGCTTCCTGATGTGCACGCACACCCCTTCACGGCCGGGATCGCGGGGAGCGCGTACGCCCCGGTGATCCACTTCGGTCACTGTCCACATGCGATCTGGTGCACAGAGTAACCATCACCGTGTCATGACCCCACGATCTCGGCGAGCCGCATGGCTCGTTCGTATGGCTCGTTCGTGAAGCGGCGCGGGCAGCAGCCGGAGCGGGGCGGCGCGGGACGCAGGCGAAGCGGCCCGCGGAGGTACCGGAAATGCCGCCGGGGCGGCACCCCCTGGGAGGAGGGTGCCGCCCCGACGTACGTCTGGACGTGTGATCCGCGGGGATCAGAAGTCCATGTCACCGCCGGGCATGCCGCCCGGAGCGGCCGCGGCGGCCTTCTCCGGCTTGTCGGCGATGACGGCCTCGGTGGTGAGGAACAGCGCGGCGATGGACGCGGCGTTCTGCAGGGCGGAGCGCGTGACCTTCGCCGGGTCGATGATGCCCTCGGCGATCATGTCGACGTACTCACCGGTCGCGGCGTTCAGGCCGTGGCCGACGGGCAGGTTGCGCACCTTCTCCACGACGACGCCACCCTCGAGGCCGCCGTTGACGGAGATCTGCTTGAGCGGGGCCTCCAGGGCCAGCTTCACGGCGTTGGCACCGGTGGCCTCGTCGCCGTCCAGCTCCAGCTTCTCGAAGACCTGGGAAGCCTGGAGCAGGGCGACGCCACCGCCGGCGACGATGCCCTCCTCGACGGCCGCCTTCGCGTTGCGAACGGCGTCCTCGATGCGGTGCTTGCGCTCCTTGAGCTCGACCTCGGTGGCGGCACCGGCCTTGATGACGGCCACGCCGCCGGCCAGCTTCGCCAGACGCTCCTGGAGCTTCTCGCGGTCGTAGTCCGAGTCGCTGTTCTCGATCTCGGCGCGGATCTGGTTGACCCGGCCCTGGACCTGCTCGCTGTCACCGGCACCGTCGACGATGGTGGTCTCGTCCTTGGTGATGACGACCTTGCGGGCGCGGCCGAGCAGGTCGAGGGAGGCGTTCTCCAGCTTGAGACCGACCTCCTCGGAGATGACGGTGCCACCGGTGAGGATGGCGATGTCACCGAGCATGGCCTTGCGACGGTCACCGAAGCCCGGGGCCTTGACGGCGACGGACTTGAAGGTGCCGCGGATCTTGTTGACGACCAGGGTCGACAGGGCCTCGCCCTCGACGTCCTCGGCGATGATCAGCAGCGGCTTGCCGGACTGCATGACCTTCTCGAGCAGCGGAAGGAGGTCCTTCACGTTGCCGATCTTCGAGTTGACGATGAGGATGTACGGGTCGTCGAGCGACGCCTCCATACGCTCCATGTCGGTGGCGAAGTACGCCGAGATGTAGCCCTTGTCGAAGCGCATACCCTCGGTGAGCTCCAGCTCCAGACCGAAGGTCTGGGACTCCTCGACGGTGATGACGCCTTCCTTGCCGACCTTGTCCATCGCCTCGGCGATGAGCTCGCCGATCTGGGTGTCAGCGGCGGAGATGGAGGCGGTGGAGGCGATCTGCTCCTTGGTCTCCACGTCCTTCGCCTGCTCCAGCAGGGCGGCGGAGACAGCCTCGACGGCGCGCTCGATGCCGCGCTTCAGCGCCATCGGGTTGGCACCCGCGGCGACGTTGCGCAGGCCCTCGCGGACCAGAGCCTGGGCCAGGACGGTCGCGGTCGTCGTGCCGTCACCGGCGACGTCGTCCGTCTTCTTCGCGACCTCCTTGACCAGCTCGGCGCCGATCTTCTCGTACGGGTCCTCGAGCTCGATCTCCTTGGCGATGGAAACACCATCGTTGGTGATCGTGGGGGCGCCCCACTTCTTCTCGAGGACGACGTTGCGGCCCTTGGGGCCGAGGGTGACCTTGACGGCGTCGGCGAGCTGGTTCATCCCGCGCTCGAGACCGCGCCGTGCCTCCTCGTCGAACGCGATGATCTTGGCCATGTGAAGTGGTCCTCCCGGACTGGGGTGGATTGCTCCGGACCGCGCTGGCGCCCGCGACGGACGACCTGCAAACCTGTGTGGTTCCTTGCCCCACCCGGCCTGCGGGCCTCACCGACCCGGTCCTTCGTTGTCACTCTCACTGGGAGAGTGCTAACGCAATGATTAGCACTCGGGCATGGAGAGTGCAAGCCGCTTCGAAGAAGCGTCGATGAGGGGTGGGGGTCGGGCGACGGGTGGGAGCAAGCCGCTTCGAAGAAGCGTCGATGAGGGGCGGTGGCCGGGTGACGGGTGGGCGCAAGCCGTCAGGGGAAGCGTCGGGGACTCCTGGGGCGCGTCGCACGGGTGCGCGGGCGGTCCGCCCGGGCCCCGGACAGGCAGAAGGCCCGCACCCCCTCCAGGGGTACGGACCTTCCCTACGCAGCAGTCGGTCGGCGCCTCAGCCGGCCACCCGGACCATGTCCGCCTGCGGCCCCTTCTGGCCCTGCGAGATCTCGAACTCGACCCGCTGGCCCTCCTCAAGGGTGCGGTAACCGTCCATCTGGATCGCGCTGTAGTGGACGAATACATCCGCACCACCGTCGACCGCGATGAAGCCGTACCCCTTCTCCGCGTTGAACCACTTGACGGTGCCCTGAGCCATGCCTAACTCCCCTATTACTGGCCCTTGCGCAGGACCGCACTCCGCGGACCCGGGTCAGACCTCACCCCGCGAAAGGCCCGTGGGGTGTGCGCCGGAACGCGTCGACCGCCGCTGAATGTATCTGGACAGATGCCCAGCGCAACAGGTCAATCGGACGAGAATTCTGGCGCCGGGGAAACGGCAATATGCGATGAAATCCCGATTCTCCGGGGCAAGTCGGGCCGGGCATACGCGCACTTAGGCGACAAATACCGCACACACTTTGGGCACAACTCTCCGCGGTTTCCACTGCGCTCGGCATGCTCGCGGGGATATCCGGAGGGGGATCACCCTGATGGTATCCCCTTTCGGAAAGCGGAATTGCCCCGTCCGATTTGGCTGGACGGGGCAATTCCGGTCAAGAAGGGGAAAGAGATGGCGCAATTACTGCACCCTCCCGGGCGCGCGCCGCGCCTGCGGGTCAGCCTCCGGCGACCGCCGGGATGATCGACACGCCCGCACCGTCCGGGGTCGCCGTCTCCAGGCCCTGCTCGAAGCGCACGTCGTCGTCGTTGACGTAGACGTTCACGAAGCGGCGCAGCTTGCCGGTGTCGTCCAGCACCCGGGCCGCGATGCCCTGGTGGTTCTTCTCCAGGTCGGCGATCACCTCGGAGAGGGTCGCGCCCTCGGCGGTGACCTCGGCCTCACCGCCGGTGTAGGTGCGGAGGATGGTGGGGATGCGGACCTTGACGCTCATGGTTCTGCCTTCCGGACAGGAAATACGGAGTACGGGTTCTGGGCGCCGCGGCTCAGCCGGCGAGACCGGCCGCGCGGAACGCGTCCAGGTTCGGACGGATCGTGGCCGTGGGCCCGGAGGTCGGCGCGACGGCGTCAAGCGTCTTGAGTCCGTCACCCGTGTTGAGCACGACGGTGGTCAGGGACGGGTCGAGGAGGCCGTCCTCGATGAGCTTCTTGGTGACGCCGACGGTCACGCCGCCCGCGGTCTCCGCGAAGATCCCCTCGGTCCGCGCCAGCAGCTTGATCGCGTCCACGATCTGCTCGTCGTTGACGTCCTCGACCGCGCCGCCCGTACGGCGGGCGATGTCCAGCACGTACGGGCCGTCGGCCGGGTTGCCGATCGCCAGCGACTTGGCGATGGTCTTCGGCTTCTGGGGGCGTACGACGTCGTGCCCGGCCTTGAAGGCCGTCGACACCGGGGAGCAGCCCTCCGCCTGGGCACCGAAGATCTTGTACGGCTTGTCCTCGACCAGGCCGAGGGCGATCAGCTCCTTGAGCCCCTTGTCGATCTTCGTCAGCTGGGAGCCGGACGCGATCGGGATGACGAGCTGGTCGGGCAGCTGCCAGCCGAGCTGCTCGCAGATCTCGTACGCGAGGGTCTTGGACCCCTCGCCGTAGTACGGGCGCAGGTTGACGTTGACGAAGCCCCAGCCCTCGCCCAGCGGGTCGCCGATGAGCTCCGAGCAGAAGCGGTTGACGTCGTCGTAGTTGCCCTCGATGCCGACCAGGTCGCCGCCGTAGACAGCGGCCATGACGACCTTGCCGGCCTCCAGGTCGTGCGGGATGAAGACGCAGGACTTGAAGCCGGCGCGGCGGGCCGCGGCGCCGACCGCCCCGGCGAGGTTGCCGGTGGAGGAGCAGGACAGGGTCGTGAAGCCGAAGGCGCGGGCCGCCTCGACGGCGATGGCGACGACGCGGTCCTTGAAGGAGTGCGTCGGATTGCCGGAGTCGTCCTTGACGTACAGGCCGCCGGTGACGCCCAGCTCGGCGGCGAGCCGGTCGGCCTTGACGAGCTTGGTGAAGCCGGGGTTGAGGTTCGGCTTGTCCGCGACGTCGGTGGGCACCGGCAGCAGCGGGGCATAGCGCCAGATGTTGTCCGGGCCGGCCTCGATCTGCTTCTTCAGGCTCTCGGGGTCGCCGCTCGGCAGGTCGTAGGCGACTTCGAGCGGCCCGAAACACGTCGCGCAGGCGAAGAGGGGGCCGAGGTCGAACCGTTCACCGCATTCGCGGCAGGACAGCGCGGTGGCGGGTCCCAGGGCGACGGAGGGGGTGTTTGCGGCGGTTTCGGTGCTGTGCACAGCCATGGAGGCGAGGCCCTTTCTCCTCATCTTCCTCGCGACGCATCTCGCCACGAGACGGATTTGGCACCTTCCCTAGCCGGGAGCCTCGCGCGCGCTCGGCGCGGCAAGACCGACTGGAGGGTTGCCGGGGCTTCAACGGGCCGTATCCCTCTGCCCCTCTGGATGAGCGGTATGGCGCTGGGCCGAAACCCAGGCGTTTGTTGCGGTGACCCCGACATGCGATGGCCATCCGCGTTGTTCAAGACTGTAACCGAAGGCCCTGACAGTTGAGATAGTCGTCCGAACCGCGAGATGGATCACACGCGAGAGGTGTTCACGTGCTGGAAGAGGTGGAGCGCTGGCTGACCAGCCGCTCCTGGTCCGCCGCGGACCGCCCACTGGGGCAGCTGCTGGAAGCCAAGCGCCAGACCGGTCGTACGGTCAGCGTCGTCCTGCCGGCGCTCGACGAGGAGGCCACGGTCGGGGCGATCGTCGCCACGATCCGCGCCGAGCTGATGACCGGGACCGTCCCCCTGGTCGACGAGCTGGTGGTGCTGGACTCCGGCTCCACCGACCGCACCGCCGAGGTCGCGGCGGCGGCCGGCGCCCGGGTCGTGCACCGCGACACCGTCCTGCCCCGGCTGCCCGCACTGCCCGGCAAGGGCGAGGTCCTCTGGCGCTCGCTGCTGGTCACCTCCGGCGACATCGTCTGCTTCATCGACGCCGACCTGCGGGAGTTCTCCGCCACCTTCGTCTCCGGGATCATCGGCCCGCTGCTGACCGACCCCGAGATCCAGTTCGTGAAGGCGATGTACGACCGCCCCCTGGAGGCCGGGGCGCACACCGCCGGCGCCGGCCAGGGCGGCCGGGTCACCGAACTCGTCGCCCGCCCGGTCCTCAACCTGCACTGGCCGCAGCTGGCCGGTTTCGTCCAGCCCCTCGGCGGCGAGTACGCGGCCCGCCGCTCCCTCCTGGAGCGCCTGCCCTTCCCCGTCGGCTACGGCGTCGAGCTCGGCCTGCTCGTCGACGCCCTGCACACCGTCGGCCTGGACGCCCTGGCCCAGGTGGACGTCGGCGTCCGCAAACACCGCCACCAGGACAGCCAGGCCCTGGGACGGATGGCCGCCGCCATCTACCGCACCGCCCAACTCCGCCTCACCCGCGGCCACTTGGTACGCCCCCGCCTCACCCAGTTCGACCGCGGCGAACAGGGCTTCGTCCCGCGCACGACCGACGTGGACACCGAGGAACGCCCCCCGATGGCCGAAATCCCGGAGTACGCGGCGCGACGCGCGGCCTGACCCGCGCTCCGCACGTTTGCGCGGATCTGTCGCGGGTTACATGTCGCGACATGGTCTCCGAGCGCAATGCGGTCCAGACAGGTGCCGAGGTTCTCGTCGCGTCCAACCGCGGACCGGTGTCGTACGCCCTGGGAGAGGACGGGACGCTGACCGCCAAGCGGGGCGGCGGCGGACTGGTCTCCGGACTGTCGGCGATCGGGCCCGACACCGACGCGGTGTGGGTGTGCGCCGCGCTCGGGGACGGCGACCGGGAGGCCGTACGGCGCAGCGGCGGCAAACTGGATCCGTCCGACACCGGTGGACAGCGCGTCCGGATGCTGGACATCCCGCCCGACGTGCACGCCGACGCCTACAACGGCATCGCGAACTCGGTGCTGTGGTTCGTCCACCACATGCTGTACCAGACGCCGCTGGAGCCCGCCTTCGGCGCGGAGTTCCGCGCGCAGTGGACCTCGTACGAGGCGTACAACCGCGCCTTCGCGCAGGCCCTGGCCGACGAGGCCGCCGAGGGCGCGGCGGTGCTGGTGCAGGACTACCACCTGGCGCTGGTGCCGGGCCTGCTGCGCGCCCTGCGGCCCGACGTGCGCATCGCGCACTTCTCCCACACGCCGTGGGCGCCGCCGGAGTACTTCCGGATGCTGCCGGACGACATCGCCGAGCAGCTGCTGCGCGGGATGCTGGGCGCCGACCAGCTCGGCTTCCTCACACACCGCTGGGCGGACGCGTTCAGCGCCTGCTGCGCCGCGGTCACCGGCGGCACCCGCGGCACCCGGATCGGGGTCTACGGCCTCGGCGCGGACGCCGAATTCCTCCAGGAGCGGTCGCACCGGGCGGACGTCGCCGAACGGAAGGCCGCGCTGCACGAAGAGATCGGCACCGGCCCGGACGGGACGGCACGCAGGACCATCGTCCGGGTGGACCGGACGGAGCTGTCGAAGAACATCGTGCGGGGCATGCTCGCCTACCGGCAGCTGCTGACGGACCGCCCCACGTGGCGCGAACGCGTCGTGCACCTCGCCTTCGCCTATCCGTCGCGCCAGGATCTGGCCGTCTACCGCGAGTACACCGCGGAGGTCGGCCGGCTCGCCGAGGAGATCAACGCGGAGTTCGGCACGGCCGACTGGCGGCCCGTCGTGCTGCACGTGAAGGACGACTTCGCGCGGTCGCTGGCCGCGTACCGGCTGGCCGACGTGGCGCTGGTCAACCCGATCCGCGACGGGATGAACCTCGTCGCGAAGGAGATCCCGGTGGTCTCCGACCGCGGCTGCGCCCTGGTCCTGTCGCGGGAGGCCGGCGCCCACGAGGAGCTCGGCGCGGACGCCCTGACCGTCAACCCGTTCGACGTCACCGGCACCGCGCAGGCGCTGCACGAGGCGCTGACCATGGACGCGACGGAGCGCAGCCGGCGGACCGAGCGGCTGACGGCGGCGGCCACCGCGCTGCCGCCGGCGCAGTGGTTCCTCCGGCAGCTGCGGGCGCTGACCGGCTGAGCCACCGCCACCCGCGCCACTGTGAGCGGCGTCACACCGTGCCGCCTTGAGCCTCACACAAGTGTGAGGGTTCGAGCCTGGTTGCCACGACCCCACGGCACCCAGCGCTTACGAGGTGAGCCCCATGAACGACCCGCTCCACAACGCCCCGGAAAACCACCCCCGCCCCCACGGGGACAACCAGCTCCGCAGCCACTCGGACCACCCGCTCTACGACTACAGCCCGATCGTCGGGCGCGCGCCGATCCGGTGGCCGGGCGGCGCCCGGGTCGCCTTCTACGTCGGCCTGAACATCGAGCACTACCGGATCGACCGCCCCTCGACCAGCACCTTCGCCGGCACCGCCGGGCTGACACCGGACCCGCTGAACTACGGCTGGCGCGACTACGGCCCCCGGGTGGGCTTCTGGCGGCTGCTGAAGGCGCTCGACCGGCACGGCCTGCGCGCCAGCGCGCTGCTCAACTCCGAGGCCGGGGAACGCTACCCGCAGATCATCGAGGCGGGCCGCGCCCGGGACTGGGCCTGGCTCGCCCACGGCAAGAACAACTCCACCTTCCAGGCCGACATGGAGCCCGAGGAGGAGCGCGCCTATCTGGTGGAGATGCTCGACTCCCTGGAGAAGACCACCGGCCGGCGGCCGCGCGGCTGGATGGGCCCGGCCCTCACCGAAACCTTCCGCACCCCGGAACTGCTCGCCGAACTCGGCCTCGACTACGTCCTCGACTGGACCAACGACGACCAGCCCTACCGGCTGAACGTGCCCGGGATGCTGAGCGTGCCGTACTCGGTCGAGCTCAACGACATCGGACTCTTCGTCAGCAAGGGCCTCACCGGCCCCGACTTCGTACGCGTCGTCAAGGACCAGCTGGACCAGCTCCACGAGGACGCGGCGGACGGCGGCCGCGTGATGTCGCTCGCCCTGCACCCCTTCGTCATCGGCCAGCCCTTCCGCCACAAGTACCTCGACGAGGCACTGGAGTACGTCACGAACCACCCCGGCGTCTGGCTGACCACCAGCGACGACATCGCGACACATTACGCGGGCACGGCGGAGGGGGCTTAGGGGCTGACGGGCGCTACGCCGGGACGGCGTGGGCGTCGTGCGCGGGCGTCGTGGGTGGGGGGGGTGGCGTGGGTGGGCGTCGTGGGTGGGCGTCGTGGATCAGCTGTTGTCGAGGTGCTCCGCGAGGGCCGTCAACAGGCCCACCACGCCGGCCGGACCGTCGACCACCAGGTCGGCCCGGTCCGCCAGTTCGGTCACCTCGTCGCTGCCGCTGCAGACCAGGACGCCCGTCAGCCCCTTCGCACGGAGTTCCTCGACGGCGGCGAAGGCGGCCAGGTCGCCAAGGTCGTCGCCGGCGTAGAGGACCGTCGCTGCCCCGGTCTCACGGATCCAGTCCGCGAGGGCGACGCCCTTGTCCATGCCCGGCGGGCGCAGCTCCAGCACGTAGCGGCCCGGCTCGACGATCAGGCCATGGCGCTCGGCGAGTTCGGTGAGCGGCCCGCGCAGCCGCTCGAAGGCGCCCTGGGGGTCGTCGGCGCGGCGGGTGTGCACGGCGATGGCGCGGCCGCCCTTGCGCTCGATGGCGGTCTCGACCCAGGTGCCGTGCCAGACCCCCGAGGTG
This sequence comes from Streptomyces lydicus, assembly GCF_000717345.1. GTDB lineage: Bacteria > Actinomycetota > Actinomycetes > Streptomycetales > Streptomycetaceae > Streptomyces > Streptomyces lydicus. The sequence continues at coordinate 167,807 of NZ_JNZA01000006.1, read as the reverse complement.
TCCAGCACGCCGGGGAGTTCGGCCTGTATGGCGGCGACACCGGGATGCGGCGGCGGAGCGTGGAGCGTACCGGTGGCCGCCTCCCAGCGCTCGGCGCCGTAGTGGCCGAGGACGGTGAGGTGCTCCAGCCCGGGCACCGAGTCGAAACCGCCGAGGCGGACCGCCACGGTGGCCGGCCGGCCGGTGATCACTGCGGCCGCTTGCAGATGGGGCACGAGGCGGGCCAGCGCGGCGACGGCGCCCTCGTGGGCCCGGGCCTGCTCCGGGTCGGGGACGATGTCAGCGAGGGTGCCGTCGAAGTCGAGGGCCACGACGACGCGTTCGGGGTGCGCCAGCAACGCGGCGAGGCCGTCGCGGCCTGCGGGTGTCCGCGGCGTCGGCAGGCGGCCGGGTGCACGCTCGGGTTCGGATGTCGGCTCGACGTTCGGGGAGCTGCCCATGCGCCGACCCTACCGGCGAAGGCCGGGCGCACGGCGGGGGCACGGGCGCATGCCCCCGGCGGGTCGGGACGTCAGGCGCGAGAGGGTGGGCGGCGGGCCCGCGGGCGGGCGGGACACGGGCGGCAGGTCCGGGGGACGGATCCCCGGGGGCCGGCTGGCGGGCCCGCGGGCGGCCGACGGGTCCGGGAGCGGGCGACGGGCCCAGACCGACCCGGGCGACAGGCCCGGGCGCGGGCGGCACGGCGGGCCACCGGCGGGCCGGCGTGGGCGGGGTCAGCGGCGCTTCCGGCAGGCGGTGTCAGCGGCGGGCGCGGCGGGCGTCGCGTACGCGCCGCAGGCGGTTGACCGTGACGGGGGCGTGGGCGAGCGCCTGGGGGTCGTCGAGCAGGGCGTTGAGGAGCTGGTAGTAGCGGGTCGGGGAGATGCCGAGCTGCTCGCGGATGGCGCGCTCCTTCGGGCCGGGGCCCTGCCAGGAGCGGCTTTCCACGGCGAGCACGGCCTCGTCCCGAGCGGACAGACCCGAGGCGCTCGTGCTCCCCGTACCGCCGAGGTCATCCGCGCCGCCGGAGTCGTCCGTACCGCCGAGGTCGTCCGCGCCGCCGAGGTTGTCCGTACCGCACAGGTCGTCCGCGCCGCTCGGGTTCTCCGCACCGGCCGGGCCGCCCGTACCGCTCAAGTCGTTCTCCGCACCGCGCGGGTCCTCCGTGTCGGGGCTGTCGCTCGTTGTCACGTTTTCCACGATAGGCGCAGGGTCTGACAGGCCCTTCGGCCTGAGGGCCCTGAGGGCCCTGAGAGCTCTGCCCCACCGGTGCCCACCGGTGCCCCACCGGCCGCTCCCGTTGTCCGCCGCCGCTTGTTCCTTGTTACGGCAACGATTACGGAGAGTAATCAGTTCCCTCGGAGTGTAGCGGGTGGGGGTGCGGCGGGGCGAGCCCCGGCCGCGCCCCCGACGCGGCGCGACGGAACGTCAGCCCGTGGTGTTGTCGGCCTCGTCCGCCGTGTTCTGGATGTCGGTGAGGACGCCGGCCGGGTTGCCGTCAGGGCCGACTGCGGCGCCCATCTTGGCCTTGACGGTCTTGGAGACCAGCGGCCAGGAGGTCTTGTTCGCCGGGTAGAACTCGGCGTTGGCGAGCTGCTTGAGGAAGCCGTGCAGCTTGGCGTACTTGTCGTCGGCGAGCATGTCCTGCGTGGCGGAGGTGGTGACCGGCAGCAGGCCGTAGTCGCCGGAGAACTTCTCGACGTTCTTGTTGCTGTAGACGAAGTCGAGGAACTTGCCGGCCTCGGCGCGGTGGCCGTTCTGCTTGAACGCCATCATCCAGTCGGCGACACCCATGGTGGTCTTGGCCTTGCCGTCGATGCCGGGCAGCTCGACGGTGCCGTAGTCGATGCCCTTGGCCGCGGCCTGCTTCATGAGGGTGGGGTGGCCGTTGAGCATGCCGACGTCGCCGTCGGCGAAGCCCTGGAAGGCGTCCTCGCGGTTGAGCTTGGCAGGGTCGGTGCCGGTCAGGCCCTTGCCGACGAGGTTGTCCTTCAGCCAGTCGAAGGTCTTGATGTTCTCCGGCGAATCGATGCGGTACTTGCCGATGCTGTCGGTGTAGCCGCCGCCCCCGCTGAGCATCCACATCAGCGTCTCGGCCTGGGTCTCCTCCGGGCCGAGCGGCAGCGCGTAGGGCATCTTGACGCCGCGTGCCTTCAGCAGCTGGGCGTCGTGGGCTATGTCGCTCCAGCTCTGCGGCGGGGCGGTGATGCCGGCCTGGGTGAACAGCTTCTTGTTGTAGAAGAGCCGCCGGGTGCTGGCGCCGAAGGGCATGCCGTACTGGACCCGCTGGTACTCGCCGGCCTCCGCGAGGGAGGGCTGGAAGTTGGCCTGGGTGGGGATGGAGAGCAGCTGGTCGGCGCTGTAGAGCTTGCCCTTGGCGGCGTAGTCGGCGTACGCGCCGATCTGGGCGAGGTCCGGGGCGTGGCCGTCCTTGACGAGGTCCTCGACCTTCTTGTCGACGTCCTTCCAGCTGTAGACCTGGACGTCGACCTTGATGCCGGGGTTCTTCTTCTCGAAGGCGCGGGTGAGCTCGTCCCAGTAGTGCTGGGAGCCGTTGGCCTCGCTGTCGCCGTAGTCCGCCGCGATCAGCTTGAGGGTGACGTCGCCGTCGCCCGATCCGCTGCCGCAGCCGGTCAGAGTCAGCGTCATGGAGGCCGCCATCGCCGCCGCCGCCACGCTCAAGTACCGCCGCTGCACCTCTGTTTACCGCCCTTTTTCCCGTTCCCGAAAACCATGTGCTTGCCGGGGATCCCTACGCCGTCTCGGGGATCGCCCTCGGCCGGCGTGAACAGCGAGCTTCCCGCGCGTTCTCCACAAGGTCTACACCACCGGTGGTTGCGCTTCGGTATCGGGCTCCCACACTTCCTTCACGGGGATCGGCACGCGGAGGCCACCGGGAGCGGCGCGCGGCGGCCACCGGGTTCGACCCACCGACGTCACCGGGTCCGGCCCACCTACGCCACCGGGTCCGGCCCATCGGCGCCCCCGGCACCTCCCGGGCCCCCGCCGTTGCTCCACCCCGTGGTACGCCGTGATCCACCCGGTGAGTGGACTAGACCTTTCGGGGCGGAGCGCGCGAAACTGTTCCCGTGAGACACGTCATCGCCCTTGATGTGGGCGGCACCGGGATGAAAGCCGCCCTCGTGGGGGTGGACGCCGCGCCGTCCGACGGGACGCCGCCCGCCCTGCTGTACGAGGCGCGGCGCCCCACCGGCCGTGAGCGCGGCCCCGACGCGGTCGTCGAGGCCATCCTCGGCTTCGCCGCGGAGCTCCGCGACATCGGCACGGCGCGCTTCGGCACGACCGCGGAGGCGGCCGGCGTCGCTGTGCCCGGCATCGTCGACGAGCGCACCGGCACCGCCGTCTACGCCGCGAACCTCGGCTGGCGGGACGTACCGATGCGGGCGCTGCTGTCCGAGCGGCTCGGCGGGGTGCCGGTCGCCCTCGGGCACGACGTACGCACCGGTGGTCTGGCCGAGGGGCGGATCGGGGCCGGCCGGGGCGCCGACCGGTTCCTGTTCGTGCCGCTGGGCACCGGCATCGCGGGCGCCATCGGGATCGGCGGGCGGATCGAGGCCGGGGCGCACGGCAGCGCGGGCGAGATCGGCCACATCGTCGTACGGCCCGGGGGGCACGCCTGCGGCTGTGGTCAGCGCGGCTGTCTGGAGACGGTGGCCTCGGCCGCGGCGGTGGGCCGGGACTGGGCGGCGGCCTGCGGCGATCCGCAGGCCAGCGCGGCGGACGCGGCGAAGGCCGTGGAGTCCGGCGACGCGCGGGCCTGCGCGGTGTGGCAGGGCGCGGTGGACGCGCTGGCCGACGGTCTGCTCACCGGGCTCACGCTGCTCGACCCGCACACGATGATCATCGGCGGCGGGCTCGCCGAGGCGGGTGACACGCTCTTCGCGCCTCTGCGGGAAGCGGTCCGCCGGCGCGTTACGTTCCAGCGGCTCCCCTCGATCGTTCCGGCGGCCCTGGGGGACGCTGCCGGCTGCCTGGGCGCGGGACTCCTCGCCTGGGATCTTCTCTCCACGGAGGTATCCGCCTGATGGCACAGCAACAGTCCGCGCAGCCGCCGTCGGATTCCCGGCGCACGGTGCTGGCCGGCGCCCGGATCGCCCGGCCGTCCGGCGTCGTCGGGAGCGGCCGGATCACCGTCGAGGGCGGCCGGATCGCCGGGGTCCACAGCCGTGACGTGGATCCGGCCGGGGGCGGGGACGCGGCGGGTGTGGTGGACCTCACGGGGCATCTGATCGTGCCCGGGTTCGTCGACATGCATGTGCACGGCGGGGGTGGCGGTTCCTTCTCGTCGGCGGACCCGGGCGAGTGCATGACGGTGGTCGAGACCCACCGCAGGCGCGGCACGACGTCGATGGTCGCCTCCACGGTCACCGGTGAGCTCACCGAGCTGGCCCGGCAGGCCGCCGTGCTCGCCGAGCTGGTGCAGCAGGGTGAGTTGGCCGGTATCCATTTCGAGGGGCCGTTCATCTCCCCGCAGCGCTGCGGGGCCCACCAGCCGGGGCTGCTGCGCGATCCGGATCCGGCGGATGTCCGCAAGCTGGTGGACGCCGCGCACGGTACCGCGGTGATGATGACCGTGGCGCCGGAGTTGCCCGGGGGGCTTGCGTCCGTGCGGCTGCTGGCCGAGGCGGGGGTGATCGCCGCCATCGGGCACACGGATTCGTCGTACGACGCGACGCGGGAGGCCATCGACGCGGGCGCCACGGTCGCCACGCATCTCTTCAACGCGATGCCGCCGCTCGGCCACCGGGCGCCGGGTCCGGTCGCCGCCCTGCTGGAGGACGAGCGGATCACCGTCGAGTTGATCAATGACGGTACGCATCTGCATCCGGCGGTGCTGCAGTTGGCGGTGCGTGAGGCGGGTGCGGGGCGGGTCGCGTTCATCACGGACGCGATGGGCGCGGCCGGTATGAGCGACGGGATGTATCCGCTCGGGCCGATGCGGGTCGAGGTCAGGGACGGTGTGGCGCGGATCAGTGAGGGGCCGACGGCGGGTTCCATCGCGGGCTCGACGCTGACGCTGGACCGGGCGTTCAAGCGTGCGGTGACGCTCGACGGCCTGACGGTTGATCAGGCGGTGCAGGCGCTCTCGGCGAACCCGGCCCGGCTGCTGGGCATCGATGACCGGGTGGGTTCCCTGGAGGTCGGCAAGGACGCCGACCTGGTGGTGCTGGACGCGGCGTGGGACGTGGTCGGTGTCATGCGTCGGGGCGAGTGGCTGGTGCGTCCCCGGGGGGTGTGACGCTCCGCGGTGGGGCCGGGCCGGCTACGTCGGCTGCCGTCCCTCCTGGTGGCCGGGGGTCACCGGCCGGGTTACCCCGGGTCTGGGCCAACAGCCCTGCGCGATGGCATGATCGCTCGCGCACTTGTCCGCATGCCGCCGCGTGCGGTGGCCCGACCCACGGCCGCCCGGCCATGACTGCCCGGAGGGGCGACCATGATCCTCACGGTCACGCTGAACGCCGCCCTGGACATCACCTATCGCCTGCCCCGGCTCCGTCCGCACGGCACGAACCGGGTCACGGAGGTGTCCGAACGGCCCGGCGGCAAGGGCCTGAACGTGGCCCGTGTGCTGGCGTCGCTCGGTCACCGTACGGTGGCCACCGGCTTCGCGGGCGGCGGTACGGGGGAGGCGCTGCGCGCGCTGCTCGCGGACACCGGTGTCACCGACGCGCTGGTGCCGGTGGGCGGTGCCTCCCGCCGCACCGTCGCGGTCGTCGACGAGGCCGGCGGGGACACCACTCAGCTCAACGAGCCGGGGCCGACGGTCTCCCCCGCCGAGTGGGACGCCTTCCTGGGCACCTATCGCGAACTGCTGGGCGGGGCGCGGGCAGTGGCGCTGTGCGGCAGTCTGCCGCCGGGTGTCCCGGTGGACGTCTACGCGCGGCTGACCCGGGCTGCGCGCACGGCGGGTGTGCCGGTGCTGCTCGACACGAGTGGTGAGCCGTTGCGCCGGGGTCTGGCGGCCCGTCCGGATCTCGCGAAGCCCAATGCGGACGAGCTCGCCGCGCTCACGGGGAGTACCGAGCCGCTGCGCGCGGCCCGGGACGCCCGTCGGCGTGGCGCGCATGCCGTCGCCGCGTCGCTGGGGCCGGACGGCATGCTGGCGGTCACCGCGGACGGTGTGTGGCAGGCCGCGCCGCCGCAGCGGATCGCGGGGAATCCGACGGGGGCGGGGGACTCGGCGGTGGCCGGTCTGCTGTCGGGCCTGGTGGAGGACCTGCCGTGGCCGGAGCGGCTGTCCCGCGCGGTGGCCCTGTCCACGGCGACGGTACGGGCCCCGGCGGCGGGCGAGTTCGACGTGGCGACGTATGAGGAGCTGCTGACGCGCGTGGTGGTGACGGATCATCCGTCGGCGGCGTGAGGTCGGCCTCTTCGCCGGTGGCGCGCGATCGCTGATGCGACTTCCCGTCAAGCACCCTGGCTGATATGCGCCTCGCCACTTCTCCTGGCTGCTGAATATCATCACCTTGATCATTATCTCTGGGAGGCGACAGTGCAGACCACGAGGAAGCTCGCACGCATCGCGGCGACGGGAATGGTCACCTTCGGGATCGTGTCCGCCATGGGCGCCGTTGCGACGACGGCCGGTGCCGCCGCAGCGGACCGAGCCGGTGTGTGGGCGGTGGAGGGGCATTCGTTCACCATCCGGGCCGCCGCGAGCACGTCCTCGGCCAAGCTCGCGACCATCGGCGATTCCGGCGCGAAGGTCGCCTGTACGCACACCCCGTGTGTGCGGAACAACAGCGGCGGCTCCTACACCTGCTGGCACGGAGGGCCGTCGGACAACGACTGGCTCAAGGTGGTGTGGGGCAACAGGTCCGGGTGGGTCGCCGCCGCCTGCGTGGAGGGCGGCCGCATCTGACGACCGGGCGGAGGGCTCACCGGCCGTCCACGCCGGGATCGCCGCCCTCAGCCAAAAGGCCGCGGCCGGAGAGGAAATCCTCTCCGGCCGCGGCCGACAACGTCAGGGTCCAGGAGCCCCGCAGCGGAGGCGAAGGGCGTCGCACCGAAGACGTCGGGCGATCGGCTACGCGCCCGTGCTGGCACGGGCCTTCCCGGCGGCACCGCCGCCGATGGCTTAGTTCCTGGTCAGCCAGATCTTGTCGAGGTTCACGTCGCACTGGTTCCCGCTCTCGCAGGACAGCTTGACAGAGTTGGTCCCCTTGTTGAGCTGGATGTACGACCAGGTCTTGGTCCAGCCCTTGTCCCAGGCGCCCTCCGGGGCGTGGGCGAAGTTCTCCATGTTGATCGGCCGGGATTCGGCCTTGCCGTTGATGTTCAGCGTGAGGTTTTCGTCCTTGCCGGGCACGCCGTAGCCGACCCAGAGTTTGTACCGGCCGGGGGCGTCCACGTCCACGGTCCAGGTGGCCGACGCGCCGGGGGTGTTCATGCCCGCGACATACGTCCCGCCGGCCGAGCGGGCCCCGGGGACGTCCTTCGCCGTGGACGCCCCGCCGTCGAGCCGCAGGCTGCCCGCGTCCTGCTTGGGCAGCTGGCCGGGCTTGGGCTTGGCGGGGGGCTGGCCCGAGGGGGCCACCGTGTCGCCGGCGGTCGGGCCGGGCTTGCCGGCGGAGGTGTCCTTGTTGTCGTTGCCGTTGGTGAGCATGGCCACGCCGATGCCTATGCAGACCACGGCGACCACTGCGACGGCGCCGATCAGCAGGCCGTTGCGGCGGCGCGGCTCGGGGGCGCCGCCGTGGCCCGGGGCGGGGGTGGGGCGGGTGCGGTCGCCGCCGGGCAGGGTCTCGGGGGCGGCGTAGTGGGCGTTCTGCTGCCCGTAGGTCACCTGCTGCGACTGCTGGCCGTACTGGCGCTGGCCGACCGCGCGGACCTGGTTGTAGGAGGTGCGCGGAACTCCCGGCTGCCGGGTCGCGGCGCCGTCGCCCGCCGAGCCGCCCTGGCCGCCTTCCGAGCGGTAGAGATAGCCGAACGGGTCGTCGTTCTCCGGCGTGTCCGCGCCGTTGTTGCCGGCCGTCATTCCGTGTCACTCCCAAGCGATCTGTGCGCGTCGTGTACGCGATCGGTACGCGTGCGCAGACATCTCGGCGTCTGCGCGAAAATTGTCTTACGGGCCCCCGGGCGGCGCGCGCCGCATCGGCGCAGCCTACCCTCTCGCACCTGGCGCACACCGGCCCCGGCGGAGCACAAGATCGCTACGGAACGGTGAACTGCTGGTGCGGCGGCCGGCGGGCCCCGGATGTGAGATACGCGGCACCGCGTCCCGCCCGCGCCGTCCGGTGCGGGGCTCGCTAGCCGGCGGCACGCCGGTTGGCCTTGGAGCGGGAGCGCTTTTCCACGTACATCCGCTGGTCGGCGGACTCCAGTACTTCCTCGGCGGTCATTCCGCAGCTGGCCCAGCCGATGCCGAAGCTGGCGCCGACCCGGACGGCCCGGCCCTCGACGCGGATGGGCGGGATGATCGCGTTGCGGAGGCGGACGGCGAGGTCCTGGGCGTCGGCGGTGCCGAGGCCGTCGGCGAGCACCACGAATTCGTCGCCGCCGAGCCGGGCGACGGTGTCGCCGTCGCGGACGCCGCTGGTCAGGCGGCGGGCGACCTCGATGAGTACCGCGTCGCCGGTGTTGTGCCCGAAGCGGTCGTTGATCGATTTGAAGCCGTCGAGGTCGCAGAAGAGCACCGCGAGGCCCTTGGAGCCGTCGTCGGCGGGGCCCTCGGCGGGGGCGACGAGGTGGACGTGGTGGTCGAAGGGGGCGCGGGTGTTGCCCTCGAAGCCGTCGACGCCCTCGAAGGGCTCCTTGTTGTTGGTGCGGAAGCCGTGCGGGTCGCTGGGGTGGCCGCCGGCCGAGGCGTAGGCGTCGGCCATCGATCCGGCGGGGCGGGAGCACAGCCGGGCGCCGAGGCGGGTGCGCAGTTCGGCGCTGTTGGGCAGGCCGGTCAGCGAGTCGTGGCTGGCGCGGTGCGCGAGCTGGAGTTCGTGCCGCTTGCGCTCCTCGATGTCCTCGACGTGGGTGAGGAGGTAGCGGGGGCCGTCGGCGGTGTCGGCGACGACGGAGTTGCGCAGCGAGACCCACACGTAGGTGCCGTCGCGGCGGGCGAGGCGCAGTTCGGCGCGGCCGCCCTCGGCGGAGGTGCGCAGCAGGGTGCCGATGTCCTCGGGGTGGACGAGGTCGGAGAAGGAGTAGCGGCGCAGTCCGGACGCGGTGCGGCCGAGCAGGCGGCACAGTGCGTCGTTGGTGCGGAGGAGGCGGCCGTGCTGGTCGCCGCCCATTTCGGCCACGGCCATGCCGCTGGGGGCGTACTCGAAGGCTTGGCGGAAGCTTTCCTCGCTGGCGCGCAGGGCCTGCTGTTCGCGTTCCAGGCGGACCAGTGCGCGTTGCATGTTGGCGCGGAGGCGGGCGTTGCTGATGGCGATGGCGGACTGGAACGCGTACATCTGGAGGGCTTCCTGCCCCCAGGGGCCGGGCCGGCGGCCGTTGCGGGGCCGGTCGACGGAGATCACTCCGAGGAGTTCGCCGCCGCCGTTGACGGCGGTGTACATGGGGGCGAAGAGCCGGTCCATGGGGTGCCACTCGTCGGGGAACCGGGGGGCGGGGCCGGCGGTGTGCCACTGCGGTACGTCGTCGTCGTCGAGGACCCAGCCCTCGGTGTACGGGATGAAGCACAGGTTGCCCCAGCGTTCCCCCATGGACAGCCGGCGTTCCCAGGAGGACCGCGAGCCGACCCGGCCGGCCATCAGGGCCTCGGCGCCCGCGCTGCCGGCGACGGCGGCGACGACGAGGTCGCCGTCCGGCCGGACGAGGTTGACCGCGGCCAGTTCATAGCCCAGGCCGGTGAGCGCCCCGTCGGCGACGGTCTGCAAGGTGTCCGCAAGGCTGCGTGCGGTGTTCAGCTCGGCGACCACTTGGTGCAGCTGCCGCAGGGTCGCAAGACGGACGTATGGCTCCGACTCGGTCTCCATCGCTCGCTCTCCCTGAGACCTCGACAGCAAACTCCACGATTCTTTGTCGTCCGATTCCTCGCTCACTGAATCACAGTGAGCTGTTCACTCGGTACACAGGGTCAACAATTAGCGCCTGCTGTGACTCAAGTCACAAACCGTGAGCGAGCGTTGGCGTCCCCCGACGTCCCCATTATTGGGCGGAGCCTTCACTCTTTCCACACTTTCTGAACGCAAATCACGGAGTTCGCGGGCGTTCCCGGGGCCTCGGTCGCCAGACCTAGGGCGTGCGTGGTCCCAGGGCCCGATGCGAGCCGTCCGGCGAGGAAGTTAGCGTTCGTGGCGTGTTCACGAAAACCCCTGCCGAAGCGGTGGCCGCCGGGTCCGCCGTTCCCGCCGTACCCACCGTCGCCCTCGCCTCCGTGCCGGGGAGCGTACCGATCCCGCATGCTGTGGGGGTGAGTGACGACGAGTTCCGTGCCGCCCTGTCCCGCCTCGCCGCCGGCGTGGTGCTGATCACCGCCCACGACCCGGACGACGGACCGCGCGGCGAGGACGTCGGCATGACCGCCACGGCGTTCCTGTCCGTCTCCCTCGATCCGCCGCTCGTGATGGTGAGCGTTCGCAACGACTCGCGGATGGACGACCTGCTGGAGCTTCAGCCGCTGTGGGCGGTGTCGGTGCTGTCGGGGCATCAGCGTCAGATCGCCGGACGATTCGCGATGAAGGGCCGCATCAGCGACCGACTGCTCTTCGAGGACACTCCGCACGTACGGGGCGAAGCGTCCGGGGCGCCGCTCGTCGGGGGCGCGCTGGCGACGCTGGAGTGCCGCACCGAGCAGCGGGTGGAGGCCGGCGACCACACGCTCGTCATCGGGCGGGTCCTCGCGACCTCGGTCCCCAACGAGGACGACGGGCCGCTGATGTACTTCCGGGGGAAGTACCGGCAGTTGGGGTGAGCAGGATCCGGCGGGCGCCGCGAGGGGCCGGGCCGCCGTCAGGTCCAGTCGCGGCCCTGGCGGCCGCGCTTGGTGTCGCCGCGCTGCTTCTTCTCGCGCAGTCGGCGCTCGTTGATGCCCCGTGGGATGCGTGACTTTCGGCGCGGCTTGGGCGGCGGCGCGCTCGCCTCGGCCAGCAGCGCGGCCATCCGTACGGCGGCGGTCTCGCGGTTGCGCCACTGGGAGCGGTGGTCGGAGGCCCGCACGGACAGCACGCCGTCGGTCAGCCGGCCGGCGAGCCGCTCCAGGGCGCGCTCCTTCCACACCTGCGGCAGCGCCTCGGTCCTGGCGAGGTCGAAGCGCAGCTCGACCTGACTGTCGCTGGTGTTGACGTGCTGGCCGCCCGGCCCCGAGGAACGCGAGAAACGCCAGACGAGCTCGGCCTCCGGCAGGGCGACCGAGCCGCGGATGACATAGGGCCCGGACATGCGTCCTATGATCCCCCGGACCTGGGCACCCGTCACCCTCTTTTCACGGCCCCGGGCGCGGCGCCGCCGCAGGATTCCTCCTCGGATCCGGCGCCCGGCATCAGGGTTCGGCAAAGAAAGTAAAGGGACCTGGAACCTCGCGGTCCCCTGACGGCGTTGTGGTGGGTGACGGTAGCTTCGTGCGCAGTGCTTCGCATGCCGTACGGAGCCCGACGACTCGACGCGTTGACTAGGAAAGGGACATCCCCATGGCTGTAAGCCTGTCCAAGGGCGGCAACGTCTCGCTCACCAAGGAGGCACCGGGCCTGACCGCCGTCACGGTCGGCCTCGGCTGGGACGTCCGCACCACCACCGGCACGGACTTCGACCTCGACGCGAGCGCGATCGCGGTCAACCCGAGCGGCAAGGTCTACTCGGACCAGCACTTCATCTTCTTCAACAACAAGGCCACGCCGGACCAGTCGATCGTGCACACGGGTGACAACGTCACCGGTCAGGGCGAGGGCGACGACGAGCAGATCAACGTCAACCTGGCGGCGCTGCCCGCCGACATCGACAAGATCGTCTTCCCGGTCTCCATCTACGACGCCGAGAGCCGCAGCCAGAACTTCGGCCAGGTGCGCAACGCCTTCATCCGCATCGTCAACCAGGCCGGCGGCGCGGAGATCGCCCGCTACGACCTCAGCGAGGACGCGGCCACCGAGACCGCCATGGTCTTCGGCGAGCTGTACCGCAACGGCGCGGAGTGGAAGTTCCGCGCGGTGGGCCAGGGTTACGCGTCGGGCCTGGTCGGCATCGCGAAGGACTTCGGCGTCAACGTCTGAGTCCGGCAACGGCAGGTGCGCCCGGGTCCGTGCGGGCGACACCGCCCGAGACGCCGACCCGTTTGTGGGGCCGGTCCCGTAAGGGGCCGGCCCTCGGTGTTTTCCGGGCGCCGCCGGCCGTCAGGCGACGGCGCTCTCCGTCGCCGCTCCGGGCGGGGTGGCCGGCGTCGCCACCTCGTCCAGCGACAGGCCGAGCGCGCCGGCCAGCGCGGCGACCGTGAAGAACGCCGGTGTCGGCGCCCGCCCGGTCTCGATCTTCCGCAGGGTCTCGGCGGACAGTCCCGCCGCCGCCGCGACGTCGACCATGCTCCGTTCGCCGCGCGCCGTACGCAGCAGCGCGCCGAGCCGTGCTGGCCGCCGTCCGCGCCGCGGCCGCGCCGGGGATGCGGCTGCTGGAACTCGACGAGGTGGCCCGCACGGTCCTGCGCGAGGCCGGCGCCGTCTCACCGTTCCTCGGCTACCGGCCGTCCTTCGCCCCCACCCCGTTCCCCGCCGTGATCTGCGCCTCCGTCAACGACGCGATCGTGCACGGCATCCCGGACGCGTCCCGGCTGCGCGACAGCGACCTGGTGAGCATCGACTGCGGCGCCCTGGTGGACGGCTGAGCGAGTGACGCGGCCGTAACGGGCCGCACCCCGCCGCGACTGCCGCGCCCGCGACGGGCGGCCGGGCGGCAGGCAGGGCTACTTGCCGAGCGCCCGCGCCCCGGCCTCGGCGAACTGCTCGTCGAGCGCACCGCTCGGCGCACCCGCGACCCCGATGCCGGCGACCGGCGCGCCCTCGGCCCGGACCGGGGCGCCGCCCGCCAGGAAGAGCGTGCCGGGGATGTCCTTGAGTGTCGGTGCCTGGCCCAGCCGTCCGACCAGCTCCGACGTGGGGGCGTTCCAGGACACCGCGGTGTACGCCTTCCGTACGGCCGACTCGTACGACTGCGGGCCGGCGCCGTCCCCGCGCAGCTGGACGAGCACGCTGCCGTTGCGGTCCACGACGGCGACCGAGACCTGCCGGTCCGCCTTCTTCGCGGCGTCCAGGGCGGCCTGCGCGGCCTGGGTGGCGGCGGCGAGGGTGAGGTGGGTGGTGGTACGGGTGAGGCCCTTGCCGACGGAGGTGGCGGCGGGCGCGTCGGCCTGAGCTGCCGGGGCGGCGGCCGCGGAGACGGCACCGAAGGTGCCCGCGCCGAGCAGGGCGACGGCGGCCGCGGTTCCGGCGAGGATCCGGCCGCGGCGGGAGGCGGCCGGTCGGGCGGCCCGGTCCGAGGACCGGTGGGAGGACGGGTTCGAGGTCGGGTTCGAGGTCGGGTTCATGGCGGCGCTCCTGGTGGCGGTGGCTGACTGGACTCCCATCGTCGAAGCGGCGCGGGGTCGCGCGGATCGGCGTACCGGCCGGGATCGCCGTGCATGATGGGGGACATCGGGGTCGGCCGTTCGGTTGATGCGGGCCGCTCTCCGCCCGGGTTACGACTGACGTGTGAGAGGTCGCGCCGCGCGTGCCGGCGCCCCGCCCCGTTTCGCGGGAGAGCCCGACGAGGAGATCGACGTGCACACCACACCGGAAGCGCCGGGGCCGTCGGGGCCGTCGGCGCCGCCGCGGCCCGCGGCGTCAGGGGGGTGGCCGGCGGCGGGCCCTGCGCGGGACCCCGACCCGGATGCCCGCTGGCTGGGGCCGGTCATTCACGTCGCGTTCTTCCTCCTGCTCGGCGCCTCGCTCGCGCGCTTCCTGACCCACCACCCCGGCGAACCCCGCACCCCGTGGATCATCGCGCTCGGGCTCGTCCTCGCGCTGCTCCACGTCCTCGGGCCGTCCGTCGGCTCCCCTACCGGCGACGAGCGGCGGCCCACCGCCCGGCGGATGCTCTGGCTGGGCGCGGTGGTCGCCACCTGGGTCGTCCTGGTGCTGCTCGCGCCGAGCTTCGCGTGGTGTGCGGTGCCGCTGTTCTACACGGGGCTGCGGACGCTGCCGGCCGGGGCGGCGACGCTGCTCGTGGGCCTGCTCACCGCGTTCGTCGTGGTCGCCCAGCTGCGGCTGGCCAGCGGCTTCGACCCGAACCTGCTGCTGGCCCCGCCGGCCGTCGCGGCCCTCGCCACCGCCGTGTTCGTCCACATGGAGCGGCAGGCCGGCCGCCAGCGGGCACTGATCGACGACCTCCGGCGCACCCGGCGCGAGCTGGCCGCCACGGAACGGCGCGAGGGCACCCTGGCCGAGCGGCAGCGGCTCTCGATGGAGATCCACGACACCCTCGCGCAGGGCCTGTCCAGCCAGCAGATGCTGCTCCAGGCCGCGGAGCGCACCTGGGGCACCGACCCGGCCACCGCCCGCGGGCACATCCGTACGGCCACCGAGATCACCGCCCGCAACCTCGCCGAGGCCCGCCGGTTCGTCCACGACCTCGGCCCCGCCGACCTGGCCGACGGCAGCACGCTGCCCGCGGCCCTGCGCGCCCTCGCCGCGCGGTCGGCCCGGTCGGCGGCAGCCGGCGACCCCGCCGTCCGCTTCCACCAGGACGGCACGCCCGTTCCGCTGCCCGACCGGGTGCAGTCAGCGCTGCTGCGGATCGCCCAGGGCGCCCTGGCGAACGTCCGTGAACACGCCGCCGCGACCACCGTCACCCTGACCCTCAGCTACCTCGGTGACCAGGTCGCCCTCGACATCGCCGACGACGGCCGCGGCTTCACCCCGCCGCCGGCCCCGTACGCCCCGGCCGGTGGGCCCGCCGACGCTGCCCCGTCCGCCGGGCCGGGGCGGGTGCGCGGGCACGGTCTGCCCGCCATGCACGCCCGGATGCGGCAGCTCGGCGGCACCCTCACCATTGAATCCACGCCGGGCGAGGGCACCGTCCTGTCCGCCGCTGTCCCTCTGGAGCAGACCCCATGACCCCACCCGCCGGCGACCGCGACCCCGCGCACACCCCCGTACGCCCCGTACGCGTACTGCTCTGCGACGACCACGCCGTCGTCCGCGCCGGGTTGCTCGCCCTGCTGAGCAGCGCCCCCGGCATCGAGGTCATCGGCGAGGCCGGCGACGGGGAGGAGGCCGTGGCGCTGGCCGCCGCCCTCCGTCCCGACGTGGTGCTGATGGACCTCCAGCTCGGCTCCGGCATCGACGGCATCGAGGCCACCCGCCGCATCGCCGGCCTGCCCGAGCGCGAGGCCGAGCGTGAGGCCGGGCGCGAGGTTGAGTGTGACGACGGGCGTGACGTCGAGCGTGAGGCCGGGCGTGCCGGCGGACGCGACGTCGAGCGTGAGGCGGCTGGCCGGGGTGCGGCGGGCCGGGGTGCTCCGCATGTACTCGTCCTGACCACCTACGACACCGACGCCGACATCAACCGCGCCATCGAGGCCGGCGCCACCGGCTACCTCCTCAAGGCCGAACGGCCGGAGGAACTGTTCTCCGCCATCCGGGCCGCGGCCGCCGGCCGCAGCACGCTCTCCGCGCCCGTCGCCCACCGCGTGCTGGCCCAGATGCGCAGCCCACGGCCCGGCCTCACCGACCGGGAACTCGACATCCTCGGCCAACTCGCCCGCGGGCTGAGCAATCGCGAGATCGCCCGCGCACTGTTCATCAGCGAGGCCACGGTGAAGACCCACCTGGGCCGCATCTACGACAAGCTCGGCGTGGACACCCGCGCCGGCGCCGTCTCCGTCGCCAAGGAGCAGCGCCTGCTGCCCTGACGGCCCCGACGGTGCCGACGGTGCCGACGGTGCCGACGGTGCCGACAGCATGCAGGGTCCGCCGCTCCTTCACTGCGTACCGTCCGGCCGGCCGCGCCCTTGCGCTCTTTCAGCGCCGGCCGTGGTGACCGGCCGTGGTGACCGGGCGCGGTCCGGTCAACCCTGGACGGCGGCCGCGGCGGCGCGCTCCTCGCCTTTGCGCCGTGCACGCTTGCCGAACATGGTGGTCCACACGACGAGGGCGCCGAGGACGCCGTAGATCAGGAACGGGCTGACGATCACCATGATGTCCGTGCTCAGTGTGTACGAGAGCCCGACCCGGACCGCGGCCTCCAGGCAGTAGGCCACGCCCCAGACCGTCGTCATCGTGGTGACGGTCTTGCGGAATCCTTCGAACTGCCACAGGCCGTTCCACCAGGCGGTGCTCGCGGCGGTGCCGTCGGTCGCGAACTTGCGGCCGAAGTAGAACATCAGCGGGCGCGGAGCCAGCAGCGTCGCCAGGCACAGCAGCCCGAACAGTCCGGTGACGGCGGAGTCCTTGATCAGCAGAGCTCGTTCCGAGTGCGCGCCCACCAGCGACACCACGGCCGTGATCACCAGGAACACCAGGGTGACGAGGGCGAACTCGTCGAGACGTCGGCGCCACACGAGGTGGACGACGCTGTCGAGCACCGGCCAGGCGCCGCCCGCCAGGAGCGCCGCGACCTCGCTCCAGCCGTGGTCGCGGAGTGTGTTGTACGTGATGATCGGAGCAACAACGTTGAGGGCGATGGTGAGGATCCAGCCGAGCGCGGCAGCACCCCCGGACCGGGACGGCGGCTCGGGGCGCTCCTCCGGCCGAGCGGCCCCGGCGTCCGATGCGCTCCGGGCGCCTTGCATGTGCGTGGTGTTCTGAGCGGGCACTGTTCCCCCTGAAAGGTGCCTGGCAAGCGCGGCAGCGCGAAGTAATGCGGGCCCGTGGTGAGGAACCAATGACCCACGCACAGATGATCACCAAATCCGACCGGAATGCCTAATTCCGACCACGTTATGCGCGTGAACGCGGCGCCGATAAAAGCTCATGCCCCCTTTCGTCCCGCACCACGTGGAGCCTGGTCATCGAGTTCGTGGGTGGACGCCCTCGTCGGCAGCTCGCCGCAGTCGGAGGGGAAGACGGCGTACGGCCGCGTCGGCCCCCGCCGCCCGGCCGGGCCGGTGCCCCCGTACGACAGCGTCGGCGCAGCCCGCACCGCAGGCCCGGTGCGGGCGAAGATCGGCCGGACCGGCGTGACACCCTTGAGGCGTGATCGACCTCGGCTACTCCCTCTCCCGCCGCTTCCCGGATCCGCCGCAGACGGACTACCGGACCGCGGAGGTGCGCACCCTGCGCCACGACCTCTTCTGCGGCGACGTCTACATCGCCGACACGAAGACGGACCACGAGCTGTCCACCTCATGGGGCTGGGTGCCGGTCCTCGACTTCGCATGGGCGCTGTGCGACATCGTCGAGCAGCTCGACACCGACCCCCGCGGCAGCCGCTCCTCCCGCCCGATCCACGCCGAGCTGGACTTCACCGAATCCGCCGACCGGATGCTGTTCGAGCGCCGCTTCGGGTGGGTGGACATCGACGCCGACTGGATGCCGGCCGACGAGGCCCCGCTCACCTTCAACCACTCCGCGCTGCGCCGCGAGGCCCGCGACTTCCTGCACGACCTGATCGCCGACCTGACCGACATGCACGAAGGTCTCGGCGACAACCCCGTCATCTGGGACCTCCAGGCACGCTTCCCCCGCGTCTGACCCGCCCCGCCCCACCCCTCCCCGAAGCGCCCCTGGACACCCCCGGACGCCCCCGGACACCGCGGACACCCCCAGAGGCCCCGCGCCCCCGCCCCTCACTCCACCCGTACGCCTATCTGCGCCGCGAACGCCGGTGCCAGATCCATCAGTTGGGTCGCGCTGATCACCGCACCCGACAGCCGGTCGATCCCCCGCGCGATGTCCACCGCGGCCGCACCGCGCAGGTCCACGTCCTTCATCCGCGCCTCGGAGAAGTCCGCCCGCGCCAGCGTGCAGTCGTCGAAGGTCACCCGCTCCAGCGTCGCCCCCGCGAAGTCCGCCTCGACCAGCACACACCCTTCAAAGGCGACGTCCCGCAGCTTCGCCATCCGGAGATTCGGAAAGTCGATCTTCCCGCCGCGCACCACCACCCGCTCCAGCACCGCGCCGTGCAACTGCGCCCCGCCGAGCCGGGCGTCCACCACCTCCACATCGCGCAGGGAAGCCCCGGACAGATCCGTCCCGATCCCGCGCACACCGCTCAGCACACTGTCGATGAATCGGGCCCGGCTGAGCACCGTTTCGTCGAGGCCGCAACGCCGCACCGCGCAGTCCATGAACCGCGCCCCGCGCGCCGACTGCCGCCCCCAGTCCGCGTCCGTGAACTCCAGCCCGTCGTAGTCCCCTTCGGGCTCCAGCTCCCCGCCGTCGTACGCCGCCAGCTCCGGCAACCGCACCTCCGGCCGCCGCACCGCCCGCACCACCGCTTCCTCACCGCGCCCAGCCACGCGATCACCGCCCTTCACCGTCGTCCCGTACGCGTCCCGCCGCCGCGTTGCCGCCGCCCCGTCGCCGGATCGCCGCCGCGTCGCCGCCGCCTCGTCACCGTTCCGCGCCTGCACCACCCATCGTGAACCACCCCACTGACAATCCACCCTGACCTGGGAAAACACTCCGGCGACCACTTCGACAGTTGACCTCAACCACGCTTGAGGTAGCACAGTGACGCCCACGCCCCACCGACCCAACCCCAACTCCCCAGCCCCCCAATTCCCGAATTCCCGACTTCCCCACTCCCCCTGTTCAGGAGACCCCGCCATGCACGCGATTCGGCTGCACGCCTTCGGCCCCGCGGAGAACCTCACCTACGAGACCGTCGAGGACCCCGTACCGGGCCCGGGTGAGGTCCGTATCGCCGTGGCCGCGGCCGGTGTCCACCTCCTGGACACGGCCCTGCGGGAAGGCAAACAGGGCGGCCCCCTGCCGCTGCCCGAGCTGCCGACCGTCCCGGGGCGGGAGGTCGCCGGCACGGTCGACGCACTCGGCGAGGGCACCGACCCCGCCTGGCTCGGCCGCCGCGTCGTCGCCCACCTCGGCGCGGCCCCCGGCGGTTACGCGGAACTCGCCGTCGTCGCCGCCGCACGCCTGCACCCGATTCCCGCGAACCTGGACCCCGGCCAGGCCGTGGCCATGATCGGCACCGGCCGCACCACCATGGGCATCCTGCTCTTCGCCGACCTCACCGCCGACGACATCGCCCTCGTTCCCGCGGCCGCCGGCGGCATCGGCTCCCTGCTCGTCCAACACGCCAAGAACACCGGCGCGACGGTCATCGGCCTGGCCGGCGGGCCCGCCAAGGTGGCCCGGGTCCGCGAGCTGGGCGCCGACCTCGCCGTCGACTACACCGACGACGGCTGGCCGTCCCTGGTACGCGCGTTCCTCGACGGCCGCGGCGCACCCGGCGCCACCCTCGTCTTCGACTCCGTGGGCGGCGCACCCGGGCGCGCCGCCGTCGACCTCCTCGCCCACGGGGGCCGCCATCTGGTGTTCGGCTGGTCCTCCGGCGGCGTACTCGACGGCGGCCCGCTGGAGTTCGCGGACGGCGAGCTGACGGCGCGCGGCATCACGTCCCAGCAGGTCCTCGGGCCGCCCATGCTCGCCAGGGCCGGCGGCGACGACCCGATGCGCACCCTGGAGACCGCGGCCCTCGCGGAAGCGGCGGCCGGCCGGCTGGTACCGGCGGTCCAGCCGTTCCCGCTGGCCGAAGCCCCGGCCGCCCACCGGGCCCTGGAAGGCCGCGCCACCATGGGAAAGGTCGTGTTGGTGCCCGGGGAAGGCAGCCCCGGTGCCTGACCCGGCCCGCCGCCCGACCCCGGCCCCCTACCGCACCTCACGTCACGCGACGCCACCGCTTCCCCTACCGCACCACGGCCATCTCCCGCCCCGTCGCGTTCAACCGCCGCCCGCCCGACTCCGTACACGTCACGATGTCCTCGATGCGCACCCCGAACCGCCCCGGCAGATAGATCCCCGGCTCGATCGAGAAGCACATCCCGGGTACCAGCGGCAGATGCTCGCCCTCCACCAGGTACGGCGGCTCGTGCGTGGTCACGCCGATGCCGTGCCCGGTGCGGTGGATGAAGTACTCGCCGTACCCCGCCGCCTTGATGACCCGCCGGGCCACCCGGTCCACGTCCTGGCACGCGACGCCCGGCCGTACCGCCTCGAACGCCGCCTGCTGCGCCTCCCGCACGATGTCGTGCACCTTGCGCTCCTCGGCGCCCGCCTCCCCGACGTGCACGGTCCGCGACGTGTCCGACCCGTAGCCGTCCTTCAGCCCGCCGAAGTCCAGCACGACCATGTCGCCGTCCTCGATGACCCGCTCGCCCGGCTCGTGGTGCGGATTGGCGCCGTTGGGGCCCGACCCGACGATGGTGAAGTCCACCTGGCTGTGGCCGTGCTCGACCAGCAGCCGCGCGAGGTCCGCCGCCACCTCGGACTCCCGGCGTCCGCCGAAGCGCACCCCCAGGATCTCCTCGTACGTCGCGTCCGCCGCGGCCCCGGCAGCGGCCAGCATCGCCACCTCATGGGCGTCCTTGACGGCCCGCAGCATCGGCAGCACCTCCGTCAGCCCCGCGTACGCACTCCCCGGCAGCGACCGCTGCAGCCCCAGCAGATGCAGCGCCCACGTCGCGTCGGAAACCCCGTAACGCCCCTGCGGATTCATCCACTTGGCGAGCTGCTCGTACGGATCCGAGCCGTCGCTCCACCCGGTCACCTCCAGCGCCCCGGCTCCCGGGGAGCGCTCCGCGTCCGGCTGCTCCAATACGGGCACCAGCAGCCGCGCGCGCCGCCCCGGCTCGATCACCAGGGCGGTCAGCCGCTCGGTGACCGCCGTCGGCCGGTACCCGCACAGCCACGGCAGATCCGGCCCGGGCGTCACCACCAGCCCCGCCAGCCCGGCGTCGGCGGCGGCCCGCCCCGCCCGCTCCATCCGCCGCTCGTAGTCCTCACGCGTCATCGAAGTCGTCATGCGGGCGAACTTACGCCGCCACGTGCCCGACGTCCCGTCAAAATCCACCAGGCACAGCCGCCTTCACCCAGCAGCCCACCGCACACGCTCCCCCCGGCAACGGCGACGGCAACAGCAACAGCAACAGCAACGACGATGGCCGGGGCACATGCCACCCCGCCCGCCTGCCACAGGCGGCCGCCGGACACCGAAAACGCCGTGCGATCAGTTCGCTACGTGCAGCACTCTGAACGCATGAGTCGCTGGAAGCTTTACGACAACTGGAGCGCCGAGCTCACCGGTCTCACCGTCGAGCAGCTCCGTGAGCGCCGGGATTTCGCCAGCCGTCGCGCTCAGCACGCCGGATCGCGAGGCATGGGCCGCAACCCCAAGGCCGCCCGTGACTGGCGCACGAAGCTCCAGGCCGTCGAGGCCGAACTCCTGCGGCGGGGAGTCGAGGAAAGCTAGCCCCTGCCTCGGGCACCACCAGCCCCGAACGCGGCTCCGCGCTCACCCCGCGCAGCAACCGCGTCCGGCCACATCAGGCCGGCTCCTCGTCAGCTTCACCTGCTTCGCCGCTTGCCGTGCCCAGCGGCGCAGGGCGTTCAAGCCCTTGGCCTACGTCTGCCTGACGGTCGGCCTGGCCGCAGCCCTCACCCCCGTCGGCGTGGCAATCACGCTCGCCACCCTCTGAGCCCGCGGGCCCTCCCACCGGGACAAGCAATCCTGAGAGGCTTCGTCCCTTCCGGAGGCCCGGAATCACCTCACCCGCTCATAGACGCTCACCTGCCGCCCCCGCGCGACACTCATCGAACGGCGCACGAAGTGCTCGTCGAGGGCACGCAGCTTGGCGCGATCGCGCGCCGAGTCGGCGTGCAACGGCCCGGCATCGGTGACGAGCACTATCCCCCGGGCGTCCGGCACGGCTTGCTCTATGGCGCCCGGCCCGGCCTCCACGCCCTTCAACGTCCCCGACTCCACCGGCCCCTGGGCCAGGGCGAGGTCGCGCAGGCCCGCGAACGCCTGCGGCGAGACAAGGGCGGTGTCACGGCGCGCGGCGGGGATGTAGAGCACCCCGTCGGCGCCGTGGCGCACACGCCCGACGATGGCTGCCGCGGTCAGTACGTCATCAACACGGCTCTCTGCCGTACGCAGCCGGAGTTCGATCGGGAGCAGCGCCAGGACGGCCAGGACGGCGGTGGCCGGGAGCAGCACACGGGGGTGGGCCCTGACGCGCCCGATGATCGTGGCCAGGAGTACGCCGACGAGAAGCGCGAATCCTACGTACGCGAACAACACGTAGCGGGTGATGTAGAGCGGTTTGACCAGGGAGACCACGGCCAGACCGATCTGCGGCACCGCACACAGCGGGAGCGCGACGGCGGCAAGGCTCACACGAGCAGGCAGCGCACTGCCCCGCAGGCGCTCCGGCAGGCGCGCACGCGCCATGCGCGCGCAGAGCACGGCGACCGCCACCGTGATCACGACACCGAGCACGGTCGACCAACCGAGCGGCTTGATCCAGGAGACCTGGTCGGCCTGTGCCCCGCTGGCCAGTATCAGCGGCAGCGCCCCGGTCACCGCCCCGGTGGCAGCGAGCGCCCACCCGATGCATCGGGCGCGGCCCGGGCGAACGTACGCAACCGTGACGGCATGCGCGACGAGCGCGAGCAGCGAGAACCAATTGAGCAGCGCGGCGACCAGTACGACGCCCGCATACCCCGCCCACCGCAAGGCGCTCGGCCGCCCGAGCGCACCCATCAGAAGCCAGGTCGCCAGCGCCACGAAGGCCAGCACGAGCGCATAGGACCTGCCCTCCTGCGCGTACTCCTGGACCGCGGGAACGACCGCGAGGGCCAGCCCTGCCGCCATGCCGACCCAGCGCCCTGAGAGCCGGGCGCCGATGAGTGCCGTCAGTGCGCAGGCACCGGCGGTGGCGAGCACCGAGGGCAGCCGCAGGGCGACCAGACTGTCGCCGAAGAGGGCGAACACCTCGTGCATCACCGCGTAGTACACGCCGTGGACGACGTCGACCTGGCCGACCATGTGCACTGTCCCGGCCAGCGAACGATGCGCGGCCTGCCAGGTCGCAGCCTCGTCCCGCCACATGCTGTGCTCACGCGTGAGGCCCCACAACCCGAGGACGAGGGCCAGAAGGCCCGGCCCGGCGCAGAGAAATATGCGCCCGTACGACGCCGCACCCCGAGGCACCGACCGTGCCTGCCGCGGCATACCCGCCCGACCGACAACCTCGACGCCCTCCGCATACTGCCGGACCCGAGGCAGAGAGATGTCATTCA
Organism: Streptomyces lydicus; assembly: GCF_000717345.1. GTDB lineage: Bacteria > Actinomycetota > Actinomycetes > Streptomycetales > Streptomycetaceae > Streptomyces > Streptomyces lydicus. The sequence continues at coordinate 144,642 of NZ_JNZA01000006.1, read as the reverse complement.
CCACGGCAGCAACACCAGCCGCCCCCTCGCCCACCGGCCGCCTGCACGCACACCACACCGAACTCCGGCAACGCCCCCCAACCGGCCCTCACCGTGACTGCCGGCCCGTTCTCCCTTGCCTTGCCCCACTGGCCCTCTCCCCCATTGCGCACAGCGCAGACAGAGTGGGAGGCAACTGAGTACCGCCTCCCACCTGCCGCCTCAGCCCCTGAAACCGTGCGGCCCGACGTCAGACCACCCGGAGGGGCCTCAGCCGCGGACTTCCCACCTGCTGCAAACGCCTTCGTCGTCAGGGACCCCGTTGCACGTCCACAGGTTGAGAACGGGCCACCGGCACCGCGCCAGGCGATAGCCGACCCACAGCAAGAGACGCGCGCTGCATGTACTCCACGCCGGCGCCCGGAGGCACTGCGCTCACCACAGAGCACGCGCACATCACCGCACTCGCCCGACAGCGCCGGCACCAGCATCGGCCCCGGCGCCGGCACCGGGGCGACGGACGCCACCACAAACATCAGAAGCCCCAGGCCATGATCGGCCCGGGGCTTCGTCCCTGTTCGTGCTGAGAGCCCCCTGTCGGATTCGAACCGACGACCTTCGCTTTACAAGAGGAGTCGGCTCTCTGACCGGCGCTGCTGCTTCATACTGGGTGGTGCTGTCCTTGCAGGTCAGCACCATTCGGCTTGACGCCCGGTCCGACTTTGGGCACCTCATGTTCCACTGTCCACTCACGCATGGCTCACGCACTAAGAGCCTTCAGCGAAGCTGGTGATCGACTCCGCCTCCGTGATCACAAACCTCGTCCTTCGCGTAATCGACGCCGCAGCTCATGCCACTATCCGAGCCCCAGGGGTCTACCGACCCCTCAGTGGCCTCCTCCACGCGTCATCGGATGCCCCTGGTCCGGGCCCCAGGAGGTTATGGACATCGGCGGCGGCGCGGAGCGCGGTTCTGCTCCCGGCCTGGGGTGGAATGACTGCGCGGTAAGGTCAACCGGCCCGTCGGGCCAACAAGGATTCCGGGATGCTCGACAAGATGGCCGGCTCTGTGGGGCCGCGATACACCAAGTGGAGATCTTCGCGAGCGCGGGTGCACAGCACGAAGAAGCGCAGACGTGCGTCGACGCCCGATGGATCCTCCGTGTAGGCGTCCAGGTCCGGGACGAAGACGCTGTCGAACTCAAGGCCCTTCATACTGGCTGTGCTCACGATCCGGATGGAATTTTCGGAGAATTCCATTCTCTTTCGATCCTCGTCATCGTACACATATGCCTGGGTGTACTTGGCGAGACCGCGCTGCGTAAGCCTGCTCTGAATATCCCGGAGCAGAAGGGTCGATCTGCAGATGATCCCGATGCTCCGCTCCGGCCGCGCGATGAAGTATTGATGAATTCCGGTGAGGAGGTGCCCCAGGGAGGGAACTCTCAGGACACAGGGCATCCGCCCGGATGGCGCAGGCATATGATTCTCGCCATAGCCGTTCGTGTGGAACTCGGATGCCAGCCGGGCAATCTCGCGGCTGTTCCGATGATTCTCGCGCAGTACGAGCGGATCGGAACTTACGGCAAGCGCTCGACACATCTCAGACAAGGTGCTCTGATCGTCACCGATTCGCTGTTCTTCGTCGGCGAAAACAGTGACGCCGATTTCGAGTATGCGGCACAAATCGTAGAAGGCAACGGGAAGGTCCTGCCCCTCATCGATCACCAGATGTGCCGTGGACTTGACCTGATGCAGGATGCAGTCCCGCTGCATCTCGAACCAGTCGTAGTTCCAACCCCCCTCGTCGGTCATCGGGGGTGCGGTTTGAAATCGCGCCCTCCAAAACGCTCCGACCCATCGATGGAAGGTGGTGACGGTGAGTGACTCCGTGAGGTCGGGTGCTGCCTGGGCGAGGTACTGCCGCAACAGGTTGGAGCGCGCGAAGAGGGTGACTTCACGACCTGCGGTTGCCAGCGCCCAGGCGCGATAGACGGCCATCACGCTCTTTCCCGCACCAGGTGCTCCGGTGACCACCCGGCTTCCGTCGAACGGGAGATCGACAACCGCCTGCTGCTCGGCTTCGAGGGCGAGGAGGGAAGGAAACTTCACGGCAGATCAACGGCCTCTACCGACTCCTCCAGTGCAGCGTGGACGACGTCCCGGAAGAATCCCGGGATCTCACCGTCACCGATCAACAAGGTTCTGTCCAAAAGGGAGTTTTCGATCTCGCAGCACGTCTCGGGAAGGAGTGTGCACGCATGGCAAGCAGCCCGGTTGAGGTTGGCCAAGGACCTGCCGGTCGAATCTGCGCAGAGCGGGTCCTGGGAGCACCATTGCGCCGATTCGAGCAAACGGACCAGAGTCTCGACGAGATTCGGTGGTCCGCCCTGACGGACCAGCCCTCCCAGCGTTCCCTCCGCATCCCCCGCGGCTGTGTAGATGAAAACTCCTGCCTGTGGCGGGAGTTCACTGCCCGGGGCATGGCTTCGGGCATAGACACGTTCACGCAGCGATGCCGCGTTGTAGCCGCTGTCGTAGGAGAGTTGACGGATGAAGTGATGGGCCAGGGTGTGCAGCATCACGAATCGTGGGAGGAGCTTCGGGCCGGACTTGTCTCTGAGGCGGTCGGCCTTGAAGGAATGGTCCAGATTGCGCTCGATCCGTCGGGTCCAGTCGCGCACCGACGGAAGTGCCTCCCATGTGCTCAGTCGCTGCTCGTCCACGGAGATGAAGATTCCTTCCCCGTAGGTGTCGATGGCGGGCAGCCACTTGGCCCGGGACTGAGTGTTGACCGACACCACACGGCCGCCTGTGCCTTCCTCGCCGTCACCGGCGTTGGGCTCGTAGCGCGAGAACCCTTCGAGCGCACGGACTTCGCGTACGCGATCGGCCACGACGATTCCGGAGATTCGTGCATCCAGTTCCTGCATGGATTCGGGGTCGTCCCGGTGTACTCCGAGGTGGGTGCGGCGGACAGAGAAGGTTCGGGATCCGGCGACTGCCTCCGGTGCGGAGAAAGCTGCCCATTCGGCGATGCTGAGATCGTCGTCCGAGTTCTCCGCCGACGGCATCGATGCAGCCTCTTCCGCATTGCGGCGCCGCAGAGTCTCGACGAATTCCTCCGGAACGTCGCAGTCACGTGCTATGTACCCCTTGAAGACATCAGAGGCAGGTCCGTTCGCGGAGCTCTTGAAGTCGGGCCAAAAACGGTGATCGTAGACCTCCCGGGCCTTTTCGTCTTCCTCGGAAACACCTTCGGGCGCGGGGATGTCGAGAGCCGAGTGTGTGATCGGGAAGTACACGTTGGAAGCACCGCGCTGCACAGCTTGTGGCGTCTCCTCGCATGGGTCCGACTCGTCACTCACAGATTGCCATGGGTGGCTCCCCGTACATTCCAGGCCGACCTGCTTGAGCACGTTCTTCTGGCTTATCCCTGCCAGGTTCCGTCCGGCGCGACAGGCAACGCAGACGACTCGCAGGGCTTCCAGGCCGGAAGATTGGGGAGTTGCAACAAAACGAAGTCGGTAGACCCGACACTGGCGTTGATCGTGTCCTTCGCTCCTGGAGTGGGCCCACCGGCGCCAGTCGATGTCGGCCATGTGGCCCTGCCGGCACACCTGAATGAAGCGCATCGGGGCCAGCTGCGGCTTCCCGGAGCAATTACCGCATACCGCTTGCTTCCCCCATTGTTCGAGATTCTGTCGCCAGAGCACCATCTTCCTGCACTGAGGGCAGAACAACCATTTGGGGAACCGCACGTACGTGGGCCCGATACGGGTTGCGTACTCGGCCTTGCCGGAGGGGATGACGGGGGCCGATCGGAAGCCCTGCACTCCCAATTTCGCTGCCAGCCGTGGGGATTCGACCCGTTCGCCGTTGACCGCCCAACTGCGAATGTCGGCGGCGACGAACGATTCGCCGCGAATATCAATGATTCCGCCGACGCCGAATGGCACGATGGTCTGCGCCCTGCGAACCTTGCGACGAACGTCCTTCATTGTTTCAGGCCCCTCTCACGACAATGAGGCACTCGCGGTCGACATTGCGCATCGACTGCGGGGTTTCCCAGATGCCCTGCTTGCCGAAGTCGGTGAGAAGCGATGTGTGCAAGCGCCCCTGCGGTTGGTAATAGAGGCGGCTGCCCTCGCCCCGCGCGATCTCGGCCTCCTGCTGCCAGGTCGCGATCAACGAGTCGAGCTTCTCGGCTGCAGCATCGGCTTCCGTCGGGTCGGCCCGTAATACGTGATCCACGATGAGGCCCCGGACCCGCGCGACGCCGTCCGGGTGATCGAGGATGTCGCCCGCCCGGTCCTCGGCGCTGAGACCGATTCCGTGGCGTACGAGAATGACGAGCACCGCATGCAGGGCACGATTGCGGGAGGGCATGGACCACGGCGTGACGCTGGTGGGCTCGACATGACGATAGAGCGAGCGGTGGTAGACGCCGAAGGACTCGTAGTGCGACCGGTCGCGGGGCTTGGTCGAGCGGAAGAGCGTGACGATCAACCCCGGCACATGACGACGGCCGACGCGGCTGGTGGCCTGGATGTATTCCGATGTCGTCTTGGGCTGCCCGTTCATCAACATGAGACCGAGGCGGGGAACGTCGACTCCGACCGAGAGCATGTTCGTCGTGGCGAGGAAGGAAATGCTGCCGCGATCCTTGAAGTGCTTGCCCAGGCGCTCGAGAAGCCGTGGTTGGGCGGCGCGGGGGATGTTGCTGGTGAGCTCGACCACCGAGTCGTCGTTGAGTGTGCGGCGCCGCGTCGCGTCGTTCGTCAGGTGCTCGAGTCGCGCGGGGATGTCGTCCCGGGCGATGGTGACGGTGCGGCCGAGTTCTCGCAGGCTGTTGTGGTAGGCGACGGCGGTCCAGTACGCGTCCCGAAGGGTGTCGTCGTCGCAGATCTCCTTCGGGGCCTGCAGTGCGGCCGCCCCCACATGGACGGTCGAGGTCGACGCAGTGTGCCCCTGAGCCATGACTCCGACGTACAGACGCCCGGGTTTCTCTTCGTCCGGTGAGGCGAAGTACGAGTGGCCGGCCTTCATGCCGGCTGGGGGGAAGAGTTGGGCGGGGCGCCCGTAGAGGCTGCGAACCTGGTCCTGCGAGCGCCGGATGGTCGCCGTGGAGGCGATGACCTTCGGCACGGTGCCGTCCCACGCGCACAGTTCGAGGATGGCCGATTCGTACAGGCCGACCGTTGTCCCCAGGGGTCCGGCCAGGAGATGCAGCTCGTCCTGGATCACCAGTGAGGGTTTGCGTATGCCCTTCCGACCGAAAAGGTTTCCCGCCTTCGGCTCCCATGCAAGTCGCGCGAACTTGTCCACGGTGCCCAGTAGGAAGGTCGGCGGCTCCTCGTAGATCTGCTCGTCCACCACGGAGACCGGAAGCCGCTCATGGAAAACGCAGGTGCCGCGTGGGCAGAAGAAGGAGGTGCTCACCCCGTCCGCCCTGATACCGAAGTCCTTGTCCTGCCCTTGTCGTTCCGGGACGATCTCGGTACCGCACCATGGGCAGCGCTCCAGCAGGAAGCGGTCATCGGGCTCGTTCATCTGCTTCAGAATGCCGAGCGCGTCCTGAGCAGCGGCGACCTTGTTCGGAGTGGTGTCCTTCCCCACCCAGAGACCGATGGAGATGGGCTCCTCTCCCAGGTCGTGGGAGAGCGGGCCGTCGTGTCCCCCGCGGATGTACTCAAGAGCGCAGATGGCCGTTGCCGTGCGTTGGAACTGCTGAGTGGTGAGCAGGCTCAGCGTGTACCGACTCAGGACGGCGGTGCCTCCCCCAGCCGCACCGAACCGCAGTCGGCGCCAGATGATCTCGAAACAGGCAGTGAGGAGGTAGGCCTCCGTCTTGCCGCCGCCGGTGGGGAACCAGATGAGATCGACCGTTCTGCGGTCTTCGTGCTCGGGGTTTATCAGGCCCTCGACCACGAGCAGGAAGTAGGCGAGTTGGAACGGGTGCCATGCGTAGTCGCTACCGGGCTCGGCCAGCTCGAGGACCTCGCCGTCCCTGCGTCGACGGCTGCCCGCCAGCTCGGGCCGACTGTGCAGCATCTGGAGCGCCATGGCGCGGTTTGCCAGCCGAAAGGCCTCGCGCGCCTGGGCCCCTGCTCGGGTCGATGCGGTGAGGGCCTCCACGCCCGACTCCATACGGCCCAGCGCGGTCTCGATGCGCTTGACGATGCGTGCGGCGGGTACCGCGGCCCATCCCTCCAGGGACCCCGCCTTCGCCTGTTGGGTCTCAACCCATGTGCGGTAGCCGTGAACGAAGGAGTGCAGCTCGGCCCGGAGGTCTTCCACGGCGAGCCCGCGCCGGGACAGGTACGCGAGGTTGAGCACCGGCAGGTCCTTCGGCCCGTCCGGTTTGATGTGCTCGACCACCTGCTGGGGCATGACCTGCGCCCGTACGGTGGAGACCTCGGCGGAGTCCTCGTCCCACTCGACGGCGCATCCGTGCCCCACGGCCCTCGTCACGATGTGCCGGTATTGGACGCGGAGCTCCTGCTCCTCCTCGTCGCGGCTGTTGAGACGGGTGCTCGGGTACTCGAGGATCTTCGTTCCGTCGAGCGTCGTGGCCTTCAGCTCGGCTTGGAAGAGCATCAGATCCCGGTCCTTGTGGGAGCTCTCCTCCTCGTCATGCGCATTGGCGAGCACGCAGGTGACGAGATACCCGACGCCGTGGGGACGCCAACGGACATGCAGGCGCCCGTGCCCGTCCAGTACCGGGATCGAGGTCGCCCCTCCCACCTCGACGGTCTTCGTGGTGGACAGCCGAGGCTGCCGTTGCCAGCTGCGTCGCCCGCCTTCACGGTGCGTTGCGTAGCGTGACGCCCCGCACGTGACCTCGATACGCCGGGCATTGGTGAAGAAGGAGAAGCCGAGAGACGAGGGAAGCCATGCATTCGCCTCGGCCACAGGGTCATCGGCAAAGCCGTCCTCCTCCCCGGTTCCGCTGGCTGTCTCGTTGAAACCCTGTTCGCCTTCGTCCTGTGAGTGTTCGGTCAGGGAGGCGCCGCGCGGATACAGGGTGCCCATGAGATAGCGCCGGTCAGGTGGGTCGGCGAGCGTCTCGTCCTCAGCCGCGGCAGGTCCGACGAGCTGGCGCCGCAGATACCTCACAAAGTCGTCGCGATGGTCGGAAAGTTGGGACTCGAGGGCCTTCATCCGAGACGTCCCTCCCGCTTCAGTACGGCGACACCGAACTCCTTGAGTACCTGATGGGTGCCCGGGCGGCAGGCCACCCAGAGCTGGGCGCGAGCCCTCGTCCATGCGACATAGATCGCGTCCAGCCGACCCTCGAGTTGATCGGGCTCGAGGTCGATGAGGCAGACAATGTTGTTCTCGTGGCCCTTGAAGTCGGCGACGGAGGACCACGTGAGCCGGTGCTTGGCCGCCCGATCGGATCCGACCACGTCCGCGAAACGCTCGATTCTGGAGGCTCGCTGTGAGAGACGGGCCGAGCTCGTCTCCCAGTTCCCCGACGCGGACAGCAGCGTGATGTCTCTTGGGGAGACACCTTCCTGAACGAGTTCGTTCACATACGCATCGAGGACGGTGGCCTCCTCCTGTGCGTCCCGCACTTCGGTGAACCGAACCGGTTCGCCTTCGCCCGCGGAGGCTATGCCCAGGTCCGCGCCCGTGTAGAAGTGGACCTGCTTGACTATCTGCACGGTGTTGCGGCAGTTCCGCTTCATGGGGCCGTATAGGGAGCCGAGCGGGCTCAGGTATTCCCAGGCGTCCGGGTCATATGCCTCGGGAGCCAGTACCTGGTTGTTCTGGTCGAGCATGAAGATCCATCGGCCTTCGGCAAGGCCGCCGTCCACCAGTTCCTCCAGGGTGCCCAGGCCCTCGAAGGTCATGAGATCCTGCGCCTCGTCCACGATCAGATGGTCGAAGGTGCGTCCGCGAACTTCGTCGAGGCGGTCGAACGGCAGGACGGTGATCGCGTCGTCGGCGAGGATGCCGGCCATGTGGGCCGCCAAGGTGACGCTGGCGCAGGTGAACAGGACAGTGCCATTGGCAGCCTTGCGGCGGGCTGCCTCGGCGGCGAGAAATGTCTTTCCTGTGCCGGCCCCGCCGGACCAGATCAGGCGCGGGTTCGACTCCAACTCGTCGAGCCTGTCGAGCTGTTCAGCGGTGAGGCGCTCGAAGGCGACATCGAGATGCGTCAACCGGGACTGCAGATTCGGAACCAGGTCGAAATCCGGTCGGACGGCCTCGAGCATCCTCTTGCGCAGGGAGGCGGGGACAGGGGTGCGAGCCCATCCGTTCCGTGGAAGCCAGAATCGGACGGCTCGCTCCATACCCTGCGCCAGGCCGCGTCCGCCGTCGTAGGCATCCCGGCCGAGGTACTGCTGGGGCTCGAACTGGGTCATGCGCGGGATGTTGACGTCCGGGGTGATCACCAGGTACCCGCTCGGCACGCCGTGGTTCCTCAAGCTTCCCACCAGCGCACTCATTTCGCGTTCGAACTCGTGCATGCCCCCGTTGGCCTGCTCCCAGGGGCTCTCCTTGGGGCCCTTCTCGCGGCCGACCGGACCGTAGAACCACTTCCCGTCCTGGTGGTGCACCCGTCCGCCCTTCACCTCGATGAAGAGCAGGAGGTCGGGCATGATGACAATGAAGTCGATCTCGCCGAGACGCTTCTTGTGGTGCCTGGGAAGGTGAACCGTGTGCAGCGCGACGCTCTGGTCGTCCGGGATGGCCTTGAGCGCCGCGAACACACTGCGCTCGGCCCGGCTCCTGGTGCTGCTCGAGATCTCGCTCGGGATGATCCGCATCAACTCTCCCCATGGTCACGCCGACGCCACCAAGGTAGCGAGTGATTGATCGTCACGTTGCTGATCCTGTTGAGGAAGCGCCGGCGGTGAGGGCGTGATTGATGATGGACTGGGAAGGGCGGGGAGCGGGAACGGGACACGGGGACGCGATGGCGACGGTACGGTGCGGTGCATCCAACGAGCCGCTGGACAAGGCCAGTTTGGATGCACTTGTGGGGCTCACGCGGCGATTCACGGCAGAGGGTGTCGAACTCCGCGTTGCCATGGGCCAGGTGATGAGGGCGGCGCGACTTGATGCGGAGCAGGCTCGGGCTCTGCTCGCCGCGGTCAACGCGGCAGAGGCGGGCGGTGAACGAACCGAGGTCGAGCGGGACCCCGTCGCAGACCGGGATCCCGTCGCGGATGAGGCCCCTGGGACCGATGAGGACCCTCGAACCGATGAGTTACCCGGTGACTTCGACTTTCCCGAGGAAGAGGTGGAGGAGGTCCCGGATCTCGAGGCGCTGCGGGGCACCGTGCGCGTCGGCAACCACGATGAGGCGAGGCGTGCTGCTCAGGCTCTGATCGCGGCCGACGCCAAGAGGGTGGCCCCTGAGCAGCGGCTGCTGAGCGCCGAGGAAGAAGTGGGGCTCTGCCTCCTCTTCCGGGCGGTGAGGACGCCCTCGGAGTCATTACCCCCTGGTTATGCGGCGCGACTGCCGAGAGACAGCGAAGCCTACCGCGCCTTCACCGCGATGATTGTTCATAATCAGCGACTCGTTCTCAAGATTCTGAATACGTTGGGACACAGGGAGGGAAGTTCCGAGTACGAGGACCTTGCTCAGCATGGCATGACAGGTCTGATACGCGCGGTGGAGAAGTTCGATGTGTCACTGGGCTGTAAGTTCTCGACCTACGCAACCTGGTGGATTCGACAACACATCAGTAGAGCCATCATCAATGAAGGCTCGATCATCCGGCTTCCCGTCCATATGTGGGAGCAGATCGAGAAGGTTCGCAGGAGAGAACGGATATCGCTGAACCAAGGCTTCAAGCCCAATGTGGACGATCTGGCCCTGGCCTGTGGCATCAGTCCGAAGCGGGTCGTGGAGTGCCTGCGGCTCAGCCGCCGTTCGGTGATCTCGCTCGAGATCGCTGTCAGCGAGAACACCACCCTCGGAGAACTGGTCGTCGGTGAAGGGCAAGCGGTGCCGGGCCCCGAGCAGACACTCCGATCGCGCTTCGAGCGCGAGGAACTCTTCCAGATCATCGAGGCATCCGGGATTTCGGCACGGATGCGGGAAGTCCTCCTCCTGCGACACGGGTTCATCGACGACAAGTTTTGGACACTTGAGGAGATCGGTCGGAGATTCGGCGTCACACGGGAGCGCATTCGGCAGATCGAGAAACGCGCCATGAAGGCGATAAGGATCGAAATGGGCCTGGATCCCGACGATCCCACCGCGGCACGGCGCTGTCAAAGAGCCGCTCGACAGGGCACACAGGAGGACTCCGGAAGGTCAGGGCTTCACAAAGGCCAGGATGGTCAGGGGGAATCCGGTACCGGCGAGCCACTCGAAAGCGAAGTCGGCACGTCCGAGGCGAAGAGAATGTCCGAGGGGAAAGAAGGAACGGTGACCTCGAGAGAGCCGGAGTTCGGCCGATGGTTGGCCGAACGGATGCACAGCAGTGGGATGGACGAAGTCGAGCTGGCGCGCCGGCTGGGAGTGACGCGGGCGCCTGTCTCTGCATGGCTCGAGGCCCGTTCTGTGCCAAGCCCGGACCTCCTGGCGAGGGTGCAGGAGGCGTTCACGGCCGAGGACGAGAGCGAGCAGGGTCTCCGAGATGCTCCGGAACGACAGACGGAACTGTCGGCGACGCCGGCTGTGTGGTACCACCGTCCCGGACATGACGACGGGGGACGGGAGTTCGGCAACGCGGCGGCCTTCGCCTTCGAGGCGGACCTGGGAGTGCTGGCGCGTGAGGCGACCCAGAACAGCCTCGACGAGCGCCTCAAGGAGAACGACCGACCGGTCCGGGTTCGCTACACCTTGCATGAACTGACCGGCGACGCCCTGGCACGATTCCGTACGGCGATCCGCTGGGACGACCTTGTGCCGCACTACGAGGCGGCCGCCGCGCAGGATCAGAAGGTCGGACGTGTCGTCAGCGTCGGCCTGCGGGAAATGCAGGAGCGGGACCGGCTGGTGCTCCTTCGCGTGGACGACTACAACGCCAACGGGCTGACCGGGGACGACTACGAGGACGGTCGATTCTCCGCCGTGGTGCGGCGTCAACTCGACAGTCATAAATCCGATGTGGCGGCAGGAGGTTCGTACGGCCTCGGCAAGGCCACTCTATGGGCGGCCAGCCGCTTGGGCCTGGTTCTCGTGAACTCCACACTCGCCGAGCCGCACGAGGGGCACGTGGAGCGCCGATTGATCGGACGGCTCGATCTGCCGTGGCGGGAGGTACAGGGCAGGCGGTTCGCCGGCCCTGCCTGGCTCGGCCGTCCCGACCCCGAAGCGGACAACGTGGACGTGGTGCGTTCCTGGTGGGCCGATGAGAGAACGGTCGAGGAACTGCATCTCACCCGCGAGGGCAATGACCCCGGCACATCCTTTCTGATCGTCGGAGCACACGATGTGGCCAGCCTTGCGGAGGTCGGCCAGGACTACGAGGGTGATTCCGGCGACGACGAGGACAGTCTCGAGCGCATGCACCAGCGTCTGGTCGGAGCGCTCGGTCGCAACTTCTGGGCCGCGATGACTGCGGGAGGTGACCGGCAGCCGCTGCTGGATGCCTCGGTGAGAACGCTGCGCAACGGCGTCGAGTACCTCGAGGAGGAGCGTGTCGATCCCCAGGTGCACCAGCCCGCGCGCTCACGCGCCCTTCAGGCATTCCTGAGCGGCACCACGGTGGACCGACTCACCGCGGCCGGCCAAGTTGCCGTCACCACTGTCCCGTTGCGGGTGCCCGCGCGCGACGGTTCCACGGGGCCGGCAAGGGAGCATCGGGCAGTTCTCCTCGTGACCGAGGCGTCCGACGCGGACGGCAGGATCAACCAGGTGACCGCAATGCGCGGGAACCGCATGACGGTCAAGACGAGCCGGGTTCCGGACCTTCCGATCGGAACCAATCCGTTTCAGGCAGTCCTGCTCGCGGGCCGGGCTGCAGGCGAAGACGCGCCGTTCGCCGAGGAGGCAGAGGAGTTCCTGCGTACCTCCGAGCCACCTGAGCACAACAAGTGGGGACAGACTGAGGAGCTGAGATTGCGCTACGCGCCGTCGGCCCATCGCAGGATCGCGGCGTTGACCACGGAGACCAACAGAGCCGTGCGCGAGCTCGTGGCGATCCCTCAGGAGAAGAGGCCCAGCGGTACCAGCAGGGTACGCAAGCGACTCAAGATCACCGGCAGGGCGTCGGCAAAGGTCAAGGACGCGGTCGAACCTCCGAAGCTGGACGATCTCGATGCCATGGTCGACGCATCCGGCGCGTGGCAGGTCACGGCCGAGGTCAAGGTGCCGGCTGGTGGTGAGTCCTGGCGCATGAGTCCCATAGCCAGGTTGGAGGTGCGCTCGGGCCCGCGTCCGGTGGTCGAGTGGGCGAGGCTCGAAGCAGTGAGCAACTGTGAATTGGTCGGCGACATGCTTCATTTCACGCCGGGTGCACGCCGTGCGGTCTTCCGGGGCGTCACCGACGCGTCCACCCACCCGGTTCGCGCGGCGCTCACCGGACTCGTCGTCGAACTCCGAGCAGGCAAGGGAGAAACCGCGTGAGGGCCTATCCGTACCCCCGCCTCCCCGGCGCGGTCACGACCCGGGTCACGGCCGTGCGGCTGCGGGGACCCGACGACATACGCGAAGATCTCGACATCAAGGGATTCTCCGCGGTGGAAAGGGTCGTGGCTCTGGGGCGGGCCGAGCGGGACGATTGGCACACGGCTCGACTCTCTCTGTCGGCGACGATCCCTGCCAGGGATATTGAGGCGAAGGGCCACTGGTCCGACGTGGCCGTCGTGGCCGTTCTGACGGAGAAGGCCACCAACGCGCGGTCCGTCACGCGACTCGACCGTGCTGCCGGCGACGGCAAGGAGTGGTCGGGCGAGATAGAGGTCCATCGGACCGGGTATGCGGACCGCGCCTCACTCGCCGTGCATGTGGTGGCGACCGTCGGGGGGGTGGCCGGGCGGATCATTGCCTCCACCGAGCAGGATTGGTTGATCGACGTGACGGCGGACGTTCCGCTGAGAGACCGTGAGCTCGACGTCACCGACGTCAGTTTCGCGCGCGGCGCCGCGTGGCTGCGCCCCTTTCGGGATACGCCTTGGATCGTGGACATCTCGGGACGGATCCCCACCGTGCGCCTTAACTCCGACTTCGAGGGCCTCATGACGCTCGTGGAGGGTCAAGGTTCGAAAATCGAAAACATGGTCAGGGAGATGCTGCTGGCCCAGATGTCCACCGACGTATGGACGGCTGTATTCCACTCTGCCATCGGTGATCTGGAGATCGAGGACGACGGAAGCCCTGTCCTGCCACCGGACTGGCGCGGCGAAGTGCTCCGCGAAATGCTCCCGGACGTCGTGCCCGGGTGTTCGGTGGAGGACGCCCTGCGCGAGGTCCACACACGCCGCACGGGCGAGGGGAGATGGGCCGAACTTCAGCCGCGTATCCACTTCGCAGCCACTCGCCGTGCTGAAGTGCCCAGAACCCTGACCGACACGATCCGTAGGATCGAGCGACTTGAGCAGGAGACCCACGCATGACCGCCAGGCCTGAGCATCTTCCGGAGAGGCTTGCTCGGATCTCCGATATGCAGGCTGCCGAGTTCATCTCCTTGGGGCTGCTCGCCGGCCGCGAGGACGTCCCGTCGATTGCGTTGAACAAGGTCGCCGAGCCGCTCGAGGGCGACGACGAGCGAGGGCGTCTCCACCCTGTGCGGGAGCTGATCGAGGAGGCACTCCGGGAGTTCCGGGGAATGCGCCCCACGGCGGCCGACGCCTGGTTGGCGCCGCGCCTGCACGCAACGCTACGCCTGAGCCGACGTGAAGCGGCCGACGCCGGACTCTGGTCCTACTTGGCTCTTGGTGTCGCGCCGGACTATGTCGTGTGGCGTCACCGCCCCGAGCCGAAAGCGGACGAGGCTCCGAAGGGCGTGGCCCGGAAGCGTTTCCTCGGCCCGCACCACACCCAGGCGTTCGCCCGCCTCTGGTGGGCAGCCGAGCTCTTCCGCGACGGTTCCGACTACGGGCCCGCGGTACGGGCCTGCGGCAACCAGGACATGCTGAACACCACGCTCCGCCTCGATGTCATCGACCATCGCCCCACTGCTCAGGCGCTCGTACGACTCATGGATCGCAAGATCGTGCAGAGTGGTCGCGAGGTCAACGCCTTGGTGGCCGCCGTGAACGCGTCGGCAGCCACACTGATGTATGACGTCATCGCCCCTGACGTGGAGTACGACTCGGAAGCTCTGCGCGACTGGATCGCGGCCGCCGAGACCGCTCGTGCCGTCTCCCGGCACGTCCTTCCGGAAGGTCCGGAGGAGCAGCCCGCGCCGGAGGGGGCTGTGGAGAGTCTGGCCGCCCACTTCGAGGGGCTGTTCGCGGACGTGTCTGTCAGGGGGCGGGCTCCCGACGAGCGCGGGTGACCTTGTGCGACTTCGGGGGGCATTGGCTCCGGTCGCCGCACCCGATCTGGCGAAGGGATTCCGTTGTGGCGCCGGGAACCGTCGGCCACGTGGTCGCCGCCGTCAACTCGTCCTCCGTGGGTGCCTTTCCACGCAGGGCCATGCTGAGCACATGCATGCCGAGTCGGGGCGGTACGGCGTTGCCCACCTGCTGTGCCCGGTCGTTTCCCGACCAGGGGAAGTTGTAGGGGAAGGTCTGGAGTACTCCGGATTCAGGGATGTTGAAGCGGTCGGGCTTCTCGGCCTCGTATTCCGCGATGCTCCTGTACACCTTGTTCCGGGATATCTTCCCGGTGACCGTGAAAGCGGGCTCGGACGACAGACGCCGGCCCCGGTTCTTGGAGTCGCCCCCGGAGCCGTAGTTCGAGACGACGAAGAACTTCGTCTCTCCGTCTGTCCGGAGCCGGGCAACCTTCACGGGGGAGTCCTTCGGCCTGCTCGCCTCTTCGAGGGCCTCGGCCATGGATATCCAGCGTGATTCGGCCCCGGACGGATGAGAGGCGCCCGGGAGCATCTCCGCCTGGGAAGCGTTGCGCCTCCGACGATGCAGTTCGAACGGCAGGTGAGTCGGTTTCGGCGGTTCTACGGCCCCAAGCCCTGGACGACGGGCGACGAGCACCGCGCGTGTGCGCGTCTGGGGCACCCCGAACCGCTCGGTCTTCAACTCCCAGCAATCCGCCTCGTACTTGACGCCGTTCAGTCTTCCTTCGCCACTGCGTAGGAGCTTCGCGTAGAGCTCCCAGAGCGGCAGTACGGCGGGTACCTGCTCCAGGACGATCACGTTGTACGGGCCGCGCCCCTCCGTTTCGATGGCCTTCAGGAGCCAGCGAAGGGGTTCCAGCACCAAGGCGGTGCGTGGGTCACCGAGGGAGTGCAGATCCTCGTCGATCTGCGCTTCACTCTCCCCGCCCACAAGGCGATGGATGAACTCTTCAACCCTGTCCAGTCTCTTCCGTCCCACGCCCTTGCCCGCGACCGAGAAGGACTGACAGGGCGGCCCTCCGGCGAGCACGTCGACGGATTTGGGGATCTCGTCGAAGCGGGTCTCGCGCATGGCGCTCACATCGGCGTGAATCGTCGGCAGGCCCGCCGCGTAGCGCGTCTCGCACGCGTTCCGGTCCCACTCGATCCCGACACTCTTGAAGCCCAGGAAGTGCGCGGCCACGTCGAGCCCACCAGGACCCGCGAAGAGGTCCAGGATGCGGACTCCGTCGAGTCGGTGAACTTGTGTTCCAGGGCTGTTCATGGAGCTGAAGTGTAGTCAGCAACGGCGGTTGCGGTCCTCCAATGCGGCCCGGATCGCCGATCCAAGTGCCCTGCCCACAGGCGGTGGTGAGGCATGCCCGATCTGGCGATAGCGGGCCGTCTTCCGGCCGGCGAATGCCCAATCGGATGGGAAGCCCTGCAGGAGCGCGGCCTGATCGGTCGTGATCCTGACCATCCCGTGGCGGCCGGTATCCGGGGCCCAGACAAAGTCCGGGCCCGGAACCTCGTCCGCCACAGTGCCTCCGTCGACTCCCATTCGGGCCCATGCCTTCTTCGTCCCTGTGGGGCCGAGATCCGCGCCTCCCCGCCTGTCCGACCCACCCACCAAGGTCGGGGCCACGGTGAGCGCCTGGGCCGCCCATCGGTCGGCGTCCCGCCAACCGCCCACCGTCATCGACCGACGCAGGGCCCGCCCCACGGACAGATGTTTACGCACTGTCGGCTCCGGTGGGTGGAAGGCGTCGAAGTACTGCTCCCTCAACGCGACGAGCACTCCTTGCCTCCGATCCTGTGGCACCCCGAAGTCGGCTGCGTTCAGGACGAACCACCGGAAGCGGTAGCCGAGATGGTGGAGCTCTTTCCGGATGAAGTCGCGTATCGGCTCGAAGTCGGGCGCGTTCACCAGACCCGGCACGTTCTCGATGAGCAGGGCCCGGGGCTGGACCGCATGAGCCAGATAGACGGTCGCCTCCAGCAAGCGCAGCTCTGCCTCGGTCTCGTCGTGGGCGACGGTTGCGCCGGACTTCACACGGGGCAGGCCTGCCGACAGCAGATCGACGTCGTAGGTCTCCTGGTACTGACTCGGGGCGAAGTCCAGGAGGTCCGCTTGCAGAACCTGCCACCTCGACCGGTTCGCACGCAGCGTGTCGCAGCTAACTGATTTCTTGTCCAGTAGCAGTACTGGTTCGAAGCCTGCGTGTTCCAACCCCAAAGCCAGTCCGCCCGCCCCTGCGCACACGTCGACGAATCGTAATCCGCTCATCTGCCCCCGCCCTTCCGTCGTTTCCTCCTGTCGCCCTTTCCCGGTCGACAGACGCAGCCACCCGACGCATCACGGCGTCCGGCGACTCGTGTTTTCAGAAGCGCAGCACCGTCCAGCCCTCGGACAGCAGCTGTGCATTCGTCTCCCGGTCCGGCTCCATGTTGCAGTCGAACTCCTCTCGCCACCATTCCGCGTTCGCCTTAGGCCTGGTGGCGTGCTCCGGGCAGCCGTGCCAGAAGCAGCCGCCGATGAGGACGGCCAACTTCGCGCGCGTGGACGCGATGTCAATCTTGCGCCTGGGCATGACCGGCACCGGACAGTGGATCCGATAGCGGTATCCGGCGGCGCGGAGGAGCTGCCACACCACCCGTTCGGCATCGGTTTCCCGGTTGGTCTGCCTGCTCATCCAGGCCGAGACGTCAGGGCTGGAGGGGAGTACAGCACGCCCGGTCCCAGTGTCCTATTTCGTCGCGCCGGTCCACGAGCGCGAAGTCACGCCGAGTGGAGCCCCCGGTGCGGAGGCGAGGGTGCGTCCTCGCCTCGCCGCCTGTGACATGGGGAGCGATCAGGGGCGGACGCGTGACCACGTGGCCAGGTTCGGTTACCCAGTCGGCTGGCAGGTGGGACTCCTCCTCGATCCCCGGGTACAGGACAGAAGCCCCCCGCCGATCGCGGCCAAGGACTCCACGAGCTGATCACCGGAGCCGGGGTTGCCGGCCTCCCGCTTCGTGTCGACGGACCAGGATGACGGCAATGCCGGAGCGACAGCTGGATCGTCCCTGAGCGGGCTGCCCACTCGTGATATCGCCGTTCTATCGGTTCGTCGCGATGGAGCAAGTCTGGTGCAATCCCTGTATCGGCATGGCGGGATGCCGGCTCCACCTAGCGAGCCATGCCCATGTCAGGCCGCCATGGGCAAGCGCCTCATGGCCGGCCTGACCGAGCAGCGGGAAGCGGCAATCGATGTCCACCTCGCGATGCCATCGGGTCGCCGGTGCGCGTCGCGCACGCAAACGGCCCCGGACGAAGAGTCCGAGGCCGAAATAAGACACCTCCCTGGGGAGAAACCCAGGTCAGCACCGCGTGCTCAGAGCCCCCTGTCGGATTCGAACCGACGACCTTCGTTTTACAAGTTCGATCAACGGTCAGGACGCCCGTGGTGCCCGCCGGAGAGGATGGCCACGAGAGGCCGCCCCGGTGTCCCAACGTCTGCTGTGGTTGATGTCAGACGTGGATGTCAGCCAATGAGGAGAGTATGAGAGTTCCAAGCCGCCGTACAGCCCGTCCAGCCACCTCCACCAGATGCGCCGACTATCGCAGGCCGAGACCACGCGGCAGAAGCGCTGGCCATCCTCCTCCCGCTTGCTGAGCACCATGGCGCCAGCCCTGAGGCGACCATCGCACTGGGGGCAGGTCATCGGTTCTTCGTCCGACACGGCGCGCAGCTTGCCCGGGTGCTGGTCACCTGCAAGGCCGTCAGCTTGGGAAGCTGAACGCCATCAGTTCTTGAGGCTCGGCTGGCCACGCAGCCGCTCGCTTTTCCTGCCGAGCGGCAGCATTGGAGTCGGACACGTGGGCATGATGCATCGGTGGACCAGGGGACAGCTGCCGCACTGGGAGCATGCGTGGGTGTTGCCGGGACGTTAGGCACTGGCGTCTTGGCGTATTTCGCTGCTCGGCATCAAATACGCGATCAAGCGAAATTAGAGCACAAGAAAATACTACGCTCAGAACGAAGGGAAGCGTACCGAGAATACTTACGAAGAGTGTGCGAGATTGAGCGTGATATCGAGTTTTTCATGCTTAAGCTTGTTCGACTGAAAGCCGAGCAGGCATCTCCTGAAACATGGCTTGAGGCGTTCGATGACAGTACTGCGCTTAGTGATCGATTGAAGGAATTGAAAGTGCAGTCTACAGATCTTTTGTTGGCAGGGCCGGCCGAACTTGCGCTCCTTGCTGGGCCGGTAATTACCGCCATCAATGAAGAATGGGAGGTCCTGACCGTGGCTGGCATCGGGTTTAGATGGGAGGATGCGGACGAGGAAAAATACCAACAAGTTCGTGCAGCGGCTGGTGAGGCCATTTCCGCCTTGGGCGCGCGTGCATCCGTGATCCTAAACGTGGAACTGTGATGAATTGCAAGTCCCAGTCCCGGCCTTGCCCGCTGCAGAGTTGGCCAGCCCGTGGCGGCCCCCTTCGATGCGGGCTGTTTGGGCCTCAGCCGACGGCAGTCGACCTCGACGACTGAAGGCCTCAGTCACGCTGCTGGTTGCGGTTGAGCAGAGCCAATCCCCGACAGCCGGACTGTGATGACGACCAGGAGGGGCGTCTGTGCTTCAACGCTCTCAGCTTGGGAATCATGGGCTGAATGAGTGCCAATCTGCCCTATGACTTGCAGTGACGCCACTTCGAGCACGGTGCTTTGGTGGACCGTCACGTACCCGAATTCCCCGTGAGTTACCGGGGGCTCGGGCGCACGACGGGCACGCGCACCTTCTGATCCGTAGCTCTATATGGACCGGACGGATCGGAGCCCAGGCCTCGCCCATCATCCAGAATTACGCACATTTTCTTGCTCGTTCTCATTATCTGCAGGCGGCCTCTTGTCCCACGCCACCTCCACCATCACCCCCGCATGCGTGAACCCGTATGTGCCGCTACGCGCACGATTACTACCTACTAGCTCAATTTTTTTGAGACCCATGAACGTGCGAACATCCAACTCCTCAAATGGCCCTGTTTCCTCCAGCGTCCAGGCGAGCACAGGACCAACATTGCCAAAAGTACTTGAATCCTCGGCGCGCATATAACGAACGCAAGTACACCTGGACTCCCAGGTCCCCCCTCTTGGAACTTTCATGTCTGAAACAGATGAGGCAAATTCCCTCTTCGGAGTCATCTTTCCGTCAGCTCTTTTGTACAAAGCGCGCAGCTGAACGACGTCCCAACTTCGGCGCATTTCCACAGGTGCCCTCAGCTCAATAGGTTGAGGGCGAACCGCCAGTTCAAGGCTCTCGATCTCACTATCTGGCGTACCGATCACCGAGGCTGGCACGGCGGGAATTACGACGTCAAGCTTTCCATCCGAAATATTTTGCATTACCGATCGAGTGGTGTATCGCATTCGCACCACCGATTGATCGACATCATGCCAATCCAGCTCAACCCTAATGCTTTGAGTCAAGGTGATCCGGTCATACTCCGCGATGGAATCACTCAGCTTCTTTATGTATTCTTGAGGGGCGGCTACCCCCCAAGAATATCTCAGAGCCTCTGCCGCGATATCCTTAACCAATTGAGCTTTCAGGATGAAATCGACAGTGAGCCCGAGAAAACCTGCAATAAATATGGCCTCCCCCAGAGAGCCTAGGAGCGCGAAATAGGGTTGATGCTCTACTTTTGCACTCGAATGCACAAAGATAAAAGCACCCAGACCACTCAAAGTCGCGATTACCAGAAGGCATCTAAGTATTCCAGATGGCCCTTTACCCCTACTCACATCGACACTCCGAAAGGAGAGGTTTGAAATCCGTAGGTTCCTTTCATTTTCTCCCCAAGAGGGTTATGCTGCAACTCGAACGCAGCATGGGAAGCCTCTCCTACGGCCACTTTTGAAACTTAAGCCAGCGGTACCACCCAGGATCCATCGAATGCGAGCGACCCGCTCCACAGCTGGAAATGTTTACGGCATGCTCCTACTTGCCCAACGGAGGGAAGGTGAGCGGAGCGCCCATGAGGGCTGAGCCACATCGCGGCAGCAGATTGCTCCCCCTCAGCCACCAACTAGGGTGCGGTCCGCTCGCGCTCCTGTATCCGTGACGGTGGCGGTACGGTGGCCCGCCCCTTGCCTGCCTGCATGCCCGGAGCGCTCGGCCCGCTGCCCCCGCTCCTCCCGTAGCCAGCCTTCTTGACGGCGCCAAGACCATGGGCCAGTCGGCAGTGCGCCCGTCACGCAAACCGCTCACCGTTTCCGCCGGCCCGTGAACCTGCGCTTCTCCGCCCGCCCCTACTCCCGGCCTGGTCTTCGTCCCCTTGTGGGCGCGGGCGGCGACGGCGCGCGGCCCGGTGACGAAGGCAAGGAGGGCGGCGCGGCGGCGGCGGCCGGCGCCGCCGCGTGAGCGGCACCTCTGATCTGTGATCTGACTGCTTGCAGTTTCAGGAGGCCGGGGATGTCAACGCTCCTGCGTCAACGTGGCGTGTGCTCCAAACCGCCGCGGGCCGGGTAGCGAGCGGAGCGAGCCTTGATGAAGTAGGGAAAGTTCTATCGCGTCGGCGTCAGCCGCTTGCCGTCATGGCTCCGCACGTGGGGGCCTGCCCCGTCCATGAAGTAGGGAAAGTTCTATCGCGTCGGCGTCAGCCGCTTGCCGTCATGGCTCCGCACGTGGGGGCCTGCCCCGTCCAAGGCGTCCAGGAAGCGGATCGCGTAGACCTCGGACATGGAGTCCGCTACTTCGCCGGGTGTGAGCCAGGTGACTGCTGTCGACTCGCTGGAGGTGCGTTCCTCGCCGCCGACCGGTTTGCAGCGGAAGACCAGGGCGACGATTCCTCGGGTCGTGTTCTTGTAGACCCCGGTGAGCTCGTCGACCTCGACGTGGATGCCCGTTTCTTCCCAGACCTCGCGTCGTACGCCAGCCTCCGGGGTTTCGTTGAGTTCGAGCACTCCGCCCGGGAGTTCCCAAGCGCCGTTGTCTGCCCGTCGGATCGTGAGGAGCTTGCCGTCCTCGCGGACCACGACCCCGGCCACGGACACTGAGTGGAGTGGCGTTGACTGGGCTTCCGAGGCGCTGTTACTCATGTACAGGAGCATAGGAGGCTGGAGAGAACCATGGGAACCGCGGTAGGAGGGGGTAGAGCCGTACCTCGATACGTGCAGATCGCCGACGACATCGTGCAGCAGATCAGGGCTGGGGTGCTCAAGCCCGGCGACATGGTGCCGAGTGAATCCGAGCTGGTCGAGCGCTATGGCGTCGCGGGCGGCACGATCCGGAAGGCGATGGTGGAGGTCCGCGCGAGCGGCCTGGTGGAGACCCGCCACGGCAAGGGCTCGATCGTGAAGGACCGGCCGCCGGTGCGGCACCGTTCCTCCGACCGCTTCCGTCGCTCGCACCGGCAGGGCGGCAAGGCCGCCTACCTGGCCGAGTCGGCGCAGTCGGGCGCCACAGCCAAGGTGAGCGTGCTGTACATCGGGCCGGTGGAGGCTCCGGAGGACGTGGCTGAACGCCTTGGGGTCGATCCTGGCACTCAGGTCCTTGCCCGCCGGCGGCTCTACTTCCGCAACGGCACCCCGGTCGAGACGGCCAGCTCGTACCTGCCGTGGGACGTCGTGAAGGACATCCCTGAGCTCTTTGCCGAGAACCCGGGCGGTGGCGGCATCTACGCCCGACTCGAAGACCACGGGCACGAGTTCGCCGAGTTCGTGGAGACCCTGCAGGCGCGGCCGGCGTCGAAGGCGGAGTCGTCCGAGCTCGCTCTCAGCCCTGGTGCTCCCGTCGTTCATCTCGTCCGGGAGGCGTTGACGACCGAGGGGCGTGTGGTGGAGGTCTGCGACACCCTCATGGCCGCTGACCAGTTCGTTTTCAGCTACCGCATCCCTGCTGCGGACTGACGCTCGCTCAACTTCCCTCAGCCCGCCCCGACTTCTCTGTCCGGGCGGGTTGACTCATGTATAGGAGTCGGGCACTCTTCTTCATGTCACTCATGTACATGAGTGCCGGAGTTCGTCATCTATAGAGGAGTGATCAGCAGTGCGTCAGACTCCCGTCGACACCTCCGCCGCGACCGTGATGGTCGCGAAGCAGCCGCAGATCAAGATCAAGGACCGCCGTACCGGTGAGGTCGCCCTCGACCTCGAGACCGGGGCGAAGCTGATGACCGTGGATGTGATGTTCGCGGCCAACGACGATGTGGAGATCCTCTCCGTCACCGTCCCCGAGACAGGCATCTCCGGTGAGCTGGGCATGGGTGTGCCGGTGGCTCTCACCGGTCTGATCGCCCGTCCCTGGGAGAACGAGTTCAACGGGCAGAAGCGGCACGGCATCGCCTTCCGCGCCGTGGCGGTCACCTCGCTCGCCGCCGGCGGCTCGCAGGCCGAGGCGGCCTGATCATGGCCCGCCTTTCGGTCGTACTGCTGCTGGTCGTCGCCACCGCTCTCGTACTGCGGTGGCGGCGTCCCGCCTGGTACTGGATGACCTTCGGGGTCGTCCTCGCCACGCTGCGGGTCTTAGTCCGCTACGCCTCGGTCATGGACGCCTGTGGACTGACGGTCCCGCCGTCGCGCTGGCGGCTCGCGCTCTCCCGTATGACCGACCGCCCGGCCCCTGAAGCGCGCGCCCCGCGCATCCTCCGTCTCCGGCCCACTCGTACCGGGCTGGTCCTGCGGCTCAAGCTCCGTCCCGGCCAGGACGCTTTCGATGTCTCCGCCGCCACCGACCGACTGCGGCACTCCTTCGGGATGTACGGCGTCACGGCACGGGAGATCCGCTCCGGGGTCATCGAACTGCGGATGACGGGCTACGACGTGCTCCGGCGTGTGCAGATGCCTGCCAAGATTGATCGTGCACCGATGCGCGTACCCGTCGCACTGCGCGAGGACGGGTCGGTCCACTACCGCGACTACCGGGCGGTTCCGCACGGGCTCACGCTCGGGGCCACTGAGTCGGGTAAGTCCGTCTACCAACGGAACCTGGTGGCCGGCCTCGCCGCCCAGGACGTCGCCCTCGTCGGTATCGACTGCAAGCAGGGGGTCGAGCTGTTCCCGCTCGCTCGCCGCTTCTCCGCCCTCGCGGACGATCAGGACACCGCTCTCGAATTGCTCGAAGCGCTGGTGTCGCACATGGAGTCCGTCTACCAACTCGTCCGCGAACAGCAGCGCATCAGCGTGAACGTCCCAGACGCGGAGATCGCTGCCGACATCTGGGACCTGGCCGAGGACTGCGGCCGCCTCCCGTCGTCATCCTGGTGGACGAGGTGGCCGAACTCGCGCTCTTCGCCTCCAAGGAGGAGGAGAAGCGCAGGGACCGGATCATCACCGCGCTCGTCCGCCTGGCCCAGCTCGGCCGTGCGGCCGGCATCTACCTGGAGGTCTGCGGCCAGCGCTTCGGCTCCGAGCTCGGCAAGGGCATCACGATGCTCCGGGCCCAGCTCACCGGCCGCACCGCGCACCGCGTCAACGACGAGACCAGCGCCAACATGGCCTTCGGCGACATCTCCCCGGACGCCGTACTGGCCGCCATCCAGATACCCGCGGACGCTCCCGGCATCGCGGTCGCCGGTGACTCGACCGGTGGCTGGTCCCGCATCCGCGCCCCGCACACGTCGCTTCGTGCGGCGGTCAACCTCTGCAACAAGTACGCCGACCGCACGCCGGATGTGCCTGCGCTCACGCCCTTCCGGCCCGTCGTCGCCTCGTCGGCCTCCGGCGCTCTGACGCTCAACAAGGCGTCCACCGCGACTGCTTGACCCTTTTTCCCCAAGGTTGGCGCTACCTCGACGCGCCAGGTCCCTACCCCCTCCATGCCAGATTCCGGAAGGAGAACCGTCATGGGACGCATCCGCCCGGACGCCGTCCTCGTACAAGCCGTCATCGCCGGAGCGCTCTCCTTCGCCCACCTCCACGATCTGGCCGCCGCTGCCGGGCAGGACGGGTGGAAGGCGTGGGCCTACCCGATCAGCGTCGACCTGCTGCTGGTCGCGGCCTGGCGGCGGCTCCGCGGCGATGGACCATCCCGGCTCGCCTGGAGCTGGTTCGTGATCGCCTTGGTGGCCTCGCTCGGCGCCAACGTCGCAACCGCCGGATTCCTCGACCTCCGGCACCCGCCCGCCTGGCTCCGCTTCGGCATCGCCGGATGGCCGGCACTCGCCTTCCTCGGCGGGACCCTGCTGGCCCATACGGGGAGTGCAGCCGAAGCCGCTGGTCCTGCTCCGTCAGCCAACGTGACTGCGGCACCCGCTCCCGTACCGGTCCCCGTTGCGGTCGCTGAACCTGCGGCCACTGAGTCCGAAGTGGAAGCCGTCGAAGTTCCCGCGGCTCAACCTCGCGCCGAACCGCCCCAGCCCGCGCCCGTACCCGTCCCGGCCGCCCTCGTCGCCCACGCCCGCAAGGTCGCCGACGAACACCGCACCCGGACCGGCGACCCGATCGACACCGACACCCTGCGGACCCGCCTCGGCGTCCCGCCCCAGCTCGCTCACGCCATCGCCGCCCAACTCACCTGATCGCGAAGGAGATCCACCATGCCCGCCCGCGACAACTTCCACTCCCTCATGCGGATCGGCCCCGTACAGATCGGCACCTACCGCGACCGCCACGGCCGCACCAAACACGCCGCCGTCTGCACCGCCGACCGCTGCGGCTGGTCCGCCGACTTCTCCAGCCGCTCGGCCGCCCAGCTCGCCGCCCGTACCCACCGCTGCACCGTCCGCTGACCCGCTGAGGAGACCCCGTGAACGTTCCGCTCTGGCTCGCCCTGATCGTCGTCGGCTACCTCGGCATCAAGCTCATCCGTCCGCCCTGGTGGCTCGTGGCCGTGCTCCTGCTGGGCGGCTACCTCCTCGCCGACAGCTTGCTGGCCCCCGTCATCGACACCGCCGTCAAGTAACGCCTGCAGAAAGGAGATCCGCCGTGCTCCGCCCCAAGGTCCCGACCAACCCGACGCCCACCGGGCTCGTTGTTCCTCTCGCCGTCGAGCCGACCGCCACCGTGCGGCACAGCCCGCCACTGGCCCCGGCCGCTCAGCCCTCGCCCCGCCCCGCGGTTCACCTCACGCCCGCCACCGGGCTCGCCCTCGTCGGCGGCGGCACAGCCGTGGTTCTGATCGTCGGCGCCGTCCTGGTCTCGATGCTCCTCGCGGTCGCCATCACCGGGGCGTCCGTCGCCGTCTGCGCGGTCGTCCTCCGCTCGCTGCTCGCCTCCGGGCGCACGCACCGCTAACCGGCCCCCGGGCGGCCTCAACCGCCAAGTCTCCGCCGCCCGGGCGCCGCGCTCCTGTCCGAACCACACATCCGGAAGGAAGACCCATCATGACCGACCGCACCCACGTCCGTGGGAGGTCGCCCGTGCCTGAGTCGCTCCTCGACCCCACCACCCTCGGCGACCTGCTGAGGGTGGCCTCGGCCCCCGACTACGACCGCTGGGCCGACCAGATCCACCGCACCGGCGGCTGCTCCGACCCGATCCACCTCACCGGCTGGACCCTCACCAAGGACCGCACGTCCGGCGAGACCCTGCACCACTACTCGACCGCGTCCGAACCCGGTGGACGCCTCCGCCTCGCCTGCGGCAACCGCCGCGCCTCCCGCTGCCCGTCCTGCGCCTGGACCTACGCCGGGGACACCTACCGCCTCATCCGCGCCGGCCTGGCCGGAGACGACCGCCGCGACATCCCCGCCACCGTCCGGGGCCACCCCCGCGTCTTCACCACTCTCACCGCGCCCTCCTTCGGCCCCGTGCACAACCGACCCGACCGAGGCGCCTGCCGCTGCGGCACACACCACCGCACGGACGATCCGGTGCTCGGCACCGCGCTGGACCCCGAGACGTACGACTACGCCGCCGCCGTCCTGTTCAACAACCACGCGGGCGACCTCTGGCAACGCTTCACCACCCGCCTCCGCCGCGAACTGGCCGCCCGCGCCGGCCTCACCCAACGCGACCTCAAGGAATCGGCCCGCCTCTCCTACGGCAAGGTCGCCGAGTTCCAGAAGCGCGGCGCCCTCCACTTCCACGCGGTGATCCGCATCGACGGACCGGACGGCCCCGGCACACCACCTCCCTCCTGGGCGAGCGTCGACCTGCTCACCGAGTCGATCCGCGCCGCCGCCGCACACTCATACACCTCGGTCACGGCCCCGGCCGCCAGAGACCAGCCCGCCCGTACCTTCCGCTGGGGCACACAGCTGGATGTTCGACCCATCAAGGCGTTCGGCGACGGCTCCGACATCACAGAACAGGCGGTGGCCTCCTACGTGGCCAAGTACGCGACCAAGGCCGCCGAGACCACCGGCACCCTCGACCGGCGCATCGGCGAACTCGCCGAGCTGGACCACCACCAGGTCCCCGAACACACCCGCCGCCTGATCACCACATGCAAGACCCTGGACCCGCTCTACCCGGACCGCCGCCTCTGGGCCTGGGCCCACATGCTCGGCTTCCGCGGCCACTTCTCCTCCAAGTCCCGCCACTACTCGACGACCCTCGGCGAACTGCGCGCGGCCCGCGCCGACTTCCGCGCCGCCCAGGAACGCGAAGCCGTCGGCCTCAAACCCCCGGAGCCGGACACCGTCCTCGTCCTGACCGACTGGCAGTACGCCGGCCACGGTCACACCCCCGGCGAGGCGGCCCTCGCCGCCACCATCGCCCGCGACATCCAGACCAACCGCGAAACCGCACGCGAAGCCCGCGCCGAACTCGAAGCCAAGGAGGACTGGACATGACCACCGACACCAGCCAGTTGCTGACCGTTCCCGAGGTCATGGCACAGCTCAAGTTCGGCCGCTCCAAGGTGTACGACCTGATCCGCTCCAAGCGCCTCGCCTCGATCACCGAAGGCCGCTGCCGCCGTATCCCCGAAAACGCCCTGCAGGACTACATCCGCGACCGGATCGAGGAGGCGGCCTGATGGCGCAGCAACGCAAGCGCAACCCCAACGGCGCCGGCACCATCACCAAGCGCAAGGACGGCCGCTACCAGGCCGCCGTCTACGTCCTCCAGCCCGACGGCACCCGCGCCCGCAAGTTCGCCTACGGCAAGACCTGGGCCGAGTGCGACGCCAAGCGCCGTGAACTCCTCGACAAGGTCGACCAGGGCGTCCCCGTCCCCACCCGCTCAGCCAAGCTCGCCGAGTGGCTGCCGTACTGGCTGGATAACGTGATCAAGCCGAACCGGAAGCGCAGCACGTACAGCAAGTACGCGATGCACGTGCGGCTCTACCTTGTGCCCCTGCTCGGCACGAAGCGACTGGAGACCCTCGGCCCGCGCCACGTCCGGGTGTTCCTCGTTGACGTGACCCGTAAGTCCTCCGCGGCGACGGCCAAGGAAGCTCACCGCGTGCTCCGTACGGCTCTGACGGCAGCCACCCGGGAGGAGTTGGTCACGCGCAACGTTGCCTCGCTCGTGGAGGCACCCAAGGTCGTCAGCCGCGAGACCACGCCCTGGACACTGGACGAGACGCTGACGTTCCTGGAAGAGGCGCGCCGCGATCCGCTCTACGCGGCCTTCGTCCTCGCCATCGCCATGGGCCTGCGCCGCGGTGAGGTCCTCGGGCTGCGCTGGTCGGACGTGGATTTCGACGGGCGCGTGATCCGCATCAGCAACCAGGTGCAGCGCATCGGTGGCGAGCTGTACCAGGACACCACCAAGACCGGGAAGATCCGCCCCGTACCGCTGCCCCTGATCTGCCTGGCCGCGCTCCGCTGGCACCGGCTCCGCCAGACTCACGAGGCAGAGAAGCGAGGCACCGCGCTGAGCGCAGCCGGCCTCGTCTTCACCACCCGCTCCGGCCGCCCGATCGAGCCGCGAAACCTGAACCGTTCCTTCTCCCGGCTCACCGCCTCCGCCGGTCTCCGCAGCATCCGTCTCCACGACGCCCGACACGGCTGCGCCACCCTGCTCACCGCGGCCGGCGTCGCCCCTCGCGTACTGATGGAGATCCTCGGCCACAGCCAGATCAGCATGACCATGGACGTCTACACCCACGTCGCCCAGGACACCCAGCGGGAAGCGATCAGCCACATGGATCGACTGCTGAAGCGGCGGATCGCTCGTGAGTGATCACTGACGGCGTTGATGTCACCCGTAGATGTCAGAAGCCCCAGGCCACATCCGGCCCGGGGCTTCTTCCCTGTTCAAGCTGAGAGCCCCCTGTCGGATTCGAACCGACGACCTTCGCTTTACAAGAGCGGTGCTCTGGCCAGCTGAGCTAAGGAGGCGTGCGTGAAGAAGTGTACCCAGGCGCGCCGGGTGCCGGGCTCCTGAATTTGATGAGTGCTGGGCTACTGACAGCGGGGCCCGCCGAGGGTAGCGTCACGGGACGGTCCACATCAGTGGACTACACCACTCCTTTTACTCGGATCGTCCGGCACGTTCCTGCCGGTGAAGGGATTCTCACCATGGCTACGGTCACGTATGACCAGGCAACCCGTATCTACCCGGGTACCGACAAGCCCGCCGTCGACAAGTTGGACATCGCCATCGAGGACGGCGAGTTCCTCGTCCTGGTCGGCCCCTCCGGATGTGGCAAGTCCACCTCGCTGCGGATGCTCGCGGGGCTGGAGGACGTCGACGGAGGCGCCATCCGCATCGGGGACCGCGATGTCACCCACCTTCCGCCCAAGGACCGGGACATCGCCATGGTGTTCCAGAACTACGCGCTCTACCCGCACATGACGGTCGCCGACAACATGGGCTTCGCGCTCAAGATCGCCGGCGTACCGAAGGCCGAGATCCGGCAGAAGGTCGAGGACGCGGCCAAGATCCTGGACCTGACCGAGTACCTGGGGCGCAAGCCCAAGGCGCTGTCCGGTGGCCAGCGGCAGCGCGTCGCGATGGGCCGCGCGATCGTCCGTGAGCCGCAGGTCTTCCTGATGGACGAGCCGCTGTCCAACCTGGACGCGAAGCTGCGCGTGCAGACCCGTACCCAGATCGCGGGGCTCCAGCGCCGGCTCGGGATCACCACGGTCTACGTCACCCACGACCAGGTCGAGGCCATGACCATGGGCGACCGGGTCGCGGTCCTCAAGGACGGGCTGCTCCAGCAGGTCGACTCGCCGCGGAACATGTACGACCGCCCGGCCAACCTCTTCGTCGCCGGCTTCATCGGCTCGCCCGCCATGAACCTCGTCGAGGTCCCGATCACCGACGGCGGCGTGAAGTTCGGCAACAGCGTCGTGCCGGTCAACCGCGAGGCGCTCACCGCCGCCGCCGACAAGGGCGACCGTACGGTCACCGTGGGCGTGCGCCCGGAGCACTTCGACATCGTCGAGCAGAACGGCGACGCCGCGAAGTCGCTGTCCAAGGAGACCGCGGACGCGCCGGCCGGCCTGGCCGTCACCGTCAACGTCGTCGAGGAACTCGGCGCCGACGGCTACGTGTACGGCACCGCGGAGGTCGGCGGCGAGGTCAAGGACCTGGTCGTACGGGTCAACGGCCGCCAGGTCCCGGACAAGGGCACCCGGCTGCACGTCGTTCCGCGGCCGGGCGAGACGCACGTCTTCTCGACGTCGTCCGGGGAGCGCCTCACCGACTGAGGCTCCAACGGGACGCGGGACACGGGCACGGGACACGCTGAGGCGCTGATCGCGCTGACGCGTTGACCGTCCATTGCTTGAGTGTGGCAACGGCGGCGGTGCGGGGTAGTACCCCGCCCCGCCGCCGTTGCCACTTCCACGGGCACATGTCCGCGCAATCTATGGCACATAACGGCACTTTTCTTACCAGTGCGTCAACATCACAACCTCACCGACGAGCCATTGCGTCCCCCGATAAGGTGACCAAATGTCGCCAAATCATCACTCCTCGCTACCATCTCGAGCGTGAACTCCGCAGCCCGCCGCATCGGCAGAACTCTCGCCCTGGTCCTCCCCGTCGTTCTTGTGCTCTCCGGGACCCTCGCAGTCACCCGCGTCCCCTGGGCGACGGTGACCTCCACCGACTCACAGATGCTGACCGCCTCCTCCGGGAAGGCTTCCACCAAGGCCGGCCCGCGCCGCCCCGAGGACGCCCTGCGCAAGCGCCTGTTGGTCGAACTCCAGCAGAAGGACCCCGGCGTCGCCCTGACCCACCTCCAGGAGGCGACCACCAAGCGGCCCTCGCTGGCCAAGTTCTGCGTCCCCATCGCCCGCGCTCTCGGCCGTGCCGCGGTCGCCAAGTACGGCGCAGCGCACCGCGCCCAGGCGTACTCCCGCCCGGTCTGCGACACCTCCTTCGCCAGCGGCGTGGCCGACGTCGACACCCCGTGATCGCCGTGCACGCCCCACAGTGACCTTCGCTCGCCCCACATCTCGCACCGCATAGGGTGCGATCCATGACAGGCGCCCAGCATTCACACCCCACGCAGGCCGTGGTCCTGGCCGGCGGCCAGGGCTCACGTCTCCGCCCGTACACCGATGACCGCCCCAAGCCGATGGTCGAGATTCCCGGCACCGGAACCCCGATCATCGGCCACCAACTGAACTGGCTGGCCGACGAGGGCGTCACGGACGTCGTCATCTCCTGCGGCCACCTCGCCGAGGTGCTCCAGGACTGGCTCTCCCAGGCCCAACTCCCCTTGCACGTCACGACGGTTGTCGAACACGAGCCGCTGGGACGCGGCGGCGGCCTCAAGTACGCGGCCAGCTCGCTGCCCCGCCCGGACGAGCCCTGGTACGCCACCAACGGGGACATCTGGACCCGCTTCCCGCTCCGCGAAATGGCGGCCTTCCACGAAGAGCGCGACGCCCAGGCCACCCTGGCGCTGGCCCGCCCCCGCATCCCGTGGGGCGTCGTGGAGACCGACGCCTTCGGCCACGTACTCGACTTCATCGAGGCGCCGCCCTCCCCGTATCTGATCAACGCCGGCGTGTACGTCTTCTCCGCCGCCTTCACGGCCCTGCTCCCCGACCGCGGCGACCACGAGCGCACCACCTTCCCCCGCCTCGCCCGCGAACGCCGCCTGGCCGGCTTCCCCCTCCCCCACGGCGCCTACTGGCGCGCCATCGACACCGCCAAGGACCTCACCGAGGCGGCCAGGGAACTGGGCACACAGGCACGTTGAGGCGCCGTGCGCCGCCGCTGACGGTCGGCGGGCCACCGTACGCTGGCGTCCGCCGTCGACGGCTGCCGTCCGCCGCCGCGGGGGCCAGGGCGCGCTGTGAGGGTCTGTGAGGGCTCGGTGGCAGTCCTACGCGCCTGCCGGACTCTCGTAGCGCTCTCGGGCCCCGTACGGCCTTCAGCAATCGCCGTTGCCTTAGCCCTCGCGGCGGCACCGCCCCCCCCCGCAAGCCGTGCTCCGTACGGCCACGGCAACGACCGCCCGCACCCGAACGTCTACGGCACCCGCGCAAGCCGCCGCCGTACGGCCACGGCCACGGCCCGTAGCCCCCACCCCCTACGCCCAGGCCCGCCCGTACCCCACCCCTCTAGGCCCGCACCCGCACCACCTCTCCACCAGGGGCGCTGCGCGCACTCCCCCGCCCGCCCGCGCACATACACCCGCCCACCCCCCGAAGGGGGGTGGGCGGCGGGGAAAAACCAGAAGGCGGGGCAAAACCAGAAGCAGCGAGGCCAAACCAGAAGAGTCGGGCGGCAGGAAACCGGACGGGAGATCAGACGGGAGATCAGACGGAAACCGGCCGGGAGATCGGACGGGAACCCGGACCGGAGACCAGCCTCGCCCCCCGCCCCTCCCCCTCCCCCCTCTCAGCCCAGCAAGCCTCCCAACGTGCTGCCCCGGCCGCCGGAGTCGCCGGAGCCGTTGGAGCCGGAGGAGTCCGTGCCGGTGGTGCCGCCGCCTGTGCCGCCCGCCGAGGGGACGTGGGTGGTGGGGGCGGGGGCGCGGGTCGGGACGGTTTGCTGGGGGGCGCTGGTGGTGGCGCCGGGCTGCTGGGAGAGGCCGCTGGAGGTGCCCGTGGAGTGGCCGGTGCCCGGGGCCGGCGCGGTCGGGGTGCCGGGCTTGTGGGCCTTGTGGGAGGCATCCGCGGAGGGCGTCCCGGGGCGGGGCGCGGTGCTGCCGGTGTGCCGCTGGCCGGGGCGGGTGGCGCTCTTGCCGGGGCGGGGCAGCGGCGAGCCGGGCAGGTTGTTGATCGCGGGCTCGCCGGGGCGCGGCACGTTCGCGACCGTGGCGGACCGTACGGCGCCGCCGAGCAGCGAGCCGATGAGCAGGGTCAGGCCGGTCACCACCGCGGTCATGATGGCGCCGCGGCGCAGTACCCGGCGGCGCAGGTCGGCGACCTCGACGCGGGGGCCGAGCCGCCGCCACGCCTCGCCGGCCAGCCGGCCGTCCATGGAGTAGACGGGCGCGCCCGCGATGATCAGCGGGCTCCAGGCGGCGAGGTAGATGATGTCGGGGGCGTCGTAGGCGGGGACCGTACGCCAGCTGACGGTCATCAGCAGTGCCGCCGAGAGCAGCGCGCCGATCGACGCGGCGACGCGCTGCCACAGGCCGCAGATGGTCAGGACGCCGACGACGACCTGGAGGAAGGCCACCGTCAGGCCGGCGCCGACGGGGTGGGCCACCGCGAAGTCGCGCAGCGGCACGGCCAGCGCCCAGGGGTCGAGCGACATCAGCCAGGTGACCATCGAGCCCCGCTCGCCGCCGTCGAAGTACACGGGGTCGCAGAGCTTGCCCATGCCGGCGTAGACGGAGATCAGGCCGAGGAAGATGCGCAGCGGGAGGAGGACGACGCCGAGGTTCATGCGGCGGCCGGGGTAGTACGCGTGGCGCACCGAGTCGGGGGTGCGGCGCCGGGAGCCGGCCTCGTAGGGGTCGCGGGCCTCGAAGTGGTCGTCTTCGTAGCCGTCGTCGTCCGGCCCGCGGCCCCCGTAGGCGTGGCGGGGGAGGTGATCGCTGTACGCGCTGCCCACGGGCCGTACGCCGCGCAGCAGGGGGCTGTCGGGTTCGGTGGGGCCGCGCTGGCCGATCACGGTCTGGGCGGGGGCGGCGTCGTCGAGGCGGATCCGCGGCAGGACCTGGGTCGTGCCGACGTCCTCGCCCTGGCCGCCGTCGAGGCCGATGCCCGCGTCGCGCACCGCGTGCAGGAGCTGGGTGGTGGCGCCGGCCGTGCCGCCCGGTTCGGTGCGGCCGCTCCACACCACGGGCGCCCGGCGTCTGGCACCGGGGGACGAGCCCCGGACGGCGGGGATGCGCGCGGTGTCCGCCATGGCGGCGGCCGCCGAGGGCGTGGCGAGCTGTACCCGGAAGCTGGCGTGGTTGACGATGACCTGCGCGGGATCGCACGGGACCTTGACCGAGCTCAGGCCCGGCTCGTCATCGAAGCCCGGCGAGCGTCCCCCCGGAGGCGTGCGGGGTGTTCTGGTGTCCACGCTCATCTAACCGAGTGACTCGCGTTTAAGACACTGCCTTGACCGGGCCGATCTGTCCGAGACCCGTCAAAAGATCACGGGATACGGAGAAGTCATACGGAGGGTCAGGTTTTGCCCCGAGGTGCGGTACGTGCGGACGTACCAGCCCCGGGGCACACCGTTCAGCCGCGGCGCCGCGCGGCCTCCCACAGGACGACACCGGCCGCGACACCGGCGTTCAGGGACTCCGCACCGCCCGGCATCGGGATCCGTACGCGCAGATCGCAGGTCTCGCCGACCAGCCGCGACAGGCCCTTGCCCTCGCTGCCGACGACGATGACTACCGGGCCGTCCAGGACCTCCAGGTCCTGCAGCTCCATGTCACCGTCCGCGGCCAGGCCGACGACCGTCAGTCCGGCCTTCTGGTACGACTCCAGGGTGCGGGTGAGGTTGGTGGCGCGGGCGACCGGCGTGCGGGCCGCGGCGCCCGCCGAGGTCTTCCAGGCACCGGCCGTCATCCCGGCCGCCCGGCGCTCGGGCACGACCACGCCGTGGCCGCCGAACGCGGAGACGGACCGGACGACCGCACCCAGGTTGCGCGGGTCGGTGACGCCGTCCAGCGCGACGATCAGCGGGTCCTCGCCGGCGTCGAACGCGGCCGCGGCCAGGTCCTCGGGGTGCGCGTAGTCGTACGGGGGGATCTGCGCGACCAGGCCCTGGTGGTTGAGCCCGTTGGTCATGCGGTCCAGCTCGGGGCGCGGGGCCTCCATGAGGTTCATGCCGCGGTCCGCGGCGAGCTGGAGGGCCTCGCGGACCCGCTCGTCGCTGTCGATGAACTGCTGCACGTACAGCGTCGTCGCGGGCACGCCCTCGCGCAGCGCCTCGACGACCGGGTTACGGCCGACGACCAGCTCGGCGGTGCCCTTGGGTCCGCCCCGGCGCGGGGCCGGGCGCTTGGCGCTCTGCTTCGCCTTGGCGTTGGCGACGCGGTTCTTGACGTGTCCCTTACGCGCGGAGGCGGGCGGGGTCGGGCCCTTGCCCTCCAGGCCCCGGCGCCGCTTGCCGCCGCTGCCGACCTGCGCGCCCTTCTTGTTGGACGTGCGGCGGTTCCTGCGCTGGCTGTTGCCGGCCATGGGTCACCTGTTTCTTCACTGCTCTCGACGTCTCGCGACGTGGAGTGGGTACGTACGTATGGATTGAGTGTCGCCCGTAGCCACCGGGATGGGCGAATCCGGGTGGCCGGCCGCGGGCACGACGGGGGTCAGGACAGCGACCAGCGGGGGCCCGACGGGGTGTCCTCGATCGACAGTCCCGACTGCTGGAGCTGGTCGCGGATGGCGTCGGCGGTGGCGTAGTCCTTGCGGGCGCGGGCCGCCTGCCGCTGGTCGAGGACGAGGCGTACGAGCGAGTCCACGACGCCGTGCAGGGCCTCGCCACGGCCCGAGGAATCGGTGCCGCCGCCGGCCCAGCGCTCGTCGAGCGGGTCGAGGCCCAGCACGCCGAGCATCGCCCGCAGCTCGGCCAGGCGGGCCACCGTCGATTCCTTGTCGTCGGCGGTCAGCGCGGAGTTGCCCTGGCGGACGGTGGTGTGCACGATCGCCAGCGCCTGCGGGACGCCCAGGTCGTCGTCCATCGCCTCGGCGAAGGCCGGCGGGACCTCGGGCGCGGGCTCGACGGAGCCGACCTTCTCGACGGCGCGCTGGACGAAGCCCTCGATCCGCGCGAACGCGGCCTCGGCCTCGCGGAGCGCGTCCTCGCTGTACTCGATCATCGAGCGGTAGTGCGGGGTGCCCAGGTAGTAGCGCAGCACGATCGGGCGCCAGCGCTTGACCATCTCCGAGACCAGCAGGGAGTTGCCCAGCGACTTGGACATCTTCTCGCCGCTCATGGTGACCCAGGCGTTGTGGGTCCAGTACGCGGCGAAGTCGTCGCCGTACGCCCTGGCCTGCGCGATCTCGTTCTCGTGGTGCGGGAAGACGAGGTCGACGCCGCCGCCGTGGATGTCGAAGGCGGAGCCCAGGTACTTGTGGGCCATCGCCGAGCACTCCAGGTGCCAGCCGGGCCGGCCGCGGCCCCAGGGGGTCTCCCAGCTGGGCTCGCCCTCCTTGGCGGCCTTCCACATGGCGAAGTCGCGCGGGTCCCGCTTGCCGGTCTCGCCCTCGCCGGACGGCTGGAGGAGGTTGTCCAACTCCTGGTTGGACAGCTGGAGATAGCCGGGGAAGGACTTCACGTCGAAGTAGACGTTGCCGTCGGCGGCGTAGGCGTGGCCGCGCTCGATCAGGCCGCGCATCATCTCGATCATCTCGGGGATGTGGCCGGTGGCGCGGGGCTCGTAGGTCGGGCGCAGGCAGCCGAGGGCGTCGTAGGCCGTGTTGAAGGCGACCTCGTTCTCGTAGCCGAGCGACCACCACGGGCGGCCCTGCTCGGCCGACTTGGCGATGATCTTGTCGTCGATGTCCGTGACGTTGCGCACGAACGTCACGTCGTAGCCGCGGTAGGCGAACCAGCGGCGCATGATGTCGAAGTTCAGCCCCGACCTGATGTGCCCGATGTGCGGGGCGGCCTGCACGGTCGCACCACACAGGTAGATCGAGACGCAGCCCGGCGTGAGCGGGGTGAAGTCGCGAATCTGCCGGGCGCTGGTGTCGTACAGGCGAATCGTCACGGAACCAGGGTAGTCGGAACCCGGCAGTGCCCCGCGACGCATGGGCCACGGGGACACAGATCCGTCATAACCGTCCGATTTGCCGGATGTCGTGGCTGAAAATTCCGGCTGGAGGGGCGGATGGGGGCGGCCGAGTGCCGCCCGGGGCGTGCGTCAGATGCTGCCGACCACCTTGCGCGGGGTGATCCGGACGACGACCCGCTCGGCGTCCTTGCCCGCTTCCGGGTTGAACTCGGCGTAGGGCTTGCCGGTGTACTTGCGGGACAGCTCGTCGATGAGCTCCGGGCCGCCCTCGGTGGTCAGCGTGGCGGTGCCGCGGACCTCGGCGTAGGTGTACGGGCTGTCGGACGGCTGGACGACGACCGAGACGCGCGGGTCGCGGCGGATGTTGCGTTCCTTGCGGCGGCCGACGGTGGTCGAGATCAGCAGATCGTCGCCGTCCCGCTTCACCCACACCGGGGACGCCTGGGGACTGCCGTCGGGCTGGATCGTCGTCACGATCACGAAGATCGGGGTGTCGAGGAGCTTCTTGAGGTCGTCGGACAGGGTGGCAGTCACGAGGATCCTTCCTGCGGGCCGTTCCGAGGGACACGAGTACTCCGAATCTTCCCCCAACACCCGTACGGCGTCCGGCATTCCCGCGCCATACGGGGGAATGCCGGACGCCGTAGGTCCGTGGGCCGTCGCCGGTCCCGGGGGTGCCGTTCCGGAGGTGCCGGTCAGCCGGTGCGGAACACGATCGCCGTGGCGACCGCCGCCAGGCCCTCGGCGCGGCCGGTCAGGCCCAGCCCGTCCGAGGTCGTCCCGGAAACCGAGACGGGGGCTCCGGCCGCCGCGGACAGCGCCTTCTGTGCCTCGTCCCGCCGCTTGCCGACCTTCGGGCGTACGCCGATGACCTGCACCGCGACGTTGCCGATCGTGAAGCCCTCGGCGCGGACGATCCGCGCGGCCTCGGCCAGCAGCGTCACGCCGGAGGCGCCGGACCACTCGGGCCGGCTGGTGCCGAAGTGCGCGCCCAGGTCGCCGACGCCGGCCGCCGAGAAGAGCGCGTCGCACGCGGCGTGCGCGGCGACGTCGCCGTCGCTGTGGCCGGCCAGGCCGTAGCCGTCGCTCTCCGCGGCGTCCCAGAGGAGGCCGGCGCACCACAGCTCGCGGCCCTGCTCGAAGGCGTGCACGTCGGTGCCGATGCCGACGAGCGGGATGCCGGCGGCCGGGGCGGCGGGGGCCGGGTCAGACGTAGCCATCGGTGGCCCTCCTACGGGCGAGTACGGCCTCGGCCAGGACGAGGTCCAGCGGCCGGGTCACCTTGAACGCTTCCTCGTGGCCGGGGACGACCACGACCGGGGCGCCGAGCCGTTCGACCAGCCCGGCGTCGTCGGTGGCACCCTCGCCCTCGACGACGGTGTCGTGCGCCTTGCGCAGGGTCTCCAGGCTGAAGCCCTGCGGGGTCTGCACGGCGCGCAGCAGGGCCCGCTCCGGGGTGCCGACCACCGGCTCGGGGGCGCCCTGGGGCTGCGGCGCGACCTGCTTGACGGTGTCGGCGAGCGGCAGCGCCGGGACGACCGCGGGCGCACCGTCCCGTACGGCCGCGATCACTGCGTCGACGGTGTCCACGGGGACCAGCGGGCGCGCGGCGTCGTGCACCAGCACGACGTCGATGTCGTCCGGCAGCGCGGCCAGACCGAGCCGTACGGACTCCTGGCGGGTCTGCCCGCCGGGGACGACCACCAGGTCGGTGCGGTCGGCGAGCGGGTACTCGTTCAGGAGATGGTCGACCTCGGTGGCGCCGTCGGGCGGGGCGACCACGACGATGAGCGAGACGGCGCGGGAGGCGGCCATCGCGCGTACGGCGTGCACCAGCATGGGGGTGCCGCCCAGCGTGCGCAGCGCCTTGGGGGTGCCGGGACCGAGCCGGACACCCCGGCCGGCGGCAGGGATCACCGCGGCGGTGCGGATCGGGCGGGAGGGAACTGACATCGATGGCTCCGGAGTCCGGGGCGCGCCCGGAATTGGCGCAGACAGGTTTGTTTGCTCGGGCGGGGTGGGTATGGCCTGGGCGTGCCCCCTGGTCGAGCTACGCCGGGCGGGGGGAGTGCCGGGCGCGAGCCTTGACCGGACCCTTCCGTGACATCGGTCGAGGCAGCTGCCCGGGCCCGGCACGCCACAGTCAGTAGGCGTCCTCGTCGATCCCGGCGGGCCGCCTTACCCGCAGATATGCCGCAGCGCCCGGCAACAGACCCCTCCGTGTGGGAGGGGCGTCACTCGGGCACCGCGGCATTGCTACGTCGTCACTGGCGTCGGGTGCGGGGGTGTGTCCCATGACCGGCGCGCAGCAGCGTCAGGACGCGAGAACCTCGTCGAGCAGGGCCTCGGCCTTGTCCTCGTTGGTGTTCTCCGCGAGGGCGAGTTCGCTCACCAGAATCTGGCGGGCCTTTGCGAGCATCCTCTTCTCACCGGCGGAGAGTCCGCGCTCGCGCTCACGCCGCCACAGGTCGCGCACTACTTCGGCGACCTTGATCACATCGCCGGAAGCGAGCTTCTCGAGATTTGCCTTGTAGCGACGGGACCAGTTCGTCGGCTCTTCGGCATACGGTGCACGAAGCACCTCGAAGACCCGGTCCAGCCCGTCCTGACCAACCACGTCGCGTACGCCGACGAACTCCGCATTGTCCGCTGGCACACGAACAGTCAAGTCGCCCTGGGCGACCTTCAGCACCAAGTAGGTCTTGTCCACGCCTTTGATCTGGCGAGTTTCGATGGCCTCGATCAGCGCGGCCCCGTGATGGGGATAGACCACGGTGTCGCCAACCTTGAACGTCATGTGACAGGTACCCCTTCCGTGGCTATCCATGCTAACACGGGAACGGACCGTTCTGAATGGCGTTTTCGCAGGTCAGGGCATATCTCGGGGCTTGACAACTCTGGCTGCGACGTGCTTCGAGGGGCCCTTGAGGGCGGGTATTCGCAGGTCGGAGGGGCTTCGCGGGCGGCCGGAAACGTGCCCGTCACACACCGGGAAGGTCATGATCGACAGGCCGAACGTCCCGTTTTGCACGGATCCGCTTGAGCGAGTTCCGCTACTCCGTTCGGCTGCTCGCGCCCCTCTCGGGGTCGATTCCCGAATTGATCACCACCGGACCACCGAAGGGTGTGATCAATTCCGTCGGGCCTTCACATTCTCTGCGAATACTGTTTTTCACCGGGGGAAACCGCAGGCGGAAACGGGTGCGCCAACACCCGAACGGACACCCGCGAAATATCCGGGTGCGTTCCCGTCGGCGCGTTCTCGGTGGCCGTTCCCGTCCACTTCTTCCGGGCGGTTCTTCCGGCTCTCCGTCTTCCTTTAATGATCATGAACTCTTGAGTCGGTTTTCCGTGCGGTGCCGTGCGGCGGGTGACCTCGCGGGCCCGCCCGGGAAACCGCGCCGGGACGGCGGCGACGGGGCCGTGATCGCGCTGGGGGCGGGTCGGGTGCGGCGGCGCGGGGACGGCTCGGTAACCTAGCGGCGCTGACACACCCTTAGGGCGGCTTTACGCACCCGTCGTCATGACGCGTACGCAGGGCCGCCCCAGCCGTCCATCCGCGACCGGGCACGAACGTTCGGCCGCCGTAGCTCGTCAAGGAGATGCCGCCGCCGTGAGCCGCAGCCTTCGACGCGGCGTCCTCGCCGCCACCGTCCTTTCGCTCTCGGTCGTCTCGCTGTCCGCCTGTGCGGCCGGCAACGACGCCCAGACGCTTCAGGTCAAGCCGGACAACGCCGCGACGTCCGTCGGTGACATCAAGATCCAGAACTCGAATGTCATCACCCAGCCCGATGTGAACGCCAAGGGCCCGGCCGTGGTGGCCGCGACGGTGTACAACAACGGCGCCAAGGACCAGAAGCTGACCGCGATCGACGTCGACGGCACCGGCCAGTCGGCCAAGCTGACGCCGGCCGGCGGCGGCTCGGGCCCGATCACCGTGCCGGCCGGCGGCTCCGTCGTGCTCGGCGGCAAGGGCAACGCCTCGGCCGTCCTCACGAGCGGCCGGGAGGCCGTCCAGGACGGCAACATCCAGCCGCTGACCTTCACGCTCAGCTCCGCCGGCAAGGTGAAGGTGAACGCCTACGTCGTCCCGGCCACGAGCTACTTCCAGGGCTTCGGACCCTCGCAGCTCCCGCAGCCGTCCGGCTCGGCCACGCCGTCCGGCTCCGCCAAGCCCTCGGAGTCCGGCACGCCGTCCGGCACCGCTTCCCCGTCCTCCACGGGCAAGCCCGGTGGCGGCGCGCACGCCGGCCACTGACCGTCCGTACGCCTCAGGGGCGCCCCTCCGGTCCGGAGAGGCGCCCCTGAGGCGTATGCGGCGCACCAGCGGGCGCCTGCCGGGCGGCGGGCCGCCCGGGCCGGTCTACGGCTCGAACTTGTAGCCCAGGCCGCGGACCGTGACGAGGTAGCGCGGGGCGCCCGGGTCGGGCTCGATCTTGGCGCGCAGCCGCTTGACGTGCACGTCGAGGGTCTTGGTGTCGCCCACGTAGTCGGCGCCCCAGACCCGGTCGATGAGCTGCATACGGGTCAGCACGCGGCCGGCGTTGCGCAGCAGCATCTCCAGGAGGTCGAACTCCTTCAGCGGCAGGTCGACCTTGCCGCCGGCGACCGTGACGACGTGCCGGTCCACGTCCATCCGGACCGGTCCGGCCTCCAGGGCCTGCGGGGTCACCTCCTCCGGCTCGCCGCGGCGGCGCAGCACGGCGCGGATGCGGGCGACCAGTTCGCGGGAGGAGAAGGGCTTGGTGACGTAGTCGTCGGCTCCTATCTCCAGGCCGACGACCTTGTCGATCTCGCTGTCCTTGGCGGTCACCATGATGACCGGGACGTTGGAGCGGCCGCGCAGCTGGCGGCAGACCTCGGTGCCGGGCAGGCCGGGCAGCATCAGGTCCAGGAGGACGAGGTCGGCGCCGTTGCGCTCGAACTCGTCCAGTCCGTCGGGGCCCGTTGCCGCGATGGCGACCTCGAAACCCTCCTTGCGGAGCATGTACGACAGTGCGTCGCTGAACGATTCCTCGTCCTCGACGACAAGCACTCGGGTCACGGAAGGACCTCCGGGGCTGGGTGAGCAGGGAGCGGATCGTTGAAGGTCTCGTACGGACGGTCCTCGTCGTCGAGGCCCTCCGCTGACAGGTCCGCGGGCCGTTCACGGTCGCGTACGGCCCCGGCTTCCGGGAGACGCAGGGTGAAGGTGGAGCCCTGTCCCTCAGCGCTCCACACCGTGACCTCCCCGCCGTGCGAGGCGGCCACGTGCTTGACGATGGCGAGGCCGAGGCCGGTCCCGCCGGTGGCGCGCGAGCGCGCCGGGTCCACGCGGTAGAACCGCTCGAAGATGCGGTCCCGGTCCTTTTCGGATATCCCGATGCCCTGGTCGGTCACCGAGAGTTCGATCAGGTCACCGCCGGGTGCCGCCACCCGGCGGGCGGCGATCCCGACGCGGGTGCGCGCCGGGGAGTAGTTGACGGCGTTCTCGACGAGGTTGCCGAGGGCCGCCGCGAGCTGGCCGCGGTTGCCCCAGACGCTGAGGTCGGCGGTGCCTCCGGCGGCCATGGTGATCTGCTTCGCGCCGGCCTGCTGGCGGCAGCGGTCCACCGCCTCGGCGACCAGTTCGTCGACCCGGACCGGCTCGGCGTCCTCCAGGGGGTCGTCGTTCTGGACCCGGGAGAGGTCGATGAGCTCCTGGACGAGGCTGGTGAGGCGGGTGGCCTCGTTCTGCATGCGGCCGGCGAAGCGGGTGACGGCCTCGGGGTCGTCGCTGGCGTCCATCACGGCCTCGGACAGCAGCGAGAGCGCGCCGACGGGCGTCTTGAGCTCA
Source organism: Streptomyces lydicus (assembly GCF_000717345.1). Lineage (GTDB taxonomy): Bacteria > Actinomycetota > Actinomycetes > Streptomycetales > Streptomycetaceae > Streptomyces > Streptomyces lydicus. Next base: position 102,469 of record NZ_JNZA01000006.1, on the reverse strand, counting down.
TGGCTGACGTTGGCGACGAAGTCGCGGCGGACCGCCTCTATCCGGCGGGCCTCGGTGAGGTCCTCGACCAGCAGCAGGACGAGCCGGGAGCCCAGCGGGGCGACTCTGGCGGAGACCGCCAGCGCATCGCCGCGGCCCGTGCCGCGGCGCGGGAGGTCCAGTTCGACCTGGCGTATCTCGCCGTCCCTGCGGGTGTCGCGGGCCATCTGCATCATGGGCTCGACGGCGAGCTTGCCGCCGCGGACCAGGCCGAGGGCGTACGCCGCGGAGCTGGCCTTGACGACGGAGTCGGCCTCGTCGAGGACGACGGCGGAGGACCGCAGCACCGACAGGACGGTGTCGACACCGGGCGGCAGGACGGCGTCGGTGTGCAGGGAGGTACGGGTGGGCTTGGCCTGGTCGCGCTCGCTCCAGCGGAACGCCAGCATGGCGAAGACGCCGGTGCACAACCCGGCGATCGCTGCCACTGCGGCAACGGCCGCGTCCACGTTCATGAGTCCAGAGTATGTGCCGGTTCGGACACTTCCCCAGCCTCGCGGGGCGCTGCTCGAACAGCCGTCGCCCAGAGTTCACCGTGGCGTCCGCGCCGGTTCACTCCGGAGGCCGGGAAGGGGCGCGCCGCCGCCCGGCCGAGGGCCTTGGGGCGACCGGTGCGCGCGCCCCGCGGCTCCGGTGCACGGCCGGTGAACCGTGGTGGCCGCCCCGGCGCGGTGACCGCGTCGCCCAGAGTTCACCTTCACGTCGGTGCCGGTTCACCCCGGGTGGCACCGCAGGACGCGATCCGGCCGCAAGGTGAGGGTGCGGGTGACGGATCGTTTCCGCTCCGGCCGCGGGGCACCGCGCTTCCGGGACACGGGCCGCGCGGGCACGGACCGTGAGAGCGTGGGCACAGGTCATCGTGCACCCCGTTTCCCCTCCCCCACCACCCCACACCACACTCGACGCGAGAGAAGGTCACAGATGCGGGACGCGTACCACGAGGAGCTGGATTCGATCGGCGAGGGCCTGGTCGAGATGGCCCGGCTCGTCGGCTCCGCGATCGGGCGCGCCACCACGGCGATACTCGACGCGGATCTCAAGCTGGCCGAGAACGTCATCGCCGCCGACGAGAAGGTCGACGACCTCCAGCGGGACCTGGAGGCCCGGGCGATCGCCCTGCTGGCCCGGCAGCAGCCGGTCGCCACCGACCTGCGGATCGTCGTCACCTCGCTGCGGATGAGCGCCGACCTGGAGCGCTCGGGCGACCTGGCCCAGCACGTGGCCAAGCTGGCCCGGCTGCGCTTCCCGGAGACGGCCGTGCCGCGCGATCTGCACGCCACCATCCTGGAGATGGGGCAGCTGGCGCAGCGCCTGATGGCGAAGGCCGCCGAGGTCATCATCACCAAGGACGTCGAGCTCGCGCTGCAGCTGGAGCACGACGACGACGCCATGGACCTGCTGCACCGCGCGCTGTTCCAGCACCTGATGGACGACCGCTGGAAGCACGGCATCGAGACCGCCGTGGACGTGACGCTGCTGGGCCGCTACTACGAGCGGTTCGCCGATCACGCGGTCTCCGTGGCCAAGCGGGTCGTCTACCTGGTGACCGGTGAGCACGCCGACGAGATCGCCCCGCCGACGGCGGTCGACGGCAGCTGACGGCGGGGGCGGGAGAGCGGCGCGGGTCCGCTCGGTGAGCGACCGTGCGCCGTTGACGTGTGCCTCCACGCGCCGTTGACGCGCCTTGCCGCCCGGGCTTGCAATGGGCGTCAGGTGACCCCTTGGACACCCGGTGACCCCTAGGAGGCAATGGATGGCACCCATGGCGGACTCCCTCAAGCCCGCGGCGTCAGGCGCCCCGGCGCCCGTCGAGATGTCCGGCTGTTCCTGCGGCCCCGGCTGCAGCTGCGGCTGCCAGTCGGGCGGGCCGTGCCAGTGCGGCGGCGGCTGCTAGCGGTTTCGGCGGCTTCCTACGGCACGGCGCCACTGCTCCACCGCGGCCCCGGCCGGACGGTCTTCCCGACCCTCCGGCCGGGGCCGGCGTGTCTGCCGCCCGGTCGGGCCAAGGGATAACCGACCGCAGGTCACAGGGAGACCGTCAGCGGGTGGATCTCGTCGGCCCGGTGGCCGGCCCGTTCGTGGATGCGTTGCACGGCCCCTGCCGAGGGGGCGTCCGACAGGCAGAACACATCGCCGGAGTCGGTGTCGGCCCAGGCGTGCTCGAAGGTCACGCCCTCCTCGCTCTGGATGGCGAGGTCGGCCTGGTGTGCCGCCTTGATGTCGTCGGGGCTGAGGCCCGTCATTCCGTGGTGGACGTCCATGAACTTGGGCATCGAGCTCATCTCCAGGTTGCAGAAGGGGCGGCCCCCTCTTCCATGCTGCACCGGCCCGCGCCGACCGCATCCAGGGACCGGTCCGTGGCGGGTGCGGGTGCGGTCAGCGGGGGCGGGTGGCGGCGCAGCGCACACAGGTGCTCGCCGCCGGGCGCACCTCCAGGCGCTCCGCGGGGATCGGGTCGCCGCACGCCTCGCACCGCCCGTAGACCCCGCGTGCCAGGCGTTCCTCCGCCCGGTCCAGCGCGGCGAGATGGTCGTGGGCCTGCGCCAGCAGCGCGGCGACATGGGCCCGCTCGAAGGCGGTGCTCGACCCCTCGGGGTCGTGCTCGTCGTCCACCGCGACCAGGGCGTTCGCCTCGACGATCACGTCGAAGTCGCGGCCCAGCGCGGCGATCTGCGCGGTCGTGTCCGCCCGCTCGGCGGCCAGCCGCGCGCGGACCGCGGCGGCCTCGGCCGGGCCGTACGCGGCATCCCGGGACATATCGCTCACCCTCTGGCAACGCCGGCGCCCTGATCCGCATTCCGCGCGCGGCGGGCCCGCTTCCGGCCGCCGCCCCGGCCCGTGGCCGCGGCCGGAGCCCTACGCGCGCGGTCAGTTGGCGGGCTTCTCCCAGACCGAGACGTGCCGGCGGCTCTCACCGGTGAACGGTGCCCCCGTCCAGTCCTCCCAGCGGCTGCGCAGCCGCAGCCCGGCCAGGCGCGCCATCAGGTCCAGTTCGGACGGCCACACGTACCGGAACGGAACGGAGGAGTGCTCGGCGCGTCCGTCGACGATCGTGACGTAGTGGGAGCTCATGGCCTGGGTGACGACGTCGAAGGTGTCGAACGCCCACTTGGTGGGGCTGATGTGGAACGGCACGGCGGTCTGCCCGGGCGGCAGGCGGCGCAGTTCCGGGACCCCCACCTCGATGACGAAGCAGCCGCCGGGCCGCAGATGGGCGGCGGCGTTGCGGAAGCAGTCGACCTGGGCGTCCTGCGTCGTCAGGTTGTTGATCGTGTTGAAGACGAGGTAGCTGACGGCGAACGTGCCCGCCACCCGGGTCGTGGCGAAGTCGCCGATCGTCACGCCGATGCGGTCCCCGCCGGGCTTGGCCCGCAGGCGCGCCACCATGGCCCGGGACATGTCGATGCCGTGCACGGGGACGCCGCGGCCGGCCAGCGGCAGCGCGATCCGGCCGGTGCCGATGCCGAGTTCCAGCGCCCGGCCGTCGCCGGCGAGCCCGGCCAGCACCTCGACCGCCGGGTCCACCGCGTCCGGTCCGAACATGTCCGCCGACGACTCGTCGTACCTTGCCGCGACGCTCTCTCCGAAGTAACCGTCCTCATCAGGCATCCCGGGACGGTAGCGCCCACGGCCGGGCCGGCGCGCGCGATTTTCCGGGGATCGGCCGCCGACGGGGGGCTCCGGCGGCTGTGGGAGGGGTGGCGCGCCGGTGGAGTGGTCAGGCCGGGGACGTCATCGGGCCGGGCGGGCCGGCCGCCCTGGCTGATGCCTCGTCGCGCCGCGGGGCCGGGCCGAGCACTTGGTCGGCACTGTGCGGCTCCGTGCGCGGCTGCTGGTTGAGCTGGTGGCGCGCGAGGGAGGACCGCCGGTAGACCTCCTTGCGGGCCCGCATGATGTTGCCCAGGGGCGCGTGCTCGGCGGTGACCCGCCAGGGCGTGAAGGACAGCGCGTCCATCTTCTCCAGGTTTTCCGGGCTGGAGATGTCCTGCTGCGGCAGCCGCAGCCTGGCCACGGTCACGGACGGGGAGAGTTCCTCGGGCCACTCCACCGTGGTGTCCTCCACCGGCATGCGCCGCAGGTCGGTGCAGAGCTGGACCTGGATGTCGAAGGCGTAGGGCCGCTCCTGCAGCTCGGCCTGCAGCGCCGGACGGAAGACCTCCGGCGCGGAGGCCGGGTCGATGGCGCGCCGGACCACCGCGGCTGCGGAGTGCGGGTCGGGCGCGATGCGCACTTTGGCGATGTGGTCCCCGTGCCTGACCGCGCCCATCGTCCAGTAGCTCGACAGCAGTACGTTGACCGGGGGGATCTTGGAGAGGCGGAGGAAGGCCAGGAACTCGTCCCATGCCCAGTCTTCCTGGGCCAGCGTTCCCTTTCCGGTCACGAAGTCGGCGAAGAAGCGGTGCGCGCCGGGTCGGCCCTGGGAGAAGTAGGACGGCGCGTCCAGGAACAGTTCCTGGATGAACAGGTAGTGCTCGACCGTATTGCAGAAGAAAATCGGGGCATTGATGTTGGCATAGTCGAACGTTCCGGTGTCCGGTTCGTCTTCCAGCAGGGTCGGGCCGGCGATACCGAAAATTTTCAGCGCCAGTCCGGTGGCGCTGCCCAGTCGCGCATCGGCGCCGGCGTGCGGCGATCCGTTGGAAAAGCGGATGAGCGCCTCGTGGGTTCCCGGAGTCGCATAGATTCCTTGGGCGTATTCGGCGGGAAGGCCGTCCAGAATCTCCACCTCCGCCCGGACCAGCCCGTAGCCCTTGGCGTGGGCGTCGCGGAGGGCCTGGCCGGTGCCGCCGGCCGTCACCGACTCGGTGATGTAGCGCTCGGTCTTCTCGATCACCGTCTGTAGGTTTTCGTCGAAATGCGGCTCATCGACTTCGACGTCCGGCGTGTAGCGGACGAAATGTGTTGCCATGACGTCGACCTCTTCTCGGAGGGCCGGGGTGGAGCCTCGGGGCGTAGGGATTGCCTTCAGTCCGCCAATTCGGCGAGCCAGCGCAGGGCACGCAGACCCGGCAGAAAGCAGTACTCGCCGCCGCGGGTGACCACGAAGCCGGGCAGGTTCTGCAGGCGGCGCCGGACCGGTTTCTCGGGGATGGTGACGCTGCCGGTCCCGTCGTGATGTCCGGCCACCGGGTCCTTCTCGCCGGGGCGGCCGATGAAGTTGCCGTCGTTGACCCACTCGGCCTTGATGAATTCGAATTGCCGTTCCAGATGGGCGCCGATGAAGACGCCGACCAGGCCCCGCTCGGCGCCGTCGTCCTCCAGCACGCCCTCCGGGAGCGGCGGACCGTAGGTGGTGCCGCGGCGGATGAGGCGGTGCATCCGCGCGTCGCCGATGATCGTGGCATCGCGGGGGTTGGTGCGCCGGACGTGCGCACCGGCGGGGCACCGGAACCCGCGATCGTCGTTCTCCCGGTACAGGAAGTTGTTGACGCGGTGCGGATCGGCCGCCAGCTCCGGGTCGTCGTGCTCCGGCGACAGTGTCAGGGGCGCCCCGCTGGGCCAGCGGCCGACCATCTTCGCCGCCAGGAGCGCCTCTTCCTGGGCGCTGGAGGTGTTCGCGCGCAGAAACCGGCGCCAGGCCGCCACGTTGGTGTGGATCTTGCGCACGGCCACGTAGGTGCCGTTGCGCCCCAGCACGTCGGGGCTGGGCATGGGCGGCAGGCTGCCGGTCTCGTCGGGGTAGCCGAGGATGAACTCGCCGGCCTTGATGGGGGCTTCCTGCGGGTTGGAGCCGGGCAGGCCCACGCCCTCGATGTTCGGATGGCTGATGCCGTCGCGGAAGCCGAAGGTGGTGCGGCCGGTCGGGAGCTGCTTGACCTCCTGCTGCCAGATCACCTGGACGCCGGGCGTGTCCTCGTAAGCGACGCGGGCCCGCTCCAACTCCCTTTCCAGCTGCGCCGCGTCGGAGGAGAGGGCGCTCAACGCGATGTGTACGTCGCCCGTGCCGAACGGGGTCTCCCAGTGGTCCGGGGCGCTCTCGCCCACGTCGCCGATCCGCTCCGCCCGAGCGGCCATACCCTCGCGGAACGCCCGCGGAAAACTGTCCAGCGACTCCTGAGGCACCCCCAGTGCCCGCAGCCCCTGGTAGGTGAACGCCACAGCCACCCAGGCGTCCCGGCTCGGGTCGACATCGGGCAGCCCCCCCCCCGCCGTGACCGGGAGCAGCCGCCGCAGCAGGGCGCGCCCGGCGTGGCGGTCATCGACGCGCAAGAAGACGAACTTGCCTTCGTACGGCACGGGCCGTGGGCGCAGTGCCCCGCTCTGCACGTCGTCGATCTCGACGTGCACGCCGGTGGCGCTGTTGCTTGCCGTGGTGTCCATGATCGCTCGTGCCTCCACGTCGGTCTCTGCCGGGCAGCCCCGCAGGGGGCCGGCCCGCCGCCGGCCGGCCGACGCGGACCACCGGAGCCGGGCCGGCTCCGAGGAGGCCGGTGCTGCCCGGGGTTCTAGGCCGCAGCCTCCTCCAGCAGCTTCTGGAAGGCCGGTGTGGCCACCAACTGCTCGTTGGCCGGGTTGTCCAGGGCCGCCCGGAACTCGGGGGTGTCCAGCACCTCCTGGAACGCGTCGTCGACGCGCTGGTCCTTGTAGATCTGCTGAACGGTCAGCTCGGGATAGGCGCTGACGAAGACGCCCGCGGGCTCCTGGTGGGCGAGGAACCAGTCCTTGACCCCTGGATCTTTGATACCGGGGAACCCTTCGCTGTGGGAGAAGACCTTGTCGAAGCGTTCCCCGACCACTGTCTTGGCGAAGTCGTCGATGTAGGTGTCCCAGGAGCCGTCGAAGACGCTGGCGAACATGAACCTGGTGTCGTTGTCGAAGATCACGTGCCGTGCGTCATGCAGGGTGCCGATCTGGCGCAGCGCCGCATGGACATTCTCGTCATTCGCCGCGTCGGCGAGCCAGGTAAGATCCTTGCGCAATGCATCGGCCTCGCCCGGCTTGATCTTGGTGAAAACGGTGAACTCGTTAGAGACCCCATCCGTCCTGCCCGGGTGCTCAGGGTGAGCCGGCTGGGTTGCACCTGTCGCAGTCATCGCAAGGTCCTCCTGCCGCAGATGGGTGCGACGGTCGCCCAAACGTCCGTACCTGGGGCGCGGGCGCCCTCACTTCACCATCCTGGCCCCGGCACACGCCGCCTCGCATCTTCGGCTCCGAGGCGGGTGCGCAACGGCAGCAGGGCCGGGTCCTCGCTCCCCGCGGAACTTCCGAGGACAGATCCGCAGGGGCGCAGGAAGATGGAAGAGGCGGTCCGTGTACAACGTCGTCACGTCCCCGGGCAGCAAGCTCCGCGTGGCCTCGAAGCCAGCCGTGGCGCGGCCTGTCTGCCGTGCCCCAGCGCGTTCCCCGCCGCTCCGTGGAGGCAACCATGGGCAACGTTCTCGGTGACGTGCTGGGCCTTGCGGCCGGCGTCGCGATCAGCCCGCTCCCGATCATCGCCGTCATCCTCCTCCTCGCGACGCCGCGGGGACGGCTCAACGGAGTGCTCTTCACCGTCGGCTGGATCCTGGGGCTGTCGGCACTGGGCGCGGTGATGCTGACGATCGCCTCCCCCGCGGGGGCCTCGGCCCACTCTCACCCCGCCACCTGGGTGGGAGCCCTCAAACTCGCTCTGGGGGTCTTCCTCCTCCTCTTCGGTGCCCGGCAGTGGCACCGGCGCCCGGCGGATCCCTCGCAGGCTCAGCTGCCGAAGTGGATGGGCGCGATCGACCGCCTCGCGCCGGTCAAGGTCTTCGGACTCGGACTGGCCCTGGCCGCGCTCAACGCCAAGAACGCCCCGCTGACCATTGCCGCGGGCGCTGCGATCGGCTCAGCCGGACTGCCGGTCGGGCAGCAGATCGCCTCGCTGGCGATCTTCGTGCTGATCGCCACCCTCGGTCTGCTGACCCCGCTGGGGGTCTTCCTGGTGGGAGGTGAGCGGGCGAAGGCCACGCTCGCCGGTTGGAAGGACTGGGCAGCCCGGCACAATGTCGCCGTGATGGCGGTCCTGTTCTTCGTTCTCGGACTGAAGCTGCTCGGCGACGGCATCTCCGTGCTCGTCTCCTGACCGGCGTGCCCACGCGGGCCGGCGGGGGCCCGATCAAGCACCAGAGCCCGGCGTCGGCCACGGCGCACGAGCGAGCCCCCTACTCGCGGGAAAACCGCAGGTAGGGGGCTTACGCGTACGGGCTTACTTCTTCTTGCCCTGGTTCTTCACTGCCTCGATGGCGGCCTTGGCGGCCTCCGGGTCGAGGTAGGTGCCGCCGGGATTGACCGGGCGGAAGTCGGCGTCGAGCTCGTAGGAGAGCGGGATGCCGGTGGGGATGTTCAGGCCCGCGATGTCGGCGTCGGAGATGCCGTCGAGGTGCTTGACCAGGGCGCGCAGGCTGTTGCCGTGGGCGGCGACCAGGACCGTGCGGCCGGTGAGGAGGTCGGGGACGATGCCGTCGTACCAGTACGGGAGCATGCGGTGGACGACGTCCTTGAGGCACTCGGTCCGCGGGCGCAGCTCCGGCGGGATCGTCGCGTAGCGCGCGTCGTGCGCCTGCGAGAACTCCGAGTCGTCGTCGAGCGGGGGCGGCGGGGTGTCGTACGAGCGGCGCCAGAGCATGAACTGCTCCTCGCCGAACTCGGCCAGGGTCTGCGCCTTGTCCTTGCCCTGGAGGGCGCCGTAGTGGCGCTCGTTCAGCCGCCAGCTGCGGTGGACGGGGATCCAGTGCCGGTCAGCGGACTCCAGGGCCAGCTGCGCGGTGCGGATGGCGCGCTTCTGGAGGGAGGTGTGCACTACGTCGGGGAGCAGGCCGGCGCCCTTGAGCAGCTCTCCGCCGCGGACCGCCTCCTTCTCGCCCTTCTCGTTGAGGTTGACGTCCACCCAGCCGGTGAACAGGTTCTTCGCATTCCACTCGCTCTCGCCGTGGCGGAGGAGGATCAGCTTGTACGGTGCGTCGGCCATGGCGTCGAGCGTAATCCAATTCCGGAACCGGCCCGGCGCGGGTCCATGACCTGGGCATCCCGGCGAGGTTTGACGGTTTCCGTCAATTCGGTAGCGGCGGCAGCCGATCGGTAAGTAGGGTGTGATCACCGCCTTCACCACTTACATGGAGCCCACGCTCCACGCACACCGTTCACGGGGGAAATGTCATGTCCGCATCCACGCCAAGTCGCGGTCCCGCCCGCCTCAGACGCGCCGCGCTGGAGAGCGTCTCCGGCCTCCCCCGCCAGTTCTGGTGGCTGTGGACCAGCACCCTGATCAACCGGCTGGGTGCCTTCGTCGCCACGTTCCTGGCCCTCTACCTGACCGTCGAGCGCGGCCACTCCGCCTCGTACGCGGGTCTGGTCGGCGCGCTCTACGGCCTCGGCGGGGTGATCTCGTCCGTGGGCGCCGGGGTGCTGACCGACCGGCTCGGCCGCCGGCCCACGATGCTCGTCGCGCAGTTGTCGACGGCGGCGTCCGTGGCACTGCTCGGCTTCATGACGGACCCGGTCGCGATCGCGGCCGTCGCGGGCGTGGTCGGCATGGCGACCAACGCCTCCCGCCCCGCCGTGCAGGCGATGATGGCGGACATCGTCGCCCCCGAGGACCGGGTCCGCGCCTTCGCCCTGAACTACTGGGCGATCAACCTCGGCTTCGCGGTCTCCTCCACCGCTGCCGGACTCATCGCCCAGCACGGCTACCTGGCCCTCTTCCTCGGTGAGTCGACGCTCGTACTGGCCTGCGCCCTGGTCGTCTTCTTCAAGCTGCCCGAGTCCCGCCCGGCCGCGACGGTGACGGCGGGCGACGACCGGGACGCCGGCGGCTCCGGCCCCGCCGCCGTCTCCATGCGCACCGTGGTGCGCGACGGCCGCTTCATGACCGTCGTCGGCCTCAACCTGCTGCTGGCGCTGATCTTCCAGCAGGCGTACGTGTCCATGCCGGTGTCGATGGGTCAGGACGGCTTCTCCAGCGCCGACTTCGGCACCGTGATCGCGGTCAACGGCGTCCTCGTCGTCCTGCTCCAGATCCCGGTCACCCGCTTCATCGAGCACCGCAGCCCCGCCATGCTCCTCATCGGCTCGGCCCTGCTCGCCGGGTACGGCTTCGGGCTGACCGCGCTGGCCGGCTCGGTGGCCATGTACGCGCTCGCCGTCGTCGTGTGGACCCTCGGCGAAATCATCAACTCCCCCACCCAGATGGGCCTGGTGGTCCGCCTCTCCCCCCTCCACGGGCGCGGCCGCTACCAGGGCATGTACTCGCTGTCCTGGTCCGTCGCCTCCCTGGCCGCCCCGCTGCTCGGCGGCACGGTCATCGACCACTACGGCGCGGACGTGCTCTGGGCGGGCTGCGCGGCGGTGGGCACGGTGGCGGCCCTGGGCTACGGGCTGCTGCTGCGGAGCCTGCCGGGGCGGACGGAGGTGGTGGTGGACGCTTCGGCCGAGCCTGCGCCTGCGTCCGCGTCTGCGTCTGCGCCTGCGCCTGCGTCCGCGTCTGCGCCTGCGTCTGTGTCCGAGCCTGTGTCCGCGCAGGGGGCGGACCCTGTGTCGGCCTCCGCGCCGGGTGGAACGGGCGCGTGACGGGCGGCCCGAAAACCCGTCGAGCGCAGCCGCAGGTACGGGAACGGATGGCGTACGCCAAGGCCACGGGGGCGCGGCGGGGCCGGGCGGTTCAGTCGTACTGCTTGAGGGCGTCCGTCAGCCGGTGGCCCTCAGGGGCTCCTCGGCGCAGGAGCGTCGCGGCCGTGGTGTGCAGTTCGTTCCACGCGTGGGGCCGGCCGATGTCCAAGGCGGCAGGGGCGCTTGCCAGGGCCGCGGCGAAGGCTTGTTCCGCCTCCCCCGCTGCCGCGTGGGCGTGCGCGAGGCAGGCGCGGTACCAGGTGAGGTCGCGCCGGTAGTGGTCCGGGAGAGCGCCTAGGCCCGTGGTGAGGTGGCGGGTGGCTTCGGCCCAGTCGCCCAGGTGCATGGCGGCCATGCCGCGCTGGAGGGTGAACCACGTCTCGTCGTAGAAGTACATCCACGGCGGCTCGTCCTCCGGGCGCTCGGCGGCACGGCTGATCAGGTCCTGTGCCTCGTCCAGCAGTCGACGGGCCTCGTCGGGGGCGTGGTTGAGCGCATGGCCGCGTGCCTGCATCTGGGCGGCCATGCCCCGTACGCCCAGTGAGGTGGCGGGAGCGGACCAGCGGGCGGCTTCCGCGAGCCGTACACACCGCACGCCGCGGCCGCCGGACCAGGCCATGTGAGCCTTCATGCTGAGCGTGGTGGCGGCCATGTCGGCGTCCCCGGCCTCCAGCGCCCATTCGTGGGAGCGGTCGTACCACGCCAGTGCGGCAGCCGACTGCCCCTGGTCCTGCGCCATCCACGCGAGGAACTGGGCGTGCTCGGCTGCGAGCCGTACGACACGTTCCGCCAACGGGCCGCGAGCGCTCGCGTAGAGGTTGACCACCGAGCGGAGTTGCTGGCTCATCACCTCGACGAGCGGCCGGGAGCCGATGAAGTCCTCAGCCCTGCGGTGTTCGGCCAGCAGCCGGTCGAGCCAGTCCAGCGTCGCGCCGTCGACGCGGTGCGCGCCGTCCACCGCGTTGGTGACCCGTGCCAACAGGTCCTCGTCGGGAGCGGTGCCGGAGAACGCCAGGCCGGGCACCGGCAGCGGTTCCGTGACCGCTGCGGCCGGCAGCCGCTCCGGAGGGATTCCGAGACCCGCGATGATGCGTTGCCGCACCTCGACGGAGGTGACTCGGCGTCGCCCGCGCTCGATCTCGGACACATCGGGCTGGACGAGGCCGACGCGCTCGCCGAGCTTCATCTGGCTGATGCCCGTGAGCCGTCGGTACGTGCGGAAGACCGCACCCCAGTCCTCTTCGGCAACGGCCGTGGTGAGCCGAGGGTGGGACCACAGGTCCGTAGCAAAGTCACCCATGCCTCCAATATAGGGCGGTCCTATAGGGACTTGGGATGGGAACGGCGGGCGATCGGCGGGAGGGTCGGGCACGACAACGCCCGCGACCGCGCACGGTCCGGGCAGCCCTACCCGAAGAAAGCAGGCCGCCGTGACGGACCGTTCCCCCCGCCTTCTCCCCTGGACCGCTCCCGGTGGGAAGCCCTGTTACCTGTTCACGGACGACGACGGCGGGTTTCTCTCGCGGTACGCCGATGAGGTCGAGGCGTTACAGCTCGGGATGGGGCTCGGGCTGCTGGAGCACGCGCGGGTGCTGATCGACGATCCGGCGGCCGACGCGCGGCAGTTGCGGTTTCTGTCGGTGCAGCTGAGTGCGGCCCTGCGGGACGCCGTGCGGGTGGCGCAGGCGCGGGGCGCGGGGGTCTCGGCGCAGGTGGAGTGAGGGGTTGAGTTGGCCCGGCTGAGCATCAGAGGTGGTCCGCTGGGTAGCGGAGGCTGACTTGAAGATCAATGCGGGAGCCTCACTCGCTGAGTGTGGCAGCGCGCCCATCACTGTGCGGTGCCTGTCTGCATCGCCCAGTGATGAGCTACTCCGAGGAGGCCGATCAGCTCTGGAGGACGGCACCTCTAGCCGCTCCCGCATCCGTTGTGGGTACTGTCCCCGACAGGACGGGCTCGTCGTTTCCTACGACGTGGTGAGGTTCAGCGTGTACGTGGGCTTACCGTCGACCCAGGTGTCGACGTCACCGCTCGACGACTGGCCTTTGACTTGCAGGTGCACAGTGAAGCGGTAGGTGCCAGGTCCCGCGTAGCGCAGCTCCCTTACATCCAACGGGACGCCGTCCTTGGACACGCTGAGTAGATACGACGACATCACGCTGCACTCGGGGAGCTCACTCCACGGAGAGAACGGGTTTGAGATGAAGCACCTCGCCGATGCCAGCCCCCACTGCAACTTCTCACCGTCAGAGAACGCGCACAACTCAACCTTTGAGCTCATCTGCTTCATACCGTCATCCGTGCGGAAGTCCTCGATGGAACAGACTTTCGCCGCCCCCGGCACCGGCGCCGCGCTGGCCGTAGTGGCCGACGTCGACAGCGCACCGGCGACCAGCAACGAAGCGCCCAAGAGCATGGGAAGAGACGACTTTCGGACCGACATGAGGGATCCTCTCGCGGAGTCGACGAACACAAACGATGGGCCTGGACGCGCGCCACGACCGCCGGAAAGTCCACCCCCGGCGCGACAGCCTGCCCAAGCAGCCCACCCTGTGAAGGGCCGCCGGCGACCGCGCGGCGGACGGGCAACGGGCGCCCGCAGGAACAACCTGTCCGCAGCCGCGTCCGCCCTCACTCGAACACCACCCGATGGCCGGAAACCCACCAAGGCAGCGAAAAGATCGCCTCATCGCTTCCGTCCAGCACAAAAGCCAGGGGCCCGCGCAGCAGCCACCAGGCGTCACCCCCCGTCCCGCGTTCCACCTGTCTGACGCCTTTTCCCTCTCAGCCAGCCCACCGGAGGCAGCGGACCCCGGGCACCTGCCCCAGAGCCACGGCTCATTCCCCATCGCTCACCCGAGTGATTACCCCCCGATCTCAGCCACGACGTGGCCAACACTGGGCGAAGGCGGCGTCCCTGGCGGTGTCGACCCCCAGCCGGGCCAGGCACGGGGGCCGCTAACCCCACCATCGAGAGCACCCGAGCCTCCACAGGCAAGCGCTGACGGGGTTCGTGCTGGCCACACCCTCAGTTGGGGAGGTGGCACGGTCGATCCGGGGCGGCGGGGCCGTGAGGCTGGAGGGGCGGCCGACGGGGCCGTGATGGTGACCTGCGAGGACGACGGGGAGTGCGTCATGGCGGAGGGTGCGGGGGATCGCGGGGCGCGGCGGGAGGTGCTGGCCGGGGCGCTGGTGCTGGCGGGGGCGCTGGTCGCGGCGCCGGCACTGGCGGGGTGTGCGCCGGACGCGGCGCGGGCGGGCGGGTCGGCGTCCGGTCCGTCGCATGCGGCGGCCACCGGCAGGCAGCCGGTGCGGCTGACGCTGCCGGTGCCCGGCGGGCGGTATCCCGTCGGTACGGTCTCGCTCCGTCTGGTGGACCGCGGGCGGCCCGACCCGTGGGTCGGCGGACGGGCGCGCCGGGAGCTGATGGTCAGCGTCCGGTATCCGGCGCGGGCCGAGGCGCGGCGGTACCCGCGCGCACCGCAGATGTCGGCGCGCGAGGCCACCGCGTTCGACGCGCTGAACAACTTCGGGGAGCTGGTGCCGCGGGGGAAGGTCGCGTGGGGGGCCACGCTCACCGCCGCGCACGAGGGCGCGCCGGTGGCGGCCGGGCGGCTCCCGGTGGTGCTCTACTCCCCCGGCGCCGGGGACCCCCGCTCGTTCGGCAGCACGCTCTGCGACGACCTGGCCTCCCGCGGATACGCGGTGGTGACCGTCGACCACACGTATGAGGCGCCGGCCGTGGAGTTCCCGGGCGGGCGGGTGGCGCGCAGTGTGATGCGGGCGGAGCTGACCAAGGCGCAGAAGGCCGGACGGATCACGCAGCTGCTGCGGAAGGTCAGCGGGGTGCGGGTGGCCGATACCCGGTTCGTACTGGACGAGTTGGCGAAGCGGGGGGACCGCTCCCCGCTGCCGGCCGGGCTGCGGGACGCGCTGGACCTGCGCCGGACGGGGATGTTCGGCCAGTCGGCCGGTGGGTTCACGGCGGCGCAGGCGATGCACGACGACCCGCGGATCAGGGCCGCGGTGAACATGGACGGGGTGATGGGTTACACCCAGCGGGATGACGATCCGTCGAACCCGTCGACGGTCGGGCGCGACGGCGTGGACCGGCCGTTGCTGCTGATGGGGTCGGAGGGGGACACCCGTCACACGGTGGCGTCCTGGGACGCGGTGTGGCGGCACAGCCGGGGCACCTGGTTGCGGGATCTGACCCTGCGCGGCGGCCGGCACGCCGGTTTCACCGACGCGCAGGCGCTGATTCCGCAGCTGGCACGGGACTTGCACCTGCCGCGGAAGGGCGTGGTGGAGACGGTCGGGACGGTGCGTCCGGCGCGGGCGATCGCGGCGGAGCGGGCCTGTGTCGCGGCGTTCTTCGACCGGTGGCTGCGGGGGCGGGGCGACGGGCTACCGGCCGGGCTGCCGGGGCGGTATCCGGAGCTGCGGGTCGAGCCGTAGGGGGCGGCGGGGAAAGGGTGCGGGGGTGGCCGGCCGGCCACCCCCGCGCGTGCCGTGGTCAGGCCGCGGTGCCGAAGTGCACGGTCTTCGCGGTCAGCAGGAACAGGTCCGGGCGCCGGTCGACGCCCGCCGGGTCGGCCGGGTCCAGGAGCCGGTCGAGGGTCCGCAGGTCCTCGTCGTCCAGCTGGTCGGCAAGGCCGTTGCGGTAGCGCTCCAGGGACTGCCGCGCCGAGAGCCGTACGGGGCTTTCCGGCCCCGGGGCCTGCGGTGCGGGGTGGTCGATGAGGAACGTCCTGCTCCGTACGCCGGTGAGTCCCGCGGTCCGCAGCATGCCGGGCCAGTCCTCGACCACCGGCACCGAGCCGGGCAGTTCGGCGCGCATCCGGCTGAAGCGGTCGGCCTGCGCCGCGTCGAGCCGTTCCTGCAGGCCGGGGCGGCCGAAGCCGAGGTCGCGGGGCAGCCAGCGGGGCGGCAGCCCGCCCTCGACGACGGCCAGCACACCGCCGGGCGTCAGCAGCCCGGCCAGCCGGCGCAGCGCCTCCTGCTGGTCGCCGACGTGGTGCACGACCTGCCCGGTCCACACCAGGTCCGCCGGGCCCAGGCCGTCGAGTTCCGCGGGGAACTCGGCCAGCCGGGTCCGCAGCCGTACGCCGAGCCGGGCGGCCCGTTCCTCGGCGCGGGCCAGCAGCTCCGGCGTGCCGTCCACCGCGGTGACCTCGGCCTGCGGGAAGACCTCGGCCATCCGGCAGGCCGCGACGCCCGGGCCGCTGCCGATGTCGAGGACGCGGCGCGGGGTCAGGTGGGTGAGTTCCGCCAGGGCCTGGCGGACGTAGGGGCTGTGGGTCTCGCCCTCCAGTTCCAGCAGGTCGGCCATCGCGGACCAGTCGAAGTCGTCGTCGTGGCCGTGGTTGTGGTCCTGGGGGTGCGTGTGGTTGCCGTGCCGGTGCGTGTGCGGGGTTCCGGTCATCGCTGCTGCTCCCGTCGTCCGTTCTCCGTCAGGTCTTCCTCGATCAGGTCCAGGTTCACCGCGCGGGCCGCCCGGTCCCCGGCAGCGGCCGCGACGACCACCTGGGCGGTGGGGTCGACGACGTTGCCGGCCGCCCACACCCCCGGCACGCCGGTCCGGCCGGCGGGGTCGACAGGGACCAGGCCCGACGCGTCCCGTTCGCAGCCCAGGGCGGTGAGCAGCGCGTCGTGGGGCACCGGCCGGGCGGGCACGAAGAGCGCGGCGCGCGGCACGACGCTCCCGTCGGCCAGCCGTACGCCGCGCAGCGCGCCGTCCTCGGCCACCAGGCCGGTGGCCGCGCGGGCCTCGATCCGTACGCCGCTGGCGGTCAGTGCGGCGCGGGCGGTGTCGTCCGGCGCCTCGCCGAAGAACACCACGTCGTCCGTCAACTGCCGGACCAGCAGCGCCTGGTGGACCGCCCGCTGCTCGTGTCCGGCCGGGGCGAGCACGCCGAGCGGCCGGTCGCGGACCTCCCAGCCGTGGCAGTACGGGCAGTGCAGCACCTCGCGTGCCCAGTGCTCCCGCAGACCGGGCAGGTCGGGCAGCTCGTCGTGCATCCCGGTCGCCACGATCACCCGCCGGGCCCGGACCGTGCGGCCGGCCAGGTCGGCCTCGAAGCCGCCCTCCTGGCCGGTGCCGCGGCGCAGTGCGCGGACCTCGCCCGTGACGACCCGGCCGCCGTACCGCTCGACCTCCGCGCGTCCCGCGGCGAGGAGTTCCGCCGGGGGCATGCCGTCCCGGGAGAGGAACCCGTGCACCTGCTCCGCGGGCGCGTTGCGCGGTTCGCCCCAGCCGGCCACCAGCACCCGGCGGCGGACCCTGGCCAGGACGAGCGCGGCGTTCAGCCCGGCGGCCCCGGCCCCGACGACCAGTACGTCCGGTGCGTCTTCCTCCATCGTTGACCACCTCCTGGCGCCGACGATGCGCCCAGGAGGAAGAAGGAGGCAAACCTTGTTGCCGTTTCCGCAACAGGGCCGAGGGAGGCTACGCCTCGGGGGCGTCGTCCCGCGTCAGGCGCTCGAACGCCGCCAGGTTGCGGGTGGACTCCCCGCGCGAGACCCGCCAGGCGTACTCCTTGCGGATGGCGCCGGCGAAGCCCATCTCCAGGAGGGTGTTGAAGCTGCCGTCGGCGTTCTCCAGGACGGTGCCGAGCAGCCGGTCGAGCTCGTCGGGGGTGACGGCGGCGAGCGGGAGCTTGCCGACGAGGTAGATGTCGCCGAGCTTGTCGATCGCGTAACTGACGCCGTAGAGGCGGGTGTTGCGTTCGAGGAGCCAGCGGTGCACCGCCTCGTGGTTCTCGTCGGGGCGGCGCACGACGAAGGCGTTGACGGAGAGGGAGTGCCTGCCGACGCGGAGGGAGCAGGTCGTGGAGAGTTTGCGGGTGCCCGGCAGCGTGACGACGTACGCGCCGTCGGAGGGGGATTCCCATGCGAGACCCGCGTCGTCCAGCGCCGTCTCGATCACCTGTCGCGGATCGTCAGCCATGCGCCGATCGTAGGTGACGCCGCCGCTCCTGCATCGCCGCGGTGTAGACCTCGCCGGTCGCGGCGGCGGCGGTGTCCCAGCCGAACGACTGGGCGTGCCGGGCGGCGTCGGTGCCCATACGGGTGGCGAGCGCCGGGTCGTCGACGAACCGCCGCAGGGCGCGGGCGTAGTCGGCCGGGTCGTGGCCGGCGACCAGGAAGCCGCTGACGCCGTCGCGCACGGCCACCGGCAGGCCGCCGACCGCGGCCGCCACGACCGGCGTCCCGCACGCCTGCGCCTCGATGGCCACCAGCCCGAAGGACTCGCTGTACGAGGGCATGACCAGCACGGACGCGGCGCGGTACCAGTCGGCGAGCTGCTCCTGACCGACCGGCGGGCGGAACTGCACCAGGTCCGCGATGCCGAGCCGGGCGGCCAGCTTCTGCAGGCCCTCGGGCTTGGCCAGACCGCTGCCGCTGGGTCCGCCGACCACGGGCACGACCAGCCGGGAGCGCAGCGAGGGGTCCTCGGCCAGCAGGGCGGCCACCGCGCGCAGCAGGATGTCGGGGGCCTTGAGCGGCTGTATCCGCCCGGCGAAGAGCGGGATCACCGCGTCCTGCGGCAGCCCCAGGCGGGCGCGGGCCGCGGCCCGGCTCTCGGGGACCTCGCCGCCCGAGGGCCGGAAGCGGTCGAGGTTGACGCCGGGGTGGACGACGGCGACCTTGTCGCGCTCCGCCTCGTAGTGCCGTACGAGCTCCTCGGCCTCCTCGGCGGTGTTGGCTATCAGGCGGTCCGAGGCCCGCACGACCTGGGTCTCGCCGATGACGCGGGCGGCCGGCTCGGGGGTGTCACCGACGGCCAGCGCGGCGTTCTTGACCTTCGCCATCGTGTGCATGGCGTGCACCAGCGGGACGCCCCAGCGCTCGGCGGCCAGCCAGCCGACGTGCCCGGAGAGCCAGTAGTGGGAGTGCACCAGGTCGTAGTAGCCCGGGCGGTGGCCGGCCCACGCCTGCATCACGCCGTGCGTGAAGGCGCACAGCTGGGCGGGCAGCTCCTCCTTGGCCAGGCCCTCGTACGGGCCGGCGTCCACATGCCGTACGAGGACGCCGGGGGCGAGCTCGACGGCGGGCGGGAGGGTGCCGGTGGTGGCGCGGGTGAAGATCTCCACCTCGATGTTGAGCGAGGCGAGCTTGCGGGCCAGCTCGACGATGTACACGTTCATGCCGCCGGCGTCGCCGGTGCCCGGCTGGTGCAGCGGGGAGGTGTGCACGCTCAGCATCGCCACCCGCCGGGGGCGGCGCGCGCCGCCGGGCAGGCGCAGCCGGGAAGGCCCCGGGAACGGGCCATGGGGACGGCTGCGGAGCCGGGACACATATGGGCTCACGTCGAGCTACCTCCTACCGGGGCCGGCACGCCCCGAACCCCTGCAACAACCGACCCCGGCCATCCATTTCCGTACGGCGCGCCGTCCGGGTACTTTGCCAAAGCGTGACCTGCGGCCGGCGCTCGGGTGCGGGGTCCGGCCGCCGACCCCATACTCTCGAAGCCATGCCCCGCCGCCCCTCGTCCGTCCCCGCCGCGCCGTCCCGGCCCGTCGGCAACGCCACCCGGGGCACCACCAACCCCAACCGGCTGCGCCGCATGGACCGCTGGATAGCCGCCGAACACGGCGCCGAACTGCGCCGCGCCGCCGACCCCGTCGCGGTCGACCTCGGCTACGGCGCCGCGCCCTGGACCGCGGTGGAGCTGCTGGGCCGGCTGCGCACCGTCCGGCCGGACGCCCGCGTGGTCGGCGTCGAGATCGACCCGGCGCGGGTCGAGGCGGCCCGCCCGTACGGCAGGCCGGGGCTGGACTTCCTGCACGGCGGCTTCGAGGTGCCGCTGCCGGGCGCGCGCGGCCGGGCACCGGTCCTCATCCGGGCGGCGAACGTGCTGCGGCAGTACGACGAGAACGAGGTGACCGCGGTCTGGCGGCGGCTGTGCGCACGCCTGGCGCCGGGCGGGCTGCTGGTGGAGGGCACCTGCGACGAGATCGGCCGGCGGCACGTCTGGGTCGCGCTCGGCCCCGAAGGACCCCGTACGGTCACCTTCGCGGCCCGGCTCGGCTCCCTGCACACCCCCTCCGACCTGGCCGAACGCCTTCCCAAGGCGCTCATTCACCGCAATGTGCCGGGCGAGCCGGTGCACGCCTTCCTGCGGGACTTCGACCGTGCCTGGGCCGCGGCCGCCCCCCTGGGCGCGCTCGGCGCCCGCCAGCGGTGGCGCGCGGCGGTGGCGGCGCTGGCCACCGACTGGCCGCTGGCCGGCGACCCGCGGCGGCGGCGCCAGGGCGAGGTCACCGTGCGCTGGGAGGCGCTGGCCCCACGGGGATAGCGCGCCGGCGCCCCGCCGCCACGATGCGGCGCCCACCCGGCGCCCGCCCGGACCTCCCGCTAGGCCACGCCGGCCGGGGCGGCCCCGGCCCGGGCCGTGGTCACCTCCGGCAGGGCCGCCAGCTCCCGCAGCCGGCGCTCCGTCTCCGAACCGCGCGGGGCGCTGTACGTCACCAGGGCCTGGTCCTCGTCGGCGCCCAGCCGGAAGCTCTCGAAGGTGATGACGAGCTCGCCGACGTCCGGATGCAGGATCCGCTTGGTGCCGCGCAGGCACTCGTGCACCGACTGCGCCGCCCACAGCCGCTTGAAGTCCGCACTGCGCACCAGCAGTTCGTTGACCACCTCGCAGATGCGCGGGTCCTCGGGGTGCCGGCCGCTCTCGGCACGCAGGTTGCCGACGACCTCCTCGGCCTTGTCCTCCCACTCCGGGTGCAGCGCCCGGGCCGCCGGGTCGAGGAACACCAGCAGCGCGGTGTTCCGCCGGTCCGGGGCGACGGCCTCCAGGTCGAAGGCGACCCGGCCGCCGAGCCGGTTCCACGCCAGGATGTCCAGGCCACGGCCGACGACGAGGGCCGGCACGGTGCTCTCCATCGCGTCCAGCAGCTGCCGGATCTCGGGGCGCACGGTCTGGCCGGGGACGGCGCCGGGGGCGCAGCAGTCCGCCGCGCCGCGCCGCCGCGGCACGGCGATGTTGCGCAGATACGTCACCTCACCCGCGGTCAGCCGCAGCGCCCGCGCGATCGCGTCGAGCACCGAGTCGGAGATGGCGTGCGCCCGGCCCTGTTCGATCCGGGTGTAGTAGTCGACGCTGATGCCGGCGAGCTGGGCGACCTCCTCGCGCCGCAGGCCACGCACCCGCCGCCGGGTGACCCCGCCGGGCAGGCCGAGGTCGGCCGGGTCGAGCGCGGCGCGGCGCGCCTTGAGGAACGAGCTGATCTCGATTTCCGCGTGCAGCATCCGTCCAGTATGCGGCGGCCCGCCGGTCGGGTGGTTCCGCCGGACCCAGGCTGCGACGGGCCTGGTCCGCTCCCCGCGGGCGCCGCAGGGTGGTGCGCACACCCGGGGCGCCCGACCAGGCCCCGGCAGATCGCGGGACGAACAGGGAGCAGCTCATGCAGCGCAGGATCCTCGGCGGCACCGGCATCTCGGTCAGCGAGTTCGCGCTGGGCGCGATGATGTTCGGCGCCTGGGGCAACACCGACCACGACGACTGCGTACGGATCATCCACCGTGCGCTGGACGCCGGCATCAACCTCGTGGACACCGCCGACGTGTACGCGGGCGGCGAGTCCGAGGAGATCGTCGGCAAGGCGCTGAAGGGGCGCCGCGAGGACGTCGTCCTGGCCACCAAGTTCTTCAACCCGATGGGCCCGGACGCCAACCACGGCGGCAATTCGCGGCGGTGGATCGTCCGCGCGGTGGAGGACAGCCTGCGCCGTCTCGGCACCGATCACATCGACGTCTACCAGGTGCACCGCCCGGACCCGGCCACCGACATCGACGAGACGCTTTCCGCGCTGTCCGACCTCGTGCGCTCCGGCAAGGTGCGGGCCATCGGCACCTCCACCTTCCCCGCCGAGCAGCTCGTCGAGGCCCAGTGGACCGCCGAGCGCCGCGGTCACGTCCGCTTCCGCACCGAGCAGCCGCCGTACTCGATGCTGGCCCGCGGCATCGAGGGCTCGGTGCTGCCGACCGCGCAGAAGTACGGGATGGGCGTGCTGACCTGGGGCCCGCTCAGCGCCGGCTGGCTCTCCGGACGCGACCTCTCGGCCAGCTCACGGGCCGGCCTGGAGAGCCAGAAGTTCGACCTCTCGATCCCGGAGAACGCCCGTAAGGCGGAGGCGGTCACCGCACTGTCGAAGGTCGCCGCCGAGGCGGGCCTCACCCTCCCCCACCTGGCCACCGCGTTCGTCCGCTCCCACCCCGCGGTGACCTCCGTGATCATCGGCCCGCGCACCCACGACCAGCTCGAAAGCCTCCTGGAGGGCGCCGGAACCACCCTCGACGCCGCCACCCTCGACCGCATCGACGCCATCGTCCCCCCGGGCACCGACCTCAACCGCGCCGACCTCTACTACCTCCCCCCGTCCCTGACGGAGCCGTCCCTGCGGCGGCGGTGACGGGGGCGCGTTACCGGGCCGCTTTGAGGCGCGCCACGCTCCGGGCCCGTTCCGACAGGGCCCGGACGGCGGGAAGCCGGCGGTAGGGCCGTAGGCCGTTTCGCAGGGTCGTGAAGTGCTCGTCGCCGCGGGCGCTGGAGATCCCGGTGTAATCGTCCAGGAAGCGCTCCCATTCGCGGCACGCCTCTTCGACGTGCCGCATCTCCATCAGGCGGGTGGCAAGCAGGCCCGTGGCGTGCAGGCGGCCTTGGCGCTCGCCCTCGGGCCGGTGCCGGTTCGACCGGCGCAGCGCCTTGACCGATGCGTCGCGCTCGTCCAACTCCCAGAGCACGTGGGCCACATGGAACTCGTAGGCGGCACGGTCGTAACCCCCCAGGTGGTCGTTGCGGCCGTCCGCCCGGCTCAACGCTTCCTCGGTCTCCCGGAGCCGGGCAAACGCCTGCCGGCGATCCTTCACCATCGCCGCGCCGTGCGCCTGCTGCCCGCGCAGAAAGGCCACGAGCCGCGGGCCCGACGCCGGGGCGGCTTCGGCAGCGGAGTCGGCCAGGCTCAGCGCCGTGTTGCCGTAGCCGAGGTTGGACGCCTGCAACGCCATGCCGCGCAGGGTGCGGCAGTACGTGACGTGGTCGTCTGCCTGGCCCGCGAGCTTGAGGGCGTTGACGTAGTACCTCTGCCCGAGGCCGTGCTCGCGTTCGTACATCGCCATCCAGCCCGTGAGGTACACGAGGTCGGACGCCGCGCTCCGCATCGCCTTCTGCGCCGCTTCGGTGCCTCCCGCGCGCAGGTAGGGGCCCACGGTGTTGGCGAGGAACGCCGCGGCCATCGGCCGGGCGTGGCCGCCGCCGAGGTCATCGAGGATGTCCGCGATCTTCTCCGTCATCTTGCGGACCGTCGCGACGTCACCGCTCCCGATCCGGACCGTCGGAGCGGCCGCCGCCGACTCGCCGCTATCGGCCTCGTCTTCGAAGGCCGGTACGACCAGGCCCGCCGAGTACAGCCCGGCGCCCAGTACCGCCCGTCGCGACGGGTCCATGTCCGCCCTGCTCAAATCCGCCATCCCAGCGGCGGCGTCCGGCGAATCGACCGGCTCGCCGGACGCGCCGAGACCGGCCTCCGTGGACGTGACGGGCCGCGCGAGGAGCCGTGAGAGCGCTTCGGTCACCGCCGGTCGCGCCTGCGGCTTCGCGTTCTTGATTTCCCCTTCCCGCATCAGGCCCGCAAGGGCGAGGTTCGGCGTTCTTGATCGCGATGCCATCTCGTGTACCCCCGGGCGTTCAACCGGTTCAACCGTCCCTCCACTGTGCTCCCTTACCCCGCGGGGCGCGGCGGAGTTGAGTGATTACCGGCCGTCAGAAACGGTGCCGGACACGCCGCCGGTGGCATGGCTGGCGCCGCCGGGCGGCGGCCGGGAGTGGACGACCGCGCCGGAGGCGATCGAGGAGGTGGCGCCGTGAGCGCCGAACGGCGACCGCAGGTCGGCGACGAGGTGGAGTACGGGCGCGGCCGTCGGGCGATCGTGACGGACATCCGGAACGGCATCCCGTACCTGCGGGCCGCCGGGCTCAAGGAGTGGCCTGCGCCGGACCCCGGAGCCCTTCGGGTGTCGCGGTCCCGGGCGGAGCGGATCGCGGACGGTGATCCCCGGTGAGCGGAATCCGCTCACCGGGACGGGGCTCAGGCCAGATGCAGCGCCGCGAGCAGGGCGTCGATCAGGGGGCGGTCGCGTTCCTGGGTGAGGCGGGCGCGGGCCTCGGAGGGGGAGAGCCAGACGAGGCGGTCGACCTCGGTGTTCGGGGTGAAGGCGCCGGCGACCGCCTCGGCGGCCCAGTAACGGACCTGCTTGGGGCGGCCGTTGGCGAGGTAGCTGGCGGTCGGCAGCGGGGCGCCGGGGCGGCAGTCCATGCCGGTCTCCTCGGCGACCTCGCGCACCGCACCGGCCAGCGCGTCCTCACCGCGCTTCAGCTTGCCCTTCGGGTGCGACCAGTCGTCGTACTTCGGCCGGTGGACGAGCGCGATCTCCAGGCCGGCCTCGGAGCACGCGCGGCGCCACAGGACGCAGCCTGCCGCGCGTACCGGCTTTTGCGGGGTCGTCACGGGCGCATCCCTTCCGGTGCGGTCACGGTGCGTCGCCCCAGGCCGGGCGTTCCGGGGAGCGGGAGAGCCACACCCGGCCGAAGGCGAACCGGGCCGCCTCGACGTGGTGGCGCTGGTCGGCGTGCAGCACACCCAGGGCGTAGGCGGTGGCCGGGGCGATTCTGGGCGTACGGGCCGCGGCGGCGGCTGCGGCGGCGGCCTCGGCGGCGGCGCGGTGGGAGTCCAGGGCCCGGGCGGCGTCCGCCAGCCGGAGGTCGGCGGACTCGGGCGCGATCACCTCCTGAGCGTAGCGGGCCAGCCGCACCAGCAGCCGGACCTGGTGCCACGGGGCGTCCTGGCGGTGGTCGACGGCCAGCGCCTCGGCGTTGTACGGGTGGCCCGCGCGGGCGAGCGGGAGTGCGGCGACGGCCTCCGCGAGCCGCCGGTGGGCCTGGTCGGCGAGGGGGAGCAGCGCGTCAGCGGCCGGCAGCTCGGCGGCCGCGTGCGCGAGCGGCGCCTCGGAGGCGAGCACTGCGACGGAGTCGGCGACGGCGTGGAAGCGGGAGGAGCCCAGGGCCTGGAGGGCGGCGGAGTGGGCGCGGGTGCGGGCGAGGGTCAGCTGGCGGTCCAGCAGGGCCCCGGCCCGGGCGGCCCCGGCGGAGAGCGCGGCGTCGGCGTCCGGGTCGCCGGGAGCGGAGGCGGTGGACCCGCGGTCCGCCGGGTTCGGGGCGGTACGCGCGGCCCCGGCGTCCCGGGTGCCGCGATCGGGGCGGTCGGCACGTTCTCCCCGGCCGGTCAGCCGGGTGAGCGCCGCCATCAGCCGTTCGCGGCGGGCCGCGCAGGTCTGCTCGCGGGCGAGGGTGCCGGACAACCAGCCCAGTTCGGCGAGGAGTTGGTCGGCCCAGGTCTCCTCGGTCAGCGGGCGGAAGGTGTGCAGGGTGGCGCTGATGCGGCGGGCGGCGCGGCGCAGCTGGCGGGCTGCCTCGCCGGCGCCCTCCGCGTCCGAGCCGCTCTCGCGGTGCAGGCGCAGGCTGCGCAGGAAGTCCGAGGACTGCCGGTGCAGGTAGCCCGCGAGCACCTCCTCCGCGGTGCGGGCGGCGAGGGCGCGGTGGGTGGCGTGGACGCCGTGGGGCGGCGCGTGGGCCGGGGCCGTGCCCGGTCCGTCGTACGGCTCGTCGTGGGGTCCGTCCACCACCGCGGCACGGGCTCCGGGTGCCCCGCCGGGCTCGTATCCGCTACCGATGAGACCGGCCGGCCCCCCGGTCGGCTGGTCATGTCGCTGGGCCACGCCGGCGCCTCCGGGCGTCAATGAGCATTTCCTGTACGTTGCGCAGCGGCACGCCGTCGGCGTCGACGGCGCGCCGGTTCCACTCGCCGTCCGGGCCGAGGTGCCAGGAGGACGTGGAGTCCGACATCCCGGTCTCCAGCAGCCGGTTGAGGGAGGCGCGGTGCGCCGGGTCGGCCACCCGCACCAGCGCCTCGATCCGCCGGTCCAGGTTCCGGTGCATCATGTCGGCGCTGCCCAGCCACACCTCGGGTTCCCCGCTGTTGCCGAAGATGAAGACCCGGGAGTGCTCCAGGAAGCGGCCGAGGATGCTGCGGACGCGGATGTTCTCGCTGAGGCCGGGGACGCCGGGGCGCAGGGCGCAGATGCCGCGCACCCAGATGTCGACCGGCACGCCGGCCTGGGAGGCGCGGTAGAGCGCGTCGATGACGGCCTCGTCGACCATCGAGTTGACCTTGATGCGGACGTAGGCCGGCCGGCCCGCACGCTGGTTCGCGATCTCCTTGTTGATGCGCTGGACCAGGCCGTCCCGCAGGGACTTGGGGGCGACCAGGAGGCGGCGGTAGGTCTCGCGGCGGGAGTAGCCGGACAGCCGGTTGAAGAGGTCGGAGAGGTCCGCGCCGACCTGCGGGTCGGCGGTCAGCAGGCCGAGGTCCTCGTAGAGCCGGGCGGTCTTCGGGTGGTAATTGCCGGTCCCCACATGGGAGTAGCGGCGCAGCATGTCGCCTTCCTGGCGGACCACCAGTGACAGCTTGCAGTGCGTCTTGAGGCCGACCAGGCCGTAGACGACGTGGCAGCCGGCCTCCTCCAGCTTGCGCGCCCACTTGATGTTGGCCTGCTCGTCGAAGCGGGCCTTGATCTCCACCAGGACGAGGACCTGCTTGCCGGACTCGGCGGCGTCTATCAGGGCGTCGACGATCGGCGAGTCACCGGAGGTGCGGTAGAGGGTCTGCTTGATCGCCAGGACGTCGGGGTCCGCGGCGGCCTGCTCCAGGAACGCCTGCACGGAGGTGGAGAAGGAGTCGTAGGGGTGGTGCAGGAGGACGTCGCGGGCGCGCAGCGCGGCGAAGATGTCGGGGGCGGAGGCGGACTCCACCTCGGCCAGGTCGCGGTGGGTGCCGGCCACGAACTTGGGGAACTTCAGCTCGGGCCGGTCCAGCGCCCCGATGCCGAAGAGGCCGGTGAGGTCGAGCGGGCCGGGCAGCGGGTAGACCTCGGCGTCGGAGACCTTCAGTTCCTGGACCAGCAGGTCGAGGACGGCGGGGTCGATGGACTCCTCGACCTCCAGGCGGACCGGCGGCCCGAAGCGGCGTCGCATCAGCTCCTTCTCCAGGGCCTGGAGGAGGTTTTCCGCGTCGTCCTCCTCGACTTCGAGATCTTCGTTGCGGGTGACCCGGAACATGTGGTGCGCGCGCACCTCCATGCCCGGGAACAGCTCCTCCAGGTGGGCGGCGATGACGTCCTCGATGGGGACGTAGCGCTGCGGGGACGCCTCCAGGAAGCGGGAGAGCAGCGGCGGCACCTTGACCCGCGCGAAGTGGTCGTGGCCGCTGACCGGGTTGCGTACGACCACGGCGAGGTTCAGCGACAGGCCGGAGATGTACGGGAAGGGGTGCGCGGGGTCGACGGCCAGCGGAGTGAGCACCGGGAAGATCTGCTGGCGGAAGAGGGTGAACAGGCGGGCCTGCTCCTTCTCGGTCAGCTCCGGCCAGCGGATCAGATGAATGCCCTGGTCGGCGAGCTCGGGCGCGATGTCCTGCTGGAAGCAGGCGGCGTGCCGGGCCATGAGTTCGCGCGAGCGTGTCCAGATCTGGTCCAGCACCTCGCGGGGCTGGAGGCCGGACGCGGAGCGGGTGGCGACGCCGGTGGCTATCCGCCGTTTGAGCCCGGCGACCCGGACCATGAAGAACTCGTCCAGGTTGCTGGCGAAGATCGCGAGGAAGTTCGCCCGTTCGAGCAGGGGGGTGGCCGGGTCCTCGGCCAGTTCGAGCACCCGCTCGTTGAACCCCAGCCAGCTGCGCTCGCGGTCCAGGAAGCGGTCGCCGGGCAGCTCCTCGCCGTCCGCGCCCACCACGCCCCGGTCCTCGTACGCGTCCGGGTCGGCGTCCAGGTCGGGCTCCAGGCCCGGCACCGTCCCGCGGACCGCGTGCGGGCGGTGCGCAGCGATGGAGCCCACGGAAGGCTGGGCCGACGGGGCCGGGGCCTGCGGGGGCTTCGGCGTCGGCATCTCGGGCTGGGCCGGTGCCTGAGCGCTGGGCTGCTGGTTCATGGCCTTATTCTTCCGCGTCCCGGGGGTTCCAGGCGCGTCAGGAGGAGGCGGCGCGAGATGGAGCCTCGGGTTGGGGACGTTCGGCACAGCGGGCTGCATTCAGCGATGCTCGCAACCAACATTGAATCACTGGTAACGCGGATATGGCGGACAGGCAATCGGGGTGCTACGGCGAGGGGCCGCCGCACCTCGACCGTGCCCGGGCGGCCCGCGGGAGCCCTACCGCCACTTCCCCGCCGCGGCCGCCGCCACACGCCCCGTTGCGCAGGAGAAATACTCCCGGGTAATTGCCGTGCGGAATACCCGCACGCTCAGTTGAGCGAGCCCTCATGGATTGCGGTCCGGGGCGCGCCGAGGGTACCTCGCGTGATGTTTCGCGTCGCGGACCGTCACCACCGCCCGCGCCCGCCGGGTGCTCGGCTGACGTCCCGTAGGAGGGACGGGCTCAGCCGTGCCGCCGTCGCATCACCCGGAAGACGAGTACGGTCACCAGCAGCGCCAGCGCCAGGACGATGCCGGACTCGATCCAGGCCAGCGGCCAGTGGTGCGACACCGGGTGCTGGTCCAGGAACTGTCCGGTCACGTCGTGGCTGCGCAGACAGCTCGCGTAGTCACCGTTGGGCGTGCACCCCATGTCGTCGCCGGTCAGGCGCGCCCCGGCGCGGGTGAGGTAGCCCTGCCCCTGCACCCAGCCGCTGTCCGGTGCCTGGACCGCAGTGCCGAGGCCGAACCTGCTGGTGGCCACCGGCAGCAGCGCGGGCCGCAGCTGCTGGAACGCGACCTGGACGACGGCCATGGCGGCCAGCGTGGCGGCCATCGACGCCACCGTACGGCGCAGCAGCAGACCGGCCAGTACGCCGACGACCAGGCCCAGCAGGGAGTGGGCGACCGGTACCGGGCCGAGCGCGCCGAAGCCGAGGGTGGAGTACCAGTAGGCGCCGGAGACCTCGTCGCCGCCGACCTGCCAGAGCCAGGCGAAGACCGCGGAGAGCCCCGAGACGGCGGTGAGCACGAACGCGGCGGGCAGGGCAAGCTTCGCCGTCAGCCAGCGCAGCGGGCCGACGGACTGGGTCAGCACGAGCTGGTGGGTGCCGGTCTCCAGCTCGCGGGCGACCAGCGGGGCCCCGATGAACAGGCCGATCAGGGCGGGCAGCAGGAACAGCCCGGTCTCGATGAGCTTGAGCGAGGAGCCGAACTCGGCGCGGAAGGCGATGACCGCCTCCTGGGTGTCGGCACAGTGCGGCACCAGGGAGATCATGGAGCAGCCGGCGAGGTGGTGGGCGTCGATCACCCCGGCCATCCGGCCGCGCAGCACCGCGCACCAGACGGCGGTGGCGGCCGCCCCGGCGAGCAGGACGCCGAGGACCAGCCGGTGCTGTCGCCAGGTCAGCCAGAGCACTCCGCTCAGCGGTGCCCGGCCGGCCGCCTGCCGGCCGCCGGTCCCGTCCGCGGTGGGCCGGGGCCCGCTCGCTCGTCGGTGTGCCGTGGTGGTCATGCCGCCGCTCCCTTGCCGCTGTGGTGGTGGTACGAGGTGTGTGGGGTGCCGCCGGGTACGCCCGCGGTGCCGGGCCGTCCGTTGCGCGGCATGCCGGGGATGCCGGGCCGGCCGCCGGGCCGGTGGGACCTCCGCGACGAGACCGGTTCGGCGCTCGGCGCGATCAGCCCGGGCGCGCCGGGAGCCCGCAGGTAGCCGAGCAGCAGCTCCTCCAGGGACGGCTCGGCCGCCTCCCAGGGGCCGGGGGCGAGCGGGCCCTTCCGCCGTACGAGCGCGGTGAAGTGACGTCCGCTCAGCTGGGTGTCGATCACGGTGTGCGCGGCGATCTCGCGGGGCAGCCCCTCGCCGCGGCGCTCCCCCATGACCAGGGTGTGCATCCCGACGACGTCGTCGGCCTCGCCGGCGAGCCGCACCCGGCCGCCGCCGAGCACCAGCAGGTAGTCGCAGATCCCGTCGAGTTCGGCGAGTGCCTGCGAGGACAGCACCACCGTGGTGGCGCGCTCGGCGGACCGGGCCAGCAGCAGGGCGGCGATCCGGTGCCGGTCCAGCGGGTCGAGCCCGTCCAACGGGTCGTCGAGGAGGAGGAGTTCGGGCTCCCGGGCGAAGGCGAGGGCGAACGCGAGGACGGTGCGCTGTCCTTCGGGGAGCGCACCGGCGCGGGCGCCCAGGGGCAGTCCGCCGTCCCGCACGATCTGCTCGGCGCACCGGTCGTTCCAGCGCCCGGGGTTGAGTTCCCGGCCCAGCCGCAGCGTCTCGGCGACCGTCAGCCGGGGGTAGAGGGGCTTGCCCTGGGTGACGTGCGCGACCCGGGCGCGGCCGGCGGGGCCGCTCTCGCCGCAGATCCGCACGGTCCCCTCGGTGGGGCGGAGCAGCCCGGAGGCCAGGGACAGCAGGGTGCTGGTGCCGGCGCCGGGCGGGCCGGCCAGCGCGCAGATGCGGCCGGCCGGCAGCCGGAAGGTGCAGTCGCGCAGGGCCCAGCGGCGGCCGTACCGCTTGCCGAGGCCGATCGTTTCGAGGGCGGTGCGCCCCGAGGCCCGACCGATCGCCTCGCCCGGCCGTATCGCCATTGCCCCGACCCCCGAACCGTCGCCGACTCATTCCACTAATTAAGTAGTGGAAGCGTGCGGGAAGTGGGCTGCCCTGTCAACCTCCGCTGCGTACGCTGCCCTTCGTGCCCATACCTTCCGCACCCCCCGCACCCCCGCTGCCGTACACCCCCGACTACCCGCTCCGCACCGCGCGACTGGACCTCCGCCCGGTCACCGAGGGCGACTTCAGCGCGATCCACGCCTACCAGCGGCTGCCCGAGGTCTGCCGCTACCTCTACTGGGGGCCCCTCGACGAGGAGGGATCCCGGGCCTCCGTCGCCGCCAAGGCCGCCCGCACCACGCTGCGCGAGTCCGGCGACCTGCTCCAGCTCGCCGTGGTCGTCCGGGAGACCGGCACGCTGGTCGGCGACGTCACGTTCGTCCTGACCAGCCGCGAGCACCGCCAGGGCGGCATCGGCTACGTCTTCGACCCGGCGCACGCCGGCCGCGGCTACGCCACCGAGGCGAGCCGCGCACTGCTGGAGCTGGCCTTCGAGCAGCTCCGGCTGCACCGCGTCCAGGCCGAGCTGGACGGCCGCAACACCGCCTCGGCCCGCGTACTGGAACGGCTGGGAATGCGCCGCGAGGGCCGTCTGCGGGAGAACGAGTTCCTCGACGGCGAGTGGGCCGACGAGGTCATCTACGCGATGCTCGCGCGCGAGTGGCACGCACAGCAGGGGCGTCAGGACGCCTCACGTTAGTGGGGCGTTAGCCGTCCGACGGTGGATCATCAGCCGTGGCCGACAGTCTTGTTCTCACCACCCCGGAACACGACTTGGAGAGCACGGCATGAACCTCTCGCACACCACCCTCCGCCACGCCCGCAAGGCCGCCGCCGCCATGGTGATCGCGGTCGCCGCGTTCGGGCTCACCGCTTGCCAGGACGGCGGCGCCAACGCCTCCTCGTCCCCTGCCTCCGCGCATGCCACGCAGTCCCCGGCGTCCACCTCCAAGACCGCCCGGGGCGCCGGCCAGGGTGCCGCCCAGGGTGCCGGTCAGGGCTCCGCCAAGGGTTCCGGCCAGGGTTCTGCTCAGGGCTCCGCCCAGCATGCCGCCAAGGGTGGGCCGACGGGTGCCCCCAAGAAGTCCGGGGCGCGGTGTACGGACCGGATCAACTACACGGGCGACCCCCGGCCCAACGCCGAGATCAACTCGATCGGCGAGGAGACCGGCCACTGTCCGGCGCCGCAGAAGGGCAGCACGTCGCCGGGTACCCCCAAGAAGCCCGGGGTGCGCTGTACGGACCAGATCAACTACGCGGGCGACCCCCGGCCCAACGCCGACCTCAACTCGATCGGCGAGGAGACCGGCTACTGCCCGACGGCCCGGCAGCAGTGAGTGGGTGGCCGCCGCACCCCGGGTACCGAAGGAACGGGGCGGGCCGTCGCCGGCCCGCCCCGTGAGAGATGCTTCCGGCCCGGCCCTCCGCCGCCGCGCCGTCCCCGCTCAGGTCTCCGAGCGGTACATCAGATCCGTCTCGTGCGTCACGAACCCCATCCGCTCGTAGACGCTCACCGCCGCCGCGTTGTCGGCGTCCACGTACAGCATCGCGGTCGGCAGCCCCTGCGCCGCCAGGTGCCGCAGTCCGACCGAGGTCAGGGCCTTGCCCAGGCCGCCGCCCTGCGCACCCGGCCGCACCCCGAGGACATAGACCTCGCCCAGGCCCTCCTCGGCGTGCACCTTGGTCCAGTGGAAGCCGACCAGCCGGCCGCCCTTCTCCGCGAGGAAGAACCCCTTCGGGTCGAACCACGCCTCGCCCTTGCGGTCGTCCAGGTCGCGCTGGCCCAGCGAGCCCTGCTCCGGGTGGTGGGCGAACGCCTCGGCGTTCACCTCCAGCCAGGCCGCGTCATCGGTGCCCGGCTGGAAGGTCCGGACCGACACGCCCTCCGGCAGCTCCGGCTCGGCCAGCTCCAGATCCGTCAGCGAGCGCCGCATCTGGCGCAGCTCCCGGAACATCGTCAGGCCCAGGGTCTGCGCGAGGTGCCGGGCCGCCGGGTGCCCGCCGTGGGCCCAGACCCGCACCCGGCGCCCTGACTGCTCCAGCAGCTCCGCGCCCAGCGCCCGGCCGTGGCCCCGGCCGCGGAACCCCGGGTGCACCACCAGCTCGGCGGCCGGCGCCTCGACCGGATCGGTGTCCTCCAGCTGCCCGTACCCGACGAGCATCTCGCCCGCCTCACCGCGCGCGTACACGAGCACGTGGCGTACGCCCTCCCGCGGCCCGCCCCGCAGCTGAAGCCGGCCCTGCTCGGACACGGCGGGCTGCCCGTCGGCGCGCGCGGCCCGCTCGATCAGTTCGACGACGGCCGCGGCCCCTTCCGGCGCGAGCTCGTCGACCACCTGGATCCTGCGGCCGGTCCGGCCCATCTCCTGTGCAGCGTCAGTCATGTGTGAAGCGTACGACTCCGCCGGGTTCCCGGACGGGCGCCACCCGCACTCCCGCCGCCCACCGGCAACCAGCCCGTAACCTGCACCCCCTGTTGCGCTACGCGCGTCGACAATAAGCTGCGGTCCGCTCAGGACATCCGGGAGGGGAACACATGCCAGCGAGACCGCAACGGCGCCGTGGGGTCAGCAGATTGACGATCGGGGCCACCGTACTGGCCGCCTGTGTGGGGGCGGCCGTCGCCGGCAGCGCCCTGCCGGCGGGTGCCGAGACCGGGCACCACGGCCACGGCGGCCGCACCGTCGACGTGCAGCTGCTCTCCTTCAACGACTTCCACGGCAACCTCGAACCGCCGCAGGGCTCCTCCGGCACGGTCGAGGAGCTCCAGCCGGACGGCACCAAGAAGGCCGTCCCGGCCGGCGGCGTCGAGTACCTGGCCCAGTCGCTGCGCACGGCCCGCAAGGGCCACCCGTACTCCGTCACCGCCGCGGCCGGGGACCTGGTCGGCGCCAGCCCGCTGCTGTCCGGCCTGTTCCACGACGAGCCGACCGTCGAGGCCATGAACAAGCTGGGCCTGGACGTCACCTCCGTGGGCAACCACGAATTCGACGAGGGCCGGGCGGAGTTGACCCGCCTCCAGAAGGGCGGCTGCCACCCGAAGGACGGCTGCTACGAGGACGGCAAGACGTTCCGGGGCGCCGACTTCCCCTACCTCACCGCGAACGTCACCGATGAGATGACCGGCAAGCCGCTGCTGCGGCCGTACACCGTCTGGAAGCACAAGGGCGTCAAGATCGGCTTCATCGGGGTGACGCTGGAGGGCACCCCCGACATCGTCACCGCCGACGGCGTCAAGGGCCTGAAGTTCCACGACGAGGTCGAGACGATCAACAAGTACGCCAAGGTGCTGGACAAGCAGGGCGTCAAGGCGATCGTCGCCCTCATCCACGAAGGCGGACTGCCCGCCTCCACGTCCTACAACTACCACTGCGACAGTCCCGGGCCGGGCGAGGGGATCTCCGGGCCGATCACCGAGATCGCCAAGCACGTGACGCCCCGGGTGGACGCCCTGGTCACCGGCCACACCCACCAGGCGTACGCCTGCACCATCCCGGACCCGTCCGGGCGGCCGCGCACCGTCACCTCCGCCGCGTCCTACGGCAAGCTCTACACCGACACCACGCTGACCTACGACCGCCGCACCCGCGACATCGTGCGCACCAGCGTCACGGCGCCCGGCGCGGTCAACCACGTCGTGGACCGCACCCAGCCCAAGGCCGCGGACATGACCGCCCTGATCAGCCGCTGGAACAAGCTGGCCGCCCCGGTCGCCGGCCGCCCGGTCGGCCACATCGCGGCCGACATCGCCGGCCGCGGCGCGGGCGCCCCGGAGTCCCCTCTCGGTGACGTCATCGCCGACGCCCAGCTGGAGGCCACCAAGGCGTCCGACAAGGGCGGCGCCCAGCTCGCCCTGATGAACCCCGGCGGCATCCGCTCCGACCTCGCCTACCCGGCGTCCGGCTCGGAGGGCGACGGCGTGGTCACCTATGGCGAAGCGTTCACCGTCCAGCCGTTCACCAACATGATGAACGTCGTCGACCTCACCGGCGCCCAGCTGCTGACCGCCCTCCAGCAGCAGGTCAGCGGCCCCAACGAGTCCTCACCCAAGATCCTCCAGGTCTCCGGCGGGCTCACCTACACCCTCGACCTGACCAAGAAGGGCGCCGACCGCGTCGTCAAGGACACGGTCAAGCTCAACGGCGCCACGCTCGACCCGGCGAAGACCTACCGCGTCGCGATGAACGAGTTCCTGGCCGGCGGCGGCGACGGCTTCCCCGCCTTCAAGGACGGCAAGAACAAGTACGTCGGCCCCTCCGACCTGGACGCCTTCACCGGATACCTGACGGCGCACTCGTCGAAGGAGCAGCCCCTCACGCCGCCGAAGGCGGACCGCATCACCGTCGTGAAGTAACGGCGCCCCGCCGGCCGGGTCGCAAGGCAGTGCGACCCGGCCTGCGGTAGCTCCTCGGGGCTTCCCCTCGTTGTCCCGCTGAGCGGCCCGCTCATCCGGCCCGACGAGAGGAAGCCCCGATGCGTCTGCTGCGGCCCCTGCGCGCCCTGTCCCGGCACGTCCGCCCCCGGGCGGTCGTGCTGGTCCTGTCCACCGCCCTGCTCGGCGCCGCGGCGCCCGCCGCCACCCCGGCCGGCGTCCTGCGCGCCCAGCCGCCCCAGCCCGTGCACGGCAGCGCCGCCATCGAGACCAGCCTGTTCTTCGGCACCGCCCGGCCCGACGGCGGCCCGGCGGTCACCGACCGCCAGTTCCGCGCGTTCGTCGACACGCACATCACCCCGGACTTCCCCGACGGCCTCACCATCCAGCCGGCCCGGGGCCAGTACCGCGACGCCCACGGCACCATCGAACACGAGCGCTCCTACGAGCTCACGCTCTTCTACCCCACCTCACAGGCCCGCCGCCTCGACCCCAGGATCGAACGCATCCGCACCGCCTACAAACGCCGCTTCGGCCAGGAGTCGGTGGCCCGCGTCGACGACCGGGCCCGCGTCGACTTCTGAACCCGCCGTCAGCCAGGAGGAGTTGCCCCTTCCGCACACCGCGAAAGGGGCGGCACCGCTCCCCGCCGGCCGCGGGCCGGTCAGGAGAAGTCGGCCGCGTGGTCCTCCGCCCACCGGGCGAACGTACGGGCCGGGTGGCCGGTGATCCGCTCGACGGCGTCCGAGACGGGGAAGGGCGAGGCGTCGACCGCCCCGCCGAACATCCGGACCAGTTCCAGCGCCGCCTCCTTGGGCAGGTGCGGGCCGGCCATCGCCTCGGCCGCCGCCTCCTCGGAGATCTGCTCGACCCGGGTCTCCCGCCCGGTCGCCCGGCCGATCGCGGCGACCTGCTGGGCGACGGTCAGCACCTCGGGACCGGTGACGAGGTGGGCCCGGCCCTGGTGGGCGCCGGTGCGGTCCAGCAGGGCGGCCGCGGCGACATCGGCGAGGTCGGCCTCGTGGACCGGGGCGCCCTGCGCGCCCGGGTGGGCGTCGCGGACCACGCCCGTCGCGCGGATGGCCGGGGCCCAGGCGAGCGCGTTGGTGGCGTAGTTGCCGCCCCGGACGAACGTCCACTCCAGACCGGAGTCGCGCACCGCGCGCTCCTGGGAGGCGTGCATGCGTGCGATGAAGTTGGACTCGTCGGCGGGGGAATCGGTCACCGCCATCGAGGAGTTGAGGACGATGCGGCGCACGCCGGTCTTCACGGCGGCGTCGACCAGGGCGCCCGCGGCCCGTTCGCCGCCGGCCGCGAGGTTGAGGAACAGCGCGTCGGCGCCCTCCAGCAGCGGTTCGAGGCCGTCATCACCGGTGAGGTCGGCACGCACCACCTCGGCCCCGGCCGGCAGCGCGGCCCGCGCCGGGTCCCGGGTCAGCGCGCGGACGGCGGCGCCTTCGGCGAGGAGCCGGTCGACAAGACTGCGGCCGATATTGCCGGTTGCTCCGGTTACCACGATCATGGGGCACCTCAGAGAAGAAGAACGACCGCCTGCGGGTCGTTGGGCGAATGGAACGCATCACAGCCAACGAACCGGGCCGGCGGAGCATTCCGTCGCCGTGGCCGGCAAGAGGCATGACGGTGGTTCAGATCACCCCGGCAGGCGCGGCAATTTTTCCCCAAGAGCGCTCCGACAACCTTCGCGTATCCGGCATACCTCCGGTAAGACTTGCGTTCGAGGGTCTCGCTCGTGGTGGGATGTGCTGATGCGAACCCCCACACGCATACCCTCGCCCGCCGACCGCCCCGTCCCCCACTCCGCCGCGGCGGGCACCCCGCACGACCCCTCCAGCGACACCAGAAGGCTCGAACCGGTGAACCCGTACGCGGACCTGGCCGCCCTCGCCGACCCGGAGCCCGAAACCGGCCCGGCCGACCCCGGGTTCGACGTCCCGGGTGCCACCCGGCGCCGCAGCTACCTCAACGAGCGCGACGACAGCGACGACCCGCTGGGCCTCGGACTGCGCGCGGACGACGAGGACGAAGTCTGGACCCGGCCGAACCACCGCCGCACCAAGCGCGGCATCAGCCGCTTCGCCGCCATCCCGATCACCGTGAAACTGCTGGTGGCGCTCCTCGTCCTCGCCTCCTTCCTCACCCTCTCGGACCGCTTCGCCGTGCTCTACGCGCAGAACGCGACCGCCGAGAAGCTGAAGGACGCGCTGCACCTGAACGCCACCCCCGAAGTCGACATCCAGGGCTTCCCGTTCCTCACCCAGGTCCTGGACAAGCGCGTCGACCAGGTGCGGGTCACCATCCCCGACCTGGCCGCCGACCGGGTCTCGCTGGCGAAGTTCGAGGCGACCGCAAGGGACGTCCGCCTCGACGGCGATCTGCCCAGCTCCGTCAAGGGCGCCACGATCGGCTCGCTGCGCGGCAACGTCCTGCTCGCCTTCGACGACATGAACCGCGAACTGGGCGCCTCCCAGGTCAAGTTCAGCGCGATGGGCCCCGACGCGGTCAAGGCGGACGGGCAACTGCCGATCGCCGGCCACGAATTGCGGGTACGGGCCGAGGCGCGCATCCACCGGTCCGGTGACCGCGGCGTCTCCACCGACATCAGCCGGATGCGCCTGGACATCGGCGACCTCGCCGTCTACCGCCCCGGCACCGGCAAGGAGGAGGGCCTGCGGCTGACCCGCAAGGCCGCCGCCCAGCTCAGCCAGGAGGCCGCCCGGGTCAAGGCGATGCTGAGCATCCCGGCGATCGCGGACCGCATCGGCATCCCGAAGGACTACGTCCAGGAGGCGCTGCGCAGCGAGGACAAGCTGCACGAGCTGACCGGTTCGCCGCGCTTCGTCCACGAGCTGATGAAGGTCAACCTCGTCGACGTGGTGCTGGACCACCCCTGGCTGCTGGAGAAGGTCGGGATCGATCCGCAGATCCTCGGCACGCTCAGCGGCCTGACCAAGCCGCAGCTCGCCGACCGGCTGTCGCTCTCCTTCGAACTGCCCAAGACGCCCGGGAACGTACGGCTGCGCGCGCTCACCGTCGAGCGGGACGGCATCCGCGCCGAGCTCACCGGGTCGGACCTGCCGTTCGGGGACGCGGCGAAGAAGAAGTGAGCCGGCGCCGGCGGGCCGGCGGCGGGCCGCTCAGCCGCCGCCGTCCGGCCGGGCCGGTGGCCCCTCGGGCGGCGCGGGCGGCGGCGTCGCGGCGCCCGGCAGGGTCAGCACCGCCTCGGTGCCGCCGACGTCCGCGGACCGCAGCCGCACCGCACCGCCGGCCTGCTCCGCCGTACGCGCCACGATCGACAGCCCCAGCCCGCTGCCCGGCAGGCTGCGCGCGGACGGCGAGCGCCAGAACCGCTCGAAGACGTGCGGCAGTTCGTCCTGCGGAATGCCGGGACCATGATCGCGTACGGTCAGCTCGCCACCGGACAGCCGGACCTCGACGCTGCCACCGGCCGGGCTGAACTTCACCGCGTTGTCCAGCAGATTGACCACCGCCCGCTCCAGCCCGGCCGGCTCGGCCCGTACGTACCAGGGCGCGATGTCCGCGGTGAAGGTCAGCGACGGGCCGCGCAGCCGGGCCCGCTCCAGCGCCGTGCCGACCACGTCGTGCAGCGCCACCACCGCGACGGCGCTCTGCCCGGGCGCCGGCGGCCGGGACAGCTCCTGAAGATCCCCGATCAGCGCCGCCAGCTCCCCCATCTGCGCCTTCACCGACGCCAGCAGCGCCTGCTTGTCCTCCGCCGGAATCGGCCGGCCGGACTGCTCGCTGCGCACCAGCAGATCGATGTTCGTGCGCAGCGAGGTCAGCGGCGTCCGCAGCTCGTGGCCGGCGTCCGCGATCAGCTGCTGCTGGAGATCACGGGAGGAGGCCAGCGCCGCGGTCATCGCGTTGAAGGAACGGGAGAGCCGGGCGATCTCGTCGTCGCCCTCCGCCGGGATGCGGATCGCCAGGTCCTGGGTACGGGCGACGTGTTCGACGGCTTCGGTGAGGCGGTCGACGGGTTTGAGGCCGGAGCGCGCAATGACCAGGCCGGCCGTGCCCGCGCCGACGACGCCCAGTCCCGCGACGGCGGCCAGCAGCAGCGCGAGGGTGTTCAGCGCGCCGTTGATCTCGCTCAGCGGGCGCGAGACGGAGACCGCGAACGGCACGCC
Source organism: Streptomyces lydicus (assembly GCF_000717345.1). Taxonomy (GTDB): domain Bacteria; phylum Actinomycetota; class Actinomycetes; order Streptomycetales; family Streptomycetaceae; genus Streptomyces; species Streptomyces lydicus. The sequence continues at coordinate 63,697 of NZ_JNZA01000006.1, read as the reverse complement.
CTGGATGTTCTTGTGCGTGGTCAGCACCCGCACGTCCTCGCCGCTGGTGGTGACCGCGTCGTGCAGAGTGTCCCGCTGCAGGCCCTGTGCCACCGCGAGGTCCCCGCGCTGCACGCGGACCGGCAGGGAGTTCGGCCCCACACAGCGCGAGCCGTCGACCTGGACGATCTGGACGTTGTAGTACGACGGCGGCGCGTTCTTGTTCTCGGCCGGATCGGTGGGCTGGCAGTTGGCGTAGGTGACCTGCAGATAATCCGCCGGGACGGAGACGTTCTCCAGTGAGCTGTCCACCTCGTCGCGCAACTGGGCGCGGGTGAGCAGCCAGCAGGCCAGCGCGGAGACCGCCACCGCCACCGCCACCGCGGCCGCGGTGAGCAGGGTCAGCCGGGAGCGCAGCGGCAGACTCCCGAAATGCGTGCCGAGCCGGCTTCTCGCGCTCATTCCGACCCGCCGTCCGCCCGCAGCACGTAGCCGACGCCCCGCACGGTGTGCACCAGGCGCGGCTCGCCGCCCGCTTCCGTCTTGCGGCGCAGATACATCACGTACACGTCGAGCGAGTTGGAGGTGGGCTCGAAGTCGAAGCCCCAGACCGCCTTGAGGATCTGCTCGCGGGTGAGGACCTGCCGCGGGTGTGCGAGGAACATCTCCAGCAGCGTGAACTCCGTACGGGTCAGCTCGACCGGCCGGTCGCCCCGGGTCACCTCGCGCGTCGACAGGTCCATCCGCAGATCGGCGAAGCTCAGCGTCTCGCCCTCCCCGGCGGGCTGCGCGCCGGCCGCCGCCGCGTAGGAGCTGCGGCGCAGCAGCGCGCGGATCCGGGCGAGCAGCTCGTCCAGCTCGAACGGCTTGACGAGGTAGTCGTCGGCGCCGGCGTCCAGGCCGGTGACGCGGTCGCCGACGGTGTCCCGGGCGGTCAGCATCAGGATCGGTACGGTCACCCCGCTCGCCCGCAGCCGCCGGGCCGCGGTCAGCCCGTCCATCCTGGGCATCAGCACGTCCAGGACGATCAGTTCGGGGTCGTAGGACGCGACCTTCTCGACCGCGTCCAGACCGTCGACCGCCTGCTCGGTCCGGTAGCCCTCGAAGGCGAGCGAGCGCTGCAGCGCCTCGCGGACCGCGGGTTCGTCGTCGACGATCAGGATGCGGGCGGGCTGATCACCGTGCTCGGCGGGGCTCATGTGTCTGGCTACCTCGGGGAAATGCGGAACGTACGGGGCCGGTCCTCAGCCTTGCACGGCGGCGCGCCATTGGGAGGGGGACGCGGAGCGTCTCCGGCCGGGTGGCGGCGGGTGACGGGCGGGCGCTCAGACGCCGCTGTTGCTGCCCCCGCTGCCGCCGTCCCGCAGCGAGTCGAGGTCGGCCTTGACGGTGTTGATCGGGATGGCGAAGCCGAGTCCGACGCTGCCCGCGGTGCTGCTGGAGGCCGAGGTGGGCGAGTACATCGCCGAGTTGATGCCGATGATCTGTCCCTGCATGTTGATCAGGGCGCCACCGGAGTTGCCCGGGTTGAGCGAGGCGTCGGTCTGTATCGCCTTGTACGAGGTCTTGGACGAGCCGGTGTCGCCGTTGTACTGGTTGCCGCCGAACTCGAACGGCCAGCCGCCGTCGTCCCCGCCGCCCTGCTGCCCCTGTCCCTGCCCCCGGCCCTGCTCCTTGGGGACGGTGACGTCCCGGTTGAGGGCGGAGACGATGCCGCTGGTCACCGAGCCGGTCAGGCCCTCGGGCGAGCCGATGGCCACCACGCCGTCCCCGACCGCGACCTTGTCGGAGTCGCCGAGCGAGGCGGCGGTCAGACCCTTGGCGCCGCCGATCTTGATCAGCGCCAGGTCCTTGTCCGGGTCGGTGCCGGTGACCCGGGCGGTCTTCCTGCTGCCGTCGCTGAAGGCGACGGTGACGGTGTCCGCACCGGCCACCACGTGGTTGTTGGTGATGATCTCGCCGCCGCTGGTGAGCACGACGCCGGAGCCGGTGGACTCCCCGCTGCCGGTCCGCGCCTTGATCTCCACGATCGCCGGGCTGACCGCCTTGGCCACTCCCGCGACGCCGCTGCCGCTGTTCTTGCCCGCGTTGACCAGCGGTGTGGAGGCGGAGTTCTGGGTGTCTTGGTGGGTCGCCCCGGCGATCAGCGCCGCGCTGCCGCCGCCGATGAGACCGGAGGCGACCGCCACCGCCGCGAGCAGCGCCACCGGCCGACGGGCCCGGCGCCGCGCTTCCGGCGCTCCCTCGGGGCCGGGTGCGTACGGCGGGGGCGGCGGAACCGCCGCTCCGGCGTGGTCGCCGTACGGGGCTCCGTGGTGGGAACCGTGCTGGGGGCCGTGCTGGGGGCCGTGCTGGGCGCCGTACGCGTACGGCCCGTTCTGTGGCATCTCATCGCCGCTTCGGCGGTAGCTCTCGGTCATGGTCAAGACAATGCGCCCGCTCCATGAGAACTGCCTGAGAGCGTCCTGAGAGACCCGACAGAAGTGGGTATGCCCGATATAAAGGCAGCCCGGCGCGGGTCAGCCGCCGCAGCCGCAGGAGCGGCGGACGACCAGGCGCGAGGGGAACTGCCGCAGGCGCTCGCGGCGGGAGCCGACGATGCGCAGGCCGTCGTCCAGCACCAGGTCGACCGCGGCCCGGGCCATCGCCTGGCGGTCGGAGGCGACGGTGGTCAGCGGCGGGTCGGTGAGGGCGGCTTCCTTGACGTCGTCGAAGCCCGCGACGGCCAGTTCGCCGGGCACGTCGATGCGCAGCTCACGGGCGGCCCGCAGCACGCCGATGGCCTGGTCGTCGGTGGCGCACATGATGGCCGGCGGCCGGTCCGGCCCGGCCAGCAGCTTCAGCGCGACCTGGTAGGCGTCGTAGCGGTTGTACGGCGCCTCGAAGTAGCGGCCCTCCGAGGGCTTGCCCGACTCCAGCATCGCCCGGCGCCAGCCCTCGACGTGGTCGGTGACCGGGTCGCCGGACTTCGGGGTCTCCTCCGTGCCGCCGAGGAAGGCGACGTACGGATGGCCGTGCTCCAGCAGGTGCCGGGTCGCCAGCTGCGCGCCCCAGATGTCGTCGGTCATCACCGCGACGTCGTCGATGGCGTCCGGCCGGCGGTGCAGCAGCACCACCCGGGCGTCCCAGGCGTCGATCTCGGCGGCGGCGTGCTCGCTGGGGCCCTGGCTGATCAGGATCAGCCCGGACACCCGCATCCCGAGGAACGCGCGCAGGTAGTGCACCTCGCGCTCGTCGAGGTAGTTGGCGTTGCCGACCAGCACCATCTTCCCGCGCTCGGCGGCGGCCTGTTCGACGGCGTGCGCCATCTCCGCGAAGAACGGCTGCCGGGTGTCCGGCACGATCAGACCTATGAGGTCGGTACGGCGGGACGCCATCGCCTGCGCGACGCGGTCCGGCCGGTAGCCGAGCTCCTTGATGGCGGCGAGCACCCGCTCGCGCGTGGCCGGGGCGACCGGCCGTGGTCCGTTGTTGATGACGTAACTGACAACAGCGGTCGACGTACCCGCCAGTCTTGCCACATCATCCCGCGTCACCTTGGCCACGCGCGGCAGTCTACGCGGGTGGTCCTACCGGCGGGCAGGCCGTGCGCCCGTGGATTCGGAAGCCGGGGCGACCGGCCGGGCGGCGGTGTCGCCGTCGGCGGGTGCCGGGCGGCCGCCGTCGGAGGACTGCGCCGCCTTCGCGGCGTCCCCCTTGGCCTTGGACTCCGCGGAGCGGTCCGGCTTCTCGGGCGTGACGAAGCGGTAGCCGACGTTGCGGACCGTGCCGATCAGCGACTCGTGCTCGGGGCCGAGCTTGGCGCGCAGCCGCCGGACGTGCACGTCGACGGTGCGGGTGCCGCCGAAGTAGTCGTAGCCCCAGACCTCCTGCAGGAGCTGGGCGCGGGTGAAGACCCGGCCCGGGTGCTGGGCGAGGTACTTCAGCAGCTCGAACTCCTTGAAGGTCAGGTCCAGGACCCGGCCCTTCAGCTTGGCGCTGTAGGTCGCCTCGTCCACCGAGAGGTCGCCGTTGCGGATCTCCATGGGGCCGTCGTCGGTGGTGATCTGCTGGCGGCCCATCGCCAGCCGCAGCCGGGCCTCGACCTCGGCCGGGCCGGCCGTGTCCAGCATGACGTCGTCGACGCCCCAGTCGGCGGTGACGGCGGCCAGGCCGCCCTCGGTGACGACCAGGACCAGCGGGCAGCCGGGGCCGGTGGACCGCAGCAGCTGGCACAGGGACCGTACGTGGGGCAGGTCGCGGCGGCCGTCGATCAGTATGACGTCGGCCCCGGGGGTGTCGATGAGGGCCGGGCCCTCGGCCGGGGCCACCCGCACGCTGTGCAGCAGCAGGCCGAGCGCCGGGAGCACCTCCGTCGACGGCTGGAGTGCGTTGGTCAGCAGCAGGAGCGAACTCACCTCCGACCACCTGCCCGGTTTCCGGAGCTTTCCACCCTGATCTGCTCGCGGTCCTGCCTGCTTCGCTCGCCCATGACGTCTGGTTCCTCCTCGGTCCCTGCGACGGGGGCACCACCCGGCCCTGGCCGGGGGAGTCTGCGGCACTGCTTCGTACGGTCCTCGCAGCCGCGCGTACGTGGCTGAAAGCACAAAAGGACCCGGGGGCAACGCTGCCCGGATCCTTCTTGCCCAGCAGAATAGCTCACATGACTTCCGGACCCGAGGCCGATTTTGCACGTTCTTGTGTTCCGTCGATCACTTCGAGTGGTCATCGCGTGTCCTTGTTGACGGATGACGGGGTGCGGATCGAGGCCGCCCACACCCCCCGGAAGGCCCGTGCCCACGCGGATCCGGCCACCCCGCCGGCCCCCTCGGCGATCGTCCTCGCACACGGTTTCACCGGGGCGCTGGACCGGCCCGCACTTCTTCGCGCGACTGCCGCATTTTCCCAGCATGCGGACGTGATCACGTTCTCCTTCCGGGGTCACGGCCGGTCCGGGGGCCGCTCGACGGTCGGCGACCGGGAGGTGCTGGACCTGGCCGCCGCGGTCCGCTGGGCGCGGGCGCTGGGCCACCGCCGGATCGCCACCGTCGGCTTCTCCATGGGCGGCTCCGTCGTGCTGCGGCACGCGGCCCTGTACGGCCGGGGAGCGCACAGGGAGCGCACGGGTGCGCACACCGACACGGTCGTCTCGATCAGCGCACCGGCCCGCTGGTACTACCGCGGGACCGCCCCTATGCGCCGCCTCCACCGGGCCGTCACCCTCCCCTCCGGCCGGCTCGTCTCCCGCCTCGTGCTGCGCACCCGCATCCACCCCGAGGACTGGGACCCCGTCCCCCTCTCGCCCACCGAGGCCGTCCCGCTGATCGCCCCCACCCCCCTCCTCCTCGTCCACGGCGACCGCGACCCGTACTTCCCGCTCGACCACCCGCGGATGCTGCTGGCCGCGGCCGACCCCGCCACGGCGGAACTGTGGATCGAGCCGGGCTTCGGCCACGCGGAGAACGCGGCGGACGCCGGGCTGCTGGCGCGGGTGGCGGAGTGGATCACCGGGCACGTCCCGGCGGACCGGGGCGACGCCGCGCACCCCTGATCCGCCGGCCGGGCGTCACTCGCCGGCTTCCGCCGCCGACTCGTCCCCGTCCTCGTCGTGCGCCTCCGGCCCGTCCTCCGGCTCCTCCTCGCCGTCCGTGTCCGGGTCGGCCTCCGGGGGCCGGTGGTTCCACAGTGCGGCCTGCACGTGCGAGGCGGAGCTGTGGAGCTTGCCCCACTCCTCCGCCCGCCCGAGCAGCGGCGGCCAGGTGCCGACCTGGGGCGCGAGGTCCAGCAGGGCGTCGATGGAGTCCCGGGCCTGCTCCAGGAGCTCGCCGAGCCGCCGGCGCTCCGTCGCGCTGCGCTGAGCGGCGGACTGCTTCCTCGGGCCCGGGCCGGTCGGTGCGTCCTCGGCCCGCTCGTCATCGGCGGCACCGGACGCCGCCTGCCCGTCGCCCGGCGCGGAGGGACCGGCCAGGAGCCCGCCGTACTGCGTGTGCCGCTTCGCGGTCTCCTTGCGGGCCTTGGGTTCGTCCGACGCCCAGACCACGTCCCACTGGGTCAGCAGTACGGGCTCGCCCGCCTCGTCCCGGCAGACGCGGTCGGGTGCCGCGAGGTCGATCTTGTGGTGCACGTAGCTGTCGTCGTCCTGCGCCGGATCGGTCCGCTTGACCAGCGGCCGGCGGGTGGCGGCGTTGCGCGGCAGACCGGTGTCCAGGAAGCGCTGCGCGGTCAGGGCGAGCGTCCACAGGCCCAGCTCGTTGTCCCTGCGGGCCAGATTCCCCACCGTCGTGTGGACGTCCGCGCGGAACGGCACGCCGCCGTTCTCCCGCGGGGCGCCCACCGCCGAGCCCACGTTGCGGGTGAGGAGTTTGTCCGCGATGAGGGCCACGCCGCCGCCGACGGCGAGGGTGAGGCGGGCGTTCTCGTCGCCCTTCCGGGCGGGTTCCACCAGGGTGGTGAAGTCGTCGGTGGGGACCGGGTCCCAGTCGGCCTTCACCACGTCGTCGCAGAGCACCCCGCCGTTCGTCCAGGCGTTCCGGGCCTGCTTCGTCACGTCCTGCTTGGCCGTGCGCCAGGGACGGTCCACGAGCGGGCCGAGCAGACCCGCGAAGCCCTTGGTCGCCATGCGGCGTTCGCCCTTGATCTCCTTGGCGTAGTTCTTCAGCGCCTCGAAGAGGTCCGGACGGGTCAGGATGTTGACCAGGTAGACGGCCCGCCACAGCGCGGTCCCCGGGATGTCGCCGTTCTTGAACACCTTGGGGAACTCGGCGGTGCCGATCCGTCCGACGGCGAGCCCGTAGACGTGGCGCAGGTCGTCGGCGTCCACGCCGTCCGGCGGGATCTGCACGAGGCGGTTGAGCGCCCGGCTGGCGACCTCGACGTTCTGGGCCGCCGGGGTCCATTCCTTGAACTCCACGTGCACGCTGGCCAGGATCGAGCGCAGCGCGTCGTCGAAGAGGTCCGCGTCGTCCAGCTTGTTGTCCGGGTAGGGCTCGACGCCCACGGCGATCTGCGCGGGCAGCACATACGTCTGCCCGATCTGGATCGCCCGGTCGGAGGGGCGCTGCCCCGGGGCGCAGCCGCGTTCGAACTCCTCGCGCAGTTTGCGGCGTTGGGCCTCCCGCGCCTGCCCCATGTGCTGGCTGCGGGTCTTGCCGGCCTCGGTCCGCGCCCCCTCGGCCCCGGCCAGCAGCACGTCCGCGGCGAGGTCCGCCACCTCGTCGGGCTCCGCGCGCGGCCCGGCCAGGACGTTCCAGGCGCTGGCGACGCGGGTGATGCCGTCGCGGACGACGAGGGCGTACACCGGGTCGGAGCCGTCCTCGAAGCGGAGCTCCACCGGGTGCGCGATGACCGCGCGGGTCACCCGGCGGGCGAGGACGGACGGTGCGTAACTGTTGAGCCGGAGGGTGCCCTCGATGGTCTGCCAGAGGTGGTTCCGCAGGTGGTCGTGGTCCTGGTACTCGTACGTCAGCAGCGCCTCGGGCCGGCCGTCGCGGACGACCCCCATGACCTTGGGATCGGGGATCTCCATGGCCTCCTGGCCGGTCCGCGGCTGGATGCCGGGGAACAACTCGGTGAGCCAGACCCGGCTGTGCAGCGATCTGAGGGTGGCTCCGTCGACGTGCTCCGCCATCAGCAGGCCGGCCTCGCCGGCCTGGCTCTGGAGCTGGACGGCCACCGCCTCGGGCGTCACCGCGCCGCGGGCGACGGCGTGCCAGGCGTCCTCGGGCAGCGCGGCGAGCCGGTTGGTGCGCGCGGCGGCGATCACCTTCTGCCGGTCGTCGCCGTCGGGGGCCTTGGGCAGGACGGGCTGGAAGCCCGACACCTCGACCCGGGTGTCGCCCCAGTCGAAGGTGATCTTCTCTTCCGTCGTCATCGTCGGTACGAACCTCCATCGGCGACAAGTGATGTGCGAAGGTAGAAGCGCGGTCCTGGCCCGGGTATCCGGGGCACCAGGTCCGATGGCCGGGCCCCGACCGATGGCCGGGGCCCGGCGCCCGGAGCCCGGAGAGCGGCACCGGCAACGGCGGGGGTCACAGGGCCACCGGGGGCCCTGCGTCCGGCAGGATCTCCGGGAACCACTCCCGCATCGGCTCGCGGTTCGGTTGGCGGGCCAGGTGCTGGAACGCCGCGTGCGCGATGAAGTCCGCCGCCTGCACCAGGTGGTTGCGGTGCGCCGGGACGAACAGCGGGTCCTCGATGACGTGCCGGGCGCCGCCCTGGAGTGCGCGGTGGGCCCGGCGCAGCGCGTGCTCGGTGCCGTCCCCGTCCACCACGACGAGCGCATGGCTGCCGGACGCCGCGTGCTGCGCGTTGAGGCGTTCGATCCACGCCGCGTAGAGGCCGGCGCGGTCCCGGCCGATGTCGTGGGTCCGGCGGTAGGCCGCACCGGCCGTCGCGCCGGGCATCTTCGCCACGGTCTCCAGTCCGCGCCGCACGACGTCCCGGTACCGGGACTTCTGCACCTCGCCGTGGGTGCGTACGGCTTCGTTGAGGCGGCGGCCGCGGCCCGCGGCGAGGTTCACGGCGTGCAGTTCGTCATCGGCGCGGATGTCGAGGGCCGGGTCGGTGTGCAGGCCGCGCCGGAAGTGCTGCCAGCTGTCCAAAGCCGGCTGCCAGTGGGCGAGTTCGATGCCTAACCAGCCGATGACGGCGAGGCTTCTGGCATCGCCCGAGTCGTCCACGTAGTAGATCCTGGTCGGCGTGTGCGCAGTGGTCAGGGCCGGCTCCATGCGGTGGAGCTGCTCGGTTGTTCCCGGCAACACCGCCGGACCGTCTTCCTGCCGCCTCGCCGATCCGACGGGGCAGGGCGGTGGAGCCCCTCGCCACGCGCGACGTCGTCCCCGGAGGTTCCGCGCGGTTGCCGCCCGATGGTGAGGAGAGGCCCCATTTCGGCGTGCACCCATCACCGGCAACAGCCCCGGCTGCCACAGGAGTTCCTCCTGGGAGCCGGGGCCTCCGGGACAATTCCCGGCCCCATACGTCGCGATCCGCCCGTACGACACGTTCGTGTCTTACGTTAGCGACGGACCGCCCTCGATGTGCGTTTAAATGCCGATCTCATCGGACGCGGGACCGGGGAGAGCGGCCCGGTCTCAGCCCGTCTCGGCCACCGCCTCGGCGAACTGGGCCGCGTACAGGCGCGCGTAGGCGCCGTTCGCGGCCAACAGGGCGTCGTGGGAGCCCTGTTCGACGATGCTGCCGTTCTCCATGACGAGGATGGTGTCGGCGTCACGGATGGTGGAGAGACGGTGGGCGATGACGAAGCTGGTGCGGCCGGCGCGGAGCTGGGCCATCGCCTGCTGGATGAGGACCTCGGTGCGGGTGTCGACCGAGCTGGTGGCCTCGTCCAGGACGAGGATGGCGGGCTCGGCGAGGAACGCGCGGGCGATGGTGATCAGCTGCTTCTCGCCGACCGACACGTTGCCGCCCTCCTCGTCGATGACGGTGTCGTAGCCGTCGGGGAGGGTGCGCACGAAGCGGTCGACGTGGGTGGCGCGGGCGGCCTCGACGATCTTGTCCAGCGAGGTGCCGGACGGGGCGCCGTAGGCGATGTTCTCCGCGATCGTGCCGCCGAAGAGCCAGGTGTCCTGGAGGACCATGCCGATGTTGGCGCGCAGCTCCTCGCGGGACATGGCGGCGATGTCGGTGCCGTCGAGGGTGATCCGGCCGCCGCCGACCTCGTAGAAGCGCATCAGGAGGTTGACGAGGGTGGTCTTGCCGGCGCCGGTCGGGCCCACGATCGCGACGGTCTGGCCGGGGTGGACGGCGAGCGAGAGGTTCTCGATGAGCGGCTTGTCGGGGGTGTACGAGAACGAGACGTCCTCGAACTCGACGCGGCCGCGGACCTCTTCGGGGCGCTCGGCGTGCTCGGGGTCGGGTTCCTGCTCGTCGGCGTCGAGCAGTTCGAAGACCCGCTCGGCGGAGGCGACGCCGGACTGGACGAGGTTGGCCATCGAGGCCACCTGGGTCAGCGGCTGGCTGAACTGGCGGGAGTACTGGATGAACGCCTGCACGTCACCGATGGACAGTGCCCCGGAGGCGACGCGCAGTCCGCCGACCACCGCCACCAGCACGTAGTTGAGGTTGCCGATGAACATCATCGCGGGCTGGATGATGCCGGAGATGAACTGGGCCTTGAAGCCCGCGGCGTAGAGCGCCTCGTTCTGCTCGCGGAACAGCTCGGCGGACTCCCGCTGCCGGCCGAAGACCTTCACCAGGCTGTGGCCGGTGTACATCTCCTCGATGTGGGCGTTGAGCTTGCCGGTCGTCTTCCACTGCTGGACGAACTGCGGCTGGGCGCGCTTGCCGACCTTGGTGGCCACGACGACGGAGACCGGCACCGTGATCAGGGCGACCAGCGCCAGCAGCCAGGAGATCCAGAACATCATGGCGAGCACGCCGACGATGGTCAGCAGCGAGGCCACGATCTGGCTGAGGGTCTGCTGCAGCGTCTGCTGGATGTTGTCGATGTCGTTGGTGGCCCGGGAGAGGACCTCGCCGCGCTGCTGCTTGTCGAAGTAGCTCAGCGGCAGCCGGGCCAGCTTCTCCTCGACCTGCTCGCGCATCCGGTAGACGGCGCGCTGGACGACCCGGGTGGCGATCCGGGCCTGGACGAAGCCGAAGAGCGAGGATCCCGCGTAGATCAGGGTGACCCAGAGCAGGACCACGCCCACCGCGTCGAAGTCGATGCCCTGGCCGGGGACGACCGGCATCGCGCCGAGCATGTCGGCGAGCCCGCCCTGCCCGTGGGCGCGCAGCTGCGCCGCGGCCTGGGCCTTGGTGATCCCCTCGGGCAGCTTGCGGCCGACGATGCCGGACATGATCAGGTCGGTCGCGTGGCCGAGGACCTTGGGGCCGATGACGGTCAGCGCCACGCTCAGCACGCCCAGCACCAGCGCGACGGAGATGATGCCGCGCTCGGGACGCATCTGGGCCAGCAGCCGTTTGCCGGAGCCCTTGAAGTCCATCGATTTCTCGGCGGGCTGGCCGCCCATGAACCGGGCCGGGCCGGCCGCCGGGGCCGGGCCTCTCCGGGGTGCGGCCTGAGGGGTCTCCTCGGTGGCCGCCGGGGTCTCGGCGCGCGCGGCCGCCCCCTTGTCCGCGGTGGTCACGCCGCCTCCTGCTCGGTGAGCTGGGAGAGCACGATCTCCCGGTAGGTCTCGTTGTCGGCCATCAGTTCGCTGTGGGTGCCGGTGCCCACGACCCGGCCCTCGTCCAGCACGACGATCCGGTCGGCGCCGCGGATCGTGGAGACCCGCTGGGCGACGATCACGACCGTCGCCCGGTCCGTCTCCCGGCCGAGCGCGGCGCGCAGCGCGGCGTCCGTCGCGTAGTCCAGGGCGGAGAAGGAGTCGTCGAAGAGGTAGATCTCGGGGCGGCGCACCAGGGCGCGGGCGATGGCCAGCCGCTGGCGCTGGCCGCCGGAGACGTTGGTGCCGCCCTGGGCGATGGCGGCGTCCAGGCCGCCGTCCATCCGCTCGACGAAGTCGCGGGCCTGGGCGGTCTCCAGGGCCTGCCACAGCTCCTCGTCGGTGGCGTCCGGGTTGCCGTAGCGGAGGTTGGTGGCGACCGTCCCCGAGAAGAGGTACGGCTTCTGCGGGACCAGTCCGATCGCCCCGGCCAGCGTCTCCTGGTCGAGGGTGCGCACGTCCTCGCCGTCGACCAGGACCGTGCCGCCGGTCGCGTCGAAGAGCCGGGGGACGAGGCCGAGCAGGGTGGACTTGCCGCTGCCGGTGGAGCCGATGACGGCGGTGGTCTCGCCGGGGAGGGCGGTCAGCGAGATGTCCTTGAGGACCGGCTGCTCGGCGCCCGGGAAGCGGAACTCGACGTTGCGCAGCTCCAGTTCGCCGCGGCGGCGCAGCTCGGTGACGGGGTTCTCGGCCGGCGCGACACTGGAGTCGGTCGTCAGCACCTCCTGGACGCGCTCGGCGCAGACCTCCGCGCGCGGCAGCATCATCACCATGAACGTCGCCATCATGATCGACATCAGGATGTACATCAGGTAGCTGAGGAACGCGGTCAGCGCGCCGATCTGCATCGAACCGCTGTCGATGCGCAGCCCGCCGAACCAGACGACGGCCACGCTGGAGAGGTTCACGATCAGCATCACCAGCGGGAACATCATCGACATCAGCCGGCCGGCGCGCACCGAGACGTCGTACAGATCGGTGTTGGCCCCGGCGAACCGCTCGCGTTCGTGCGTGTCACGGACGAAGGCGCGGATGACGCGGATACCGGCGATCTGCTCGCGCAGGACGCGGTTGACGGTGTCGATGCGCTCCTGCACCCCGCGGAAGAGCGGACGCATCCGGCGCACGATCAGTGAGACGAGGATCCCGAGGACCGGGACGATGACCAGCAGGAGACCGGAGAGCGGTACGTCCTGATTGAGCGCCATGACGACGCCGCCGACGCACATGATCGGCGCCGAGACCATCATCGTGAAGGTCATCAGCACCAGCATCTGGACCTGCTGGACGTCGTTGGTGGTGCGCGTGATCAGGGACGGCGCGCCGAAGGTGCCGACCTCACGGGCGGAGAAGGACTGCACCCGGTCGAAGACCGCGGCGCGGATGTCCCGGCCGAGGGCCATGGCCGTACGGGCACCGAAATAGACGGCTCCGACGGCGCAGACGATCTGCAGCAGCGTCACGGCGGTCATGAAGCCGCCGATGCGGAAGATGTAGCCCGTGTCCCCCTTCACGACACCGTTGTCAATGATGTCGGCGTTGAGGGTGGGCAGGTAGAGAGTTGCCAGGGTCTGGATCAGCTGAAGCAGCACGATCAGGGATATTGAGCGCCTGTGGGGCCGCAGATGCGCCCGCGCTAGTCGGACCAACACACGCAGAGCCTATTAGAACGCTTGCCTTCGGCAATCGAATTTCCGGAGGACGCGAGGGCCCGCCGTGTTTCTCCGGCGGAATGTGCCCGGAACGGGGCCGGCCGCCGCGTGCGCCATCATGGAGGCGGCAACGACGGGGTGCCCGCCACCACGGGCAGCCCCCCGACCGACACGACGAAGAGGCCGCCGTGACAACAACTGGCACCGTGCGCTACTGGGCCGCGGCCAAGGCCGCCGCCGGCACGGCAGAGGAGCCGTACGCGGCGGCGACGCTCGCCGAGGCGCTCGACGCGGCACGCGCGGCGCACGCCGCGAACCCCGAGTTCGCGCGCGTGCTGATGCGCTGCTCATTCCTGGTGGACGGCGATCCGGTCGGCGCCCGCGACCACGCGGCGGTGCCGCTGGCCGAGGGCGGCACCGTCGAGGTCCTGCCGCCGTTCGCGGGAGGGTGAGCGCACCGATATGAGCGACAACCAGCCGCAGAACCACCGCCCGTACCCGCCGCAGGACCCCTACGGCCGACCGGGTGCGTACGACCCGCACGGGACGTACGAGGGGTACGAGGGGTACGACCGGCAGGCGGCGCCCGCGCCGCAGCAGGCTGCGCCCCGGCAGCCCGCGCCGTACGACCCGCAGACCGGGTACGGCGCCCCCTACGGGCAGCAGGGGTACGGCGCCGCCGCCCAGCAGCCACACCAGCACCCGCAGCAGCACCAGCAGCACAACCCCTACGGGCAGGGCCAGTACGGCTATGACGCCTACGGGCAGCAGCAGCCGCAGGAGCAACGCCCGCAGCAGCCGTACCAGGCGCCCCAGCCTCCTCAGGCGCAGCATCACCAGCCTCAGCCGCACCAGCACCAACCCCAGGCGCCGCAGCAGCCGCACTACGGCCCCCTGCCCACCCAGCACCAGAGCCCGCAGCCGGCCGAGGAGCCGTACGCGCGCCGGCACCCGGAGGCCGCGCCGGCCGCCCCGGCACCCGCCGTCCCGACGCTGCCCACCGCGCCGCTCGCCCCCAACCAGCGGGCCCGCGCCGAGGGCCGCTCGCCGATCATCCCGCCCGGCATCCAGCCGGCCGCGCTGACCGCGGTGCTCGCTCTGCTGCTCGCGCTGACCGGGCCGCTGGCCCGCCCGGTGCTCGCCGTACCGGTGGCGCTGCTCCAGGCGGTCACCGCCGCCGGATGGTTCCGGCTCAACGGCATGTGGCCGGCCCGCCAGGGCATCGCGCTGGCGTTCCTCGCCGGGCTGGCCACCGATGTCGCGCTGCTGTTCACCGACCGCGACAGCGCGCCCCTGGTGGGCATCGGCACGCTCGGCGTGTGGTGCCTGTTCGTCCTCGTCCTTCAGCTGCGCAACCGCAGCAGCGCGGACGAGCGGATGTACGCGCTGACCGCGGGGCTGACCTCGACCGCGCTGGCGGTGCTCGCCGGCGGGCAGCTCGCGGCGAGCCCGCACGCCGTGGTGGTCGGCGCCGCCGCGGTCGGGGTGGCCACCCTCGCCCGCGCGCTGCCGCTGCCGGCCCCGGTCTCGATCGGTGTCGCCCTGGTCGCCGCCGCGGGCGCCGGGGTCGGGGCGGGCCAGCTGACCGGCCTGGGCACGTCCGGTGCGCTGCTGGGCCTGGCGGCCGGCGGCTGCGCCCTGATCGGCCTGCGGGTGGCCAGCTACGACTACCCGTCCCGCTTCGTCCACATGACGGCCGGTGTCGCGCTGCCGCTGGCCCTGGCCGCCCCGGCGGTCTACGTCCTGGGGCGGGCCCTGGGCTGACCCCGGCCCCTTGAGCGGCCCTGTAGGGGCCGCAGAGAGCACACGACGGCGGCCGCCGGACGCGCACCGAGCGCCCGGCGGCCGCCGTCGCCGTGCGCGGGCACCCACCGTGCGGTCCCCCTCCCCCGCGCAGCCCTCTCGCCGCGCGGGCCGCCGCTCGTCGCACCCTGCGGCGACCGCCGCTGCCGTCCCGGCGAGCCCGTCCTCTAGGGTCTGTCCGAGCGCAGGCAGGGGGCCTGCACGGACGAGTCGGCCGGGATCCGGCCCAGGTGTGGGGGAGTGGTTCGATGCGTGCACTTCGCGTGCTGGTGGTTCTCCTGGTGATATTCGGCGGCCTGTTCGTGGCCGCCGACCGGGTGGCGGTCAATCTCGTCGAGGACAAGGCGGCGGACAAGATCCGCGCCAGCCAGGGGCTCCAGGGCACCCCGAAGGTCTCGATCAAGGGCTTTCCCTTCCTGACCCAGGTCGCCGCCCGCGACCTGGACGAGGTCGACGCGGACCTCGGCGGCATCGAGGCCCGGGCCGAGGGCCGCACCCTGCGCATCGACAAGCTGTCCGCGCAGTTCCACGACGTGGCGCTGACCAGCGACTACATGTCCATCCAGAGCGCCGCCTCGGCCACCGGGACGGCCCACATCAGCTTTGCCGATCTGACCAAGGCGTCGGGCAGCAACGTCAAGATCTCCTACGGCGGGCAGAAGAACGGCCGCAGCCAGGTCAAGATCTCCCCGAACGTGCCGGTGCTCAGCTCGCTGGACGTCACCGGCTCCATCACCATCGTCGGCGGGAACACCGTCCGGCTGCGGGCCGACGGGCTCCCCGCGATGTGCAAGGCCCTCCCGAGCTGTGAGACCCGGGTGCGCATGCAGACCGACCACGACTGGAAGCTGGACCAGCTGCCCGGCAACCTGAAGCTGGACAAGGTGACGGTCCAGGCGGACGGCCTGTCGATCTCCGCGTCCGGCAAGGACGTCAAGCTCCCCGGCTGAGCCGGGCGCCCGCGGCGGGCCGCCCCACCGGCCCGCCGTCCATTCCCTGAGACACCCCGGTCCGCAGGCCAGACCCCCCACCGGTACGGACGTGCCGCCGGCGGCCCGGGAGCCTCCGCGCGAGGCAGTGCATCCCACAATACGGACAATCACGTCTCGCCATTCGACACGCCGGTGACATGGCCCGCCTCGCCTCCCTACGATCGGGGCCATGCAGAGCGCATTGAGCCGTCCCCGCCCACGGGGACTGGCGGTACTCACGAAGCGGCGGGCAGTCGACCTGTGCCGCGTCGCCGCCATGCTCTGTCGTCCTGCCTGACGGGTCCTTCCCCCGTCCCCACCGGCCGGCCCCTCGGGCCGGAACCCCGCGTGTCCGGCACAGCGCCATTCCCGCCCCGTACGAGAGTGAGGGGCGCCCGGAAGTCATCGGCGCGCACCCGGCGTACCCACGTGCCACTCCGCAACTGCCCCCGTAACTGCCCCGGAGGAGAAGAACATGAGCCGTAGCGACGTCCTCGTAGACGCCGACTGGGTCGAGGCACACCTCGACGACCCGAAGGTCGTGCTCGTCGAGGTCGACGAGGACACCTCGGCCTACGACAAGAACCACATCAGGAACGCGGTCCGCATCGACTGGAAGCAGGACCTCCAGGACGCGGTGCGCCGCGACTTCGTCGACCAGGAGGGCTTCGAGAAGCTCCTCTCGGCCAAGGGGATCGCCAACGACGACACCGTCGTCCTCTACGGCGGCAACAACAACTGGTTCGCGTCCTACGCGTACTGGTACTTCAAGCTCTACGGCCACGACAGCGTCAAGCTGCTCGACGGCGGCCGCAAGAAGTGGGAGCTGGACTCCCGCGACCTGGTCGACGGCTCCGAGGTCCCCGAGCGCCCGGCCACCGCGTACAAGGCGAAGGCCCAGGACACCTCCATCCGCGCCTTCCGTGACGAAGTCGTCGCCGCGATCGGCAGCCTCAACCTCGTCGACGTGCGCTCCCCCGACGAGTTCAGCGGCAAGCTGCTGGCCCCGGCCCACCTCCCGCAGGAGCAGTCGCAGCGCCCCGGCCACGTGCCCAGCGCCCGCAACATCCCGTGGTCGAAGAACGCCAACGACGACGGCACCTTCAAGTCGGACGACGAGCTCAAGGCCCTCTACGAGGAGGAGTCCGTCGACCTGGCGAAGGACACCATCGCCTACTGCCGCATCGGTGAGCGCTCCGCGCTGACCTGGTTCGTGCTGCACGAGCTGCTCGGCCAGACCAATGTGAAGAACTACGACGGCTCCTGGACCGAGTACGGCTCGCTGGTCGGCGTCCCGATCGAGCTCGGCGCCAACAAGTAAGCAAGCGCTTCTCCCCCGACCCCCTCAAGGAAGTACCCCTATGTGTGGAGCACAGGCCGGCGGCCCGGACGCCTCGACCATCAAGCCCGGTGAAACGACGATCCAGGGCAGCGTGACCCGCGACGGCGAGCCCGTCACCGGTTACGTCCGACTCCTCGACAGCACCGGAGAGTTCACCGCCGAGGTACCCACCTCCGCGACCGGACAGTTCCGCTTCTACGCGGCCGAGGGCACCTGGACGCTGCGCGCGCTCGTCCCCGGTGGCACCGCGGACCGCACCGTCGTCGCCCAGAAGGGCGGCCTGGCGGAGGTCGCCATCGCCGTCTGACGAACGGGCCGACAGGCACCGTCCGTACGGCCGGAGGGCCGCACCCCAGAGGTTTGGACGCCTTGATCGGGGGTGCGGCCCTTCTGCGTGGCGCGCGGGGCGAAGCGGCGTCCCCCCGACTTCTTTCCGGTCCGCCACGGACTTACCGTGGAGTCATGTACGCGCACCGCCGGTCGCCCGCAGAGCGCCGTCATCGCCGGTACTTCGTGCTGATGGGCGTGTGCCTGGTGCTGTTCGTGCTGGCCTGGGCCGTGGTGCGGCTGTGGTCGGTGCCGGTCGCGGTGGGTATGTGCGTCGTCGCCATGGTGATCCCGCCGGTCGCGGCGATCATCGGCAACCGGCGGGAGCCCGGCGAACGCTGGTGGGACGAGTCGGGCGACCCCGAGTCCGACCGCTGGTGGCGCGAGCTGGACGACCGGGGCGACGACAAGCACCCGCAGTAGGGCACCGCACGTCGCCGGGGCCCGGGCCGCCCGCCTGCGTCCGGTCAGTACACCAGCGCCTGGACGTCGTCCGGCATGATCTCGCTGACGAACACCTGGGCGCCGGCGATGCCCGCCCCCTCGATCAGGTCCTTCTGTTCGATGTCGCGCCGGGCCGCGCACTGCGTGCAGACCGTGATCGCCCCGCCGCCCGCGCGGATGCCGTCGATCAGCTCCGGCAGCGGCGCCGCGTGCGGCAGTTCGAACTCCGCCGCCCGGCCCGGCAGCGCGAACCACACCGACTCCCCGGTCAGCCACAGCGACACCTCGACGCCGCTGGCCACCGCCACCGCCGCCACCGTGAACGCCTGCGAGCACCGCTCGGGCGCGTCCGCGCCCGCCGTCACCTTGATCACGAGCTTCTTCGCCATGCCCCCAGAGTAGGCGGGCAGGGGGCCGACGGAGGACCTCGCAGCGCCGCTGTCACCGTCGCCGACTAGACTCGCAGGCGGTCCGTTACACCCTCACCCCGTTTTGAGGAGCGCGCTCGTGCTTGAGGCATTCTTCACCACCCTGCTGGTTCTGGTCGCCGTCGGCGTGCTCGCGTTCGCCGGGCTGACCTGGAAGAAGCTGTACCAGGGCCAGCGCTGACCGCCCACCCGTCACCGCCCTGCACCGGAGCGCTCCGCGCCGCTGCCGACCCCGCCTACAGATCGCCTGAGCTGTCATGATCGAGATTCCGTCCGACCTGAACCCGGCCCTGGTGCCGCTCGTCTTCCTCCTCGGCCGCTGGGAGGGCGCGGGCGTCGCCGAATTCCCGGGCACCGAGAAGTGCAACTTCGGGCAGGAAGTCACCTTCACCCACGACGGCCGTGACTTCCTCGAATACACCTCGCACAGCTGGGTGCTCGACAAGGAGGGCAAGAAGGTCCGCCCCCTGGAGAGCGAGAGCGGCTACTGGCGCGTCCACGAGGACCGCAAGGTCGAGGTCGTGATGACCCGCGACCAGGGCGTGGTGGAGATCTGGTACGGCGAGCTGGCCGACCAGAAGCCGCAGATCGACCTGGTCACCGACGCGGTCGCGCGCACCGCCTCCGCCGGCCCCTACACCGGCGGCAAGCGGCTCTACGGCTACGTCAACAGCGACCTGATGTGGGTGGGCGAGAAGGCCACCCCGGAGGTGCCGCTGCGGCCGTACATGTCGGCGCACCTGAAGAAGGTCGCCGACCTGAAGGAGTGGGCCGAGAGCCTGCCCGACGACATGCCCGACGGGGTCTCCTTCTTCAACCCGGACGGCACCCCGTACCAGGGCTGACCGGCCCGCACAGCACGACGCGCCCCGCGGGGGAAGTCCGGTGAGAGTCCGGCGCTGACCCGCAACGGTAAGCGGAATCCGTTCCGCGAGCCCGATCACCCGCGGCGGCGTCGGATCCTGACAACTCGCCGTGGACTGCGAGGGGACGCCGCCCGGCCCCGCGCCGCGCGCCGCGGCTCCTTTTCCTCCCCCACGCTCTCAAGGAGCAGGGGGACCCGCACGCTCCCGGCCCGAGCCGGAGGCGTACGTCCCTTGGCGAGTCCCGCCCGTACCACTCCCCTGGCGGCCGCGCTGTGCGCCGTCCTCCTCGCCTCCCTGCTGTGCGGCGTCGGCCTCGGCGCCGCCGGGGTGAGCTGGCCGCAGGTCGTGCGCTACCTCGCCGCCGGGCTGACCGGCGGCAGCCTCGCCCCCGACGAGGTCCCCGCCTACACCATCGTGTGGGAGCTGCGCTTCCCGCGGGCCGTGCTGGCCGCGGTGGTCGGCGCCGGGCTCTCCGCCATCGGCGTCGCGGTCCAGGCGCTGGTGCGCAACGCCCTCGCCGACCCGTTCGTCCTCGGGATATCCAGCGGCGCGGCCGTCGGGGCCAACGCCGTCCTGCTCTTCGGGGCGCTCGGCGCGCTCGGCGTCTGGGCGCTGTCGGTCTCCGCGTTCGTCTCGGCGCTGCTCGCCATGGCCTTGGTGTACGCGGCCGCCCGCACCGCCCACGGGCTGACGCCGCTGCGGCTGGTCCTGACCGGCACCGCGATGTACTACGGCTTCTCCGCCGTCACCACCCTGATGGTGTTCACCGCCGACCGCGGCGAGGCGGCCCGCTCGGCGATGATGTGGCTGCTCGGCAGCCTCAGCGGGGCCGGCTGGGGCTCGCTGCCGATCGCCGCGGTCGCGGTGGCCGCCGCGCTGACCCATCTGCTGCTCTCCGCGGGCCGGCTGAACGCGCTGGCCATGGGCGACGAGACCGCCGCCGCGCTGGGCGTCGACGCCGGGCGGCTGCGCCGGGAGCTGTTCGTGGTGGCCGCCGCGGTCACCGGCGCGGTGGTCGCGGTCAGCGGCGCGATCGGCTTCGTCGGGCTGATGGTGCCGCACGTCACCCGGATGCTGGTCGGCGCCGACCACCGCCGGGTGCTGGCCGTCGCGCCGCTGCTCGGCGCGGTGCTGCTGGTGTGGGTGGACCTGCTGTCGCGGGTGCTGCTGGCGCCCGTCGAACTGCCGGTCGGGGTGATCACCGCGGTGATCGGCGTGCCGTGTTTCGTGCTGCTGATGCGGCGGCGCGGCTACTCCTTCGGGGGCGGTGCCTGATGCGGATCGACGTCGAGGACCTGTCCGTGGACGTGGCCGGCCGGCGTCTCGTCCACGACCTCACGCTGCGGGCCGACAGCGGCGGACTCGTCGGCCTGGTCGGCCCCAACGGCAGCGGCAAGTCGACGCTGCTGCGCTGCGTCTACCGCGCGCTGCGCCCGGCCGCCGGGGCGGTCCGGCTGGACGGCGCCGATCTGCACGCCATGGACGCGCGCACGGGCGCCCGGCTGCTGGCCGCGCTGCCCCAGGAGGCGGGTACGGAGTTCGACTTCACCGTCGCGGAGGTCGTCGCGATGGGCCGGCTGCCGCACCAGCGCGGCTCGGGCCGGGCGAGCGCGGCGGACACCGCGGTGTGCGAGCGGGCGCTGGCCCGGGTCGGGGCCGCGCACCTCGCCGGCCGCGGCTTCCTGAGCCTGTCCGGCGGCGAGAAGCAGCGGGTGCTGATCGCCCGCGCGCTCGCCCAGGAGCCGAAGGTGCTGGTCCTCGACGAGCCGACCAACCACCTCGACATCGCCCAGCAGTTGGAGGTGCTGGCGCTGGTGCGGGACAGCCGGCTGACCGTGCTGACCGCGCTGCACGACCTCAATCTGGCCGCCGTGCACTGCGACGCGCTGCATGTGATCGCCGAGGGCCGGATCGTCGCCTCGGGACCGCCGTACGAGGTGCTCACCCCGGAGCTGCTGGCCGAGGTCTTCGGGGTTCGCGCGCACCGCGTACGGCACCCCGTGTCGGGCGCCGTCCAGCTGCTGTTCGACCGCCTCCCGCAGACCGTCCCGCCCGCCTCTTCCTAAGGACCCGTCATGTCCCGCCGTCCCGCAGCGCTGCTCACCGTCCTCGCCGTCGCCCTGACCGGCTGCGGCGCCCACGTCGCCGGTGACGGGAAGGACCGCGCCGGGTCCGCCGGCCACCGTCCCGTCACCGTCGAGAACTGCGGGGTGCGCACGACGTACGACACGGTGCCCCGCCGGGTGGTCACCAACGACGTCGGCATCACCGAGATCATGTTCGCGCTGGGCCTGGAGGACCGGATGGCGGGCTATGTGATGCCCGACGACAAGGGCGATCTCGACGCCGTGCCCTGGAAGGCCGCCTACGGCAAGGTGCCCTGGCTCTCCAAGAAGGCGCTCACCAAGGAGATGGCCCTGGACGCCCGGGCCGACCTGGTCTTCGCCGGCTGGAATTACGGCTTCGGCGAGGACAACGGCCTCACCCCCGCCGCCCTCCGGAAGCTCGGCATCGGCAGTTACGTGCTGACCGAGTCCTGCCACCACGGCAGGGACGGCGGCGCCCGCGGCGTGATGCCGCCCCTGGAGGCGCTCTACACCGACCTGGCGACGCTCGGGAAAATCTTCCACGTCGAGGACCGGGCCGCCGCCCTGGTGAAGAAGTACCGCGGCCAGGTCGCCGAGGCCGCCGCGAAGGCACCGGCCCCCGGCCGCCGTCCCTCGGTCTTCCTCTACGACGACGGCCGCGACAAGCCGCTGACCGCGGGCCGCTACGCCGGGCCGCACGACATCATCGGCAAGGCCGGCGGCGTGAACGTGATGGCCGACCTCAAGGACTCCTGGACGACCGTCGGCTGGGAGACCGTCGTCGCCCGCGACCCCGACGTCATCGTGATCAACGACTACGGCGACACCTCCGCCGCCCGCAAGAAGGCGTTCCTGATGTCCTACCCGCCGCTCGCCGGCGTCTCGGCGGTCAAGCACCACCGGATCTACGTCATGGACTACGCCGAGCTCGTCGAAAGCCCCCGCAACCCGGCCGCCGTCAGCGCGCTGGCCCGCTATCTGCGCGGCGTACGGGCCGACGGCTGAGGAGACGGCGCCTGCGCGCCCGACGCCGCTCCTCCTACACTGGCTGTGTGGTGACCACCGACTGGCAGAGCGACCTCCGCAGGCGCGGATACCGGCTGACCCCCCAGCGCCAGCTCGTGCTGGAGGCCGTGGACAGGCTGGAACACGCCACCCCGGACGACATCCTCACCGAGGTGCGCAAGACGGCGGGCGGGGTGAACATCTCCACCGTCTACCGGACCCTGGAACTCCTTGAGGAACTGGGCCTGGTCAGCCACGCCCACCTCGGGCACGGGGCGCCCACGTACCACCTCGCCGACCGGCACCACCACATCCACCTCGTCTGCCGGGACTGCACGGACGTCATCGAGGCGGATCTGTCGGTGGCCGAGCCGTTCACCGCGACGCTGCGCGAACAGTTCGGCTTCGAGACGGACATGAAGCACTTCGCGATCTTCGGGCGGTGTGCGTCCTGCCAGCGCAAGGCCGCCCAGGGCGACGGCTGAGGCAGTGGACCACGAGTCGTAGGCTGGCCCCATGCTGCATCCGAACGCCAGCCCCCTGCTGTCGCTGCCCGGCGCCGTCCCCGCCGAGGCCCCCGACGAAGGCGTCGCCGCGCACTACGGCGACCTCTTCCGCGAGCAGCGCGCCCTCGCCGGCGGCACCGGCTTCGTGGACCTCTCGCACCGCGGCGTGGTCACCGTCTCCGGACCCGAACGGCTGAGCTGGCTGCATCTGCTGCTCACCCAGCACGTCGGCGAACTCCCGCCCGGCCGGGCCACCGAGGCGCTGATCCTCTCCGCGCACGGGCACATCGAGCACGCCGTCTACCTCGTCGACGACGGCGCGACGACGTGGATGCACACCGAGCCGGGCGGCCAGGAGGCGTTGATCGCCTACCTGGAGAGCATGAAGTTCTTCTACCGCGTCGAGGTCGCCGACCGCACCGCCGAGTTCGCCGTGGTGCACCTGCCGGCCGGCTCCATCGCCGGGACGCCCGAGGGCACCGTCGTACGGGAGACCCCGCACGGCCGCGACCTGTTCCTGCCGCGCGCCGACCTGGAGTCCTTCGCCGCCACGCACGGACCGGCGGTCGGCATCCTGGCGCTGGAGGCGCTGCGCGTCGAGGCGCACCGCCCCCGGCTGGGCCTGGAGACCGACCACCGCACCATCCCGCACGAGCTGGGCTGGATCGGCACCGCGGTGCACCTGCAGAAGGGCTGCTACCGCGGCCAGGAGACCGTCGCCCGGGTCCACAACCTGGGCAAGCCGCCGCGCCGGCTGGTCTTCCTGCACCTGGACGGCAGCGAGGTCCATCTGCCGCCGCACGGCACCCCGGTACGGCTCGCCTCGGACGGCGAGGAGGGCCGCCAGCTCGGCTTCATCACCACCTCGGCCCGCCACCACGAGCTCGGCCCGATCGCGCTGGCGCTGGTCAAGCGGAACGTGCCGGTGGACGCCGAGCTGATGGCGGGCGGCACGGCGGCGGCGCAGGAAGTGGTCGTCGAGCCGTAGCCCGGGCAGCCGCCGGGGCCGGCCCCCGGCGGCGCCGGCCGGCTTTCCGACAGCCCCTAGACCTCGACGAGCACCGTGAACGGTCCGTCGTTGGTCAGCGACACCTTCATCTGCGCGCCGAAGCGGCCGGTCTCCACATGGGCGCCCAGCGCCCGCAGCTGCGCGACGACCTCGTCGACCAGCGGTTCGGCGACCGGCCCGGGGGCCGCCGCGTTCCAGGTGGGGCGGCGGCCCTTACGGGCGTCACCGTAGAGAGTGAACTGGCTGATCACCAGCAGCGGTGCCGAGGTGTCCGAGCAGGACTTCTCGCCCTGCAGGATCCGCACCGACCACAGCTTGCGGGCGAGCTGTGCCGCCTTCTCCGGGGTGTCGTCGTGGGTGACCCCCACCAGCACGCACAGCCCCTCCCCGACGATCTCCCCGACCGTCTCGCCCGCCACCTCGACGCGGGCACCGTCAACTCTCTGCACCACAGCTCGCATACCCGCCATGATGCCGGTCGCCCGGGCGCCTTCGGACAGCCGTGCCCCTACGGGGGCCGTTCGGGTGCCATGGCCCTGCAGAAGGACCGCCCAGAGTGGCACGATGCGTGCACGTGGTGCGTTTCACGGACAACATGCCCTGGACGCGGCACCGGACGAGGGGACGGAATCATTCATGAGCACTGTCGGCGCCGGACAGACACCCGGTCCCGTACCAGCCGCCCGTACGACATCGACCGGACACCCCGCAGCGGCCTCCGCCGCACCGGACACCGGAGCGCCGGCCCCCATCCCTCCGGCCCCGCCATCCGCCTCCACGACGTCGACCACCACCGCCACCACCTCCCCACCCACCACGACGACCACGGCAGCGGCTCGCTTCGAGCCCGCCGGCACCGAGGACGGCCCCATGCTCCAGGCAGGCCAGGCGCAGCACCCCCGCCCCCCGCAACAGCGCGACCCCTGCCGCCCGGCCACCGATCCCGATCTGTCCGGGCTGGGGCTGCCCGAGCTGCGGGTGGTGCGGCGCGACTCCCAGCAGGAGGAGGCCGATCTGAGCTATCTGCGGCGGCTGCTGCAGGGCCGGATCGACATCCTGCGGGCCGAGATCGCCCGCCGTACCGCCCAGCACTCGCCGCTGCTGGACCGGCTGCCGGAGATCCTGGCGGACCTGCCGTCGCGGCACCGTTCCTCGGCCCGGCACGTGACCCTCGGCACCCCGCACAGCGAGGAGTACCGCAGGCTGGCGGAGGAAATGCTCGGTGAGGTGGAGCTGTCCGACCTCACCGCGCGCACGGACCAGGAGCTGCACGACGCGATGAGCCGGCTGATCCGCTACGAACGGCAGGTGTCGCGGCGCCGTTCGTCGCTGCAGCGCACCACCGACGACTGCAGTGCCGAAATCGCCCGCCGGTACCGTGAAGGCGAAGCGCAAGTAGACGACCTGCTGTCCTGAGCGGCCACAAGCCCCGGGCGGTGGGTCTCCCACTCCCACACCCGGAAGGCCGCCGATGACCTCGTCCTCGCCCACCCCGATACCCGAGCAGGCCCCGGCACCCGAGGCGAGCGCCGGCGCGCCGGTCCCGCCGGTCCTCGCCGAGGTCGTGCGCTCCGGTTTCGTCGAGGGCCGGCACCGCGGTTCGCTGGTGGTGCTGGCGGCCGACGGCAGTGTGGAATCGGCACTGGGCGACGTGGCCGCGCCGGTCTTCCCCCGCTCCACGAACAAGCCGATGCAGGCCGCGGCGGTGCTGCGGGCGGGCCTGGAGCTGTCGGGCGAGCGGCTGGCGCTGGCCGCCGCGAGCCACTCCGGTGAGTCCTTCCACCTCGACCTCGTACGGACGATGCTCGCGGAGCACGGGCTGACCCCGGACCACCTGCAGACGCCGCCGGACCTGCCGCTGGACCCCGAGGAGGCGGAGTCCTACCTCGCCTCGGGCCGGGTCCGCGACCGGCTGGCCATGAACTGCTCGGGCAAGCACACCGCGATGCTGGCCGCCGCCGCGCGCAACGGCTGGCCGCTGGCCTCGTACCTCGACCAGGACCACCCGCTCCAGCAGCTGGTGGCCGAGGGCGTGCGCGCGGCGAGCGGCGAGGAGGTCGCCCATGTC
Source organism: Streptomyces lydicus (assembly GCF_000717345.1). Taxonomy (GTDB): domain Bacteria; phylum Actinomycetota; class Actinomycetes; order Streptomycetales; family Streptomycetaceae; genus Streptomyces; species Streptomyces lydicus. The sequence goes on along the minus strand of NZ_JNZA01000006.1, from coordinate 38,045 downwards.
GGCACCGACGGGTGCGGCGCGCCGCTGCTCTCGCTGTCCCTGACCGGCCTGGCACGGGCCTTCCGGCACTTCGTGCTGGCGGACCCCGGCACCCCGGAGCGGCGGGTGGCGGACGCGATGCGCGCCCACCCGGAGTACGTCGCCGGCACCCGGCGCCCCGACACCTGGCTGATGCAGGCGCTGCCCGGCACCCTGTCGAAGATGGGCGCCGAGGCCGTCCAGGCGGTGGCGCTGCCCGACGGCCGCGCTCTGGCCTTCAAGATCGACGACGGTGCCACGCGCACCCTGGGCCCGATCCTCGCCCGCCTGCTGCGCCGGATGGGCGTCGACTCCCCCGTGCTGGCGCGCCTGGAGGACGCCCCGCTGCTGGGCGGCGGCGTACGGGTCGGGGAGATCCGGGCGGCGTTCTGACGCGTGTGCCGCCGGTGCGGCCGGACCGGGTGCCGCTCCCCGGGCCGGCCGCCACCATCGGCCCCTCGACCGCTGCCGCAACGGCCATGGCCTGCATAAAGTGGCGATGACAGGGCACACACGCAACATCCACCACAGCAGGAGGCCGGCGACCATGAGTGACGCGAATCCCGAGCCGCGGGGACCCGAGTCGATCGAGCACGCGCACGATCCCGAGGTACTGCAGCTCGCGGCGAAGGTCTTCGACCTGGCGCGGCACGGCGACACCGACACCGTCGCCGCGTACGTGGACGCGGGCGTCCCCGCCAACCTGACCAACGACAAGGGCGACTCGCTGGTGATGCTGGCCGCCTACCACGGCCACGCGGCCACCGTGGAGGCCCTGCTCCAGCGCGAGGCCGACCCCGACCGGCCCAACGACCGCGGTCAGACGCCGCTGGCCGGCGCGGTCTTCAAGGGCGAGGACGAGGTCGTCAAGGCCCTCGTCGCGCACGGCGCGGACCCGTCGGCGGGCAGCCCCTCGGCGATCGAGACGGCCCGGATGTTCGAGAAGACGGAACTGCTGAAGCTCTTCGGGGCGGAGTGAGGCCGGGCGCGGCGGGGGCTCATCCGGGTGACGCTTGACCTCAACTTCGCTTGAGGTCCTAGCGTCGGGTTCCGACGGCGACACCGCCGTCCGCGACTCCCCGCCACGCCACGAAGGGCCCCGCATGTCCGCGCACTCGTACCGCCTCGCAGTGATCATCGGCAGCACCCGGGAGGGCCGGTTCGCGCCCGTCATCGCGAACTGGTTCACCCGGCACACCGAGAGCCACGCCCACATCGACGTGGACGTCATCGACCTGGACACCGTCCGCCCGTACGAACTCCGCCACGGCAGCGAGGAGTACGCGTCCTTCGCCAAGCGCGTGGACGCGGCGGACGCGTTCGTCGTGATCACTCCGGAGTACAACCACTCCTTCCCGGCCCCGCTCAAGCACGCCATCGACCTGCTGCACGCCCCGTGGCAGGCCAAGCCGGTCGGCTTTGTCTCGTACGGGGGAATCTCCGGCGGCCTGCGCGCCATTGAGCAACTGCGTCTGGTCTTCGCCGAGTTGCACGCGACGACGGTGCGCGAGACGGTGAGCTTCCCGCTCGCCGGCAACCTCTTCGACGAGGCCGGCCGCCTGCACGACCCGGCCCCCGCCACCCGGGCCGCCGACGCCCTGCTCGACCAGCTGACGTGGTGGGCCGTGGCGCTGCGCGAGGCCCGCGAGGCCCGTCCGTACGGCGGCTGACGCCCCTGGCCCCTAGGGTCTCGTCGGACAGACCTTAGGGCGCGCCCTCCGGGTCAGGGCCGATCGCGCGCTCGACGAGTGCCGCGATCAGCCCCTCGGTCTGCTCCACCGGCACCACCCCCGGCAGGGTCAACTGCTCCAGCATCAGCCCGGTCATCGCGAGGTAGAGCAGCATCACGGCCGTACGGTCACCGGGCAGCCCGCTGTCCAGGTGGAAGCTGATGTCGTCGTCGAGCGTGGCCCGGATGGTGCGGGTCAGCTCCGTACGCAGTTCAGGGCGCCGGGTCGCCTCCAGGCGCAGTTCCAGCATCGCCAGATAGCCGGTGCGGTCCGCGGCGACCCGGCGATTGATCCAACCCATCAGGTGGACCACCAGCTCCCGGCTCGGGGGCGCCGCCATCACGGCCGCGACCTCGTCCGGGTCGGGCGCGATGCGCTGGTGAATCTGCCCGGTGACCTGGGCCAACAGGGCGTCCCTGTTGGCGAAGTAGTTGGAGGCGGTGCCCTTGGGCACGCCCGCGGCCTCGTCGACGGCCCGGAAGGTCAGCCCGCGGGCTCCGTCCCGCGCCAGCACCTCGATCGCGGCATCCACCAGCGCCGCGCGCCGCTCGGGGTTACGCACCATTGCCTCGTCCTCCTCGCTCCATCCCGTTCCCGCTCCCTCCGGCCGACGGCCGCTCGCGTGACAACAACGTGCCTCCGCAACGCCACCACAGCTGTTTTCGCAACGTCACCACAGCTGCTTCCGCAACGTGCCGGCAACTGCTGCAGCAAAAGGGCTTGCAACCACTACATCTAAAGTACTACAACTGACGTTGTTGTCGTGGCCGGACGGGCCGGCCGCGAACGGAGAGGATCACCATGCGCTTCGCCAAGCTCGGCACCGCCCTGCTGACCGACGACGTCGCCGCCAGCACCCGCTTCTACACCGACCACTTCGGCTTCCGTCCGATCGTGGAACTGGACTGGTACGCCAGCCTCCAGCACCCCCAACACCCCGACCACCACCTGGACTTCACCCTGCGCGGCCACGAGGCCATGCCGGAGGACTTCCGCGCCCAGAAGACCGGCGGCGTACTCCTCGGCTTCCTCGTGGAGGACGCGGCAGCCGAGGAGGCCGCCCTGCGCGCCAAGGGCGTACCGATCGCCGCGCCGGTGCGCGACGAGCCCTGGGGGCAGCGCCGCTTCAACGTCTGGGCCCCCGAAGGCACCCTGATCGAGGTGCTGCAGACCATCGACCCCGACCCGGAGTGGCTGAAGGCCCAGGGTCTGTGAGCAAGGGCCGGGGGCTGTGAGCAAGGCCCGGGCGTGAGGGGCGGGCGGGCGAGGCCGAGGGGAAGGGGCGGCCGCCTGGCCGATAATGGGCCGGGGAACGGGATCGCCCGGAGGGCTTCGCGAGGGGGGAGTTCGCACCATGAGCGCACGCAAGGGCCCGTACGAATGCGGGCTGGACGCCGCGGTGGACGTCATCGACGGCAAATGGAAGGTGCTGCTGCTGTGGGCCCTGGCGCAGGGGCCGCAGCGCTTCGGTGAGCTGCGGCGCGGCCTGCCGAAGATCACTGAGAAGGTACTGACGCAGCAGCTGCGCGAGTTGGAAGCCGACGGCATCGTGCACCGCGAGGTCTTCCCTCACGTACCGCCGAAGGTCGAATACTCCCTCACCGAGGCCGGCACCTCCCTCAACGAGGCCCTGGCCCCCCTCGGGGCCTGGGGCCGCGCCCACATGACCCACCTGGAAGCGACGTACCCCCAACGCCATCCGGCCTAGCCCGCACACTGCACCGCCGCTTCACTGCCTCACCGCCGTGGCGAGGTGGACGGTCATCGCGCACGGAATCCGTCCGTCCGGCAGGGCCGACGCCGCCGACTCCGCCGCGAAACGGGCCCGCAGGTCGGCCCGTACGCCCGGGTCGAGCGGGCCGAGGTCGTAGAAGCCGCCCACGGTCGCCCAGACCTGCTCCGGCGATCCCGTCAGATCGATCCGTACGGTCTCCCACGCCACCGGCCCGAAGCCGGCCGGGACGAACACCGCGTCCCACCCCTCGCGCGTCCGCAGCCGCCGGTCGCCGAGCGACGGAATCTGCTGTTCCGCCGGCGCTGCCCGGAACAACGGCCGGGCCAGCCGCAGAAACTCCCCGTACGCCTCCGTCTCACCGTCCGCCACACCGCCGCCCAGGACGCCCGCCAGCGTCCCGCCGGGCTCCAGCACCCGCGCCAACTCGACCGCGACCTGCTCCACTTCGCCCATCAGCATCAGCGCCATGTGCGAGACGACACCGTCGAACCGGGCGGTGCGGAACGGCAGTTGCTGCGCCCGGGCCGCACACAGTCCGGCCCGCCCGAGTCCCCGCCGGCGGCGCGCGAGCGCCAGCTCCTCCACGGACAGGTCCACGCCGGCGAGCGCGGATCGCGGGGGCCCGCTCGCGGCCAGGAGTTCCAGCAGGAGTCCGTCGCCGCAGCCGAGATCCAGCACCCGCCTGCACCCCGTCACCCGGTCCCGCAGCAGCTCGTAACTGGACCGGCCGTCCGCCGACCGCCCTCGGGCCATCGCCCGGGTCGTCACGGCGGGGTGCGTCGCGTGGAAGGCCCGCAGAAAAGCTTCCTGAACCGTCGCCATCCGCCGATCGTAGGAGCAACGGCCCCGCCCCGCCGCAGAATCCGCGTGCTCGCACCGTCCGCCCCGCTACACCCTCCGCACCGTCGCTCCGCCCCCGTCGCTCCGCCCCGCGGTGCTCCGCCCCGTGGTGCTCCGCTTGCCCGTCCCCCTCCGTCGATCGCCCGTCCGGCGGTCACTCCTCCGCCGGGCACTCCTGCAGGGCCCAGCCGTTTCCGTCCGGGTCGCTGAAGTAGACGAACGAGTTCCAGGCCCCGCCGGGCCCCTCCGCCATCGCCCCGTCCTCGACGTGCTGCACGGGGCCGGCCGGCACGCCCCGCTCCACCAATTCCGCGCGGGCCGCGGCGATGTCGGACACCACCAGCTGCAACCCCTGCACCGACCCCGGTGGCACCGCCGTGACCCCGGTCCCCGCTCCGATCACGATCGAGCAGCCCGAGCCCGGTGGCGTCAGCTGAACGATGCGCGCCTCGTCCCCGACGCACATGTCGTGATCGACGACGAAGCCCATCTGCTCGCTGTAGAAACGCTTCGCCCGCTCCACGTCCGACACCGGAACCGGCACCAGCTCAAGCTTCCAGTCCATGGCGCGCCGCCCTTCCGTACGGACGACGGCCCCGCACAGCGACCGTCGACACCGGCCCTTGTCGCGCTCCCCGAAATCCCGCTCCCCAAATTCTAGGGAGCGGCCGGCACCTGCGCGCCCGCGGAAGGCGGCAGCAGCGGACGCGGCGGTCGCACCCATTGACGGAGTGAGTACTCACTCCGTACGGTCTTCGTATGCCACCACAAGCCAGTCAGCCCCGCCGTCGCGCGCCCGCAATGAGCGTGGAGCAGCGGCGGGCCATGGTCGTGGCCGCCGCGCTGCCGCTCGTGGCGGAGTACGGGGCGGCCGTCACCACCAGCCAGATCGCCCGCGCCGCCGGCATCGGGGAGGCGACGATCTTCCGCGCGTTCAAGGACAAGGACGAGGTGCTCGACGCCTGCGTCGCCGAGGCGGTCGGCACGGACCACGTCCTGCGCGAACTCGCCACGATCTCCCTGGACGAGCCGCTCGACGTACGCCTCACCGAGGCCGCCGAGGCCCTGCGCGCCCACATGGAGCGGATGGGCACCGTCGTCGGCGCCCTGCACGCGTCCGGCCACCTCCGCCCCGGTCGGGGCGGCCCGGACGGCCGGGAGGGGCGCGACGGTCGGGAGGGTCGAGACGGACGGGAAGGTCGAGACGGACGGGAAGGTCGAGACGGGCGGGAGAGTCGAGACGGCCGGGGTGGTCGGGGCGAGGGTCGGGACGGTCAGCACGGGGCCGGACCGCCGCCCGATGCCCGGGCGCAGTCCTTCCTCGCGCTGCGCGACGGTGTCGTCGAGCTGATCGAACCGGACCGCGACGCCTGCCGCCTCAGTCCGGAGAAGGTCGCCACCGCCTTCCTCGGTCTCCTCTTCACCCGGCTCCACACCCCGGCGCCGGGCGCCGAGGCCCCGCTCTCCCCCGAAGAACTCATCGCCGTACTTCTGCACGGCAGCCTCAAGCACCCCGGGAGTGACCGATGACCGTGACCCTCAACCACACCATCGTTCCGGCCGCCGACCACCGCGCGGCCGCCCACTTCTTCGCCTCGGTCATGGGACTGCCGGAGCTTCCGCCGGCCGGCCGCCTGGGCCATTTCGCGCCGGTCCGCGTGAACGAGTCCCTCACCCTCGACTTCATGACCGTGCCCGAGGCCGAGGGCCACCATCTCGCCTTCGACGTCGCCCCCCAGACCTTCGACGGCATCCTCGCCCGCATCGAGTCGGCCGGCGTCCCCTACGGAAACGACCCCGCCACCCCCGACAACGGCCGCATCGACCACCCCCTGTGCGCCCGCGGGCTGTTCTTCCGCGACGCTTTCGGCAACCTCTACGAGGTCATGTCCCCGGCGTAGCCCTCCCCCGTCCCTGCGACCGAACCCACCGCCCCCGCGCCCTCGCGGTCCCGCACGCCCACACGTTCGCAGGGGCGCTCAGCCGTTGACGAACGTCATGCTCACCTCGTCGTAGCGGGTCCCGGCGATCCCGGCGGCGGGGGCCGCGGCATCTATCGCGGCCAGCTCGTCGGCGGACAGCTCGACGGTGAGGGCGCCGAGGTTCTCCTCCAGGTACTTCTGCCGGCGGGTACCGGGGATCGGCACCACGTCGTCGCCGCGGTGCTGCACCCAGGCCAGGGCGAGCTGTCCGGCGCTGACGCCCTTGTCGGCGGCGAGTTCGTTCAGCTTCTCGACGATGGCGAGGTTCTGCTCCAGGTTGCCGTCGGCGAAGCGGGGCTGCGTACGGCGTACGTCGGACTCCGGCAGCCCCTCCACCGAGGTGTAGCGGCCGGTCAGGAAGCCGCGCCCGAGGGGCGAGAACGGCACCAATCCGATGCCGAGTTCACGGCACACCGGCACGATCTCCTGCTCCAGGTCGCGGGTCCACAGCGACCATTCGCTCTGCAGCGCGGCCATGGGGTGCACGGCATGTGCCCGCCGCAGCGTCGCCGCGCTCGCCTCGGACAGTCCGAGGTGCCGCACCTTGCCGGCCTCGACCAGTTCGGCCATCGCACCGACGGTCTCCTCGATCGGCACCTCCGGGTCGACGCGGTGCTGGTAGTAGAGGTCGATGTGGTCGACCCCCAGCCGGCGCAGCGAGGCGTCGCACGCCTGCCGTACGTAGGCGGCGTCACCCCGGATCGTGGTCGGCTGGCCGAGCACGTTGGCGAACCCGAACTTCGTGGCCAGCACCACCTCGTCCCGCCGGCCGGCGATGGCTCGCCCTATGAGCTCCTCGTTGTGGCCGGCGCCGTAGAAGTCGGAGGTGTCCAGCAGGCTGACGCCGAGGTCGAGCGCGCGGTTGAGGGTCGCGATCGACTGCTTGTCGTCCGATTCCCCGTAACCGTGACTCATCCCCATGCAACCGAGGCCCTGGGAGGAAACCTCCAGCTCGCCGAGCTTGCGGGTAGGAATGTTGGTCGTGGTCATTGCTTCTGATACCTCCTGGACCGGGCCTGTCCCGGAATCCCGTGAGAACGCTAGGAGTTGGAGCGCACTCCAAGTCAACACGCCGCCGGGCAACGGGCGGTGCCTGCGGGCGGCCGGTGACCACCGACGGGTGCCAGGTGGTGTCGGCGGGTGTCAGGTGGTGTCGGCGAACGTCAGGTGGTGTCGCCCGCTATCGCCCGGAGCGCCCGGCAGTGGTCGGCGAAGGCGGCCCGGCCGCCGGCCGTCAGCGCGAGCCAGGTGCGGGGGCGCTTGCCGACGTAGCCCTTGGTGACGGCGACGTAGCCGGCCTTCTCCAGGGTGGCGACCTGCCGCGACAGCACCGAGTCGCTCACCTCGACGGTGTCGCGGACGAAGGCGAACTCCGCCTTGTCGGCCGCGGCCAGCGTCGCCACGATGGAGAAACGCACCGGCGCGTGAATCACCTCGTCCAGCCCGTGGCGCGGGTGGTTTCCCTCTATCGGTGCGGTCACCGCCGGGCCTCCATGTAGCCGCCTATCAGCCCGGGAAGGGCCACCACCAGTGCGCCGGGCAGCCACCACGCCACGGCACCCTGGAACCAGATGGTGCCGGGCACCAGGACCGCGGCGTACAGCAACGCCCAGGCGACGATCATGCCGGCATGCCACCGCCCGAACCCCCGCCGGGCGACGTGCTGTCGGGCCGAGTAGACCGACAGTCCGGCGATGACCACACCCCAGAAGCCGACGCCGATCGCCACCCCGTACGGATGCCCCAGCAGCCCGATGGCGAGCACCACGACCGCGGCGGCGCAGCCGTAGATCACTTGGTAGCGCACGTACCACTTCGCGCCCTCGCGCACCGTGGAGCTCAGCTCCTGTGCGCGGGCCAGTGCGGCCGCCGCGTCCTCGGCTGCGTATGCCTGCTCCGTCATGCCAGTCCCCCCTGACTGTGCGTCGGGTACCCCGACTCTTCCCCTCGCCGGGCGTCCTTCGGGCGTTCGCCGTCACGGCTCTGCCGCCCGCTCTGCTCCCGGCCTTGTGCATTCATCGTGCCAAGTACTTTCCAATCCGACAAGTACTTTCCGTTCATTCGTTCGGCGGATGGGCGTGCCCCTTCTCGGATGTCCGCCCTCGGCAGTGGTGACGTGTCGCAGTCGGGCCGGCGCGCGGCGGCCCCGGCGGCGGCTTGCACCTGTGCGGGGCGCCGCAGCTCAGGTACTGTTGCGGTCCCAGTGGTGGACCGACCGAGGAGGTGAGACCGATTCCCCGCCAGATCAGGCAGGCGCTCCCGTCTCACGCCGGTGCGGTAGACCCGATGCAGGTGACCGTCCGGCACACGTGATCCGGGAAGCGCCCTCGGCGCCCCGAAAGGCTCACATGCCGTCACGTCCCAAGCCGTCGTCCCGGATGTCTTCTCCTCAGCTGTCGTCCCCCGCCTCACCCGTCCCCGCCCCGTACCGGCCCGGGGTCACTTCCGCTGCCCCCGCTTCCTCCCCCGCCTCACCTCCCACTCCCGCACCGTCAGCGCCGCTCCCCCTCTCCGCCCTCGTGAGCAGGTTGCGCGCGGCCGGCTGCGTCTTCGCCGAGGACGAGGCGGAGCTGCTCCTCACCACCGCGCGTACACCGGACGAGCTCGCCGCCATGGTGGAGCGGCGGATCGCCGGCCTGCCCCTGGAACACGTCCTCGGCTGGGCGGAGTTCCACGGGTTGCGGATCGCCGTGGATCCGGGGGTCTTCGTACCGCGCCGCCGCACCGAATTCCTCGTGGGCCAGGCCGTAGGTCTCGGCCGACGGGCCGGCCGCCCGCCCTCGCGGCCCGCGGTCGTCGTCGACCTGTGCTGCGGCTCCGGCGCGGTGGGTGCCGCACTGGCCACCGCAATGGGGCGGGTCGAGTTGTACGCGGCCGACATCGAGCCCGCCGCGGTGCGCTGCGCCCGCCGTAACATCGCCCCCCTGGGAGGGACGGTCTACGAAGGCGACCTGTTCGCCCCGCTGCCCACCGGGCTGCGCGGCCGTATCGACATCCTGGTGGCCAACGTCCCCTACGTACCGACCGAAGAGGTCGGGCTGCTGCCCCCGGAGGCGCGCGAGTACGAGCCGCTGGTGGCGCTCGACGGCGGCGCGGACGGGCTCGACGTACTGCGACGGGTCACCGCGGTGGCGGCACAGTGGCTGGCCCCCGGTGGTCATCTGCTGGTCGAGACGAGCGAACGGCAAGCGCCGCTGGCCGTGGAGGAGTTCACCCGTCGCGGACTGCTCCCCCAGGTGGCCGTCTCCGACGAGCTGTACGCGACGGTCGTCATCGGCACCCGGCCGCCGACAGCACCCCGACCGGAGGAGCCGAAGGGGGCAGAGAGAACCGCACGGCGCTCCGCCCGAGGAACCGCAGGGCGCTCCGCCCGTACGGCTCCCTCGCCCGCTCCGGGGACGGATCACACGACCGCGAGTCCCAGCCCGTAGTACGTCACCGTGTACTCGCCGACGTCCTGTGCCTCGCTTCCCAGCAGCAGGCCCTCCGGACCTGCGACCCCTTCCGCGCGGGCCGTCGCCACGACCGTCTCCGCCAACGCGCGGGCGGGCGGCTCCCCGGGGCCGCCCGCGTCCAAGCGCCACCGCGGATCGGAGGTGTCCGGCCAGGTGTCCCGGCTGCGGGGGTGCTCGGCGACGGTGCCCCAGCCGAACGAGGCCGCGTCGAGGTCGTCTTCCGCGTAGGAGGCGACCATCAGCCGGTCGTCGGCATCGATGTCGAACAGGCACGGCGCGCCGCCGTCCAGCCGGCCGTAGATCCGCATGACCTTGGCGATGCCGAGCGCGGCGCACTCGGCGGGCAGCGTGGCGAAGAAGGCGGTGAGCGCTTCGGTCGCAGTCTGCCAGCTCCGCGCCGTCCAGCGGCCGGGGAGGCTGAGACCGGTGTTGGCGGGGCACCTCCGGGTGCCGAGGAAGCCGCTGATTGCGTGCTCCTCACCGTGGCCGAGGCTCCACAGCCATGCCTCGAGCGGGGCGGTGGGCCCGAGGACGAGCTCCGGTCCGTGATGGCCGGCGCGCAGTTCGAGGGTGTCCTGGGCGCCCCGCCAGCGGAGGAACGGTGCGCCCCAGGCCGGCGTGGAGCCGTGGTAGGGCCCCAGGGTCCCGTAGGAGCCCATGCTCGACGGTTCGCCGAGGGCGTCGGCGAGTTCGTCCTTCGCCGCGCGGAAGGCGCGGGCCTGACTGGCGGCGTCCGGTGCGGCAGTGGCCACGGGCACCGCCAGTTCCAGGTACGCCTCCTTCTTGACGTACCGCTCCTCGGACGGGCCGACCGGGCGCAGCCTCAGGTCCCCGGCGGACGGGCCGCCGGCGGTGCGGTCCCGGCGGCCCAGCTGCTCGACGAGGGCGCGGGCGCCGTCCGCGCTCCAGCCGCCGGTCTCCGCGGCGCGGAGCCGCTGGGCGAGACCGGCCAGCGGTTCGCCCGTGAGGGGGGTGTGCGGATCGGCGTGCGGATCGGTATGGGGAACGGTCATGGGCGGGATTGTTTCCCATCCTCCCCGCCCGTGCCTGCCGCGGTTTCTCCGGTGCGGTGGACGGGGAACTCCCGCCGCACTGCCGGTCGTTCAGTCGGTGACGGAGGGTGTGGAGTCGGTGACCAAGCGGGTGGATCCGGTGACCGGCGGCGTGGGGAGGTGGTAGTCGAAGGTGTAGACGACGGACGGTTCGCCCTGCCTGGCGGTGTAGCTGCCGGTGCCGCCGAGGCCGGCCAGATCGCCGGTGCCCGATCCCGCGACGACCTCGAAGGTGCAGTGCACGGCACCTTCGGTGTCGAACCAGCCGCGTTCCTCGACGGCGAAGGCGCCCTCGCGCCCGTCGAGCCCGCCGGTGAGTACCTGCATACCGGTGAAGGTGCCGGTCTTGTCCGGGCGGTAGACGATGACGTACTCGCAGGTGGTGTGGGCGGCCGTGATACCGCCGGAGTATGCGTTGGTGACGGAGGCGCAGGCGAGGGTGGGGCTCGTCCCGTCCGGACTGACGGTGCGCTCCTCCCAGTTGGCGAAGGTGAAGTGGCCGGTGGTGCGTGTGGGCATGGCTGTCCTCTCGGTGAACTCTGCGATGAGCGGGCGCTTCCGTACGGGCTCCCGTACGGCGTGTGTGACCAGCCTGTGCGCCGTACCTGACATCTCCTGTCAGGTACGCGGGACAATGGCCACCATGCGTGCCGATCGGCTCCTCTCCCTGCTTCTGCTGCTTCAGAATCGCGGCCGGATGACCGCCCCCGAGCTCGCCGCCGAGCTGGAGGTGTCCGTCCGTACCGTCTACCGGGACATCGAGGCGCTCGGCGCGTCGGGCGTTCCGGTCCGTGCCGACCGCGGGCCGGCGGGCGGCTACTGCCTGATGGCCGGGTACCGCACGCGACTGACCGGCCTGACCGACGCCGAGGCCGGTTCGCTCTTCCTCTCCGGGATGCCGGGCCCGGCGCATGACCTGGGCCTCGGGGCGGTGCTGGCGTCCGCTCAGCTGAAGGTGCAGGCGGCCCTTCCCGCCGAACTGGCCGACCGCGCGGGGCTGGTACGGGACCGGTTCCATCTGGACGCACCGGCCTGGTTCCGGGACGCCGAGCCGGTTCCGTATCTGGCGGCCGTCGCCCGGGCGGTGTGGGAGCAGCGCGTGCTGCGCGTCCACTACCGGCGGTGGGGCGGCGAGGTGCACCGGGAGCTGCGTCCGCTCGGCATCGTCCTCAAGGGCGGCATCTGGTACGTGGTGGCGCTCGCGGACGAGACCGTGCGGACGTACCGGATCGCGCGGGTGCTGGCCGTGGAGGCCACCGGGGAAGACTTCGAGCGGCCGGCCGGTTTCGCCCTCGCCGCCTACTGGGAGGGGTCCTCGCAGCGTCTGGCGGCCGCGCTCCATCAGGACACCGCGCTGCTGCGGATCTCACCTCGTGCGCAGCGGCTGCTGCCCATGTACTTCGGCGCAGCGGGCACCCGGGCGCTCCAGGAGGCCGGGTCGCCGGACCCCGAGGGCTGGGTGGCGGTGGAGCTGCCGGTCGAGGGACCTGCCGTCGCGGTCGGCGATCTGCTCCGGCTGGGCGTCGAGGCGGAGGTGCTCGGGCCGCCCGCGTTGCGCGAGGCCGTGACCAGGGCGGTGGCCGAACTGGCACAGCGCTACGCGGCCGCGCCCTGACCCGTCCGGCGCGGCACCCGACAGGCACCCAGTACCCAGCACCCAGCCCCCGAGTCACACTTTTGCTAGCGCTTGCTTGCAATAGTTAGCACGAGGAGGCACCATCGATACATGGCATCACTCAACGTCGGCAATCTCGGCGAGTTCCTTCGGGAGCAGCGGCGCACCGCGCAGCTGAGCCTGCGGCAGCTCGCGGATGCCGCCGGGGTGTCGAACCCGTATCTCAGCCAGATCGAGCGCGGCTTGCGCAAGCCGAGCGCGGAGATCCTTCAGCAGCTCGCCAAGGCGCTGCGGATATCCGCGGAGACGCTCTACGTCCAGGCCGGGATCCTGGACGAGCGGCACGGGCTGGACGGGGCCGCGGTGCAGACCGCGATACTCACCGACCCGGCGCTGAACGAGAGGCAGAAGCAGGTCCTGCTGCAGATCTACGAGTCCTTCCGCAAGGAGAACGGGCTGGTCGGTGGCGGTGAGGACCGCACTGCGAGCGGGCATGAGAGCGAACCGGGCACCGTATCCGGACAACCCGGCACGGACTCCCCTGAGACAGAGGCCGACGGCGGCCCGCACGCCACCTGAGCAACCGATTCCGTTTCCAGGAGGAACAACGTCATGGCCATCAACCCCGATGACCTCCGCAAGGCTCTGACCGACGCGACCCCGCTGTACGCCCTGGCCGGCACCGTCGACCTGGCCGCCGAGAAGCTCGGCGAGGTGCCGCAGATCGTCGAGAAGATCCGGACCGAGGCGCCCAAGCGCTTCGAGTCCGTGCGCAGCACCGACCCCAAGGACGTCCAGGCGCTGGTCACCAAGCAGGCCAAGGACGCCCAGGAGAAGCTGGGCGAGCTGCTGGAGTCGCTCGACGGCGACTTCAAGAAGTTCCGCGACCAGGCGCAGGAGCTGGCGCTCCAGGGTGTCGGCCGGGTCGCCGAGACCGCGGTGCGCGCCCGTGAGGGCTACGAGGAGCTGGCCGAGCGCGGCCGGGGCGCGGTGGCGACCTGGCGCGGCGAGATGGCCGAGCGCACCGAGGACGTCGCGGTGGCGATCGAGCCGGATCCGGCGCCGAAGCCGGCGAGCAAGCCCACCCCGCGCACCGGTGCCGCCAACGGCGCGAAGACGCAGACCAAGTCCGCCCCCGTCACCCCGGCCAAGCCGGCCGCGGCGAAGAAGCCGGTCGCGCAGCGCAAGCCGGCGCCGGGCCCGGCGAAGAAGAGCACCCCGCCGTCCGCGAAGTGAGCCGGCTCACGGTTCGCTGAGGACATCGGATTCACCGGACGGGCCGGGCACACTTGACGTGCCCGGCCCGTTGTCCGGGTACGGTGGGCCGCACGAACGGCGGGCCGCCGTGGCGGACCGGAAACGACACGACTGACGAACGGGCGGTGGACGGCGGTGCTGATCTACGGGTTCCAGAACCTTCTGAGCTGGGCACAGCTCGTCCTGGGCATCTATGCCGCCGTGATGCTGATCGACGCGGCCGTGCGCCGCGAGGACGCCTACCGCGCCGCGAGCAAGCAGAGCAAGGGCATGTGGCTGATCTTCCTCGCCCTCGCCACCGCGCTGCTGTTCGTCCTTCCGATCATGTCGTTCCTGCCGGTCATCGGCGTGATCGCGGTGATCGTCTACACCGTCGACGTGCGGCCGGCGCTGCGCGAGGTCAGTGGCGGCGGGCGCGGCCCGCGGCGCGGCGGCGGCTCCAGCTCGGACGGGCCGTACGGGCCGTACAACGGCGGACGCTGAGCGCACCGGCCCCGCGGTCACGGCACTGCCGTCAGCGGCGGTCCAGCAGCAGGACGGCCACGTCGTCGGTCAGTTCGCCGCCGTTGAGGTCGCGCACCTCACGGACCGCGGCGTCCAGCAGTTCCTCGCCCCGCAGCCCCGCCGCCATCCGGCGGCCGACCAGCTCGGTCATCCCCTCCTGGCCCAGGCGCTGGTTGCCCTTGCCGATGCGGCCCTCTATCAGGCCGTCGGTGTACATCATCAGGCTCCAGGAAGCGCCCAGTTCGACCTGCCGGCGCGGCCAGCGGGCGTTCGGCAGCAGGCCGAGCGCCGGGCCGCCGAACTCGTAGGGCAGCAGCTGCGGGGGCAGTCCGGCGCGGGCCAGCAGCGGCGCGGGATGGCCGGCCAGCGACAGGCCGGCGCGGTGGCCGTCGGCGGAGATGTCGACGGTGCAAAGCGTCGCGAAGATCTCGTCGTCGGAGCGCTCGTGCTCCAGCACCTTCTGGAGGGTGGCCAGCAGCTCGTCGCCGGACAGCCCCGCGAAGGTCAGCGCGCGCCAGGCGATGCGCAGCTCGACGCCGAGGGCCGCCTCGTCCGGGCCGTGGCCGCAGACGTCGCCGATCATCGCGTGGACGGTGCCGTCCGGCGTGCGGACGGTGTCGTAGAAGTCGCCGCCGAGCAGGGCACGGCTGCGGCCGGGCCGGTAGCACGCGGCGAAGCGCAGGTCGGAGCCGTCGAGCAGCGGCGTGGGCAGCAGGCCGCGCTCCAGGCGGGCGTTCTCCTGGGCGAGCATCCGCGACTCGGTGAGCTGGCGCTGCGCGAGGTCGGCGCGCTTGCGCTCGACGGCGTAGCGGACCGCGCGGCTGAGGACGGCGCCGTCCAGCTCGTCACGGAAGAGGTAGTCCTGGGCGCCGACGCGGACGGCATCGGCGGCGCGCTCGGCGTCCGTCTCGTAGGTGAGGACGAGGACGGCGTGCGAGGGCGCCATCCGCAGGACCTTGCGCAGCATGCCCAGCTCGTCGCCGGTGCCGGTGCGCTCCGGGTCGCGGTCGGCCGGCTCGGCCGGGGACAGATCGAGCAGGATGCAGTGCACGTCGTCGGTGAGCAGCCGCTCGGCCTCGGTGAGGTTGCGGGCGGTGCGCAGCCGCACCTTGCGGCCCGCCCAGTCCCACATGTCGGGGACGTGGCTGTTGGGGTCCTCGCCGATGAGGAGCAGGGTCAGGCCCTGATTGGCGGGTCCGCGCTCGGCCGGAACCTGCTGCTCGCCGAGGAGCGGCTCGGTGGCCGGAACGTTTCGGCCGGCGGCGGCTTCCGGGGCGGGTGCGCTCCGGTCCGTCGCGACTCCCGCGCCCGGCGCGCCGGCGACCTGCGCGTCCGGCGCGTGGGCGTCGTCCACCGGTCCTGCCTGGTGCGGCAGTACGACCGTCCGCTGGTGCGGTACGGGTACGGGCATCGGTCTGCTTCCTTCCCTCCCCCCGAGGGGCGCGATGGGCGCCGACCGGCGCACCACCGTGCCCGGCTCGGCTCCGCTCGTCGGTCACAGGAGCGGGCCACACACCGGGCGCTGAAAGGCGACCATAGCGGGAGTGGGGAGGGGGAGGGAATGGCCGAAGGTAATCAGCCATTGTCATATGCCCAGGCCGGTAAGCCTTTTGACCTGGGGCGGGCGGAATGCGGAATGACGAACATCACCCCGCTTGGGTGCATTCAGCTACTCCACGACAACCCTCGGATAGCAAACAATCCGGTCATTCACCGTCCGAGTGAGCTGCGTCATCGTGCCCCGGGTCACCGTCGGGGCGGACCACACCGAGGATCGGCATGGAGCCGGCGCCGGTGATCGTCACCTGCCGGCCGGGCCGGGGGGCGTGCACGAGCGCGCCGTCGCCCAGATACATCCCGACGTGGCTGGCGTCCGAGAAGTAAATGATCAGGTCGCCGGGCCGCATGTCCTTGAGCGCGACGTGCGGCAGCTGCCGCCACTGCTCCTGCGAGGTCCGCGGAATCGTCCGTCCGGCGTGCTCCCAGGCCCGCAGGGTCAGCCCCGAGCAGTCGAAGGTGTCCGGCCCCTCGGCGCCCCACACGTAATCCTTGCCGAGCTGCGCGGTGGCGTAGGAAATCGCCTTCCGGCCGGCGGCCGACGCCTTGTTGCTGATGTCTTTGAGGATGCCCGAGTCGAGCCACTTCTGTTGCTGCTGGAAGGCCCGCTCGTCCTCCAGGTGCTGAAGCCGGGCCTTTTCCTTGGTGGCCAGCCGGGATTCCAGCTCCTTTGCCGCGTCGATCTTTTTCTTGATGTCCCGCTGGGCGCTTTCCTTCTTCTTGCGGTTCGCCTCCAGCCGCTCCCAGCGGTCCGTGGCGGAATCCGAATAACTCTCCAAGTCACCCTTGAGATTCGCAAGTTGGCTGATCACGCGCTTGGCGGCGAGCTGCCCCTTGCGGGCCAGGGTGGCATTGTCGAGAAAGCCCTCGGGGTCGGCGTTGAGCATCAGCTTCGCCTCGGCGGGCAGCCCGCCGCCGCGGTACTGGGCGCTGGCCAGCGCGCCCGCCTGCCGCTTGAGGGCGGCCAGCCGGCGCTGGGTGGCGTCGATGTTCCTGGCCAGCCGGACGATCTCCTTCTGCTGGAGTTCGACCTGTTCCTTGGCCGCGTTGTACGCCTCGGTCGCCTGCTCCGCCTTGCGGTAGAGGGCGTCGATCTTCTTGCGTACGTCGTCGAGGTGCCGGGCGTCGGAGTCGTCGCCGGGCGCGGAGCCGCCGCCCGGCCGGTCCGCGCCGTTCCTCGCGTCGGAAGGGGGCTCGGGGTCGTCGGCGTGAGCGGTACCCGCCGCGGTGCCGAGGAGCCCCGTCACGGACAGGACGACGGCGGTGCACGCCAGCAGCCGCCGGCCCCGTGCGCCGCGGGCCGTCCGGAGGCCGCGGCCGGCCCCTGCGCCGCGTTCGTACGCCTCGCCCCGTTCACCCCGCCCGACCGGTACAGGGTTTTCGCCCCCTTCGCCCGGTACCTCAGCCACGCCCTGAACGCCCCGCCCTGCCCCCTGGCGTCCCACCAGCCACCTCCGGTCGTTCCGCACCGATTTCGCGTGTTCCTCCGGCGCGGATGCTGCCATACCGGCCGGTAATTCAACAGGGCGACGGGCCGTTTGGCACGGGTGAGCGAACACTTCTTCGGCCGCACCCACCTGATGGCCGAGGTTCACCCTGCGTTCACTCTCCTCCATCGGCCGCTTCACCTGATCTGCCTAATTTCGGCCTCACCGAGTGCGCGCCACGCCCCCCTGGCAAGCGCGACACGGCTAGGACAGCCCTGGTCGGCACACCGCACCCCACGGCGGTCACCACTCACCTCACCACTCAGCACGCCGAGGATGCGGCGCGCCCCAGGAAGGAATTCCCGACAGTGAAGCTTCAGCGCAAGAACCGGGTTCGCGCCCTCGCCGTTGGCGCTCTCGCCGTCTCCGGTGCCCTGGCCCTGACGGCGTGCGGCTCCGACGACACCACCGCCGGCAGCGGTGGCAGCGGCTCCGCCAAGACCTCCAACATCAAGTGCGAGGGCAAGGGCAAGCTGCTCGCGTCCGGCTCGTCGGCGCAGAAGAACGCCATGGACGTCTGGGTGCAGAACTACTCGGGCGCCTGCAAGGACACCGAGATCAACTACCAGCCGACGGGTTCCGGCGCCGGCGTCACCACGTTCCTCCAGGGCCAGACCGCCTTCGCGGGTTCGGACTCGGCCCTGAAGCCCGACGAGGTCACCAAGTCCAAGCAGGTCTGCAAGGGCGGCCAGGCCGTCGACCTGCCGATGGTCGGCGGCCCGATCGCGGTCGGCTACAACGTCCCCGGCGTGGACAACCTCGTCCTGGACGCCCCGACCCTGGCGAAGATCTTCGACTCGAAGATCACCAAGTGGAACGACGCCGCGATCAAGAAGCTGAACCCGGACGCCAAGCTCCCGGACCTCAAGATCCAGGCGTTCCACCGCTCCGACGACTCGGGCACCACCGACAACTTCACCAAGTACCTCAAGGGCGCCGCCCCGGGTGACTGGAAGCACGAGCCGGCGAAGAAGTGGGAGGGCACCGGCGGCCAGGCAGCCTCCGGCTCGGCCGGCGTCTCCTCGCAGGTCAAGCAGACCAGCGGCGCGATCTCCTACTTCGAGCTGTCGTACGCGACCTCCGGCAAGATCCCCACCGTCAAGCTCAACACCGGTGCGAAGGCGCCGGTCGAGGCGACGGTCGACAATGCTTCCAAGGCCATCTCCGAGGCCAAGCAGGTCGGCAAGGGCAACGACCTTGCCCTGCAGCTCAACTACACCACCAAGGCCGAGGGCGCGTACCCGATCACCCTGGTGACCTACGAGATCGCCTGCGACAAGGGCAACAAGGCCGAGACCCTGCCCGCCACCAAGTCGTTCCTGACCTACATCTCCAGCAAGGACGGCCAGGCCGCACTGAAGGACCTGGGCTACGCCCCGCTGCCGACCGAGATCGCCGACAAGGTCCGCTCGACCGTCGCGACGCTCTCCTGACCCACCGGGCGGCGGCCCCCTTCCGGGCCGCCGCCCGTCCGGTGCACCGCCGCGCCAGGAGCCCTCACCGGCTCCGCAGACCGGAGAAACCATGACTCACTCCTCCTCGACAGCCGACCTTCCGCCCCTTCCACAGGACGACCGCTCGCCCGTGTCCGGCAAGGCGGTCCGTCCCGGCGACCGGATCTTCCTCGGGCTCTCCCGGGGCTCCGGCATCGCCCTTCTGGTGATCATGGCCGCCATCGCGGTCTTCCTCACCTACCGGTCCGTGCTCGCCATCTCCGGCGACAAGGCCAACTTCTTCACCACGCTCGACTGGAACGCCACCGGCACCGACCCGAAGTTCGGCATCGCGGTGCTCGCCTTCGGCACGGTCGTCAGCTCGGTGATCGCGATGCTCATCGCGGTCCCCGTCGCGGTCGGCATCGCGCTGTTCATCTCGCACTACGCGCCGCGCAAGCTGGCCTCCCCGCTCGGCTACGTCATCGACCTGCTCGCCGCGGTGCCCAGCATCATCTACGGCCTGTGGGGCGCGCTGTTCCTCGTCCCGCACCTGAGCGGGCTCTACGGCTGGCTGGACGACTACCTCGGCTGGACCGGGATCTTCAGCTACTCCCAGGGAGCGGCCCGCTCGCTGTTCACCGTCGGCATCCTGCTCGCGATCATGATCCTGCCGATCGTGACCAGCGTCAGCCGCGAGGTCTTCCTCCAGGTGCCGAGGATGCACGAGGAGGCCGCGCTCGCGCTCGGCGCCACCCGCTGGGAGGTCATCCGGATGTCGGTGCTGCCCTTCGGCCGCTCCGGCGTCATCAGCGCGTCCATGCTGGGCCTGGGCCGCGCGCTCGGCGAGACGATGGCCGTCGCCACGGTCCTGTCGCCGAGCTTCCTGATCAACGCCAGTCTGCTGGACCCGGGCGGCGGCACGTTCGCCCAGAACATCGCCAGCAAGTTCAGCGAGGCCGACCAGTTCGGCCAGGACGCCCTGATCGCCTCCGGTCTCGTCCTCTTCGTGATCACGCTGCTCGTCAACGGCGCGGCCCGCCTGATCATCGCCCGTCGCAAGGAGTACTCGGGAGCCGCAGCATGAGTGAGCGAAGCGAACGAATCATCGAAAGGTGCGCGGCTCGCGCATGCGACACCTCGCGCAGCGAGGTGACGGCATGAGCGTCATGACGGACCGCCGACCGGTCGCCGACGGCGGCAACCCGCTTCCGGTCTCCCTCAAGCAGGCACGACTGCCCCGCTGGGCCACCCCGGCCCTCGCGCTGGTCGCGGCCGGCGCCGGCTGCGGCATCGGGCTGGGCGCCGGCCTGGACAGCACCGTCCAGTGGGGCCTGATCGCCGCCCTGCTCTTCATCCTCGGCACGTTCGCGCTGGCCGCGGGCGTCGAGGGCGCCCGGCAGGCCAAGGACCGGCTGGCCACCTGCCTGGTCTGGGTCTGCTTCCTGCTCGCCGTCGTACCGCTGGCCTCCCTGCTGTGGGAGACCGTCGCCCGCGGCAGCAAGGTCCTCGACGGCTACTTCCTGTCGCACTCGATGGGCACCCTGCCGGACGCGATGCCCGGCGGCGGCATCTACCACGCGATCATCGGCACCCTGGAGCAGGTCGGCCTGGCCGCCCTGATCGCCGCGCCGGTCGGTCTGCTCACCGCGATCTACCTCGTCGAGTACGGCCGCGGCCGGCTCGCGAAGGCGGTCACCTTCTTCGTCGACGTGATGACCGGCATCCCGTCGATCGTGGCCGGCCTGTTCGTGCTGTCCGTGTGGATCCTGATCCTCGGCTTCGGCCCGTCCGGCTTCGCCGGCTCGATGGCCCTGGCGATCCTGATGATGCCGGTCGTGGTCCGCTCCACCGAGGAGATGCTCAAGCTCGTCCCGAACGAGCTGCGCGAGGCGTCGCTGGCGCTGGGCGTCCCCAAGTGGCGCACCATCCTCAAGGTCGTCCTGCCGACGTCGATCGGCGGCATCACCACCGGCGTGATGCTCGCCATCGCCCGGATCACCGGTGAGACCGCCCCGGTGCTGCTCCTGGTGTGGGGCGCGAAGACGATCAACAACAACCCCTTCGAAGACGCCCAGCAGTCACTGCCGCTCTACGTGTTCCAGCAGTGGCAGCAGGGTTCCGATGCCTCCTACGACCGCGCATGGGCCGCGGCACTGGTCCTCATCGCCTTCGTCATGATCCTCAACCTGGTGGCCCGCGGCATCGCCCGCTGGAAGGCCCCCAAGACCAACCGCTGACCGAGCGTCCGCACAGAGAGAAGCAGTGATCCCATGGCCAAGCGAATCGACGTCAGCGGCCTCTCCGCCTACTACGGCAGCCACAAGGCCATCGACGACATCTCGATGACGGTCGAGCCGCGCTCGGTGACGGCCTTCATCGGCCCGTCCGGCTGCGGCAAGTCCACCTTCCTGCGCACCCTGAACCGCATGCACGAGGTCACCCCCGGCGGCCGCGTCGAGGGCAAGGTGATGCTGGACGCCGAGAACCTCTACGGCTCCGGTGTCGACCCGGTGGCGGTCCGCCGCACCGTCGGCATGGTCTTCCAGCGCCCCAACCCGTTCCCCACCATGTCGATCTTCGACAACGTCGCCGCCGGGCTGCGGCTGAACGGCTCGTACAAGAAGACCGAGCTCAAGGACATCGTCGAGAAGTCCCTCAAGGGCGCCAACCTCTGGAACGAGGTCAAGGACCGGCTGAACAAGCCCGGCTCCGGCCTCTCCGGCGGCCAGCAGCAGCGGCTGTGCATAGCCCGCGCCATCGCGGTCGAGCCGCAGGTGCTGCTGATGGACGAGCCCTGCTCGGCGCTCGACCCGATCTCCACCCTCGCCATCGAGGACCTGATCGGTGAGCTGAAGGAGCGCTTCACGATCGTCATCGTGACGCACAACATGCAGCAGGCCGCCCGCGTTTCGGACCGTACGGCGTTCTTCAACCTCGCGGCCGTCGGGCAGCCCGGCAAGCTGATCGAGATCGACGAGACCGAGCGGATCTTCTCCAACCCGTCGGTCCAGGCCACCGAGGACTACATCTCCGGCCGCTTCGGCTAGGCCCTGCCCGGCCGACGCCCCTCAAGCGTCCTGCGGTGCTGCATGGCGGTGCCACCGCACGACGAAGGGCCCGCCCCTCCTTCCCGGGGGGCGGGCCCACTGCGTTGTCGCGCGGATCAGCCGAAGGCCAGCGCGATGAGCGAGTACGCGAGCGCCGCGACCAGCGCCGCCGCCGGCATGGTGATGAACCAGCCCATCACGATGTTCTTGGCGACGCCCCAGCGCACCGCGCGCGGGCGCTTGGTCGAGCCGACGCCCATGATCGCGGAGGTGATGACGTGGGTGGTGGAGATCGGGGCCTGGAACATGAACGACGCGGTGTACATGACCGAGGCGGCCGTGGTCTCCGCGGCGAAGCCCTGCGGCGGGTCCAGCTCGATGATCCGCCGGCCCAGGGTGCGCATGATGCGCCAGCCGCCCGCGTACGTACCCAGCGAGAGGGTGAGCGCACAGGCCAGCTTGACCCAGATCGGGATGGCCGCGTTCGGGTCCTCGACGTCGGCGATGACCAGAGCCATCACGACCACGCCCATGGTCTTCTGGGCGTCCTGCAGACCGTGGCCGAGGGCCATGCCCGCGGCCGAGACGGTCTGGGCTATGCGGAAGCCCCGCTTGGCCTTGTGCGGGTTCGACTTACGGAAGAGCCACAGGATGAGGACCATCACCAGGTAGCCGAGCACCAGGCCGACGACCGGCGAGATGAACATCGGCAGAACGACCTTCTCGACCACGCCGGACCAGATGACCGTCGTGCCGCCGGCGAGGGCCGCACCGACCATCCCGCCGAACAGCGCGTGCGAGGACGACGAGGGCAGCCCGAAGTACCAGGTGACGAGGTTCCAGACGACCGCGCCGAGCAGCGCCGCGAAGAGGATGCCCATCCCCTTGTCGCCCTGCGGCGTGGCGATCAGCCCCTCGCTGACCGTCTTGGCGACCCCGGAGCCGAGGAAGGCACCCGCGAGGTTCATCACGGCGGCCATCGCCAGTGCGGCCCGCGGGGTCAGCGCCCGGGTCGAGACCGAGGTGGCGATCGCGTTGGCGGAGTCGTGGAAGCCGTTGGTATAGGTGAAACCGAGCGCGACCGCAATGGTCACGACGAGCGCGAAGGTGTCCATGGCCGGCGCTCAGGACTCCTTGACCGCGATGGTCTCGACCGTGTTGGCGACGTGCTCGAACGCGTCCGCCGCCTCTTCCAGGATGTCCACGATCTGCTTCAGCTTCAGCACCTCGATGGCGTCGTACTTGCCGTTGAAGAGGTGCGCGAGCAGCTTGCGGTGGATCTGGTCGGCCTGGTTCTCCAGGCGGTTGACCTCGATCCAGTACTCGGTGAGGTTGGACATCGTGCGGAGGTTGGGCATCGCCTCGGCGGTCAGCTCCGCCGCCCGCGCCAGCACCTCGATCTGCTGGTCGACGCCCTTGGGCAGCTCCTCGACCTTGTAGAGGACGACCAGATCGACGGCCTCCTCCATGAAGTCCATGATGTCGTCGAGCGACGAGGCGAGGTTGTAGATGTCCTCGCGGTCGAACGGCGTGATGAACGACGAGTTCAGCTGGTGGAAGATCGCGTGCGTCGCGTCATCTCCCGCGTGCTCCGCCGCGCGCATCCGTTCGGCGATCTCGGCCCGTGCGGAGGCGTCCGC
Source organism: Streptomyces lydicus (assembly GCF_000717345.1). GTDB lineage: Bacteria > Actinomycetota > Actinomycetes > Streptomycetales > Streptomycetaceae > Streptomyces > Streptomyces lydicus. The sequence goes on along the minus strand of NZ_JNZA01000006.1, from coordinate 14,690 downwards.
CCCGAGCAGTTCCATCAGGAGCTTCGAGCCCGTGACGATGTTGTCCGCGGACGCGGCGAACATGTCGTAGAAGCTCGTCTCCCTGGGGGTCAGACGAAAGCGCACGTGAAATCCTCGGGGTGCATCGGATTCGGTCGAGTTGATGCTAGGCGCATCATCCAGCCACAGCTAACCGGCATTCCCTCAGTGTCGCCCATCGGGCAGCATGCTCTGCACGGGGTACCGCAGGTGCCCGCAAAGTTCGGTACCATATACCCACCAGGGGTATATAGATCGCCTAAATACCACGGGAGACGGCCATGACGACCACGGACGCCGACGCCAACGGCAGCCCCCGGGCCGCCGCCGCCCACCCCGCCCCGCAGCCCGCGGACGCCCCCCTCACCGAGGACCGGACCGTGACCGACGCCGCAGAGATTGCCCCGTCGCACGGCGTCCACGGCTACGCACAGCAGAAGGACGCACACCTCAAGCGACTGCGCCGCATCGAGGGCCAGATCCGCGGACTCCAGCGGATGCTCGAAGAGGACGTCTACTGCATCGACATACTCACCCAGGTCTCGGCCAGCACAAAGGGCCTGCAGTCCTTCGGTCTGCAGCTCCTGGAGGAACACCTGCGGCACTGCGTCGCCGACGCGGCCGTCAAGGGCCCCGAGGCGATCGACGCCAAGGTCCAGGAGGCGACCAAGGCGATCGAGCGGATGCTGCGCACCTGACGACGGCTACGCCGGTTCGCCCGCCGGGTCCCGCTGCTCCCCCTCCACGTCCAGCACCTCGTCGATACGGTCCGGGGTGAGCCGATCCTCGCTCGCGGCCGCCGCCGCGATCATCAGCTCACCGGTCAGGTCGATCTCGACGAGGGCCACGTGATCCTGCACGGTCGTATGACGGTGTCCGGCCACGTGCCGCACCTCCTCCTTCGAGCGCCTTCCCACGCCTGGGGCGGTTACCGCCCAGCGTAAAGAGGGGCGCACGCTCCGCGCATGGCACGTATGGACCATTTCCGCCCTCCGGCACGGGCCCCCGCCACGTGCCGGGCCGTTCTTCCGGGGGGACCGGCGCTACGACGCGGCCGACGCGATCTTCCCGGCGTAGATGTCGCGCCGGTCCGGGAGCCGCACCGCGACCGGCCGCCCGAAGCCCGACAGCTCCGTGGTCGAGATCACCGACGCGCCGTCGGGCGCCCCGTTGGCGAAGCGGAACTGCTGGCGCACCTTGCGCAGCCGCCCGGCCTCGTCCAGATACGCGTCGAACGGCACGACGTCGGTGGTGAAGCCCTTCTCCGCGGCGAGCAGGGCCGGCCGGGTGCGCGGCGACGCCGCCCGGGCGGCCGCCCCGATGTCGGTGGTGCCGCGGTAGTGCCGCACCCGGACACCGTCCCGCCACTCCTCGCCCTGATACGTCACCTGCCGTGCGCCGCGCAGCAGTTCGGCGGCGGCCAGCGGGTCGGTGGCGCCACCGGTGACGAGGTTCCCGTCGGCGAGCGAGGCGGTGTCCACCCGCACCCACTTGTCGGCCGGCACCCCCGCCCCGCGGTTCTTCATGTACAGCGCGCCGGGCGCGAGGATCTCGGTGATCGGCTGGCGGCCCTCGGCGGGCCGGCCCGCCGGGTCGGGCAGCACCACGCGCAGCTGCCCGCTGCTGGTGGTGAAGTCGTAACCGCCGGTGCCGCGGATGGCGACGCGGGTGCCGCCGCTCACCGTCTCCATGGCCGTACGGACCTCGGCGGAGCGGGCCCTGACCAGGGCGTCGGCGCCGGCACGGACGTCCGCGGCGGCGGACCGGCGGGCAGGCCCCTGGTCGTCGGCCGCGGCGCCATCCGGGGAACAGCCCGTCGCCAGCAGCCCGACCGCCAGACCCGTCCCGCACGCCACCGCCACCGCGGCCGCGCCGCCTCGCCTGTCCTGCACCACCATCGCGTACGAGCCCCCTCGGCCGCTGTCTTCGGGACCGGCCTGGCCGGCCGGTCCGCTCGGGAGGGTCGGACGTTCCGCCCACACCGCACCTGACGTTCCGTCGACCGATCCGTTCAACGACCGTTACGGGGGCTCGTCACGCAACGCCACCTGGGGCGCGTAGCGTGGCCGGGTGCCCGACCGAGTCCCCCACGCGACCTCCACCACCGAACGCGGCTCCTTCTGCACGGCCCGCTGCACCTGCGGCTGGCGGGGGCCGGCCCGGCGTGCCCGATCGCAGGCGCGCACGGACGCGGAGCGCCACCTGGCCGACGCCGGGGCGCCCGGGGCCGGCAGTCCGCTGGAATGAGGAAGTCCGTTCCGGGAACCCCCAACGCCCGTACCGCATCTGGGTAGTGAGAGAAGCAACAGCACCACGCCGATAACGGACTGCAAGCCCGGAACCGGACAGTCCCGGACGGTGTGGCGCATGCCGGGCGCGGTGGGCGGGGGAAGCAGCACGCGGCCGCACCGCCCGGCACCGCGCTCCCGGCACGCGCCCCGCGCGACCACGGCCGGCGGCGTCGAGCCCGTGGACACGGCACCTCGATCCGCCACGGCCCCTCGCGCGGGCGAGACCGTACGACATCGAGGGGGACTCATCCCAGTGAAGCGGCGCACACTCCTGCAGGCCGGCACCGGACTGGCGGCGACGTCGGTCGCCTGGGCCACCGGCTGCGACAGCAAGACCGGCGGGGCGTCCGCGGCGTCCGCCGCCTCCACCACCGGGACCGACGCCGCACAGACCCGTGCGGCCTCCGCGCCCGCGGGCGTCGCCCGGGCGACCCAGGCCAACTGGAGCGCCCTCGGCAAGAGCCTGGACGGCCGGCTCATACGGGCCTCCGACGCCGCCTACGCCACCGCCCGGAAGCTCTACAACACCCGCTACGACACGCTGAAGCCGTCAGCCATCGCGTACGTCAAGCACCCGTCGGACGTCGCCGAGTGCCTCGCCTTCGCGCGGCGCTACGGCGCCCCGGTCGCCATCCGCAGCGGCGGTCACTCCTACGCGGGCTGGTCCAGCGGCAACGGCAAACTGATCATCGACGTCTCGTCGCTGTCCAAGGTCACCGCCCCTTCGGGCGGGATCACCCGGATCGGCGCCGGCACCAAGCTCATCGACGTCTACGAGGGCCTGGGCGCGCACGGCGTGACCATACCCGGGGGCTCGTGCCCCACCGTCGGCATATCCGGCCTCACCCTCGGCGGCGGCCACGGCGTGGTCTCCCGCGCGTACGGGCTGACCTGCGACAGCCTCGTCGGCGCCACCGTGGTCACGGCCGACGGCAAGACCGTCGACTGCGACAGCAAGCAGCACTCCGACCTCTTCTGGGCGCTGCGCGGCGCCGGCAACGGCAACTTCGGCGTGGTCACCGAGCTGCGCTTCCGCACCCATCCGGCGCCGCGCGCGGTGCGGGCGTACATGACCTGGCCGTGGGCCAAGGCGGCGAAGGTGCTGGGCTCCTGGCAGAAGTGGGGTCCCGTACAGGCCGACGAGATCTGGTCCGCCTGCCATCTCGACGCGCGCCCCGGCGGCACCCCGGCGGTCTCCGTCGCGGCCTTCTCCCTGGGCGGCTACCGCGAGCTGCAGAACGCCGTGGACAAGCTCGCCGACCAGGCGGGCGGCCCCGGCCCCGCCTCCACGGTCCATCTCACCCCGATCGGCTACCTGGACGCGATGGAGTCGTACGCGGGCTGCTCGTCCAAGTCCACCGCGCAGTGCCACATGCCCGGTTCGCTGCCCGGCCACACCGGCGGCGGACAGCTGGGCCGGGAGACCTACGCGGCCCGCTCGCACTTCTTCGACCGGTCGCTCTCCGCGGCCGGCATCCACACCCTGCTGCAGCAGATCGAGAGCGGCGGCCGCAAGGGCGTCACCGGGAACGTGGCGCTGACCGCGCTGGGCGGCGCGGTCAACCGCGTCGGCCGCACCGACACCGCCTTCGTGCACCGCGGATCGCGGTTCCTCGCCCAGTACTTGGCGTCCTGGCCGGCGAACGGCTCCTCGGGTACGCGCACAGCGTGGCTGGATTCCTTCCACGGCGCGATGCAGCGGTACTCCTCCGGCGCCGCGTACCAGAACTACACCGACCCCGGCCTGACCGACTGGAAGAGCGCCTACTACGGCGCCGCCGCCGGCCGGCTCGCCGAGGTCAAGCGGACCTACGACCCGCAGCGGCTGTTCAGCACCTTCCCGCAGGCGCTCTGAGACCGCCCACGCGCGGACACACGGACGGCCCGGCCCCGCGAGGGGGCCGGGCCGTCCGCATCCGCCAGGTCTTCACCGGCCCGCTCGGGGGCCGTACCGGGCCTGCCGGCTCAGGCCGCCAGGTCCTTGTCCCGCTCCTTGTGGCCGTTCGCCATCGCCGATCCCGTGGCCACCACCCGGCTGCCCTCACCGTCCGGCCCCGGGCGGCCGCCCGCACCGGCCGGTTCCGCCGCGACGCCGGGCGCCCGCACCAGCCACGCCAGCTTCGACCGGCCGATCGCCGTCATCAGCGGCACCAGCAGGGCCTGGGCGAGCGGCGCGAGCAGCAGCGCGACGGCGGTGCCGAGCGCGAAGCCGCCGACCACGTCGGTCGGGTAGTGCACGCCCATGTAGACGCGGCAGAAGCCCTCGGCGAGCGCGAGCAGGATGCCGAGCACGCCGTACTTGCGGCTGGCGATGAACAGGCCGACGCCGACCGCCATCGTCAGCGTCGCGTGATCGCTGACGAAGGAGAAGTCGCTCTTGCCGGGGATCAGCACCGTGAGGCCGGCGTGGTCCTTGAACGGCCGCGGCCGCTCGACGAACGCCCGGATCGGGATGTTGGCCAGCAGCGCGATACCGGCGGCCAGCGGCGCCCAGACCAGACCCGCGACCGCGGACGGCGCGCCCGGCCGGCGGCGCGCGGACCACCAGGCGACCAGGCAGAGCACACCGAGGGCGGCGATGATGCCGTACTCGCCGATGTACTCCATGGCCGTGTTGACCCAGTGGGGCGCGTGCTTCGCAAGGCCGTTGACGCCGTCGAGCACGTCGACGTCGGGGTTCGGCCCCTCGAGTGCGAGTCCAGCCATCTGCCGCGGCCCCTTATCTTTCGCGCGCGCGAGCGCCTCGGTGTACTGCCCACCCCCGTGGTCGTCGAGCGTGTGCTGCTTCGAGCGTTGCTACGTCTCCACGCAAAGGAAACGCCCTCCCCGCCCCGGGCGTTCCACCCTCCACGGGATGATCACCAGGACGTTATCGAAGCTTGACTCATCGCTGCAGTTCAGGGCCTCATGTTCACGCAGCGTTCGCAGCGGGGAGCGCTTTTGCGCCATCCGAGGTCACGCGGGTCGCGCCAAGGTAATCCGGCGTGTCGATCTTGTCGAACCGGATCACGGCCCCGGTGTACGGCGCATTGATCATGTACCCGCCGCCCACGTAGATCCCCACATGGTGGATCGACCGCGGGTCCTTCAGGTCGTACGCGAAGAACACCAGGTCCCCCGGGAGCAGCTCGTTCCGCTTCGGGTGCGGCCCGGCGTTCCACTGGTCGTTCGCCACCCGCGGCAGCTCGATGCCCACGGAGTGGTACGCGGCCTTGGTCAGCCCCGAGCAGTCGAACCGCCCGTTCTGCGCGGCGGTCCCGGTGCCGCCCCACAGATACGGCGTGCCCAGCTTGTCCTGCGCGTAGTAGATGGCGCCCGCGGCCTGCTTCGACGGCGCCACCGGCCCGGCCGGCGCCTCGAAGCTCTTCGCCAGCGTCGTGATCGTCTTCACGTAGTTCTGCGTCTCGCGGTACGGCGGCACCCCGCCGTACTGGATCACGCGGTAGGCGCCGGCGTTGTACGCGGCGAGCATGTTGTGCGTCGCGTCACCCGGCGCGTCCTTCACGTACTTGGCCAGCTCGCAGTCGTACGAGGCGGCCGAGGCGATGGCGTCCTCCGGGTCCCACACGTCCCGCTTGCCGTCACCGTCCCCGTCCACGCCGTGCGTCTGCCAGGTCGCCGGGATGAACTGCGCCATCCCCTGCGCGGCCGCCGGGCTCTGCGCCTTCGGGTTCCAGCCGCTCTCCTGATAGAGCTGCGCCGCCAGCAGCGCGGGGCTTATCGCCGGACACAGCGTGCCCCACTTCTGCACCTGCGTCAGATATTCGGCGGGCACCGCACCCTTGGCCAGCCCTAGGGCCCGGCCACCGATTCCGGCCAGCCCGGCCGCCGCCACGTACGTACCGATCAGGAGCAGCCCGAGCAGCAGCACCAGCCCTGCCCCGAGCCCACCGGCCACCCAGAATTTCCGCACCCCACAACCCTCCCCCATTCAGGCGCGGTTCACTGCCTTTTTCCGGCCGGACGCTGCGCGTTGCGTCACACGGGAGGCGCAGGGGGCGCTCCGGCCCGGGCGCGGTGCCGCACACGGCGACACCCGGCGCACCGCCGTATGAGCGACACTTGGCCGCGGGCCCCGGAAAACCGCGGCCCGCGACCGGCCCCGTTTACCACTGCGCCGCCGCCCCGATGATCATTGCTCAGGGTTATCGCCCGTGATACACACGGTGAGACTAGTCGGTTCAATGGACGACGTGCGCCCGCCCGCACACGCCACCACCATCGGATCCGTCAAAGAAAGGCGCCAAGTCGACTTCTGACGGCGTCTTCGTCAGCGAAGATAGAAGCGGGGCCCGCGCACACCGGCACGGGCACGGACAGCTAACTACCCATAAAGGGGCGGTGAGTTCACACATGGCGCAGATGTCACACATGATTCTTGCGGCCGAAAAGGGCGACATCACCACCATCATCGGCGGAATCGCCCCGGACTGGGGCCCGTTCGGCAGCCTGGGCAACGAGGCCCGGGTGATGGTCGAGGTGGTCATGGCGGTGGCGATCCTGCTGTGCCTCGGCATCGCGATCTGGGGCGCCGCCAAACAGCGCATCGGCGCCACCGCGCTGCGCGACACCTTCAGCGCCGAACAGGGCAAGGGCCTGATCGTGGCCGGCCTGACCGGCGTCTTCATCATCGGGTCCCTGGGGACGCTGTTCACCATCGTCTACGGCATGGCGGTCTAGGCCGTGCCTTCCGGACCGGCCCCGGGCGCTCCGCAAGACAGGCCCTAGGCCCTGCCGCGGCGGCCGCTCCGGGGCTCCGTGCGGGCGTCTCCGGACACCCGCCGCCCTTCCGCGACCGCCGGGGCCCGCACCGCCGCACCGCGGGCAGGCCCCCGTCCCCGCGCCGCCCCCATGCGCCCCCGCCCGTCCTCTCTCCGCCGTCCCGTGCCTCCACCCGCTTCCACCGGCCGCACCTCCCCTGCCGAGGCCCCATGCTGACGCCCACGCACCCCGGCCCGACGGGGCCCGCACCATGCCCTCCGCACCCCCGCGACCAGCGGACCGATTGCGCCGCCCGCTGCGCGGGGACAGGTGGACCCGGGGCCAGGAGGCCCTACGGAAGCAACGGCGAAGGGGGAACGAGCGATGCGCACAAATAGCCCAGAGTCCCCCATTCGCCTCCGCCGCACCGCATCTGAGGACCCGTCACGGTGAGATGTACTCGTACCACTTCGCCCGAGCTGCTTCCCGCGCGGCTACGGTCATATGAGGGCGGCACAACGACGGCACGCACGGCGACGGCGGTAGAGGGGGCACAGGCGCGATGAGTCTCAGCGACGACGGCGGCTACGGCGGCGACGGCCACCGCGGTTCCGAGGCGGGCCAGACACGGACCAGACTTCCCGGGAGCGAGGGCGACCTCTACGGCTCGGGACGCCGCCCCCGGACGGGCATGTCCAGCCGCAACCTCGTCACCATCGTCGGCGTGATCGTCCTGCTGCTCGCGGCCATCGCCTTCGCCAACCGCGACGGCAGCGGCAACAACGAATCCCCCGGCGACTCCGCCAAGGACACCGCCGCCGGCCCTGCCCGCCCCACCTCCCCCACCGGCACCAAGCCGGTCTCCGGCAAGGCCAGCGGCATCGCCACGGGCTTCGCCAAGACGGAACAGGGGGCGCAGTCGGCGGCGGCGAACTATGTGGTGGCGTTGTCGAGTGACGGGATGTACAACGCTGACAGGCGGCAGGAAATCGCCGCGACGGTCTATGCGCCCTCGGTGGCGGCGGCGCGCAAGGGCAGTGCCGACAAGGTGTACTCCGATGCCGCGCTGCTCGGACGCATCGGACTCAAGCCGGACGGCAGTGCTCCGAAGGGCATGACCTTCATCTCGCGCGCGAACCCTGTCGGCACGAAGACCGAATCGTTCAAGGGCGACACCGCCAAGGTCTCGGTCTGGTACTCGACCCTCTTCGGGCTCGCCGGCGCACAGTCCCAGAACCCGGTTACCGAGAGCTGGTACACGAACACCTTCGACCTGAAGTGGCTGAACGGGGACTGGAAGGTCACCGACTTCACGCAGAAGAAGGGCCCCGCCCCCATCGGGCGTGACCAAGCTGCCGCAACGGCGGAGGACATGACCAAGGCCGTGCAAGGCTACGGAGGTTTCACGTATGCCCGGTAAGCGAAAGCACCGCCGTGCGCTGTCGGTCGTCGCCGTGCTGGCCGGCGTGCAGACCTCTGTCCTCATGCTCGCGACACGTGCCATGGCCGCACCGTCCCCCACCCCGAGCCCTGGGTCCGATCAGTGCAGCTCATCCAGTGGCGTCCTCAAGGACTACTGCGAACAGCGCAACCAACCCGGCGGCGGATCCCTCCCCACCAACCCCCTAGACAACAACCCCCTGGACCCCCTCGACTCCCTGGCCAAAGGCTGCGCCAAAGCCGCCGCCTGGATCGTCAACAAGCTGTCCGACGCCGTGAACGCCACCTCCCAGGTGGACTTCACCAACGCGGCGTTCCTCCGCCAGTACGCGGTCGTCTTCGCCGCCTCCACCGTGCTCACGCTCGTGCTGTGGCTGCTGGCCGTCGCCAAGCGGGCGGTGCGCGGGGTGCGGCTCACCGAGGCGATCAGTGAGGCGGTCGGGTTCCTCTGGCTGACGGTGCTGGCCTCCGCGTTCACCCCGCTGATCCTCTACACAGTGGTCTCCGCCACCGACGGCGTCACCGCGATCATCGCGAAGGGCACGGGCGCCCAGACCGACACCTTCTTCGGGTCGTTCTCCCAGGCGCTCACGAAGGGCACCGACATCGGCGGCGGGCCGATCATGCTGATCGTGGTGTCGCTGGTGTCCGTGCTGGCCGCCGGTGTGCTGTGGCTGGAGCTGGTGATCCGGGCCGCGCTGCTGTACGTCGGGGCGCTGCTCGGGACCGTCGTGTACGCCGGGCTGGTCGACAAGAACATGTGGGGCCACGTGCGCCGCTGGGCCGGCATCATGATCGCGGTGATCATGGTGAAACCGGTCATCGTGATCGTGCTGGGCATCGCCGGCGCCCTGTCGTCCAACAAGGGGCCGAACGCCATCTCCGCCGTCGTCTCCGGCCTCGCGATCATCCTGCTGGCCATCTTCGCCAGCGCGGTGATCTACCGCTTCGTCCCCGGCTTCGGCGACGAGATCGCCGCGTCCCGCAACAACCGGATGAGCCGCGGGGCGGAGAACACCGCGGCGGCCGTCCTCAGCTCCCCCGCCGCGCTGGTGTCCCAGGGCATCAAGACCCACAGCTCCCGCACCTCCGGCGGCGACGGCGGGCAGGGCGCGCAGGGCGGCCAGTCCCGGCCGGCCGACGCGGTCTCCGGTGGCGTCGCGGCACACGGCTCCCGCTCCGGCGGCGGCCAGACCCCACCCCCCGCCACCCCGGCCCCCCGTACGAACCCCACTCCCGGCAGCAGCGCCCGCACCGGCAAGACAGCAGGAGGTGATGGGCGTTGAGCACGCAGTCCCACCCGATCGCGCCACGTCGCACATATCTGATCGGCCGTGCCCGGCCCAACGCGATCGTCGGCAAGAACCGCGAGACCGGTGAGATCGCGCTGATCATCGTGGGTGCCTTCCTCGGCATGATGTGCGGACTGCTGGTGCCCGTGCTCTCGCTGCGCATCGTGACGCTCACCGGCTTCCCGATGCTCGGCCTCGCCGCCGTCTACGTCCCGTACAAGGGCCGCACGTTCTACCGGTGGTTCGAGATCCGCCGCAGCTTCCGCCGTACGGTCCGCCGGGGCGCCACTTACCGCTCCGGCGCCGCCGAGGCGGGCGTACGGCTGGACGGCCGGGAGGTCGAGATCGGCCCGCCGCCCGGCATCGGACGGATCAACTGGCTGTCCGCGCCGTTCGGCCCGGACGAGATCGCGGTCCTGCTGCACGCCGACCGCCGCACCGTCACGGCCGCCATCGAGATCGAGGGCCCCGGCGTCGGCCTGCGCGACAGCGAGGACCAGGAGGCCCTCGTCGACCGCTTCGGCACGCTGCTCAAGCACGTCGCCAACGGGGACGGCTTCGTGACCCGGCTTCAGATGCTGGCGCGTACGCTCCCCGCCGACCCCGACGCGCACGCCAAGGACGTCAGCCAGCGCGGCGACACGGCCTCCCCCCGCTGGCTGCAGGAGTCCTACGACCAGCTGCAGTCGATGGTGTCCACCTCCTCCGAGCAGCACCGCGCCTACCTCGTCGCCTGTATGCACTACACCCGCGAGCTGGCCACCGAGGCGCACACCATGGCCCGCGCCGCCCGGATGCACCAGGGCGGGCTGCTGCGCAAGAAGCTCGACCGGGACGCCGGCCTGGCGGTGGTGATGGCCCGTGAGCTGACCGACATCTGCGCCCGGCTCGCCGAGGCCGACATCCGGGTCCGCCAGCCCCTCGGCCAGGCCCGGCTCGCCTCCCTCGTCCACTCGATGTACGACCCGGACCACCCCATCGACCACATCCAGGCGATGAGCAAGCGCAACGCCTGGCCCGCCGAGCTCGACGCGATGGAGCCGACGTACCTCCAGGCCAAGACGCGCGAGTCGACGACCCGCGCGCCGTGGTGCCACGCCACCGCCTGGGTCAAGGAGTGGCCGCTCACCCCGGTGGGCGTCAACTTCCTCGCGCCCCTCCTGGTGCACACCCCGGACGTCATCCGCACGGTCGCGGTCTGCATGGACCTGGAGCCCACCGAGATCGCCATCGAGCGCATGCTGACGGAGAAGACGAACGACGACGCGGAGGCCAGCCGCGCGGCGAAGATGAACCGGGTGGTGGACCCGCGCGACGTGGCCCACCACGGCCGGGTCGACCAGCGCGGCGAGGACCTCGCGTCCGGCGCGGCCGGCGTCAACCTCGTCGGCTACATCACGGTCTCTTCCCGCTCGCCCGAGGCGCTCGCCCGCGACAAGCGCACCATCCGCGCCTCCGCCGGCAAGTCGTATCTGAAGCTGGAGTGGTGCGACCGCGAGCACCACCGGGCGTTCGTCAACACCCTGCCGTTCGCGACCGGAATCCGCCGCTAAAGCCGCTGGGAGGCGCGTACGTCATGGCCATGCTCGACCCGCTCGGAGCGCTCACCGAGGCGTTCACCAGCTTCCTGTTCGGGAAGGTGGAGACCACCCGGCTGCCCGTACGCACCTCCACCGGCCAGGCCCAGGCGGTCTACCTGCCCACCGCGGCCCCCGGCCTCGGCGACTCCGGCGTGATCATCGGCCGTGAGGTCTACAGCGGCAAGGGCTACATCTACGACCCGTTCCAGCTCTACGGACAGCAGCTCCCCGCCCCGCACTGGCTCGTCCTCGGCGAGTCCGGCAACGGCAAGTCCGCCCTGGAGAAGACCTACGTCCTGCGCCAGCTGCGGTTCCGCGACCGGCAGGTCGTCGTCCTGGACGCGCAGGGCGAGGACGGCGTCGGCGAATGGAACCTCATCGCCGAGGAGCTGGGGATAACCCCCATCCGCCTGGACCCGACGGCCGCCCTCAACGGCGGGATCCGTCTCAACCCGCTCGACCCGTCGATCACCACGACCGGCCAGCTGGCCCTGCTCCGCACGATCATCGAGGTCGCGATGGGCCACGGCCTGGACGAACGCTCCGGCTTCGCCCTCAAGGTCGCCCACGCGTACGTCAACGAGACCATCACCGACCGCCAGCCCGTCCTGACCGACATCGTCGAGCAGCTGCGGCATCCCGAGGCCGAGTCGGCCGAAGCCATGAACGTCGACATAGACGACGTACGGGCCTGGGGCCTCGACGTGGCCCTGGTGCTCGACCGGCTCGTCGACGGTGACCTGCGGGGCATGTTCGACGGCCCGACGTCCGCGGGCATCGACCTGGACTCCCCGCTGATCGTCTTCGACCTCTCCCACATCGACCGCAACTCCATCGCGATGCCCATCCTGATGGCGATCGTCGGCGTGTGGCTGGAGCACACCTGGATCCGGCCCGACCGGAAGAAGCGGATCTTCCTGGTCGAGGAGGCATGGCACATCATCAACTCGCCGTTCGTCGCCCAGCTCTTCCAGCGACTGCTGAAGTTCGGCCGACGGCTCGGCCTCTCCTTCGTGGCCGTCGTCCACCACCTCTCCGACGTGGTGGACGGCGCGGCCGCGCGGGAGGCCGCGGCGATCCTCAAGATGGCCTCCACCAGGACCATCTACGCCCAGAAGGCGGACGAGGCACGGGCCACCGGGCGGGTCCTGGGCCTGCCCCGCTGGGCCGTGGAGATCATTCCGACGCTCACCCCCGGCATCGCGGTCTGGGACGTCAACGGCAACGTCCAGGTCGTCAAACACCTCATCACCGAGGCGGAACGCCCGCTGGTCTTCACCGACCGGGCGATGACCGAATCCTCCGCGATGCCGACCGACGAGGCACGCGCCCTGGAAGCGGCGGCGGACGCCGAGGCCGAGGCACGCGCCGAGGCCATCGCGATGGAGCGCCGGTGGAGAGACGAGTCGAGCGAGACGGTGGCGTGAGGCGCGGATACGACGACGAACGAGGCGGCGGCCGCGGCTACCGCGACCCGCACGACGACCGGGGACGCGGCATCCCCGACTCCCTGCTGGTGGCGCTGCTCGCCTTCCTGCTGGGCCTGACGCTGCTGGTGTGGACGGCGACCGGCCTGGCCGGCCTGTTCGCGCACGGCGCCTGGCCCCGGGGCGTGGACTACGCCGGCACCCCGATGGCGCTGCGCCACCTGGTGTCCGCGCCGCACGACCTGCCCGCCGCCTGGCCCGGCACCCCCAAGGCCCAACTCTCCGGCTACGGCCTGTTCTGGGGCATCCTCATCGGCGAGCTGATGGTCCTGCTGGTCCTGACCATCTTCACGATGGGCACCGTCACCCGCTACCGCTCCGTACGGGCCGCCCGGCGCGCCGCGGCCCGCAGGGCCCGACAGGAGGCGCTGGAGCCGCTCCTGGAGGCTCCCACCGCGGCCCGCACCCCCGCGCCCACGGCCCCCACCGAAGACGCACCAGCCGCCCCGGTCGCACCACTCACCCCGTCACCGTCCGTCCCGGCTGCCGCCCCAGCCACACCCGAAACGGCCGCCGTCCCCCTTCCCACCGGCCCGGTCCCCGAACAGCGCACCGCGTCCCCGGCCGCCGCCCCCGCCCCGGGCACCGAACTCCCGCTCCCCCGCGTCCAGTTCGCCACCACCGGCCGGGCCGCCACCCTCGCCGCCGCGGTCGCCACCGCCACCGCGGCACCAGGCCCCCTCATCGTCGCCACGACGGACCCCGCCCTGTGGTCCGAGACCAAGGACGCCCGCGCCAAGCTCGGCCCGCTGCTGACGTACGACCCGACGCACCTCCTCGACACCCCCGCCCGGCTCCGCTGGTCGCCGACCACCGGCTGCGAAGACCTCGCCACCGCCACCACCCGCGCCACCGCCCTGCTGGCCCCCGTACGGCCGTCCGCCACCGCGGACTCGGCGGTCGCGGACGCCGCGCAGACCCTGCTGCGCTGCTGGCTGCACGCCGCCGCGCTGGACGGCCGCCCGTTCCGCCAGCTGCACCGCTGGGCGCATGCCGCCGGCGCCGCCCAGGAACCCGTACGGATCCTGCGCACCAGCCCCAAGGCATCCGCGGGCCAGGCCGGCGAGCTGGAGTCCGTGCTCACCGCGCACGCGGAACGCCGTGAGCTGGCAAAGGAACTGGTGGGCCGCTCCCTGAGCGCCCTCTCCTCCCTTCACATCCGGGACGCCTGCACTCCACTTCGAGCGGATTCGGTCATTCTCGAATCATTTCTCGATGAGGGGGGAACGCTGTACGTGGTAGGCGAACCCCTTGAGGATCCGCGTACCGAACCGGGTGCGATGCCACTGCTCACCGCACTCCTCTCGAGCGTGGTCGAGCACGGCCGCCGCATGGCCGAACGGTCATCTGACGGTCGGCTCGACCCACCACTCACCCTCGTCCTGGACGACATCGCCGCGCTCGCCCCGCTGCCCGCGCTCCCCGATCTCCTCGAAACGGGCCGGATGCGCGGCCTCCTGACGCTGGCCACCATGCGCTCCCAGGAACAAGCCCGAGCCCGCTGGCCCCACCGCTCCCTACCGGTCTGACCCGAACCCGGCGCACCCGCCCCAGCCCTATCAGGCTCATGACGCCGCATCACCGGCTCCGTTACCCCAGCGGCCCCGCGGTGTTCCGGTCGGACATCCACCCCGACCACATGCGTCTGCGGCACCTCGCCGTCCATCTCCCCCGATGAACGTGATCGCCCCGTCACCCACGCCACCCCGCGCGGCCGCAGCCACAACCCAACGGTCTGGCCGGCCGGCGCCCCGTCCGACGGGCGACCGATATTTCTCCGGAAACGCAAAAAAGCCTCGTTCCCCGAGTCGAAACTCGGGGAACGAGGCTTTTTCAAAATTTGTTCGGCGGCGTCCTACTCTCCCACAGGGTCCCCCCTGC
>NZ_JNZA01000005.1 GCF_000717345.1 Streptomyces lydicus | reverse complement strand
CCCCCGCTCGTACACCGACCGCCCCCCCCGCCACCCTCCGACGAACCTCGCCGCTACGTGGAGGTCAGGTCGCGTCAGCCGGCGGCCTTGGCGATGATGTGCCCCATCTCCGCTTGACCGAAGGCCCGCAGCGTCGTGGTGCGAACGTTGCCCACCCCACCGAGCTGGAGGAGCGTCGCCGTCGCGGTTTCGTCGTCGGGCGCCTCGACAACGGCCACCAAGTCATAGGGACCGACGGTCCAGTAGAGATTCAGGACCTTCGCCCCGAGCTTCTGTGCCGCCGAGGCGAATGCCTCCGCACGCTTCGTCGTGTCCTTGTAGTTTCGGACCCCTTGGTCGGTCCAGTTCAGCAACGCCACATACGCCGGCATGGTCTTCACCTCCACGAGAAAACGCATCGCAGCCTCAACCCTGGCCCCCACGCCCGAACCCCGCACGAGGTACACACCCGAACGAGCACTAAAGGGCGCCTGACCCCGGCGCTGGAACACTCGCAGTAACGATCGGACGGGAAGGTGCGGCGGCAAGATCGACGGCGGCGTGGGCTTCGTCCAGGATCCGGCCGATCTCGGAGGCAGCCTGCCGCGCCTTCGCCACCTCGCCCGCTTCGGCGATGTCCTCCCACCGGCGGAGGTCCGCAGCCGCCTCGGGGCGCCGCTGGATGTGGACGTAGACGGCCCACTGGGCGATGAACCGCTGGAGCGGCGACAGATCGGCGCCCTGCCGTGACTGGTCGGCCGCCTGGTCCAGCTCCCGCGTGAAGGCCGGCAGGGCTGCGGGCGCGATCTGACTGATCGCCTGTCGCAGCGCGGCAACCGTGGCAGGAGGCTGGGGAATGAGGGGCTGCCCAGCGGCGGAGGTGGTCGTGGCTACTCCCATGGGCGTGATCTGATCCCATGCGTCAGCGTATTGGTCACGAGTGCCCTTCCTCCGCTGGAACGAGTGAGGGAGAGGCAGGTGCAGCTCCCCACGTATTACGACGATCCCGACGCCCCCGAGCCCAACAGTCTCGTCGTTGCCGCTTCAGCTGTGGTGACCGACAACGAGGGCCGCATCCTGCTCCAGCGACGCCGGGACAACGGCCTCTGGGCTCTGCCGGGGGGGGTGGCATGGAAATGACCGACTCGCTTCCCGGGGCCGCGGTCCGGGAGGTCAAGGAGGAGACCGGGCTGGAGGTGGAGATCACGGGGCTGGTGGGGACGTACACCGATCCCCGTCACGTGATCGCCTATACGGACGGGGAGGTGCGCCGGCAGTTCAATGTGTGTTTCACCGCGCGGATCGTAGGGGGGCGGCTTGCCCTCTCGGATGAGCCGACGGAGCTGCAGTTCGTCCACCCTGATGAGATCGGCGATCTCCCGATGCGCCACACGCAGCAGCTCCGTATCCGGCACTTCCAGGAGCATCGAGACCCTGCGCGCCATGGGAGTGCACGTCCTGTACGGCGAAGGCGGGTTCGTACCCAACGCGCCGGGCAAGGGCCGCCCGCATGCCTATCCATGGCACCTTGCCTTGGAGGCCGCCGAGCGGGCAGCGGAGGGTCGGTCCTGACGGTCCAGGAACCCTAGGGCTACCCAGGCGTGTCCGACGGGTCAAGGTCGGACGGCCCGCCGCTCTGAAAAGCATGACGCCTGTCACCCACGTCCCGGACACCGCACCTGGTGCAATGTGTGCTGGATCGAGGCTGCACCCTCGTGGGTCCAGTTGCGCCCTTCTGAAGGTCGTCTCACCTCCCTCGGAAGGGAGGCCGCGGCGGGTGATCCATCAGCGGCAGCGGCTCTGAAGGACGGGTGGTTTGGCCGCCACTCCCTGTATCTCACCGTGTCAGGATCGGTGTCACACAGCCACTGTGGCGCGAAACCTTGCTGCATTCAGCTGGTGTGGCACACGGGGTCGGCTGAGTGGTCTGGCAGGTACGCCGCCCGTTCCCGCGC
This sequence comes from Streptomyces lydicus, assembly GCF_000717345.1. Taxonomy (GTDB): domain Bacteria; phylum Actinomycetota; class Actinomycetes; order Streptomycetales; family Streptomycetaceae; genus Streptomyces; species Streptomyces lydicus. Next base: position 242,375 of record NZ_JNZA01000005.1, on the reverse strand, counting down.
GGTGAGATCGCGGTTGACGGCTCGACAGATTTTCTGGATTGCTGCGGCAGGCTGGAGGAGGGCGACACTCGACAGCCGCGCGGTCTTGTCGTCACTGCCGGTGGCGAGCGTCTTCCCATCGGGGCTGAACGCCACTGACCACACCGTTTCTGTGTGACCGGTCAGGGGAGCACGGACCTCCTTGCCCGTCGCCGTATCCCACAGCCGCGCGGTCTTGTCGTCACTGCCGGTGGCGAGCGTCTTCCCATCGGGGCTGAACGCCACCGACCACACCGTTTCTGTGTGACCGGTCAGGGGAGCACGGACCTCCTTGCCCGTCGCCGTATCCCACAGCCGCGCAGTGTTGTCGTCACCGCCGGTGGCGAGCGTCTTCCCATCGGGGCCGTCTTGCCATCGGGGCTGAACGCCACCGAAAGTACAGGTTCGGTGTGGCCGGTCAGGGGAGGACGGACCTGCTTGCCCGTGGCCGTATCCCACAGCCGTGCGCGTCTTGCCATCGGGGCTGAACGCCACCGAAAGTACAGGTTCGGTGTGGCCGGTCAGGGGAGGACGGACCTGCTTGCCCGTGGCCGTATCCCACAGCCGCACGGTCTTGTCGCGGCTGCTGGTGGCGAGCGTCTTCCCATCGGGGCTGAACGCCACCGATTCCACCGGTCCGGTGTGGCCGGTCAGGGGAGCACGGACCTCCCTGCCCGCAGCCGTATCCCACAGCCGCACGGATTTGTCGTGGCTGCCCGAGGCGAGAGTTTTGCCATCAGGGCTGAACGCCACCGAAAGGATCGTTTCTGCGTGGCCGGTCAGGGGAGCACGGACCTCCTTGCCCGTGGCCGTGTCCCACAGCCGCACGGTGTTGTCGTCATTGCCGGTGGCGAGGATCTTCCCATCGGGGCTGAACGCCACCGTAAGTACCGGTCCGGTGTGAGCGGTCAGGGGGGCGCGGACCTGCTTGCCCGTGGCCGCGTCCCACAGCCGCACGGATCTGTCGACACTGCCGGTGGCGAGCATTTTCCCATCGGGGCTGAACGCCACCGATTCCACCGGTCCGGTGTGGCCGGTCAGGGGAGCGCGGACCTGCTTGCCCGTGGCCGTGTCCCACAGCCGCATGCCGGTGGCCGTGTCCCACAGCCGCGCGGTCTTGTCGTCACTGCTGGTGGCGAGCGTCTTGCCATCGGGGCTGAACGCCACTGACCACACCGATCCGGTGTGAGCGGTCAGGGGGGCGTGGATCTGCTTGCCGGTGGCCGTGTCCCACAGCCGCGCGGTCTTGTCGTCACTGCTGGTGGCGAGCGTCTTGCCATCGGGGCTGAACGCCACCTCAAGTACCGGGCCGGTGTGAGCGGTCAGGGGGGCGCGGATCTGCTTGCCCGTGGCCGTGTCCCACAGCCGCGCGGTCTTGTCGTCACTGCCGGTGGCGAGCGTCTTCCCATCGGGGCTGAACGCCACCGAAAGTACCGCTTCGGTGTGACCGGCCAGTCTGCGCTGCAGCGGGAGAGCCGCGGCATTTTCCAGGCTCTCAACGGCTTCAGGGGTGGGGCTGTTGTGGTAGGCATGGATGGCCAGCAGTGCGGCCAGGTCGGAGTCGTGGTTGATGAGCGTTCCTGACTGGGCGGCCAACTGCCGGGACAGGGCTGCCTGCCGTTCTGCAGTGACCGTCCGCCATTGCCAGATGGCTCCTCCCGCAGCGGTGAGGGCGAGAACGAGCAGGGCGGCGAGGACCGTGTTGAGGCGTCTGCTGCGCCGGATGACGGCCTGCTGGCGTTGCTTGCTGGCGGTGAGGAAGTCGGCGATGTCGCCTGGCAAACGGCGCTGTTCTGACCATTCGAGGCCTTCGGCGAGTGTGGTTCCTCCGAGGAGGTCTCCGGGGTCGGTGCCTTCAGCCCAACGGTTGCGCTGTTCGCGGGTGTGCTCGAGCCATTCGTTAAAGCGGTGATCTTGCCTGACCCACTCCCGCAAAGTGCCCCACTCTCGGATGAGTGCGTCGTGGATCAGTTCGGCTACTGGCTGCCCGGTAGTGGCGTTGTGGGGTCCGGAGGTGAGGGGTGTGCGGGTGGTGATGATGCGATGACGAGTAAGGACGGCTATGACGTCATCGAAGGCGTTGTCGCTATCAGGTCCGGCGTGGGGGTCGGCTGCCAGGTCGCGCAGTTCTTGCAGAGAGACTTGCTTACGGGTGGCGGGAACGTGGTGGTCGGGATCAGCGGGGCGTACCAGGGAGGTGAGAATGCGGTGGGCGGTGGGCCGGCGGTTGGGGGGTAGCTGGTTGAGGGCGGTGTCGCACCAGGTGGTGAGGCTGCCGGTGACTCCACCGATGCGCCGGTAGGCGTTGTGGGTGAGGTATCCGTCGTGGCGTCGTTTCCACAGTTGGCTGAGGGTCAGTTCCAGCAGAGGTAGTACGGTGACGGGTGCCTGGCGGGTGGTGGTTCCTTCGGGGGTGGTGGCCAGGATGTCAGTGATCATCTGTTCGGGTAGCCCGTGCTCGAAACGGGCACCTACGTCGTGGGCGGGCAGGGTGATGATGTCGTGCAGGTCTTCTTGACTCAAGGTGCCCGGCACATTGAGGAGTCCCGGCATTGCCGCTTTCAGCAACTTGGGGGCCAGAGCGGCCTGCTGGGGGTAGAAGTCGTCACGCATGATCATGATCACGCTGAGCGCGACGTGTGATTTGACCGCGGCGGTGATCTGGTCCGTGGCGGCCAGACGGCGCTCCTGCTGCCGGCCGGTCAAAGACGAGGTGAGGAGTTCCTCGAACTGGTCAATGATCAGTACGACACGCTGACGAGTGGGATCGGCAGCGAGTTTGCGGGTGACGGCCGCGGCGATCCCGTCGCTGCTGGCCCCGGGCAGCCCCGCACGCTCGAGTTCAACCAGCAAATCCTGCCCCGGCCGGGCGAGCACCGGCAGCCACCTGTCACTGCCCGGCAACTCGCCCGCAGCCAAGGCAGGCAGAACCCCAGCCTGGACCAAGGACGACTTGCCTGAGCCGGAAGGCCCGAGCAGCAACGTCATCCGCTGCTGCTGCGCCAGGTTCGCCAGCACCTGGCGCACTGCATCCTTCCGGCCTTGAAACCACTGGGCGTGTTCTGCGGTGAACGGCTCCAGTCCCCGGTAAGGGCACACATCCTGCTCGGCCAGCTCGGGCCAGATCTCCCGCAGGACCCGCGTCGGTGTGGCATAAGCGATGTCCTGCCCCCGATGGTGCTCGTCGGGGGCGGTGATCTCGGTGAGCATGCCAATGACCAGGCCCGTCACCTCATCTGCGATAGGGCCGCCACTGAACCCCGTCGTCAGGTCATTAGCACCAGTCAACTGCAGATGGGCGCCGCTGCCCTCGAAGGTCGGCAACAGATCACCAACCCTGCCAAAACCAAAATGCCCGCCCGTCGGAGCCTGAGCGGGAAACCCGAACGAGCGCACCTGACGGCCCCGACATGCCGCCGCGGAGCCCAACGACAACGGCTCGATACCTGCAGGTAGCCCACTCAGGCGCACCACGGCTACATCTTCGTCCTCCGGGGCACGCCACGCCTCCTCCAGGACAAGCCCCCCGACCTGCGGCGCGCCGGGCGCATGAGGGAAGACCAGCTGTAGCCTCTCACCGGGCCCGGCTCCGGCAGCGGACACGACGTGTGCGCAGGTGAGCACGATGTCTTCAGCCGCCAGGAAGCCAGCCCCGGCCACCCGACCATCCAGGCCAAGAACTTGCGCCACAGCAGCGGGCAGGCCCGGCGCAGCGCCATCATCCAACTCGTCAGCGACCACTGGATCACCCCGAGCCTTCGTTTGCGCTGGCACCGTCTCTCTTCCACATCATGGTCACCTTCAAGTGACCCGTAGCGCTGCTCTTGGTAATCACGGCCCCTGCCTCCACCGCAAGGTCGACACCGAACTCAACCGTGATCCCGTCGGGGCCGACCCTGCGCAGCTGATCGAGCGTCGCCCGTGCCGCCTTGGTGACCGAACCCAAAGCACCCTGCAGACTGTCCGGCAGGTCGTGAATGGCATCACTGACACGACCTGCCTTCAGTGGTCCCTGCGCCGTGCCCGGAGCCTCGACCAGGATGCAGCCCCCACCTTCCAGAGGGATCCTGGCCAGACTCGTCAAAGCTGCTCCTTCACCGATCGTGTCGTCACAATCTTGATCGTCATCGCATTCCGTGCATGCCGCATCCGAAGTCGTCCGTGCGGATGAGGCTGCTCCCCGGACGGCGGGTACCTACAAGGGCCTCTCCTGATCAGCCTCCTGCCGGCCCAACGCCGACGGCAGAACACCCTCGTCCTCGCGAGCACATGGTGGTATGGACACCAACGAGGTTCAGGGTCTTGGACTGTTGCCCGGGAGCGTTGCTCCTTCGCGTCAGGCTGTTCATGACCCCGAATACACCCCGTGGGCGCAGGCCTGATGCCATGCGGTTCGCTCCAGTGGCGGGCAGCCCGGCCACGCCATGCCTCATTCGTCTGGCAGGGGGTGGCCGCGTAGATCCCGGGCCGGGCGCATCCTGTGCACCTCTGCTCCTGGGGGGCGTTGGTGCGACTGCCAGGCGAAGACGAAGCGGTTGGCGGCAGGATCGAACGAGGTGCCGAAGGCAACTGGGGGGACGCTGAACTCTTTCTGAGACCACTCGATGATTGCTGTGGCCAGTCCCTCCGGCTGGAAGTCGACTTTGGGGAACAACACGCGGTGCACCGTGACCAGGGTGTGCAGATCTGGAGGCCGGGCCGCTTCGATTGCCTCTGCTGCCAGGCCCAATCCGTGCCGCAGCCAGCCCACTTCGTCCGGGGTGAGGCGCAACCCAGAGTGGTCGGCGGGGGGATGGCCGAGGACAGGAGTGGCGTCCAGCCAGAGCCGGTCGCTGATCCGCTGGGCGCTATTTGGAGGAGCTGCCACCGAGGCCGACCCTGCCGTGAGGTCGACGGCAATGCCCCAGGTGGGGCCGAGCACTCGGTAGGCGGCCGTCCGCATCAGCCGTCGGTGGGAGCCACGCCCACCGGGCAGCTCACGCCGGTCCCGCCGATTCCGCAGTAGCCGCCCGGGTTTTTGTCGAGGTACTGCTGGTGGTACGTACTCTCTTCATGCAGTATTTCACGTGATGACAGGGGGCTGCATGACCAACGACTCTCAGTTAGTGCCGGTAGTGGCCTACGCGCGGATCTCCGCAGACCTGGCCAAGGACGGCCATGGGGTCGACGACCAGCACAAGGTGAACGACGAGACAGCGTCGGCGCTGGGACTGAAGATCGTCCACTACTACACGGACAACGACCTCTCCGCAGCCAAGGCCGGCCTTGTGCGGCCCGACTTCGAGGCCATGCTGAGGACACTCAAGGTCGGGCACCTCCCGGACGGACAGCCGGTACGCGGCGCGCTCGTCGTGGCGGACGATCGGCTGGTGCGGCGTGTCGGTGACTATGAGCGCTTCGTGGACGCCCTGACCTACGAGGACGGGCGGGTGTATGCGGACGCCAAGGGGCTCAAGGACCTCTACAACGAAGACGTCGAGTCCATGGGGCTCTTCGGCGTGGTCATCGCGAAGGCAGAGGTCCGCAAGATCAAGCGGCGTACGCGCCGCTCGCACCGGCGGCGTGCGGAGGAGGGAATCCCTGTTGGCGGGAAACGGCCATTCGGATGGCAGGACGACAAGCTGACGCTTGAGCCCGAAGAGGCTCAGCACCTCGCACAGGCCGCACGAGATGTGATCGCCCGAAAGTCCCTCCACTCCATTCTTGCCGCGTGGCGAGAGCAAGGGGTACGGACTGTCCACGGCAACGAATGGCAGAGCCGGTCGCTCAAGCTCGCACTGTGGAACCCTCGTCTGTGTGGCTGGCGCAAGCACAACGGGGAGTTGGTGCGAGACGCTAGCGGTGTCCCCGTCGTAGGAAAATGGGAAGCAATCATCACGCCGAAGGAATGGATGGCTATCGACGCTCTCTTTTCCGCGCGGATCGGCCCCAACATCAAGGCGGACGGTACGGTCACGGACTACCGCACTCCTTCGCACCTCTTGACCGGAATTCTTCGCTGTGGGAAGCCCAAGGACGACGGGCAGATCTGTAACGCTCCTTTGCGAGTGAGCACCAGGCCGGACCTGTCAGGCGGATATGTCTACCAGTGCCAGAGCAGGTCCATGGGGGGCTGTGGTGGCAGCGCACGGAACGGCGCCAAGGTCGACGAGTACGTCACGGAAGCGGTCCTCGCGAAGCTGGAGGAACGCACTGCAGCCAAGAGCCAAGTGAGCTCTGAGTGGACCGGACAGGAAGAACTCGATCGCCTGATGGTCAAGCAGCGGAAGATGTTGCAGGCGTGGCAGGAGGACCAGGTCTCGGACGAGCTCTTCTTCCCTGAGAACCACAAGATGGAGTCTCGTATCAAGGAACTCCGCAAGGAGCGCACTCAGCATGCCTTGCAGGTTCAGCGCGCTTCAGTGGTCACGGAGAACATCCGGGAGCAGTGGTACTCGGGAAAGCTGGACATGGCCCAGAAGCGTGCTCTCGTCCGAGAAGCCCTGCATGCGGTGATCGTTCTCCCGGTCGGCGGAGGAGGCAGGCGCCCCTTCAACCCTGACCTTCTCGTCCCCAAGTGGACTGAAGGCTAGGGTCGATACGGCGAAGAGGGGCGCGATAGTTGCGCCCCTCTTTGTGTGTTCACGGTGCTTTTCCCGGGGCGTGATTACCTCTCGACCGATGGTCTCTTCGTTCTTCCTGCAAGAGATCGACTCTGAGGATTCTGGAGATGCGCCGCCATCGTTCCTCACTCCAGGCGGGAGCATTGGCTGCTTGCCTTCTTCCCCACTCGCGAGCGCTTAGGCAGGACAAGCCAGTCTTCCCCGTCGCTCCTGCAATTCATGTTCTGCTTCTTCCCTTGCTAGTTCTCGGTTTCGGGAGAGGTCTTCGGCGACTCCTGCGGCGAGTAGCGCGGCGCCGGGTGTGTGACCGGAGCCGACGTATCGCCAGTGGGCTTCCGTGATCGCGTCGGTGTCGTCGAGTGGAGTTCCGCCACGTTCGTGGTCGGCTCTCTCCGCCCGCAGAGCGGTGTACGTGGTGGAGTACGCGCGGGACTTGGTGAGGATGTGGCCTCGGTAGCCGAGCGTGTGAGCCCAAGCGCGCAGCCGCAGTGGTTCGAGTTCGGGCAGGCCGCCCAGGTGCCAGCAGGCCCGTATGAGGGTGCGTACGTGTGCCGACACGGGGGCTGCTGCGATGTCGTCTGGGCTAGCGATCCGGTAATCGAGGCCGGCGGCTGTGTCCGTAGCTCCTTTGGTGAGGTACTTGGCGACGTAGGCAGCAACTGCGTCGTCGGCCAGGCCCTCGCGGTCGCCGAAGGCGCGGAGCGGCCGGGCGTCGAGTTGGGTGCCCCAGCGCAGCTCGTGTTCCCCCACAGCTGGGCTGTAGGGGGTGCGCAGGTGTACGGCCGCCGCAGCGGTGCGGACCACGGACGAGAGCACGTCCGCCGTCGCCCAGGCCGGGGGAGGATCGTCTGTTCCGTGTGCGCCGTCGAGGCGCACCACCGCGTGGACGTGGACGGCTGCACGCTTCTGGTACTCGGCGACTTTGGCGTAGGAGATGCGAAGGCTGCGACGAAGGCCGGCACGGGTGCGGCCGGTGCGGGCAGCAAGGTGGTTGTAGAGGTTGTCGGTGAAGGCCTTCCACAGTCGTCCGGCGTTCGCGTGCCACAGGATGTGTCCCGGGTAGTCGTAGCAGTCGGGGCACAGCGGTTGCCCGTTGAGCGGGTCAGCCGTGTCGTGGACGGCAGGGCAGCCGAGAGACCGGCCGTGCTCACACTGGCCTGCGTCCCGGCGCGGTCGGCATCGTCGACGGTCTGAGGTGGCGTGATGGACGGGGCCGAAGCCGGGCGCCGTGAGCGTGATGAACAGTCGGGGCCGGGCGCGTACATCAGTGGGGACGGCCTTGCCGCCGACGAGTCCGGCTCGCACGAGGTGGAAGGTGTCGCCGGCATAGAGGCGGGAGCAGGGAGCGCAGATGGTTTGGCGGCGGTTGCGGCAGCGGATCAAGAGCCGTTCGCCAGGTTCGTCGCGGGTGTCGTAGTGGTCCAGGACCTCGCCGGTTGCGGCATCGCGGGTGGTGGTGGAGCCAGTGAGGTGAATCGGGTGGGCGCAGCCACCGGTAGCTGTTAGTTGCTCCAGCCAGCGCCCGAATTGGGGCTCTTGAACGAGGCGGATCAGGTCCTGGTCGACTTCGGAGAGCTGACGCAGGCGCGCCGAGCGGTCGAGCACGGCGCGCCTGTCAGCCGAGGGGTTCTGGGCGGGGATGGTGGGGACCTCCCGGGGTGGGCCGCCGTGGCGGCACGGATGGATGGGGTTGGGTCGGATACGTCCATGGCGATCACTCCCGATAGGTTGGTGTGTGGTTCAGCGGATGGTGCCGGTGCCCCGGCAGCAGCGGCAGCGGCGCCTGTGGCCGGTGCGGGTCTTGGCGGAGCGCTCGCCCTTGCAGACGGGGCAGCGGACTCGGCGCATGGGCATCGTTCGGTCCTCCCTGCTGTCTAGGTGTGGCTGACGCCGGTCAGGAACCAGTGCACGAGGCCGTTCGCGGCGAAGATGAACGGCGTCTGGCCGAGGTACATGCCGAACAGGGCGATCAGTCCGGCTTCCCACCAGCGCACCTCGCGGGAGCGGATCAGGAGCACGGTGGCCAGCCCGAAGACCAGCAACAGCGGAAACGCAGCCGACTCGCTCATGCGCCCTCGCCGCCTTCCACCACGCTCGCCAGACAGGGCACGCACGGAGTCAGGTCCGCGAACTGCGCTGCTGCCTCCTGTACTTCAGCGGACGTGGTGAGCCGGGAGCGACTGCGCATCCAGGCACCCATGTCGCCGACGGTCACCGCGACGCCCTGTTCTGCCTCCCCGATCGACTGGGCGACCGCCACGGCGTCCTTGTTGAGGTCACCGAGCGCCATCTCCGCCGTTCCCGGGTCGTTGACCCGATGGCAGATCCGTCCGCTCAGCTGGGCACGCAGCGCGGTGACTCCGGGCCCCAGATCGGAGCCGACACGTTGGCCGGCCACGACCAGGTGGACACCGAGGGCCGCGCCGAGCTGAGCCAGCCGCAGGAGGTAGGTCGAGCACTGCTCGGCCTCTGCCCGCTGTTCTTTGCTGCCGTTGGTCAGGTAGAGCTCTGCCAGCTCATCGACGATCACGACCACCGGCACCGGCCGTTCCTTCTCGTTCAGGTCCCAGATCGACCGGGCGCCTGCCGCACGGCACAGCCGCATGCGGTCCTGCATGTCGGTGACCAGAGCGCCGAGGACGATGACGGCTTCCGCACGGCAGGTGGCCAGGGCGGAGAGCCGCTGGGCTACCAGACCGAGTTCCATGCCGCCCTTGCAGTCGATGCCGACCAGGGCGACCGGTTGCGGGGCGAGTTGGGTGATCAGTCGTGAAATGAGCGTCGACTTGCCGGACTGGGTTGCCCCGACGATGAGCCAGTGCGGCACCCGTCGGAAGTCCATCACCCACGCACGGCCTGTCTCCAGCGCACCGACCACCGCCGACAGAAGCGTCACGGGCTCCGGCCCAGCAGGGCGGTCGGGGTGCTCCAGAGGATCGCTGGCGGTAGCGGTGATCAACACAACGCCGCGTTCCGGCGAGACGACGCGTACGGCATGCATCCGCCACGTGTGCGCGAGGGCATCGGCCGCCGCCAGGAACGGGGTCGGGGTCTGCCCGGCCCTCAAGCGCACTAGGAGTTCCAGACCGTTCGGGGTGGAACGGGGAAACGAAATCCGCGGGGCACGGGGGCGCAGCGGATCGCCCTTGACCGCCAGATCCCCCAGAACGCGACGCGTGGGCTTGCGGGAGACGGTGAGGCCGTTGAGGTAGGCCACCTTGGACCAGGTGAACACCACGCGCAGGGCGGTGCGGGGGTAGCCCGTGAGGTACCAGTGCCACTCCGGCCGGCGCTGCCGCAGCTCCTTGCCGAGGATCAGGAGCCACGCCAGTAACGCGAGGGCGAAGGCGAGCAGGGTCGGCTTCATCAGGTACCACCCGTCTTGCCGTTGGACGCTGCGACGGGTGCGCCAGCGGTGGGTACGGGGGTGATGGCTGCCGCGCGGAAGCTGATGCCGTGCCGGTCGCCCATGGCCCAGGCAAAGGCATCGAGACCAGTCACCCGGACTTCCGCACCCTCGACCACGCCCTTGGGCTCTCCGGTGACAGCGATCTCGATCACCGAGACCCGGCGCCCCTCCTGGCGGACCGTCACAGCGACGGAGTAGATCGTGTTGCCGTCCCGGTCCTTCTTGACCTCCTTCGTTTCGAAATCCGCGATCTTCGGTTCAGGCCCGACCGCGCACCGCAGTACGCCCAGTCGGGAGGTGTCCACAGGGATGGACTGCATGGATTGGGGCCTCCTTGGCCACTCAGACGCCAAGACGTCACATGACGTCACTCGTGCTTACGAGTTGAGAGTGGCATGGGTTGACCGAAGAAGGCAAGCACTTATGCTTACGAGTGACGTCATCTCACGTCAGGACCGCACACAGCAGGTGATGAGGAGAGCCCGGCATGGGAGAGATCCAGCGCCCCGGCGCGCTGTACCAGCAGGTTGCCGCCGAGATCCGCAGCGGCATCACCGCAGGCGAGTACAAGCCCGGAGCCCCGCTCCCCTCCGAATCCCAACTCATCGATCGGTACCAGGTCAGCCGCCCGACCGTGCGCAAGGCCATCGCAGCACTCCGCGCGGAAGGACTCATCGAGGTCATCCACGGCAAGGGCAGCTACGTCCGGGCCATCCCCGCCCCCGCCGCCACGATCGAGCGGACCATCACCCGCAGTGGCAAGACCTTCCACACCGGCCACCAGGCATGGCACGAAGTCGAGGCGCCGACCGTCTACCGCACCACAACCACGGCCACCACGGGCCCGCTACTCGGACTCCCCGAAGGCGAGGCCCTGTTCGCCGTCGACCGACTGCTGTCAGACCCGCACACCGAGACCCGCGCACTGCACCGCGTACTCATCCCCTTCGCCACCGCGGCCAGTGAGGCTGAACAGCTCGGCGAAGCCCCGGACACAGAGCCGGAGCAGATCTACGCCATCCTCACCGCAGCCGGCCACAAACTCACCTGGGACGAGACCGTCAGCGCCCGCATGCCCCTGCCCGACGAACGTGCCACACTCCAAATCCCCGACGCGACCCCCATCGTCCACGCCACCCGCGTCACCCTCGGCACCGACCAACGCCCGCTGATCCTCGAAGAACTCCGCGCCGGCGCCGACCGCACCCAACTCGCCTACCGCATCACCGCCGACAGCCCCCGGGCACTGCGCGCCGTCTGAGCCACGCTCCGGCCAACTGTCGAAAACTGTCTTCACTTACTCAAGCACCCAGCTGCGCTCCGCTCCGCCGGGCGGGCTGCCCGGCTCCGCTCGGGGCGCCGCTCCTGCCTCCGGCCCGCTCCGCCCCGGCTGCGCCGACGCCCGCCCACAGTGGATGAGCCCGGAGGACATGAGGCGAGCACCCGACGACTTCGACCCACGGTTACGGACGATGCCTCCGGCGGGGGATCGGCCGGCACCGGGTGGGAGGGGCGCCGTACCCGTCCGCGGGCACATCGTGGCCAGCGTGGTGGGCTCCCATCCCGTCCACCATCGACCCAGGCAAAGCCGAGCAGACGCGGCCCATGGCGTCCAGGTCGTTCGTACAGTGGCGCGCTCCACCTGGACGCCATGAACCACGCCCGCTCCACGGTGTGTGGGTCGACGGCGGACGGGATGGGAGCCGGGGAGAGCGGTGGGCGGGGCAAGAGGTTTGGATGCGCGAGACCAAATGTCAATCGAGTAGATGCGAGAGCTTCTCAACAGCCTCAGGGAGCTTCGCCACAACTGGGCACGGCCGGTCCCCGCTCCTCCATGACCCTTGTAGGTAATTGGTAGCCACTCTCTCAGCCACAACTACATCAGCATACGCGGCAGCACACCCCAAAAATAGAATGTCGATCAAATCATTCGGCTCCCACTTAGCGCGATTCTTCAGGCGGTAACCGATCGCATCCCCGTAAACGCGCAGGGAGGGCATGGAGTCGAGCCCTGCAAAGAGTACGGAAGCTAGGCGTTCCTCAACTGGAATTCCCAATCCGAGGGCCGCGGTGATCGCCTCTTGCAGCACATCACTGAGAGCCATCGCACGCCCATCAATCGCCTTCTGCTTAGGCGACCGTGCCCGAAATTCCGGATCTCCGCTCACATTATTAAAGTGCTCATGCCAACCCGCCACGACAGACGGAACGCGCTCCGGGTTCATGAGAACGTCATAAATGGTAGAGAATGCCGTCAGCCTATTGGTCAACTTCAACAAGCCAGGGGGAAGATCGGATGCGTTAACTGCGCGCCTCTTCGTGTCCATAGCGCCAGCAGCCAGACTGAAGATGTCGAGCTCAGACGGAGAAGCAGAAACAGCATACGCTTCCGATAGCACCACGCTCATTTCGTGCATTCTCACCGCCACAGGGCTCCGCATCTGCCAACCTCGCGAAAGCCTGAGAATGGTTGATGCCAGATTCTGTCGCCTCTCGTCAAAAAGAGCCGAAGTTTCAAGGGCGTGAGCCGACGAAACGGGCAGGATCACGCGACCCGACTCGGCCCATTCGATCAACTGCTCGGCCGCTTCAAGGTCTTTCTCATCCCGAACCCGAGCACGGTCAAATATGGAATTAGATAGCGCACTCCAGTGGCCTTGATCCAGATAGACGACCGGCGGCTGAATCGAACCAGATTCCACCTCTTCCGGGTCAACCTCAAATAGGTCGCCCCTTAGGCTCTCCAGGCTAATAACACCACTGGTGAAGCTATAGGAAACTTGCCGAAGTACACTACTCCGATCACCGACGCCCAAGCTGAACTCCAGCATGCGGCCGTCACGCAGCTTAATTCGCACTTCTCCCGTGACCGGATTCTCGGAAATCTCCGAGATAGCTTGACTGATTTCACCAATATCAGGATTGTCCTCTGTCATGGTCCACCCCTCCTCGCGCGTTCGGCACGACCCACCTGCGCCTGCCGAGAAGTAACTTCGGAACCTTCCCCCTTGTTACTCCAAGATCGACACACCTGATCCCGTATCGATTGTCGCACCACCTAGTGTTCGCCCCCGAACGAAGCACTCAGCACAGAGGTAGTCACGTGGCGCAGGTCGACATCCAACTCCCCACGGGACACGCCCTACTACGCCGGTCCACTACCACTTGGATGAGCACGCGCCTTCACACGCGTCGATTCGGGCGGCACTGTGCCCAGAACCGTGGGCTAAGCCCTAGGTCGAGGGGAGACGACATGGCGAAGTGCGGAGCGCCGACGAAGTCAGGCGGGCGGTGCCAACGGAAGGTAGTGACGGGCACGTCCAGGTGCCCGGTGCATCAAGGCGCTTGGTAGGCCTACGGTGTAGCTCAACGCCGGGAGAAGGAAGCCCGGGAGAAGAAGCGCAAGATCCGCAAGAAGCGCTAGCTTCTTTGACATCCAAGAGTGACATCAACGACTACGTCCAGCAGGGGCCTTGCGCAATCTCGCACAGTCGAGGCACCAACGCAGTCCTTCAGCCGAGGCGAGCCCTGATCGAACTCCTAAGGCGGTGATCAGCACCGGGGCTGAGCACTGCTTGACTGGCTGCGTACCTCCCGTTCCTGCCGACTCTGCTCTTTCGCAGTCTTCACTTGGTGCCGCTGCTGGAGCCATCCGCCCAACAGAGCGCCGGCAGCATCCACCACGGCGCCCCGTAGGCCCATCAACCCCGCCAACGAATCTGCGTGCACGGCGTCATCTTGCCCGGGAGCCAGTGCGTGGCGGAGCTGATCGTGTCAACTCCTCTTCTGAGGCCCTCCGGAATTCATTCGAGTACCTCAGGAGGCAAGGCAATGACCACCAGAAAAGATCACGAGAGCAGCTGGAGACCTAACGCATCCGCCATGAGATAAGGAGAGTGATAGCGGCGCCTAGGAGCGTGGCGACAACACCGATCAGCGTTGTCACAGCGGCAGATGTGAGAGAAGGAAACACATCACCCTTGTCTTTTTTCTTCCCTTGTTCCTTCACGCCAGACCTGCCGACCTGCCATCGACGCCCCTCGCCATCCTTGAAGGTCATTACCGGGTTACGGTCTTCTTGCGTGTGCAGAGAGGAACGGTCGGCCATTACTCGTAGCTCGCCGGCGGGAGGGATGGACGTAAACGAGAATTGCCCATTGGGGACTGTCAAGTGAACATCGTAAACCTCATGTTCACTGCGGTTCTGCAGCACCCAAACGGCTCCATCGGTGGGCGATTCCTCAAGATGGGCGAAGACGTGCCCAGCTTGCAAACGCGCGTCCAGCCGCCGGCGCTTTCGCGCCGAAAGCGAAGCAGCGAACGCGCTTGCGAGACCGAGGATAGCCGTGCTGAGCGAGGCGAGGGCGAAAAACAGGTCTTCCATTAGGGCCCCGCCTTCTCTGCCGGACGCGAATGGCTGGGTTTCGGCGATTCAGGGGTTCCCTGCTTCGGCGATTGACCATCTGAGGCGCCTAGCCCTGACGCCGAGACGCCAACCGAAACGAGCGCAGCCACAACACACCCAGCGAGCACTAGATACCCCTGACGTCGAGCAACGACCATCCCTCTGGGATTGCGTGAATGGGTGGCATAATCCCGGATAGTGCGCGGGTGCGAATTAACTTCCTTCACCCGCCGCAACTCGCGCTGCTGATACCAAATAATGTTCCAGCGATCGGTAAACAGTAGCTCTACCGGATAATGGCTGAATACAGGATCAATTTGCCGCAGATTTGGATCAACTTCGGAATGCTGGCTCCCGGCATGCACTACGGGCGCGAATCGGAGCTTATCTCGACCGGGTGGAACAACCGCCACATCCGTAATGTCATTGGGTGAATTATTGCGAATAATATACCTTAGATGGCAATATCCTGGCGGAGTGCCGATTGGAGTGAACTGCTCTGCCCATGCATCGACGCCGAGCACGCGGTTCTGCTCATCTCTCCATTTCGTGCCCTTCCACCACTCGACGGCGAACGGAACAATAAGAGAAACCAGCACCGATGCGATTGCGACTAGTTGAGCCACCACCAGGCCAGCTTAGCCGGAGGCAGCGGGCGATCGCAGACCTTGACCGAGGCAGGGCGCGGCCGGATGTGTCGAACCATCAGTCGGCGGCACGGCCTCACTCCACGTCTTATGCACTTCCGAACAGGGCCGCATGGCTGCCCCGTCATGCTTGCGGCGCTACAGCTCTCGACACACCTCTGCCGCAGTACGTTCTGCTCGGTGACCCTAAACAGCTCCCGTCCAGGTCAGAGCCATGCCCAGCCTGATCTAGTACAGCAGCGAAGTACAGCAACTAGGCCGACCAGCAGTAACCGTCGACGATCCTCATCGCCCTCTCGACCAACCCAGCAGACCCCAGCGAACCTCCCGGCTGTCGTTCGCAACGAGAGGTCACTGTCCCGAGCAACAGAGTGGCCCTTCAAGGTCCGGCCACGGGCTGAGGGGGCGCTCTGCTACGAGCAGCGAGGGCAATCGATGGTGGATCCAGCTGGTTCGACGCGCCTAAGCGGCGCGAGGATCAGCGGGTGGAAGCAGCCGCTCGTGGCGATGCCAGATGAGGTAGCGGTCCTCGCGTCGTAGCTCTGCGGTGCCCCATTCGACGCGCATGACACCTCGCTCCATCGAGCAGGCGTACGCGATGGTGATCAACCGGTACTCCGGTGGGAGGAGAGCGATGTCGGGGTGCACTTCCAGTTCGTCGAGTTCATCGAGGCCCAGGTCAAACGCCTGTTGCCTCGGTTCGGGCCCGTGGCGCCTGATCAGGTCCGCGCGGAAGCCAACGGCCCGACGCAGCCGTGCCGAGGTCACAGGGACGTCCTTCTTTGCATACCTGATTGGATAGATGACGTTATTACCGATGACCATGACCGTGCGGCCTTGTAGCCGTATAGCCGTTGCGCCTTCGAGCGGCGCCAGGCCAGCCGCCAGCGCCTCGTACTGCACGGCATGCAACCCGTGACCGTACGCTTCCAGCGTTTGAGTATTGACGCCTTCATGGCCATGGCGGGCCCTCTCATGGGCCTGCACGAGGCATGCTGGGATGGCTTCGGCCAGTTGGTTGGCCAGGCTTCCAAATGTCTCTCTTGCCCACGGAGTTACTGAGCCCACACCGTACCGCCCCCCTTGAGGCGTCAAAACGCCGAGCAGCATCCACTCAAACGATGCGTTGGGTCTGCGAGTTGCACAAGGGGGCATGGGCGCACAGACCGCGCACGTTCCGCATCTCCGACATCCACGAGTGACATCAACGGGGCGGATCGCGACAGCGACAAGGGGGCGCCCAATGCGAAGGGGCCGGCGGAGAGAGGCCACACCCGGAACCTGGATCGAACTTCTTAAGGCGGTGATCGACGCGTGCCAGATGCGTGCCAGTTCGGGCGGTCAGCCACGGTCAACTGGGGTGGACGGCAGTGTAGAGACTGCGTCGAGTGCCGGAAACGACGGCGCGTGGTGTGACCACCACAGATGTCTTGGAGGCCACCTCCAGGCTTACAAAGCAGTGATCGTGAAGGCGGCTTCAGCAGCTTCGATCGCCTAAGCTCCGGCCCTTCGCCACCTGAGCGCTTCCTCTCGCGCTGCATTAGCCAGAGCTAGCGCAGCCTCCACAGGAAGCGACAGCCGGAGTACTCCCGAACCATCAGTTGTTGTCGATGCCGTCGACATGACCTCCGTCGTGTCGATGCCCGCCTCATCCATGGCGCCCTTCAGCTCCGTCGCAGCGTCCACCGCGCTCCGCCAGCCGGCCACGTAGTCCACTCCGCGTACCCACATCCAGCCGTCCGGTTCCAGAGCCTCGCCGTCGAAGTTCGGATCCATCGGATCGTGCTGCACAGAACGTCACTCCCAGGAGCAGTAGTTGATTACCTGGGGCCGGTCACCCGCCGGTCAACGGGCATGACTGCGGCCCCAGTACCATCGGCACCGGGGTCCGCGAGGGCTCCGGACCGGACCACCCCGGATGCTGTCCAGGCGAGGGGTGGTCCGGTCTCACATGTCTTGGGTCAGCCGTTGTCAGGGGTGCTGATGACGACAAGCGGCACGACTATCGCCGCCCAGAACGCCACGATCAGAACGCTGAATAGTCGCTGTCTCACAGGCACTCACTGTCCGTCGGCGTCATGCGCCAGAACCGTGTGACGGTCTCGCGGTACCCGCGGTGCGAGGGGTGTTGTCCGGTATGCGAGAAGCCCCAGTCGCGTGCGGTCTCAAACTCTTCCGAGGGGTCTGCTGCGGCGTCGCAGGACATGCACTCCAACTCGTGCACCATCTCGGGGGCTTCCGGAGCGGTCTCCGGTCCCATCGTCCATCTGAGATAGCGGAAGACGGACCTGGTCACAGCCCGCTCCTGCTGTGAGCGTTGAGCTCGGCCACCCGCGAACTCAGCTCGTCACAGGAACCGAGCGGACGTAGATCCTCCGGGCGCGCGTCCCATTCGATCCCGCCTTGGGGTGGACGCAGTTGTACGTGCGACCACCTGAAGTCCATGACCCGGCCGACTCGGCCGCTCCTGGTGTCCAGCGTCAAAGTGCCCACTGCGGGGGCTTTCTTGTCGCTCATGCAAGGAGGATCACGGCGGTGCCCAGGACGTAGGAACCTCGCCCAAAACCCATTTTGGGACGTCCCAGAGGAGGTAGAACGTCCCTAGCAACGTCCCAACTTCCAGGGAGAGACTGCGGATGCCGAACGAGAGGCTTCGAGCCGCCATGGCAGCCGGAGGGTGGACCCATGCCACCCTCGCAGCCAGGGCTCAGGTAGACCCCAAGTCCGTTGAGCGATGGGTCAACTTGGGCCGGACCCCGCGACGGGCGACGGCCCTGCTGGCGGCTGAGACGTTAGGAGAAGACGTGCATGCACTCTGGCCGGCGCTCAGGCAAGCACGCTCTGCCCGCGCTGTCAGCTTCGAGCTGGTCGCGTTGTACGACCAGCGGGCGGACGTTCCCGTATCCACGTTCACGGACATGCTGGCGGAGGCCCGCGAGACCATCGACGTACTCGTCTACGCGGCGGTCTTCCTGCACGAGGGGTTTCCCCGCCTGAACGACCTGCTTCGTGAGCGCGCCGCCGAAGGGTGCTCCGTCCGCATCGCGTTGGGTGATGCGGAGAGCGAAAACGTGCGGCAGCGCGGCGAGGAAGAACGGTTCGGGCACGGCATCGAATCCCGATGCCGGCTCGCCCTCATGCACTACCGGCCGCTCCTCGGGGTACCCGGAGTCGAGATCCGGACCCACGGAACCACGCTGTACAACTCCATCTACCGGGCGGACGATCAGCTTCTGGCCAATGCCCATGTCTGGGGCGTGAACGCTTATGGGGCACCGGTATGGCACCTTCGTCGCAACGGGGATGGTGGAATCTTCGACACCTACGCCCAGAGCTTCGACGCGGTCTGGACGACGGCGAAGCCTGCACCCGAGGAGTGAACCCTGTCGCGCACCGAGTACTACGACGATCCCGATGCCCCCGAGCCCAACAGCCTCGTCGTTGCCGCTTCAGCAGTGGTGACCGACGACGAGGGCCGCATCCTGCTCCAGCGACGCCGGGACAACGACCTCTGGGCCCTGCCCGGCGGCGGCATGGAGATGACCGACTCGCTTCCCGGCACCGCGGTCCGGGAGGTCAAGGAGGAGACCGGGCTGGATGTGGAGATCACGGGGCTAGTGGGGACGTACACCGATCCCCGTCACGTGATCGCCTATACGGACGGGGAGGTGCGGCGGCAGTTCAACGTGTGCTTCACCGCGCGCCTCGTCGGGGGGCAGCTTGCCATCTCGGATGAGTCGACGGAGCTGCGATTCATCCACCCCGATGAGATCGGCGACCTCCCGATGCACCACACGCAGAAGCTCCGCATTCGGCACTTCCTGGAGAATCGGGAGCGCCCCTACCTGGGGTGACGCCTCTGAGTCAGTCCCCGTCGGTGCCACGCCCACTGGGCAGCTCACGGTCGTCCCTAACGGGTTGTGTTGCCTCGTGATTGGCTCGGTCGGTCAGTGGATGACGACGCCCGGGACAAGGGCGACGAGGCCGGAGACAAAGCTCCCTACGCCTGCGAGCGTGACGATGATGGCCTTGCCGTCCGAGAACAGGCCCGAGCAGAAGGCGCGTAGCTGGCGTCGGAGGACCAACACCTTAAGCCTCTCCCAGCGGTGCTGGCGGACCTGCGGACATCCCATGAGAAGTCCCGAAGCATTGTTCCGGCAACCGTCATCTCTCCCGCGGACCGGAGCGCCACACGTAACAGGAGCTCGGAAGAAGCACCACGCGGTAGTGACTGCTGAGAGCACGATCACCACGACTGGTCCTGCCGCATGGTTGATCCACGCGGCGATTAGCAGAAGGCCACTTAGGACCCCCCACCACTTGCCAAGACCACCAAGCCCTTTTCCTGCTGCCCCCGAGGTTGCCATAGCCTGCATTTTGGTGGGTTTGCTCCCGCCGTCTGTACGGTACTGCCTCTCCTTGGCTGGAAAGCGGCTCAGGTAGGCGGATGAGTGCTGGTTGTGGGTTTTGCCTTGCTATGTCATCCGTGCCAAGCGGGGCGTTAGTCCATACGTCCTGTTCCGGCCGAGATTCCCAAGGTCATTCCTCGACGGGCGCGGGCCGGTCAGACACGAGCCCCAGCCGCCTTCGGAAAGATACTGCTGGTCCGGGTGCTCACTTGCTCATCGTTCGATGAAGCGTACGTCCGGCCATGCGGTGATCGGTTCGTCGGAGACTGAGTAGATCTCCAGGAGGGAGAGGTAGCCGCCCTCGGTGCAGACCATGACGCCGGCCAAGTACGGGGCGTCGTACCAGGCATCCACGGCCGGATTGTCATGCGGCGGCGCAGGAGCCGCCGTCGCACGGTCCACCTCCAGATCGACCGTCACGCAGCCGCAGCCACACCTGCCCACTACCTGTGTGTGGGGAATCTGGGCCAGCAGGGCGTTGCTCACCGGATCCGAGCCGGCCAGTAGCGCCCGCAGCGTCGCCGTGTCTTCCGGTGACAGTTGCTCAGCCATCCGCCTTGGCCACGCCGATCGGGCAAGAGACGCCCGTCCCCCCGATCCCGCAGTACCCGTTCGGGTTTTTGCTGCTTGAAAGATACTGCTGGTGGTAGCCCTCGGCCGGGTAGAAGGGGCGGGTGGTGTCGGCGGGGAGGATTTCGGTGGTGATGTCGGCGTAGCCGGAGTTCTGGAGGACGGTGCGGTAGGCGTCGCGGGAGGACTCGGCGGCCTGTTGCTGGGCGGGGGAGTGGGTGTAGATCGCGGAGCGGTACTGGGTGCCGACGTCGTTGCCCTGGCGGAAGCCCTGGGTGGGGTCGTGGGACTCCCAGAAGAGCTTCAGGAGGGCCGTGTACGGGACGACGGCCGGGTCGTAGACGACGCGTACGGCCTCGGTGTGGCCGGTGTGGCCGCTGCAGACCTCTTCGTATGTGGGGTGGGGGGTGTGACCGCCCTGGTAGCCGACGAGCGTCGTCCATACGCCCTCGGCCTGCCAGAACTTTCGCTCGGCGCCCCAGAAGCAGCCCAGGCCGAAGTCGGCGATCTCCAGGCCGTCCGGGTAGGGGCCGAGGAGCGGGTTGCCGAGGACGGTGTGCCGGTCGGGGACGGTGAAGGCCCGCTCGGGGCGGCCTTCGAGCGCTTCCTCGGGGGTGGGGAGGTGGGTCTTGAAGCGGGAGAACAGCATCAGGATCAAGCTCCAGGGGCGGCGAACGGGCGAGCGAGGACAGCGGGTGAGCGGTGAGCCGTAGGTGGTGAGCTGTGGGTGGTGAGTGGATGATGCGCCGGTCATTGGGGCAACGCTGGGGGTGGGGGTGGCATTCCGGGGAGGGGGTGGTGCTCCGGGGCCTTTTGCGGGGCGTTTTTTACGGGCGGTCCTGGGGGAAGCCGGTGGAGGTGCCGCCGAGTTGTTCCCAGCCGGCGATGGCCAGGGCGCGGTAGGCGGCGTACTCGGCGGCGGGGCTGCGGCCGTAGGACCAGGGGACCGCGCCCACGTGGCCGTCGACGAGGCGGAGCTGCTCCATGGCCTCGGCGTAGCGCTCGGCGCGTACCAGGAACCAGACGAGCAGGTGGCGGACGTGCGGCGCCATGGGGTGGTCGGCGGGGGCCTCGCGGAGGGCGAAGTGGGCGCCCTCGATGGCGCGCTCGACGACCGCGCTCTGATAGAGGCTGCGGACCATGTTGGCCTCGGGAAGGTGCTCGTACACCGCGAAGAGGGGGAGGGCGGGAAGGAGGGTGCCGGAGGGGGCGCCGGCGGCGGCGCGTTCGGCGAACTCCTCGGCCTCCTGGCGGGAGCCGTGCCACTTCTGCGACCAGTAGGGGAGGGCGGCGAGGTGCGCGCCCATGTGCTGCGGGGCGCGCTGGACGACCTTGGACCAGAGCTCCTCGTAGTCGGCGGGGCGGTCGCCCAGGCCGCGGGCGGCGGCGAGCTCGATGATGTACGGGATCGGGCTGCCCGGGGCCAGCAGCCCCGCCTCGTGGCAGACCGTACGGGCCTCTTCGAGGATCATGCGGAAGTCCTGGGAGCCCGGGTCGCGCAGCGCCTGGACGACGAGGAACTGGGCGTGCGTCTGGGCGCCGCCGGGGTCCTTGGGCGCCTCCGAACGCCAGGTGCGCAGCCAGATGCCGCCGGTGCGGCGCCCGCCCTCCTGCGCCCCCTCGGCCAGCTCGAAGGCGGCGGCGCCGGCCAGCGTCTGCACCCGCTGCCAGCGGCGCTCCCAGTCGTCGCCGGTGGACTTCAGCAGCGCGGCCGCCGGGCGCCAGTCGTGCGTCCGGCGGATCTCGGCGAGCGCGTCCTCCAGTTCCTGGTCGGGGCCCGGCAGCCGTACGTCGAGCTGGTCCAGCGGTACGAAGCCGTAGCCCGCCATCGGGTCCGAGGCCACCATCAGGCCCTGCCGGGTGTCCCGGACGGCCCGCCGGCGTCGCATCCAGGGGAGGAAGACGAGGCCGCCGAGCGCGAGCGCGGCGAGGAGAACCAGCAGTGCGTCCATGAGGGGTGTCCTGTACCTGAGATCTGAGATCAGTGAGCTGGAGCCACCGGTGGTTGGTGGGCGGTGGGCCGGCGTCGGTGGGCGGGAGTGGGGCTGGCGTCGGGGCGTGGTGGGAACAGGGGTGCGGCTTCTTGTATGTATCCACTATCAAGCGAACCAGAAAGTTCCGGGAAGGCCGGCCGCGCGGGCGACTACCCTCGGCAGGCATGAGCGATCAGCGCGACCAGCGACACCAGCACTTTGAGACCCTCGCCATCCACGCAGGTCAGGAGCCCGACCAGGCCACCGGCGCGGTGGTGCCGCCCATCTACCAGGTATCCACGTACAAGCAGGACGGCGTGGGCGGGCTGCGCGGCGGCTACGAGTACAGCCGCAGCGCCAACCCGACCCGTACCGCCCTGGAAGAGAATCTCGCCGCCCTCGACGGCGGCCGCCGCGGCCTCGCCTTCGCCTCCGGCCTCGCCGCCGAGGACTGCCTGCTGCGGACCCTGCTGTCCCCCGGGGACCACGTGGTCATCCCGAACGACGCCTACGGCGGCACGTTCCGTCTCTTCGCCAAGGTCGTCGAGCGGTGGGGCGTGGAGTGGTCGGTGGCCGACACCTCCGACCCGAAGGCCGTACGCGAGGCGCTGCGGCCCCGTACGAAGGTGGTCTGGGTGGAGACGCCCAGCAACCCCCTGCTCGGCATCACCGACATCGAGGCGCTGGCCGGCATCGCCCGCGAGGCCGGCGCCCGGCTCGTCGTCGACAACACCTTCGCCAGCCCCTACCTCCAGCAGCCGCTCGCCCTCGGTGCGGACGTGGTGGTCTACTCCACCACCAAGTACATGGGCGGTCACTCGGACGTGGTCGGTGGCGCCCTGGTCGTCAACGACGACGCCCTCGGCGAGGAACTCGCCTACCACCAGAACGCGATGGGTGCGATCGCCGGCCCCTTCGACGCCTGGCTGGTGATGCGTGGCATCAAGACGCTGGCCGTACGCATGGACCGGCACAGCGCGAACGCGGCGCGCGTCGCGGAGCTGCTCGCCTCCCACAAGAAGGTGACCCGCGTCTACTACCCGGGACTGGCCGAGCACCCGGGCCACGAGATCGCCGCCAAGCAGATGCGCGCCTTCGGCGGCATGGTGTCGTTCCAGGTCGCGGGCGGTGAACAGGCGGCGGTCGAGGTGTGCAACCGTGCCCAGCTGTTCACCCTCGGCGAGTCGCTCGGCGGCGTCGAGTCGCTGATCGAGCACCCGGGGCGGATGACCCACGCCTCGACGGCCGGTTCCGCGCTGGAGGTCCCCAACGACCTCGTGCGCCTCTCGGTCGGCATCGAGTCCGCCGACGACCTGCTGGCCGACCTGACCCAGGCGCTGGGCTGAACCCGGAAGGTGGTCTGAACCCCGGCGCCGGTCGGCCCGCCCGACCGGCGGGCTGACCGGCGCCGCGGCCGTGCTTCACCACCCCTCCGCGGGAGGGGTGGTGTGCGCCGGCGGCGGCAGCCAGGGCCGGCTCATCGCCAGCCAGGCCAGCGCCGCCAGCGCCAGCACCGCGAGCAGGCAGCCGACGCGGCGCAGCAGCCGGCGGTGGGCGAGGAACCGGCGGCCCCGGGCGAGGGCCCGGGCGGCCAGGTCGGGCGGCACGGGCGGATGCGGCCCGGCCAGCATCCGCCGTACCTCGGTCTCCTTACGGTCGGGGACACCCGCCTCGGGGAGGCCGACGGCCTCCGGGTCGAGAGCGGGCGGACCGGGAGACCCGACGTCGGGCGGCCCCATGTCGGGAGACCTCGGGTGGTGAGGCCCCGCCCCGAGAGAGCCCGCATCGGAAGCCCCCGGGTCGGGCGATCCCGTGCCGGACCGGGGAGAGCCGGACGGGGTCACGGGACCGCCGGCTGGGATCCGCCGGCCTCCCGCCGCCCCGCCCCCGCTCCGCCCGCCGATGCCGGCTCCGATTGCCGGCTGCGCAGTTCCGCGAGCGCGCGCAGGCACAGGGCATGCACCCGGTCGGTGGGCAGGCCGAGTTGGGCCGCGGTTTGTTCCTCGGCCTCGCCCTCGTGCAGCCGCAGGACCAGCACCAGCCGCTCCTGCGGGGAGAGTCGGCCGGTGAGCCCGCCGCGGGCGCCGCGGTGCCGCCGGGCGGTGCGGGCGAAGCGGGCGGCCATCTCCTCGCGGACGCGTACGTACGGATCCTCGCCGCGCAGCCGGTCCCAGGCCGCGTATGTCCGCGCCAGCGCGTAGGTCAGCAACTCCTCGGCCGCCGGGGCGGGGCGGGACGGCGGCTCACCGGTCAGCAGGGCGGCGGCGTGCAGCAGCCGGCCCGCCGTGCCTGCCACGAACGACTCGAACTCCCGGGCCTGGCGGCGCTGCCGCGCCGGCCGCCGCTCTCGCACCGCGCCTCCCGGATGACGGACACCCGACCCCTGGGCTCCTATGGCACGGCAGCGCGGCCACCCGGTCAAGAGGCGTGACGGTTTGGTCAGAAGACGTGACGGGCCGCGTGGCGGGGGAGCGGCGTGCTCCCGGCCACGCGACCCGGCGTCCGTTGTCCTGCCTGCGGGGCGGCCGGAGTCCGGCCGCCGTCCTTCAGGAGGTCTGCCCGGTAGGCGTCAAGGAGGCGGTGATGTCGGAGAGGGAGGCGTTGAAGCGCGTCAGGAGCGTGGTGAAGGCCGCGCGCTCCTCCTCGGACCACTCCTCCGTCACCAGGGCCATCAGCGCGCGGCGCGAGGCGCGCACCTCGTCCAGCCGGGCGTGCCCGCGCTCGGACAGCTGGAGCACCACGGCCCGCCCGTCCTCGGGGTGGGTGGCGCGGTTGACCAGCCCGGAGTCGACCAGCGGGGCGACCTGCCGGGTGACCGTCGAGGAGTCGATGCCCATGCCGGCGGCCAGCGCCTTGACCCCCATCGGACCTTCCTGGTCCAGGCGGTTGAGCAGCAGGTAGGCGGCGCGGTCCATGGAGTTGCGCGCCTGCCCGACGCCGCCGAGCCGGCTCTGTTCTGCGCGGCGGGCGAAGACGGCCACTTGGTGCTGCAGCGCGTCGAGAAGAGCGGGGTCGGTGTGGGTCGTCATGTCCGAAGAGGTGGGCATGGCCGGGTGCTCGCTTCATGGGATGCGTACGGATTGGGGGACAGCGTACGCGGACGCGGCGCACCGTGTACCTGCGCTGTCCATTCCGATAACGCGCCGTAACCCCTGGGGCGTGCCCGCGGCCGGGCGGGCCCGCCGCGTGGCGAACTGCGAGACTGGCGGCATGGCCGCTCAATCGCCGCGCACGCCGCACGAGACCTCCGCCTCCGCCCACCTGGCCGCGGCTCCGCCGGCCGCCGCCCCGATCACGGTCGATGACGTACGCGAGGCGCACAAGATGCTCTCCGGGGTCTCCCGGGCCACCGCGATGGAGGGCAGCCGCTATCTGTCCGGGCTGGTCGGCGCGCCCGTGCATCTCAAGTGCGAGAACCTCCAGCGCACCGGCTCCTTCAAGATCCGCGGCGCGTACGTGCGGATCGCCGGGCTGTCCGCGGAGGAGCGGGCCGCCGGGGTGGTGGCCGCGAGCGCGGGCAACCACGCGCAGGGCGTCGCCCTCGCGGCGTCCCTGCTGGGCGTGCGCTCCACGGTGTTCATGCCGGTCGGGGCCCCGCTGCCCAAGGTGGCCGCGACCCGCGAATACGGCGCGGAGGTACGGCTCCAGGGACAGGTGGTGGACGAGACGCTGGCCGCCGCCGAGGAGTACGCGCGCGAGACCGGCGCGGTCTTCATCCACCCCTTCGACCACCGCGACATCATCGCCGGTCAGGGCACCGTCGGCCTGGAGATCCTCGAACAGTGCCCGGAGGTGCGGACCATCGTCGTCGGGGTGGGCGGCGGCGGACTCGCGGCGGGCATCGCGCTCGTGGTCAAGACGCTGCGGCCGGACGTGCGGGTCGTCGGGGTGCAGGCGGCGGGCGCGGCCTGCTATCCGCCGTCGCTGACGGCCGGGCGGCCGGTGGCGGTCGAGAAGTTGTCGACGATGGCGGACGGCATCAAGGTCGGGCGGCCGGGCGAGGTGCCCTTCGGGATCGTCCAGGGGATGGTGGACGAGGTCCGTACGGTCTCCGAGGACCAGCTCTCCAGCGCGCTGCTGCTGTGTCTGGAGCGGGCGAAGCTGGTGGTGGAGCCGGCCGGGGCGAGTTCGGTGGCGGCGCTGCTCGCCGCCCCGGAGTCCTTCGAGGGGCCGGTGGTGGCGGTGCTGTCCGGCGGGAACGTCGACCCGCTGCTGCTCCAGCGCATCCTGCGGTTCGGCATGGCCGCCGGGGGCCGCTACCTGTCGCTGCGGCTGCGGCTGACGGACCGGCCGGGGGCGCTGGAGACACTGCTCACGGTGCTGACGGCGGTTGATGCGAACGTCCTCGACATCGGTCATGTGCGGACCGATCCGCGGCTCGGGCTGACCGAGGTCGAGGTGGAGCTGCATCTGGAGACCAAGGGCCCGGAGCACTGCGACGAGGTGCGCGCGGCGCTCGCGGACGCGGGATACGTGGTCGCGGAGTGACGGCGGACCCGCGGGGAGTGCCGGTGGGGCGTGCCGGCAGGGGCCGTGGCGGGGTGACGGCGGGGCGCGCGGGGGAGCCCCGGCGGAGTGGTTGCCGTATGACGTGACGGAATCCGACATTCATATCGCGATGTATCGCGTTTCCGAGTAGCATCCCGGTGACGGGGTGCCGCCGACCGCGTTCGGCGATCGGCTACGGCGTTCCGGAAGCGACACATGCCTGCAGAGCAGGCATGAGCCGCCAAACGTAATATTCGACCTGGAACTGACCCAAGCCATGGGAGTACCCATATGCCAGGCGCCATTTACGCCGAAGGTCTGGTGAAGACCTTCGGCGACGTGAGGGCACTGGACGGCGTCGACCTCGACGTTCCCGAAGGAACCGTCCTCGGAATGCTCGGCCCCAACGGTGCCGGCAAGACCACCGCCGTACGGGTCCTGACGACCCTTCTCCGGCCCGACCGGGGCACGGCGCGGGTTGCCGGCATCGATGTCCTCGCCCACCCCGACAAGGTGCGCCGCTCGATAGGACTGTCCGGCCAATTCGCCGCCGTGGACGAGTACTTGACCGGCCGCGAGAACCTGATGATGGTCGGTCAGCTCTACCAGATGAGCGGCCGGGACGCCAAGCGCCGGGCCGTCGAACTGCTGGAGCGCTTCAACCTGGGCGACGCCGCCGACCGCACCGCCAAGACCTACTCCGGCGGGATGCGCCGCCGGCTCGACCTCGCGGCCGCGCTGGTCGTCAGCCCGCCCGTGATGTTCATGGACGAACCGACCACCGGCCTGGACCCGCGCAACCGCCAGGCACTGTGGGACGTCATCCAGGAACTGGTCGCGGGCGGCACGACCCTGCTGCTCACCACCCAGTACCTGGAGGAGGCCGACCGCCTCGCACACGACATCTGCGTCGTCGACCACGGCAAGGTCATCGCCCGTGGCACCTCCGACCAGCTCAAGGCGCGCACCGGCGGCGAGCGCGTCGAGGTCGTGGTGCATGCCCCCGAGCACCTCACCGTCGCCGAGGAGGTCCTGCGGGGCTTCGGCAAGGGCGAGGGGACGGTCGAGCCGCACACCCGCAAGCTCACCGTTCCGGTGGCCGGTGGCGCCAAGCTGCTCGCCGAGGTCATCCGCGAGCTGGACATCCGGGGTGTGGAGATCGACGACATCGGACTGCGCCGCCCCACCCTCGACGACGTCTTCATAGCGCTGACCGGGCACGCCGCCGAGGCCGCGGACGGGAACGGCGCGAACGGCGGGACCGGCGTTGCGGAGGGTGCCGGTGACGACGAGGGCGGCGGCACGGCCGGCCTCGGGCGGCAGAAGGAGGGCGTGAAGTGACCACGGTGACCGAAACGGCCGGCGGCGCCCCCGCCCCGGCCCCGCAGGCCCGCAGCGGCGTCAGCCGCTCCGTGCGCGACTCGCTCGTGGTCGCCAAGCGCAATCTGATCCGGATGATGCGGATCCCCGAGGTGGTGATCTTCGGGCTGATCCAGCCGATCATGTTCGTGGTGCTGTTCACGTACGTCTTCGGCGGTTCGATCAACATCCCCGGCGCCCCGGTCGGCGACGCCCAGGCGTACCGCGAGTTCCTGATGGCCGGGATCTTCGCGCAGACCGTCACCTTCGCCACGGCGGGGGCGGGCGCCGGCATCGCCGACGACATGCACAAGGGGCTCATCGACCGGTTCCGGTCGCTGCCGATGTCGCGCGGCGCGGTGCTCACCGGGCGGACCCTCGCCGACCTCGTACAGACCGCGCTGACGCTGGTGGTGCTGGCCGTCGTCGCGCTGCTGATCGGCTGGCGCACCCACGAGAGCCTCGCCGAGGTGCTGGCCGGCTTCGCCCTGCTGCTCCTGCTCGGCTACGCGTTCTCCTGGATCGGCGCGCTGATCGGGCTCTCGGTGCGGACGCCCGAGGCGGCCACCTCCGGCGGGCTGATCTGGCTGTTCCCGCTGACCTTCATCTCCAACGCCTTCGTCCCGGTCAACGGCATGCCGGCGTTCCTCCAGCACGTCGCGGAGTGGAACCCGTTCAGTGCGACGGTGGCCGCGGCCCGGGAGCTGTTCGGCAACACCATCGGCGGGCGGACCACGTCGGTGACCGGCGCCTGGCCGATGGAGCATCCGGTGCTGGCGTCGGTGATCTGGTCGGTACTGATCATCGCGGTCTTCCGGACGCTGGCGGTCCGCAAGTACCGCTCGGCCACCGCCTGAACCACTGAGCGTTACGGCACACGGAAGCGGCCCGGAGCCTGGTGCTCCGGGCCGCTTCGCGATCCGTGGGGTGTGGGGGGCCGTGGGACGCGGCCCCGGCCGGTGTGCGGCACCGGCCGGTGTCGGCTCTCAGCCGGTGTACGGCTTGGCGTCGAGAATCTTGACGCTGGCCTTCTTGCCGTTCGGGAGCTCGTACTCCGCGTCGGCCCCGATCTTCTTGCCGTTCACGCCCGTGCCCAGCGGCGACTGCGGGGAGTAGGTCTCGATGTCCGAGCTCGCGTACTCCCGCGAGGCCAGAAGGAACTCGAGCGTGTCGTCCGGGTCGCCGTCGAACGCGATGGTGACGACCATGCCGGGAGCGACGACGCCGTTGGCGGCGGGGGGCTCGCCGACCTTCGCGGCCTGCAGCAGCTGGGTCAGCTGGCGCACGCGCGCCTCCTGCTTGCCCTGCTCCTCCTTGGCCGCGTGGTACCCGGCGTTCTCCTTCAGGTCACCTTCCTCGCGGGCCGCCGCGATCTTCTGGGTGATCTCGGCGCGTGCGGGACCAGACAGGTGCTCCAGCTCGGCCTTGAGCTGGTCATACGCCTCCTGGGTCAGCCAGGTGACGTTCTCGCTGGTCTGGGTCACAGGTGCTCCTCGTCGGTACTGGGGATAAATCAAACGCCCTACCAGGAAGGTTTGCGCCTTCACAGGTGGGCGAAACCACGAGCCTAACAATTCCGGCACAAAACGGGGAAGAGGAAATTCACAGGGACCGCACAGGAACACATCATCGCTGATCAGAGGCGGTCGCGACACGCCCTGTGACGAACGTGGCGCGCGTCGGACCGGAAGGCGGTGACGGCCCTGCCGCGGGTCTGCCGCCGGCGGGCCCGGTACGGGCTCAGCCGCCGGCCGACGCCGTGCAGCCGACGAGTACCGCGTTGGTCGCCCGCTTCGTCGTGCGCACCGTGACCTCGGTGTCCACCTGCTCCGTGCGCTGGTCGACGGTGACGTCCTTACGGCCGACCTCGGAGCCGTCGTCGGCCTGCGAGCGAAGCGTGCACACGCCCTTGTCGTCCGTGCCCTTGACGATCTCCAGATGCACCTTGACGGCGTGGTCGGAGACCGCGTCCCAGGTGATCACCCGGCCGCTGAGGTCCTGCCCCGCGATGTACGAGACGCCGGACCAGGCGACCACGCCCAGCAGCACGGCACCGAGCACCGCGCCGATGATCTTGAGCTTGCGGTCCGCGCGCTGGTCCGCGGAGCGGCCGTAGCGTCCGTCGGGGAGCCCTTCGCGCACCGCGGTCATGATCGTTCCTCCTGGTACGGGGACCCGGGCCGTGAACCCCCGGGGGGTCCCCGCCCCAGGGAATACAGCGCCCCCTCGCTTCGGTCACTATAGGAGGCATCTTCTCCGGCCTTTAACTGAGGATCGAGTCTTGACTGAGCAGCTGCGATTGATGGCGGTCCACGCCCACCCCGACGACGAGTCGAGCAAGGGTGCGGCCACCATGGCCAAGTACGTGTCCGAGGGGGTGGACGTGCTGGTCGCCACCTGCACAGGCGGTGAGCGAGGTTCCATCCTCAACCCCAAGCTCCAGGGGGACCCGTACATCGAGGAGCACATCCACGAGGTGCGCAAGAAGGAGATGGACGAGGCCCGGGAGATCCTCGGGGTCAAGCAGGAGTGGCTGGGCTTCGTCGACTCCGGGCTGCCCGAGGGCGACCCGCTGCCGCCGCTGCCCGAGGGCTGCTTCGCGCTTCAGGACGTCGACGAGGCGGCCGGACGCCTGGTCAAGCTGATCCGCGAGTTCAAGCCGCAGGTCATCACGACCTACGACGAGAACGGTGGCTACCCGCACCCGGACCACATCATGACCCACAAGATCACGATGGTGGCCTTCGAGGCGGCCGGCGACCCGGAGAAGTACCCGGAGGCCGGTGAGCCCTGGCAGCCCCAGAAGCTCTACTACAACCAGGGCTTCAACCGGCCGCGCACGGTCGCGCTGCACGAGGCGCTGCTGGAGCGCGGCATGGACTCGCCGTACGGGGAGTGGCTGGAGCGCTGGAAGCAGTTCGAGCAGCGTGAGCGCACCCTGACCACCTACGTTCCGTGCGCCGACTTCTTCGAGATCCGGGACAAGGCGCTGATCGCGCACGCCACCCAGATCGACCCCGACGGCGGTTGGTTCCGGGTCCCGATGGACATCCAGCGCGAGGTCTGGCCGACGGAGGAGTACGAGCTCGCGAAGTCGCTCGTGGACACTTCCCTCCCCGAGGACGACCTCTTCGCGGGCATCCGCAACAATTGACCCCATGATGAGCGCGACCAGCACCCTCGCCATGACGCACTTCGTCACCCTTGCCGACAGCTTCGACAAGGACAAGGTGACGCCCGGCGTCCTCGGCTTCATCGTCTTCGCGGTCATCGGCGGCGCCGTGTGGCTGCTGATGAAGTCCATGAACAAGCACATGAAGAAGGTGGACTTCGCGGAGCAGCCGGAGGAGGGCGAGCCCGCGGCCGACGCCCCGGCCGGCTCCACGGCCGCCGGGTCGAAGACCGGCTGAAGCCGGCCGGTGAAGGCCGGCCGGTGAAGGCCGGCCGGCGACGACCGGCTGACGGCGAGGTCCCGGGACCGCGGCGGGCGGTGGTTCGCCGCCGCCGGCCCGCCGGTGCCCTCCCGGTGGGCGCACGGACCGGGTGCCGGTCGACGGCCGGCCGCACGGCAACGGCCGGCTGACCGCCCCGGCGGCTCGCTGGCCCGAGCGGTCAGCGAGCCGCGGCCCGGCCCGTCAGCCTCTGCCCCGCAGGCCCGGAACGACTCCGGCGCCGCGGGTCACTCCGTGCTGTCCGTCGCGACGAGCACCCCCATCACCTCGCGCGCATGGCGGTTCGGCACCATGCCCAGGCGCCATGCCTGCCATCCCGTCTCCGGCTCCACTCCGCGGTCCAGCAGTACCCCGAACGCCTCCGCGCAGTCCTCCAGCCGGGAGTCGCGGCTCGGATGCTTCTCCCGCACCAGCTGCGCCAGCTCCTCCTGGGCGACGGCCGCGCCCACCACGGAGCCGCCCGGCGAGGCGAACGGCAGCAGCGTGCAGCGCAGGAACCGCGCCCAGTCCTCGCCCCGCCGGTCGCCGTAGCCGGCGAATATCCGCGCCGCCTCGTCGGCCAGCTCCAGCGCCTGCGCGGCCCGGCCGTTGCCCGCGTCGATGATCAGCAGCTCCAGACAGGACCACGCCTCCCCGTGGGGCACCCCGATCCGCTGGAAGTCCTTGCGGGCGTCCTGCAGCAGCTGCCGGGCGAAGCCGCTGTTGCGCAGCGAACCGGTCTGCTCCGCCCGCATGTCACGGGTGACCCGCCCGGAGTGGTGCCGGGCGCACGCCAGGCCGTAGCCGTCCTGCATCCGGCTGAACATCGTCCGCGAACGCTCCAGCTGCCGCAGCGCCGCGTCGTGTTCGCCGCGCTCCTCCAGCGCCTGGCCCAGGTAGTACATCGTCCATGCCTCACCCCGGGCGTCCTCGTGCTGATGGTGCAGCGGCAGCGCCTGCCGCAGCCGGTCGACCGCCGGGCCCGGTTCGCCGTCCACCAGCCGGGCCCGGGCCAGCTGGGTCATCGCCCAGGCCGCACCGCGCTCGTCGTGCGTACGGCCGTACAGCTCCAGCGCCGCGTGCAGGGCGCTCTCCGCCCGCGCCACCTCGCCCAGCCGCAGATACACCTGGCCGAGCTGGAAGTGCGCCCACGCCTGGCCGTGGATGCTCTCGCTCTCCCCGTGCAGGTCCAGCGCCTCGCGCAGCATGGCGACCGCGTCGGCGAGCTGGGCGCGGTCCCGCTCCACCGCCGCCAGGGCGTGCAGCGTCCAGGCCCGGTCACCGTGCATGTCGGGGCCCGACTGAAGATCCAGCGCCTCGCGGAGCTTGGCCGCGGCCTCCGCCAGATTGCCCTGCTGCTGGAGTGTGATGCCCAGATCGCGCAGCGCACGGGCGGCGCCCGCCGGATGCTGCGCCTCGAAGTAGAGGTCGACCACCGACGACAGGGTCGTGCGCGCCTTGTCCAGCTCGCCGAGCTGCCGGGCCGCCACACCCGTACGCCACTGCACGGAGCGGACCAGCAGCCCTTCGCCGACGGCCCGGGTCAGCTCGTTCAGCTCGCCCAGGCGGTAGAGGTCCCCGCGCAGCAGGCAGTAGTCGGCCAGCGCGCCCAGCAGATGGGAGACCGCCGCCCGGTCCACGCCCTGGTCGGCGTGGCGCAGCGCGGCGGTGATGAAGCTGGTCTCGTCGTCCAGCCACTGCAGGGCCGCGTCCAGCGAGGTGAAGCCGTGCGAGCCGAAGCGGTCGGCGCGCGTGGACGTGCGCCCGTCGACCAGCCGGATGACGGAGTCGGCCAGCTCCGCGTAGCCGCGGATCAGCCGCTCCTGGGCCGCGCCGCGCTCCTCCGGCTCCTCCTCGTCCATCAGCCGGTCGTGCGCGAAGTGGTGCACCAGTGCGTGCATGCGGTAGCGCTCGCCGCGGACGTGCTCGATCAGCCCGGCCCGGGCCAGCGCTGTGAGCTGCCGCTCGGCCTCCGCGTTCTCGACGCCCAGCAGGGCGGCCGCGGCCGCCGCGCCCAGGCTGGCCCGGCCCACCAGTGCCAGCCGGCGCAGCAGCCGCCGGGCAGTCTCCGGCTGGTCGGCGTAGCGCAGCGCCAGCGCCCGCTCCACCGGGGGCAGCGCCCCGTGGGCCGCGAGGTCCCCGGCCAGCGCGGCGGTGCTGCGCGGGCCGAGCGCGGAGCCCGCCACCCGCAGCGCCAGCGGCAGCCCGGCGCACTGTGCGGAGATCTCCTCGATCGCCCGGGCGTCGTACGGCACCGCCTCGCCCGCCGCCTCGTCGTCCGCGGCGGCGCGCAGCAGCTCTTCGGTGCCCGCCGGGTCCAGCGGGCCGACGGGCAGCTGATGCACCCACGCCTCCAGGTCCGCGGGCAGCTCCAGCGGCGTCCGGGAGGTGACCAGCACGAGGCTGTCGGAGCGCTCCGGCACCAGGGTGCGCACCTGCTCCGGATCGGCGGCGTCGTCCAGCAGCACCGTCACCGGCAGGCCCGTCAGATGCTGGTGGTACAGCTCGCCGAGCCGCTTGACGTGCTGCTCCTGCGAGGGGCGCTCGCGGAACAGCAGCTGCTCGCGCGGCGCGCCCAGGCGATTGAGCAGGTGCAGCAGCGCGTCTCTGGTCGGCAGCGGCGCCTCACCGGGCGTCTCCCCGCGCAGATCCACCACACAGGCGCCACGGAACTGGTCGCGCAGCTGGTGGGTGGCCCGCACCGCCAGAGCCGTCCGCCCCGAGCCCGGCTCGCCGTGCAGCACCACCACCGTCGGCTTGGTCTCGGTGCTGGCGCGGGCCGCGTGCACCCACTGCGCGATCTGCGTCAGCTCGGCCCGCCGCCCGGCGAACAGGCCGTCCGGGCTGGGGAGTTGGGTGAACGAGTGCTCCAGTACGGACCGCTGGCGGGCCGCGGCACTCCGGTCGGCGCCGCGCAGCTGCGGCCCCCGCCCGGTCTTCGACGCGGCAGACGCGACAGACCTCGCCGCCGGGCCGCTGCCGCGGGCCGCCGCCGTCAGCATCCGCTGCTGGTCGAGGAACGGCCGGATGCCGCGCACCTCCAGAGCCGTCAGCCACTGGAGCCGCAGCTGCTCCGCCCCGCCGGGCTGGCCGCGCCGGCCGGCCTCGTGGTGCGCGGCCGGGAAATGGCCCGCGGTCAGCTTCAGTACCGTGGCCGTCGCGCCCGCCACCAGCACGGAGGCGCCCACGGCCAGCGCCGGGCCCGCGCCGGTGCCGTACGAGAGGTCCGTGCCGAAGGCCGCCAGCGCCGCCACGGCCGTCGCCACCGCGGGGGTGCCCAGTTCCTTGCGCGAGAGCCGGCCGCCCAGCGACGACCGGCCGGCGGCCGCCTCGTCCAGCGCGCGGACGTACGCGGTGTACTCCTCCGAGGCGCTGCCGGCCAGTTCCTCCAGCGCCCCCCGGGCCCGGCCGGCCAGCGCCTCCCGGTCGAGCCGGCCCCCCGAGCGGCGCACCTCCTCCTCCACGGCCCTGGTCAACAGTGCTTCGGCTTCCGCCCGGTGGCTGTCGCGCAGCACAGTCGGTGTGCCCGGCATGCCCCTCCCCCTCCAGCAGTTCCAGCAGTTCCAGCAGTCTCCGGCGTGCCGGCAGTTCCATCGGTTCCGGCGGTCTCCGGTGGTCTCCGGCGGTGATCTTCGCCGTACGCACAGTGTTCCGCGTTCACACGCTTTCCGGCAGCCCTGTGGATAACTCCCCGCGCTCCCGCGCCGCCGCGCCTCCTTGGGAGAGGATGGAGACATGCCGAACCGCCTGGCCCATGAGACTTCCCCGTATCTGCTCCAGCACGCCGACAACCCCGTCGACTGGTGGCCGTGGTCCGCCGACGCGTTCGAGGAGGCCCGGCGGCGCGGCGTGCCGGTGCTGCTGAGCGTCGGCTACAGCTCCTGCCACTGGTGCCACGTGATGGCGCACGAGAGCTTCGAGGACCCGGACACGGCCGCGCTGCTCAACGAGCACTTCGTGCCGGTCAAGGTCGACCGCGAGGAGCGGCCGGACGTCGACGCGGTGTACATGGAGGCCGTGCAGGCCGCCACCGGCCAGGGCGGCTGGCCGATGACCGTCTTCCTCACCCCCGACGCCGAGCCGTTCTACTTCGGTACGTACTTCCCGCCCGCGCCCCGCCACGGCATGCCGTCCTTCGGCCAGGTCCTGGAAGGCGTGCGCAGCGCCTGGACGGACCGCCGCGACGAGGTCGGCGAGGTGGCCGGCCGGATCGTCGCCGACCTGGCCGGGCGCTCGCTGACCGAGTCGCTGCCCGCCGACCGCCGGCCGCCGCGCCCCGAGGAGCTGCACACCGCCCTGATGGGCCTGACCCGCGACTTCGACGCGGTGCGCGGCGGGTTCGGCGGCGCGCCCAAGTTCCCGCCGTCCATGGCGCTGGAGTTCCTGCTGCGCCACCACGCCCGCACCGGCTCCGCGGCGGCCCTGGAGATGGTGCAGGCGACCTGCGCGGCGATGGCCCGCGGCGGCATCTACGACCAGCTCGGCGGCGGTTTCGCGCGCTATGCGGTGGACGCCACGTGGACCGTGCCGCACTTCGAGAAGATGCTCTACGACAACGCCCTGCTGTGCCGGACCTACGCCCACCTGTGGCGGGCCACCGGCTCGGACCTGGCCCGCCGGGTCGCCCTGGAGACCGCCGACTTCATGGTCCGCGAACTCCGCACCGACCAGGGCGGCTTCGCCTCCGCGCTGGACGCGGACAGCGACGACGGCTCCGGGAAGCACGTCGAGGGCGCGTACTACGTATGGACGCCGGAGCAGCTGCGCGCCGTACTGGGCGAGAAGGACGCGGAGTTCGCCGCCGCCTGCTTCGGCGTCACCGAGGAGGGCACCTTCGAGGAGGGCGCCTCGGTGCTCCAACTCCCCGACACGCACGGCCCGGTGGACGCGGAGCGGATGGCGTCCGTCAAGGAGCGGCTGCTGGCGGCGCGTGCCGAGCGGCCGCGCCCCGGGCGGGACGACAAGGTCGTCGCCGCCTGGAACGGGCTGGCCATCGCCGCGCTCGCCGAGACCGGGGCCTACTTCGACCGCCCGGACCTCGTCCAGGCCGCCACCGACGCCGCCGACCTGCTGGTCCGCGTGCACATGGACTGGCAGGCCCGTCTGCACCGCACCTCGCGCGACGGCGCACCGGGCGCCAACTCCGGGGTCCTGGAGGACTACGCCGACGTCGCCGAGGGGTTCCTCGCGCTGGCCGCGGTCACCGGGGAGGGCGTCTGGACGGAGTTCGCGGGCTTCTTCCTGGACACCGTGCTGCTCCAGTTCACCACCGAGGACGGCGCGCTCTACGACACCGCCGCCGACGCCGAGACGCTGATCCGCCGGCCGCAGGACCCGACCGACAACGCGACGCCCTCCGGGTGGACCGCGGCGGCCGGCGCCCTGCTGTCGTACGCGGCGCTGACCGGCAGCGAGCTGCACCGCACGGCCGCCGAACGGGCCCTGGGCATCGTCACCGCGCTCGGCGGCCGCGCCCCGCGCTTCATCGGCTGGGGGCTCGCCGTCGCGGAGGCCGCCCTGGACGGGCCGCGGGAGATCGCGGTCGTCGGCGCGCAGGACGATCCGGCCACCGCCGCACTGCACCGCGTGGCGCTGCTGGGCACCGCCCCGGGAGCGGTCGTCGCGCTGGGTTCCCCCGGTTCCGACGACTCCGGGGAGGTGCCGCTCCTCAGGGACCGCCCCCTGGTCGACGGGCGGCCCGCCGCCTACGTCTGCCGCCACTTCACCTGTGAGCGGCCCACCACGGACCCGGAGGAGCTGGCGGAGCGGCTCCGGGGGTGAGCCGCGGCCGGGCCGGGCGGGGCGCCCGTACGGGACTCCGCCCGTACGGGACTCCGCCCGTCCGGTTCTCCGCCTGCCCGGCGCTCCACCCGCCCGGTACTCCCCCCTGGCGTACGCCCTCCTGAGGCCCAAGTCCTAGGACCACAGACCGGGTTGAACGAGCCCGGTGTGTCCCGATCTAGCCTCGGGGCATGACGCATCGCACACACCGCGAAGTCCGCCTGACCGCCCGCCCCCAGGGGCCGGTCACCGATGACCTCTTCGAGGTCGTGACCGTACCGGTCCCCGAACCCGCGCCCGGCCAGGTGCTGGTCCGCAACACCCACATGGGCGTCGCCGCCGTCATGCGCACCCTGATGGACGAGCACAGCGACGTACCGATGCCCGCCTACGGGATCGGCGCGCCGCTGCACGGCTCCGCCGTCGGCGAGGTGGTCGCCGCCCCGGGCACCGACCTCAGCCCCGGCG
This sequence comes from Streptomyces lydicus, assembly GCF_000717345.1. Classification (GTDB taxonomy): domain Bacteria; phylum Actinomycetota; class Actinomycetes; order Streptomycetales; family Streptomycetaceae; genus Streptomyces; species Streptomyces lydicus. Next base: position 204,815 of record NZ_JNZA01000005.1, on the reverse strand, counting down.
ACCTGGTGGAGCACCGGCTCGGCTGGCGGGAGTACGCGCTGCTCGACGCCGCGGAGGCGCACCGCCTCGACCCGGCCCTGATGCCCGACCCGGCCGCCTACCTCTCCCAGGGCCCCACCGCCCTGATGGGCGTCGCCCGGGGTGCCGAAGTCCGCCCGGGGGACACGGTGTTCGTCACCGGGGCGGCGGGCGGCGTGGGTTCGCTGGCGGGTCAGATCGCCCGCCGCTACGGCGCCACCCGGGTCATCGGCAGCACCGGCTCCCGGCAGAAGGCCGACCGGCTGATCGGGGAACTCGGCTATGACGCGGTGGTGCTCCGCGGCGCCGGGCCGATCGAGGAGCAACTGCGCAAGGCCGCCCCGGAGGGTATCGACGCGCTGTTCGACAACGTGGGCGGCGAGCAGCTGACGGCCGCCCTCGCCGTCGCCAACCGGGGCGCCCGGCTGGCCGTCGTGGGCGCCCTGGCCACCCAGCTCTCCCCGGGCGGGCGGTCCACCACCGAGATCGACACCCTCTCGCTGCTCTCCCGCGGCATCACCCTGCGGGGCGTCGCCCTGTACGACCACCTGGACCTGATCCCCGAGTGGCACCGGATGTTCGCCGAGGGGCTGCGCGACGGCACCCTCACGTTCCCGCACGCCCGGCTCCAGGGCATCGAGCAGGCACCGCGGGCCCTGCGGGAGCTGACCGAAGGGCGTCATCTGGGCGCGGTCGTCGTGGAGTTGTGAGGCGCCGCCCCCGCCGGACCCGGGCGCCCGTAGCGGTCCGGAGAGCACCAACCGGCCATTGTCAGCGTCCGGTTGTAGCCTGCCGAAATGACGACCTTGCTCGGGCACCGATCCCTGGTCCAGGAGGCCGCGGCGCTACGGGACGGCACCGACGACCCCGTCGCCGCGGCGCTCCGCTCGTGCGACCGCATCGACACCGTCGACCCGCAGGTCCGGGCCTTCGTGCCCGAGCCCGGCCGCCGTGCCCGCCTGGTGGAGGCGGCACGGCGGTGTGCGGCCGGGGCCCCGCCGGACCCCGCCGCCCGGCCCGCCCTCCACGGCATCCCCGTCGGCGTCAAGGACATCGTGCACGTGGATGGGCTGCCCACCCGCGCGGGCTCGGCGCTGCCTCCGGAGGTGCTGGGCGGTGCGCAGGCCACCGTCGTCGACCGGCTGGTGGCGGCCGGCGCGCTGATCGCGGGCAAGACCGTGACCGCGGAGTTCGCGGTCACCGCGCCCGGACCGACCCGCAATCCGCACAACCTGTCGCACACGCCCGGGGGTTCGAGCAGCGGCTCGGCGGCCGCGGTCGCCGCGGGCATGGTGCCGCTGGCCATCGGGACGCAGACCGTCGGCTCGATGATCCGTCCGGCCGCGTACTGCGGCGTGGTCGGGTTCAAGCCGACCTACGGGCGGATTCCGGTCGACGGGGTGATCCCCAACGCCGCCGGCTTCGACACCCTGGGGTGCTACGCCACGGACGTGGCGGGCGTCGCGCTGGCCGCGTCGGTGCTGCTCGACGGATGGCGCGCGCCGCGGCCGGCCGCCGGGGCGGGCCGCCCGGTGCTGGGCGTCCCCGTCGGGCCCTATCTGGAGCGCGCCGGCGCGGAGGCCCTGCGTGCCTTCGGGGAACAGCGGGAGCTGCTGCGGCAGGCCGGCTACCCGGTGCGCGAGGTCCCGGTGATGGACGACTTCGCGCAGGTCGTCGACCAGCTCTTCACGATGAACCGCTACGAGGTCGCGCGGGCCCACGCCGACTGGTTCGCCCGCTTCGGTGACCGCTACCGCGAGCAGACCACGGCGGCCGTCCAGGAGGGGCAGAAGATCGGGGACGCCGCCTACGAGGCGGCCCGGACGCGCCGCGCCGCGTTCCGCGAGCGGCTCGCCGCGGCCGGCGCCGCGGTCGGTGTCGACCTCTGGATCGCCCCGTCGGCGACGGGCCCGGCGCCCGCGGACCTCAGCACCACCGGGACGTCGATCATGTGTCTTCCCTGGAGCAACGCCGGTCTGCCGTCGCTGAGTCTGCCCGCCGGCCGCGCCGCCGACGGGCTGCCGCTGGGCCTCCAGCTGGTCGGCGGCCTCGGTGCGGACGAGGCGCTGCTCGCGGCCGCGGCGGGCGTCGAGGACGCGCTGAACGGCGCGGGGCGCGGACGGCCGCTGAGCGTCAGAGCGTGAGCCCCCGCGCCAGGACCTCCATCGTCCGGTGGATCAGCTCGGCCAGCCCGTCCAGGTCGCCGGGCCGGCCCTGCTCCGCCCAGCTCAGCATCGCCTCCTGGAGGGCGGCCAGCACGGCACTGCTGACGACCCGCAGCTCCAGGTCGTCGGCGGGCCGGCCGGAGCGCTCGGCCAGCACCGCGCTGATCATGGCGGCGTCCCGTGCGGTGTGCTCTGCCGTGCGGCCCCGGATCGCGGGCACCTCAGGGATCAGCCGGATGTGCTGGAGGAGTTCCCCGCGGTCCTCCGGGTCGACCGTGCCGAGCGCCGCGACGGTGGCCTGCCGGATCGACTCGACGGGCGGCTCGTCCGCGGGGCGGGCCCTGATGCCGGCCTCCAGCACCGCGTGGTACGCGTCGGTGAGCACGATGTCTTCCTTGGTGGGGAAGTAGCGGAAGACGGTGCTCGGCGAGACCTCGGCGGCCTCGGCGATCTGATCGACGGGGGTGGCGTCGTACCCCTGCTCCTCGAAGAGCCGGTAGGCGGCCCGCCGGATCGCCCGCCGGGTCTGGAGCTTCTTCCGCTCCCGCAGCCCGGGCCTGGCCGGCCCGGCCACGGCGGGGGGAGTCGTACGTGCGGAGACCATGGGCAGCATTGTCCGGCATCGGACGTCCCAGGGGCACGGCCGCGAACGGCCGGCGAGCGCCGGCGCACCGCCCTTGCCGCCCCCTGAACGAACCTTGACGAAGTCCTGACTGTCGGTCGCGCGTGTCACCCTGGGGTGTGGGGAGGTTGCGGACGGTGAGCGCCGCCCGCGCCGCTGCCGTGGTGGCTCAGGCGTGGCTGTAGGCCACCAGCGAGATGCCGACGTAGTGGACGGCGAAGGCGGCCAGGGTGAGGGAGTGGAAGACCTCGTGGAAGCCGAACCAACGGGGCGAGGGGTTGGGGCGCTTGAGGCCGTAGATGATGCCGCCGGCGCTGTAGAGCAGGCCGCCGACGATGACGAGGACGAGGACGGCGACCCCGCCGGAGCGCAGGAAGTCGGGCAGGAAGAAGACGGCGGCCCAGCCCATGGCGATGTAGCAGGGCGTGTAGAGCCAGCGCGGGGCACCGACCCAGAAGACGCGGAAGGCGATGCCTGCCAGCGCGGCCGCCCAGACCGCCCAGAGCAGCGTCTGGCCGCGCGAGCCCGGCACCAGCAGCATCGTCAGCGGGGTGTAGGTGCCGGCGATGATCAGGAAGATGTTGGCGTGGTCGAGCCGGCGCAGCACGCCGTCGGCGCGCGGGCCCCAGTTGCCGCGGTGGTACAGCGCGCTGACGCCGAACAGCAGGCAGGCGCTCAGCGTGTAGATGGCGCAGGCCAGGCGGCCGCGGGGGCTGTCGGCGAGTGCGGTGAGGATGACGCCGGACAGCAGTACGGCGGGGAACATCCCGGCGTGCAGCCAGCCGCGGAGTTTCGGCTTGAGGGGCGCGGCAGCGGCGGCGACCGTCGTGATCGCGGGCGGCGCGGAAGAGGGCTTGCTCTCGGCGGCGTCGGGCGCGGAAGTCATGGCGCAATGCTACCTACGCAACCGTAGGTTACCGATTCGTCCACGAGTGGTGACGGTCACGAAGGCGCCCTCTGGACAGAACGGTATTCGGGTCGGATGATCAAATGAGTGCGGACGGCACCGGATGAGCGGTCACGAAGCATCCGGGTCGCGGCCCCCAAGGGGCAACAACTAAAAGAAGCGGATTTTCCCGGCACACCGGGCATATATCCGTCCACACCCTCATCTAGGAGCAATCGTGGCGCGCGACAACGCGGCTCCCTCTTCCCAGCCCCTCCCGACCCGTCACCAGGAACTCGTCTCCTGGGTCGACGAGATCGCAGCGCTCACCCAGCCCGACCGGGTCGTCTGGTGTGACGGCTCGGAGGCGGAGTACGAGCGGCTGTGTGAGGAGCTCGTCGACAAGGGCACCTTCAAGAAGCTCGACCCGATCAAGCGCCCCAACTCGTACTACGCCGCCTCCGACCCGTCGGACGTGGCCCGTGTCGAGGACCGCACCTTCATCTGCTCCGAGAAGGAGGAGGACGCCGGGCCGACCAACCACTGGAAGGCCCCGGCGGAGATGCGCGAGATCTTCACCGGCGCGAACGGTGCCGGCGGCATCTTCCGCGGGTCGATGAAGGGCCGGACGATGTACGTCGTCCCGTTCTGCATGGGCCCGCTCGGCTCCCCGCTGTCCGCTCTCGGCGTGGAGATCACCGACTCCGCCTACGTCGCGGTCTCGATGCGCACCATGACGCGCATGGGCCAGGCCGTCCTGGACGAGCTGGGCGAGGACGGCTTCTTCGTGAAGGCCGTGCACACCCTGGGCGCCCCGCTGGCCGAGGGTGAGGCCGACGTTCCGTGGCCGTGCAACTCCACCAAGTACATCTCGCACTTCCCCGAGTCGCGCGAGATCTGGTCGTACGGCTCCGGCTACGGCGGCAACGCCCTGCTGGGCAAGAAGTGCTACGCGCTGCGCATCGCCTCCGTCATGGCACGCGACGAGGGCTGGCTCGCCGAGCACATGCTGATCCTCAAGCTGACGCCGCCGCAGGGCGAGTCCAAGTACGTGGCCGCGGCCTTCCCGTCCGCGTGCGGCAAGACCAACCTCGCCATGCTGGAGCCCACGATCTCCGGCTGGACGGTCGAGACGATCGGTGACGACATCGCCTGGATGCGGTTCGGCGAGGACGGCCGCCTCTACGCGATCAACCCCGAGGCCGGCTTCTTCGGCGTCGCGCCCGGCACCGGCGAGCACACCAACGCCAACGCCATGAAGACGCTGTGGGGCAACTCCGTCTTCACCAACGTCGCGCTCACCGACGACAACGACGTCTGGTGGGAGGGCATGACGGAGGAGACCCCGGCCCACCTCACCGACTGGAAGGGCAACGACTGGACGCCCGAGTCCGGCGTCCCGGCCGCCCACCCCAACGCCCGCTTCACCACGCCCGCTTCGCAGTGCCCGATCATCGCGCCCGAGTGGGAGGACCCCAAGGGCGTGCCGATCTCGGCGATCCTCTTCGGCGGCCGCCGCGCCTCGGCCGTGCCGCTGGTGACCGAGTCCTTCGACTGGAACCACGGCGTCTTCCTCGGTGCGAACGTGGCCTCCGAGAAGACCGCCGCCGCCGAGGGCAAGGTCGGCGAGCTGCGCCGCGACCCGTTCGCCATGCTGCCGTTCTGCGGCTACAACATGGGCGACTACATGGGCCACTGGGTCGACGTCGCCAAGGGCAAGGACCAGGCGAAGCTCCCGAAGATCTACTACGTCAACTGGTTCCGCAAGAACGACGCGGGCAAGTTCGTCTGGCCCGGCTTCGGCGAGAACTCCCGCGTGCTGAAGTGGATCGTCGACCGGCTCGACGGCCGCGCCGAAGGCGTCGAGACGCCGATCGGCATCCTGCCGACCAAGGAGGCCCTGGACACCAAGGGCCTCGAACTGGCCGACTCCGACCTCGACTTCCTCCTGACGGTCGACAAGGAGGTCTGGCGCGAGGAGGCCGCGCTGGTGCCGGAGCACCTGAACACCTTCGGTGACCACACGCCGAAGGAGCTGTGGGACGAGTACCGCGCGCTGGTCGAGCGGCTCGGCTGACCGCCGCCGCAGCCTCACCGACGGCCGGGGCCCCGCACCGACAGGTGCGGGGCCCCGGCCCGTTGTGCGCGGCCGACGGCACCGGCCCACCCGCCCCGCGGAGTTCGCGTACATGAACATCGTTCGGACTCTTGACCAGGGGGTGGCCGCCGGACCACCCTGAGCCCCATGGCCCTCACCACTGACCGCATCGCCGCTGTCCATCTCTCCTTCGTCCGCCTCCCGCTGACCGCGCCGATCAGTGACGCCAAGGTGCTGACCGGACGTCAGAAGCCGCTCACCGAGGTCGCGTTGGTCTTCGCGCGGATCGTCACCGACGCCGGGTACGAGGGACTCGGCTTCGGGTACGCCAAGCGGGCGGGCGGTCCCGGCCTCTACGCCCACGCCCGCGAGACGGCCCCCGAACTGCTCGGCGAGGACCCCAGCGACATCGGCCGGCTCTGGCAGAAACTGCTCTGGGCCGGCGCGTCGATGGGCCGCAGCGGACTGGCCGTGCAGGCGATCGCCGCATTCGACATCGCGCTGTGGGACCTCAAGGCGCGCCGCGCCGGCCTGCCGCTGGCCAAGCTCCTCGGCGCCCACCGCTCGGCCGTGCCCTGCTACAACACCTCCGGCGGCTTCCTCTCCGCGCCGATCGAGCAGGTGCTGGACAACGCCGACGCGGCTCTGGCGCGCGGCATCGGCGGTATCAAGATCAAGGTGGGGCAGCCCGACACGACGGCCGACCTGCGGCGCGTCCAGGCGGTCCGCGAGCACCTCGGCGCGGACACCGCGCTCATGGTGGACGCCAACCAGCAGTGGGACCGGGCCACCGCCCAGCGCTTCGGGCGGACCCTGGAGCAGTTCCGGCTGACCTGGATCGAGGAGCCGTTGGACGCCCATGACGCCGAGGGTCACGCCGCGCTCGCGGCCTCGTTGGACACCCCCGTGGCCACCGGCGAGATGCTCACCAGCGCCGAGGAGCACACCCGGCTGATCGACGCGGGCGCCGCCGACTTCGTCCAGCCGGACGCGCCCCGGGTCGGCGGCATCACGCCCTTCCTGCGGGTGATGGCGCTCGCCGACCACAAGGCGCTGAGCCTCGCGCCGCACTTCGCGATGGAGGTCCATCTCCATCTGGCCGCGGCCTACCCCAGGACCGCCTGGGTCGAGCACTTCGAGTGGCTGGAGCCGCTGTTCAACGAGCGGCTGGAGCTGAGCGGGGGCCGGATGCGCGTACCGGACCGGCCGGGTCTCGGTCTGTCGCTGAGCGACCGGGCCGCGGCCTGGACCGTGGACCGGTGCGAGTTCTCGGTGACCGACCGTGAGGCGGTCGCCGTACCGGGCTGACGCGCCCCGAAGGGGCCGTTGGAGTGACGGGGCGGGGCGCCGGCCGGTGCTACGCCGACGCCAGGTCCCGCACCGGGCCCGCGTGGGCTGCCATCCGCTCCGTCGCCAGGGCCATCGCCTCGGCGTCGTTCCGGGACGTGGCCACCGCCAGGGCGTTCCCGGCCAGGGTGTGGGCGCGCTGCTGGAGGGCCGCCGTCCGGGACGCGGCCCCGCTGTCCGAGGGCTCGGCGCGCAGCGGGTAGTGGCCACCGCTGAGCCGGGCGACCTGTGCGGCGATGCGCTCGGCGGCGTCGGCCAGCTCGGTGCCGTCCAGCCCCCGGGCCTCCGGCGTGTCGGTGCGCGTCGCGAGTGCGCGCAGCTCGTCGGTGACGGTGAGCAGCGCGGTCAGCTGCCCGGCGAGCCGGATGTCCAGCTCCTCCTCGCGGGAGCGGTGCGGGATCTCCGGGGCGGCGGCCATGGTGTGGACCGACTTCGTGCGGATCGGCTCGTACATGGGGTGGCCTCCTGAAAAACGTCCAGGAGGCCATCCTAGCTTAGACACTGTCTAAAGTTGTGGCTCGTATAGAAGTCGCGGTGGTTCAGTACTGTCCGTAACCGTCGAGGAAGGTCCCGATCCGGGTGACCGCATCCGTCAGATCGTCCTTGCTGGGCAGCGTGACCAGGCGGAAGTGGTCCGGCTCCGGCCAGTTGAAGCCGGTGCCGTGCACGATCATGATCTTCTCGGCGCGCAGCAGGTCGAGCACCATCTGCCGGTCGTCCTTGACCTTGTAGACCGCGGGGTCCAGCCGCGGGAAGGCGTACAGCGCACCCTTCGGCTTGACGCAGGTGACGCCCGGGATCTGGGTCAGCAGCTCGTACGCGGTGTCGCGCTGCTCCAGCAGCCGGCCGCCGGGCAGCACCAGATCGTTGATCGACTGCCGCCCGCCGAGCGCGGTGGCGACCGCGTGCTGCGCCGGCATGTTGGCGCACAGCCGCATGTTGGCCAGGATCGTCAGGCCCTCGATGTACGAGGCGGCGTGCGCCTTCGGTCCGCAGACCGCCATCCAGCCGCTGCGGTAGCCCGCCACCCGGTACGCCTTGGACAGCCCGTTGAAGGTCAGGGTCAGCAGGTCGGGCGCGAGCGACGCGAACGGGGTGTGCGTGACCCCGTCGTAGAGGATCTTGTCGTAGATCTCGTCGGCGCAGACGATCAGGTTGTGCCGGCGGGCGATCTCCGCGAGGCCGCGCAGCAGCTCGTCGTCGTACACCGCGCCCGTGGGGTTGTTGGGGTTGATGACGACGAGGGCCTTGGTGCGGTCGGTGATCTTGCGCTCGATGTCGGCGAGGTCCGGCATCCAGTCCGCCTGCTCGTCGCAGCGGTAGTGCACGGCCGTGCCGCCGGAGAGCGAGACCGACGCGGTCCACAGCGGATAGTCCGGGGCCGGGACCAGCACCTCGTCGCCGTCGTCCAGCAGCGCCTGCATCGACATCTGGATCAGCTCGGAGACGCCGTTGCCGAGGTAGATGTCGTCGACGGAGAGCTCGATGCCCTTGGTCTGGTAGTGCTGCATCACCGCGCGGCGGGCGGAGAGCAGGCCCTTGGCGTCGCCGTAGCCGTGTGCCGTGCCGACGGAGCGGAGGATGTCCTCCAGGATCTCGGGCGGGCACTCGAAGCCGAACGCCGCCGGGTTGCCGGTGTTCAGCTTCAGGATGCGATGACCGGCCGCCTCCAGCCGCATGGCCTCCTCGAGCACCGGGCCACGGATTTCGTAGCAGACGTTGGCGAGCTTCGTTGACTGGATCACCTGCATGTCCGCAACCTTACGGCCGTGTTTCGGTGCCCGCCCGGTGTTTTTCCCCACGTCGGTCAGCACACGGTGTGGGGTTCCTCACGGACGGTGACGGGGCGGGCGGCGGCGGGGTGCTGATTCCGCGGTGCGGGCGCGGCGGGAGCGTCCGACGGTGCGCCCCGAGGCGCTCCCCGGTACGCTCCGGGCGCATGGCCGCCCCGTCCGACTTACCCCCGCCCGCGACCCCGCAGCACGGTCCCTTCGCGCTGCTCAACGACGAGCCGGTCGCCGAGCCGGGTGCCGATCTGCTGGGCGCCGGCGCCGCCGCCCGCCAGCTCGCCGGCCTGCTGGTCGCCTCCCGCGACGCGACCCCCTTCACCCTCGCCGTCGACGCCGGCTGGGGCATGGGCAAGAGCAGCCTGATGCGGCTGGTCGACACGGAGCTGGCGCAGGCGCCCGAGGTGCACACCGTCTGGTACAACGCCTGGACCTCGACCGGGGCCGACGCGCTGGAAGGGCTGATCAAGTCCGTCCTGATGCGCTTCGACCGGCGGGTGCTGCGCCGCGGCCTCGCGCGGGTCACCGAGCGGCGGGCTCTGCTGCGCGCCGTACGGGCGGTGAGCACGGTCGCCGCCGGGCCGCTGGGCGTGGCGGGCCTGGTCGACGAGCTGTGGAAGAGCCTCTCCGTCAACTCCCAGGCCCGCAACGAGATGCGCGGGGCCATCGGCGACCTGGTCAAGGAGTGGTCCGAGACCGCCGAGTTCCGGCCCCGGCGGCTCCTGGTGGTCTTCATCGACGACCTCGACCGGTGCTCGGAGGAGACGGTGCTGGCCGTCTGCGAGGCGGTGAAGGTCTATCTGGACGTGCCGGGGCTGGCGTTCGTGGTCGGCTGCGACCGCTCGGCGCTCGGGCCGAACGGGCTGCTGCACGACCTGTCGCCGGCCGGCTCGGCGTTCATGGAGAAGATCTTCCAGACCAGTTACCGGATTCCGGCGGCCGACAACTACGGCGTCAAGGACTACATCCGCTGGTGCGCCCGGACCGCCGGGGTGGCGCCGCTGCTCGACGACGCCCTGGTGGAGCTGCTGGCGCAGCGCTCGGACCGGAATCCGCGCCGCATCAAACGCCTGGTCAACGGGTTCGTCCTGGAGGCCACGCTCAACCCCGTCTGGCGCGACTTCGGCCCCGGCGCGGTGATCAGGACGCTGCTGCTCCAGTACTTCTATCCCGACTTCTACCGCATGATGACCGGTCCGTCCGGCACGGTCGACGGCGATGTGGTGGCCGAGTTCCGGGCCTACCGCGAGGTGCGGCGGACGCTGCTGGCGGCCGGGGCCGGCCCGGGGGAGGACGAACTGCGCGCGGCGCGGGACTTCCTCGCGCGGTACGACCTGCTGCTGCCGGACCCGCTCGGCGCCTCCGGCGAAGCGGTGCTGGCCGTGCTGGAGCGCCAACTGCCCAACGAGTTCCCCGGGTTGGTGGTCAACCCGGCCTTCACCTCCCTCGTCGATGAGCTGACCGCCCGCCAGGACGCGGACCGGCTGCTGCTGCGGCTGCGCGAGGGCCCGCCCGGTTCCGACGGGGAGCCGACCCGGATGTCCCGGGAGTGGGCCCCCGTCTGGCAGGGGGTGCAGGGCGCCCGCGTGGACGGCTACACCACCGGGTTCGGGCCGCCCCTGGCGTGGCCGGGGGACGGGCCGTACGGGGGGTACCCGGGCCAGGCCGGCGTGCCGCAGCAGCCTGCTCCGCAGTCGTCGTACCCCTCTCCACCGTCGCCGTACCCCGACCCGCAGCCGCTGTACGGCGGTTACCCGCAGCCGACGCCGTACCCCCCGGGGCAGCAGCAGGCCGCCTACCCGGCACAAGCCGGTCCGCCGGTGCCGGGCCCGTATCCGGCGCCGGGCCTGTACCCGGTGCCGGCCTTCGACGTCCTCTGGGTCGACGACCAGCCCGACCGGAAGGGCGTGGTGCGCGAGGTGCTGGAGGCGCTCGGGGCGCAGGTGAACCATGTGCCCAAGAGCGCCGCCGCCGTGCAGGCCCTCCGCAACCGCACCCCCGACCTGCTGATCTCCGACATCAGCCGGGGCTCGGACCACTCCGCGGGCTTCGAGATGGTGGAGCGGCTCAAGGCGGACGGGAACTACGACGGTCCCGTGGTCTTCTTCACCATCCGTCGCTCCACCGACCGTGAGGAGCGGGCCGCCGCGCTGGGCGCCTCGCTCACCAACAACGCGCAGGAGCTGCGGGATCTGGCACTGGCCGTGCTCCGTGAGCACACCGCCCTCCCGGTCAACACGGCGGCGTCGGCGGCCGAGGCCACGAGCGTGGTCCGCTCCCAGGCCCCCGCCCGGCAACGGCGCGTCGTCACGACGGGCCTGCACGGGCTGTCCGTCCTGTGGGTGGACGATGTCGTGGCCGGCGTGCGGGAGCTGGCCACGGATCTGCGCCGGGAAGGGGCCACCGTCCAACTGGCCGACACCGAGCGGGACGCCCTCGACTGGCTGGCCGCACACCGGGTGGATCTGTTGCTCTCCGACATCACCCGCGACGGCGACGGCGAGGCCGGGTTCGTCTTCGCCAAGAAGCTGCGCGACGAGGGCCGTTACCTCGGGCCGCTGGGCTTCTTCGCCGGCCGGATCAATCCGGACCGAGAGGCACGCGCGCGGGCGGTCGGGGCGCTCGGGGTGACCACCGATGCCGTCGTGGTGCGGCGGTGGGTCGAACAGATCGCGCAGGAGCTGCGGTAGCGGCAGGAGTTGGGGCTGCTCAGCCCCGCCGCGCCGGTGTCCGCCGCACCGCCCGCCCCGCCAGGACATCCGTCCGCCGGCCGTCCTCGATGACGAAGCGGCCGTCGATCAGGACGTGCGGCAGGCCCGTCGGCAGGGTGCGCGGCGCGTCGTACGTGGCGCCGGCCGCGACCGTGTCGGGGTCGAAGAGGACCAGGTCGGCGCGGTAGCCCTCACGGACCAGGCCCCGGTCGGGCAGACGCAGGCGGGCGGCCGGGCGGGCCGTCAGGTGGGCGACGCACTCCTCCAGGGAGAGCACGCCCAGTTCGCGCACGTAGTGGCCCAGGTAGTGGGGGAAAGTGCCGTAGGCGCGGGGGTGCGGCTTGTCGCCCTGGAGGATGCCGTCGCTGCCGCCGGTGTGGACGCGGTGCCGCATGATCGCGCGGACGTTGTCCTCGTGGCCGACGTGCTGGAGGATCGTCGAGCCGAGGCGGTCGTCGAGCAGCAGCCGGCGGGCGGTCACCCAGGGCTCCTCGCCGCGGGCGGCGGCGGTGCGGGCCACCGTCCGGCCGACGTGGCCGGCCAGCGCCGGGTCCGCGACGCCGGAGATCTCGATGGCGTCCCAGTCGATGGGCACGCCGTGGCAGCCGTCCGCGCCGTCGACCTCCATGGCGTGGCGGATGCGCGCGGCCGTCGCGTCGTCCTTCAGGCGGGCCAGGATCGCCTCGGGGCCGCCCTCGCTCGCCCAGCTCGGCAGCATCGCGACCAGCGTCGTACAGCCCGGCGTGTAGGGATAGGTGTCGAGGGTGAGGTCCGCGCCGGCGTCGAGGGCCTTGTCCAGGAGGGCCAGCAGGTCGGGCGCGCGGCCCTCGTTGACGCCGAAGTTCATGGTGGCGTGGGCGAGGTGGAGCGCGCAGCCGGCCTCGCGGGTGAGGGCGAGCATCTCCTCGTACGCCCGCAGGGCGCCCGCCCCGTAGGAGCGGTGGTGCGGGCAGTAGTAGCCGTCGTAACGGGCCACCACCCGGCACAGTTCGGTGAGTTCGGCGTCGGACGCGTACATGCCGGGGGTGTAGGTCAGGCCGGAGGAGAGCCCGACGGCGCCCTGCTCCAGGCCCTCGGCGACCAGCTGCTTCATCCGCATCAGCTCGTCGGGGGTGGCGTCGCGGTCGTCCCAGCCGAGGGCGAGCATCCGGACGGTCCCCTGGGGGATGAGGTAGGCGGCGTTGACGGCGATGCCCCGGCCGTCGAAGCCGTGGTCGAGGCGGTCGAGGTACTCACCGACCGTGCGCCAGTCGAAGTCGACGGAGGTGTCCCCGGGGCCGCCCCCGTTCCAGCCGGTGATCTGGGCGCGGACCTCGGCCAGGGTGCGGTCGTCGACCGGTGCGTACGACAGGCCGTCCTGGCCGATGACTTCGAGGGTGACGCCCTGCGCGGCCTTGGCCTCGTGCGCCGGGTCGCGGAGCAGCGCGAGGTCGCTGTGCGCGTGCATGTCGATGAAGCCGGGGGCGAGGGCGAGCCCGTCGGCGGCCACCACGCGCGCGGCGTCCGGCCGCGGCCCGCCGTCGCCCTCCCGCCGGATCGCGGCGATCCGGCCGCCGGCCAGGGCGACATCGGCACGGTAGGACGGACCGCCGGACCCGTCGATGACGCGAACGTCGCGGAGCACGGTGTCCATGAGGGGCCTTTCTCGGTGCCGGGCCGGGGCCTTGGGGGATACGGGCCGCGGGCGCCCCCCCCGGGTCGGGGGAGGGCGCCCCGGCAACGGGTGCGGACTAGAAGAAGGTGCGGACGAAGTCCGTGACCGTGCCGTCCCGCTCGACGAGCGGGATGAGCTGCCACTTGTCGAAGGACGTGCAGGGGTGCGACAGGCCGAGACCCACCCAGTCGCCGACCTCCAGGTCGCCGCTGCGCTCGGTGGAGACCCAGGCGTGCTGGTCCGACAGGCCGGTGACGGTGACGCCGTCCGCCGGCCGCTCGGAGCCGTCCCGGCCGGACCGTACGACCTGCGCCTGCGGCAGATCCAGGTCGTGGGCGGCGTCGCGCTTGCCCGCGTTGAGGAACGCCTGTCCGGGCGTGGGCCGGGAGACCACCTGCGCCCACAGTCGGAAGGCCGGCTCCAGCTCGCCCTCCTCCGGGATGCGGTTGAAGGGGGTCAGGCGGCGGTAGTGGCCGCTGTCGTGCGAGACGTACGCGCCCGAGCGCAGCAGCTTGAGCACCGGGGCGGACAGTTCGGGGATCTCGGCGAAGACCTCGGCGACCGCGTCGAACCAGGCGCTGCCGCCGGCGCTGACGATGATCTGGTCGAGGTCCGCGAACCGGCCCGCCTTGTCCAGCTCCACGGCCAGCGCGACCAGCCGGCGCAGCCAGGCGGTCACCCGCTCGGGGTCGGCGTCCGGCACCTCGCCCTCGTACCCGGCGACGCCCACCAGGCGCAGGGTGTCCACCCCGGCGATGGCGTCGGCGAGTTCCCGGCACTCGGTCTCGGTGCGGATGCCGGTTCGCGCGCCCTCGCCGGCGCCCAGCTCGACCACCACGTCCACCGGGCGGACCGCGCCGGCCTCCCGCAGCGCCCGGTCCATCAGCTCGATGCCGCGCAGCGAGTCGACGTAGGCGACGAAGCGGAAGTCGGGGTCGTCGGCCAGTTCGCCGGCGAGCCAGCGCAGCGCGGCGGCGTCGACCAGCTCGTTGGCGAGGAAGATGCGCTGGATGCCGTAGCGGCGGTAGACCCGGGCCTGGTGGGGGACGGCCGCGGTGATGCCCCAGGCGCCGTGCTCCAGCTGGCGGGCGAAGAGCTGCGGGGCCATGCAGGTCTTGCCGTGCGGGGCGAAGGCGAGGCCGTGCCGGGCGGAGTAGGTCTCCATCAGGGCGAGGTTGTGCTCGACCGACTCGGCGGAGAGGGCCAGGACGGGGGTGGTGAACCCGCCGTCGAAGAGATTGCGGCGCTCGGCGGCCAGCGCGCCGACGGTCAGCCCCTCGGCGTCCGGGGGGAGCCCCTTGAAGCGGTGATCGACCCGTTCGTCCGCGAGTTCCGCGAGTCCCTGCGCTAGCCGCTCGCCGGCCATGGGGCCTCCTCCAAGATCCTGTTGCATCCTCTGCAACGTTCATTGCGCATATCGCTTGCAGCTGTCTAACATCCGAGCCACCGCCCGGTCAATGGACGCAAAACGCGGCGGGAGCGGGGCGGGAAACCGCTCCGGACACCGCCCCGGACACGCCCCGGCGCCGCGCCGGCACCCTCGCACCGGACCCCGCGGTACGCCGCCCCGGCGAGCCCCACAGCGAAGGAGCGCACCCGATCGTGACCCTGTCCTCGACTGCCTGCGACACCCCCGGCCCGGGCGGTGCCCCCGCCCCGGACGTGGACGTCGTCTGCCTCGGCGAGTCCATGGTCACCTTCCTGCCCCGGCACCCCGGGCGGCTCGCCGACGTGCCCTCCTTCGACCGCGCCATCGGCGGCGCCGAATCCAACGTCGCCTGTACCCTCGCCCGCACCGGCCACACCGCCCGCTGGATCTCCCGGGTCGGGGCCGACGGCTTCGGCGACCACCTCCTCGCCGCCATCGCCGACTGCGGCGTCGACGTCTCCCACGTCCGGCGCGACCCCCGGCGCCCCACCGGCATCTACTTCCGCACGGCCGGCGACCGCGCCACCGACGCCCACGAGGTCGCCTACTACCGGGCCGGTTCCGCCGCCTCCGCGATGTCCGCCGCCACCGTGGACCCGGCCGCGGCCGGCTCCGGGCGGGTGCTGCACCTCTCGGGCATCACCGCCGCGCTCTCCGCCGACTGCCTCGGCCTGATGCGCGCCCTGACCGCCCGCCGGCCCGGCCGCCCGCTCGTCTCCTTCGACGTCAACCACCGGCCCGGCCTGTGGCGCGACCCCGCCGACGCCCGCGTCCTGCTCGACCTGGCCCGCGGCGCCGACCTGGTCTTCGTCGGCGAGGACGAGGCGGCGGACGCCTGGGGCCTCACCGGCGGACCGGACGCCGTGCGCGCCGCACTGCCCGAGCCCGCCACCCTCGTCGTCAAGCGCGGGGCCGGCGGCGCCGTCGCCTACGACCGCCACGGCGGCCGGCACGCCGAACCCGCCCCGCGCGTCGACGTGGTCGCCGCGGTCGGCGCCGGCGACGCCTTCGCGGCCGGCTACCTCTCCGCCGCCCTCCGCGACCTGCCCGTGCCGGCCCGCCTCCGGTACGGCCACCTGTGGGCCGCCGCCGTCCTCACCGTCCCCGGCGACCTCGCGGAACCCCCCGCGCGCGGCCACGCCGACCGCCTGTCCGCCCTCGGCGACGCCGCCTGGGGGACACTGCACCTCGGCCCGGGCTGGACGAACGACACCACGGTCGGCGAACGGGCCGTCGAGGAGGTACGTACGCCGTGAACGAGCGAAGCGAGGGCACCGCCGAGAGGGCCGCCCCCGGCGCGGACCGGGCCGGGCGGAACGAGGTGCCGGCATGAGCCAGACCGTCGACCGGGCGCTGAGCATCCTGCCGCTGCTCGCCGAGGGACCCGCCGACCTGGGGCAGGTCGCCGACCGCCTCGGCGTCCACAAGTCCACCGCGCTGCGGCTGCTGCGCACCCTGCACGAACACGGACTGGTCTACCGCCAGCCCGACCAGCGCTACCGCCTCGGCGCCCGGCTCTTCGCGCTCGCCCAGGAGGCCGTCGAGAACCTCGACGTACGCGACATCGCCCACCCCCACCTCGTCGAACTCAACGAGAAGTGCGGCCACACCGTCCACCTCGCCGTCCACGAGGAGAACGAGGTCCTCTACATCGACAAGGTCGAGAGCCGCTACCCGGTCCGGATGTACTCGCGGATCGGCAAGCCCGTCGCGATCACCGTCGCCGCGGTCGCCAAGCTGCTCCTCGCCGACCTGCCCGAGCCCGAGCGCCGCGCCCTCGCGGAGAAGCTCGACTACCCCCACTACACGGCCCGTTCGACCCCGCACGCCACGGCCTTCCTCGCCGAGCTGGCCGCCGTGCGCGAACAGGGCTGGGCCACCGACCTCGGTGGCCACGAGGAGTCCATCAACTGCGTCGCGGCACCCATCCGCGGGGCGGACGGCCGGGCGGTCGCCGCCATGTCGGTCTCCGCGCCCAGCGTCGTCGTCAGCGCCGATGAACTCCTCAAGCTGCTCCCGCTGGTGCGCCGCACCGCCGACGCCATCAGCCGGGAGTACTCCGGCAAGACCCCACCAAAGGACACCGCATGACGGACAAGATCGCGCTCACCCCCACGACCCACACCACTCCGCCGGCGAAGTTCTCCCACGGAGTCAGGAAGGGCAACGTCCTCCAGGTCGCCGGCCAGGTCGGCTTCCTGCCCGCCGTCGAGGGCCAGGCCCCCACCCCGGCCGGCCCCACCCTGCGCGAGCAGACCCTGCAGACCCTGGCCAACGTCCAGGCCATCCTCGAAGAGGGCGGTGCCACCTGGGACGACGCGATGATGATCCGCGTCTATCTCACGGACGTGGACCACTTCGCCGAGATGAACGAGATCTACAACGCCTACTTCGAGGAGCAGGGCCTCAAGGAGGCCCCCGCCGCCCGCACGACCGTCTACGTCGGTCTGCCCAAGGGCCTGCTCATCGAGATCGACGCCCTCGCGGTCCTGAGCTGAGCCACCGCCTGTGCCGTTAGAACGTCCGCACCACCAGCCGTACGGCACGGCGCCCCGCACCGGCGGGTCGCCGTGCCGCGGTCCCCCCTACCCGGAAACATCCAGCTGCCAGACAACGGAGTCCGCCCATGCTGCTTGCCGCCCCGGCCCCCACCCCACCGCCGCCACCCCACACCGGTGGCCTGCTCGCCCTCATACCGGGCACCGCGGGTCTGCTGACGGTCGCCGCCCTCGGCATCGCGCTCCTCCTCGTATTGATCATCAAGGTCCGGCTGCAGCCGTTCGTCGCGCTGCTCGGTGTCTCGATCGCGGTGGGCCTGGCCGCCGGCCTCTCCGTCACCGAACTCTTCGGCACGGTCCAGAAGTCCGACGCCGTCTCGCTCATCGAAACCGGCATGGGCGGCATCCTCGGCCACGTCGCCATCATCATCGGGCTGGGCACCATGCTCGGCGCGATCCTCGAAGTCTCCGGCGGCGCCGAGGTGCTGAGTGCCCGGCTGCTCCGGCTCTTCGGCGAGAAGCGCGCCCCCCTGGCCATGGGCATGACCGGCCTGATCTTCGGTATCCCGGTCTTCTTCGACGTCGGCATCTTCGTCCTCGCGCCGATCGTCTACGCGGCGGCCAAAAGGTCCGGCAAGTCGATCCTGCTGTACTGCATGCCGCTGCTCGCCGGCCTGTCCATGACCCACGCCTTCCTGCCGCCGCACCCCGGCCCGGTCGCCGCCGCCGGCCTGTTCAAGGTCGACCTGGGCTGGATCATCCTCATGGGCCTCGTCTGCGGCCTCCCGGCCGTGCTCGCCGCCTGGGTCTACGCGGCGTGGATCGGCAAGCGCCTGTTCGTCGCGGTGCCGCACGACATGGTCGAGGCCGCCGACGAGGCCAGGGCCGCGGTGGCCGCCGAGAAGCCCGACGCGCACGAGCGGCCGGTCCCGCTCGGCACCGTCCTCGCCATCATCGGCACCCCGCTGGTCCTGATCCTGCTGGCGACCTTCTCCTCCATCGCGCTGGCCCAGTCCACCCTGCGCTCGGTCATCGAGTTCTTCGGGCACCCCTTCGTCGCCCTCACGATCGCCCTGCTGATGGCGTACTACCTGCTGGGCATCCGCCGCGGCTGGTCGCGCAAGTCCCTGGAGACGGTCTCCACCGCCTCCCTCAAGCCGGTCGGCAACATCATCCTGGTGGTCGGCGCCGGCGGCATCTTCGGCGCCGTCCTCAAGGGCAGCGGCGTGGCCACCGCCCTGTCCGACACCTTCCACAACGTCGGCCTGCCCGTCATCGTCCTCGCCTACCTCCTCTCCCTCGTGCTGCGCGTGGCCCAGGGCTCGGCGACGGTCGCGATCGTGACCACCGCCGGCATCGTCGTCCCGCTCATCGAGGGCCAGGGCATGTCCCAGGCCCACCTGGCCCTGGTCATCATGGCGATCTCGGCGGGCTCGATCTTCGCCTCGCACGTGAACGACGGCGGGTTCTGGATGGTCTCCAAGTACTTCGGCATCACCGAGCGGGACACCCTCAAGTCCTGGACGGTGCTGGAGTCCGTCCTCTCGGTCGCCGGCTTCGCGGTGGCGGCACTGGTGAGCCTGGTCGTCTAGCCGCCGGGCGCGGCATCTCGTCCACCGACGCGCAGGGGACGCCCGGCATCAGGCGCCCCTGCGCGTCACGCCGCACGCCCGTACGCCCGCGCCCCTTCACGCGGCAGCACGGCCCACATCCGCGTCCCGTCGCCGGGCTCCTGCGCCGCCCCGAACCCCCACTCACCGTCACAGGCGTGCATCACACAGGCGAGCAACAGAAGCAGAGACCGCCGCCTGCCGTCGCAGGCCGCCGCGAGACGGCGGTGGGCATGGCGCGGGTGCCCGTCGTAGAGGCTGATGCGCAGCGCGTCGTCGCGATAACGCAGCGAGAGGTAGACGCTGTCGGAGGCCGTGAACAGGCACGCACAGGAGGTGAGTTCGCTGATCACCTGGATCGCCACGGCGGTCACGTCGTGCAGGCCGTGCGCTTCCAGGATCGTACGGGTGGCGGACCGCGCGACGGCCGGACTGGCGAGCGCGGCGGGCAGAGTGAGGCTGTAGGCCAGGTTCTCCGGCACGCGAGGTGTGCGGATGTCGAGGGGGTGCGGACAGGCGGACACGGCTTCGGGCATGACAACTCGCCTTGCTTTGAGTGTGGTTGATGCTGCGGCAGCCGGTGGCCTGTCTCCCTGGCGCGGGCCCGCCCCTCCCAGGGCAGGAGGACGCGGGCAGGCTCGCGCGATGCGCTTCCGGACTGCATGGAGCGTGAGCGTTGCGTTACTGACTGTAGGGCCATAGGTGGCTCATGTGCCACCTCATCTGACACATTGCCTCCCGTGAGCTGGACCGGCGTCACGTGGGACATGCAAACTGACGTCACTGACGGGGAGTGAGGGGCGCCGATGCCCACCAGGGCCACGCCCACGGA
Source organism: Streptomyces lydicus (assembly GCF_000717345.1). Classification (GTDB taxonomy): domain Bacteria; phylum Actinomycetota; class Actinomycetes; order Streptomycetales; family Streptomycetaceae; genus Streptomyces; species Streptomyces lydicus. The sequence goes on along the minus strand of NZ_JNZA01000005.1, from coordinate 185,158 downwards.
GCGCCAGAAGCGCCTGGGTGCCGAACTGCGCAAGATGCGTGTCGCGGCAGGTCGAACCACCGAATACGCCGCAGGTCTGCTCGGTTTGGACCGAACGAAGATCTCCAACATGGAGTTGGGTGTTCGCTCCACTTCCCCCGAGCGCGTACGGATACTTGCCAGCAACTACGAATGCTCGGATCAGCGATACGTCGATGCTCTGGCTGAGCTGGCAAACTCCCGCAAGCGTGGTTGGTGGGAGCAGTTCAGAGGGAGCCTCCCTCAAGGGTTGTTGGATGTCGCCGAGTTGGAATGGCACGCCACGCGGCTGCGCTCCGAGCAGGCCGTGCACCTGCCCGGACCGCTTCAAGTGGGGTCGTATGCGCGCGCCATCTTCGACGCCGCGCTGCCCCCTCTGCCCAGGTCGGAGGTGGAGCTACGCGTGATCTTCCGGCTCCACCGCCAGCAGATCCTGGAACGTGATAACCCCGTTAACTGTGTCGCATACGTTCATGAGTCCGCCCTGCGGATGCAGTTCGGTGGGCGCGCTGTGGCCCGTGAGCAACTCCAGCACCTCTGCGAGGTATCCGAGCTGGTGAATGTTGAGGTGCGCGTGCTTCCGGTTGAAGCAGGCGCATTCCCGGGCGCAGGGCATGCCGTCCTGTACGCCGAAGGCGAGGTGCCGCAACTGGACACCGTCCAGTTGGACTCGGCTCACGGTCCCGAATTCACTCATGCCGATGCGCAGCTCGCCAAGTACCGGGAGCACATGGACTGGATGCACGCTCGTACGCTCGGGGTTCGCGAATCCCGCGACTTTGTTCATCACATCGTCCGTCAGCTCTGAGGAGGGCCACATGGCTCAGATCTCTTGGGAAGATCCCTTCTGCGCCGAAGGCAACAACTGCTTCCGCATAGGCACCGACGGTCAGGGCAACGCTTATATCGCGGTGGCGGGCGCCGAGGACGCCTATGTGACCGATACCCGCGAGGCCCTCCGCACGCTCATTCGCGAGATAAAGGCAGGCAAGGCGGACCACCTGCTCTAGGGGCGGGTGCCCATAACTGTCCGGGGTGCGGCGGGCCGCGTCGTGGTGACGTGGCCCGCCTTGAGTCACGGCACCGGGAGGGTCAACTGCCCTTGCAGTACTGCGCTTCCTTGCCGATCGCGCGGTAGGGGCAGTCGGCGATTTCCGCCAGTTGCAGCACCGCCTCGCGGTTGCGGGCGGTCTCCTTCGGGATCACCGAGTCCTTCGGGTAGAAGCCGCCGGAGCCGAAGGATGACGGGTACATCTCGAAGGTGTAGGCGAAGATCCGCTGGTCGCCCCAGAGCCAGTCGTCGATCGCGCCGTCGGTGATGTAGAGCTCGCTGGACTGCTCGGGGGTGTAGCCGTTGGTGGCGGCCATCTTCTTGCCGAGGGTGGCGAAGGTGTCGTGCTCGTCCTGGGTCATGCCGGGGCCGGTCTCGTCGTAGGTGAAACCGAAGGGCCACAGGACGAGTTCGCTGTAGGTGTGGAAGTCGATGGCGGTCTTGATCTGCTGGGTGCCGCCGACGATCCGGCTGCGGACGAACTTCGAGACGACCTGGACCTCGGGGGCGGAGGCGGGTGAGGGGCCGCGGTAGGTCTCGTCGCCCGGGTCGCCGGAGGAGCCGTCGCAGCAGCCCCACTTGAAGTCCCAGTTGCGGTTGAGGTCGGTGCCGACCCGGCTGGTGCCGGCGTTGGGCTGGCGGTTCTTGCGCCAGCTGCGGAACGAGCCGGAGGCGATGTCGTACGCGCCGCCGTCCGGGTTCAGGTCCGGGATGATCCAGATCTCGCGGGAGTCGAGGAGCTTGGTGATGCGGGGGTCGGTGCCGTACTTCGAGGTGAGTTCGTTCAGGAGGTAGAGGGCCATCTCGACGGTGAGATGCTCGCGGGCGTGCTGGTGGGCCGTGAAGAGGACCTCGGGCTCGTTCTCGTCCTTGGTGACGTTCTTGCTGAGCTTCAGGGCGAGGATGTCGCGGCCCTCGTGGGACGTGCCGATGACCTGCTTGCTGAGGAGGGCCGGGTACTTGGCGACGAGGGCGTCGATCTCCTTCGTGGCCTCGGCGTAGGTGTGGTAGCCGGTGTAGCCGCGCGGGAAGTCCCCGGCCCTGGTGCCCGGCGCGGCCGGGGCGGTGGCCGGCGGATCGGGCAACTTCCGCAGCCGGTAGCCGAGTCGGCGGACGGCGGCGGCCTGGGCTCGGTCGGCGGTGAGAACCACCGCCCGGGCGTGCACCTCGTCGACGGTGGCGCCGGTGGCGGCGAGGGCGGTGCGGGCCGCGGGGGTGGTGGGGCCGGACACCTCGTACTGGTGGGGGAGTCCGGTGTCCCCTGCGGCGCCGGTGGCGGGTCCGCCGGGCGGCGCCGGCTGTGCCTGTGCGGCGGCTATCGGGGCGGCGAGCGCGAGGGAGAGGAGTGCGGCGAGGGCGGTGGTCCGTCCGCCGCGGAGACGTGGTCGCATGCGTTCTCCTGTGGGGTGGTGAGGCGAAGCGACGGCGTCAGTGTCGAGCGTTGGCATGGTCGGGTCAAGGCGTTCCACGGCCATGTGCGGCCCGCGGTGGCGGGGGCCCGGGGGCGGGTGAATCCGGCAACTTCCCATCGTTTCAAGGAAATTCATTGCCGTGCGGGGTCCGGGCGCTGACAATGCGCACGACAAAACCGAAGGCTCTCAAGGGCCTTCGGCACATGAGTTGAGAGGACCCCCACATGAACAGACCTCTCGTCGGCACCCTGGCCACGGCCGTCCTGGGAGCCGCAGCCCTGGTGGGCACCGTCGGATCGGCCCAGGCGGCGCCGCAGCAGACGGCCGGGCACCCCGCCCGGCCTCAGGTGAAGGCGGTGGACTTCGCCGGCACCGTCGCACTGAGCAACTGCTCCGGTTCCGTCGTGCGGATGCCCACCTCGCAGCCGAACGACCCGGCCCTGGTGATGTCCAACGGCCACTGTCTGGAAAGCGGTATGCCCGGCCCGGGCGAGGTGATCGTCAACCAGCCGTCCAGCCGCAGCTTCACGCTCCTCGACAAGTCGGCCCGCCGGCTGGGCACCCTCAGGGCGACCAAGGTGGCCTACGCCACCATGACCGACACCGATGTGACGCTCTACCAGACCGGTTCGACGTACGCCCAGATCGAGCAGAAGTACGGGATCAAGGCGCTGGAGCTGGCCACCACGCACCCGGCCCAGGGTGCCGGGATCAGCGTGGTCTCCGGCTACTGGAAGAAGATCTACAGCTGCAAGATCGACGGGTTCGTGCCCACCCTCAAGGAGGGCGACTGGACCTGGAAGGACTCCGTCCGCTACACCCCGGAGTGCCAGACCATAGGCGGGACGTCCGGCTCGCCGGTGATCGACACCGCCACCGGCAAGGTCACGGCGATCAACAACACGGGCAACGAGGACGGCGAGCGGTGCACCGTCAACAACCCGTGCGAGGTCGACGAGAACGGCAACGTCACCGTGCACCAGGGCACCAACTACGCAGAGGAGACGTACGGGATCCCCAAGTGCTTCGGTGCCGGCAACAAGCTGGACCTGAACGCGGCCGGGTGCGCGCTGCCGAAGCCGGCGGCCACCCGTAACTGAACCGCCCCTCTCAGGGCGCCAGGTCCCGCGCACGGGGTGCGCGGGACCTGGCTGGTGGGGGGTGGCGCTGCGGGCCCCTAGGGGAGGCCGTGGACGTGGGCGCCCACCTGGCCGGCGATCTCGTTGCCGCCCGCGGCGTCCCAGTTGGTGGACCAGGTCATCGCGCCGCGCAGGCCCGGGTACGTCTTCGGCGGCTTGAAGGAGCCGCAGTCGGTGCCCCGGGTCAGGCAGTCCAGCGCCGCGTTGACGACGGACGGCGCGACGTGGCCGCTGCCGGCCGCACCGGACGACGCCGGGACGCCGATGCCGACCTGGGACGGATCGAGGCCGCCCTCCAGCTGGATGCAGGCCAGCGAGGTCAGGAAGTCGACCGAGCCCTGGGCGTAGACCTTGCCGTCGCAGCCGTTCATCGAGCCGCTGTTGTAGTACTGCATGTTCACGACGGTCAGGAAGTCCTTGATCCCCAGGGCCGTCCTGAAGTACTCGTTCTGCGGGGACTGCATGTCGATGGTCTGCGGGGCCATGGTCACCACGACGTCGCCGTGCGCGGCGTGCAGCTCCTTGAGGGCCTTGGTCATGTACGTCGCGTCGAGGCCGTTCTCCAGGTCGATGTCGACCCCGTTGAAGCCGTACGTGTCCATGAGCTTGCCGACCGAGTCGGCGAAGTTCCGGGCGGACGCGTCGTCGTTGACGGACACCGCGCCCTTCTCGCCGCCGACGGAGAGGATGACCGACTTCCCGGCCGCCTGCTTGGCCCTGATGTCCGCCGTGAAGTCGTCGACGGAGCCGTAGCCGACGGCCGGGTCGAGGGTGAAGGTGACGGCGCCCGGCTGGCCGGCCGCCTCGGCGAAGGAGACCGCGACGATGTCGTAGGCGTCGTCGACGTCCTTCAGCTTCTGCACGGTGGCGCCGTTGTCGAAGTTCTGCCAGTAGCCGGTGAGGGCGTGTTTCGGGACGGCGGCGGCGCCTGCCGCGGGGGTGGTGGGCGGGGCGGGACGTTCCTCGGACGCGCTGGCGGTGCCGGCGGCGAGGACGCCCGCCGCGGTCAGCGCCGCGGCGGCCAGCCCGGCGAGCAGCCTTCTGCCGGCTTTCCGTCCGGCTTTTCCGCCGCCTTTGCTTGCGGCTCTTCCTGATCGTGCGCGAACCACGACTGCCTCCGTGTGGGGGGAAGTTGGGGGGTGGTACGGATACGCGCTCAGGGGCCCCGCGCTTGCCGTACAACGTGGTCCAGACCATTGATCCTGTCAAGGGGCGTGCCGGAAGCGGGTGTTCCCAGGAGGGACGCGTGGGAGAAAGCGGAATTTCCCTCCGGGACGAGGGAGATGACGAGTAGCCCAGAACGTGTTCTCCGGGACGTATCTCTGTGGATAAAGTGCTGAGCGTATGGCGCCGATGGCGCAGAGCTGTGCCGATCCGCGGTCCCGGGGCCCCCGGAGGCCGGAGGAAGTGGGGGAGCGACGTGCCGACCGCGATTGCAGTCACCAGCCCTGACCTCGCGCTGCCCTCCCCCGGGCTCTCAACTTCGTTCGAGCAGGGCGGTGCCCCCCTCGACCGGCAGACCCCCGCCGCCGTCGTCCTGCCGGCTCCGCACCTCCAGCCGCTGGACGACGCCCTGACGGAGACCAGCGCGGTGCTGGAACACCACGGCCATCTCGTCGTGCTCTACTCCTCCGCCTGCCGCCCCGACCACATCCGCCGGCTGCACACCCTGCGTGCCGTCCTCGAAAGCGACCGGTTCGCCATCCTGCCGGTGCCGCTGCCGCCGCTGGGTGTGGCGCTGCTCGCCCGCCAGTTGCGGCAGCTGTCGCAGTACGACCTCAGCCCCGGGGTGCTGGCCAGCGCGGCGCGGCTGCTGACCCACTACATCCACGCGGGCGCCCTGCTGGGCAGCGTCAGCGGCCTGGACCGGATCGAGGTCGATCTGCGCTCCCACGTGAAGTCCTGGCTGCCCGGGGCGCACTTCGCGGTGCTGGCCAACCCCGAGCCGCAGCTGCTGCACGTGGACCGGCACAGCACCGGGGCCGGCCTGCCGGCGCCCGGCTTCGCCACCCACCTCGCGGTGGCCCGCGGCCAGCTCAGCGCCGAGTGGGTGACCGGCGCGCTCGCCCCGGCCTGGCGGGTGCAGGCGGCGTACGAGGCCCGGCTGCCGGCCGAGTCCGCCCGCTGGTGGGGGACCCAGAAGCTGATCGAATTCGCCGCGGCCATCCCGGACCCGGCGGTCCTGCACCAGCTGGTGGCGTCCGTACGGCGTGAGCGGTGCGGCTGGTGCGGGCTGGAACTCCTCGGCGACCGCTGCGCGTTCTGCGCGGCGCCGCTGGCCCGGGACCGGGCCCCGCGCGGCGGCTCCTCCGAGCGCGGCCCCGCGGCCATAGCGGGGACCGGGCGGAGGGCGGAGCACGGGCCGGAGCGGGGGACGGCACAGGCACTGGAGCGGGGAACGGCGCACGGCGAGCCGCCGGCCGCGACGCCGCCCGGCCCGGCGCCGGCTCCGCGCACCGGCCCGACGGGCGAACCGGAGGCGGGTCCGCCGCCGCCCGCCCCGTGGGCCGAGCGGGGGCTCGCACCGGTGGCCCCGCCGGGCGTCCCGGGTGCGACGGGCGCGACGGGTGCGCCGGGTGGAACCTCCGCCACGGACGCGGCGGGCAGCGCGGGCGTTCCGGGCGGGTACGGCAGCGGTCCCGACGACGACTGGTCCGCCGAGCGCGGCCCCGGCGGCAGCGGTCCCGGGCACCTGGACGTCCGCGGACCGGACCTCACCCTCGGCGGCCCGCTGCCGTCCGTTCCGGGAAACCCGTACGGGCCCGGTCATCCCGCGCAGGGCAACGCGTACGGCCCCGGTCATCCCGTGTCCGGGAACCCGTACGGGTCGGGTCACCCCGTGCCCGGGAACCCCTATGCGGCGGACGGCCCCCAGCTCACCGGCCACCGGGACCTGCCAGGCCACCCCGACTTCGCCCCCGAGCCCGATGCCGCCGGCCGCCCGCGGACGGTGGCCCGCGTGCGCTGAGACCGTCCCGCCCGGCCGCGCCGACCGTCCCCGGCACCCGGCCCCGCCCCACCGTCCCCCGTCCCGATCGAGGTTCCTCCCCCATGAACTCACGCCAGCGCCGCGGAGTGATCCTGCTGCTCCTGTCGGTCCTCTGCGCGATCGCTGCGTTCGTCGGCGTGCTGTCGGTGATCAAGAACGTCGAGTCCAAGGTCGGTCCCGAAAAGACCGCCTACCGGCTGAAGACGGACGTCGCCGCCTATAAAGCGCTGGATCCCGGGCAGTTCGAGAAGGTGACGATGCCGCAGCGCTGGCTGCCGCCGACCGCCGTGACCGATCTGGACAAGGTCAGCGGCAAGATCGCGGTGACGCCGCTGAAGAAGGGGTCGCTGCTCCAGGAGGACATGATCGTCGAGCGGCCCGCGCTCAAGGCCGGGCAGCAGGAGATCGCCATCATGATCGACGCGGCCACCGGTGTCGCCGGAAAGATCAACCCCGGTGCGCGGGTGAACATCTACGCCACCTTCGAGGGCAAGCGCCCCGAGGACAAGCCGGTCTCCAAAGTCATCGTCGTCGGGGCCCAGGTCATCGACGTCGGCAAGCTGACGCCGCTGGAGGCCAAGGATCCCGGCGCCACCACTACGGGCCGGCAGGCCGGGGAGGCGGTCCCGATCACCTTCGCGCTGAACACCCAGGACGCCCAACGGGTCGCCTACGCCGAGTCGTTCGCCTCGCACGTACGGCTTGCCCTGCTCGCCCCCGGCAGCGCGGCCGGCGTCCCGCCCGGCCAGCGCACGTACACCCTCGACGGCGACAAGTGACCCGGAGGCTCAGGTGACCATCCGTATCCTCCCGGCGGTCGGCGACCCGGACGCCGCCCGCACGGTGTCCGCGCTGCTGAGCCAGCTGCCGGACGCCGAACCCGCGCCCGCCGTCGCCGACTCGACCGCACTGGTCGACGCGCTGGCCGCGGCCGCCCAGGGGGCCGGCGCCCCGTCCCCGGCGGGCCCGGCCGCCGCCGTCGAGGCGCTGCCCGAGGTCGTGCTGGTCCACGAGCGGATCGGCCCCACGCCGGCGCTGGAGCTGATCCGCGAGGTGGCGCTGCGCTTCCCCGCCGTCGGCGTCGTCCTGATCACCGCCGACGCCGGGCCCGCGCTGTTCTCCGCGGCGATGGACGCCGGCGCCCGCGGCATCGTCGGACTCCCGCTCGGTTACGACGAGTTGGCCGCCCGGGTGCAGGCCGCCGCCCAGTGGTCCGCGGGCGTACGGGTGCACCTGGGGGGAAACCCGGACGCGGCGCCCGGGCCGAGCGGCACGCTGGTGACCGTGACCGGCGCCAAGGGCGGGGTCGGCACCACCGTCACCGCCGTCCATCTGGCGCTGGCCGCGCGGGCCGCCGGCCGCAGCGTCGCCCTGGTGGACCTCGATCTTCAGTCCGGTGACGTGGCCTCCTATCTGGACGTGCAGTTCCGCCGCTCGGTCGTCGACCTGGCCGGCATCTCGGACATCTCCGTACGGGTCCTCCAGGACGCGGTGCACGACCACCACACCGGCCTCGGGCTGCTGCTGGCGCCGGAGGAGGGCGAGCGCGGCGAGGAGGTCGACGACCGGGCGGCCCGCCAGATCATCGGCGCGCTGCGCTCCCGCTACGAAGTGGTGCTGGTCGACTGCGGCTCGCAGATGCAGTCCGCGAACGCCGCGGCCGTCGAACTCGCCGATGTGGCGCTGCTGGTGACCACCCCGGACGTGGTGGCCGTACGGGCCGCCAAGCGGCAGGTGCGGCTGTGGGACCGGCTCCAGATCCGCAAGGCGGAGGAGACCACGACGGTCGTCAACCGGCTGACCCGCAACACCGAGATCCAGCCGCCGCTGGTCGCCAAGGCCACCGGCACCCAGGTGGCCCGCACCCACGTCCCGGCCGCCTTCAAGGAGCTCCAGCCCTGCGTCGACGCGGGCCGGATGCAGGACCTGGACGGCCGGTCGACGGTCAAGCAGGCGCTGTGGGCGCTGGCCGGCGAACTGGGCCTGGTCGACGCGCCGGCCGCCCGCCAGGGCCGCGGCAGCCACCGGGCGCGCCCCTCGCTGACCGGGCGCAGGCGCAAGGCCATAGCGGCGGGGGCGGCTCCCGGTTCCGGGACGGGTCCGGGTCCGACCCCGGGGGCGGTCCCGGGGTCCGCTGCGGGGTCCGGCTCCCGGTTCGGGGCGCGGCGGGGCTCCGCCGCGGCGGCCGGCGGCCCGGGGCCGTTCGACCCGGCCGGCCCCTACGAGGAGGGCTGAGCGGTGCGGCGCCCGCTGGGCGGCGACGACCGGGGGCAGGTCTCCGTGGAGTTCATGGGGCTGCTCCCGCTGATCCTGCTGGTCCTCGTCCTGCTCTGGCAGTGCGTGCTGATCGGGTACACCTACTCGCTCGCCGCGCACGCCGCGGACCGGGGCGCGCGGGCCGCCACCGCGACCGAGGGCGGCGGCGAGGGCGCCTGCCGGTCCGCCGCCGGGGAGCAGCTGCCGTCCGCCTGGCGGGCGGGTGCCACGACCTCCTGCGTGCCCGACGCCGGCCTGTGGAAGGCCACCGTCCACCTCGAGGTGCCGGTGCTGTTCCCCGGCGCCGGCGCCTTCCCCGGGAAGGTCACCGGCACGGCCGGCGCCGCCAAGGAGGAGCGAGGATGAGCACCGTCCGCAGCGCCGCCCGGCCCCGCCGGCGGTCACCCCGCCGCGACCGCGGCCAGGTGTCCATCGAGTTCCTCGGGTTCCTGCCGATCCTGCTGGTCGTCGCGCTGGCCGTGGTCCAGCTCGGGCTGGCCGCGTACGCCGTCCAGCAGGCCGGCACCGGGGCCCGGGCCGCGGCCCGCACCGCCTCGATGGACCCGGCCGACCGCGAGACCGATCCGCGCAGCGCCGGCCTGGCCGCGATGAGCGGCTGGGTCGCGCGCGGCGCGGGCATCACGGTGAGCGAGGGCGGCGACGAGGCCCGGGCCACCGCCCGGGTGCGCATCCCCTCCATCGTCCCCGGTATCGACGACTTCGGCCCCGCCACCCGCAGTGCCACCATGCCCCGCCCCGCCACACCCCGCGCGCTCGGACCGCGTACGGACGAAGGAGCAGCCCCGCGATGAGTCTGAAAGCCCGGATCGTCGCACCCGAACCGGCTGGGGAGGCGCGCCACGACAGCCATATGGTCGCCAGCTACCGCGCCAAGCTGTTGGAGGAGATCGACCTCGCCGAGATGTCCTCGCTGGCCGCGGCCGAACGCCGCTCGCGGCTGGAGCGGGTGCTGGGCCACATCATCAGCCGCGAGGGACCGGTCCTGTCCACCGCCGAACGCGCCCAGCTCATCCGGCGGGTGGTCGACGAGGCGCTGGGCCTGGGCGTCCTGGAGCCGCTGCTGGAGGACGCCTCGGTCACCGAGATCATGGTCAACGGCCCGGACCAGGTGTACGTGGAGCGGTCCGGCCGGGTCGAGCTGGTCCCCGTCCGCTTCGCCTCGCACGAGCAGCTGATGCAGACCATCGAGCGGATCGTCTCCACCGTCAACCGCCGCGTGGACGAGTCCAATCCGATGGTCGACGCCCGGCTGCCGTCCGGCGAGCGCGTCAACGTCATCATCCCGCCGCTCGCCCTGAACGGCGCCACGCTCACCATCCGCCGCTTCCCCCGCGCCTACACCCTCGCCGAACTCATCGGCATGGGCACCCTCGACGAGCAGATGCTGATGCTGCTGGCGGGACTGGTGCGCGCCAAGTTCAACGTGGTGGTCTCCGGAGCCACCGGCGCCGGCAAGACCACGCTCCTCAACGCGCTCTCCGGCCTGATCCCGGACGGGGAGCGGATCATCACCGTCGAGGACGCCGCCGAGCTCCAACTCCAGCAGTCCCACGTCATCCGGCTGGAGTCCCGCCCGCCCAACGTGGAGGGCAAGGGCCGGATCACCATCCGCGACCTCGTACGCAACTCCCTGCGCATGCGCCCCGACCGCATCATCGTCGGTGAGGTGCGCGGCGGCGAGACGCTCGACATGCTCCAGGCGATGTCCACCGGACACGACGGCTCGCTGGCCACCGTGCACGCCAACAGCGCCGAGGACGCCCTGATGCGGCTGCAGACCCTGGCCTCCATGTCGGACGTCAAGATCCCTTTCGAGGCGCTGCGGGACCAGATCAACAGCGCCGTCGACTGCATCGTCCAGCTCACCCGGCACGCCGACGGCTCCCGCCGGATCAGCGAGATCGCTCTCCTCGACTCGCGCGGCCACGAGGACTACCGGATCGCGACGGTCGGCCGCTTCGACGCCGAACCCATGGGCGCCGACCGCGTCGTGCACGGCCGCTTCCGCTACTTCCCGCTGCCCCGACGGGTCGCCGAACGCCTCTTCATGGCCAGCGAGCCCGTCCCGCCCGCCTTCGGGGTGGCGGCCACCGAAGCCCAGCTCGCCACCCGGAAGGCCACCTCATGACCGGCGGCAGCCACCTCGCCCTGCTCACCGTCGGGGCCACGCTGCTGTGCGGGGTGCTCGCCATCGCCGGCGTACGGACGTACGCGGCCGGGCGCGCCCAGCGGCAGGCCGTCGTGGACCGGCTCGCCGACGAGCGCGGGCTGCCGGTGACCGGCCGGCGCCGCCGCTTCCCCTCCGTCGACCGGACCCTGCGCGCCACCCGCTTCGGCCGCCGGCTCGCCCTGCGGCTGACCGCCACCGGCCTGGACGTCACCCCCGGTGAGTTCTTCGTCGGCATGCTCGGGGCGGTCCTCGCGCTGTGGCTGATCGCCCAGGCCACCCTCGCCCCGTTCTTCGGCCCGATCGCGGCGCTGGTCGCGGTCTGGGCGGCCTTCGCCTTCCTCAACTGGCAACGGCAGAAGCGGATCGAGAAGTTCATCAACCAGCTGCCCGAGCTCTCCCGGATCCTCGCCAACGCCACCCAGGCCGGACTGGCGCTGCGGACCGCGCTGGGCATGGCGGCCGAGGAGCTGGAGGCGCCGGCGGGTGAGGAGCTGGCCATGGTCTCCGACAAGCTGGCGGTCGGCCACTCCGTCGACGACGCGCTCGGCGAGCTGGCCGAGCGCCTGCCCTCCCGCGAACTGGTCGTCCTGGTCACCACCCTGGTGCTCTCCAACCGCGCCGGCGGCACCGTCGTCGGCTCGCTGCGCAACCTCACCAAGACCCTGGAGGAGCGCAAGGAGACCCGTCGCGAGGTCCGCACCCAGCTCTCCCAGGTCGTGGTGACCGCCTACGTCGTGCCGCTGCTCGGCATCGGCACCCTGCTGCTGATGAACCGCATCGCTCCGGGCGCCATCGACCGGATGACCTCCTCCTTCCTCGGGCAGCTCGCGGTCGTGGCGGCCTTCGTCCTCTACGGGCTCGGCTTCTTCTTCATCCGCCGCCTCTCCAAGATCGACGTCTAGGCATGGGTATGGGAATCGGAATTCTGCTGGCCGCGGCCTTCGCCCTCTCCGTCGTCGGCATCTGCTGCGGCATCGCCCTCTACCGCCGCGAGGCCCGGCTGCCACCCGACCTGGCGCTGTCGCTGGAGGTCGGCGCGACCCGTACGACGGCCGTCGGCTCGGCCGTGGACCGCGCCGGGATGCGCTACGCCCCGCTGGTCCTGCGGCTGATGGGGGACAAGCGCACCGCCCGCATCCGCCGCCGCATCGACCTGGCCGGCAACCCCGGCGGGCTGACCGTCGACCGGTACGCCGCCCGCCGCGCGGTCTACGGCCTCCTCGGCTTCGTCGGCGCGCTGGTGATGTTCCTGCGCGGCCAGCCGGTTCTCGGCGTCCTGATGGTGCTCTTCGGCCTCTTCTGGAACGAGGTCGGCATCTGGGCGGCCATCCGCCAGCGCAAGGACACCATCGAACGCACCCTTCCGGACTTTCTGGACGTGCTGGCGGTCGTCGTCAGCGCGGGCCTGAGCTTCCGGCAGGCACTGGACCGGGTCGCGGAGAAGTACGAGGGCCCCTGGGCCGACGAACTCCGCATCACGCTCCGGCAGATGGACATGGGCGTCAGCCGCCGCGCCGCCTTCGACGAACTGCGCAAACGCAACGACTCCGAGCAGGTGGCCCAGTTCGTCACCGCCCTCCAGCAGGGCGAGGAGCTGGGCTCGCCGATCGTCGAGACGCTGATCCAGATCGCCAACGACATGCGCCGTACGGACGCCCAGAACGCCCGGCGCCGCGCCGCCCGGGCGGTCCCCAAGGCCACCATGGTGGTCACCACGTTCATGGTCCCGGCCACGATGATCCTGCTCATCGCCGGTTTCTTCCTCGGCTCGGGCACCAACTTCGGGTCCCTGATGGGCGACTGAGGAGCCGCGCCCGCTGCCCGGGCACGGCACCTGAGGCGCGGTGTGCGGCGGGGCCGCCGGGCCGCTCGGTGACCGGCCGGATGCGGCCGCTGTACGGCCCGCTTCCCGTCAACGCCTTCGCAGGAGCAACGAGTTGTGTCACAGTGGGTGGACCGATGGTCGGCCGAGCGCCACGTACCCGGCGCCGGCCGTCCGCATGGGCGACGGAAACGGGACGGCGTCCCGGAGGGGGAGCGGGGGTGGACAGGGTGCGGCTGAGTGGCCGAAACGCGCCGTTGTGCGATCCGCCGGTGTCCCCGAAAGAGGATTGGGTACGGAAGCCCTGTTCCAGGACCACCGTTCCGGCGTACTTTTCTCGTGTCATGAGCGCGGCCGACCGCGCCGACACCACGGGGGCAGACCAGCCGGACCGGAGCGGTACGGCGGCCCATGGAGGGGAAGACGATGGCGAAGCGGGTTTTGGGGAACGACCGGGGACAGACCTCGATCGAGTACCTCGGCATCATCGCGGTGGTCGTGGCGATCGTTCTGGTCCTGTCGACCACGGACTTCGGCAGTCAGATCGCCAATGCCATCGCCAACAAGATCTCCGACGTCGTCGGAATCTAGGCCGTAGCGCCGCCACCGCCGTGACGGCCACACGCACGCGCCGCAGTGGGCGCGACGCCGGGCAGGCTTTCCCGCTCTACATCGTGGCGGTCGGGGGCCTGCTCTTTCTCGCGCTCGCCTTCTTCGCCGTCGGGCAGGCGGCGGCCACCCGCAACGGCGCGCAGACCGCCGCCGACGCGGCCGCGCTCGCCGCCGGGCAGAAGTACCGCGACCTGCTGACCGAGGACCTTCTCGACGGGCTGCGCGACGGGAGTTACCAGAGCGACCGGGCCGCCTGGGAGGACCTGCTGAACGGGCGCGGCGCCATGTCCCCGGCGGCCTGCGACAGCGCGCGCTGGTTCGCCGGGCGCAACGACGCCGGGCTCGACGCCTGCACCCCGGACTCCTGGCCGACGTCGTTCGCCGTCAAGGTCACCACCCGCAAGGCGGTGGGTCCTTCGGTCATCCCCGCAACCAGCACCGCGCACGGCGAGGCGGAGGCGAAGGCCGTCGTCGGCCCCCGCTGCACCGCGGCACCCGCCACCGGCGACGACGGCGGGAAGGGTGACGGTGGCGGAAGCGGCGGAACAGACGGCAAGGGCGGCAAGGGGGGCAAGGGCGGCGACGGCGGCAAGGACAGCCCCGGTTCCGCCCCCGTCAAGCTCCGCTGCGACGGCAAGGAGTGGACCCTCGACCCCGCCCACCTCCAGGATCCGCCCGACGCCTCCGACCTGTTCTCCGTACGGCTGGCCCACTGACCGCCCACCGACACCACACCGACCCTCACCGGGCACACGACGATCGAAGGAATCGCATCCATGAGCATTCGGCGCACCACGAAGGCCGCCAGGGGAGCGGTCGCCATGGCGAGCGCTGTCGGCCTGGCTCTCGTCGTGGCCGGCTGCGGTGGTGGCGGTGACGGCGGCGGGCAGACGGACGGCAAGAACCCGCCGTCCCGCAGCGCCACCCCCAAGGACGGCGGCCCCGGCACCCCGGCGGCCGACTCCAGCAAGGTGATCGGCGAGATGAAGGGCCCCGACGGCGTCGTGGTCACCCTGAACTCCGTCGTCCGGGACTCCGGAGGGTTCGTCACCGTCAGCGGTACGGTCGCCAACCACGGCAGCCGCGCCTTCAACGCCATCGACTGGCGCTCCAACGAGACCGAGCTGCGCTCCCGTTCCTCCATTTCCGGGGCCACCCTCGTCGACAAGGCGGGGAAGAAGCGCTATCTGGTGCTGCGCGACACCAACGGCGAATGCCTGTGCACGACCGGCCTGAGCGGCCTCATGCCGGGCGCCAGCCGCCCGATCTTCGCGCAGTTCCCGGCGCCGCCGGCCAAGGTGACCGAGGTCGACTTCCAGCTGCCGACCATGCCGCCGGCCAGCGTGCAGATCACGGACTGAGCGGGCACCCGATGACCGCGACCCAGACGCCCCGTGCCCCCCGAGCGCCCCGAGCGACCCGCAGTGCGGTCGCCGGCGCCGTCGCGCTGCTGCTGACCGCCGCCCTGTCGGTCCCGGCCGCGCACGCCGACCCGCCCGGCATGACCGAGGACTCCAGCCCCCCGGTCAAGATCGACGCCAACGACCCCGACCTCAGGATGGTCCAGGGCGCCAAGCTCGCCCCGTCCAAGGTGCTCAACATCAAGTCGATCGTGGAGACCGACGACGGCTCCGAGCGGCGGCAGGACACCAACGACAACGTGACCTTCTCGCTCCAGGCGGAGGTGCTCTTCGGCAAGGACAGCGCCGAGCTGACCCCGGACGCGCTCTCCCGCATCGGGACCATCGCTACCGAGGTCAAGAAGCAGAACGCCACCAGCCTGCGGGTCTTCGGCTTCACCGACAACCTCGGGTCGGCGAGCCACGGTCTGGTGCTGTCCAGGAAGCGGGCCAACGCCGTGCAGCAGGAACTGGCCAAGGACCTCGGTTCCTCGGTGAGCTTCCAGATCCGCGGCTACGGCGAGCAGTACCCGATCGCCGACAACAGCACCGAGGAAGGCCGCAAGAAGAACCGCCGGGTCGAGGTCAGTTTCCCGCGCGCCGGCTCGTGAGCCCGGGCGGCTGGGCGGCCGCGGGCGGGCCCCGGCCCGGCTGCGCCGCGCGCCTCCGGCCGCGGACGACCACGGCGCCCGCCGGCTTGTTGTGCGCACGGTACGGGCCCCGAGTATTGGATCGAGCGATCCAAAAGGTGGTAGCGTGCCGCCATGGCACGGCCCAGGAAGTTCGACGAGGCGCGGGCGGTGGACGCCGCGATGGAGGCGTTCTGGGCCGCCGGCTACGAGGCGACGTCCACCCAGGACCTGTGTGATGCCACGGGCCTGGGCCGCAGCAGCATCTACAACACCTTCAAGAGCAAGCACGACCTCTTCGAACGGGCCCTGGCCCGCTACATGGAGCGCAAGAACGGCGAACTCGCCGCGCTCCTGGAGGGCGAGCTGCCCACCCGGCAGAAGATCCGCGCGCTGCTCCAGCGGGTGATCGACGAGGAGTGCGCGGACGACGCGGACGGCCGGGGCTGCCTGGTCGTCAACTCCTGCGTCGAGGTGGCGGCCCATGACCCGTCCGTCGCCGCCTCGTTGGAGCGCGACTACGGCGTGCGGCTGGAAGCGCTCCGCGCCGTGATCGAGTCCGGCCGGCGCGCCGGCGACCTCACCGGTGACCGGGACGCCCGCACCCTCGCCCACCTCGTCATCGCCACCATCGGCGGCCTCCGCGTCTCCGCGCGCGCCGGCGTCGACCGCGCCGCCCTGGAGGCGGTCGCGGACGCGGCCCTCGCCGCCTTCTGACCGCCGCGGCGGCGACGCGCCCGGCACCCGGGGCGTCGTTCGGCTACCGCGCGTCCCTGCCCCGCAGGGTCACCAGTGCCGCCCCCGCCGCCGCGAGGGCCGCGACGGCGAGTCCGAAGAGGGTGGCGGCCGTCGGCAGGCCGAGGGCGTCACTGAGGTAGCCGTCGGCGACGGGGAGGGCGCCGGCGAGGAGGTAACCGCCCGCGTTCAGGGCCGCGTTGGCCTCCGCGCGGCGATGGGCCGGGACCTCGCGGCTCAGCAGCGTCAGCCCGCCGAGCTGCCCCGCGCCCTGGCCCGCGCCGGCCAGGACCACCGAGGCGAGCAGCGGTGCCAGGGCGCCGGTGTGGATCGCGGTGACCAGGGCCAGGGTGGCGGAGACGGTGGCGGCGCCGGAGACGAGCAGGACGGTGCGGACCGCCGGCCGGCGCAGCGCGAACTGCACGCCGGTCGCGGACAGGAACATCGCCAGCGCCATGCCGCCCGCCAGCGCGCGGTTCGCCGTACCGAGCAGCCCGGTCAGCAGGGACGGTCCCAGCGAGAGGACGAACGCGGTGGCGCTGATGCCCGGGGCGAACCCGGCCAGCCCCAGTGCGAGATGGCGGCGGTTGGCCCGGGGGACGGCCGGCAGTCGCACCCAGGAACCGGAGGAGCCGGCGGTCGCAGGGGAGGCGGCACGGGCGTCGCGCCCCGGCCGGCTGCGCGGCAGCGGCATCCGCGCCACCACCGCCAACGCCGTTGCCAGCAGGACCGCTTCGACGCCGAAGACGGTGACGGTCGGCGCGGGCGCGGTCTCCGAGAGCACCCCGGCCAGTACGGGGCCGATCCCGGCGCCCAGCACCATCCCCGTGGAAGCCAGCAGCGGGCCGAGGGTCCGTCCGGCCGCGAGATCGGTCACCGCGGCCATGCCGGCCGACACCGCGGCGCCGGTGGCGATCCCGGTCAGCAGGCGGGCCGCGGCCAGCGCGGCCACCGAGGGCGCGGTGGCGTAGACGAGGCAGGCGACGATGCCCAGCAGCAGCGCCGGCACCAGGACCGGCTTGCGGCCCAGCCGGTCCGAGGCGACGCCCGCCACCAGCAGCGTGCCGAGCAGCCCGACCACATACGCGGCGTAGACGAGCGTCAAA
Organism: Streptomyces lydicus; assembly: GCF_000717345.1. Taxonomy (GTDB): domain Bacteria; phylum Actinomycetota; class Actinomycetes; order Streptomycetales; family Streptomycetaceae; genus Streptomyces; species Streptomyces lydicus. The sequence goes on along the minus strand of NZ_JNZA01000005.1, from coordinate 167,798 downwards.
GTGCCGGAACCGAAGCCCAGTTGGTGCTGCCAGACGCCGTACAGCGGCATCGCCGCATTCGACAGGATGAAGAGCGCGACCACCGGCCAGGCGGCGAACCAGATCTCGCGGACGGGTGGCGGCGGCGCCGTGGGTGCCACCGGCACGGGCCGGGTCGCGGGTGCCGTGCGGGGTGCGGGCACGGCTGGCGTTCGGGTTTCGGTCATCGGGTCCCCTCCTCCTCCGGCCTGTACGAGTTACTTCGTACAAGCTGTACGAGAAGATTCGTACAGGCAATGGCAGTACGATGCAAGTCGTACAACGGAGCGCGTGGCCGAGAGGGAGGAGCACCCGGATGTCGTCCACCACGGCGAAGGGAACCGGGAAGACGGGCGGAGCCGAGAAGGCGGGCGGAGCCGAAAGGGCAGGCGGCGGGCGCCCGTTGCGGCTCGACCTCGCCGCGCTGCAGCGGCCCGTGCCGCCCGGCGCTCCCGATCCGCTGCCGGAGCCGGACCGCGACGCGCTGCGGCTGGACGTCGTCATGGGCGCGCTGAGCGACCCGCTCCGGATGCGCATCGTGCGCACGCTGCTGCTGGAGTCCGAGGCGTTCGACCACACCTGCGGCTGGTTCGGCCTCGACCGCCCCAAGTCCTCGCTCACCCACCACTTCAGGGCGCTGCGCGAAGCCGGTCTGATCCGTCAGCGCCAGTACGGCCTGGAGCGGCGCAGCCATGTCCGGGTGGCCGACCTGGAGACGCGGTTCCCCGGCCTGCTGGGTCTGGTCGCCGACTGGCGGGAGTGAGCGGCCGGGCGACGGGGCGTCAGCCCGTAGGAGGTGCGTCCGTAGGGGGTGCCTCCGGAGGCAGGGGCGCGCCGTCCGGTCCGGCCACTTCGAGACGCAGCCGCAGCCCGCGGCGCAGGCCCCACCGCGCCATCGCGCCGGCCTCCGCCTCCAGGACGTGCCGGGCGCGGAGCCGGGGGAGCCCCAGCCGGCCCGGCCGCATCGTCCGTACGCCCAGCACGGTGAAGTCCCGCCCCAGATAGGCCACATCGATCGCGAACCGCATCCGGAAGGTGTGCACCCCGCTCGCCGGGGTCAGCAGCAGCGCCCCCGCGATGCCGTCGCGGCCCAGCAGACCACGGGTACGCGCGCGGTAGGACGCCGCGATCTCCACCGGAACGGCGCAGTCCGCACCGTGCAGCATCCCCGGGCCGTTCTCCCACCGCGCCATGCCGGCGTTTCTATCAGCTTCGGCACCTCCCCGGTCCGCCCACCCCGGCCCGCCGGCACGCTCTAGGGTCGACGGGTGCCAGTGACGCTGATGGTTCTCGCCGCCGCCTACGGGGCCGCCGTCGGGCTGCTCCTGCCGCGGCCCGCCTACCGGATGGCCGTCGAGCCGGAGGAGGAGTGGCGCGCCCGGTGCCCCGGCGGGCATCCGCTCACGGGTGCGGCACGGGGCTGGCTCGGCCCGGGGCGCTGTCCGCACTGCGGGGCCTACGGGCCCGCCGCGCTGCCCGCCGCGACCGCGACCGCGCTGGTCTGCGCCGCCCTCGCGGCGGCCACCGGCCCGCGGCCGGAACTCGTCGCCTGGCTGGTGATGGCGCCGCTCGCGCTGCTGATGGTGACCGTCGACTGGCGGGTCCGGCGGCTCCCGGACGCGCTGACGCTGTCGCTCGCGGCGACCGGGGCGGGGATGCTGGGCCTCGTCGCGCTGCTCACCGGCGAGACCGCGGCCTGGCGCCGGGCCCTGCTGGCCGGCCTGCTCCTCGCGGGCTTCTACTTCCTGCTGTACGTGATCAACCGGTCGGGGCTCGGCCTGGGCGACGTCAAGCTGGCCGCCGGCCTGGGGGTCGCCCTTGGGTGGTACGGCTGGCGCACGCTGGTCACCGGGGGAGCGGCGGGGGTGCTGCTCGGCGCGCTCTACGGGGCGGGGCTGGTGCTCGTCCGGCGCGGAGGCCGGAAAACCCCCATGCCCCTGGGGCCCTTCATGATCAGCGGGGCCTTCTGCGGTCTGCTCCTGGGGGCCGCCGCGGCGCCCTGAGCCGGTGGCGCGCGGGGCCGTTCCGGGCGACCCCGTACGCTCCGGGCCGCCCGCGCCACGCCGCGGCGCGCGCCGGTGCGCGCACCACGCCTTCCGCGGGGTTATGGTGGAAACCCCCCCTCGGGCCGGTCCGTATCCCCCCCACGGACCGGCCCGCTTTTTCTTGCCCGGGGCCGGCCGCGGGTCTCCCCGGGGCCGGCCCCGGCTCTCCGCTACGGCAGGGGCCGGGCGACCGGGGCGGCAGCGGTCGTCACCGCCGGGCCCAGATGTTCACGCCGTCCGTGGTCCTCGCGAACTCGTCGATCTCGGCCAGTTCCGCGTCCGTGATCGCCGGCGCGTCCAGCGCGGCGATGTTGGCCTCCAACTGGGCGACGCTGCTGGCGCCGATGAGGGCGGAGGTCATGCGCTCGTCGCGCAGCACCCAGCCGAGCGCGAGCTGGGCCAGGGACTGCTCGCGGCGGGCGGCGATCTCGTTCAGCCCACGCAGCCGGCGGACCACCTCCTCGGACAGCAGCTTCGGGTCCAGCGACTTGCCCTGGGCGGCGCGGGAGCCCTCGGGGATGCCCTTGAGGTACTTGTCCGTGAGCATGCCCTGGGCCAGCGGGGCGAAGGAGATGCAGCCCATCCCCTCGTCCTCGAGGGTGTCCAGCAGCTGATCGTCCTCGGTCCAGCGGTTGATCATCGAGTACGAGGGCTGGTGGATCAGGGCCGGTACGCCCATGCCGCGCAGGATGCCGGCCGCCTGCCGGGTCTGCTCGGCGTTGTACGACGAGATGCCGACGTAGAGGGCCTTGCCCTGCTGGACGGCGGAGGCCAGGGCACCCATCGTCTCCTCGAGCGGAGTCTCCGGGTCGAAGCGGTGCGAGTAGAAGATATCGACGTAATCGACACCCATCCGCTTCAGTGACGCATCCAACGACGAGAGGAGATATTTCCGCGAACCCCATTCGCCGTAGGGCCCGGGGTGCATCAGATATCCGGCCTTCGTGGAGAGAATGATCTCGTCGCGGTAGCCCCGGAAGTCCTGCGCGAAGATCTTTCCGAAGTTCAGCTCGGCCGAGCCGGGCGGCGGGCCGTAGTTGTTGGCCAGATCGAAGTGGGTGACGCCCAGGTCGAAGGCGCGGCGCAGGATGGCCCGCTGGGAGCTCAGGGTGCGGTCATCCCCGAAGTTGTGCCAGAGTCCAAGGGAGATAGCGGGGAGTTTGAGTCCGCTGCGACCCGTTCGCCGGTACTTCATCGAGTCGTAGCGGGAATCCGCGGCGCGGTAGTCGGTGCCAGTCATGCTCATCTCCCTATCACGTACTTGTGACCTACCTGATTGGGCTGTCGCGACGGCCGAGAAGTAAAGTTGCCCACTTGAGGCGACGGGGCGACCGCCATTGGCACGGAGGGGCTGGACCATACATGCTGCGATCTTCCGGGATGCGCATCCCGTATCCGCCTGCACTGCGCAATCTGGTTTACCGGCTGTACGCGCGTCGGGTGGAGGGCCGCCTGGATCACACCCAGGTGCCCAAGCACATCGGCGTCATCCTGGACGGCAACCGGCGCTGGGCGCGGGCCGACGGGCGGACGGCCGAACAGGGCCACCAGGCGGGTGCGGCCAAGATCAGCGAACTGCTGGGCTGGTGCGAGGAGACCGACGTCGAGGTCGTCACGCTGTGGATGCTGTCGACGGACAACCTCGACCGGCCCGAGGGCGAGCTGAAGCCGCTGCTGGGCATCATCGAGAACACCGTGCGGGACCTGGCCGCCGACGGCCGCTGGCGGGTGCACCACGTCGGCAACCGTGACCTGCTCCCGGAAGCCACCCAGCGGGTGCTCAAGGAGTCCGAGCAGGCCACCCACGACAACAGCGGCATCCTGGTGAACGTGGCCGTGGGCTACGGCGGCCGCCAGGAGATCGCCGACGCGGTGCGTTCGCTGCTGCTGGACCACGCCGAGCGCGGCACGTCCTTCGAGGAACTGGCCGAGATCGTCGACATCGACCTGATCTCGGAGCACCTCTACACCCGCGGCCAGCCGGACCCGGACCTGGTGATCCGCACCAGCGGTGAGCAGCGGCTCTCCGGCTTCATGCTGTGGCAGAGCGCCCATTCGGAGTACTACTTCTGCGAGGTCTTCTGGCCGGCCTTCCGGAAGGTCGACTTCCTGCGCGCGCTGCGCGACTACGCCGCCCGGCACCGCCGCTACGGCTTCTAGGCCCCCCACCGGCGTGCGGTTCGCGCCAGGCCCCCGGCGCACACGGCTTCCGGGGGCGGCCGGCCCCACGCCCCCGTGACCGGGGCCTTTCTGACGCCTTCTCGGCCCGGGGCCCGGCCGGCCCCGGCGCGCGCCGCCCGGCGATCACGCGTTACCAAAGGTTCATCGACCGTGCGTCATATGCCGTGGCATGGCGGCGGGGGTTCGAGGGAATATCCCTTCCAGGTCGGCGTCCGGAACAAGCCATCGGGCGCCGCATCTCAGCGGACGGCATGGGGCCGTCCGCCCGGGAGGCCCTTTGCACATCACGGAGATCCGTGCGTACCGCACGGGCGACGCGAGGGGCCGGCGCTCGGCCCACGCACTGTGGCCTGAGCCCGGTCCGGTCAGTAGATGGCCGGGGGTCCCCGGGGCCTCGCCCCGGGGGAGCACACCGCCCCGCGACGCCGTCGCACCCCAACCTCATCCGAGGGGGTTCGTCCACCCGTGGTGAACAGCAAGCAGCGCCGTGCCAACGACCGGCGCACTTATGTCCTCGACACCAGCGTCCTGCTGGCGGATCCAGGCGCCATGGCCCGCTTCGACGAGCACGAGGTCGTGCTGCCGGTCGTGGTGGTCACGGAGCTGGAGGCCAAGAGGCACCATCCCGAGCTCGGCTACTTCGCCCGCCAGGCGCTGCGCCTGCTGGACGAGTACCGGGTGCAGTTCGGGCGGCTGGACGCGCCCATCCCCATCGGAGAGCTGGGCGGGTCGCTCCGGGTCGAACTGAACCACTCCGACCCCGGCATCCTGCCCGCGGCCTTCCTCAACGGTCACCGGCTCGGCGACAACGACTCGCGGATCCTCGCCGTGGCGCGCAACCTCCAGGCCGAGGGGTACGACGTCACGGTCGTCTCCAAGGACCTGCCGATGCGCATCAAGGCGTCCTCGGTCGGGCTGCTGGCCGAGGAGTACCGCGCCGAGCTGGCGATCACCGACTCCGGCTGGACGGGGATGGCCGAGCTGACGGTCCCCGCCGACCAGGTGGACGACCTGTTCGCGGCCGAAACGGTGCACCTGCCGGGGGCCGCCGAACTCCCGGTGCACACCGGACTCGTCCTCCAGTCCGAGCGCGGCAAGGCGCTCGGCCGGGTCACCGCCGAGGGCGCGGTCCGGCTGGTGCGGGGCGACCGGGAGGCGTTCGGGATCCACGGCCGCAGCGCCGAACAGCGGATCGCGCTGGACCTGCTGCTCGACCCGGACGTCGGCATCGTCTCGATGGGCGGGCGGGCCGGTACGGGCAAGTCGGCGCTGGCGCTGTGCGCGGGCCTGGAGGCCGTACTCGAACGCCGGCAGCACCGCAAGGTGATGGTCTTCCGGCCGCTGTACGCCGTCGGCGGGCAGGAGCTGGGCTATCTGCCGGGCAGCGAGGCCGAGAAGATGAGCCCCTGGGCGCAGGCCGTCTTCGACACGCTGTCCGCGGTGACCACCAAGGACGTCATCGAGGAGGTGGTCGGCCGCGGCATGCTGGAGGTGCTGCCCCTGACGCACATCCGAGGGCGGTCGCTGCACGACGCGTTCGTCATCGTGGACGAGGCCCAGTCCCTGGAGCGGAACGTCCTTTTGACGGTTCTGTCCCGTATCGGGGCCAACTCCCGGGTCGTGCTGACCCATGACGTCGCCCAGCGCGACAACCTCCGGGTCGGGCGGTACGACGGGGTGGTCGCGGTCGTCGAGAAGCTGAAGGGGCATCCGCTGTTCGCGCACGTCACCCTGAACCGCTCGGAGCGTTCACCCATTGCGGCACTGGTGACCGAAATGCTGGAGGACGGCCGGATCTGACCGGTTGTCCGGATCTGACCTGTTGTAGGACGCGCCGTCCGGCAAAGCGAAGGAGCTTAGCCGGGCGGCGTTCCGCTGCGTGCGAGTATCCGAAAATCATTGGGCGTAAACGAGGTGTGAGCTTTCACACCCAGCAGGGAATTGCTTCCCGGCGTGCCGTTCGGGCAGAGTCTGGGTCCTGTCAGGCCCCGCATACGGCAGCACCACCACCCCCAGCGGTGGGGACAACAACTGAACTTCATAGCGAATCGCCGTATGCCGCCCGAGCACCACGCGGACCCCGAGGGGGACGTACCGGGCCAGTGCCTCCCGTGACCAGCCGGTCCCGCCTGCTCAACAGGGCCCGGAACAAGGGGAGGTCAGCGCCAGGGGCACGATTGCGTCCGCGAGGTCACCTAAGCGGGCGATGCTGGAAGGAAAACGTGTGAGCCGGATCTCGGTCCGGGGATTCGCCGTGGCATCCGCCACCGCGGTCACCACCGTCGGCGCCGTGGTCGGCGTCGCCGCAGGGCAGCCCGCTTCGGTCAGCGCCGAGGCCACCGCCGCCGATGCGACGATCGCAGACATCCCCGCGGGCGCACAGGCCCAGGTGCAGACGGCTTCCCTGACGCAGCAGGCGGACGACCAGTCCACCCAGGCGGATGCGGCAGCCCTCAAGTCCGCACAGGAAGCCGCCCGCAAGGCAGCAGCGGAGACCGCGCAGAGCAAGAAGGACGCCGCGGACGAGGCCAAGGCCAAGAAGGACGCCGACGCGCGCAAGAAGAAGGAGCAGGCCGCAACCCGCTCCTCCTCGCGCGCCGACCTGGGCGACCTCCTGGGCAAGAGCTCGTACTCCGTCGCCGAGACACAGGCGATCGCCCGCCAGATGATGGCCGGCGACCAGTTCCAGTGCTTCAGCAACATCGTGGACCACGAGTCCGGCTGGAACTACCGGGCCACCAACGCCTCCTCGGGCGCCTACGGGCTCGTCCAGGCGCTGCCCGGCTCCAAGATGTCCTCGGCCGGCTCCGACTGGCAGACCAACCCGGCGACCCAGATCAAGTGGGGCCTCAACTACATGAACGACCGTTACGGCAGCCCCTGCGGCGCCTGGTCGTTCTGGCAGGCCAACAGCTGGTACTAGGCCCGCCGGCCGCACCACCGCACGTCCGAAACCCCCGAACGCACCCGCGTCGGGGGTTTCGCGTGTCCGGCACAGGTAACGTCGTGCCATCAGGTGTGGTGCGTGGGAGGGGAAGAGGAAAGGGACATGTCCAGATTGCCTCAGTGGGTCGGCGGCCTCGGCGCCGGTCTGACGCGTCTCTCGCAGCGGCTGGAGGAACAGCGCCGCCGTGCGGAGGCCGCGGTGGAGGTCTCCCCTGGAGGGAGCCTGTCGGACTCCCTGGGGGAGGCCGGCGACCCGGAGGAGCTGAGGCGTGCCGAGCACGCTGACGGGCACCCGGCCGGTGGCGTGAAAAGGCCCGAGGGGGCCGTCGTCCACGGTGTGGTGGGCACGGTCGCCGAGCCCCGTGCGCCGCAGCGGACTCCGCGGACGGACACCGCAACAGAGCCGGCGCCGGCGACGGAGGCGGCCGGGGCACCGGACGCCGATGCCGCGCGCACGCCGGAGTCCGTTCCCGCCCCGCCCTCCTACGCACCGGCCGTCGCGGCCCGTCCCGATCCGGTCGACGCGGTGCCGTGGGGCATGCGGGTCGCCGCCGAGGCGGGCTGGCGGCTGCTGGTGCTGGCCGCCACGCTGTGGGTGCTGGCGCGGGTCATCACCACGATCCAGCTGGTCGTGCTGTCGTTCATCGCGGCGATGCTGATCACCGCGCTGCTGCAGCCGACGGTGGGCTGGCTGCGCCGGCGCGGGCTGCCGCGCGGGCCGGCCACCGCGCTGACCTTCATCGGCGGCTTCGTGATCATGGGTCTGGTCGGCTGGTTCGTCGTATGGCAGGTCCAGGACAACATCGACTCGGTCTCCAGCCGCATCCAGGAGGGCATCAGCGAGCTCAAGGGCTGGCTGCTGAAGAGTCCGTTCCATGTGACCGAGAGTCAGATCAACAGCATCGCCAAGAACCTCCAGGACGCGATCGGCGCCAACACCGAGGCGATCACCTCGGCCGGTCTGGAGGGCGTCACCGTCGTCCTGGAGGTGTTCACCGGCATCCTGCTGGCGATGTTCACCACGCTCTTCCTGCTCTACGACGGGCGGCGGATCTGGGAGTGGCTGCTCAGGCTCGTCCCGGGCGCGGCCCGCGAGGGCGTGGCGGGCGCCGGGCCGCGGGCCTGGCGGACGCTGACCGCCTATGTGCGCGGCACGGTCCTCGTGGCGCTCATCGACGCCATCTTCATCGGCATCGGGCTGTACTTCCTCAATGTGCCGCTGGCCGTCCCGCTCGCGGTCTTCATCTTCCTGTTCGCCTTCATCCCGCTGGTGGGCGCGGTGGTCTCGGGCGCGCTGGCCTGCGTGGTCGCGCTGGTGACCCAGGGCGTGTTCACGGCGCTGATGGTGCTGGCGGTGGTGCTGGCCGTGCAGCAGATCGAGGGCCACGTCCTCCAGCCGTTCATCCTGGGCCGGGCGGTCCGGGTGCACCCGCTGGCGGTGATCCTCTCCGTCGCCGCGGGCGGTCTGATCGCCGGCATCGGCGGTGCGGTCGTCGCGGTCCCGCTGGTGGCGGTCCTCAATACGGCCGTCGGCTATCTGCGCTCGTACTCCAGGGAGCAGGCGCTGCGGATGTCGGTGGCGCCCCGGGGCGCCACCGCGATCGGGGTGGCACCGACCCTGCCCCCGTCGGCACGCACGTCCCAGGAGCCGCCCGGGTAACGGGCGCCTGCCGGGCCGCACATGACGGCGCACGCGAAACCCCCGCAGACGCACGGTCTGCGGGGGTTTCGTCGATACGTGGCGCGAGGCGCCGCGCGGGTGCCGGATTACTCGGCGAGCGCGGCCTCGGCGTCCAGCGTGGCGCCGACGGCCTGCAGGACGGCCGCGATCTTGACGGCCTCCTGGATCGTCTCGCGCTCCACGCCGGCCTTGCGCAGCACCTGCTCGTGCGAGTCCAGGCACATGCCGCAGCCGTTGATGGCCGAGACGGCCAGCGACCACAGCTCGAAGTCGACCTTGTCGACGCCCGGGTTGCCGATGACGTTCATCCGCAGCCCGGCGCGCAGGTTGCCGTACTCGGGGTCCGACAGCAGGTGCCGGGTCCGGTAGAAGACGTTGTTCATCGCCATGACGGCGGCCGCGGACTTGGCAGCGGTGTACGCCTCGGCGGAGAGGTTCGCCTTCGCCTCGGGCTCCAGCTCGCGCAGCACCTTCGGCGAGCGCGAGGCGATCGCGCAGGCGAGCACCGTGCCCCACAGCTGCTGAGCGGGCAGGTCGCTGTTGCCGATCACCGAACCGAGGTTCAGCTTCAGGTCCTTGGCGTAGTCCGGAACCGCGGACTTGAGGTCATCGAGAGCCATGGGTGTCACTCACCTGCCAGCAGGCTGACCGGGTCCAGGGTGTCCTCGCCCTTGCTCCAGTTGCAGGGGCACAGCTCGTCCGTCTGGAGAGCGTCGAGGACCCGGAGGACCTCCTTGGGGTTACGGCCGACGGAGCCGGCGGTCACCATCGTGAACTGGATCTCGTTGTTCTGGTCGACGATGAAGACGGCGCGCTGCGCGAAGCCGTCCTCGCCCTCGATGCCCAGGTCGCGCATGAGCTCGTGCTTCGAGTCGGCGAGCATCGGGAAGGGCAGGTCGGTCAGGTCCGGGTGGTCCTTGCGCCAGGCGTGGTGCACGAACTCGGAGTCGCCGGAGAAGCCGAGGATCTGGGCGTCACGGTCGGCGAACTCTTCGTTCAGCTTGCCGAAGGCCGCGATCTCGGTCGGGCACACGAAGGTGAAGTCCTTGGGCCACGCGAAGACGATCTTCCACTTGCCCTCGTAGGTCTTGTGGTTGATCTGCTCGAACTCCTTGCCCTTCTCCAGCGAGACACAGGCAGTCAGGTCGAACTCGGGGAACTTGTCACCGACAGTGAGCACACGCTCTCCTTGTAGCACAGAAAGTCCCTTGTGGGGTCTTTCAGTCGTTCTATGAGGCTTGGACGAGTCACACAGTGGCACACGAGCTATTGATCAGGGAAATAGCTAGACTGGTTGATGTTGATCGGAGGTGGTTATCAGTGGCTTCACCGGTGGGCGGACGGCCCCGCCAGCCCAGCCTTGCCCAGCTGCGCGCGTTCGCCGCGGTGGCCGAGCATCTGCACTTCCGCGAGGCGGCAGCCGAGATCGGCATGAGCCAGCCCGCGCTGTCCGGGGCGGTCTCCGCGCTGGAGGAAACGCTCGGGGTGCAGCTCCTGGAGCGTACGACGCGCAAGGTGCTGCTCTCTCCGGCGGGGGAGCGGGTGGCGGCCCGGGCCCGTACGGTCCTGGAGGCCGTCGGCGACCTGATGGAGGAGGCGGAGGCGGCCCGCGCACCCTTCACGGGCGTGCTGCGCCTCGGGGTGATCCCCACCGTCGCGCCGTATCTCCTGCCGACGGTGCTGCGGCTGGTCCATGACACCTACCCCGACCTGGACCTCCAGGTCCACGAGGAGCAGACCGCCTCGCTCCTGGACGGCCTGGCCCACGGCCGGCTCGACCTGCTGCTCCTCGCCGTCCCCCTCGGCGTCCCCCAGGTCACCGAACTCCCCCTCTTCGACGAGGACTTCGTCCTGGTCGCCCCCAAGGACCACTGGCTCGGCGGCCGCGGCGACATCCCCCGCCAGGCCCTCCAGGAACTCGACCTGCTGCTGCTCGACGAGGGGCACTGCCTGCGCGACCAGGCCCTGGACATCTGCCGCGAGGCCGGCCGGGACGAGAACACCCCCGTGACCACGAGTGCGGCCGGCCTGTCCACGCTGGTGCAGCTGGTGGCCGGCGGCATGGGCGTGACCCTGCTGCCCCGTACGGCCCTCCGCGTCGAAACGGCCCGCAACGACCAGCTCACCACCGGCTACTTCGCCGACCCGGCGCCCTCCCGGCGCATCGCCCTCGCCATGCGTACGGGCGCCGCCCGGCAGAACGAATTCGAGGCGTTCGCGGAGGCGTTGCGCGGGGCGCTGCGGGGGCTGCCGGTGCGGATGGCGACGGGGTGAGGGTCAGGGGCGGGCGGTTTCGAGGATCGCGGCGACGTCCAGGACGACCTCCGCTCCGACGGAGTCCGGGAGCGTGATCTGCTCGCCGGGCGCGTGGACCCGGTGACTGCGGTATTCGTTGGCGTAGGGGTCGGTCAGCACGTGGATGCGGTGGTTCCTCCTGTCGACGATGACGTAGACCGGGATCTTGGCGATGGCATAGGCGACGACCTTTGTCTTGAGATCGGTCGCGTGGTTGGACGAGGTGACCTCCAGCGCCAGGCGGAAGATCGCGGGATCGTAGTTGTTCTTCTCGATGCGGTGCTCGCGGAAATCGGCGTCCACGACGGACAGGTCCGGGATCGCGTAGTTGAAAGGACCATCGGGGAGCCATACGCCCATCGACTGGGCCACATAGGTCTGGCCACCGTGAACCGGAGCGAACGCGTAGGCGATGTCGGTCAAGGAGACCGCATGGGCGCCGTCGGCGGATGGTGTCACGGTGATTGCTCCCCCGAGAATCTCGACGCGGTAGCCGGGAAGCATCTCGGTGAGCTTTTCTGCTTCGTCGAGCAGGGTGGGCTCATCCTCGCAGGGGTGCTCGACCGCTGCGGCAGACATGGCGCCTCCTAGTGGCTGGTATCGAGACCATCATCGTAGGCAGAGCGCCGCGCAGCCGTCTCGTACGACGACGTTCACCCGTTCGAGGCGAGCCCGTCCCGCTCACTCCGTTCGCAGGCCCTCCGGCCGCATCATGCGCCACAGCGGCGGGAGGCTCAGGGCGGTGACGAAGAGGATGACGGCGCCGCCGATGCCGGTCATGGCGGTGACGACGGGCCAGTCCACGGTCACCGCGCTGTCGATCATGGCGAGCAGCAGCGAGCCCAGGGACAGGCCGCAGGCCAGCGCCAGGGCGAGGCCGAGCACGACGGGGAGGGCGGTCTGCCACAGGACCGACCAGCCCAGGGTGGCGCGGCGGGTGCCGTAGGCATCGAGGGTGGACAGCAGGCGACGGCGTTCGTGGAGCTGCTCGACGGTGGAGATGATCAGGCCCGCGCCGATCAGCAGCAGGGTGATCACCGCGCCGATGAACAGGCCGTTGCGGACGCTGGTGTACGGCCCGTCGTGCGGGTTGTCGACCGCGGAGTACTCGTTCATCATCGGGTCGATCCGGGCGGCGGTGTTGCGGATGTGCTCCACCGCGTCGGGGGTGGCGCGGTCGAAGTCGACCTGCAATTCCGCGGTGGGGCTGTTGAGCCGGCCGAGGTCGAGGGACGACGGGGTGGCCAGCAGGTCGTAGGAGAAGCGGCCGGGCTCCCGGCCGGGGTCGCGCAGCTGCACCGGGCGCGTGGTGCCGGGGACCGTCCAGGGTTGCGGCGTCACCTGATCGTCCGGGCCGATCGCGGTGTTGAGGTCCACGGTCCGGCCGGGGGCCACCGGGACGTCCGTGCCGGGGGCGTTGGTGGTGCGGAAGACGTCGCCGTCCCGGCAGGAGGGAAGGCGGGCGAGGGTGCGCAGTTCGGCGCAGCTTCCGACGGCGAGGGTCCAGGGGCGGAGGTCGTCCTGCGGCCGGCCGGCCGCCGGGAGCGGCCCGATCAGGGCGTCGACGGTGCCGCGGGCGGCGGTCACCCCGGGGGTGGCATGCAGCGCGCCGAGCGCCTGCTCGGTCCCGGACCAGCTCCTGGCGTTGCCCCACAGGCCGATCCGCGGGATCTTGCCGGACTCCGCGTACGCCGCGGCGTAGCCGGCCTGCATGCCCGTCATCAGCATGTGGATCGCGATCGCGCCGGCCACCGCGACGGTGATCCCGCTGACCGCGCGGGTGGCCGAGCCGCTGTTCAACTGGAGGCGGCGGACGGCCAGTTGCCACGGGACCGGGCCGCCGTGCAGCCGGCTGACCACCGCGTCCACCAGCCAGGGCAGCAGCGCGGTGACGCCGATCAGCAGCAGCAGCGAGCCGGCCGCGAACCGGGCGGTGTTGAGCGGGGTGTCGGTCCACTTCTCCCCCCACGTCAGGGGGACCAGGAGCAGGGCGCCCAGCGCGGGCAGCGCCACCCGCCACCACAGCCGGCGGCGGACCGGCGGCCGGTTGCGGACGACGCCCAGCGGCTCGACAGTGATCCCGCGCTGGGCGAACAGCGTGACCAGGACGGCCGCGGTCGGCACGAGCAGCCCGACGAGCGTCGCGGCGAGCGGGCCGGGGGTGACGTCCGAGGGGAAGACGTTGATGCCCCAGAGGGTGATCAGCGGCGCGGACAGCCGGCCGCCCACGAAGAGCGCGGCCCCGCCGAGCAGCCCCAGCAGGGAGCCGAACAGCGCCTCGCCGGAGGCGACCCGGCGGGTGGTGCCGACGTCGGCGCCGACCAGGCGCAGCGCGGCCAGCCGTCGTTCGCGGCGCTCGTAGCCGAACCGCACGGACGTGCCGATGAAGACCATGACGGGCGTCAGCAGGGCCACACACGTCATGATCACCAGGAGCACGGCGGGGGTCTGCATCGGCGTCGGGTCCCAGTTCTTGCCGAAGTGGTCGATGCGGTAGCCGTCGGGCGCGGCGAGGGTGGCGCTCTGCGCGACGTAGGTGAGTTCCCGCGGGCCGAGCAGGCCGGCGTCGCCGATGGTGCCGGCGATCCGGTAGGGCAGGCGGTCGCGCAGCAGGGCGCCTTCGGGGGAGTCCAGCAGTTCCTTGAGGGCGGGGGAGACCAGCATCCGGCCGGCGCCGGGGAGGTGGCGCACGCCGGGCGGTACGGGCGGGTGGGCGCCGTCGGGACGGACCAGCCGGCCGCGGATCGGCGTCCCGCGGAAGGTGGTGTCGACCGAGGCGTAGCGCAGGGTGGTGTCGGCCGCCCGGGGCTGGTGGACCTGGCCGAGGTTCTCGCGGGCCTTCTCGCGGCCGTGCCAGGCGTCCATCAGGGACGGTACGGACGCGCCGAGGAGGAGGACCGCCACGCCCAGGGCGACGCCGGCCGCCGTCAGCGCCGTACGGATCCAGCCCTCGCGGCCGCCGCCGGCCGCGAACCGGATGCCCATCGCGAGGTCGCGGCCCCAGACGGCGGGGCCGGTGCGCGGTGCGGCGAGCGGGTCCCGGCGGGCCGCCGCGTCCCGGTCCCGGCCGCCGCCGCGCCCGCCGCCGTCGCCGGCACGGGAGGGCAGCGGGCTCATATCAAGCCCGCCATCATGTCCTTCACTTTGCCGTCGCGGACGACGATCTCCCGGTCGGAGTAGGCGGCGACCCGTGCCTCGTGGGTGACCAGGACGACCGCGGCGTGGGTGTCGCGGGCGGCGTCGGTGAGCAGGGTCAGCACCCGCTCGCCGTTGAGGGAGTCCAGGGCGCCGGTCGGCTCGTCGGCGAAGACCACCCGGGGGCGGGTGGCCAGCGCGCGGGCGACCGCGATCCGCTGGCCCTGGCCGCCGGAGAGCTCACCGGGGCGCTGCTGCGCGACGGTGTCCACCTCCAGGCGCTCCAGCCACTCGCGGGCCTGCCGCTCGGCCTCCTTGCGCTTGGTGCCGTTCAGCCGCAGCGGCAGTGCGACGTTCTCCAGCGCGGTCAACTCCGGTACCAGCTGGCCGAATTGGAAGACGAAGCCGAAGTCGGTGCGGCGCAGGGCGCTGCGCCGGGCGTCGCTGAGGCCGGTGAGGGTGTGCGGGCCGTAGCGGACGGTGCCGGAGTCCGGGGCGATGATGCCGGCCAGGCAGTGCAGCAGCGTCGACTTGCCGGACCCGGAGGGGCCCATGACGGCGACGACCTCGCCCGGGTGGATCGAGAAGTCCGCGCCGTCGAGGGCGGGCGTGGGGCCGTACGCCTTGTGCAGCCCCTCCGCCACGAGCAGGGATCCCTCCGGCGTCATGCCCGGACCGCTTCCGCCAGCTTGTCGAGCCGGGCGGCGGTCAGCTCCAGCCAGCGCAGGTCGGCTTCGAGGTGGAAGAGGGCGTGGTCGCAGATCAGCTGGTCGGCGAGGTCGCCGGTGCGCTTGCGCTCGGTCAGTCCGCGCATCAGCCGCAGATGCTCGGTGCGCTGGGTGTCCAGCAGCTCGGCGGCGTCGCGGCGGGTCATCAGGGCGAGTACGACCTTGGTGTAGAGCGTCGACTGGAGATACGGCTCGGGCTTCTCCGCGCGGGCCAGCCACTGGGCGACGTCGGTGACACCGGCGTCGGTGATCGCGTACCGCTTGCGCTCGGGTCCGGCGCCGGCCTCGACGGCGTCCACCTCGACCAGGCCGTTCTTCAGCAGCCGGGACATCGTGGAGTAGACCTGCCCGTAGTGCAGCGGGCGGTCGTGGCCGAAGTGCTCGTCGAAGGCCCGCTTGAGGTCGTAGCCATGGCGGGGGCCGGACTCCAGGAGGCCCAGCAGCGTATGACCGATTGACATGACGACCACCTTACTTGGGGCTCTGTCGCTGGTGTATACGCGGGCGGTATAGCCGGCGGGAGGCCGTCGCCGGCCCCTCGTGCGCCCGCCCCGGCACCCTGCGTACGCGGTGCCCCGGGGCGGGCGCGGTGCTCACTCCGTCCGCAGACCGTCCGGGCGCATCAGGCGCCACAGGGGCGGCAGGCTGAGCAGGGTGACGACGGCGACAAGACCGGCGCCGCCACCGACCATCGGCCAGATCACCGACCAGTCGAAGATGTCCTTGCCCGCCGTCCTCAGCAGCGCCAGGCCCAGCCCGGCACCGGCCGCCAGCGCGAGGGCGAGCCCCAGGGCGACCGGGACGGCGGTCTGCCACAGCACCGACCAGCCGAGCGTGGCCCGGCGGGTGCCGAAGGCCACCAGCACCGACAGCAGCCGGCGCCGCTCGCGCAGCTGCTCCAGCGTCGTCACCAGCATGCCGGCGGCGATCAGCGCGAGCGTCGCGGTGGAGGCGACGAGCAGCCCGGTGCGCACGCTGCCGAACTGCTTGTCCCGCTCCAGGTTCTGGAGCGTGCGGACGTCCATCAGCGGATCGATCCGGGCGGCGGTGTTGCGTACGTACTCGGCGGCGTCGGCGACCGCCGGGTCGGTCCGCACCATCGCGCGGGCCCGCGGGTCGGCCAGTGCGGCGGTGTCCAGGGCGCCCGGGGTGGCGAAGATACCGAAGGCGGTCTGCCCCGAGGGGTCCTTGCGGGAGCCGACGACACGGGCGGTCCTCGGGACGGTCCACGTCCGGGGTGCCCCGTCGGGCTTCCCGGTCCGGATGTCCTGGTTGAGCAGCACCCGGGCCCCGGGGCGGGCGGTCTTGAAGAGGTAGCCGGTGTCGACCATGCCGGTGCTGTCCTTGACCACGAAGACGTCGCCGTCCTTGCAGGGACCGGTGTGCGCCAGCTCGCCCAGGGAGGCGCAGTCGCCGACCGTGACCTGGGTGGACGGGGGGAAGTCCTCGCCCCTGCGGACCGGCCCCGGCCGGGAGGCGGTGGACTCGATGGTGGCGATGACGCCCCGGACGCCCTTGGTGGTGCGGAACCGGGCGACCATCTCCCGGATCGTGGCGACGTCGTGGGACGGCAGCGTCACGTCCTGCTGCGCCCGGTGCGGGTCCTGCCCGGTGACCTTCATGAAGTCGCCCTGGATCGCGGAGAAGAACAGCTGGAGCGCGATGGCGCCGGCGACCGCGACGGTGATCCCGCTGACCGCGCGGGCCGCCGGGCCGCTGCTCAGCTGGAGCCGGCGGGTGGCCAGCTGCCAGGGCACCGGTCCGCCGCGGAACCGCCCCACCACCGCCTCGACGGCCCACGGCAGCAGCGTCACGGCGCCCAGCAGCACGAGCACCGCACCGCCCGCGATCAGATACGGATCGACCGTGCCCCCGCCGGTGCCGACCTGCCCGTTGGCCAGCAGCAGGGCGATGCCCGCCACCGGGAGCGGCAGCCGCCACCACACCCTGCGGCGCCGCCCGGCGCCGCTGCGCACCACGCCCAGCGGCTCGATGACCACCCCGCGCAGCGCGACGAGGGTGACGCCCACGGCGCACAGCGGGACGGCGACGGCCACCAGCGCCGCCAGCGCGGGGGACGGCGTGACATCACCGGGGAAGGCGTTGACGTCCCAGACGGTGACCGAGCCGATGCCCTGCCGCACGGCCAGGAACAGGACCGTGCCCAGCAGCAGCCCGCAGACCGCGCCGAACAGCGCCTCCCCGGCGGCCGTCCGGCGCACCGTCCGGCGGTCCGCGCCGATCAGCCGCAGCGCGGCCAGCCGCCGGTCGCGGCGCTCGCCGCCGAAGCGGACCGCGGTGGCGATGAAGAGGGCCACCGGCATCAGCAGCACCACGCAGGCCACGATGATCAGTACGAGCAGCGTCGGGGGCAGTTCCCGCGGCGGTATCCGGCTGCCGAAGCCGGCGATGCGGAAGGAGCCGTCCTCCCCGGCGAGCCGGTCGCTGACCGCGTAGTACGCCAGCTCGCCCGGCCCGGCCAGGCCCGGCTCGGCGATCGTGCCGACGGCCTTGAAGCGCAGCCGCTCGCGCAGCAGCGTGCCCTCGGGCGAGGCGAGCAGCTCCTTCAGGGCGGGGGAGACCACCATCTCGCCGTGGTGCGGCAGTTCGTGCACGCCGGGCGGCGCCGGGGCGTCGGGCCCGTCGGGTCGCAGCAGCGCGCCCCGGACCGGGTCGCCGTGGAAGGAGGTCCCGGCGTCGGCGTACCGCAGGGTCGCCGAGGAGCGCTTGACCGGCCGGTCCCCGTTGACGGCGACCCGGGCGTCGCCGCGCGCCTGCCGGCTCTCCAGAATGTG
This sequence comes from Streptomyces lydicus, assembly GCF_000717345.1. GTDB lineage: Bacteria > Actinomycetota > Actinomycetes > Streptomycetales > Streptomycetaceae > Streptomyces > Streptomyces lydicus. The sequence goes on along the minus strand of NZ_JNZA01000005.1, from coordinate 149,974 downwards.
CGGGATCGACGCCGCGCCGAGCAGCAGCACCACCCCGAGCCCGACACCGACGGCCGTCAGGGCCGTACGGATCCAGCCCTCGCGGCCGCCGCCCACCGCGAAGCGGAGGCCCATGGCGAGATCGCGGGCCCAGGAGGCGCGCCCGGGGTCCGGGCCGCTCCCCTGGTTCGCCGCCCTTTCCTCGTGCGCGCTCATACCGCCGCCACCCCTTCCCGGGCGATCCCGTCACGCACCACGACCTCGCGATCGGAGTAGGCGGCGACCCGTGCCTCGTGGGTGACCAGCACCACCGCGGCCCGGGTGTCGCGGGCGGCGTCGGTGAGCAGGGACATCACCCGCTCGCCGTTGAGGGAGTCCAGGGCGCCGGTCGGCTCATCGGCGAAGACCACCCGGGGCCGTCCCGCGAGCGCGCGGGCGACCGCGACGCGCTGGCCCTGGCCGCCGGAGACCTCCCCGGGCCGCCGGTCCGCGACGGTGTCCACCTCCAGCCGCTCCAGCCACTCGCGGGCCTGCCGCTCCGCGTCCCTGCGCCTGGTGCCGTTCAGCCGCAGCGGCAGCGCGACGTTCTCCAGCGCGGTCAACTCCGGTACCAGCTGGCCGAATTGGAAGACAAAGCCGAAGTCTGCGCGGCGCAGGGCGCTGCGTTCGGCGTCGCTCATCGCGGTCAGTTCGCGGTCGCCGTAGCGGACGGTGCCGGAGTCGGGGGCGATGATGCCGGCCAGGCAGTGCAGCAGGGTCGACTTGCCGGAGCCGGACGGGCCCATGACGGCGACGACCTCGCCCGGGTGGAGCGAGAAGTCCGCGCCGTCGAGGGCGGGAGTGCGGCCGTACGCCTTGTGCAGGGCGACGGCGTGGAGCAGGGAACCGGCCGGGATCATCCGCGGGCCTCCGGGAATGCGGGCAGGGGGCATCGCCCTGTGGGTCCGATGGGCATGCCGCGCACTCTACATCAGGTGTATACGCATGATGTATAGCTGGAGGATGCCGATGCTTCCCGCCGCGGTGGGGGCTCGGGGAACGGGGTCAGCCGCCGCCCGGCCCCGGGCCCCGAGGTGGCTCTCCGGTCGGTGGCTCCCCGGCCGGCGGCTCCCCCTTCCCGCGCGGTTCCCCGGCCGGCGGCTCCTTGGGCGGCCGCCCGCGCCGCGGGATCGCCCCCGCGCCCCGGGGCAGCCGGCCCGCCTCCGACAGCGCCTTGCGCAGCAGGAACTCGATCTGCGCGTTGGCGCTGCGGAGTTCGTCGTCGGCCCAGCGCGCCAGGGCGTCATGGATCAGCGGGTCCAGCCGCAGCAGCACCTGCTTGCGCCGCTGCGGCTGTCGCGCGGGGGTCCGCTCGCCCTGCTCGCTCACTGGTAGAGCGAGCCCGTGTTGAGGACCGGCTGGGCGGCCCGGTCGCCGCACAGCACCACCATCAGATTGCTCACCATGGCCGCCTTCCGCTCCTCGTCCAACTCGACGATGCCCTGTTCGTTGATCCTGGCCAGTGCCTGCTCGACCATGCCGACCGCGCCCTCGACGATCTGCTGCCGGGCCGCGACCACGGCGCCCGCCTGCTGCCGCTGGAGCATCGCGGACGCGATCTCCGGGGCGTAGGCGAGGTGGCTGAAGCGGGACTCGATGATCCGCACGCCGGCGGCCTGCACCCGGGCGGTCAGCTCCAGCGCGAGCTTCTCGGTGATCTCCTCGGCGTTGCCGCGCAGCGACAGGGCGTCCTCGTCGTGCGCGTCATAGGGGTACTCGATCGCGATGTGCCGCACGGCCGCCTCGGTCTGGGTGGCGACGAACTCCAGGAAGTCGTCGACCTCGAAGAGCGCCTGGGCGGTGTCCTCGACCTGCCACACGACGATCGAGGCCAGCTCGATCGGGTTGCCGTAGGCGTCGTTGACCTTCAGGACCGCGGTCTCGTGGTTGCGCACCCGGGTGGAGATGCTGCGGGCGGTGGTCAGCGGGTTGACCCAGCGCAGCCCGTCGGTGCGGATGGTGCCGACGTAGCGCCCGAAGAGCTGGATGACCCGGGCCTGGCCGGGCGCCACCATCTTCACGCCGGTCATGCAGAAGAGCGAGGTGAGCAGCAGCAGGACGCCGGCGACGATCACCGGGGCGCCGACGGCCTTGTTGCCGCCGTTGCTGAGTATGCCGCCGAAGACGATCACGCCGATGCCCAGCGCCACGCCGAGCAGGGTCAGCAGCAGGGCGAAGCCGCCCGGGATGCTGTGCGCCGGCACCTCACGGATCTGCGGGCGGGGCATCTCCGGGGTGTCCACGGCGAGGTCGTCGCCGGGGCCGGTGGTGCGCTCGGCCGGTGTCTGGTCAGACATGGGGTCCCCGTTTCTCCAGGTGCGGCACGTGATGTCGGCCGCATCAGGTGATGTCACTGGTCTAGCAAAGTGATAGCACTTTAACGCCTGGACGGGCCGGCCGTCCAGCCTTCGGGTGTGGTCCGGATTGCCGCAAGTGCCCAGGTGAGGCGGCGGCGACGCGCAAAACCCGCCCCGAGGTTCCCCCGCTCCGGGTGCTGTTTGTCACGTCGGGAAAAGCCTTGATCGATGAGTATTTGTTGACAGATGCGGTGTTAGCTTCAACAGCTGAGTTAGCTGGGGGCGGAACGACTGGAGTTGTCGAAGCGATGGGCCGAGCGGAAGCGAGAAGGGCGCAACAGGGGAGCGCTCGCCGGACCAGGCGGAAGGAAGGGACGGACAAGAAGTCCGGCATACGCCGGTTCTTCACCTGGAAGAAGCTCGTAGGAGCGTTCCTCGGGGTCTGCCTCCTGGGCATCCTCGGTTTCCTCGGCCTGTACCTGTACGTGGACATCCCCACGGACGGCAACAAGCAAGCCCAGCTGCAGAGCAACGTCTACAAGTACGCCGACGGCAAGGTCATGGCGCGGGTCGGCCAGGTCAACCGGGAGAGCGTCGCGCTGGACCGGATACCCAAGGCCGTCCAGCACACCTTCGTCGCCGCCGAGAACAAGACCTTCTACCAGGACTCCGGCGTCGACCTGAAGGGCACGCTGCGCGGCATCTTCAACACCCTCCGGGGCCAGGGCAAGCAGGGTGGTTCGACGATCACCCAGCAGTACGTCAAGAACTACTACCTGAGCCAGGAGCAGACGGTCAGCCGCAAGCTCCAGGAGATCGTCATCTCGCTCAAGGTGGACAACAAGCTGGGCAAGGACAAGATCCTCGCCGGCTACATCAACACCAGCTACTACGGCCGCGGCGCGTACGGCATCCAGGCCGCCGCCCAGGCGTACTACCGCAAGGACGTCGACAAGCTCACCGTCTCCGAGGGCGCCTACCTCGCCTCGCTGCTCCAGGCGCCGAACCAGTACGACTGGACCCTGGCGTCCAAGGCCGGCCAGAAGCGGGTCCAGGAGCGCTGGGCCTACACCCTCGACAACATGGTCGAGATGCACTGGCTCTCCAAGGAGGACCGCGACAAGCAGAGGTTCGAGGTCCCCAAGGACCCCAAGCCGCTGCCCGGCATGAGCGGCCAGACCAGCTACCTGGTGACCGAGGCCCGCAAGGAACTCTTCGCCCAGGGCGTGGACCCGAAGTCCTTCGACGCCGGCGGCTGGACGGTCACCCTCGGCATCGAGAAGAGCAAGCAGAAGGCGCTGGAGAAGGCGGTCCAGCGCAAGCTGACCGCCGACCTGAACCCCAAGACCCGCAAGGTCGACGCGGACGCCCAGCTCGGCGCCACCTCGGTGGACCCCAAGACCGGCCACATCGTGGCGATGTACGGCGGCGCGGGCTACCCGAAGCACTACACCAACAACGCCACGCGCTCCGACTACCAGCCGGCCTCCACCTTCAAGCCGCTGGTCCTCGCCTCCGCGATGGAGAACAACTCGGTCACCCATGACGGCGTGCCGATCACCCCGAACACGATCTACGACGGCCGCAACCGCCGTCCGGTCGTCGGTGGGAACATCCCGTTCGCGCCGCCGAACGAGGACGAGCACACCTACGGCAAGATCACCGTCCAGACGGCGACCAACAACTCCGTCAACTCGGTCTTCGCGCAGATGGGTGCGGACGTCGGCCTGGACAACGTCAAGAAGACCGCGGTCAGCCTGGGCATGGACGGCTCCAAGATGGAGGTCCGGCCGGCCATGGCCCTGGGCACCATGGGCGCCAGCCCGCTCCAGATGGCCGGGGCCTACGCCACCCTCGACAACCACGGCAAGAAGGTCACCCCCACGCTGGTGACCAAGGCCGTGCACCCGGTCAACGGCGTCGACACCGAGCAGCAGCTGAAGGACCCGATCGGTGACCAGGTGCTCAGCCGGAAGACCGCCGACACCCTCACCTCGGTCCTCGCGGGCGTGGTCAACGACGGCACCGCCTCGGAGGCCGTGAAGAACACCGCCTACCACGCGGTCGGCAAGACCGGTACGTCCGACGACAACAAGTCGGCCTGGTTCGTGGGCTACACGCCCAAGCTGGTCACCGCGGTCGGCATGTTCGGCGAGTCCCCCAAGGGCGGCGCCCAGGTCACCCTCAAGGGCACCGGGGGCGGCGGCCGGGTCAACGGCGGCGGCTACCCCGCCCGGGTGTGGGCGGACTACAACGAGGGCGTGCTCGACGGCGCCACCGGCGCCGACTTCGACCTGGAGACGGACCTGGGGGCCGGGGTCCCGCCGACGCCCACCGTGACGCCGAGCACCACCCCGTCGACGTCCCCGTCCCCGTCCGACTCGCCGAGCAGCACGCCGTCCGGGACGCCCTCGTCGCCGTCCGGCCGCCCGTCGAACACCCAGTCCGGCCGTCCGTCGGACCCGGCCACCCCGACCGGCGGCACCCCCTCCGGCCCGGCGGACGGCGGTGTCGACGGCGGCGGTGGTACCGACGCCGGCACCACGACCGGAACCGGCGGCCACGGCGGCGGCACCGGCGGCAACTCCGCCGACAGCGTGCCCGGCTTCGGCTAGCGCCCGGCACACCGCGGCCCCCGCCCGATACGGGCGGGGGCCGCGGTGCTGTGCGGACAGGGACGAGGGCGGTCGCCCGTGGCGCCTCAGCCGCCGTTCACCTTGTGGGCGATCCGGTCGCCCACGTTCTTGTCGATGTTGCGCCAGTACTGCAGCGCGCGGTCGAGCACCGGGCGGCTGACGCCGTTCAGCAGGTGCCCGGAGACGTTGTTCACCAGCCGCTCACGGGCCGCGTCGTCCAGGACCTCGCGGACCATCGTGCCCGGCTGGCCGAAGTCGTCGTCCTCCCGGCGCAGCGTGTACGCCTCGCGCACCATCTCGCCGCCGGTCTCCCAGCCCGCCGGCTCCCCGTAGCGCAGGGTGTCCGCGGCGGGGCCGCCGTAGCTGTTCGGGGCGTACGGACGCGCCGCCCGGCTCGGCTCGAAGCGCATCGGGCCGTCCTTCGCGTACGAGTGGACGGGCACGTGCGGCCGGTTGGGCGGCAGCTGGGCGTAGTTCGGGCCGATGCGGTAGCGGTGGGTGTCCGCGTAGGAGAAGAGCCGGCCCAGCAGCATCTTGTCCGGCGACGGGCCGATGCCCGGCACCATGTTGGACGGTTCGAACGCCGCCTGCTCGATGTGGACGAAGAAGTCCTCCGGGTTCCTGTTCAGCGTCATCCGGCCGACCTCGATCAGCGGGTAGTCGCCGTGCGGCCACACCTTGGTCAGGTCGAACGGGTTAAACCGGTAGTCCGGCGCGTCGTCGAACGGCATGACCTGCACGTACAGCGTCCACGACGGGGCGTTGCCGCCGTCGATGGCCTCGTACAGGTCGCGGCGGTGGACGTCGCCGTCCGTGCCGGCGAGCCGGTCCGCCTCCTCCTGGGTGAGGAAGTCGATGCCCTGGTCGGTCTTGAAGTGGTACTTGATCCAGAATTTCTGTCCGCCGGCGTTGACCCACATGTAGGTGTGCGAGCCGTAGCCGTTCATGTTGCGGTACGTCTTGGGGATGCCGCGGTCACCCATCAGCCAGGTGACCTGGTGCGCCGATTCGGGCGACAGCGTCCAGAAGTCCCACTGCATGTCGTTGTCGCGCATCCCGTTGTCCGGGCGGCGCTTCTGCGAACGGATGAAGTCCTGGAACTTGATCGTGTCCCGGACGAAGAAGACCGGGGTGTTGTTGCCGACCAGGTCGTAGTTGCCGTCCTCGGTGTAGAACTTCAGGGCGAAGCCCCGGGGGTCGCGCCAGGTGTCGGGGGAGCCCTGCTCGCCCGCGACCGTCGAGAAGCGGGCCAGCATGTCGGTGGTCTTGCCCGGCTGGAAGAGGTCCGCCCTGGTGAACTGGCTGACGTCGTTGGTGACCTTGAAGAATCCGTACGCGCCGCTGCCCTTGGCGTGCACCACCCTCTCCGGGACCCGTTCCCGGTTGAACTGGGCCATCTTCTCGATCAGGTAGTGGTCCTGGAGCAGGATCGGGCCGTCCGGGCTCACGGTGAGCGAGTGTGCGTCGCTCTCCACCGGAACCCCGGCGTTGTTCGTCGTGTGCGGGACGTTCTGCGGCGTGCTGGTCATGGAGGAATGCCTCCCGGTTCGACGGCTGGGGCTTGAACGGGCACTCCCGTACGGGGGAGTACGTCCCTTATGCCCACCACAGCAGTCAACGCCTCCGACGGCATGTCGGCAAGAGTTGGACCCCGTCCGATCTCGGACGGGGTCCAATATGTGGGACGTGCCGGGCCGGCGTCCCGCGGCCGTCAGGGGCGCGGCGCCCCCGGCGGCATCGACAGCTCGAACCAGACGACCTTTCCCATGCTCAGACGGGTCGCGCCCCAGCGCCGGGCCATCCGGTTGACGAGGTACAGCCCGCGTCCGCCCTCGTCGGACGGCCGGGCCTGGCGCAGCCGCGGCAGCTGCGGAACGTCGTCCCCGACCTCGCAGCGCAGCACGTCCGTCCGCAGCAGCCGCAGCGTGATCGGCCGCTCCGCGTACCGCACCGCGTTCGTCACCACCTCGCTCACCAGCAGTTCCAGCTGGTCGGTCAGCTCGTCCAGGCCCCAGCGCGCCAGCGCCCGCCGGGCCAGCCGGCGCGCCTGGCCGGCCGTCTGCGCCTTCGGATCGAGGTACCAGTACGCGACGTCGCTCGGCGCGATCCCGTCGAACCGGGCCGCCAGCAGCGCGATGTCGTCATCGCGGTCGCCGGGCCCGAGCATGTCCAGCACCTCGTCGCACAGCGGCTCCAGCGGCGGCGGGTTGGGACCGGTCAGCCGGGCCGTCTCCGCCAGCCGCTCCCGCAGCTGCTCGATACCGGTCCACACGTCCCGGATCCGCGACTCGACCAGCCCGTCGGTGTACAGCACGAGCGTGGCGCCCGCCGGGGCGTCCAGCTCCACCGCCTCGAAGTCCACCCCGCCGACGCCGATCGGCGCGCCCGACGGTACCCGCAGCACCTCGGCGCGGCCGCCGCGGTGCAGCATCACCGGCGGCGGATGACCCGCGTTGGCGATGGTGATCCGGTGCGCGACCGGGTCGTAGACCGCGTACATGCAGGTCGCCATGCGGTCCGAACCCAGCCGCTGGGCCTGCTCGTCGAGGTGGTGCAGCACCTCCTGCGGCGGCAGGTCCAGACCCGCCAGGGTCTGCGCGGTGGTGCGCAACTGCCCCATGATCGCGGCCGAGGTCATCGAGTGCCCCATGACGTCGCCCACGACCAGCGCCACCCGGCTGCCCGGCAGCGGGATCGCGTCGTACCAGTCGCCGCCCACCCGCGCCGTCTCCGCGGCCGGCAGATAGCGGCTGGCCAGCCGCACCCCGGTCGGCTGCGGCAGCGAGTCCGGCAGCATCGTGCGCTGCAGCGCGTCGGCGATGTACGCCTCGCGCCCGTAGAGCACCGCCTTGTCCACGCCCAGCGCGGTGTGCGTGGCCAGCTGCGCCGCCACCAGCAGGTCGTCCGGTTCGAACGCCGGCCGGTCCGGGCGGCGCAGGAAGACCGCCGCCCCGATGACCCGCCGGCGCCCGCGCAGCGGCGCCAGGATCACCCGGTGGCCGCTGGGCAGCCGCGGATCGGGTCCCAGCAGCTCGGGCAGCGCCGTACGCGCCGCCTGCGCCTCGCCGAACAGCGGCCGCACACCCCGCAGCACCTCGGCCAGCGGCCCGCCCGGACGCACCTCGGCCAGCTCCGCCGCGCTGCCGCCCATCGCCGGACCGAGGTCCGGCTGCGCGGGCAGCACGGGAAGCCGCGCGCCGTTGGTGTCCGGCTCCTCCGGGATCCGGTCGGTCCGCCGCAGCCGCAGCACGACCGGACCGGTCGGCCGCTCGTCGCCCACCGGCAGCGGATCGCGCAGGTAGACGAGGATGGCGTCGGCGAACGTCGGCACGGTCGCCCGGCACAGCCCGAGCACGATCTCGTCCAGGTCTATGCCGCGGGCGATCCGTCGGGTCGCCGCGCCGATGAACCGCAGCCGGTCACCGCCGGCCTGCCGGGCCGCCGCCACCTCGCCGCTCTCACCGGGATGCGCCGAGCGCGCCGGGGGAACCGGCGGCAGCGGAGCGGACGGCAGGCTGTCCGCGGCGCCGGCCGGCGCCGGCACCCGGTCCCCGCCGCCCGGGCCGCCGCCCTCCCGCGGCCGCCCGATGCCCTCGTTGCGCGCCCGCTCGTCGCCCTCCTCCCACGGCCGCCCGGCGCCACCGCCGCCGTGCCGCGGACGCTGCCCGCGGTGCGGCTCGTCGCCCGGCTCGGGGGCCTCGGCGCGGCCCACCGCGCCCTGCGCGCCCCGCCGCCCGGCCCGGGCCGTCTCGCGCCCTGCGTCCGGCGCGCCGCTGGGCCGCCCGCTCGCCGGCATGGCCACCTCCCCGTATGAGTCACCGCCGTAAGGGTCCCCGTACGCCTCCCCGTACGGTATGGCGGCGTCGTCCCGCGCCGCCCCGTGGTCCGCGGCCGGCTCGTCGTCGGCGTGCCCGGCCCGGCCGGCCGGCGGCCCCGCCGAGGCCGTCACGGCGACACCGGACAGGCCGAGGTCGTCCCCGCCGCGCACCGCGAAGCCGCTGCCTGGCACCGGGCTGAACCCGGCCGCGGCGGGCTGCTGGAGGGCGCTGCGCGGGTCGGGGACCGCGCCGAGCGGCGCCGTCCCGCCCGGCCCCCGCGCAGGGGACGCCGAGGGCGCGGCGGTCGAGGCCGACCGCCGCGATTCGTGGGAGGTGGGATGCTCCGTCACGCGTGGGATTCCATCCGTCCGGGGCTGTGCGCCCGACGCGCCGCGTTCCGGGTGCGTACCTGTACGGGACGCGCCCGACGCGCTGCGTCTCAGGCGCGTCGCAGGTGCAGAAAGAGCTGGATTTCGGGTGGTACGTCCGTACTCGACGGGGCGTATGCGTACGCGTCCTCCCCGACGACGTCGAAACCCGCGTCGCGCACGACCCGGCGCAGGTCGTCCCGCAGGTAACCCGATACCCGGATCGAGTTGCCCAGGAACGGAATCGTGAAGTCGTCCACATCCGCCTCGACCATCGACAGGGCCAGCAGCCCCTCGGGACGTAGCAGATCATGCAGCAGGGCCAGTGCGTAAGGGATTTCCGCACGGGGCAGCATCAGCAGGGAGAAATAAGCGGCGATTCCGTCGAAGGCGCCGGCGCCGCCGAGCCGGCCGCCGCGCAGATCGGCGATGTCCAGGCGGTGGAACTCCGCGCCCGGGACGTGGTCCCGGGCCAGTTTGACCATGGAGGGGGAGAGATCGATGCCCACCACGCGGTGGCCGGCGTCCGACAGCTGACGCGCCGTCGGCAGCCCCGTCCCGCAGCCGACGTCCAGGACGCGCGAGCCGGCGGGCAGGGCGTCCGCGAGCCAGGCGCCGGAGGCCAGCTGGCCCTCCTTGTGCGGAAAGGCTTCGTCGTACCGGTCGCCGATCGCGTCGAACGCCTCGGCCTGCCCGGCCCGGTCCAGCGCTAACCGGTTCAGACCCTCGTATCCGTCGTAGCTAGTCGCACTCACGACCTCGCCCCTCCTGCGACCGCGGTCAAGTTCGTTTTCCAGTTCTGGAGTTGCGCCTGTGCAGTCTTGCGGAGGACGATCCTACGTTTGAAGACCCGGGGCGCAGCAAGGGGGCTCGGCCCGGCTCCTCGCCCGGCGGGAAACAGTGCAGCCCACAGGCGCACCTTTCCAAGGTTCGCCCCCTTCACTCACACTTCGCACACGTCATTCACGTTCACTCCCTCACGACCGCAAATGATCCGGCGCGCGGTCCCAGTCCTCCGGCAGCCCCGGGACCTCCCAGGCCGGATCGGGCCGCCAGTCCTCCCAGCCGTCCGCGAACGGCCCGCGCCAGGCCGAGATCTGTGCGATCGCGGCCCGGCCGGCGGACCTGACCTCGGCGGCCTGGGCGGAATTCAGCAGCCCGTCCCGCTGCGCCTGGGCGAACTCGTCCTCGTCCCGCCACTCCCAGTGCCGGTCCGGGTAGACGCAGAGGTCGAGAAAGTGGTCCTCGGAGTCGATCCCGCCCCTCCAACGGCGGCGCGGCTCCTCCAGGTTGACGTACCAGTTCTTGAACTGCCAGTCGTCCTCCCAGAACAGCCACACCGACCACGGGTCGCCGGGCCGGGCCAGCTTCAGCACCCCCGTGCCGAACCACTGGTCGCGGACGGTGCGCCGCGGGCGGGTGTAGCGGGTGGCCAGCGGCTCGCGGTAAACGGGCGTCCCGTCGTCGAGCACCGGCTTGATGCACGGCGTCCCGGGCGCCATCCACACCGCGAGCAGCTCCGGGGTGTCCTGGACGACGGTCATCGGCCGGGCGATGTGGAACTGCCGGCGATCGGCGTTGTCGCGATAGCGCCACAGGATGTGGTCCCCCGGAGCCCAGCGGCCCGCCGGCCGCCCGGCCGTGTCGTCTGCCGGCCGCCTCGCCCCCGGCGTACTGCGTCCCCCGGCCGTTCCGCGTCCGCCGGCCGTTCCGCCTTCCGTCGTGTCCACCATGTCCGCTGTCATGCGCAGATCTTAGAGGCGTCGCATGAAGCTCGCCGTGACATGAGCCGCACCCGCCGTTACGAGCGCGGGAACGCGCGCCCGTGCGCCGTTACGACCCGGTGTCCGGCGACCGTCACGGATGCGTCATCCGCAGCACGTCCAGCGCCTCGTCCAACTGCTCCTCGGTCAGCAGCCCGCGCTCGACGTACCCGCTCTCCACGACCACCTGACGGATCGTCTTCCGCTCCGCGAGCGCCTTCTTGGCGACCTTCGCGGCCTCCTCGTAGCCGAGGTACTTGTTGAGCGGCGTCACGACCGACGGCGACGACTCCGCGTACTCCCGCGCCCGTTCGGCGTTCGCCGTGATCCCGTCGACCGTACGGTCCGCCAGCAGGCGGGAGACGTTGGCCAGCAGCCGCACGGACTCCAGCACGTTCTTCCCGATCACCGGCAGCATCACATTCAGCTCGAAGTTGCCGGCCGCGCCGGCCGCCGCCACCGTCGCGTCGTTGCCGGTGACCTGCGCCGCGACCATCAGCACCGCCTCCGGAATGACCGGGTTGACCTTCCCCGGCATGATCGACGAGCCCGGCTGGAGGTCCGGCAGGTTGATCTCCGCGAGGCCGGTCCGCGGCCCCGACGCCATCCACCGCAGATCATTGGCGATCTTCGTCAGCCCGACCGCGATGGTCCGCAGCTGCCCGCTGGTCTCGACGATCCCGTCCCGGGCGCCCTGCGCCTCGAAGTGGTTGCGCGCCTCCGTCAGCGGCAGCCCGGTCACCCGCGCCACCTCGGCGATCACCGCGGCCGAGAACCCGGGCGGCGTGTTGATGCCGGTGCCCACCGCCGTACCGCCCAGCGGGAGTTCCGCCAGCCGCGGCAGCGACGCGCGCAGCCGCTCGACGCCGTACCGCACCTGCGCGGCGTACCCGCCGAACTCCTGCCCCAGCGTCACCGGCGTCGCGTCCATCAGATGCGTCCGCCCCGCCTTCACGACGGTCGCGAACTCCTCCGCCTTGCGCTCCAGGGCCTCCGCCAGGTGCTCCAGCGCCGGAATCAGATCGTTGAGGACCGCCGACGTCGCCGCGATGTGAATCGAGGACGGAAAGACGTCATTGGACGACTGGCTGGCGTTGACGTGGTCGTTGGGGTGGACGTCCCGCCCCAGCCGCTCGCTCGCCAGCGTCGCGATGACCTCGTTGGTGTTCATGTTCGACGACGTCCCCGACCCCGTCTGGAACACGTCGACCGGGAAGTGCTCGTCCCAGCGCCCGTCCGCCACCTCGGCGGCCGCTTCCCGGATCGCCTCCGCGACGTCCTTGGCCAGCACCCCGAGCTCGGCGTTCACCAGCGCCGCCGCACCCTTGATGCGCGCCAGCGCCTCGATGTGCGCCCGCTCCAGCCGCTGCCCGGAGATCGGGAAGTTCTCCACCGCCCGCTGCGTCTGCGCCCGCCACTTGGCGTGCGCGGGCACCCGCACCTCGCCCATGGAGTCGTGCTCGATCCTGAACTCACCGGCCTCGCCGGATGCACCGTTGTCACTCATACCTATGAGAGTGCCCGGGAACGGCGATCTGTTCCCGGGCACCGTGCCGATGTCACCTACCTGCGGGCAATCCGTCCTTCAGGCCCGCTATGAACGCCGTCCAGGCTTCGCCGGGGATGAGGAGGGCGGGGCCGTGCGGGTTCTTGGAGTCACGGACGGGGACGAGGCCGGGGTAGTGGTCGGCGACCTCGACGCAGTTGCCGCCCTCCTGATTGCTGTAGCTGGACTTGCGCCAAGCGGCGGCGCTCAGGTCGGGACGGGGTGCGTTCAGCACGGCGAGTGCCCTCCATCGCTGATCGGATCATGTCGAGCGACATGTTCGGCGGCAGGGCCAGGGCCCGAAGCCGATCGTAAGTTACCGAGAACGACTCCACCTCGTCGGAATCGTCGAAGAGTTGACCGAAGTCCGCGACTTCGACGTAGGCCGATTCTGTCCCGTCCGGCTGGTTCAGGAGCGTGAGAGATCTGCCGATGATTTCGTGGCCGCCACTGCTGAATGGCAGTACCTGGAGGGTGACGCGGGGGTGCTGCCCTGCTTCCAGAAGCCGGGTGAGCTGTGCCTGCATCACGGACGGATCGCCGAGTGGACGCAGCAGCACGGCCTCATCGACCACGACCCACAGCTCGGGTCCGGAAGGTTCTGTGAGCCTCACCTGTCGTCCGAGTCGAGCTGCCACCCGCTCCTCGAGTTGCTCGGCGGATTCGAGTGTTCGGCCCAGACTCAGAAGGGCGCGTGCGTAGTCCTCCGTCTGCAACAAGCCGGGTACGACGGCCGACGCGTACTCCCTGATGGCCGTTGCCCGCTCCGAACGCTCCATGAACTCCCGCGCCCAGTCCGGAAACGTCTCCCGGTAGACGTACGGCCACAGCTCGACCAGCAGCTCTTCGGCACCCACCGCCTCGTCCAGGGCACGAGCCAGTTCGAGCGTGGGTTTGGCGCCGGTGGTCCGTTCGATCTGGTTGATACGGGTCGGGTGCGTATGGGTGCGTTGGCCCAGCTGAGCCTGTGTGAGCCCCGCGTTCAGCCGAAGTCTGCGCAGTCGCGTGGCGAAGAGCGCCGCCATCGATGCCGAGGGATCAATTTCTTTGGCCACGGCCTCACTTCCGTCCTTACGGCTGCAGGAGTAAGGAGCTACTCCCTTTCGCAGCGTATGCCGCATGGCGACGATGTGAACACGGAACGTGATGATCCGCCGAGGCGGGCACACGACGGGCCCCGGCGACCGCGCACACGGTCCCGGGGCATGGCCAACGCTTGATCCAGAAGGAGCGTCAACATGCCGGAGCCTATTGCCCGTTGCCTCGCCCGCGTGCGGGCTTTGCTGATTCCACGGGCCTCGGGGCGGCACCGGGCCGTCGGCCCCCGCGCGCACCGCCGCCCGGCGAGCGCCCGCACCGTCCTCGTACGGCCGTGGAGCCCACCGCCGCTGCCGGGGCGGGTACGCCGTCACCGGCCCGCCGAGACGAGGGTGGACGGCGACCGCTCGCCCCTGGTCCGTCCGTACTACGCCGCCTACGAGCGCCGGCCGCAGCCCGCCGAGGTGGTCTGGTGAGCCTCGTCCCCACGCCACCGGGCCCACCGCCCCGGAAGTCGCTGATGACGCTGCGGGTCTACACGGCGACCCGCGAGGGCGTCGTCACCGAGGAGCGGGCGCCGGTGCACGTCATGGCGGGCGACCGACCGGACATCTACGGGCTGACGCAGGTCTGGCCGCCGTGCGCCTGCCCGCGTCATCGGGAGGGGTAGGCCGACGGCCGCGGGGCTCAGCCGAAAGCCGTGGCGGGGCCACGGCCGCCCGACGGTGCCGCTTCGGGAGCCGGGGCGCCCAATTCGGCTTCCTGGGCAGGCCGGAAGCGAATGCTGTTGAGGAGTGGCACCAGCAATTCGCAGTAGTCCGCCCAATGATCTGTGCTCGGGGTACTGAACGTCACCGTGACCAGTGTCTGCGCCCCGGGCACAGAACTCGGTGGAACAGGAATGAATGCCTGCAGTTGGGCGACGTCTATCGGGAGGCCCTCGCCCGAATCTGAGAACTCGGCGGGCAGTCGCAAGTCGGGTGATTGCCGGATGACCAGGGTGGCCTGGCCGCAGGGGAGCGTGAGGGCGTTGACGTCGGCGTGCCGACCGTGCTCGGCGGCGAGAATTTTGGTCATGCCGGCGATCGCCACCTCCGGGTCCCGGTAGGACAGAGGCTGGACTCCGATGGTGAGGGAGCCCATGGACCAATCGCCGTCGAACTGGCCGAAGCAGGAGCCGGAGTAGAGGACTCCGGTGTCTGCGAGCATGGTGGAGACCTTCTGGTACTCCGCTGTGATCTCGTCGATCAGTTCGTCCGGAACTGCTGCGCCTTGTGCGTGGATGCGCGCTGTGACCTCAGCCCGCGCGCGCTCCGGATCCAGGCCCGAGGTGATCCTCTGAAAGATGGGGGAGATCTCGAAGCTGACCTGTACGGCGCTCATTGCTTTCACCACTTCTGCTGGCCCGAGTTGGGCGGGGACTGCCTTTCCCTCTCCCGGTGGACTCGCCGGGTGTACCACCTGAGGGTTGCGGCACCGGCAAAGAAAACGGGCGCGGCAATGGCTGGTGCAATATAGGAGCCCCCGGAACGGTAATTGCTGACGGTCATCGCGCCCGCCACAATGCCGAAGACCAGGAGGCCGAAGATCTGGTTGCGGCGGGCGACGGGGTCCGGAGCTTTGCGGAGCTCCTGCCGTATCTGTCCCATGGAAGCGGGGGCAGGTGGGGAGTTCCATGTCTCTGACCCGGGGCCGGTGTTCTTCGGGGCGAAGGCGGTCCTTCGCATCACGAGATACCGAGGCGTGTGCCGGTCGGTCTCCCAGTGTTGTACCGCATATCCATGCTGATGTCCCAGCCACGCAGTCTGTTCCGGGGACAGCCCGGTGCCGCTGACCCGGACCTTGACTTCCGGCCGACCGTCAAAGGAGCGCAGTATTTCTTCGTATCTCCGGGCGCGTTGCGCCTTTGTGCCGACGAGATCGGAATACGCGATGCCTACCGCGATGGCGGGGGCTGCAACGGCGAAGAGGAGCCAGCAGACAGATTCCATGATCCCCTCCTCAGCCGCCCGACTGCTGTGCCGCCGCCGCATCCTTTTCGCTGCCCTTTTTCCAGGCGTGCTCGAAGGCCATTCCCAGATCAACCACAGGTCCTATCGGACCGCCGAACAACATCGAGCCACCCACCACGGCCGATTCCTTCTTGTCGTCCGGGAGGAAGTAGCCGAGGCCCGTCTGGTCCTTTGTCCAGTCCCAGAGGGTCATGCCGATGCTTCCCCAGCCGGAAGCGCTCCCGAGTTCCTTGATCTTGCCTCCCGCCACGGCTGATTCAGTGAACTTCTCCACCCGCCCCGCGACTTTCCCGAGGCCGAAGGAGACCGCTCCCAGTCCGTCCTCGGTCAGCGTCCTGTCGCTGACGACATCCTTGCCGCCAGCAGCTTGCGCCGCCTTGTGCAGGCCCAGCGCGACCAGAGAAGTGACGCCGGAGACTGTCCCCATCACCCCTTCGGCCGGTGGAAAGAAAAACCCGGCCAAACCTGTGAAGGTACTGACGGCTGCGAACACGTCGCCGATGGCGGCAATGGCATTGGCGTGCTCCTTGACCCACTGGCCGATGTCGTGACCAAGGTCCTGGATGCCCTTTGTCAGGTCCTTGAGGCCGTTCAGCAGGCCGTCGAAGAACCCCGGCTCGTCCGGGGCCTGTTCTCCCGCGTCGGAAAGTGCGGAGGCGGCCTTTCCGGCCATCTCCTCATGATGCGAACGGAGTTGTGTCGCATGGCTGATAATGCTCGCCAGTTGTGAACGGGCCGCATTCATCTCATTGATGGCCCGGTCGCAGCGCGCGGCAGCTGCTTTGGCTTCCGCATCGGTCATCCCGAGCCTGTCCAGCAGGCCCCGTCGTGGATGCCGCGCAGGGTATCCGCGGCGCTGGTGAGGTTTTTGTGCGCGCGGTTCAGGTCCTCGAGGAGGTCGTTGACCGCCTGAGGAACCCCGGGGGCGGGGTTGAACTGCAGACCAGGGAAGTTTCCGTTGTCCTCGTACGGGTCCCCGCCGCCGTATCCCCAGAGCTGCTCACCGAGTGACACTTTCTACCCCGGTTATCCTCATGCGAAATCTCATCCTTGGCCGAGTCGATGCCCTATCCGAACGGGCTTGAATGCCCGCTGACCTGGCTCGCCGCTCCTGCACCTGGATGATGCGCCTTCGAGAACGTCTGCTGGATGGCGCTGTCGGTTTCGTTGTATGTGCGCGCGGTAACTTGCAGACCTTCCCGGATGGCGTCGGTGATTGCGGCGATCTGCGAGATTCCGTACTCCCAGGCACTCTTGAAGTCTGCCCCTGCTTCGTCGATATCACCGTTGCCGAGGTTGCTGACCGTCGCACTGCGTAAATCGCCACAGGCGTGCTTCATCGATTCCGTGCAGCGATCCAGACGCGTCGCCAGAGAGCCCAATTCCTCGACATCAACCGAGAAATCCCCCGAACCGGACATTGCTGGCCCCCTCGCTCACGAACATTTCTTGATCATCGCGGTTTTCGACCGTAACACGGCGTTATTTTGCTCTCCAGGTCTTTTACGGGAGCTTGATGCGCCGGTGGATTTTCGGCCGGAAGGCTGACTGAAATGTGTCTGCCGTAGGGAAGGTGGAAAACAATGACGGCCACCACCCGCGTCGTGCGGGTGATGGCCGTGGCGGCGGGCCGGCGGGGAATTACGCCCCCTGGCGCACCGGAATGCTCGTGAACGTCGGGGCCGGGGCCGGGTCCTGGAAGAAGTCGTTGCCCTTGTCGTCGACGACGATGAAGGCGGGGAAGTCCTCGACCTCGATCTTCCAGACGGCTTCCATGCCCAGTTCCTCGTATTCGAGGACCTCGACCTTCTTGATGCAGTCCTGGGCCAGGCGGGCCGCCGGGCCGCCGATGGAGCCGAGGTAGAAGCCGCCGTGGGCGGCGCAGGCGTCGGTGACCTGCTGGGAGCGGTTGCCCTTGGCCAGCATGATCTTGGAGCCGCCGGCGGCCTGGAACTGCTCGACGTAGGCGTCCATGCGGCCCGCGGTCGTCGGACCGAAGGAGCCGGAGGCGTAGCCCTCGGGGGTCTTGGCCGGGCCCGCGTAGTAGACCGGGTGGTTCTTGAGGTACTCCGGCATCTCCTCGCCGGCGTCCAGGCGCTCCTTGATCTTCGCGTGCGCGATGTCGCGGGCGACGACCAGCGTGCCGGTGAGGGAGAGGCGGGTCTTGACCGGGTGCCTGGTCAGCTCGGCGAGGACGTCGTCCATCGGGCGGTTGAGGTCGATGGCGACCGCGTCGAGGTCGGGGCCCGCGCCCTCGGTCAGCTCCTCTTCCGTGGTCTCCGGCAGGAAGCGCGCCGGGTCGGTCTCCAGCTGCTCCAGGAAGACGCCCTCGGCGGTGATCTTCGCGACGGCCTGGCGGTCGGCGGAGCAGGACACCGCGATGGCGACCGGGCAGGACGCGCCGTGGCGGGGCAGGCGGACCACGCGGACGTCGTGGCAGAAGTACTTGCCGCCGAACTGGGCGCCGATGCCGATCTTCTGCGTCAGCTCGAAGACCTTGTCCTCCAGCTCCTTGTCGCGGAAGCCGTGGCCCGTCGGGGAGCCCTCGGTGGGCAGCTCGTCGAGGTAGTGCGCGGAGGCGTACTTGGCGGTCTTGAGGGCGTATTCGGCCGACGTGCCGCCGACGACGATGGCCAGGTGGTACGGCGGGCAGGCGGCCGTACCGAGGGAGCGGATCTTCTGCTCCAGGAACTTCATCATGGAGCCCTCGTTGAGGACCGCCTTGGTCTCCTGGAAGAGGAACGACTTGTTGGCGCTGCCGCCGCCCTTGGCCATGAAGAGGAACTTGTACGCGCCGCCGTCGGTCGCGTACAGCTCGATCTGCGCCGGAAGGTTGGAGCCGGTGTTCTTCTCGTCCCACATCGTCAGCGGGGCCATCTGCGAGTAGCGCAGGTTCAGCTGGGTGTAGGCGTCGTAGATGCCGCGGGAGAGGGCCTCCTCGTCGCCGCCCTCGGTCAGGACCTGCTGGCCGCGCTTGCCCATCACGATCGCGGTGCCGGTGTCCTGGCACATGGGCAGCACGCCCGCGGCCGCGATGTTGGCGTTCTTCAGCAGGTCGAGCGCGACGAAGCGGTCGTTGCCGCTGGCCTCGGGGTCGTCCAGGATCTTGCGGAGCTGGGCGAGGTGGGCCGGGCGCAGGTAGTGCGAGATGTCGTGCATCGCCTCGGCGGCCAGCTTGCGCAGCGCCTCCGGCTCGACCTTGAGGAACGTACGGCCGTCGGCCTCGAAGGTGCTGACGCCGTCCTTCGTGACGAGGCGGTACGGGGTCGTGTCCTCACCTACGGGGAGAAGGTCGGTGTAGGCGAATTCCGGCATTGAAGGTCATTCCTTACTCGGAGAGGTCCGGCTGGCATCTACGGCAGCGCTTGAACAGCGTAGAACCCTGGCGCGCGGACGTGGCTGTGAGGTAAGGCTCAGTCGGCGTGCGGGCCGCCCGCGGCGGCGTACGCGATCCGGACCGCTGCTGCCCTAGTCGCGATCTATCGCGTTTCGGTACGCTGGGGCGGTGGACGAACACAACGGGGGACGAGTGGGTCCCGAGACGCCGCACGCGGTGAATCTGACCAAGGCCGAGACCAGGCCGATGACCAGGCCCGCGGGTGCGCCCGTGGCCGAGGCCGACATCCGGGCGTCCGACGCGGACCGCGACCGGATCGCCGAGATCCTCCGGGAGGCGCTGGCGGAGGGCCGGCTGGATCCCGAGGAGCACGCGGAGCGGATCGACACGGTCTACCGCGCCAAGACCATGGGCGAGCTGGAGCACGTCGTACGCGATCTGCCCGCCGCGGGCGGTGGCCGTACGCGGCCGGAGTCGGAGGCGTACGCGTCCGGGCCCGGGGTTCCGCCGGCCGACCAGAACCTCGTCGCGATCTTCAGCGCCTCGGTCCGCAAGGGCCGCTGGCAGGTCCCCGCGCGGATCAACGCGGTGGCGGTCTTCGGCACCGTCGAGATCGATCTGACCGAGGCGGTCTTCCCGCAGCAGCAGGTCCAGATCAACGTCACCTCCATCTTCGGCAGCGTGGACATCCGGGTGCCGGAGAACATCACGGTCCGCAGCAGCGGCTCCGGCGTGCTGGGCAGCTTCGAGGTCACGACCAACGAGGCGCCGGACGGCGATGCCCCGCAGGTCCTGGTCAACGGCTACGCCGTGCTGGGCAGCGTGGACGCCCGGCCCAAGCGCGGCGCCTGGGTCCGCGACCTGCGCGGCCGGCTGCGCGAGGGGCACCGGGAGCTGCGCCATCAGCTGCGCGACGAGCACCGCGAACGCCACCAGCGGATGCGCGAGGAGCGACAGGAGTGGCACGAGCGGTTGCGTGCCGAACGGCGTGAGCGCCGGGACCGCTTCCGCAAGGGGCTGGACGACTGAGCGCGTTTTTCGCGTTGTCGCGATGTCGTGTTTCCGCACGATCGCCACGGTGTGCATAAGCGTGCGCACAGCGGGTAGGGCTGGTGCATCGTCTCTCGTACGGCTGCGGGGTGCGGAAAAAGGCCGTGCGCAGCGAGACGGGCAAGGGTGATTTCTCTCGCCGAAGCCGTCGTCAGGAGTAGACCGTGCTGCTACCGCATCAGCCCCTGCAGGATGCCGCTGTCGTTCCGTCCCCGCGAGTGCCTGCACGCGACGAAGCCGGTCCCTGGCATTCGGAGGCGGTGTGCCGCCGGGACGAAGCCGGGCTGTTCTTCGCCCCGTCCAAGGAACCGACCGCCGCGCGGCTGGCCAGGGAGGAAGCGGCGAAGCGGGTCTGTGCCCGCTGTCCCGTGATGGTCGAATGCCGGGAGCACGCGCTGCTCCAGCCGGAGCCGTACGGCGTCTGGGGCGGCCTGACCGCGGCCGAGCGGCGGGTCGTGCTGACCCGCCGGCGGCGGCGGGAGGCCGAACTCCAGCGCGCGGCCCATATGCCCGCGGCGGGCTGACTGCACTCCGACCCCCGCGGCCCATGGGCCACTTCGCCCCCGCCGGAGACTCTCCGACGGGGGCGAAGTGCGTGCACGGGTCGGGTGGCCGCTAGCTGGGGCGCTCGAAGTCCACCGAGCTGTACGCGCGCAGCTTCGACAGCCGGTGCTGGGAGTCGATCTGGCGGATCGTGCCGGACTTGGAGCGCATCACCAGGGACTGGGTGTAGGCGGTCTCGGCGCGGTAGCGCACGCCGCGCAGCAGCTCGCCGTCGGTGATGCCGGTGGCGACGAAGAAGACGTTGTCGCTGCGGACCAGGTCGTCGATCTGGAGCACCTTGTCCAAGTCGTGCCCGGCGTCCAGGGCGCGCTGCCGCTCCTCGTCGTCCTTCGGCCACAGCTTGGCCTGAAGCGTGCCGCCCAGACACTTCATGGCGCAGGCGGTGATGATGCCCTCGGGCGTACCGCCGATGCCCAGCAGCAGGTCGACGCCGGTGCCCTCGCGGGCCGCCATGATCGCGCCGGCGACGTCGCCGTCGGAGATGAACTTGATCCGGGCGCCGGCCTCCCGGACCTCCTTGACCAGGCCGTCGTGGCGCGGCCGGTCCAGGATGACCACGGTGACGTCCTCGACCGCGGACTTCTTCGCCTTGGCGATCCGCTTGATGTTGACCGCCACCGGCGCCGTGATGTCGACGAAGTCCGCCGCCTCCGGCCCGGTCGCCAGCTTGTCCATGTAGAACACCGCGGACGGGTCGAACATCGAGCCGCGCTCGGCGACCGCCATCACGGAGACGGCGTTCGCCATGCCCTTGGCGGTCAGCGTCGTGCCGTCCACCGGGTCCACGGCCACGTCGCACTCCGGGCCGGTGCCGTCGCCGACCCGCTCACCGTTGTAGAGCATCGGGGCGTGGTCCTTCTCGCCCTCCCCGATGACCACGACGCCGTTCATCGAGACGGTGTGGATCAGGGCGCGCATGGCCTTCACCGCCGCGCCGTCCGCGCCGTTCTTGTCACCCCGGCCCACCCAGCGGCCCGACGCCATGGCACCGGCCTCGGTCACCCGGACGAGTTCCAGGGCGAGGTTGCGGTCCGGGGCCTCGGGGCTGACCTCGAGTTGGGACGGGAGATGATGCTCGGTCATCGAGCGCACCTTTCTGTACGGCGACGGCCGCGAAGGATGAGGGTAGGTCCGACCTTATCTGCCGACCGCCAAAATGAGCAGAGGGCCCTTCGCATGAGCGGACGAATGCGGCCACGATCCTTCGTTTGCACGGGTGACGGCCGTCACCAGGGGGCCTGTCGGAGTCGCCGTGGGCATGGGGGACCATAGGGGCGTGGCAGGTATGCGAGGCAGGCAAACGGTGCGCGACATGGTCCTGTCGCTGGCGGTGATCGGCGCCCTGGTCGGGGCGATCTACATCTTCATCCCGCACGACGACAGCGCCGACGCGGAGAACAGCGCGGTCAGGACGGTCGACTACCGCGTCGAACTCATCACGGCCCGGCGGGCGGCGCCCTACGCCGTCGCGGCACCGGAGGGGCTGCCGAAGACCTGGCGCGCCACGTCGGTCTCGTACAAGGCGAGCGACGACGGCAAGGGCGGTGCCTGGCATCTGGGCATGCTCGACCCGGAGCAGGAGTACGCGTCCGTCGAGCAGAGCGACGCGTCCGCCGGCAAGTTCATCCGCGAGGTCACGCTCGGCGCCGCCAAGGTCGAGGGCAAGCAGGCCGTGGGCAGCAAGAAGTGGGACCGCTACAAGGGTGACCGGTACCGGGCGCTGGTCCGCGAGGAGTCGGGCGTGACCACGGTCGTCACCGGCACCGCGCCGTACGGGCGGCTCGCGGATCTGGCCGCCGCGCTGGTGGCCAAGAAGAGCTGAGCAGGCGCGCCCCGCGGCCGTAGGCACGACGGCAGGGCGCCCGCACCGACGACGAGGCCGCCGCACCCGGGAGGGGTGCGGCGGCCTCGTCGTGGATCGGGGTGCCTGCTCAGACGGTGGTGACGGCGTCGTCGAAGGCCAGCCGCGGCGAGCGCGGGAAGAAGGCGTCGGCGCCCGGCTTGCCGATGTTGACGACCATGAACGACTTCTGCTTGCCGTCGCCGAAGAACTCCTTGTCCACGCCGGTGAAGTCGAAGCCGGTCATCGGGCCGGCGGCCAGCCCGGCGGCGCGGACGCCGACGATGAAGTAACCGGCCTGCAGGGTGGCGTTCTGGGTGCCGGCGACCTCGCGGACGGCGGCCTCGGAGAAGAAGCTGTCCTTGATGCCCGGGGCGTGCGGGAAGAGCTCCGGCAGCTTCTCGTGGAAGTCCAGGTCCACGGAGAGGATCACGGTCAGCGGGGCGGTCAGGGTCTTCGGGCCGTTGGCGCCCATGGCGTGGTTGACCAGGCGCTGACGGGCCTCCTCGGAACGGACCAGGGTGATCCGCAGCGGGGACTGGTTGAAGGCGGTCGGGCCGAACTTCACCAGGTCGTAGACCGCCTGGACCTGCTCGTCCGTCACCGGCTCGTCCGTGAACGTGTTGGCGGTCTGGGCCTCGCGGAACAGGAGGTCCTGAGCGGCGGCGTCAAGGGCGAGAGACATAAGGGCACCTCGGTGAATCGGATCGGTCAGATTCGGTCACCCCCACTCTAAAGCGGATAGATTAAGTTTCAACTAAATCTCCCGCGTTGTGATCCGATTCACATGTTCCCGATCTTTCAGCGGCCGGCGGCTCAATCGCCCGCCGGGCCCGACTCCGCCTCGTCCGACTCCGCCAGGGCCGCGTCCAGACGGGCGCGGGCGCCGTCCAGCCAGCGGCGGCAGACCTTCGCCAGCGCCTCGCCGCGCTCCCACAGCGCCAGCGACTCCTCCAGCGTCGTACCGCCCGCCTCCAGGCTGCGGACGACCTCGATCAGCTCGTCCCGTGCCTGTTCGTAGCCGAGCGTGGAGTCCACCGGCCGCACCTGCGCCGGTGCGCCGTCCGCCCCGCCCTGCTCCGCGTCCACCCCGTCGTCCGTCTTCGCCTTCGCCATGTCTCCCACCCTATGCAGGGGGTGTGACAGCGCCCTGGACGCCGTCCACCCGCACCCTGAACTCGCCCTCGGCCACCCGGGCCCGGAGCTCCTCGTCCGCACCGACCTCCTGCGGTGAGCGCACCGCCGCCCCGTCCGGCTTCTGCAGCACCGCATAGCCGCGCTCCAGCGTCGCCTTGGGGGAGAGCGCGACCACCCGCGCGAGGGTGTGCACCAGCTCGGAGTCGGCCCGGTCCAGCAGATGGCCCAGCGTCCGCCGGCCGCGCGCCGCCAGGGCCGCCACCTGCTCCTCGCGCTCCTCGACCATCCGCTGCGGCCGTTGTATGCACGGCCGCTGCAGCGCACCGGCCAGCCCGCGCTCCTCCCGCTGCAGGAAGCCGTCGATCGCGCGCAGCGCCCGATCCCGCAGCTGCCGCACCCGGGCCAGCTCCTCGCCCACGTCCGGCACCACCTTCTTCGCGGCGTCCGTCGGCGTCGAGGCTCGCAGGTCTGCGACCAGGTCCAGCAGCGGGCTGTCCGGCTCGTGGCCGATCGCCGAGACGACCGGTGTCGCCGCCGCGCTCACGGCGCGAACGAGCTGCTCGTCGGAGAACGGCAGCAGGTCCTCCACGCTGCCGCCGCCGCGCGCCACGATGATCACGTCCACCTCGGGCAGCGCGTCCAGCTCCTGCACCGCCGCGATCACCTGTGGCACCGCGTGCACCCCCTGCACCGGTACGTTGCGCACCGCGAAGCGGACCGCCGGCCAGCGGTGCCGGGCGTTCTCCAGTACGTCGCGCTCGGCGGCGCTGGCCCGGCCGCAGACCAGCCCGATCAGCTGCGGGAGGAACGGCAGCGGCTTCTTGCGCTCCGCCGCGAACAGCCCCTCCGCCGCCAGGGACTTCTTCAACTGCTCCAGCCGGGCGAGGAGTTCACCCACCCCGACCGGCCGGATCTCGGCCGCCCGCAGCGACAGCTGGCCGCGCGGCGCGTACCACTCCGGCTTGGCGTGCACCACCACCCGGGCGCCCTCGCTGATCACGTCGGCGACCTTGTCGAAGACCTGGCGGTAGCACGTCACGCTCAGCGAGATGTCGTACGAGGGGTCGCGCAGCGTCAGGAAGACCACCCCCGCGCCGGGCCGCCGCGAGAGCTGGGTGATCTGCCCCTCGACCCACACCGCGCCGAGGCGGTCGATCCACCCGCCGATGAGCCGGGACACCTCGCCGACCGGGATCGGCGTTTCCGGGGACGTTGAGACAGCCATACGAGCGAGAGTAGCGGTGGGCACTGACAGTGGCCGCGAGCTCGCCCTCAGTCCCCTGCCCCGGCCGCCCCGCCGCCGGCCCGTGCCTGCCGCAGGTACTGCACCGCCAGCACCACCAGCCCCACCGCCAGCCAGACGCCGCCCACCACCTGGGCGGTCGGGGACGCCGCCACGATCACCGCGCCCACCACCACGAGCCCCAGCAGCGACACCACCACGTGCCGCAGCGGGCCCGGCGTCCCGGCCCCCTTGCGGATCCCGAACCAGCCGATCACCGAGGCGTGCAGCAACGCGAACGCGGTCAGCGCCCCCACGTTCACCACCGACGACAGCTGGTCGAGCCCGTCCTCCCGCCGGGCCGCCCACACCGCCGCCACCAGCGTCACCACGGCCGCACCCAGCAACGCCCGGCGCGGCACCCCGCTGCCCTCGTCCACCTGCGACATCGCCCCCGGCAGCCGCCGGTCCCGCGCCATCGCGAACAGCAGCCGTCCGGCCGCCGCCTGCCCCGCCAGCGCCGCGAACGCCGCCCCGATCGCCTTGCTCGCCGCCACCAGCTTCTGCAGCCACCCGCCGACCGCCGCGCCCGCCGTCACGTAGAAGGCGTCCCCCTGCTCGCCCGGCCTCGCCGCCAGCTCGGCCGCCGGCACCGGGGCGAGCAGCGCCGCCAGATACGTCTGCACGGCGAACAGCACCCCCGCCACCACCAGGCAGGACAGCACCGCCCGCGCCACCCGCCGCGCCCCTCCCGCGGACTCCTCGGCGAACGAGGCGATCGCGTCGAAACCCAGATAGGACAGCACCGCCACCGACACCGCGGACAGCACCGCGCCCGGCGAGAACGCCCCCTCACCGGTGAACGGCGCCGACCAGCCCCGCTGCGCCCCGTGCGCGGCGAGCACGCACACCGCCGCCACGACGAAGACCGCCAGCACCACGAGCTCCATCGCCAGCACCGCGAAGCCGACCCGCGCCGCGGTCCGTACGCCCCACAGGTTCAGCAGCGTCGTCACCACCACCGCGAGCGCCGTCCACACCCACTGGTGCACCGACGGCACCAGCGTGTGCAGCGCGATCCCCGAGAACAGGTACGCCACCGCCGGGATCAGCAGGTAGTCCAGCATCGCCATCCAGCCCGCGACGAACCCCGCGCCCCGCCCCAGCCCCACCCGCGCGTACGTGTAGACCGACCCGGCCTGCGGGGCGACCCGCACCATCTGGGCGTACGCATACGCCGTGAAGGCCATCGCGACCGTCGCGACGACGTACACGAGGGCCACCGCGCCGTGCGACTTCGCCTGCAGCGTGCCGAAGATGCCGACCGGCGCCATCGGGGCGATGAACAGCAGCCCGTAGACGAGCAGATCCCGGAACGTCAGCGTCCGGCGCAGCGGCCCCGCTCCCGCCTCCTCGGTCCGCCGCAGCGACGCCATCCCTGCCTCCTCGGTCGACCGGCCCCAGTCTGGGCCACCGGGCGAGATCTTCCGGGGAAGGGGCACGGCCTTACGATGGACCGCATGACTTCCCGCCCGTCGCCCACCGCCGCCCCCAGTGGAGACGCTGCGCGTCGCAGCGACATCCAGCCGTCCGCCCGCAAGGTCCTGCTCGCCGCCCCCCGTGGCTACTGCGCGGGCGTGGACCGCGCCGTGATCGCCGTCGAGAAGGCACTTGAGCAGTACGGCGCCCCCGTCTACGTGCGCCACGAGATCGTGCACAACAAGTACGTCGTCAAGACCCTCGAGAAGAAGGGCGCGATCTTCGTCGACGAGACCGAAGAGGTGCCCGAGGGCAACATCGTCATCTTCTCGGCGCACGGCGTCGCCCCCGTCGTGCACGAGGAGGCCAAGCGCGGCAAGCTCGCCACCATCGACGCGACCTGCCCGCTGGTCACCAAGGTCCACAAGGAAGCCGTCCGGTTCGCCAACGAGGACTACGACATCCTCCTGATCGGCCACGAGGGCCACGAAGAGGTCATCGGCACGAGCGGTGAGGCCCCCGACCACATCACCCTCGTCGACGGCCCCGACGACGTCGCGAACGTGGAGGTCCGCGACCCCGACAAGGTCGTCTGGCTGTCCCAGACGACGCTCTCGGTCGACGAGACCATGGAGACCGTGGACGCCCTCAAGGGCCGCTTCCCCAACCTCCTCTCGCCGCCCAGCGACGACATCTGCTACGCCACCCAGAACCGCCAGACCGCGGTGAAGCAGATGGGCGCCGAGGCCGACCTGGTCATCGTCGTCGGCTCCAAGAACTCCTCCAACTCCGTCCGGCTGGTCGAGGTGGCGCTGGGCGCCGGCGCGCGCGACGCCCACCTGGTGGACTACGCCGAGGAGATCGACGAGAGCTGGCTGGAGGGCGTCGGCACGGTCGGTGTCACCTCCGGCGCCTCGGTCCCCGAGATCCTCGTCCACGGCGTCCTGGACTGGCTCGCCCAGCGCGGCTACGAGGACGTCGAGACCGTCACCGCTGCCCAGGAGTCCATCGCCTTCTCCCTCCCCAAGGAGCTGCGCCGCGACCTGCGCGCCGAGGCCAGGGCGGCCGGCGGCACGGCCGAGGACTGACCGGCACGGGATTGCGTTTCCCCCGGGCATCCCGGCCCGTGGCCGCCTAGCCTTTTCCCATGAGGGTCTTCGGCGTGGACATCGGCGGATCGGGCATCAAGGGTGCCCCGGTGGATCTGGAGCGGGGCGACCTGACGGAGGAGCGCCACAAGGTACTGACCCCGCACCCGGCCACCCCCGACGCGGTCGCGGACTGCGTCACAGAGGTCGTGGAGCACTTCGGGTGGTCGGGGCCGGTCGGGGTGACCTTCCCCGGCGTGATCATCGGCGGCACCGCCCGTACGGCCGCCAATGTCGACAAGCGCTGGATCGACACCGACGTCGCCGCCCTGCTCACCGAGCGGCTGGGCGGCGAGGCCGGCGGCTGCCCCGTCACGGTGCTCAACGACGCGGACGCGGCCGGCCTGGCCGAGATGCAGCACGGCGCGGGCCGCGGCCGGTCCGGCACGGTCATCCTCCTGACCTTCGGCACCGGCATCGGCAGCGCCGTCTTCAGCGACGGCCGGCTGCTCCCCAACACCGAGCTGGGCCATCTGGAGCTGCACGGGCACGAGGCCGAGAAGCGCGCGTCCACGAAGGCCAAGGAGGACCACGACCTCAGCTGGGAGCAGTGGGCCCACCGGGTCAAGAAGTACCTCGCCCATGTGGAGATGCTGTTCTCGCCCGAGCTGTTCGTGATCGGCGGCGGGGTGTCCCGCAAGGCGGAGAAGTTCCTGCCGCTGATCGAGGGCATCAGGGCCGAGATCGTGCCGGCTCAGCTTCGGAACAACGCGGGGATCGTCGGGGCCGCGATGGCGGCGTACGCCGCTCGGACTGGCGAGCCACCCGGCGCGGACGGTTCCCCGGTTGTGGCCGCGCCTGCTCGGCAGCCTGCGCCGGCGGCCCGTCCTGGCGGTCCCGCGCCCCGTCCTGCGGTCGAATCGCCCCTCGGCTGGCCCGACGCCGGGCGATGACCGCCACCCGCCGGACGAGCGCGATGAGCGCGCAGACCAGCGTGCCCGCGTAGAGCCAGCCGGCGTTCAGCGCGAGGACCGTGAAGACGCCCGTCACCACCCCGCCGAAACCGGCCCCGCCGTGCTGGATCGGCAGCGTGCCCAGGGTGAACGCGATCGGCAGGGTGACCGGCGCGAAGACCAGGTCGTACGGCCGCACCCAGAGCGCCGCGCCCACGCTCACCAGCAGGAAGAAGACCCCGTACGCGCTCTGCACGCCGCCCAGGAGCAGCTGGTCCAGGAAGGCGAACGCCAGCAGCGCCAGCGTCGCCAGCAGCCAGCAGCCGAGCCCGGTGAGCTTGGCGGCGGGCATCCTGGCCAGGGGCGCGGCGGCCGGGACGGGCACCGGACCGCGCTGCCCGCGGGCCCGGTAGACGGCCGAGGACTCGGCGCCGACCGGGGGCGGCGGGGTACGGCGCGGCGCCCGGCCGCCTTCGTCCGCGCGGCCGCGACCACGGGCGGCCCCGGCCGGCGCCGGGCCGCGGGCCGGCGGACGCATGCCCGCCGGCGCGTGGACGGCGGCCGGCGCGCCGCCGGAGACCTGGGCGCTGCCGGCGGTCCGTGCGGTGCCGGAGGCCGGTACGGACGCGAACCCGGAGGCCCGCATCGCGGAGAGAAAGGCGTCATCGGGATCGTCGGCCACGGCCTCCGCGGGGCGTGGGAGCCGGGTGCCGGTGTCCGTGCCCGGGCGTCCGGACCGCGGCGGACCGTGCTGGTGCGTGCGCGTTTCGTATTGCTCCACCCGTCAACGGTAGGTCGCTAAGTGGTATTAACCGGTTACGGGACACGCCCTTTGTTCCGACCTTGATCCTTCGTTCGACACCGGGCGGGGGGTGCGGGCGCGGGCCGGGGGCGGGTGTCCCTGGTGGCGGCCGTCTGCGGCGGCTCGCCCCGTAGACTGGTGGATCGGCCCTCCCGGGACCGGCATCCGTCACCGGATCCGGTGACGGAGCGGCTGCCCACCCACCACCACCCTTCGGAAGTCGAGTCGCCACCGTGTCGCTCACGATCGGAATCGTCGGTCTGCCGAATGTCGGCAAGTCGACCCTGTTCAACGCCCTGACCAAGAACGACGTGCTGGCGGCCAACTACCCGTTCGCCACCATCGAGCCGAACGTCGGCGTCGTCGGCGTCCCCGACCCCCGCCTCGGTAAGCTCGCCGAGATCTTCTCCTCCCAGAAGATCCTCCCGGCCACCGTCGACTTCGTCGACATCGCGGGCATCGTCCGGGGCGCCTCGGAGGGCGAGGGCCTGGGCAACAAGTTCCTCGCGAACATCCGCGAGTCCGACGCGATCTGCCAGGTCATCCGCGCCTTCAAGGACGAGAACGTCGTCCACGTCGACGGCAAGGTCTCGCCGAAGGACGACATCGAGACGATCAACACCGAGCTGATCCTCGCCGACCTCCAGACCATCGAGAAGGTCCTGCCGCGCCTCCAGAAGGAGTCGCGCATCAAGAAGGACGTCGCCCCGAAGGTCAAGGCCGTCGAGGAGGCCAAGGAGATCCTGGAGAAGGGCGACACCCTCTTCTCCGCGGGCATCGTCCAGGGCTCCGGCAACGAGGAGCTCCTCCACGACCTCCACCTCCTCACCACCAAGCCCTTCCTCTACGTCTTCAACGTCGACGAGGACGAGCTGACCGACGAGGACTTCAAGAACGAGCAGCGCGCGCTGGTCGCCCCCGCCGAGGCGATCTTCCTCAACGCCAAGCTGGAGGCCGACCTCGCCGAGCTCGACGAGGACGAGGCCCTCGAACTCCTCCAGTCCGTCGGCCAGGACGAGCCCGGCCTCGCCACCCTCGCCCACGTCGGCTTCAACACCCTCGGCCTGCAGACGTACCTGACCGCCGGCCCCAAGGAAACCCGCGCCTGGACCATCAAGAAGGGCGCCACCGCCCCCGAGGCCGCCGGAGTCATCCACACCGACTTCCAGAAGGGCTTCATCAAGGCCGAGGTCATCTCCTTCGACGACCTCGTCGAAACCGGCTCGGTCGCCGAGGCCCGCTCCGCCGGCAAGGCCCGCATGGAGGGCAAGGAGTATGTGATGCAGGACGGGGATGTGGTGGAGTTCCGGTTCAACGTCTAATACGTCCGGCGAAAGGCCGTCTGACCTGCGACGGAGCGGGTTGGGCGGCCTTTGCGGTCCGCGCAGAGTCCGCAACGTGCTGGATGAGTCCGGCACGAGGTGGAGCGGTTACGCCGCTTCGTCGACCGCCGTCTCGCCGTCCGCAGGGCGGTCCGCGTACGCCTTGTCGACGGCGGCCCGGGTCCGCTCCTCGGAGTCGGGCCACAGGTGGGTGTAGATGTTCAGCGTCATGGCCGCGTTGGTGTGGCCGAGGCGCTCAGAGACGGTCTTCACCGACTCGCCGTGCTTGATCAGCAGGCTGGCGTAGTGGTGCCGGAGGGCGTGGGGTCCGGTGCCCTTCGGTAGGCCGGCCTTGGCGCAGGCGGGCCGCCAGGACCCGTCCATGAAGTGCGTGTAGACCACAGGCCCGCCTTGCGGCGCCGTGAAGATCCAGCTCTCGGGCCCATCGGCGGGGAAGTCCCGCAGGTGGGCCTTCATCGCATCCACTGCCATGCGGGGGAGCGGAACCGTGCGGTGTGAGCGCGCGGTCTTCGGCGGTCCGACGTACACCCCATGCTTGGCGGCCTGCTGTATCTGCTGCTCGACCGAGACGGTCGCGTGCAGCAGGTCCACGTGCCGGAGTTGGAGGCCGAAGAGCTCGCCGGGGCGGAGCCCAGTGGCCGCGCCGAGCAGCACAAGGCCCTTGTACCGGGCGGGTATCTCCTCGGACAGCGTCCGCACCTGCTCAACGGCCAGTGGCACGATCTTCTTCCGTGGTACCGACGGCAGCTTCGCCTCGGCGCACGGGTTGTGAGGGATCATCCGATCACGGACGGCCGCCCGGAAGACGGCGTTGACCGTGTTGAAGACCGTGCGTGAGGTGCTGGCGGCCAGCCCATGCGTGGCGGTCAGGCTGGTGACCCAGCTCTGTACGTCGCCGGGCTTGATGGCGCCGAGTGCCCGCTTCTCCCAAGCGGGGTAGACGTAGCAGCGCAAGTGCTGGGCCACCGCCTTGGCCGTGGAAGGCCGGTGCGGCTGGATGGCCCGCCATTCCTCTGCGTACTCTTTGAAGGGCTTCTTCGCCGACCGCGGGTCGACGTACTGTCCGGTGACCACGCTGGCCGTGACCTCGTCGAGCCACCGCTGGGCGTCGATCTTGCGGTCGAAGTGGCGGGCGTGCTCCTTGCCGTCGAGGTCGCGGTAGCGGGCCCGCCATTTGCCGTTGGGGCGCTTCTGGATGTTGGCCAAGTGGCCTCTCCTTCGCGTCGGTTATCAGTAGTGGCCGCCGTCCTCGATGTCACTGGTGAGGGTGCGAGCGTCCCGCTCGTCGCCCATGAGGCGGAGGCACTGCTCGTGGATCGCCCGCGAGCTGTCGGGGTGAGCCTTGACGTGATTGGCGATGGCGACCACGGCGTGGTGCAGGCGGTCGCGTGCGTCTCGGGTCTCGTAGAACGCCTCGACGGCTTCCTGGACGAGCCGGCGGCTATCGATGTCGAGGCCCTCCAGGGGCGGTGACATGAGCTCTTCGAGGGGGAGTTCGAAGACCCGCGTAAAGGCGAGGGCCTCGTCGAGGTTGATGCGCCGGCGAGGCGTGCCGTTCTCGATGCGCCAGACCGCTGTCTGGTTCATCCTGACGCCAGCCCTGGTCACCCGCTCGGCCAGCTCGGTCGTGCTCCAACCTCTGACCTCGCGCTCCAGGGCCACGCGCGCGGCCACGTTCCCCTCGCTGTAGAGCAGGGGCACCTCGCCACCCTCGGGCTTGTCGCCTGCCATCGAACCTCCATCGTCACCGTAGCTATCCCAATTGAAACACGAGCTTCCCAATTTGGGTAACCGCCGATCCTGGGGTACAACTCTATGCGGATCGAATCACTTCCTAGCCGAATGGGAATGCATGCGATATCTGACCACCGCCGAGGTCGCCGAGCGCTACCGCACAGCCGAAAGCACCGTCCGCTACTGGCGCCACATCAAGAAGGGGCCGCTCGGCATCAGGGTCGGCAAGCGGGTGCTGTACCCCGAGGCCGAGCTGCTGCGCTACGAGCGCACCTTGATCGACGGCCGAGACGAGTGGGGCCTGGCCTCATGAGCTGCCGGCAGCCCCAGACACAGCAACGGCCCCCGGCGCGCCAACGCCGAGGGCCGGAGATTCCCCTGCACGTCGCCCATCCCTGAACGAACGAACCGGTGAGGGGCGGGACCTTGCCCGTCCCGTCCCTCACTTGAGAGGAACGTCTATGGAGGACTTTACGTCCCCCGCCACCTCGAACACATCCAAGGTTGTCTGGCCCACCACCGCGGTCCCCGGCCAGGGCATCCCCTGGCGCAACGGGGACCGAAGCGGGGACCGAACGGAGTCACGGTCCCCTGCTGCACACGCCAGCCGTGATGCTTCGACGGGTGTTCCGGTCGGGGACCGAAATTCCCCCCGCACGGAATATGAGCAGGTCAGCGCCTTGGGGACCGGTCCCGCCGGCGCGGAAGCCGGGGACCGGGCGGAGACTTTCGGTCCGCCGGTCCCCGAACCCGGTCCCCGAATCTCGGACCAGCGCGGCGCGCTGCGAGTAGATGGCGAGGGCCACGGTCCCCACGCATCTGCGGGGACCGTGGTCCCCGACGGCGAATCGGGGACCGGGGACCGCGCCGGTACGAGCAGCGAGACGGCCGACGAAGGAGCCGCGCTGCTGGATGACCTACGTGCGGCGATCGGCCGGTACGCGGTGCTGCCGAGCGACGAGGCCCTGACGGCGGTCACGCTGTGGGTGGCGGCCTCCCACATCCAGCCTGCCCTCCAGCACGCCCCACGGCTGGCGGTCGTGGGGCCGACCAAGGGGTGCGGCAAGTCCCGGGTCCTGGACGTGCTCCATGAGACCGTGCACCAGCCGATGATGACGGTGAACACGTCGCCTGCGGTGGTGTTCCGCGTCATCGGCAAGAACCCGCCGACGCTGCTGGTGGACGAGGCCGACACCATCTTCGGCCCCAAGGCCGGCGACAAGGAGGACCTTCGCGGCCTGCTGAACGCCGGGCACCAGCGCAACCGACCCGCCTGGCGGATCTCCGGGCCAGAGCACAAGCCGACGGCGTTTCCCACCTTCGCCATGGCCGCGCTCGCCGGGATCGGCAACCTACCGGACACGATCATGGACCGGGCGGTCGTCATCCGCATGCAGAAGCGTAAGCCGGGCGAGCGGATCACTCCATTCCGCTCGCGGTACTCGCTGCCCGAACTGCACGCTCTGCGTGACCGGCTGACCGCCTGGCTGGCCCCGCTGCGGAGCAGCGCCGCGGGCTTGGTTCCGAAGATGCCGGTCGAGGATCGCGCCGCCGACACCTGGGAGCCGCTGGTGATCGTCGCCGACCTGGCCGGCGGTCACTGGCCCTCGCGGGCCCGTGCCGCCTGCCTGGCGATGACGCGCAACGAGGTGGTCCAGGACGAGCAGACGACGCTGAAGACGCGGCTGCTGCGCGACGTCCGCCGTGTGTTCGAGCAGGAGGGCAACAAGGATGCTCTGCGCAGCCAGGACCTGCTCGCCGCCCTCGTCCAGGACGCCGAGGGGCCGTGGGCCGAGTACGGGACCAAGGGTCTGAACGCCTACCACCTGGCCAACCTGCTGCGCGACTTCGGCATCAGCCCGGCCAACCACCGTTTCGAGAACGGCAGGCAGGCCAAGGCGTACGCCCGTAACCAGTTCTTCGACGCCTGGGCTCGCTACTGCCCTGACCCTTCCCAGCCGGCCCCCACAGCCGACGAGGCCGCGCTCGCACGGCCAACCCACGGCAAGCTGCCCGCCCCTCCCACCGGGATGCTGCCCATCGGTCCGCCCGGCGGGCCTGCCAGCCCCAAGCCCACTCGCTGACACCAGCTCCGTATCAATCCGTCGCATCCGTCCCCGCGCAGGTCAGCGCGGGGACGGAGTTCCTTGCCGATACGGATCACTCCGTACCGGCGCCCGCCTCCGTACCCACCCTGACCAGCTACGGGACGGATGCAACGGACGTGACGAAGCCCCACCCCACGACCACCGGAGCGCCACCATGTCCGAAACGAGCACCGACAACGCCCCCACCCGCCGCCGCAAGGGATTCTTCGGCCTGACCTGTCGATCAGCAGCAAGCTGGAGCGAACGAGCCTCTAACGAGGCTTCGTCCGCGCTTGCCCCCGCCCCAGGGGTGGCGGAGGAGAAGGCCGAGCGCCAGGGGGCGCACGAGCCGGAGGAGGGCATAGCCGAGATCGGCTGCCTGCCCGCAGCAGATTCCGTCGCCCCGATCACTCAGCCGCCCGCCGAAGTCCAACCGCCCGTCGAGCAGCCCTCCTGGCGGGATCTCGACGCCCCCGTCCTGCCCGCGCTGATGAACCGCAAGCGCACGGTTGAAAAGCGCGACCAGGAGAAGACCATCCGCTTCACGCGGACCGCGGTCCGCGTGATCAGCGCCGCCGCTCACCAGCGCGGGCAGAAGTTCGCCGGATTCGTCGGGGACGCCGCCCTCGCCGTCGCCCTTGGCAAGGCGGGGCTGGTTGGCAGCCCGGAGGACGATCCACTCCGCCCGCTGATCGAGGCCGTCGAGGCGCACACGGTCGCGCTGAACCGCATCGGTGGCAACCTCAACCAGATCACCGCAGCCATCCACCGAGGAACGGTGCCCGAGCGTGCCGAGGCCGTGCTGGAATGCGTCGAGCAATCAGCCGAGAAGAGCTACCGACTGATCGACCAGCTCCTGGCAGAGGGCACCGCTCATGGTGCCTGACGTCTCCACCGGTTCCGACTCCCGCGGACTGATCGTCTACCTCTTCGGCCCCGGCCGACGCGACGAACACACGGACTCTCATATCGTCGCCGCCTGGGACATGGCCGGCGCCCCTGACCCCGGCCGCGACCCGGCGGCCACCTACTCCCAGCTCGCCAAGCGCCTCGACCACCACGTCGACCTACGCACCCGCGAGCTGGGTGGCAAGAAACCACCTCAGCATGTCTGGCACTGTCCGGTCCGTACCGCGCCCGGCGACCGCTACCTCACCGCTCCTCGCACCCCCACCGGCGCCGAACGCGCCAAGGCCGAGCGCCAGGGCCAGGCGGTCACGGCACGGCAGTGGCTGCGCGAGCAGGCGTACGCGGTCGCCGCCGTACACAACGAAGCCGACTACTTCACCGTGCTCCAGTCCCTCGGCATCAAGGTCAAGACTCGCCTCGGCCCAGAGACTGGTGACGTGATCGGCTACAGCCTCGCCGCACCTGGCGACACCAACGCGGCGGGCGAACCCGTCTGGTACGGCGGCTCGAAACTCGCCCCTGACCTCTCCATCAACCGTCTACGCGAACGCCTCCCCGACCAGGAAGTGGCCGACCGCCCGCAGGATGCGGCGGACCCTGCCGAGCCATGGAGGAACGCCACCACCGCAATACACACGGCGCACTCCGTCCTCGACTCCGGTGACGATGCCGCCGCCCAGGGCTACCTGGCCGCCTTCGGCGATGCCCTGTACAACATCGCCAGCGCCACGACCAGCCCACACCGGGCAGAACTGCGGGCGGCGGCCAAAGCGTTCAACCGCGCCCGTCGCTCCGCCATCCGCGCCGACCACCAAGGCGCCACCGCCTTGCGCAAGGCAGCCAAGGAACTCGCCTACGCCTCCAGCGAGCCGGGAGGGCTCGCCATCGCCCTGCTCTTCACCACCGTTCATCTGGCCCGCGCCGCCGCCAAGTGGCACGAGCAGCGCGGCCACGAACAGCAGGCCGCTGCGGCCGAGGAAGCCTTCCGCCACCTTCAGGCGGGCTATCAGCAGGCCACCTCACCCGTCCTGGCCGACTTGGCCCGCCGCGCACCGCGAGCCGCGACCGCCCGCCGCTTCGAGCAGGACGTTCGCGCGACCCTCCCCAACCACGCCGACCGGATCCTCACCGACCCCGCTTGGGCCGCCCTGACCACAACCCTCGCCTACGCCGAGACCGCCGGCCACAATCCCCGACGCCTCCTGGCAGAGGTGGGATCAGAGCGAGAACTCAACAGCGTCGAGCACCCCGCCGAGGTCCTCAACTGGCGCATCACTGCTCAACCGAACAAGCGGGCGCAAGCCGCTCGCGGACGACGCACCACCAGCGGCGCCTCGTCCGCGACTGCCACATTGCACCCTCCGGCCACGTCACCAATGGCCATGAGGCCCGAAGAACGCGGTCGGCACCGCTGACCCGGCCAGATGCCCTCGCCACGTCGCGGCGGGGGCATCGGCCCTTTGCCCCCGGGTTCGCGTCAGGCTGCTTCGGTTTCGTTCGGAGCAGCGGGTGCAGCAGTCCGCGCAGTGAGCAGCCGCCCTACCCACGTCCGGGCCTTGATCAGGTGCTCTGCTTGGAGCCCGGTACGGGGGTCAGGTTGGATCAGGAGGGTCGCCGCGCCGTGGGCGGTGCGCTCTGCGGCCCAGGAGTGGTCGAGGGCGGTGAAGTCGTCGTCGATCCAGACCGCGGGGGCATCGTCCAGCCAGGCGTCGACGTGGTCGCGTTTCCACAGGTAGCCGTTGGGGTGGCTGGTGGTGATCTGCGGATGTGGCAGGTCGACGTGCGGCAGAGGCGGGAGGTCGAGAAGCGGTCCGATCAGGGTGGTGGCGTCCTGCCGCCAGCTCGTGCACCAGAGCGGCGTGACGAGCCCCGTACGGATCACGTCCATAAGCATGGGGCCATGGGCGGGGTCGAGCCAGACGGTGACCGGGTTGTCGGCGTTGCGGCCAGTAGGAACGACGTCGTGGCGGGAGTGGGTGGCCGGGATCGAGCCGTCTGTGTCGGGGAAGGGGATGAGGACGCCGTCGATGTCAAGGAGCAGGCAGGGCGGGCGCATCGGTTCCTCCAGGGGAAGCCGGGGCGAATGGCTGTCAGAGCCTGCGAGCGCGGATCAGCAAGGTGGTGGGCCAGTGGCCCATGCGGGGGTCGTGGAACTCCTGGGACGCGGTGAGCCAGAAGCCCGCCCGGCTGAGGTGCTTATCCCAGTGGTCGGTGGCGAACTCCCAGCGAGCGATGGGGAGCTGGGTGCGGTCGGGGAGAGTGACGTGGTCGCGGCGGGGCCGGTCGTCGGCGGCGGGGCTTCGGCCGCCGCGCTGCGGGTGGGGGACGGAGAAGGCGAGTACCCGGCCGGGCGTGAGGCGTTGGGCGAGGGCTGGGAGGAGGAGTTCGGGGGCGACAAGCCCGACGGCGCCGAAGACGGAGTAGATCGCGTCGAACTGCTCGTCGGAGGCGTGCAGGTAGTGCAGGGCATGGCCGGCGACGAAGGTGAGGTTGTTCAGCCGTCCGTAGTGGGAGCGGGCGCGGCGGACCTGGAGGCCGACCAAGTCGACGCCGGTGACGTGGGCGCCGTGGCGGGTGGCGAGGTGGGCGGCGTTGTGACCGGGGCCGCAGCCGAGTTCGAGGAGTCGCTTGCCGTGCAGGTCGGGGCCGAGGATCTCGGCGCCGGGCCCTTGACCGGGTCTCGTGGTCCACTCCATCCGGGCGGGTACGGCGAGGGGTTCGGCAAGTCCGGCGGCGGTGCGCTGAAGGGCGTGGGCGTGCCATGGGGAAGCCTGGGCGAGCACGTCAGATCTCCAGAAGGTGGAGGACATCGCTGAGGTGGCGTCGGACGACCTTGATGTAGGCAGGGTCGGTGGCCGGGTCGTCGATCCAGCGGATGGCCTGCTCCATGAACCACTCGACGGCCCACATGCGGTGCCAGCCCAGGGCCCAGTTCTCGGCGGCGAGCCCGCCGCGTGGGGCGAGGGCGTCGGGGGTTCCGCCGGCGGTGACGTACTGCTCCAGGAACACGCGCAGGCGCACAGGGTGCGGGGGCTCGATGGTGCCGTGCCAGCTGGCGAGGTCGAGCAGACCGGGGCCGGTGAAGGCGCGGGCGAAGTCGAGCAGTCGCCACCCGCGCTTGCCGAGGTGGAGGCTGGTGGGGTGAAACTCGGAGTGCACCCAGCCGAACGGCGCCAGCGTCGCTCCGGCCGAGCGGTCTTCGGCTGCCTGGCCAACCCGGTCGAGCGTGTCCTCGACGTCGTCGGCTTCCTGCCACCGGTCGGCCTTGCGCAGCCGTCCGAGGTGCTCCAATGCCCGGGCCGGCAGCATACGCAGCCGCTCCCGGTCCAGGACGGGCAAGGGAGGAGCCGCACGGGTGCCGTGCAGGACCACGGCTGCGGCGACGCCGTCCAGGTCATCGGCCTCGCGCACGGACGGTCCGAGGTCCTCCATGAGCATGCCGAGCCAGCCGTCCAGAACGGCGGATGCGTGGACCTGGGGGACGGGAACGCCGAGGGTGTGGGCCAGGTGGAGGGCCTGATCCTCGCTGTCGAACGGTTTCTTGGCGTACTTGAAGATGGCCGTGGAGCCGTCAGGGAAGGCCACGCGCTCGACTCCGGACATCGACCACACGCGGACCTCCTCCCGTACGGCGGCGGCCTGACCGATCACGGTGATCAGGTTGTCGAGGAGTTCGGCGCTGGGGTTCGGGCTCATCGGGGGCTCCGGTCGGTTGGAGGCGTCCAGGGCGGGCAAGTGGGGCCGGCCCGCCCCGGAACCTGATCGGGTGAGGGTTATGCGGCGGGGTTCACGCGGCGGGCGTAGACCTGCGCGATCCAGCCCGCCTTGAACGCGGCGAGGTCGTCACGGAAGTTCGCCATCAAGGCGCCGTAGGGCGCGACGACACCACCGGTCTGGTCCGGCACGGACTGGCAGCCGTGCACCAGGCGTCCACCCAGCGCGGCGTGGGCCTTGATGGACTCGATCCGGCGGTGCTCGTTGAACCAGCCGCCGTGGTAGACCTCATCGAGCATCCCGCCCATGTCGTCGTCCAGGTCGAAGACGACGGAGGTGGCGGCGGGGAAGAACCAGCACGGGCCGACGTTGGAGATGTGACCGTCCAGTTCGACCTTGTTGAGCGCCATGAGCGTGGCTGCCTCGCGGAGCATCCGCAGGTGGTCAGCGGTGATCTGCGGGAGCCCGAGACCGGCCAGGTGCTCATCGCGGAAGAGGTAGGCGTACACCTCGTACGCGGTGGTCAGTACGCGAGCGGCGTCCGAGGTGGACCCGCCGTGGTGCTTGATGAAGTCGAGCGCGAGCTGCTCGACCGCGCTCTCGGTCGTCTCGTCCACGTCCAGGAGCTGGGCCTTGACCAGCTCCCAGTCGGCGACGAGCCACGTGCTCGACTCGAAGCGGAAGAAGTACTCGGCCGGGTCGATGGTGATGCGCCGGCCGTTGACCTGGATGCCGGGCAGTCGGCTCCAGCGCGGGTCGAACGCCTCGGGCAGCTCGACCGTGATGGCCGTGGTGTCGATGGTGGTCACCGTGTCTCCGTCTCTGATCGTCCGGTCCGGGCACAGGAATGCCCGAAGCCGGTGTGGGCGTACGGAACTTCGGGGAGCCGCCCGGACCAAGGGGGAGCCTGGATCACGGTCGCGCCGTTCCGGGCGGCTGCTGATAAGTGAACCGGTGGTCACGCTCAGTGGGTACGGTGGAAGGCAGTTGAAGCGGTATACGCGGTTTACAGCTCCGGAGCGGAGGCGAACGTGGCGGCGCAGAGAGCCCCCAACTTCCTTCTGCGCGAAGTCATCGACGCGGTCGGCTGCACCTACGAGGCCCTCGCCCGAGACGTGCGGCGCATCGCCGCCGAGAACGGCGAGATCCTCCAGACCAACAAGTCGGCCATCTCGCACTGGGTGAACGGCACCCGCAGCCCCTCGGGCCGGGTAGGCCAATACCTCGCCGAAGCGCTGTCCCGCCGAGAGGGACGAACGATCACCCAGACCGAGATCGGCCTACGCGCTGGCGAGGCCGAAGAGCCGGCGGAATCCGACCCCGTCCTCGCCGTCACCGACCTGGGCCGCGCCGACGTCGAGCGCCGACGTTTCCTCTCCATCGCGGCCTTCACCACCGCCGGCGTCGCCATGCCGCTCGGCTACGACCACGAGGCCGCCGCCCGCATGCTCCGAGCCCGCACCGGCACATCCGTGGTCGGCGCGGAGGACGTGGACGTCGTACGCCAGATCACCGCGGCCT
Organism: Streptomyces lydicus; assembly: GCF_000717345.1. Classification (GTDB taxonomy): domain Bacteria; phylum Actinomycetota; class Actinomycetes; order Streptomycetales; family Streptomycetaceae; genus Streptomyces; species Streptomyces lydicus. The sequence continues at coordinate 109,698 of NZ_JNZA01000005.1, read as the reverse complement.
TCAGCGCCGCCGACGAGCGTCTCGGCGGCGGGCACGGTCTGACCACCGTCACCGCGTACCTCGCCGACACCGCCGCCCCGATGCTCCGCGGACGCTTCCCCTCGGAGCCGTTACGCCGCGCCGCCTTCGGCGCCGTCGCCGAACTCGCCTACCTCGCCGGGTGGAAGCACCACGACCTGGGCCACGAGGGCGCGGCCCAGCGCTACTACCAAGTCGGCTACCAGCTCGCCTGCGAAGCCGACCCCCAAGGTCACGCGGCCTGGATGATGCGCGCCCTCGCCCACCAGGCCCTGAGCCTCAAGCTGCCCCACCACTGCGTCGACCTCGTCGAAGGCGCCCTGCGACGCGGCCTCGGCCACGTCGACGGCCAGACCGAGGCTCTCCTCCACATCACCCACGCCCGCGCCTACGCGGCCACCGACGAGAACCCGGCAGCAGCACGTGCCCTCCTCGCTGCCGAAGACGCCCTCCTACGGGACGACGGCACCCAGCCCAGCTACTCCCGCGTCAGCGGCCCGGCTGCCGGCACCGTGGCCAGCCACACCGCCCGCACCCTCACTGACCTCGCCGACCACATCGGCACCGAACAGCAGCACCGGGACGCCCTCACCCGCTGGGACCCCGACAAGTACAAGCGCGTCCACGCCCTCACCTACGCCGACCTCGGCGACAGCCTTGCCGCCCAGACCCGAGCTGATGAAGCGGTCGCCGCTTGGACCCAGGCCCTCGTGCTCATGGAAGGCATGACCTCCGACCGCACCCGCAAAGCGATCACCTCGATCCGCTCCACCCTCGCGGTCTACCAGCGCCGTCGCGTCCCCGGTGCCGCCGATCTCGCCCGCCGCGCCCGCGAGGCCCTCGCCTAACATGCCCAACAACCCGCCCGACGAAGGGAACACCGTGGCCCAGCAGACCGATGACCAGCCGAAGGCCCTCAAGCCGGCGCTCGACTCGATGACCCTGCTGGTCGCGGCCGTCATCGTCCACGACAAGGCCACCAACCGCGTCGTCCTCCTCCAGCGCAGCGAGAACGCCAAGTTCGCCCAAGGCAAGTGGGACCTCCCCGTCGGCAAGAGCGAACCGGGCGAGCCCATCACCGAGACCGCGGTCCGCGAGCTTTTCGAGGAGACGGGCCTCACCGTGAAGCCAGAGTCCCTCAAGGTCGCCCATATCATCCACGGCGCCTGGGGCGTCGAAGCCCCCAACGGCTTCCTCACCGTCGTCTTCGCCACCCACGAATGGACCGGTGAACCCGAGAACCGTGAACCCCACAAGCACAGCCAGGTCCGCTGGGTCGACGCTGACGCCATTCCCGAAAGGTTCGTGGACACTACCGCCAGTGCCGTTCACCGGTACCTTGCAGGCGGGCTTCAAGTCTCGCTCGACGGGTGGCAGTAGACCGTTGGTCGTTGCCTTCCTAGCCATAGCCCTGGTTCGTCAGTCGAGTTCGGACTACTAGTAGTACCCGCCGGTACTGCTTGCACTCAGGTGATGTAGGCTGCTCTATTTGGGTAGTTGGCCGCGCGTCAATCATCATGGGTAGAAGCTCCACACATAAGCTCTCATTAGAAGGAAGAACTAGTGCCTAGTTCCTTTAATTCCCAGCGCAATATGTTCTGCGATCGCGCCGTGTTGGGAAACGAGGCGAGCGTCGAAACGTTCTTCGTCAACCGCCTCCTTGAGGAGCTTGGCTACCGTGACGGGCAGATCAAAACGAAGGAGTCGCTCACAAAGCTGATGGTTAGTGAGGGGCGTCAGCGAAAGATGTATCGACCGGATTACGCGCTAGAGGTCGACAATACAATCCGCTGGGTCGTTGAAGCTAAAGCGAGAGACGAAAGCCTTCTTCCCTTTGTTGGTCAGGCAGCCAGTTACTGTCACAAAATCAACGCTTCCCATCGCGACGGGAACCCCGTTACGCATTTCATCATGACGAACGGTGATCAAACGGAAGTTTACGAGTGGGATCGACAGGATCCAATCCTCTCGTTGTCCTTTAAAGACTTTGACGGTGTTAGTGAAAAGTGGGTGAAGTTGAAAGAGATCATGTCGCCCGATGCGTTCGCATCTAAGGGATGGTCTTCCCAGCCTTCCCTTTTTGAGACATCAATGACCATTCGCCCTGCATCCATTTCGGAAATTAACGCAGCTTTCGCTTGGTGTCACAAGTTCATCTATCGTCGCGAGAACTACAGTTACTCTGCTGCTTTCATGGAGTTCGTGAAAGTTGTGTTCCTTAAGCTGCTGAGCGATAAGGCCATACACGCGAATCCTGAAGCTTCAGTGTCGGAAGATGGCACTCTGCAGATTCCTGCAAACGAGGTAAAGTTCTCTACCGCCTGGATTGAAAGGATGGAGAGGGAAAGCCCGAATCCTGTTGCCGATGTTCAGTTCGGAAATCTTGTCCGCGATCTGGAAGAGGAGATCCGAAAGCGCAATAAGAAGCGGATCTTCAATCCAGGAGAGATTCTTGATCTGAGCCCTGAAACGATTAAGGGGGTGGTGGCAAAACTACAAGACCTTGATCTCTATAGCATGGACTCGGATCTCAATGGGCGTCTTTTTGAGACGTTCCTAAATGCAACTCTGCGCGGTAAAGACCTTGGTCAGTTCTTTACGCCGCGTAGCGTGGTGAAGCTAGCTACTCGACTTGCTGATTTGCAGGTTCGGCGTGATCATGTTGATACCATGATCGATGCATGCTGCGGAACCGGCGGGTTTCTAATTGAGAGCCTTTCCGACATGTGGGCAAAGGTTGATGGGAATAAGAGCCTGTCGGCAGCCGAGAAAGGGAAGCTGCGCGAGGATATTGCCACTCAGCGAATCTTCGGAATCGACGTCGCGAAGGAACCTGCCCTCGCGCGAATCGCCCGCATCAACATGTACCTGCATGGAGACGGCGGAAGCCGCGTCTACCAGCTTGACGCCCTTGATAAGCGCGTCAGGTCTCACCCAACCGAGACACGCGAGGTTCGCGACGAAAAGGATGAGTTTAAATACGTCGCAGAAACTTCAGGATTCGATGTTGCCCTGACAAATCCGCCATTTGCGAAGGAGTATGCACGCAAGACGGATGTGGAACGGCAGATTCTTGATCAGTACGAGCTTGCTTTCCAAGATTCAGGTCGGACGCGGAAGCCGGTGTCTAGCCTGAAGTCGAGCATGATGTTTATTGAGAGGTACCACGACTTGCTGCGGCCGGGTGGCCGCCTCGTGACGGTGATCGACGACTCAATTCTCGGTGGGGATCGGGAAAAGAGAATTCGATCTTACGTACGTGACAAGTTCATCGTCAAGGCAGTGGTTTCTCTGCCTGGCGATGCTTTTCAGCGTTCGCAAGCGCGAGTGAAGACTTCCATCGTGGTGCTGCAGAAGAAACATCATCCGGAAGAAGAGCAGACGCCGGTCTTCATGTACTACTGCACCCGGGTCGGAATCGACGAAGTTGCTCGCCAACGAGTGCTGCCAATCGATGAAGAGAACCGCAAGGCTGCAGAAGCGGAAATCGAAAAAGTCGGAAGTCTATATAAGGCGTTTCTGGATGGGCGAGCTGATGCGGATGACTGGACGGTAGCCGCTGATGCGATTAATGGCCGAATGGATGTCAAGGCATGCTTGCCGAGTCCAGGGCGAAATGTGGAAAAGTGGCAGGATGCAGGGCATAAAGTCTTGAGCGTTGGGGAGATGCTCAGGCCGGCCTTCGGTGCGGTCGAAATTTCTGCAGATGGTTTGCAGTCCATCGATCGAGCGAGTGACATTGTCGTCCCGGCCGAGAATGATGATCTCGTAACGCTGCTTCGAGTCCGCTATGATGGAGTAGCTGAGTCTGGCGAGACTATCGTGGCCTCCGACTCGACGTACGACGTGCTGTATAAGGTTAAGGCGGGGGATGTGGTCATTAGCCACATTAATGCCGTCCATGGGGCAGTTGCGGTAATTCCGGTGGAACTCGAAGGGATGGTAGCTACTAAGGAATACACGGTGTGTCGCCCAAGGGAGGGGTACCATCCCTTTCTTATTTGGCAGATGCTGCGTACTCCGGAAGCTCGGGCCGACCTTCTTCTTGCTTCGACGGGGATGGGAAGGACGAGGGTGGACTGGGGAATCGTCTCTCAGTTGCAGCTTCCAGTGCCGTCTGTAGAAGTCAGCGAAGCCGCCGTCAAGGCCGTGGAAGACGCTCGATCCTTGGAGCGCAAGGCGCAGGCACTCTACGAGACAGCTGCCCGTACGTTGGGTGCATCTCTCAACCTTGACAATGCTGAGGCCAGGGCACTCCTTGCTGCCTTTAAGCCGCCCCGCTAGACCCTGAGTCCGCCAGGGCCGCAGAGGTGCGTGAGCGCGAACAGTGAGGGGTGGGCTTGGTCGGCGCCACTCGTGACTGGTCAACTCGGCGGGCAATGGATCACTGCGACTGCCTAGATCGGTTGTCATGGTCCCGCGCGGTCTCGCATGGCCGGAGAATGTTGGTACTAGCGATCTCCGGCCTTCGGGACTGCTGCCCGGTTCGAGAGACTGACGTAGTGCAGGAGAGGCGACAACGGATCCGGTCCGCAGCCAGTCCGCAAGACATTCGTAGACAGCAGTCGGGAGCCAACGCATACCAACGTGATGTCCCAGGTCAGGGCCCTAGGTGGGGCTCCGCCGCAGGTCAAGATCGGGCCTCAGGCATTCCTGTTCAACGTGTGAGTGTGCCGTTGCCGCGGGCGAGGTGACTCGTCTAGCGCGTATGCCGGAAGGTCGGGCTCCGGAGAGCCCGACCTTCCGCGTTCCCGTGCCGACCTGGCACTGACTCCTGGTGACTCCTAGTTGCTCCGCGGCGGGGTGAGCTTGTCGAGGTCCAGGCTGATCTCGAAAGGCACGGGGCGCTTCAGGGTGCCCCGGAAGATGCCGGCGGGCGCGTAGGAGCCGGTGGGTTCGTCGAGTTCGTAGACGTGGACGACGGGGGCGCCGCCCTCGTCCTCGACGCACCAGTAGTGCGGGATTCCGGCCTCCGCGTACTTGCGGAGCTTGACCGTGCGGTCGCGGTGGGCGGATTCGGGGGAGACGACCTCGACGACGAGCCGGACCTCTTCCGATGCGAACCATGTGCGATTCGGGTCGTAGGGGGCGGTCGTCACGAGGAGATCCGGCTCCGGGCGGTTGCGTGCGTCAAGGCGGATCGTCATCTGCCGTTCGACCTCGAAACCGGCGGGCGCGGTCGCCATGAGTGCGGTGGTGAGGGAAGTGACGAGGTGGCTGTGCCACCACCGTTGGGGCGACAGGATGAAGACGAGGGCTCCGTCGATCAGCTCGGTGTGGCGGGGTGCCTCGGGGAGGCGGTCCAGGTCCTCCGCGAACCAGCCTTCCGCGCGCGGCGGGCGCATCCAGTCGGGCAGTCCGGTCATGGCTCGACCGTAGCGACTCGACGAGACCCGGGCCACGAGATCGTCAACGGGGCGACCGCCTCTCCTGCCGCCGGTGCTGAGGCTGTTGCGGCCCCCTTCCGCAGGCCCGTCGCAGCAGGTCAGGACGGTGCGCCGGTCAGGACCTCCACCTTGCCGGTGTCTAGCGAGTAGTAGGCGCCGACGACGGCGAGGGTGCCCTTGGCCACCAGGGGGGCCAGGTCCTGGTTGGAGCGCAGGTCGGTGGCGGTCAGTTTGACCTGGGCGCGGGCCATGGTGTCGACCGGGTCGGAGCCGCCTTGCCGGACCGTCTGCTCGTACGCCGGCCGCAGCGCCTTGACGATCGCCTGAAGGTTTCCGGGCAGCGGCTTTCCGTCGCGGAGGGACTTGTACGCCGCTTCGACGGCGCCGCACCGCTGATGGCCGAGCACCATGACGAGTGGCGTGCCGCTGGTCATCGGCCCGTACTCCACGGAACCCGTGACCACCGGGTCGATCGCCTCGCCGCCCGTACGCATCACGTAGAGGTCGCCGAGCCCGGTGTCGAAGAGGAGTTCTGGCGGCACCCGGGAGTCGATGCACGACAGGATCGCACCGAACGGTTCCTGGCCCTGGGCCACGAACTCGCGCCGGTCCGGGTCCCGGTCGGGGTGCCGGAGGTCGCCGCTCACCCAGCGCCTGTTGCCGGCCATCAGCCGTGCGAAGGCCCCGGCGGGCGTGGTCGGGCGCGGGCGCGCTTCCGGGGACGGGGTGCTCGCCAACGGGGCGGCGCTCGTTGCGGAGCACCCCGCGAGGGTGAGCGCGCCGACCGCCAGTCCGCCGGCGAGCAGTGCTCTGCGGTCCGGATGTCCGGCTCTTTCCATCGTCGTTCCCCTCAGTCCGCGAGACGCGTGCGTATGTGATGACCAGGGAGATTGTTCAGCGGGGCGCGGGCGCGCGGCGGCAGGCGCAAGCGGAACCGGGCTGATTTGCCACCGACGGCCCACAGCGGCACCACGCCCGCCCAGCCCCGAAGCAGAGGCACTCCTACACCCGCCCGCCGGGAGCAGAGGCACTACGCCCCGCTCGCCCCCCCCCGAAACCGAGGCACTACACCCGCCCACCCCCCGAAGGGGGGTGGGCGGCGGGGAAAAACCAATAGGGAGCGGAGGAAGGCAGGTTAGTCATTGGCCCGAGCAGGACGTGGGGCTGGAGGCCGGCGGACGGTCCTTCGACGCGGCGGCGTTGGACGGTGTGCGCGAGGCGAGGGCGGGGATCGATCTCTCCGTTTCTCCGTCTTTCCGTCGCTCCGTTGAACGCGGTATCGCCCGGTGCGAGCAGTGGCGCGGCCCGGCTGTGCGAACCGCCGAACCGCCGAACCGGCGAACTCACCCTTGCCCACCGGGCCGCACCCCGGCTCCCCGGCTCGCCGCCCTCCATGTCCGGACGGACAGCTGATCGCAGAGGGTGAACCTAGGAAGGTCCGCTGCCCTCGACGTTGGCAATCATCGTGCGGAGCACCTTGAGCGCGGCCACGTACTCCTCGTCGCTGATGCCCTGGTGGACCACGGCACGGAGCTCGGTCACCAGCTCGCGCAGCTGCGCTCTGGCGGCCTCCCCGGCATCGGTGAGGTGCAGGCGCTGCTCGGCGTCGGTCCCGAGCCAGCCACGGTGGAGCAACTGGTCGACGACCCGAGCGATCTCGTGCTGCCCGTCAGCAAGGGGGGTCAGCTGCCCGGCCACCTCCTCGCGGCTCGGCGCTGCGGCTGCGCCGTTCACGTGGTTGAGCACCCAGTACTGCGGCTGCGTGACGTCGATCCTGGCCATGGCGTCACGCAGATGCCGGGTGACGGCCTCGTGGGCCAGGCCACTCCAGTAGCCGACGGGCTGAGTTGCCAGCATGTCATCGGTGGCGGCCGGATCGGCCGGCGCCTGGTCGGTAGCGAGGCCGGTCAGCTGTCTCATGATCAGAACCTAGCGGGGAAAGACCTGGAAGAGGGTTGCCGGGTGGCCGCGGTAGCGTTCGCCGCCGGTGCGCAGCATCTGCTCGACGAAGGTGCGCGCGTAGGTGTGCGGGTCCTGGTCGGGGCCGCGCAGGCCCCTGATGTACGCGCCGTGGGCGGCCAGTGAGGCGACCGCGCGGTCGATGCCGGGGCCGACCTCGGCGGCGTGGGTGGGGTGCGGCGAGCCGGCCACCGCCACCCAGCGGACGCCGTTCCACGGGGCCAGGCCGCGGGTGTCGGCGAGTTCGGGGAAGATCCAGCGGTTGCCGGCGTCGCCCGCCGCGTCCAGGACGGCGCGGCCGACCACCCGGTGGTCCGGGGTGTTCCAGTGCACGCCGGCCCAGGTGTCGTGGTGGTTGAGGGTGATCAGCAGCTCGGGGCGGTGGCGGCGGATGGCCGCGGCCAGGTCGCGCCGCAGCGCCGTACCGGCCTGGACGGTGCCGTCCTGGTGGCCGTCGAGGAATTCGACGGTGTGGACGCCGACGAGTGCGGCGCCGGCCCGCTGCTCGGCCTCGCGGACCTGCGCGCACTCCCTCGGTGCCAGTCCGTCGATCCCGGCCTCGCCGCGGGTGACCAGGAGGTAGCTGACCTCGCGGCCCGCAGCGGTCCACTCGGCGACCGCGGCCGCGGCGCCGTATTCGAGATCGTCGGGGTGGGCGACGACGGCGAGGGCGCGCTGCCAGTCCTTGGGCATGGGGGAGAGGCGGGGTTCGGCGGGCATGGTGCTGGCTCCCTTCCGGCGTCCGGGTCCGTGGCGAGCTGGGCCGGCGGCTGCCTCGCCCCGTACGGATCGATCGTGACACGTGGGGGTGGCGCTCTCGGGGAGGTGAGGCGTGGGGTGTGGGTGAGGTGGAGGTGGCTGCGGGGAGTGCGGTTCCGGCGTGCTGGATGCGGGGCTGAACTGGGTTTCATCACATCAGGTGAATAAATGGCCCAAGGTTGCGGACGGCAACGCGCGGTTGCCACGCTGTTGCTGACCGTCAAGCTGTTGGGAGGGGCATGTGCCTTTCGGTGAGCAGCCCGCGTACCTCCGCGTCGCCGGCGACCTGCGCCAGAAGATCGTCGACGGGGTGCTGCCCCCGCACACCCGCCTTCCCTCCCAGGCCCGGATCCGCGAGGAGTACGGCGTCTCGGACACCGTCGCGCTGGAGGCGCGCAAGGTCCTGATGGCGGAAGGGCTGGTGGAGGGCCGCTCGGGGTCGGGGACGTACGTACGGGAGCAGCCCGTCCCGCGTCGCATCGCCCGGGCCGGATTCCACTCGGTCGGTGGCTGTACGCCGTTCCGGCAGGAGCAGACGGACGAGCGGGTGCGCGGCACCTGGGAGTCCAACAGCGAGCAGGAGGCCGCGAGTTCGGTGACCGCGGCCCGGCTGCGCATTCCGCCGGGGGCCAGGGTGATGCGGACCCGCTACGTCTTCCGGGCGGAGGGCGAGCCGGCGATGCTCTCGACGTCCTGGGAGCCCTTGGACGTGACGGGGCGGACGCCCGTGATGCTGCCGGAGGAAGGGCCGTTGGCGGGGCGCGGAGTGGTGGAGCGGATGGCGGCCATCGACGTGGTGGTGGACAACGTCGTCGAGGAGGTCGGGGCGCGGCCCGCGCTGGCCGAGGAGGCGATGGCGCTGGGCGGGGTGCCGGGGCACGCGGTGCTGGTCATCTCGCGTACGTACTGCGCGGGCGGCCGGCCGGTCGAGACGGCCGATGTCGTCACGCTCGCGGACCGCTACCGGGTGGCGTACCACCTGCCGGTGAAGTGACCGGGGACGAGCGGTGACGCTCGCGCGACCGGGGGTGTGCGGCCCGGTCCCGGAGGAGCGGCCCGTCCGGTGTGACGGGCCCGATCCTGCATGACCGGGACATAACGGACCTGTGGGGTGGCCTGGTCCCCGCGTCGCCGATCCTGTCCCTGAGTGGCCGGTTCGGTCCCCGTTGTGGGGGTCCGGGGTCGCGAAGAGGGCGGATGTGAAGGCCGTGTACCGGATCCGTAGGTGCCTTTGGTTCCCGGCGTTACGTCCCCTTTGTCGGGATATGTCCGTACGTGACCCTCGGATCTTGGTGTTGGAAACCTCACAGAGCCTCAACTGGGCGGGTCTTTTTGTCGAGAGCGGGCAGCCGATCTTCGGATTCGCTCTTACGATGGCGAAGTTTGTGCACGGCACGGGGGAAGACCAGGAGACCAGCACGTGAGCACGACGAATACCGAGGGTGCGGAGCAGGGTTCGCATTCGAATTACCGTCGGTCCCTCGGGACCATCGCCCTGACCGCCACTGGTCTCGGTTCCATCATCGGGTCGGGCTGGCTCTTCGGTGCCGAGCGCGCCGCGGCCATCGCCGGTCCGGCCGCGATCGTCGCCTGGATCATCGGCGCGCTGGTCGCGCTCACCATCGCGCTCACCTACTCCGAGCTCGGTGCGATGTTCCCCAAGGCCGGCGGCATGGTCCGTTACGGCCAGTACTCGCACGGCTCGCTCGCCGGCTACCTCGCGGCGTGGGCGAACTGGATCGCCATCGTCTCGGTGATCCCCGGTGAGGCCACCGCCTCCGTGCAGTACATGAGCTCCTGGGACTTCGGCTGGGCGCACGCGCTGTACGACGGCAAGGAGCTGACCGGCACCGGCGTCGGACTGGCCAGCATCCTGCTGATCTTCTACTTCTTCCTCAACTGGTTCGCGATCTCGCTGTTCGCGAAGACCAACACCGCGATCACGGTCTTCAAGGTCGTGGTGCCCGTGCTGACCGCCAGCGCGCTGATGATGGCGCACTTCGACACCGGCAACATCACCCACCACGGCGGCTTCACCCCCAACGGCTGGAGCTCGGTCTTCACCGCCGTCGCGGTCTCCGGCATCGTCTGGGCCTACAACGGCTTCCAGTCGCCGCTGAACCTCGCCGGTGAGGCCCGCAACCCCGGCCGGTCGCTGCCCAAGGCGGTCGTCTGGTCGATCCTGATCGCGCTGGTCATCTACGTCGCGCTCCAGGTCGCGTTCCTGATGGCGGTCCCCGGCGACAAGCTGGGTGCCGGCGGCGGCTGGGCCGGTCTCGGCTTCAACTCGCCGCTCGCCGACCTCGCTGTGGCCTGGGGCCTGAACTGGCTGGCGCTGCTGCTGTACTCGGATGCCTTCATCTCGCCGTCCGGCACCGGCATGATCTACGCCGCCACCACCTCCCGCATGATCCACGGTGTGCAGGAGAACGGCCATCTGCCCGGCGTCTTCGGCAAGGTGGACAAGAAGACCGGTGTGCCGCGTCCGGCGCTGCTGCTCAACCTCGTGATCGCGTTCCTCTTCCTCGCGGTCTTCCGCGGCTGGGGCTCGCTCGCCGAGATCGTCTCCGTCGCCACGGTCATCTCGTACATCACCGGGCCGGTCGCCGTGATGTCGCTGCGCCGCATCTCGCCGGACCTCAAGCGCCCGGTCAAGCTGCGGGCGATGCCGATCGTCGCGCCGGTCGCGATGATCTTCGGTTCGCTGGTCCTGTACTGGGGCCGCTGGCCGCTCACCGGCAAGGTCATCCTGATCATGGCCGTCGGGCTGCCGGTCTGGGCCTGGTACGAGATCGGCAAGCCGCTGACCCAGGGCCGCAAGCCGTGGGCGGCGCTGCGCCCGCACCTCAAGGCCGGCGCCTGGATGGTGGCCTACCTGCTGGTCATGGCCGCCGTCTCGTACATGGGCGGTAAGGAGTTCGGCGGTAAGGGCTACCTGCCGGAGGGCTGGGACATCGTCCTGGTCGCCGCGATCGGGCTGGCCTTCTACTTCTGGGGCGTGCGCAGCGCGTGGCGCAACCCGTCGCTGCTGCAGGCCGAGCGCGAACTGGCCGCGGAGAGCGACGCCGAGGCGGCGGCCGCGGCCGAGACCGACGAGGCCAAGGCGCATGCCGGGGCCTGAGTCGAGCGGCGACGTCCCTCCCGGGGCGTGCGCGCCCTAGCACATCACCACAAACCGCCCGAGGCATTGGGCAAAACCGGCCACTCGCAGGTCGTTTCCGGTTCGCCGGAGGCCCGCGGGTGGCCGGTTCGGTATCTCTTTGTGTAAATCCATATCCGGTGAGTGAAGGTCGGGCGTACGCTCGGGCATATGCGGATTGCGATTTCGGCATCAGCAGACCAGGGGCGCGCAACGGCGCGCTGTGCGGCGGACGGAGGGGCGCAATGACCGAGGGTGGGGCGGTGCTCCCCTGGCTCGTCATCCGCCAGGACGAAGGCGGCAACCGGTACCGCGTCGGTCGCTATGCCACCCGGGCGGAGGCGGAGCGGGTGGCCGACCGGCTCGACACCCGCGGCCGGCGGCAGCTCTACGTGGTCGAGAAGGTCGACCGCGCGACGACCTGAGAGGCGGCGGGCGGGAAGCGGGACGGGGGCGGGGGACGTAGGCTGCCGCGCATGACGACGGTGCGCGTAGTGGTGGGCGGAGCGGTGTGCGAAGGCGGGCGGCTGCTGGCCGCACGGCGCAGCGCGCCGCCCGCGCTGGCCGGCCGCTGGGAGCTGCCCGGCGGCAAGGTGGAGGACGGCGAGACGCCCGAACGGGCGCTGGAGCGCGAGCTGCGCGAGGAGCTGGGCGTCGAGGCGGCCGCCGGGGAACGCATCCCGGGGGAGTGGGTGCTGCGGCCCGGTTACGTCCTGCAGGTGTGGACGGCCCGGCTGGTGTCCGGGGTGCCGCGGCCCCTGCAGGATCACGACGAGCTGCGCTGGCTGCTGCCCGGCGAGGAGTCACAGGTCGACTGGCTGGACCAGGACCGTCCCGCGGTGGCCGAGGCGATGCGCCGGCTGGCGGGGGCGACCGGCGTACGGCCGTAGCCCGCGGCAGGCGGGGAGACCGGGTGCCGAGCGCGTACGGTGCCGCGTCCGCCCCTGTCCGCGCCCCGCGTACCCCGTCCCCTCCGTCGCGCCCGGCCGTCCACCCCTCGGGCACCCTCGCCCCCTTATGCGCCATTTGTGGCACAGTGCACCGTTGAGGGCGGTACCGAGAGCGCGATACCGGGTATGTCCTGGTTGAGCCCTTCAATGTGGGCAATCCGAGGGGCATGCCATCGGGCTGGGATGTGATCGGCGTGAGCGACAGCGCAGCGGCAGGGGTCCCGGAACCCGGCACCCCCGGCGCCCGCAAGCGCAGTGTGGCCACCGGTTCACCCGTCGCCGAATGGAGCTTCCCGGCAGACCCCGGCGCGGTGCGCACCGCCCGCACGATGGTCCGCCGGGTGCTGCACGACTGGGGAGTGAACGGCGCCGCCGATGTGGCCGTACTACTCGTCAGCGAGCTCGTCACCAACTCCCTGCGCTACGCCAGCGGGCCGATCGGAGTCCGCATGGTGCTGCTGAGCGCCGGCGGGCTGCTCGTCGAGGTCTCCGATCCGCTGCCCGACCCGCCGCAGGAGCGCACCGCCGCCCCGGACGACGAGGGAGGCCGCGGATTGCAGCTGGTCGCGTGCAGTTCGCGCCGCTGGGGGACCCGGCGCGGAAAGAGTGGCAAGACAGTGTGGTTCGAGCTGTCGGTGGCTGGTTAGGAGACAGGTGGGGTCCTGATCGTTGCCATTTCATCGACATTTTGTCGATGGGCTGCGATCGAGACTGTGCTGTGATCGTGAAGACCGTGTTCCGGATAGCCGAGGTGCTGGATACTCAGGCTGGTCCGGTCCGGGCACGATGAGCTGGAGGGGACGGGGCTCGTGAGCGACATGTCATCTGGCGGGGCAGAACCCGCGCAGGCCGAGGGTCAGGGCGGTGTGGACGGCCCCGGCGACCCAGGTGGCCGTCCGCCCCTGCGCGAGCCGCAGGGCCCGCCCGTATGGCAGAGCAGCCGGCCCGGCTCCATCTACGACTACATCCGGGTGGCCTCCTTCTCGCTCGGCCCCGACGGGCGGATCGAGCAGTGGAGCGAGCGCGCCGAGCAGCTCCTCGGCATCCCCGCCCGGTATGCCCTCGGCAAGGACCCCGTCGAAGCCTTCGTGCCCAGCGAGTTGCGGGAGACCGGCCGCCGCAAGGTGTCCGAGATCCTCGACGGCCGCGAGTGGACCGGCCTGGTCCCCTATCGCAGGGACGAGAGCGGACCGGCCGACGGGCTCGCCGAGATCTACGTGATGCCCTCCCGCAACGAGGACGGCGAGCGCGCCGCGGTGTGCGTCGTCGTCGACGTCCGGGCGCTGCGCGGCATCGAGACCGACCTGGCCGCCTCGCAGGCCGTTTTCGGTCAATCTCCCATGGGCTTCACCCTGTTCGGCACGGACCTGAAGCTGCTGCGGGTCAACGCGCGCTTCGCCACGGTCTTCGGCGGCCCGGCGAGCAAGTACCGCGGCTGTACCCCGCACGACTTCCTGCCGCGGTCCGAGGCAGACCGGATGGCGGCCGCGCTGCGCCGCGTCCTGGACACCGGCGAGCCGGTCACCGAGATGCAACTGGTCGGCCTGGTACCCGGCGAGGAGGAGCGCCGCCGCTGGTCGGTGTCGCTCTACCGGCTGCACGGCGCCAGCGGCCGCCCCATCGGCGTCGCGGCGCTCGCCGCCGACGTCACCGGCCGCCGCCGGGCCGAGCGGGAGGCGGCCAACGCCCGCCGCAACCTCGCCCTGCTCAACGAGGCGGGCGCCCGGATAGGCAACTCCCTCGACCTGGAGACCACCGCCCGCACCCTCCTGGACGTCGCCGTCCCGCAGTTCTGCGACCTGGCGTCGGTCGACCTCTACCAGGGCCTGCTGGCCGGTGACGAGGCGCCGCCCGGCATGAGCGACGGCAGCGCCGAACTGCGCCGGGTCGCCTTCGCCAGCGCGGTCTCCGACGCCCCGTTCGCCGCCGACGCCGGCGGGTCCCCCGAGGACACCCCGGTCGCGGTCGGCGCCGTCCACCGCTACCCGTTCAACTCCCCCTGCGCGGGCGCCCTGCGCACCGCCCAGGCGCAGATCATCCCCGGCCGGGAGAGCGACGACGGGCCGGAGCTGGGCGCCGTGGTGCACTCCACCCTCGCCGTCCCGATGGTCGCCCGGGACACCGTCGTCGGACTGGTGCAGTTCTCCCGCACGAAGGGCAGCGAGCCGTTCGGGGAGCGCGACACCGCGCTCGCCGTCGAACTGGCCGCGCGCGCCGCGGTCTGCATCGACAACGCCCGCCTCTACCGCCGCGAACACGAACGCGCCCTGATACTCCAGCGCAGCCTGCTGCCGCCCGGCGACCCGGAGGCGGCCGGCCTCGACATCGCCTGCCGCTACCTGCCCGGCACCACCGCCACCGAGGTCGGCGGCGACTGGTTCGACGTCATCGAACTCCCCGGCCACCGCACGGCGCTGGTCGTCGGCGACGTGATGGGCCGCGGGCTGCGCGCCGCCGTCGCGATGGGTGAACTGCGCACCGCCGTACGGACCCTGGCGCTGCTGGACCTGGAGCCGGCCGAGGTGCTCTCGGCGCTGGACGAGATCGCCCGCGGGCTCGGCGGCAGCGGCGACGGCCGGCCCACCGCCGGGGCCGGCCGCGGCCGGCCCGGCTCCGCCCGGGGCGCGCTGGACTCCGGCCGCTCCGCCCGTACCGCCGACCTCTCCGAGGTCTACCTGGCCACCTGCGTCTACGCCGTCTACGACCCGGTCACCCGGCGTGCCACCTTCGCCAACGCCGGGCACCTGCCGCCGGTGCTGGTCGAGGACGGCGAGGACGCGCTGCTGCTCGACGTGCCGCCGGGGATGCCGCTGGGCGTCGGCGGCGAGCCGTTCGAGGAGATCGAGGTGGAGCTGCCGGACGGGGCGCTGCTCGCGCTGTACACCGACGGCCTGGTGGAGTCCCGCCATCACCCGCTCGACGAGGGCCTGCAGGCGTTCCGGGCGGCCCTCTCGGACGCCGGGCGCGCGCTGGAGGACGCCTGCGATCACGTGCTGAGCGCGCTGGACACCTCGCACGGCGAGGACGACATCGCGCTGCTGATGGCGCGGGTGCACGGGCTGCCGAAGGACGCGGTGGGTGACTGGAGCCTGGCCCCGGAGGCCCGCTCGGTGGCCAGGGCCCGCGAACTGGCCCGCGAGCAGCTCCTGGACTGGGGCCTGCAGGAGCTGGTCGACACCACGGAGCTGCTGGTCAGCGAGCTGGTGACCAATGCGCTGCGGCACGGCCACGGCGAGATCCGGCTGCGGCTGCTGCTGGACCGCACGCTGGTCTGCGAGGTCTGGGACGCCGATCTGGCGCAGCCGCGCCGCCGCCGCGCCCGCGACACCGACGAGGGCGGCCGCGGACTCCAGTTGGTGGGCCTGCTCAGCCAGGGCTGGGGCAGCCGCCGGACGCCGCGCGGCAAGACCGTGTGGTTCGAACTCGCCCTGCCGGACGGGGAGTCGACGGTCAAGGACCCGACGGAGGCACTGCTGAGCCTGTTCTGAGCGCGGCGTCGGGCGCGGGGGCCGCCCGCGTCCGGCGGTAGTGCTCAGGCGGCCCGGACGCGCGCCGCCGCCCGCTCCGCCTCGCGGACCACCCGCGCGGTGTCCACATGCAGCAGTTCCCCGCGGGACTTGCGCAGATGCCCGTCGACGTACACGTCGCTGACGTTCGGCGGCTGCCCGTTGAGGACGATCTGGCTGGTCCAGTCGAAGCGCGGGGCGAAGTTGAGCGTGCCGGGGTCCAGGACGACGACATCGGCGCGCTTGCCGGGTGTCAGCGACCCGATCCGGTCCGCCATGCCGAGGCATTCGGCGCCGCCGAGGGTCGCCATCCGGAGCACGGCCGGGAGGGTGGGGTGGATCCCGGCGTCCTCGTGCCGGGCACGCTGGAGCCCGACCGCCGCCTTCATCACGTTGAACATGTCCGAGGTGTCGTTGGTCCCGCCGTCGTGGCCGAGCGCGGCCCGTACGCCGTGCCGGTGCAGTGCGGGCAGCGGCATGATGCCGGAGGCCAGCCGCATGTTGCTGAGCGGGCAGTGGGCGACCCGCACGTCGTGCTCGCCGGTCAGGGCGATCTCCTCGCCGGTGAGGTGGATCGCGTGGTTCATCAGCAGGCCGGGGCCGAAGGCGCCGGCCTCGCGCAGCGCGCGGATCGGGTCGTCGCGGCGGTCGTCGCGGTGTTCCAGGACATGGGAGTTGAGCATCACGCCCAGGTCGCGGGCGAGTTCGCGGCACTGCCGCAGCTCGTCGCGCACCGTCATCCCGGCGTGCACCGCCACCTGGGCGGAGGCCAGCGGCAGCGGGTCGAGGAGGTTCTTCTTGACGTCGGCGACGAGGGCGAGGTCGGCGGCCTTCTGGCAGGCCGCGTAGACGAAGCGCGGTCCGGCGTCGTCCAGCGCCCGCACGTACGCCTCGCTGGTGGTGTACGGGATGGGGTGCACCCAGTCGACGACGGTGGTGACGCCGGCCTGGAGGGCGTCCAGGGCGGCCAGGTGGACGAAGCGGTACATGTCCCGGGCGTCGATCCTCGGCAGGGTCGCGCGGTTGCAGCCGGACAGCCAGCCGTTGAGGTCCGAGGTGGCGCAGCCGCCGCGGATGGCCGCCTGCCACAGGTGGTTGTGCAGGTCGACGAAGCCGGGCAGGACGATCTTGCCGCCGGCGTCGACGATCCGGGCGCCGGGCGGGGCGTCGAGGCGCCGGCCGACGGCCTCGATCGCGCCGTGCCGCAGCAGGAGGTCGACGCCGTTCTCCAGCGTGCCGAGCGGGCCCTCGCCGAGCCGCGGGTCCATGGTCAGCACCAGGTCGGCGCCGCGCAGCAGGGTGGTCCGCCTGCTGCCCGGGGCCTCCTCCGGTGCGGCGGGCCGGTCACGGCGCCCGTCGGGTACGCCGGTCGCGGCGGCCAGCGGGACGCCGCCGAGACCCGCGAGCACCCGCCGCCGGCTCAGTTTCATTCCGTACGACGCCGGATCTTGTTCCCGAGCCACACCAGCGGGTCGTACTTGCGGTCCGCGGCCCGCTCCTTCAGCGGGATCAGCGCATTGTCGGTGATCTTGATGTGCTCGGGGCAGACCTCCGTGCAGCACTTGGTGATGTTGCAGAAGCCCAGCCCGTGCTCGTCCTGGGCGGAGGTCTTGCGGTCGATACCGGCCTCCGGCGCCGCGTCCAGCGGATGCATGTCGAGCTCGGCGATCCGCATCAGGAAACGCGGCCCGGCGAACGCGGCCTTGTTCTCCTCGTGATCACGCACCACGTGGCAGGTGTCCTGGCACAGGAAACACTCGATGCACTTGCGGAACTCCTGCGAGCGCCCGACGTCCTCCTGCTGCATGCGGTACTCGCCGGGCGCCAGCTCCGGCGGCGGCACGAACGCCGGGATCTCCCGCGCCTTGGCGTAGTTGAACGACACATCGGTGACCAGATCGCGGATGACCGGGAACGTCCGCATCGGGGTGACCGTGATCGTCTCCGCACGGTCGAACACCGACATCCGCGTCATGCACATCAGCCGCGGCCGCCCGTTGATCTCCGCGCTGCACGAACCGCACTTGCCCGCCTTGCAGTTCCAGCGCACCGCGAGATCGGGCGCCTGCGTCGCCTGGAGCCGGTGGATGATGTCGAGCACCACCTCGCCCTCGTGCACCTCGACCGTGAAGTCCTTCAGGCCCCCGGCGCCCGCCTCGCCGCGCCACACCCGGAAGTGCGCCTGGTAGGCGCCGGACCGCCCGGCCGGCCCGGTCCCCTGCTCTGCTGCCTGCGCCTCGCTCACCGGCTCAGCTCCTCGTCCGTCAGATACTTCGCCAGCTCGTCCTTCTCGAACAGTTCCAGCAGGTCGCGGCGGATCGGCGGGGTCTCCCGGCGGGAGAGCCGGATCTGCCCCAGCGCCGGGTCCGCGGCCCGCGAGTCGCCCTGCGGATCGGCGAGCCGGCAGACCAGATTGATGTTGCGCCAGCCGCGGTCCATCGCCGGATGGTCGTCGCGGGTGTGCCCGCCCCGGCTCTCCTCGCGCTCCAGCGCCGCCCGCGCCACACACTCGCTGACCAGCAGCATGTTGCGCAGGTCGAGCGCCAGGTGCCAGCCCGGGTTGTACTGCCGGTGCCCCTCGACACCGGCCCGCCGGGCCCGCACCCGCAGATCGGCCAGCCGCTTGAGCGCCTCGTACATCTCGCTCTCCCGGCGGATGATGCCGACCAGGTCGTTCATCGCCTGCTGAAGCTCCTGGTGCAGGGTGTACGGATTCTCCGCCGGGGCCCGGTCGCGGACCGCGTCCGGGCCGGTGTCCGTGCCGGTCTCGGCGCTGAAGGGGCGCAGCGCCTCCGCCTCCGCGGTGTCGATCTGCAGCGGGTCGGCCACCGGCCGGCCGGTCATCGAGGCCGCGTACCGGGCCGCGTGCAGTCCCGCCCGCCGGCCGAAGACCAGCAGGTCGGAGAGGGAATTGCCGCCGAGGCGGTTGGAGCCGTGCATCCCGCCGGCCACCTCGCCGGCCGCGAACAGGCCCGGCACGCCGATCGCCGCCGCGGAGTCCGGGTCGACGTCCACGCCGCCCATCACGTAGTGGCAGGTCGGGCCGACCTCCATCGGCTCGGCGGTGATGTCCACGTCCGCCAGCTCCTTGAACTGGTGGTGCATGGACGGCAGCCGGCGGGTGATCACCTCGGCCGGCATCCGGGTGGACACGTCCAGATAGACCCCGCCGTGCGGGGAGCCCCGGCCCGCCTTGACCTCGGCGTTGATGGCCCGGGCGACCTCGTCGCGGGGCAGCAGCTCGGGCGGGCGGCGGTTGTGGTCCGGGTCCTCGTACCAGCGGTCGCCCTCGTCCTCGGTCTCGGCGTACTTCTCCTTGAAGACGTCCGGGACGTAGTCGAACATGAACCGCTTGCCGTCGCTGTTGCGCAGCACCCCGCCGTCGCCGCGTACCGACTCGGTGACGAGGATGCCCTTCACCGACGGCGGCCAGACCATGCCGGTGGGGTGGAACTGCACGAACTCCATGTTGATCAGCGACGCCCCGGCGAGCAGCGCCAGCGCGTGCCCGTCGCCGGTGTACTCCCAGGAGTTCGACGTCACCTTGAAGGACTTGCCGATGCCGCCGGTGGCCAGCACCACCGCCGGGGCCTCCAGCACGAAGAAGCGGCCGGACTCGCGCTCGTAGCAGAACGCGCCGGAGACCCGGTCACCGTCCTTCAGCACCCGGGTGACCGTGCACTCCTGGAAGACCTTCAGCCGGGCGTCGTACGCGCCGAACTCCCGCTCGTCCTCCTGCTGGAGCGAGACGATCTTCTGCTGGAGGGTGCGGATCAGCTCCAGGCCCGTACGGTCGCCGACGTGCGCCAGGCGCGGGTACTCGTGGCCGCCGAAGTTGCGCTGGGAGATCCGGCCGTCGGGTGTGCGGTCGAAGAGCGCGCCCCAGGTCTCCAGCTCCCACACGCGGTCGGGGGCCTCACGGGCGTGCAGCTCGGCCATCCGCCAGTGGTTGAGGAACTTCCCGCCGCGCATGGTGTCGCGGAAGTGGACCTGCCAGTTGTCGTGTTCGTTGGCGTTGCCCATGCTGGCGGCGATGCCGCCCTCGGCCATCACCGTATGGGCCTTGCCGAACAGGGACTTGCAGATCACGGCTGTTCGCATGCCGGCTTCGCGGGCCTCGATGGCGGCGCGCAGCCCGGCGCCGCCCGCGCCCACCACGACCACGTCCCATGCCTGCCGGTCCACATGCGCCATCGGAGGGCACACCTTTCCTCAGTAGAAGCTGTCGTCAGAAGAAGCGGGGGTCCGCGAACGCCCCGCTGGCCAGCAGGAAGACGTAGAAGTCCGCCAGGGCCACGCTGATCAGCGAGGACCACGCGAGCAGCATGTGCCGCGCGTTGAGCTTGCCGATCCAGCCCCACAGCCGGTAGCGCACCGGGTGCTTGGAGAAGTGCCGCAGCCGGCCGCCGACGATGTGCCGGCAGGAGTGGCAGGAGAGGGTGTACGCCCAGATCAGCACGATGTTGACGAGGAACACCAGGGTGCCCAGGCCCATGTGGCCCCACTGGTAGTGCTCGTCGCGGAAGGTGAGCACGGTGTCGTACGTCAGGACGCCGGCGACCAGCAGCGCGAAGTAGAAGAAGTACCGGTGGAGGTTCTGCAGGATCAGCGGAAAGCGGGTCTCACCGGTGTACTTCTTGTGCGGCTCGGCGACCGCGCAGGCCGGCGGCGAGGCCCAGAAGCCCCGGTAGTAAGCCTTGCGGTAGTAGTAGCAGGTCAGCCGGAAGCCCAGCGGGAAGATCAGGATGAGCAGCGCGGGGGACAGGCCCCACCAGCTGCCGAAGATCTCCCAGTTGGGGCCGCCGCGCATGGTGTGGCAGTTCTCCGCCAGGCACGGCGAGTAGAACGGCGACACGTAGGGGGCGTGGTAGTAGTCGGCGTTCGCGAACGCCCGCCACGTCGAGTACACGACGAACGCGAGCAGCCCGGCGGCGGTGCAGGCCGGGGCCAGCCACCAGCGGTCGGTGCGCAGATGGCGGGCGGCGATGGCGGCACGCGAGGCGGTGGGCACGCCGGTCGCGGCCGGTTGCGGGGAGGGTTCGGTGCCAGTGGCCAACGTCGGTCTCCGTGAAGGGCGCCCCGTCCGGAACACCCCGCCTAAGCGGGTCCTCGAGGCGGCAACGGGGTAGGGGTCTGAGTGGGGCGAGCGCACCCCCTAAGGGGCCGCCACCAGGGGATTTCCCCCAAGGGACTTCCCCCGGGGGTTTCCCCCAGGGCTCCTACGGCGCGTGTCCGGTGCGGGAGCCGAGCCCTTCGTCCTCGGCGTCGGCCCAGAGCGTGGCGTCGTACGGGGCGTCGGAGACCGTCACCATCTCGACCGGGACGGCCTGCCGGCCTGCCTGCGGCCCGGACGCGGCGCTCTGCTTCAACAGCGCGAGGCTCTCCCGCAGATGGTCCGTGTCGCTGCGCACCCGGCGGATCTCCAGGCCGGCCCCGACCTGCGTCTCCAGTCGTCCCACCGACCGGACCAGGTCGTCCAGGTTGCGTTCCACCGCCGTCAGTTCGTCCTGAAGGGACATATAACGTGCCCTCACTTTTGAAGGTGTGGTGGGCGATCTCATGCGCCCGAGAGTGTCGCGCGTCACAGTAGGCGTTGGGAAGGGGTCCAACGCGATTACGACTCGAACCGGTGCGTTTCGGCAACCATGCGCCCCGGTGGGGTTCGAACGCCGGTACGGGCCGGAGCGGACGTACGTCCGTACGTGACCCCGCGCGGCGGCTTCCGGCGGCCCCGTATTGCGCCGGGCGGGTGGCCTTCGGACGGCTTCCGACGTGTCGGGCGGCCGGCCGGCCGCCGGTCGCCTTCAGTAGGGGCCAATAGATGTGATGAGCCGCAAAGTCGGCCGAACGTGGTGCGCCGGAGAGGGACCGGCCAGGCGGCGCGACGCGGGCGAGCCCGGAGGTAACAGTCATGACCGACCACGACATCCCCTCAGCCCGCGCGGCCCGCAGACGCCGCATCGCCGCGCTGGTCGCGGCGGGGGTGCTGCTCCCGCTGCCGGCGCTGGCCGGCTGCGGGACCGACGACCCGGAGGCGTCCTCCTCGGCGTCCCAGGACATCGCCCCGGCGCCGCGCGACGAACTCAAGGACGGCGGCACCGTGCGCTGGGCGATCGACGCGATGCCCGGCACCCTCAACGCCTTCCAGGCCGACGCCGACGCCACCACCACCCGGATCACCGGCGCGGTGCTGCCCAGCATGTTCACCGTCGACGCCAGCGGCGCCCCGCAGCGCAACGCCGACTACCTCGACGCCGCGGACGTCAGCGCCCGCGACCCCAAGCAGGTCGTCACGTACAAGATCAACCCCAAGGCGCGGTGGAGCAACGGCACGGCGATCACCGCCGCGGACTTCGTCGCCCAGTGGACCGCGCTGCGCGGCAAGGACAACGCCTACTGGACCGCGCGCAACGCCGGCTACGACCGGATCGGCAAGGTCGAGCAGGGCGCGAACAGCCGCGAGGTCAAGGTCACCTTCGCCCGGCCCTACGCGGACTGGCGCTCGCTGTTCACCCCGCTCTATCCCCGGAGCGTGATGGGCAACGCCAACGCCTTCAACGACGGCGCGCGCGAGAAGCTCCAGGTCGGCGCGGGCCCCTTCCGGCTCCAGAAGCGGGACGCCGAAGCGGGCCGGGTCGTGCTCGTACGGAACCCTGCGTGGTGGGGCGAGCGGGCCAAGCTCAGCAAGATCGTGCTGGAGTCGCTGCCCGGGGACAAGCGGGCCGCGGCGCTGGCCGCCGGGTCCATCGACGTGGCCGCGGTCGACCAGGTGGCCGCGAAGCGGGTCGCCTCGGCCCGCGGCCCCGCCGCCCCCGGCGCGTCCCGCAAGGACGGCAACGCGGGCCCGCAGGGCGCCGGGGAGCGGGCCGCCGGCCGGGCCGGTGCCCGGGCCGCCGCGGAGAACTCCGGGCTGCGCGGCTACACCGTCCGCAAGGCCCTGGAGCCCGCCTACACCCAGCTCGCCCTCAACGGAAGCAGCGGCCCGCTCGCCGACGACCGGGTGCGCCGCGCGGTGGCCCGCGCCATCGACCGGCAGGCCCTCGCCGACACCGTCCTCAAGCCGCTCGACCTGCCGTCCAAGCCGCTCGGCAGCCATCTGCTGATGGCCGGGCAGCAGGGCTACCAGGACCACAGCGACGCGCTCGGCGAGCAGGACACCGAGGCGGCGCAGGAACTGCTCGCCGACGCCGGCTGGAAGCGTGCGGGCGGCGACCGCCAGCAGGCCGGTGAGAAGGCGGGCGCCCCCGCCCCCGACGCCGGGCGCGACTCCGGCGACTACGGTGACGAGGACGCCGACACGTCCCTGGACGGGGACGGCCGTGACGACTACGGCTACGAGGACGACCGCTGGCCCGGCGGCTCCGACGACCAGGGCGACGGCGCGTACGACGGCCGCAACCCGGGCCGGCCGATCCCCGGACACGGCGGTGCGCCCGCCCGCGGCGACCGGGAGGGCGTCCGCCCGGCCGCCGCGGAGGCGCCGCTGTCCTTTACCGGAGCGGTCGGTTCCGAGGTCCAGCAGGCCGCCCTGCTGCGGCAGAGCGCCGCGTTCTACAAGGACGCCGCGGTGAGCGAGAAGAAGGCGGCGGACGGCGACAAGGAGTCGTCGGCCTACGCCAAGTACAAGCGGTACAAGAAGCGTGCGGCGCGGGCGCTGAGCGCCGCCGAGGTGATCGAGACCGGCCAGGCCCACGGCCTGCCGGGGTCCGGCGGCCACCCGGGTGCCGGGCGCCCCGCGGCCGGGCGCACCCACGACGCGGCGGCCTTCCGCGTCGGCCGGCTGCCGGCCGGTGACAAGGTGGTCCGCACCGCCCTGGTCAGGAAGAACGGCAAGCCGCTGACCCTGCGGTTCGTGCTGCCCGACGGCGCGGCCTCCGAGCAGCTGCGCACCGTGGGCCGCCGGATCGCCGCCATGCTCGCCAAGATCGGCGTGCAGACCTCCGTCCAGCGGGTCTCCGACGCCAGCTACTTCCAGGACCACATCGCCTCCGGCGACTACGACCTGGCGCTGTACTCCTGGCCCGGCACCGCCTACCCGGCGACCGACGCCCGCCCGATCTACGCGAAGCCGCAGCCCGCGCCGGACGGCTCGCTGACCGTCGAGCAGAACTACACCCGGGTCGGCAGCGACCACATCGACCAGCTCTTCGACCAGGCCGCCTCCGAGCTGGACGAGGACTCCGCGCGCACGCTCGTGGAGCAGGCCGACGCCCGCATCTGGGCGGCCGCCGGGTCGATCCCGCTCTACCAGCGGCCCGAGCTGGTGGCCACGAAGAAGTCGCTGGCGAACGTCGGCGCCTTCGGCTTCGCCACACCCCGCTTCCAGGACATCGGATACACGAAGTAGGGGCGGCGGCCGAGCCAATATTCGATAAGAAACCGCAGGTCAGCGGCGCTTGGTACGGGCTGGGGCGGCCTTTGTCGCCCCGGCCCCGTACCATGGGGTGAGGCCGTGGCGTCTTCATGCCCGGCGGGCGCGCGTGGTCCGTACGCGCCGCCACCCACGATTCCGGGAGAAGCACCGCTAGTGCCCACGCGCCACGACATTCGTAACGTAGCCATCGTCGCCCACGTCGACCACGGCAAGACGACCCTCGTCGACGCCATGCTGAAGCAGGCCGGCGCGTTCGCCGAGCACGCCGCCGAGAAGCTCGACGACCGGATGATGGACTCCAACGACCTGGAGCGTGAGAAGGGCATCACGATCCTCGCCAAGAACACGGCGGTGAAGTATCACCCCAAGGACGGCGGGGAGCCCATCACGATCAACATCATCGACACCCCCGGCCACGCCGACTTCGGTGGTGAGGTCGAGCGCGGTCTGTCGATGGTCGACGCGGTCGTCCTGCTGGTCGACGCCTCCGAGGGCCCGCTGCCGCAGACCCGCTTCGTGCTCCGCAAGGCCCTCGCGGCCCGTATGCCGGTCATCCTGTGCATCAACAAGACCGACCGTCCCGACTCCCGGATCGACGAGGTCGTCAACGAGACCTACGACCTGTTCCTGGACCTGGACGCGGACGAGGACCAGATCGAGTTCCCGATCGTCTACGCCTGCGCCCGTGACGGCGTCGCGTCGCTGACGAAGCCGGAGGACGGCACGGTCCCGTCCGACAGCACCAACCTGGAGCCGTTCTTCACCACGCTGCTGGAGCACGTCCCCGCGCCCGAGTTCGACGAGACCGCCCCGCTGCAGGCGCACGTCACCAACCTCGACGCGGACAACTTCCTCGGCCGTATCGCGCTGCTCCGCGTCGAGCAGGGCGAGCTGCGCAAGGGCCAGAACGTCGCCTGGATCAAGCGCGACGGCTCGATCTCCAACGTCCGCATCACCGAGCTGATGATGACCGAGGCGCTCACCCGCAAGCCCGCCGAGAAGGCCGGCCCGGGCGACATCTGCGCGGTCGCCGGTATCCCCGACATCATGATCGGTGAGACGCTGGCCGACCCGGAGAACCCGATCGCGCTGCCGCTGATCACGGTCGACGAGCCCGCGATCTCCATGACCATCGGTACGAACACCTCGCCGCTGGTCGGCCGGGGCGGCACCGGCAAGGGCGCGGACGCCAAGGCCGCGGTCAAGGACCGCAAGGTCACCGCCCGCCAGGTCAAGGACCGCCTGGAGCGCGAGCTGATCGGTAACGTCTCGCTGCGCGTCCTGGAGACCGAGCGCCCCGACGCCTGGGAGGTGCAGGGCCGCGGTGAGCTGGCGCTGGCCATCCTGGTCGAGCAGATGCGCCGTGAGGGCTTCGAGATGACGATCGGCAAGCCGCAGGTCGTCACCAAGCAGGTCGACGGCAAGACCTACGAGCCCGTCGAGCGGATGACCATCGACGTGCCCGAGGAGCACATGGGCGCCGTCACCCAGCTCATGGGTGTCCGCAAGGGCCGGATGGACAACATGTCCAACCACGGCTCGGGCTGGGTCCGCATGGAGTTCGTCGTCCCGTCCCGCGGTCTGATCGGCTTCCGTACGGAGTTCCTCACCAACACCCGCGGTACCGGTATCGCGCACTCCATCCACGAGGGTCACGAGCCGTGGTTCGGCACGCTGACCACCCGTAACAACGGCTCCCTGGTCGCCGACCGCGCCGGTTCCGTCACCGCCTTCGCGATGACGAACCTCCAGGAGCGCGGCGTGCTCTTCACCGACCCGGGCACCGAGGTGTACGAGGGCATGATCGTCGGCGAGAACTCCCGCGCCGACGACATGGACGTCAACATCACCAAGGAGAAGAAGCTCACGAACATGCGCTCCTCCTCCGCCGACTCCTTCGAGGCGATCGTGCCGCCGCGCAAGCTGTCGCTGGAGCAGTCCCTGGAGTTCTGCCGCGACGACGAGTGCGTCGAGGTGACCCCGGAGGCCGTGCGCATCCGCAAGGTCGTCCTGGACCAGAAGGAGCGCGGTCGCACCGCCTCCCGCGCCAAGCGCTGAGTCCGCGCCCGGCTCCGGCCGGGCCCCGGCTCCCACGGGGGCGTCCCTCTTCACGAGGGGCGCCCCCGTTGCCGTACCGGCGTGTAGGGCATCCGAGGGGTTTCTCCGGGTTCCGGAGCAGCGGCCCTTGCTGCGGGGGTGCGGTTTGTCTGCCTTTGCGATCTTATGTGCCGTAGGCAGGATCCCGTAGCTGAGGAGGCGTCATGCGTCGACCCGGGTGCGCGAAGTGGGGGGCCGGCGCCCTCGCCGTCGCGCTCGTGGCCACGGCGTGCGGCGGCGGGAGCGCCGGCCGGTCCGGAGTGGTCAGCTCGTCGTGGGGGGATCCGCAGAATCCGCTGGAGCCGGCGAACACCAACGAGGTCCAGGGCGGCAAGGTCCTGGACATGCTGTTCCGGGGCCTCAAGCGGTACGACCCGAAGACCGGCGCCGCAGTGAACGTCCTCGCGGACCGGATCGAGACGAAGGATTCCCAGCACTACACGGTGACGCTGAAGCCCGGCTGGACCTTCAGCAACGGCGAGAAGGTCACCGCCAAGTCCTTCGTGGACGCCTGGAATTACGGGGCGCAGCTGCGCAACAAGCAGAAGAACGCGGCGTTCTTCCAGTACATCGACGGCTTCGACCGGGTGCATCCGGCGAGCGGTGCGGCGACCGCCACGACGTTGTCCGGGCTGGCGGTGAAGGACGAGCGGACCTTCACCGTGGCGCTCAACCAGAAGTTCTCCAGCTGGCCGGACACGCTGGGCTACACGGCCTTCATGCCGCTGCCGCAGGCGTTCTTCAAGGACCACGCCGCCTGGGTGGACAAGCCCGTCGGGAACGGCCCGTACCTGGTGGACTCCTACGACAAGGGGTCCGTGCTGCGGATGCGGAAGTGGGCGAAGTACCCGGGCGCCGATCCGGCCCGCAACGGCGGCGTCGATCTGCGGGTGTACACGGACAACAACACCGCCTACACGGACCTGCAGGCCGGGAACCTCGACCTGGTGGACGACGTGCCGGCCGCGCAGCTGACGCATGTCAAGCAGGACCTGGGGGGCCGCTACCTCAACCAGCCGGCCGGGATCATCCAGACCCTGACGTTCCCCATGTACGACAAGCGGTGGTCGCGGCCGGGGTCGGACAAGGTCCGGCGCGGGCTGTCGATGGCGATCGACCGCGCGCAGATCACCCAGGAGATCTTCCAGCGGACCCGGACGCCGGCCACCGACTGGACCTCGCCGGTGCTGGGGAAGGCCGGCGGGTACCAGGCCGGGCTGTGCGGTGCGGCCTGCGTGTTCGATCCGGCCCGCGCACGGCAGCTGATCAAGGAGGGCGGCGGGCTGCCCGGTGGCCGGATGACGCTCACGTACAACGCCGACACCGGGTCGCACAAGGACTGGATCGACGCGATCTGCAACAGCATCAACCGGACGCTGCGGGACGACCGGGCGTGTGTGGGGGCACCGGTCGGGACGTTCGCCGACTTCCGCAACAAGATCGCGGCCAGGACGTTGACCGGGCCGTTCCGGGCCGGCTGGCAGATGGACTACCCGCTGATCCAGAACTTCCTCCAGCCGCTGTATTACTCCAACGGCTCGGCGAACGACGGCAAGTTCAGCAATCCGCACTTCGACACACTCGTCAACCAGGCGAACGCGGCGACGGATTCCGGTGCGGCCGTCGCGAAGTTCCAGGACGCGGAGCGGATTCTCGCCCAGCAGATGCCGTCCATTCCGCTGTGGTACCAGAACGGCAGCGGCGGCTATTCGGAACGGATCAGCAATGTGTCGCTGAACGCTTTCGGCGTGCCCGTCTACAACCAGATCAAGGTCAACTGACCGCTCGCCGAAGGAGGCCGGGAATTCATGGGACGGTATGTGGCCCGGCGGCTGCTGCAGATGATCCCGGTGTTCGTCGGCAGCACCTTTCTCCTCTTCTTCATGGTGTACGCGCTGGGCGACCCGGTGGCCGCGATGTTCGGCGACCGGGCGCCGGACCCCGCCACCGCCGCGCAGATCCGCCGCGACCTCTACCTCGACCAGCCGCTGTGGAAGCAGTACGTGCACTACATGGGGCAGATCTTCCAGGGGAATTTCGGCACCGCGTTCAACGGGCAGTCCGTCACCGAGCTGATGGCCTCGGCCTTCCCGGTCACCCTGCGGCTGACGATCGTCGCCGTCGTCATCGAGATGGTGGTGGGCATCGTGCTGGGCGTCTTCAGCGGGCTGCGGCGCGGCCGGAGCATCGATACCGGGGTGCTGCTCGCCTCCCTCGTCGTGGTGTCGATCCCGACGTTCGTGAGCGGCTATCTCCTGCAGTTCGTGTTCGGGGTGCGGTGGGGCTGGGCCGCGCCGTCCGTCGCCCCGGAGGCGCCGCTGAACGAACTGCTGCTGCCGGGCCTGGTGCTGGCGCTGGTCTCCCTCGCGTACGTGACCCGGCTGACCCGCACCTCGATCGCGGAGAACACCCGCGCCGATTACGTCCGTACCGCCATCGCCAAAGGACTTCCCCGGCGTCGCGTCATCAGCCGCCATCTGCTGCGGAATTCACTGATCCCGGTCGTCACCTTCATCGGCACCGATATCGGCGCCCTGATGGGCGGCGCCATCGTCACCGAGCGCATCTTCAACATCCATGGCGTCGGATACCAGCTCTACCAGGGAATCCTGCGGCAGAATTCACCGACCGTCGTGGGCTTCGTGACGATCCTGGTACTGGTCTTCCTCACCGCGAACCTCCTCGTCGATCTGCTCTACGCCGTCCTCGACCCGAGGATCCGCTATGCCTGAGCCCTACGTCCCCAAGGAAGCCATCGGCCACGGCGACGGCGGCTCCGCCGCGCTGGCCATCGGCGAGGCGGAGTCGCTGGAGCGCCGGCCCGGCGCCGCACCGCCCGGCGCCGGCCCGCCCGCCGGGCCCCTCGGCAAACCGCGCAGCCTGTGGAGCGACGCCTGGCACGACCTGCGCCGCAACCCGGTCTTCGTCCTCTCCGCGCTGGTCATCGTCTTCCTGGTGGTCATCGCGATCTGGCCGCAACTCATCGCCACCGGCAACCCGTACCGCGCGGACCTGGCCAAGGCGCAGCAGGGCTCCCAGCCCGGCCACCCCTTCGGCTTCGACACCCAGGGCCGGGACGTCTACACCCGGGTGGTCTACGGGGCCCGCGCGTCGATCACCGTGGGCGTCTGCGCCACCGCCGGCGCGGCGCTGCTCGGCAGCCTGCTCGGCGGCCTGGCCGGCTTCTTCGGCAGCTGGTCGGACACCCTGCTGTCCCGGCTCGCCGACATCTTCTTCGGCATCCCGGTGCTCCTCGGCGGCCTGGTCTTCCTGTCCGTGGTCACCGGCACCACGGTCTGGCCGGTGGTCGGCTTCATCGTGCTGCTCGGGTGGCCGCAGATCTCGCGGATCGCCCGCGGCTCGGTCGTCACCGCCAAGCAGAACGACTACGTGCAGGCCGCGCGGGCGCTGGGGGCCGGCAACGGGCGGATGCTGCTGCGGCACATCGCGCCCAACGCCGTCGCCCCGGTCATCGTCGTCGCCACCATCGCGCTCGGCACGTACATCGCCCTGGAGGCCACCCTGTCCTATCTGGGCGCGGGCCTGAAGCCGCCCACCGTCTCCTGGGGCATCGACATCTCCGCGGCCTCCACCTACATCCGCAGCGCCCCGCACATGCTGCTGTGGCCGGCCGGCGCGCTGAGCATCACGGTGCTCGCGTTCATCATGCTCGGCGACGCGGTGCGCGACGCCCTCGACCCCAAGTTGCGCTGAGGAGACGGCAGATGAGGAACGGTGCTCCCACGGCCGGTGACGGCGCGCCGGCGGCGCTGCTCGACGTGCGGGACCTGCGGGTGGAGTTCCGTACCCGGGACGGCATCGCGAAGGCCGTCAACGGCGTCAGCTGCCGGGTGGCGCCGGGGCAGACGCTGGCGGTGCTGGGCGAGTCCGGCTCCGGCAAGTCCGTCACCGCGCAGGCGGTGATGGGCATCCTGGACTCGCCGCCCGGCTATGTCACCGGTGGCGAGATCGTCTTCCAGGGCCGCGATCTGCTGACCCTGCGCAAGGAGGAGCGGCGCCGGGTCCGGGGCGCCAGGATGGCCATGATCTTCCAGGACGCGCTGTCCGCGCTGAACCCGGTCCTCAGCGTCGGGGCCCAGCTCGGGGAGATGTTCCAGGTCCATGAGGGGATGTCCCGCAAGGCGGCCCGGGGCCGGGCCGTCGAGCTGATGGAGCGGGTCGGCATCCCGGCGGCCCGGGCGCGGGTGGGGGACTATCCGCACCAGTTCTCCGGCGGGATGCGCCAGCGCATCATGATCGCGATGGCGCTGGCCCTCGGCCCGGACCTGATCATCGCGGACGAGCCGACCACCGCGCTGGACGTCACCGTCCAGGCGCAGGTGATGGACCTGCTGGCGGAGCTCCAGCGCGAGCTGACCATGGGGCTGATCCTGATCACCCACGACCTGGGTGTGGTCGCGGACGTCGCCGACACCATCGCGGTGATGTACGCGGGCCGGATCGTGGAGACCGCGCCGGTGCACCAGCTCTACCGGGCGCCCGCGCACCCGTACACCCGAGGGCTGCTGGACTCCATCCCGCGGCTGGACCGCAAGGGGCAGCGGCTGTACGCGATCAAGGGGCTGCCGCCCAATCTGACCGCCATCCCGCCGGGCTGCCCCTTCAACCCGCGCTGCCCGCTCGCCCAGGACGTCTGCCGCAGCGAGCTGCCGCCGCTGTACGAGGTCGGCCCCGGCCGGTCCAGCGCCTGCCACTTCTGGAAGGAGACCCTCGATGGCGCACGGTGACGGTCCCGCGCCCGCGCCCGGCCCCGCGACCGGCCCCGCGCCCGGAGCGGCGGTGCCCGGCGAACCGCTCCTGGAGGTCCGCGACCTGGTCAAGCACTTCCCGCTGACCCGGGGCGTGGTCTTCCGGAAGCAGGTGGGCGCGGTCAAGGCCGTCGACGGGGTCTCCTTCACCCTCCGCAAGGGCGAAACCCTCGGCATCGTCGGCGAATCGGGCTGCGGGAAGTCCACCGTCGCCAAGATGCTGGTCGCCCTGGAACGCCCGACGGCGGGTCAGATCCGGTACCGCGGCGAGGACATCAGCCGGCTCTCGGGCCGGGCGATGAAGGCCGTGCGCCGCAACATCCAGATGGTCTTCCAGGACCCCTACACCTCCCTGAACCCCCGGATGACCGTCGGCGACATCATCGGCGAGCCCTACGAGATCCACCCCGAGGTGGCCCCCAAGGGGGACCGCCGGCGAAAGGTCCGGGAACTCCTGGACGTGGTCGGGCTCAACCCCGAGTACATCAACCGCTATCCGCACCAGTTCTCCGGCGGCCAGCGCCAGCGCATCGGCATCGCCCGCGGCCTCGCGCTGCGCCCCGAGATCATCGTCGCCGACGAACCGGTCTCCGCGCTGGACGTCTCCGTACAGGCCCAAGTGGTCAATCTGCTGGAGCAGTTGCAGGACGAGTTCGACCTCTCCTACGTCTTCATCGCGCACGACCTGTCGGTGGTCCGCCACCTCTCCGACCGGGTCGCGGTGATGTACCTGGGCCGGATCGTCGAGACCGGCACCGACGAGCAGATCTACGAGCACCCCACCCACCCGTACACCCAGGCGCTGCTCTCCGCGGTGCCCGTGCCCGACCCGGACGCCCGTAGCGCCCGCGGGAGGATCCTGCTGACCGGCGACGTCCCCTCGCCCGCCGACCCACCGTCCGGCTGCCCGTTCCGCACCCGCTGCTGGAAGGCCCGGGACCTCTGCGCGGAAGTCGTCCCGCCGCTCGACGTGCCCGCGGTGTTCGCGGCGGACGAGGGCCCGGTGCGGCACCCCTCGGCCTGTCACTTCGCCGAGGAGCGCAAGGCCGTACCGAGCGGCTGACCGGCCGGGCGCGCGGCGCGGCGGCTCAGGGGGCCGGCGCGGCGGCGTCCGGGCGCCGGGTGGCCCGCACCACGTCCAGGTACTCCCCGATGGCGTCGCGGTTGCGGAG
Organism: Streptomyces lydicus; assembly: GCF_000717345.1. Taxonomy (GTDB): domain Bacteria; phylum Actinomycetota; class Actinomycetes; order Streptomycetales; family Streptomycetaceae; genus Streptomyces; species Streptomyces lydicus. The sequence continues at coordinate 77,568 of NZ_JNZA01000005.1, read as the reverse complement.
CAGCGTCTCGATCCGTTCGGTCATCCGGTCCCGCTCCCGCTCCAGCGTGGCGAGCATCTCCGGCGTCGCGTCCGGGAAGTGGATGGTGCGGGGGGTGTCGAGGCACGGCAGGATCTGCTTGATCAGCCGGGTCGGCAGCCCGGCGTCCAGCAGCCCCCTGATCTGCCGGACGCGGTCGACGCTGGACGGGTCGTAGGAGCGGTAGCCGTTGGCGCAGCGGTCCGCGACGATCAGTCCCTGCTCCTCGTAGTACCGCAGCAGCCGGTGGGACGTGCCGGTCCGCTCCGACAGCTCCCCGATCCGCATCCGCACCACCTCCCCGTCGAACGACAGCGCCGCCGCGGCCGGGAACATTCCCCGCCACGGCGGCGCACACCGGTCTGCGGCGGCTACTCGCCGGACTCCGCCGCGGCCTCCTCGATCGCCGCCAGCGCCGGGTCGAGGATGATGTCCTCGTCCCGCGCCGCGGTCGTCGGCTCCTCCGGGAAGTGGCAGGCCGTCAGGTGGCCCGCCGCGTTGCCGGAGAGCTGGAGCAGCGGCGGCTCCTCCGTCGCGCACTTGTCCTGCGCCTTCCAGCAGCGCGTACGGAAGCGGCAGCCGGAGGGCGGGTTGACGGGGGAGGGCACGTCGCCGGCGAGGCGGATGCGCTCGCGCTCCTCCTCCTCGCTCTCCACCAGCTTGGCCTCGGGCACCGCCGAGAGCAGGGCGTGGGTGTACGGGTGGCGCGGCCGGTTGTAGATCTCGTCGCGGCTGCCCACCTCGACGATCTTGCCGAGGTACATCACCGCGACCCGCTCGCTGAAGTGCCGCACGATCGCCAGGTCGTGGGCGATGAACAGGAACGCGATGCCCAGCTCGCGCTGGAGTTCCTGGAGCAGGTTGACGACCTGGGCCTGGATGGAGACGTCCAGCGCGGAGACCGGCTCGTCGGCGACGATCAGCTTCGGCTGGAGGGCGAGCGCGCGGGCCACGCCGATGCGCTGCCGCTGGCCGCCGGAGAACTCGTGCGGGAAGCGGTTGTAGTGCTCCGGGTTCAGGCCCACGGTCTCCAGGAGTTCGCGGATCCGCTTCTCCCGGCCACCGGGCGGGTTGATCCCGTTGATCTCCATCGGGCCACCGATGATGGTGCCGACCGTCTGCCGCGGGTTGAGCGAGGCGTACGGGTCCTGGAAGATCATCTGGATCTCGGAGCGGATCGGCGCGAGGTCCTTGCGGCCCGCGTGCGTGATGTCCTGGCCCCGGTAGGTGACCTTGCCGGCGCTCGGCTCCATGAGCCGGGTCAGCAGCCGCCCGGTGGTGGACTTGCCGCAGCCCGATTCGCCGACCAGGCCGAAGCTCTCGCCCGCGTGCACGGTCAGGTCGACGCCGTCGACCGCCTGCACCGCGCCGACCTTCCGCTTGAACGGAAAGCCCCCGTAGATCGGGAAGTGCTTGGTCAGGCCCTCGGCGGTGAGCAGCGGCTCGCCCTGGGCGGGCGCGGCGTCGCGCGGCGCCGGAAGGGTGACGTTGTCTGCCATGGTGGTCGCTCCTAGCCCAGCCGGGGCTTGATCTGCTCGGTGAAGAGGGTCTGCTTCTGCTCGGAGGTCAGGTGGCACGCGGCGGCCCGCCCGATCTCCAGCAGCGGCCGCTCGTCGGTGCAGCGGCTGCCGTCCACCTCGCCGGTGAAGCCGCAGCGCGGGTTGAACGCGCAACCGGAGGGCGGGTTGAGCAGGCTCGGCGGGGAGCCGGGGATCGGGTGCAGCGCCTCGCTGACGTCCGAGGACAGCCGCGGCATGGAGCTCAGCAGGCCCCAGGTGTACGGGTGCCGGGGCTCGGTGAGGATCTCCTTGACGGAGCCCCGCTCGACGGCCCGGCCGGCGTACATCACCAGCAGCTTGTCCGCGGTGTTGGCGACCACGCCGAGGTCATGGGTGATCAGGATGATCGCGGAGCCGAACTCCTGCTGGAGGTCCTTGAGCAGGTCGAGGATCTGCGCCTGGACGGTGACGTCCAGGGCGGTGGTGGGCTCGTCCGCGATCAGCAGCTGCGGGTTGCAGACCAGCGCCATGGCGATCATCGCGCGCTGGCGCATACCTCCGGAGAACTGGTGCGGGTAGTCGTCCACCCGCAGGTTGGGCTGCGGGATGCCGACTTTGGTCAGCATCTCGATGGCGCGCTGCCGGCCCTCGCGCTTGGAGGCGCCGGTGTGCTTCATGAACGGCTCGGCGATCTGCCGGCCGACCGTGTAGTACGGCGACAGGGCGGTCAGCGCGTCCTGGAAGATCATGGCCATCTTGTTGCCGCGGAGCTTCTCCAGGGTCTTCTCCCTGGCCCCCGTCAGCTCGTCCCCGTCCAGGACGATTTCGCCGCCGATCTCGGTGGCCTTCGGGTTGTGCAGCCCCAGGATCGCGAGGTTGGTCACCGACTTGCCGGAGCCGGACTCGCCCACGATGCCGAGGGTTTCGCCGCGCTCCAGATCGAAGGAGAGACCGTCGACCGCCTTGACGATGCCGTCCTCGGTGGAGAACCGCACGTGCAGGTCACGAACGGACAGGAAGGGGTCGGACCCGGCCGGCACGGTGGTGCCTTCGGTCTTGGTGAGTGTGGTCACTTCAGGCTCTCCTAGGACAGGCGCACGCGCGGGTCGATGAAGGCGTACGTCGCATCCACGATGATGTTGAACACCAGGATCAGGGCGGCGCTGAAGACCAGCACGCCCATGACCATGGGCAGATCGAGGGTGATGACGGAGTCGATCGCGAGCCGTCCGACGCCCGCGAGCTGGAAGGTGAACTCGGTGATCATCGCGCCGCCGAACAGCGAGCTCAGGTCCATGCCGAGGATGGTGACGATGGGGATCAGCGATCCCCGCCAGGCGTAGCGCAGGAAGACGTACCGGCTGGACATGCCCTTGGCCTTGGCCGTGCGGACGTGTTCCTCCTGCAGCTGCTCGATCATCGTCGAGCGGGACATACGGGTGTACTGCGCGGTGAAGATCGTCGCCATCACGACCCAGGGGAGCAGCAGGCCCATGAACCAGCCGCCGGGGTCCGAGGTGATCGGCACGTAGCGGGGCGACTCCATGAGGCCGCTGTAGACGAACAGACCGAGCGCGATCGGGCCGAGGATGTAGATCTGCGCCGAACTCAGCACCATCGAGATCGAGGTGAGCGCCTTGTCCAGGAACGAACCGCGCTTGTAGGCGGCGATCAGGCCGGTGCCCAGACCCACGGTCAGGAAGACCGCGGCACCGCCGACGGCCAGCGAGGCGGTGGTGGGCAGCCGGTCGATCAGCGTCGACCAGACGTCCTGCTTGGTGGCGAAGGAGTAGCCGAAGCACGGCGCGCTGCAGTGGCCGATGGAGTAGTCGCGGCCGGCGAAGATGCCGACGAGGAAGTCCCAGAACTGCGTCGTCAGCGGCTTGTCGAGGCCGAGGTTCTGGTGGATCAGCGCGATGTTGTCCGCGGTGCAGTTCTTTCCGCAGGACATCGCGGCCGGGTCGCCGGCACCGAAGAACACGAAGAAAGTGAAGGCACTGAGCAGGAGGAGGATGACAACAGCGCCGAACGTCCGGCGAAGTAGGAATTGAAGCATGGCAGTTCGCTGCTCTCAGGACGGCGGCGGCAGTGGGCGTGAGGGGTGGCGGACAAAGGCCCCGGAGGGCGCGCGTTCCGCCGTGTGCGCGCCGTCCGGAGAGCCTTCGTCATGCGGTGGTGGTGCCTGAAGCGGTCGCTTCGGTTACTTCTTCAGGTACAGGGTGTTCGGGTCGAGGTAGCTGACGTCCAGGTTGTAGCGGGCGCCACCGACGTTCGAGCCGTACAGCTGGAGGACCTTGGTGTAGAAGACCGGGGCGGCCGGGTTGACCTTCTCCACGATGTACTGGTGCAGCTTCTGCCACTCCTCGGTCGCCTTGGCGACGTCCGTGATCTTGGAGATCCGGGCGATCTCGGAGTTCACGTGCTTGTCGTTGACGTGGGAGTAGTTCGAGGCGCCGTCCTGGATCGTGGTGCCGTCGTACGACGGCGGGATCACGGTCGAGGCGTCCGGCCAGTCCTGGCCCCAGCCGGTCATGTAGATGTCGAAGCCGTTGTCGACCTTGCCCATCTGCTCGTACCAGGAGGCCGCGTCGACCTCCTTCTTCTGCACGTTGAACCCGGCCTTGGTCAGCGCGTCCTCGATGACGACGGCTTCCTTCTGGCGCGACTCGGTGTTGGAGTAGGCGTAGACGAGCTTCATGCCCGACTTGCCGGCCTCCTTGAGGAGCTTCTTGGCCTTCTCCGGCTCACCGTTCGGGTGCGACAGCTTGCCGTAGGGGTCGTAGCCCTTCTTGTAGCCCGCCACGGTCGGGGCGAGCAGACCGCCGGCGATCTCACCGCCGTAGCTGCCGCCGTTGACCCGGACGATCTGCTGGTTCGGCAGCGCGTAGGTGATCGCGTCGCGGATCTTCTTGTCCTTGATGCGGTCCATGTTGAAGTTCATCTGCCAGACGTAGGGCTGGTAGCCCTGCACCAGGCGCTTGCTGGCGCTGGCGTTGCTCAGCACGTCCTTGGTCAGCGTGGGGTCCACCGAGTTGGTGAAGCTCACCGCGTTCTTGGCCTCACCCTGGTCGGACATCAGCCGCTTGGTGGAGTCCGACGCCTGGTGGTTGAACGTGATGTTGTACCCGTCCGGGTACTGGTGGCGCATCGGGTCCGTCTTCGGGTCCCAGTTCTTGTTGCGCACCAGCTGCATCGCCTTGCCGGACTTGAACGAGGCGATCTTGTACGGGCCCGAGCACACCGGCGCCACGTCGTAGGCGTCCTTGGTGTCCTTGGCGCTGTCCGGGACCACGCTGTAGCCGGGCATCGTCAGGGCGTACGGCAGCTGCGACTGCGGCTGCTTGAAGTGGAAGATGACGGTCTTGTCGTCCGGCGTGTCCAGCACGCTCTTGGGCAGGTGGTCGCCCTTGTACGGACCGTCCGGCAGCGCCTTGCGGTAGGACGTGCCGGCGCCCGACAGCCAGGTCTGGACGTAGGTCGGGCCGTCGGTGATGAACTTGGCGTACAGCCGCTCTATGGAGTGACGGATGTCCTTCGAGGTGATCGGCTTGCCGTCCTCGAACTTGATGCCGTCCTTGAGCGTGTACTTCCAGGTCTTGCCGCCGTCGGACATCTGCCCGGCGTCGGTGGCGAGGTCACCCACCACCTTGGCGTTGCCCTTGTCGTCCTGCTTGAAGGAGGTCAGCCCGCGGAAGATCAGCTGCGAGAGCGCCTTCATGTCGCTGACGTACATCTGACCGGGGTCCAGGTGGTTGTAGCTGTCACGCTGGTACACGCGGAGCGTGCCACCGGACTGCGCGCCCTTGACGGGGACGGCCGGGCCGGTGGAGTCGGCCGCGGTGCCCATCGGGATCGCCTTGGCCTGCGCCGCCGCGTCCGCGTCCGTCTGCGACTTGTCCTTGTTGGAGCCACTGCCGCCGCTGCAGCCGGTGAGCGCGAGTGAACCGGCCGCCAGGGCCACGATCACCGCGCGTGCTCTGCGCGTAGAAAGTGCGTTCATGAGTTCCAAGCACCTGCCTGTCTGTTGGGGTCCAGATGTGCTGTCTGAAGCATCCGGGGCAGGCCCGGCAGGTGGGGGTGACAGCAAGCCCCCCTCAAGTGGACGATCAGCGCCCGGACTTGGGGTCGAAGGCGTCGCGTACCGAGTCTCCGAGGAGGTTGAAGCACAGCACGAAGATCAGCATGGCCGCGGCGGGGAAGAGCAGGAAGGTCGGGTCGTTCTCGTAGAAGCGGGCGCCCGCCTGGAACAGCCGGCCCCAGTCGGGGGTCGGCTCGATGATGCCGACGCCCAGGAAGGACAGGCCCGCCTCGGCGGTGACGAAGAGGGGGAGCATGTACGTGCTCTGCACCAGCACCGGCGTGACGACGTTCGGCAGCAGCTCCTTGCGGATGATCCGCCAGGGCGAGGCGCCGGTGATCTTCGCGGCTTCCACGAACTCGCGCTCCCGCAGGGAGAGCACCTGACCGCGCAGCAGTCGTGCCAGGCCCATCCACCCCAGGAACCACTGCACGATGATCAGCGCGCAGACCCGCACGTAGGTGGGGGTCTCGTCGCCCGGCGGCACGAAGAGCGCCACGACGACCGGCATGAACGCCACGAAGGTCAGCTGGCTCGGGAAGGCCAGCAGGAAGTCGATCACCCGGCTCAGGAAGTAGTCGGTCTTCCCGCCGAGGTAGCCGGCCGTCACACCGATGATGATGCCGGTGACGACGGTCAGGATGGTCACCGCGACGGAGATGCCGAGCGACATCCGCATGCCGTAGATCAGCTGCATGAAGACGTCGCGGCCCAGCTGCGGCTCGATGCCGAACCAGTGCGAGGGCGAGATGCCGCCGTTGGCCCCGGCGGGGTATCCGAACTCGTCGAGCAGGTTCGGATCGTTGTTGCCGTACAGCGTGTACGGGTCCTTGCCGTACAGGGCGCCGATGACGGGGGCCAGTGCGGCGATGACGAAGAACGCGAGCACGACGATCGCGCAGACCACACCCGTGCGGTCGCGCTTGAAGCGCGTCCACATCAGCTGGCCCGGGGAACGGCCGACGAGCTCACCGCCCTTGCTGTTCTTTGCCTTCTTCAGACCCTTGGGTCCAAGTCCCGGGGTGTCGGACTTGGTAGCCGCGGTCTGGGATGGACTAGTCATCGCGAAGTGCCCCCGCGCCGAGTTCTCTTGGAACGTGAAGCGGCGCCGGTCGCACCGCTGGATGAGCGGACTTTCGCAAGTGATTTATGGCGGAGTCAAGGGGATCGGGTGTGCTCGTCAACAGGTCGTCTACTTCTTGAGCGAAGATTGCGCAGATTGACGCAAGGGCGTGCTTGACAGGGGGGCACGATATACGGCATGGGGGACATATGCGCCCCAACCGCTTTTACATGAAGGCAACTTCACTGTCGCAACACCGATATACGGACGCGCCATGATGAACAACGTACGGCCGTGCGGGTGCCGTAGGCCGGCCGGGACGCCAGGTGGCGTCCCGGCCGGTTGCCGTTTTGTACCCGTTTCGCCCCGGGCCCCGATCGGGTCTGTTGTCCCCGGGCCGCGACTGCAGTAGACCTGCGGTGGACGCCTCGTATACCGGGGCGCCGTGGACGACCCTGATACACCGACACGGACGGGGGGCGGGCCGTGTCCACAGTGCGGGATCGCGTTCTCACCGGCGGCGCGCGCACCACCGGCGTGCTGCTCTGCCTGATGCTGGCACTGCTCGGCGCGGCCTGGGCCGCCCGGGACCTCACCGCCGCCCGGCCCGGCGCGGAGGTGTGGTGGGCCTGGCTCGGCGGGGCCCGCGGACCGCGGGACGCCACCGCCCCGGCGTCCTCCCTGCTCGACCCGCTGCTGGCGCTGGGCGCGCTGACCGCCGCGGTCACCGCGCTGCGCGGCGCCGTCCCCGCGCCGGTGGCCGCCGGCACGCTGCTCTCCCTGGCGACCGCCACCGCCCTGCTGCGCGCCCCGCTGCTCTGGATGCCGGGCGTGGGCCGGCTCCCGGGCACGGACACCGGTCTCACGTCGTGGGCACAGCGGACCGTCCTGGCCGAACTGGCCCTGGCTGCCGCCCTGCTCGTGGTGGTCGCGGCGGGCCGGCGGGGGGCCGGACGGGCCGGCCGCCACCGGGGGCGCCCGGCGAGCGGGCCGGAGACGGCCCCGTCGGCCTACGGAGTCGTCCGCGCGGTGCCGCAGGCGGCCGACCCGGGCCGGCCCGGCCGTTCCCGCAAGGGCCCGGCCCGCACCGTGGGCGTCCTGCTGGCCGCCGCGGGACTGACCGTCGCCGGCGGGGAGCTGTACCGGCTGCCGGCGCTCGGCGCGGACGGCTACCGCAAGGCGCTGCTCGGTGACGCGACGGATCTGCCCGCCCTGCCGCCGCCGCCGGCGCACTGGCACGCGGCGGTCCTCGCACTGCTGGCCCTGGGGGCCGCGGTGGCCGCGCTGCGCCGGGCCTCCTGGGCCCGGCCCGCGGCGGTCGCGGCCGCGGCGCTGCTGTGCGCCCACGGGGCCGGTGCGCTGGCCCTCGCCGTGCACACCGGGCGGGCCGACCGCCTCGCCGCGCTGTCCGGCACCGACCGCCTGGAGTTGGCGACCGCCGCCTTCCTGGCGGTCACCGGACTGACCGTGCTGCTCGTGGCCTTCCGGCGCGGGGTGCCGGCGGCCACCGGCGGAGCGGGCGGCGCGCTGGCGTACGGCTCCGCCCCGGGGGCGGTGCGGCCCCCGCACGCCCCGCCCCCGCCGTCCACTCTCCCGCCGGGCTGGTGAGCCGGACCGGGGCCCCGGCCGCGCGCCCCCTCGGCCCGCGGGACCGCCCCGGCGCTACCCGGTCATCCCCAGCGACCTCTTGAGGAAGTCCACCTGGAGCAGCAGCAGGTTTTCGGCCACCTGCTCCTGAGGCGTCATATGGGTCACGCCGGACAGCGGCAGCACCTCGTGCGGCCGGCCGTCCGCCAGCAGCGCCGACGACAGCCGCAGCGAATGCGCCACCACCACGTTGTCGTCGGCGAGGCCGTGCACGATCAGCATCGGCCGGTGCGGCTCCACCGCCCCGGACAGTCCCTCGTCCGTGAGCAGCGAATTCGCGGCGTAGACCGCCGGTTCCTCGGCGGGGTGGCCGAGGTAGCGCTCCTGGTAGTGGGTGTCGTACAGCCGCAGGTCGGTCACCGGCGCGCCCACCACCGCGGCCCGGAAGACATCCGGCCGGCGCAACGCCGCGAGCCCCGCCAGATAGCCGCCGAAGGACCAGCCGCGGATGGCCACCCGCTCCATGTCGAAGGGAAAGGAACCGGCCAGCGCCTGGAGGGCATGCACCTGATCGTCCAGGGCGACCTCGGCGACCCGCCGGGAGATCGCCTTCTCCCAGGCGGGGGAGCGGCCCGGGGTGCCCCGGCCGTCCGCGACGAGTACCGCGAACCCCTGGTCGGCGAACCACTGCGAGGTCAGATGGGCGTGGTGCGCGGCCACCACCCGCTGGCCGTGCGGACCGCCGTACGGGTCCAGCAGTACGGGCAGCGGACCGTCGCCCTCCGTGTAGCCGCTCGGCAGCAGCACCGCGCACGGGATCTCCCGCTCCCCGGCCAGGACGAGCCGGGGGCGCGCGGTGATCCCCGGCTCCTCCGCGTACGAACCGATCGTGGCGAGGGTCTTCTCCCCGCCGTCGGGGTCCAGCCGCACCACGTCCACCTGGGTGCCGGGCCGCTCCAGCGACGCCTGGGACAGCACGGTCAGCGCCCCGCCGCGGACCGCGGAGGAGACCGTCGGATACGGCCGCGCGCCCACCCGCTCCCAGCCGCCCTGGTCGCCGCTGCCGCGGAACCAGGCGCGGTAGACGCCGATGTCGTGCATGTCGGTGCTGCTCGCGGAGAACAGCACGTCGTCCTCACCGATGTCCAGGACGGCCCGCACGTGCAGCGGCGCCCCGGTCAGCGGCCGGGCGCCGACGAACAACTTGCGCGCACCGCCCTCGTCCGCGATCCGCACCAGCCGGCCGTCCGGCGTCCAGGCCGGCACGCCCGGGAACGGCTCGACCCACACCTCGTCCTCGTCCTCGTGCACCGTCCGGGTCGCGCCGGTCGCGGTGTCGACGGTCAGGTAGCGCTGGTCGCGCTGGTCGCGGGCCTGTACCAGGAGCAGCGGCGGGCCGGCCGCCGACCAGTGGACGCGCGCCAGATAGGGGTAGCGCACGGTGTCCCAGGTGACGTCGGTGCGCGAGCCGTCCAGGCCGAACAGGGCCAGGGTGACCTCGGCGTTGGCGGTGCCGGCCGCCGGGTAGGCGACCCGGGCGGGCTCGCGGTCCGGATGCGCCGGGTCGGAGATCCACCAGCGCTGCACCGGCGCCTCGTCGACCCGCGCGGCCAGCACCGCGTCGCTGTCCGGGGACCACCAGAAGCCCCGGTAGCGCCCCATCTCCTCGGCCGCGATGAACTCCGCCAGGCCCCAGCTCACCTCGGGCCCGTCGGGCTCCGCCAGCACCCGGTCCGTCCGTACGCCACCGGATCCGGCGGCCGTCCCGCCGTCGTCCGAGGTGGCCGCGCCGTCCACCGCGACCACCCGCAGCCGCCCCTCCGCGACGAACGCCACGTGCCGGCCGTCCGGCGACGGGCGGGGGTCGACCACCGGCCCGTGGACCGGGAGTTCACGGGTGGTGCCGGCCCGCAGTTCGGAGACGAACAGCCGTCCGGAGAGCGAGAAGGCCGCCAACTCCACGGCGGAGTCCGCCGCGTAGCCGACGATGCCGGCCGAGCCCTCCCGGCTGCGCTCCCGCCGGGCCCGTTCCTGCGGCGGGAGGTCCTCCTCCGCGCCGGCCAGCAGGGCCCGCGGGTCGGCGGCGGTGAACTCCCGCCCCTCCTCGACGTCGAGCACCCACAACTGCTGGCTGCGATCGGTGCCCGAGGAAGAGCGGAGGAAGACGACGCGCGCACCGTCGGGGGAGAGGGTGTAGCCGCGCGGAGCGCCCAGAGTGAAGCGCTGCGTACGGGCAGATTGCCGCGGGAACGAAGGCTGTCCGGTCATGGGGCGAGCCTACGGGGGCCGGGGCTCACCACGGTCGCGCTCGTGAAGATCGTGTGCGCCCCTGCTCTGCTTCCGTGCTCCGACTTATGCGCTAGGACGGAAAGTTATGATCCCTTGCGCGTAGTGGGTACGGGGTAAAGAGCCCTTGGCATACCCGGTGCGCGGGTCCGTGGACGCGGGCCGGTGCACCACAACTCTGTCCGGACCGTGTGTACTTGGAGGTGAACCGCCGTGGCACTCTCGATTTCGGCGGTGGTGCTGCTGGCGATCATCGTCTTCCTGCTCGTGAAGAAATCCGGGCTGAAGGCCGCCCATGCCTTTGTCTGCATGCTGCTGGGCTTCTATCTGGCCAGCTCGTCCATCGCGCCGTCGGTCAAGACGCTGACGACGAACGTCGCCAGCATGATCGGGGGCATCAGGTTCTGAGCCGCGCGCGAACCGGCCCGCTCCCACCCCTCCGGTGGTCCGCCCCGCCGCCAGGCATGCGACCACCGGGATCGCGGGGTGAGGGCGGGCCGGCCGGCTCGTAGGCTGTCGGCATGACCGCCCACCCGTCCCCAGCTGCCGCTGCGAGGTCCTCCCGGCCCGCCCGCCGTCTCCTCCTGGTGCACGCGCACCCCGACGACGAGTCGATCAACAACGGCGTGACCATGGCCAAGTACGCGGCCGAGGGCGCGCTGGTCACCCTCGTGACCTGCACCCGCGGCGAGGAGGGCGAGGTCATCCCGCCCGAGCTCGCCCACCTCGCGCCGGACCGCGACGACACCCTCGGCCCGTACCGCGTCGACGAGCTGGCCGCCGCGATGGACGCGCTCGGCGTCACCGACCACCGCTTCCTCGGCGGGCCCGGCCGCTACCGCGACTCCGGCATGATGGGCGCCCCGCAGAACCAGCGGCCCGACTGCTTCTGGCAGGCCCCGCTCGACGAGGCGGCCGCCCACCTGGTGGCCGTCATCCGCGAGGTCGGGCCGCAGGTCCTGGTCACCTACGACCCGAACGGCGGATACGGCCACCCCGACCACATCCAGGCGCACCGCGTCGCCATGCGCGGCGCCGAGCTCGCCGCGCGGGCGGACTTCCGGCCCGACCTGGGCGGGCCGCACGCGATCGAGAAGATCTACTGGAACTGCAACCCCCGCTCCGTGGTCGAGGAGGGCTTCGAGCGGCTGCGCGCGGCCGGCCGGAGCTTCCCCGGCATCGCCACCGTCGACGACGTGCCCGGCGTGCTGCCGGACGCCGAGGTCACCGCGTCGATCACCGGTTCGGCGGCGCACCGGGCGGCGAAGACCGCGGCGATGCGCGCGCATTACACCCAGATCGCGGTCGACGGGCCGTTCTTCGCGCTCTCCAACGACCTGGGGCAGCCGCTGTTCGGCACCGAGCACTATCAGCTGGTGCACGGCACGCCGGGCGCTCCCGCGGCCGGCGGCCGGGAGGGTGACCTGTTCGCGGGGGTCGGTGAGACGGTGGGTACGGAGGAGCGTGCCCGGATCGAGGAGGCGGCGGAATGAGCACGGCCAAGGGCGGCAACGGCGCTGACGGCACCCCGCCGGCCGGCGGGAAGGGCGGCGGCGCCAAGGGGCAGCGGTCCCGGGCGGGCTCCGGCGGGGCGTCCGGCGCCCGGCCGCAGGCCCGCACCGGCGGTTCGGCGGTCCCGGTCGGCGGCGCCGCGCCGCTGACGGCCGGACGGATCGGCGTCTACCTGCTGCTCCTGGTGGCGGCCGTGCTGGTCGCGTGCGCCGGGACGCTGGTGCAAGCGGCGTGGTTCCCCGGCGGATTGGCGCTGGCGCTGTGCGGCGTCGGCGGCCTCTTCTACGGGGGCGCCGCCGCCACCGGCACCTCGGCCGGTGTGCTGGTGCCCGGTGCGGCCTGGCTCGTGACGGTGTTCCTGCTGCTCAGCGACGTCCGGCCGGAGGGCGACTTCCTCTTCGGCCCGGGGGCCGGTTCGTACGTCTTCCTGCTCGGCGGGATCCTCATCGCTGTGATCTGCGCCACCGCGACCCAGCGGCGCATGATGGGCGTGCAGGCCGGCCGAGTTGGCGGATGACGTGGTCCAAATGGGGACGGATGCCGCGCGGGTGAGGGCGCCCGGCCCCGGCACCGGGGTATCGCCCGTGGCGGCGGTGTTCGTACGCTCCCCGGGTGTCCGCCCGCGGCGGACAGTATGGTGGTGCGCGCCGTCGCGCCGCCCTGGGGGCACCCCCCGGCTTCGGACCGGGGATCATCTCTGACGAGCGGCGGAGCCAACCGGGAGAACCTGCTTTGAGTCGTGAATCTGACAGTTCGTCCTCCGGCCCCCGGGGCCGTGGCGGAGCCGCGTACCCGTCCGGGACGCCGCCGTACGGCTCGCCCAGGGGGGACGCCGACGAGACGCCGGCACCCGGAGCTGCGATGCAGCCGGAGGAGCCCAAGACCGAGACCACACTGACGACGCGGATCAAGATCAACATTCCGGGGTCGCGCCCCATCCCGCCGGTCGTCGTGCGCAAGCCCGTCGGTGAGGAGTCCGGCATGAACGGATCGACCGGGTCCGGCGGTTCCGCCGCCTCCCGAGGTACGCCCCGCGCCCCGCGCGGCGGCGAGCGGGCCGCGGAACGCACCGCGAACACCGCCCGCCCCGACGTCCCCGCGGACGACGCCGCGGCGGGTGCCAGGTCCGAGCGGCCCAGTGACTGGTTCGCGCCGCGCAAGACGCAGGGCGGCCCGTCCGGCCAGTCGTCGAGCACCGGCTCCCATCCGGCACCCCCCGCCCCCGGTGGCGCCACCCCGCCGCGCGGGTCCGCGGGCGCCAAGCCTCCGCAGCGGCCCGACCTGCCGTACTTCTCCGACAACCCGGAACCGTCCGGCGGCGCCTCGCCGTTCGACGGCGGCGCCCGGTCCGGTGGCGGCTCGCCCTTCGACGGCGGCGCCCGGCCCGGCGGCGGCTCGCCGTTCGACAACGAGCCCCGCGGGGACGACTCGCCGTTCGACAACGAGCCCCGCGGGGACGACTCGCCGTTCGACACCCCCGGTGTCGCCCGCGACCACAGCCCCTTCGACGGCCCGGCGGCCGGCCCCGGCGGTCCGACCACCGGCCCGGCCCGCGGCCAGTCCGCGCTCAACCTCCCGCCCGGCTTCAGTGACCCGCTCGCCGGCCCCGGCACCCCGCCGGGGATCAGCGACGACACCGCGGAACTCACCCCGCAGCCGCCCGCGCCGCTCACCGGCCCGGGCAGGGGCGCCGGCACCGGCGGCGGCATCACGGGCGGTCTGCCCGGTGGCCGCGGCGCCGCCGCGCCGGGCGCCCCCAAGGGCAGGCGCGGCGCCCGGAACGACGTCGGCGGCGGCCCCGGCGGCCACGACCGGGTGTCCGGCGACACCCTCGTCAGCGGCATCCCGAAGGTGCCCGGCGCCGAGGGCCCGGCCTCCCCGTCGCCGTTCGCCCACGCCCCGGCCGGTGAGGACCACGGCGCCGCACCGAAGCCGCGGCCCAAGATCCCCGAGCCGATCAACCCGCCGAAGAAGGGCCGCAACAAGCTCGTCCTCGTGGGTGTCGCCGTCGTCGTCCTGGCCGGCGTCGCCTACGGCGCGGGACTGCTGCTCGACCACGCCGACGTGCCCAACGGCACCACCGCGCTCGGCGTGGACATCGGCGGCACCACCAAGGACGACGCGGTCAAGAAGCTGGAGGCGGCCCTCAAGGACCGCCGCACCGCGCCGCTGAAGCTCACCGTCGACGGCAAGCCCGCCACCCTGGAGCCCGCCAAGGCGGGTCTCGACATCGACCTCCAGGCCACGGTCCGCGACGCGTCCGGCCGGGACTACAACCCGGTCTCCGTCATCGGCTCGCTGTTCGGCGGCACCCGGACCGCCAAACCGGCGATGATCGTCGACGACGAGAAGCTGCAGATCGCGCTCCAGAACGTGGCCGGCGAGGGCGGCGCCGCCGAGGACGGCGGGATCACCTTCGAGAACGGCAAGGCGGTGCCGCACTACGGCGTGCCGCACAAGGCGATCGACGTCAAGACCTCCAAGGAGAAGATCGCCGACGCCTACCGCGACCGCGCCGCCACCGGCACCAACTCGCCGGTCGTGCTCGCCGCGAGCACGCAGCAGCCGCAGGTCAGCAAGGCCGCGGTGGACAAGGCGATGAAGCAGTACGCCGAGCCCGCGATGGCCGGCCTGGTGACGGTCCGTACGGACGCCACGCACACGGTCTCGTTCAGCCCGCAGAAGTCCATCCCGAAGTTCCTGTCCTTCAAGGTCGGCAGCAACGGCGACCTCGTGCCGTACTACGACCGGCCGGCCCTCCAGCAGCTCTACGGCGACACCTTCAACGGCGTGCTGCTCACCAAGGGCGACGGCTCCAAGAAGCCGGTCACCGTCGAGGAGGTGGCCAGCGCGGTCGGCAAGGCACTGCTCGGCACCACCCCGGCCCAGCGGGTCCAGACCATCGGCGCGGACGGCGGCTGACGCCCCGTCACGCCGGGTGCCGGCAGGTCAGAGGCCCCCACGGGCGGTCTTCCCGGCTCACCCCGGAAGACCCCTAGGGGGCCTCACCCATGACAGATGTCATGCCGTACCGCGTACGGGCGACACTGCCGCCGCGCGCGCGGATCCCCGAAGCTGAATGCCATGACGACCACAGCGACCACCGCAGCGACCCCCGCCCGTGAGGCGGGCGGGTCACCCGTGGTCAGCTTCCGCCAGGTCAACAAGAGTTACGGCGCGGTGCGCGCGGTGGCCGACCTGAATCTGGAGCTGCACCCGGGCGAGACCGTCGCCCTCCTCGGCCCGAACGGCGCCGGCAAGTCCTCCACCCTCGACCTGCTCCTCGGCCTGCGCAGCGCCGACTCCGGCACCGTGACGCTCTTCGGTACGACCCCGCAGCGCGCCATCGAGCAGGGCAAGGTCGGCGCGATGCTCCAGAGCGGCGGCCTGATGGAGGGCGTCAAGGTCAAGGAACTGGTCGGGCTGGCCCGCGACCTGCACCCGCGCGCCTATCCGCTCGACCACATCATGGCCACCGCCGGCATCACCGAGATCGCCGACCGCATGGTCGACAAGCTCTCCGGCGGCCAGGAGCAGCGGGTGCGCTTCGCCCTCGCCACAGCCGGCGCCAACGACCTGATCGTCCTCGACGAGCCCACGACCGGCATGGACGTGTCCGCCCGGCAGACCTTCTGGGGCGCGATGCGCGAGCAGGCCCGGCAGGGCCGTACCGTCCTCTTCGCCACGCACTACCTCGAAGAGGCCGACGAGATCGCCGACCGGGTGATCGTGCTGCACCGCGGCCGGGTGCTGGCCGACGGGACCGCCGCCGAGATCAAGGCCAGGGCCGGAGCCCGCCGGGTCACCTTCGACCTCGACGAGCCGGTCGACCGCGACGCGCTGCGGGGCCTGCCGTCCCTGACCTCCCTTGCGGTGTCCGACAGCGGCGCCGGCGCGGGCTCGGGCCGCCGGACGGTCCGCATCCAGTCCCAGGACGCCGACGCCACCGTGCACGCGCTGTACGGCCTCGGCCTCTACCCGCACAACCTCGAAGTCTCCGGCCTCGGCCTGGAGCAGGCGTTCATCGCCCTCACCACCGCGTCCGACCAGGCCCCCGCCACCGCCGAGGAGGCGGCCCGATGACCACTCTGATCAAGCTGGAGATCATCCGCGCACTGCGCAACAAG
This sequence comes from Streptomyces lydicus, assembly GCF_000717345.1. Taxonomy (GTDB): domain Bacteria; phylum Actinomycetota; class Actinomycetes; order Streptomycetales; family Streptomycetaceae; genus Streptomyces; species Streptomyces lydicus. The sequence goes on along the minus strand of NZ_JNZA01000005.1, from coordinate 61,398 downwards.
AAGTTCATGTTCTTCTCGGTGATCTATCCGCCGGCGCTCTACCTGATCATCGCCGGCGGCGCGGACAGCAAGCCGATACCCGGTATGAAGCTCGACATGGGGCTGTACTTCATGGTCTCCATGGCAGCATTCGGTGCCATGACCGCCGTGCTGCTGGGCAACAGCGAGCGCATCGCCAAGGAGCGCGAGAAGGGCTGGGTCCGCCAGCTGCGGCTGACCGCCCTGCCCGGCCGCGGCTATGTCGCCGCCAAGATCGCCGCCGCCGCGACGGTCAGCCTGCCGTCCATCGTGCTCGTCCTGCTGGTCGCGGCCCTGGTCAAGGGCGTCCGCCTCGACGCCTGGCAGTGGGCCGCCATCGCCGTGGGCACCTGGCTCGGCAGCTTCGTCTTCGCGGCCCTGGGCGTCGCCATCGGCTACCTGGCCACCGGCGACGCGGTCCGGCCGATTGCGATGCTGTTCTACTTCGGCCTGGCGTTCCTCGGCGGCCTGTGGATGCCGCTGACGATTCTGCCGCAGTGGGTGCAGAACATCGCCGAGTGGCTGCCCACCCACGCGTACGCCGCGCTCGGCACCGCCGTCGAGGCCGGCAGCGCACCGCACGCGAAGGACATCGCACTCCTCGCCGGCTACCTGCTGGTCTTCGCCGGCAGCGCGGCCTGGCTGTACCGGAAGGACACCCGCCGGGCATGAACGGACCGGAGACCGACGGCAACCCGGTGATGATCGGAGCGGCCCCCCGCACCCGCCGCCAGGCGTTCGTGAAGGCCGGCTGGATCGTCATCTGGTTCCTGTACCTGGCGGGCCCGATCGGGACCCTCGCCGAGGGCGGGATGTCCCCGGCCCGCGAGGCGCTGGGCTGGGGCGGTCTCCTGACGTTCGTCGGTGTCTACTTCGTGCTGGTCTTCCGGCACATGGCTCACCGGCCGGTGCCGAGCGGGGTGATCCGGGCGGCCGTGGTCCTCCTCGCGGCGCTCGCCGCGCTGCTGGCCTGGACGCTCGGCCCGGACTGGCTGGTGCTCTTCACCTTCGTCTGCGTCGCGGTGGCCGTCACCCAGCCCTTCGGCACGTCGCGGTGGGCCATCCCCGCGCTCACCGCCGCCCTCGTGCTGATCGGCATGCGCTTCCCGGACGTGCGCATCTACCTCTTCGCCTACGCCCTGCCCTGCCTGCTCAGCGGGTTCGCGATGGTCGGCGTGCAGCACCTGATCCGTACGACGCAGGAGCTGCGCGCCGCGCGGCAGGAGGTCGCGCGGCTCGCCGCCAACGAGGAGCGGCTGCGCCTCGCCCGGGACCTGCACGACCTCCTCGGCCACTCGCTCTCCCTGATCACCCTCAAGAGCGAACTGGCCGGGCGGATGCTGCCGGACAAGCCGGCGGAGGCCGCCCAGCAGGTCGCCGACATCGAGCAGGTCAGCCGGCAGGCGCTGGTCGACGTCCGCGAGGCGGTCACCGGCTACCGGCGTCCGCGCCTCGTCGTCGAACTGGCCGGGGTGCGTGCCGCGTTGCGCACCGCCGCGATCACCGCGGACATCGACCCCGCGCTGGAACGGGAGCACCCGGGCCTCGGGCCGGACGGGGAGGGCGCGCTGGCCTGGGCACTGCGGGAGGCGGTCACCAACGTCGTACGGCACAGTGCCGCCGGCCGCTGCGAGCTGCTGCTCACCGAGGAGTGGGAGGCCGACGAGCGCCGCTACCTGTGCCTGTCCGTCATCGACGACGGCACCGGGCCGCCGCGCGGCGGCGGCCACGACGGCAACGGCCTGGGCGGCCTGCGGGAACGCCTGGCCCTGGCCGACGGCCGGCTGGAGACCGGCGCCGCACCGCACGGCCGCGGCTTCGCCCTGCGCGCCTACGTCCCGTTGCGCGCCCCGGCCGCCTCCCCGCCCGCGCCGCCCGCCGCGGACGCCGCGCCCGAGCCGCTGCCGGGCCAGGCGTAGCCCCACGTAGCGCGGTCCGCCGATCCCGCCCGGGAAGTCCCGCCCGGGCCCTAAGCTGACCCCCATGATCAGGGTGCTGCTGGCCGAGGACCAGTCGATGGTCCGGGAGGCGCTGGCCGCGCTGCTGTCGCTGGAGGAGGACCTGGAGGTCGTCGCCCAGGCCGCGCGCGGTGACGAGGTGCTGGCGGCGGCCCGCGCGCACGACGTCGACGTCGCGCTGCTGGACATCGAGATGCCCGGCCTGAGCGGGCTGGACGCGGCGGCCGTGCTGCGCGACGAGCTGCCCGGCGTGAAGGTCGTCATCCTCACCACCTTCGGCCGCCCCGGCTATCTGCGCCGCGCCATGGAGGCCGGCGCCCACGCCTTCCTGGTCAAGGACGCTCCCGCGGCCCGGCTCGCGGACGCGGTGCGGCGGGTGCTCGGCGGGGAGCGGGTCATCGACCCGGCGCTGGCGGCGGCCGCGCTCGCCGACGGCGCGAGCCCGCTGACCGACCGCGAGCGGGAGGTGCTGCGGACGGCCGGCGACGGTTCCACCAACGCCGAGATCGCCGCCGCCCTGCACCTGTCCGCGGGCACGGTCCGCAACTACCTCTCCCTCGCCATCCAGAAGACCGGCGCCCGCAACCGCGCCGAGGCGGTCCGCACCGCCCGCGACAAGGGCTGGCTGTAGCGGCGCCGCCCCCGCCGGGACCCCGGCCCCGGTGCGGTGCGCGGCGGTGTCGCGCAAGGTGGAAGTGTTATGCCTGCCAACCGACCCGTGGAGCGCGGCCGCGGCACCACCGTGCTGCTGATCGTGGTGATCCTGGTCGTCACGGCGCTGGACGCGACCGATGTCGGACCGGAGCTGCACCAGTCGGCCTTCCTGGGCATCGCCCCGCTGTACGCCGCGCTGCGCTGCTCCTACCGGCAGACGCTGCTGGTCGCGGCCGTCTACCTGGTGTGCCTGAGCTACGTCGACTCGTTCACGGTGCCCGACTGGGGCCTCGCCAGCCGGATCGTCGCTCTCTTCGGTGCCCTCCTGGTGGCCGTCTTCTCGCTGGTGCTGTGCCGGACGAGGCTCCAGCGGGAGGCGCTGCACGCCCGCACCAGCCTGGTCGCCGACACGGTGCAGCGGGCGATGCTGCGCGAGCTGCCGCTCACCGCCGGGCCGGTCGAGGCGTACGGCTTCTACGTCTCCGCCCAGGAGGGGGCCAGGGTCGGCGGCGACATCTACGAGGCCGTCGAGACGCCGCACGGGCTGCGGCTGATGATCGGCGACGTACAGGGCAAGGGCATGCCGGCGATCGGGGCGGGGCTGGAGGTGCTGGCCTCCTTCCGTGAGGCCGCCCACCACCAGGACACCCTGGAATCGGTGGCCGAGCGGATGGAGCAGGCGCTGACCCGCTACAACGCCCGCTCCGTCGAGCAGGGCACCGACGAGCGCTTCGTGACCGCGCTGCTGATGGAGATCAGCGGGCCGGCCGGCACGCCGCGGGGCCGGGTGCTGTCCTGCGGCCACATCCCGTACTACCTGGTCCGCGGGGGAGAGGTGCACGAGCGCCGGGACGGCGAGGGCTGGCTGCCGCTGGGCCTGGGCGGCCTCGGCGGCGAGCCGCGCCGCAGCGTACGGATCCACCCGCGGCCGGACGACTGGGTGGTGCTGTGCACCGACGGGGTGACCGAGGCGCGCGGCGCGGACGGCACGTTCTACCCGCTGGCCGAGCGGCTGGCCGGATGGACGGACCTGGAGCCGGCCGAGCTGGCCCGCACGCTCCGCACGGACCTGGAGGGCTTCACCGGCGGCCGGCTGCTGGACGACGCCACCGTGCTGGTCGTGCGCCGCCGGGCACCCGCCGGGACTCAGTTGAGCATCGCGCGGGCCGCGGCGGCCTGACGGCGGAGCGCGGTGGCGCCGGCCGGATCCACCGCCTCCACCACCCGGGCGTACTCCTCCAGCTCGGCCGCCCCGGCCGAGAACTCCCCGCGCCGGACGAGCAGTTCGGCCCGCTCCCGGCGCAGCCGCGCCGGACGGCTCGGCAGCAGCAGCGCCAGGTCCAGCGCCCACAGCTGCACCGCGCTGTGCTCCGGGCGGGCCTGCGCCCAGGCCCGGATGTTGTTGAGCACCCGCTGCACGATCTCCAGCGGACCGGCCGGCGCCAGCATCCGCGCGGTCAGCTCCCCGCCGGTCGCGCCGGCGACCAGCAGCGCCGCGTCCTCGTCGGTGAGCAGCCGGCCGCCCGCGAACGGATCGGCCAGTACGTGGGCCCCGTAGGGGTCGCCGAAGCCGACGACGAAGTGGCCGGGCAGCGCCACCCCGTACACGGGCGCGCCGGCCCGCCGGGCGACCTCCATCCACACCACCGACAGCAGGATCGGCAGACCCCGGCGCCGCCGGAGCACCTGGTGCAGCAGGGAGGACGCGAGCCGCCGGTAGTCGGCGGGCGACCCGCCGAAGCCGCAGCGGGCGCCGAGCAGCTCGGCGAGGTTGCGGGCCCAGCCGCCGGGACCGCCCGCCGGGGAGAAGGGCAGGAGCCCGGCCAGCCGGTCCAGCTCGATCTGGGCCTCGTCGATGCCCGTCTCGTCCAGGTCGGCGTCCGCCTCGGCACCGATCAGCAGGCACAGCAGCGCCAGGTCGGGCCGCTCGGCCCGCGCGGCCTCGGCGAACAGCCGCCGCCGCGCGGCGCGGCCGGGCGGCTCGGGCTCGGGTTGCGGGGACATACCGGAGGGATACCCCGTCAGCGCCGGCCACCCGGCCGCGCGCGCCGGTAGTGGTAGCCGTGGTGGTCGGTGAAGCCGAGCCGGTCGTAGAGCGCGAGCGCGCCCGCGTTGTCCGCCTCGACCTGGAGGTACGCCGCCGAGGCGCCCTCGTCCAGGGCCCGCTCGGCGAGCGCCGCCGTGACCAGCGTGGCCAGCCCCTGGCGCCGCGCGTCCTCGGCCACCTCCAGCGCCGCGAAGCCCGCCCAGCGCCCGTCCACGACCAGCCGGCCGATGGCCGCCGTCCCGCCGTCGGCGGCCCGCACCGTGGCGAACCACACCGAGGGGCCGCCGGTCAGGACCTTCAGCGCGTCGGCCGTGGGGCCGCCGCTGTCGCCGGTCCGGTTGTACAGGGCCAGCCAGTCGGCGCCGGGCTCGCGGGAGAGGGTGACCCCGGCCGAACCGGGCGGAGGGCTCGCGGGGAGGTCGGCGAGCGGGGCCAGCGCCGAGATCCGGACCCGGGTGTGCCGCTCGGCGTCCCAGCCGCGCCGCGCCAGCTCCGCGGCCAGTTCCTCGTCGGTGTCCGGGCGCCCGGTGGCGACCACGATCACCGCCGGCAGCCCGCGCTCGGCGTACCACTGCTCGACCCGCTCCAGGGCGGCGTCCAGCGGGACGCCGGGGTCCCCGAGGGGCAGGACGGAGTTGGCGCGGCGGGTGAACCCGCCGGCGGCGCGCAGTGTCCACTCGCCGAGACGCTCCGCCTCGAGGGCGGGCCAGCCGCGCGCCGCGACCTCCTGGAGCTCCCGGGTGCCGGCCGCCGGAACCTTCCTGCGGGGCCGGGCGGGGGGCACGACCTTGGCCGCGACCAGCGCGGACTCCTCGATCCGTACGGAGGTGCCGTCGCGCCGTGTGATGCTCAGCACACCCTCGTCCCACGATGTGAGAACGCCGACCGCGTCGGTGAACGCCGGCGCCCCCTCCCCGTCCCCGGTCAAACGCCGGACGGATACCCTTTTGCCCACGTCAGCACGGGTGATACGGACTTCCGCGCGTCCGCCGGCCAGGAATTCCATCGCTCAAACCGCCCCTCTTGTTCGTCTCTTGCCCGGGAACGGAGATACTAGGTGGCGGGCATCGACGACGCCGCGCTCCCGCGCGCCCTGCGGCGGAACTGCCAATCGGTCCGCCGGCCCTACCGAGGAGGAACGACAGCGTGACCTACGTCATCGCGCAGCCTTGTGTCGACGTCAAGGACAAGGCGTGCATCGAGGAGTGCCCGGTCGACTGCATCTACGAGGGCCAGCGGTCCTTGTACATCCACCCGGACGAATGCGTCGACTGTGGTGCCTGTGAGCCGGTCTGCCCGGTCGAGGCGATCTTCTACGAGGACGACACCCCGGAGGAGTGGAAGGACTACTACAAGGCCAATGTGGAGTTCTTCGACGAGCTCGGATCGCCCGGTGGCGCCAGCAAGCTCGGCCTGATCGAGCGCGACCACCCCTTCATCGCACAGCTGCCGCCGCAGAACCAGTAACGGCCCGAGGTCCGGCAGGGAGCCCGCCGCTCCCTGCGGCCCCCGACGTCGTCAGCGGTCGCACGGCGCCGCCCGGGTCCCGTACGGCACACGCCGTACGGAACCGACACCGCCCGGTCCCGTACGGCCCAGCCGTACGGGACCACGGCATTTTCGCGCCGCCGTCCCGGGACCACCGAGAAAGAGAGCACCGTGGGCGCAGCCGCCACCCCCCGCCACCCTTCCAGGGAGTCGCTCCGCGACCGGCTTCCGGCTTTTCCCTGGGACCGCCTGGAGCCGTACAAGACGACCGCCGCGGCGCACGCCGACGGCATCGTCGACCTCTCCGTCGGCACCCCGGTCGACCCGGTCCCCGCGGTGGTCCGGCAGGCGCTGACCGACGCCGCCGACAGCCCCGGCTACCCGACGGTGTGGGGGACGGCCGCGCTGCGTGACGCGCTCACCGGCTGGGCCACCACCCGCCTGGGCGCCCAGGGCCTGGAGCACACCAACGTGCTGCCGGTCGTCGGCTCCAAGGAGCTGGTGGCCTGGCTGCCGACCCAGCTGGGCCTCGGTCCCGGCGACAAGGTCGGCTACCCGCGGCTGGCCTACCCGACGTACGAGGTCGGTGCCCGGCTGGCCGGCGCCGAGCCGGTCGTCTACGACAACCCGTGGGAGCTGGACCCCGACGGCCTCGCGCTGCTGTGGCTGAACTCGCCGTCCAACCCGACCGGGCGGGTGCTCGGCGCCGACGAGCTGCGCCGCACCGTCGCCTGGGCGCGGGAGCACGGGGTGCTGCTCTTCAGCGACGAGTGCTACCTGGAGCTGGGCTGGGAGGCCGACCCGGTCTCGGTGCTCCACCCGGACGTCTGCGGCGGCTCCCTGGACGGCATCGTCGCCGTCCACTCGCTCTCCAAGCGCTCCAACCTCGCCGGCTACCGCTCGGCCTTCCTCGTGGGCGACGCGGCGGTCCTCGGTGATCTGCTGCAGATCCGCAAGCACGGCGGCATGATGATCGCGGCGCCCGTCCAGGCCGCCACCGTCGCCGCCCTGGGCGACACCGCCCACGTCGCCGAGCAGCGCGAGCGCTACGCCCGCCGCCGTGCCGCGCTGCGCACCGCCTTCGAGGGCGCCGGCTTCCGCATCGAGCACAGCGAGGCGTCGCTCTACCTGTGGGCGACCCGGGACGAGCCCTGCTGGGACACCGTCGGCGATCTCGCCAAGCGCGGCATCCTGGTCGCCCCCGGCGAGTTCTACGGGCCCGCGGGCGAGCGGTTCGTACGGATCGCCTTCACCGCCACCGACGAGCGGGTGCAGGCCGCGGTGCGCCGCCTGGCGGAGTGAGCACGGGCGGACACACGTGACGCGCGGGGGCCCGGGGAGTCATCGCTCCCCGGGCCCCCGCGCGTCGTACGTACGGGTGTGGCAGCCGTCAGCGGCCGCCGCCGAGCGGCAGGCCGCCGAGCAGGCCGCCCCCGGGCTGCGTGAGGGCGCCCTTCGGCGAGCCGACCAGGCCCTTGACCGCGTCCAGCGGCAGCGTGTTGGTCGACACACCGTGCTTGGCGATCGGGCGGGCCACGCCCTCGGCCTTGTCGACGACGCCCTGGGTGAGCGGCATGGCCTTCTTCACGACCGGACCGGCGGTCTCGACCAGCGCCGGGGCGAGCTTCGTCGCCGCCTTGGAGCCGGCCTCGTTCAGCAGGCCGACGCCGGTGCGGGCGGTGTGGTCGAGGGCGTCACTGGTGTTGCGGGAGTCCAGGGGCGCGGTCAGTCCGCCCAGGTCGGGCGCCTTGACGGGCAGTTCCGCTGCGACCGCGGAACCAGCCGCGGCGACCACGGGAGCGGCGCCCACTGCGACGAGCAGGGCGGCTCGGGCGATCCGACGCGTAACGGGGAGGGACATGGTGCTCCTTTTACGGAGAAGGACTCGGACTTCTGACAGATGTGCCATGTCCGCCGGGCGGACGCACTGACTACCGCTTCAAACCCCCGAAGGTTGCGGTGAACTCAGGTAAAGACTTGGCAACGCATCACATAATCCGGCGTGGCGAAATGCGGGCAATATGCGCACAGCGAGGTGGCGTGCGGAAACGTCACGGCGCTTTTCCCGCAAGGGAATTGACGGTTCTCCCTGTCCCCAGGGAGCCCAATTCACGTACAGGTAAAGGGAATTGGCGCTTGCGCGGCTTCCGGTGCCCCTTCCGGGGGACGGCGCAAACTACTGCGCGGTGAGGAGGCGCACGGTCCGTCCGGCCGCCGCCGAGCTCTCCGCCCGGTGCTGCCAGCCCTTCCCCGAATCGTCCGCGGACCACATCCGGCCGGCGTAAGAGATCTGTTCGATGCGCAGCTCGGCGGAGTGCGCCACCGCCCACGTCGCCAGCTGCCAGCCGCGCCGCGACGCCTCGTCCGCCGCGCCGCCCTGCCCGACCGGAACCGTCAGCTGCCGCCCGCCGCCCGTACCGCGCCCCGCGCCGCCGTCCGCCCGCGGCAGCACCCCGGGCCCGAACTCCCGCACCAGCCGCTCCCGCACCGTCGCGGCGCCGCCCGCCCGGCCGTCCACGGGACGGCTCTCGGTGCAGGTCATCGCCGCGCCGTCGCGGCCGGTGAGCGCCCCGGTCAGCCGCGCGGCGTTCGCCTCGTGCTTCGCGTACGCCTGCGGATAGCCGCTGTGCTGGACCTTCTGCGCGGCCACGGTCAGCGGCAGCCGCGAGTAGCCGGGCACCTTCGCCAGGTGGTGGTAGAACTCCCCGGCGGCGTAGACGGGATCCATGATCTGCTTGACCGAGCCCCAGTCCTGCGACGGCCGCTGCTGGAAGAGCCCGACCGAGTCCCGGTCGCCGAAGTCGATGTTGCGCAGCCCGGACTCCTGCATCGCGGTCGCCAGCGCGATGGTCACCGCCCGCTCGGGCAGCCCGCGCGAGGACGCCACCGCCGAGATCGTCGCGGCGTTCGCGGCCTGCTCCGGGGAGAGCTCGTACGCCTTGTCGTCCCCCTCTGCGCGCACGGTGCAGTGCGGCGCCCCGGGGCCGCCGGTCACGTACTGCACCACCAGGTAGCAGGCCAGCCCGATGAGGACGGCGAAGGCGGCGGCGGTGCGCAGGAGACGCTTGCGGCGGGCGGGGGCTACGGGCTGGGCGGGCACGAGGCCACCGTACTGGAGTGCTGCCGATAGGGTCGGAACCATGGAGCGCTCCACACACCACCCCGTCCTCGACCTGTCGCTCGACGCCGCCGCGCTCACCGCGCAGCTGGTCGACATCCCCTCGGAGAGCGGCAACGAGAAGGCCCTCGCCGACGCCGTCGAGCACGCGCTGCGCGCCCTGCCGCACCTGACCGTCGACCGCCACGGCAACAACGTGGTGGCCCGTACGAACCTGGGCCGCGCCGAGCGGGTGGTGCTCGCCGGGCACCTCGACACCGTGCCGATCGCCGGGAACGTCCCCTCGCGGCTCGACGAGGACGGCGTCCTGTGGGGCTGCGGCACCTGCGACATGAAGTCCGGCGTCGCCGTCCAGCTGCGGATGGCCGCCACCGTCCCCGCGCCCAACCGCGACCTGACCTTCGTCTTCTACGACAACGAAGAGGTCGCCGCGCACCTCAACGGGCTCGGCCACGTCGCCGACGCCCACCCCGAGTGGCTCGCCGGCGACTTCGCCGTCCTCCTGGAGCCCTCCGACGGCCAGGTGGAGGGCGGCTGCCAGGGCACCCTGCGGGTCCTGCTGCGCACCACCGGCGAGCGCGCGCACTCCGCCCGCAGCTGGATGGGCGCCAACGCCATCCACGCCGCCGCCCCGATCCTGGCCACGCTCGCCGCGTACGAGCCGCGCCGCCCGGTGATCGACGGCCTGGAGTACCGCGAGGGCCTCAACGCCGTACGGGTCGAGGCCGGCGTCGCCAACAACGTCATCCCGGACGCCTGCACGGTCACCGTCAACTTCCGCTACGCGCCCGACCGCACCCCGGACGAGGCGATCGCCCACGTGCGCGAGGTCTTCGCGGACTGCCCGGTGGACGAGTTCGTCATCGACGACCACTCGCCCGGCGCGCTGCCGGGGCTCTCCCACCCGGCGGCCAAGGCGTTCATGGAGTCCGTCGGCGGTACGGCCATGCCCAAGTTCGGCTGGACCGACGTCTCCCGTTTCAGCGCGCTGGGCGTCCCGGCGGTCAACTACGGCCCCGGCTACTCCCTGCTCGCGCACAAGAAGGACGAGCGGGTCGAGGTCGACCGCATCCTGCACTGCGAGGAGCGGCTGCGCGCCTGGCTGACCGCCTGAGAGCCGTCGGGCCGCCCCTGGGACGGGCCGCCGACCGCCCGCGGACCAGCCGAATTCCCTTGCCGGTCACGTCGGCGGATCTACGCTGAGACGGCAAACGATCTGCCAGCGGAGGGAGCACGACATGGCCAGTCCCGAGGGAGCACCGGCCCCCGGTGAGCGGCGGCTGGGGCCCGTTCTGCGCCGTGACGACCAGGTGCAGGCCGGCACCACCGACCAGCGGCTGCTGGACTCCGAAGGCCCCTCCGAGTGGGTGCACACCGACCCCTGGCGGGTGATGCGCATCCAGGCGGAGTTCGTGGAGGGCTTCGGCGCGCTGGCCGAGCTGGGCCCGGCCGTCAGCGTCTTCGGCTCGGCCCGTACGCCGCTCGACTCCAAGGAGTACGACGCCGGTGTCCGCATCGGACGGGGCCTGGTCGAGGCCGGGTTCGCGGTGATCACCGGGGGCGGCCCCGGCGCGATGGAGGCCGCCAACAGGGGTGCCGAGGAGGCCGGCGGGGTCTCGGTGGGGCTGGGCATCGAGCTGCCCTTCGAGCAGGGCATGAACCCGTACGTGAACCTCGGTGTCGACTTCCGGTACTTCTTCGTCCGGAAGACGTGTTTTGTGAAGTATGCCCGCGGGTTCGTGGTGCTGCCCGGGGGCTTCGGCACCCTCGACGAGCTCTTCGAGGCGCTCACCCTCGTCCAAACCCGCAAGGTCACCCGCTTCCCGATCGTGCTGTTCGGTACGGCCTACTGGAGCGGGCTGGTCGACTGGCTGCGCGACACCGTCATCGGCGACGGCAAGGCGTCGATGAACGACCTGGAGCTGTTCCACCTCACCGACGACGTGGACGAGGCGGTCGCGCTGATGTCCAAGGAGGTCGGGATCTAGGGGCTGTCGTTTGGATCAGGCCAGACCCCGCGAGCCCGGCATGATCCAAACGACAGCCCCTAGGGGGCGTCGCCCGGTCCCCGGCGGGCCGGGGACCGCGGCACCGCCGGCTCAGGCGAGTCCGCGGCGGGCGACGGCGGGCGTACGGTGACCTGCGATGGACGCGACCATGTCGAGCACCTGGCGGGTCTCGGCGACCTCGTGGACGCGGTAGACCTGCGCGCCCAGCCAGGCCGAGACGGCCGTCGTCGCCAGGGTGCCCAGCACCCGCTCCTTGACCGGCTTGTCGAGCGTCTCGCCGACGAAGTCCTTGTTGGACAGCGACACCAGCACCGGCCATCCGGTCGCGGCCATCTCGCCCAGCCGGCGGGTGGCCTCCAGGCTGTGCCGGGTGTTCTTGCCGAAGTCGTGCCCCGGATCGATCATGATCGCGTCCCGCCGGACACCCAACTCCGCGGCCCGCTCCGCCAGTTCGAGCGTCACCCGCAGGATGTCGGCCATCACGTCGTCGTACGTCACCCGGTGCGGGCGGGTACGCGGCTCGGCGCCGCCCGCGTGGGTGCACACCAGGCCGACGTCGTAGCGCGCCGCGACCTCGGCGAGCCGGGGATCGACGCCGCCCCAGGCGTCGTTGAGCAGATCGGCGCCGGCCTCGCAGACCGCCTCGCCGACCTCGTGCCGCCAGGTGTCGACGCTGATCACCACATCGGGGAAGCGCCTGCGGACCTCGGCGACGAAGCCGACCGTGCGGCGGGCCTCCTCCTCGGCGCTGACCTCCTCGCCGGGGCCGGCCTTGACGCCGCCGATGTCGATGATCGCGGCGCCGTCGGCCACCGCCTGCTCCACGCGGGCCAGCGCGGGCTCGTCGCGGAACGTGGCGCCCTGGTCGTAGAACGAGTCCGGGGTCCGGTTGACGATCGCCATGATCACCGGTTCGTGCGCCCCGAACTCGCGATTACCCAGCCGCAGCATTCCCTGACTCCCTCTCCGTGGTCCGGGAGCGACCCTAACTGTCAGACCCGCATGGCACGATCGGGGCAGGCACATAGTCCGGGGAGTTGGTCGTGTTCTGGTTCTTGCTGATCGCGATGGTCGTGGTCGTGGCCGCGGTCACGCTCGTGGTCGTCGGCGGCGGAGACGGCGGTGGGCTGCGGGATTCCGAGCCGGACCGGCTGTACGACCCGCTGCCGGAGGACCGTCCCGTCGCCCGCGCCGATGTGGACGCCGTCCGGCTGCCGGTGGCGGTCCGCGGCTACCGGATGGACGACGTCGACGACGTCCTGGACCGCCTGGGCGCCGAGCTCGCCGAGCGCGACGCCAGGATCGCCGAGCTGGAGGCGGCGCTGGCCGGCGCCCACGCCACGGCCATGGGCGGACCCGCGCTGATACAGGGCGGTGCGCCGGCGGACGGCTTGGGCGGCGAGGCCCGGCCCGGCGCGGAGGGGCAGGAGACCGGCGGGGCACCCGGGACTCCCCGGCGTACGGAAGGCGAGGACCAGGCATGAGCGGCGTGGTGACGGCACCGGACGGCATCCCGCGCTGCCCGTGGGGGATGGAGTCGGAGCAGATGGCCGACTACCGCGCCTACCACGACACCGAATGGGGCCTGCCGGTCCACGGCGACGACGCGCTCTTCGAGCGGATGAGCCTGGAGGCGTTCCAGTCAGGGCTCTCCTGGATCACGATCCTGCGGCGCCGCCCCGGCTTCCGCGCCGCCTTCGCCGGATTCCGGATCGCGGAGGTGGCGCGGTTCACCGAGGCGGACGCCGAGCGACTGCTCGCGGACCCCGGCATCATCCGCAACCGCGCCAAGATCGCCGCGACGATCAACAACGCCAAGGTCGCCGCCGCGCTGACCCCCGGCGAGCTGGACGAGCTGATCTGGTCCTACGCGCCGGACCGGAGCCGCCCGGCGCCGCGCACCGTGGCCGATGTGCAGCCGGTGACCCCGGAGTCGACGGCGCTCGCCAAGGACCTCAAGAAGCGCGGCTTCCGCTTCGTCGGCCCGACCACCGCCTACGCGATGATGCAGGCGTGCGGCCTGGTCAACGACCATCTGGCGGCCTGTCACGCCCGGGCGGCGGCGGAGGCGGCGGCCGGCTGACCCGGCCGCCGGGCGACGGGCGGGTCAGCGGCCCAGGAAGACCGGCTTCTCCTTCTTCACGAACGCCTCGACCGCGATGTGGTGGTCCTCCGACGCCCCGGCCCGGGCCTGCAGCTCGTCCTCCTTGGCCAGCGTCTCGGCGAGCGAGTGCCCGGCGCCGTGGGCCAGCGACTCCTTGATCGCGGCGTAGGCGAGGGTCGGCCCCGCGGCCAGCCGCCGGGCGACGGCAGCGGCCTCCTCCGCCAGCTCGCCGGCCGGCACGACCTTGTTGGCGATGCCCAGCTCGTACGCCTCCTGGGCGCTGATGCTGCGCGGGAAGAGCAGCAGGTCGGCGGCCCGGCCGTGACCGATCAGCCGGGGAAGCGTCCAGGACACCCCGGAGTCGGCGGTCAGCGCGACGCCCGCGAAGGAGGTGTTGAAGGACGCCGAATCGGCGACGACGCGGTAGTCCGCGGCCAGCGCGAAGCCCGCGCCGGCGCCCGCGGCGACGCCGTTGACGCCCGCGACGACGGGCTTGGGCATCTCGGTCAGCGCCGTCACGATCGGGTTGTAGTGCTCCCGCACGGTGTTCATGGTGCCGCCGGTGCCGCTCGCCCGGTCCTCGGCCAGCAGCCCGATGTGCTCCTTGAGGTCCTGCCCGACGCAGAAGGCGCGCCCGGTGGCGGTCAGCAGTACGGCGCGTACGGCGGGGTCGGCCGCGGCCTCCTGGAGGGTGTCCCGCAGCAGGACCTTCGCCTCGATGTTCAGCGCGTTCATCGCGTCGGGGCGGTTGAGCGTGATCGTCGCGAGTCCGTCGGTCACGTCGTAGAGCACGGTGTCGGCCATAGTTGGGAGTCCCCTCCGTCGCGGCTCTGACTGCTCGGCAGCGGCAGTCAGCGCTCAGGATGCCGGAGATCATCGGCCGTCCGCATGTGACGTACATCAAAGAAAGCGGTCGCGTCGGGTGTCGGCGGGTGGCGGAGTATCGCAGCCCGCTCCCCGAATTGCGTGGGTTTGCGAGAGCGCGTTGCCGAAGGGATGCTCCCCGATGTTGGTCATCGGGTCGTTCGATGCGGGATAATGGCCTGGAAGCAATGTGTTCGATGCCGGTGACACGTGCCTATTCGGGCCGTCGGCTGAGATGAGCTGGTTTCAGGAAGGGGAACGAGCATGGCGGCCATGAAGCCGCGGACGGGCGACGGCCCGCTCGAGGTGACCAAGGAGGGGCGGGGCATCGTCATGCGCGTTCCGCTCGAAGGCGGCGGGCGGCTCGTCGTCGAGCTGACCCCCGACGAGGCCAAGGCCCTGGGTGAGGCCCTGGAAAAGGTCACCGTCTGACGAGGGCGGCGAAACCGGCGGAATCCCGGGCCTGACCCGGTACCCCAGCCGACTTACCCCGGCCCCGGCACGCGGCGCGCATCAACGGCGCGCCGCGTGCCGGGGCCGTTTTCGTGCCGTTTTCTTTTTCCCTGCCGCCCTGTTTTCGTCCCGCCGCGGGCCGGGCCGGGGCCGGGACGGGACGCGCGCCGGGGGGCTCAGCCCCGCTTGACCGCGCAGAGCAGCCCGTCGCCCACCGGCAGCAGCGCCGGCACCAGCGTGGTGCTCTCCCGCACGGCCCGCAGCAGTTCCCGCAGCCGCAGCACCTCGGCGGGCTGCACCGCCGAATCGACGGTACGGCCGTCCGCGAAGACGCCCTCGAAGCACACCAGGCCGCCGGGACGCAGCAGCCGCAACGATTCGGCGAGGTACTCCAGGCACTCCATCAGGTCGCCGTCGCAGAAGACCAGGTCGTATCCGCCGTCCGCGAGCCGCGGGAGGACGTCCAGCGCCCGGCCGGGGATGAAGCGGGCGCGGTTGCCGGCGAAGCCCGCCGCCCGGAACGCCTGCTTGGCGAAGGTCTGCCGCTCGGGCTCGCAGTCGACGGTGGTCAGGACGCCGTCGGGCCGCATGCCGTGCAGGAGGTAGATGCCCGACACGCCCGTGCCGGTGCCGATCTCGGCGACCGCCTTGGCGTCGGCGGTGGCGGCGAGCAGGCGCAGGGCCGCGCCGGTGCCGGTCGTCACCGTACGGATGCCGGCGTCCCGTGCCAGGTCACGCGACCAGCTCAGGGCGGCCTCGGCGGCGGTGTCGATGGTCCCGGCGCCGTACGCCTCGGCGAAAGCCAAGCTCGTCTGCCGGTTGCCGGTAATGGCCCTCTCCTGTCCCCGTAGTTGACGCAACCGTGACTGTATCCGCTGTGTGCGGGAACCCGCAGATGGGACCGGGCGTTAAGGAGGGGGAGGGAGAAAGCGGGGGGACGCAGTGGTGAAGACCGCGCGAGACAGGACTCACGGGAATCACGACCAGAAGCAGGACCAAATGCAGGTCAAATCTGCTTATCCGGAGCTAACGGGCGAGGTGGATATGGTAGGGGCTCTACTGGACACCACCAGAGCCACCAGGGGAGGTGCGGCTGCGGCGGGTGACCAAGGGGTGCTGAGGCGCTTGAAAAGGTCGTTCGTCGAGCCGAAATCCGTGACAAACACCGCTGACCGTTTCCTCCCCCACTCTCGACTTCGCTCGAGCGGGGGGGCCGCCACCAACGACTCCGCACCTACCGCGACCTTCGCCGCAGACGCGGATGCGCAGGCGTGGACTCCGCCCAGCTGGGAGGAGATCGTCAGCACTCACAGCGCACGGGTCTACCGCCTCGCCTACCGCCTCACCGGCAATCAGCACGACGCCGAGGACCTCACCCAGGAGGTGTTCGTCCGCGTCTTCCGCTCGCTGTCGACGTACACCCCCGGCACCTTCGAGGGCTGGCTGCACCGCATCACGACCAACCTCTTCCTGGACATGGTCCGGCGTCGGCAGCGTATCCGCTTCGACGCGCTCGGTGACGACGCGGCCGAGAAGCTCCCCAGCCGCGAGCCCGCCCCGCAGGAGCACTTCGACGACACGCACTTCGACGCCGATGTGCAGCAGGCGCTCGACACCCTCGCGCCCGAATTCCGGGCCGCGGTGGTGCTGTGCGACATCGAGGGCCTGTCGTACGAGGAGATCGCCGCCACTCTCGGCGTCAAGCTCGGTACGGTCCGCAGCCGCATCCACCGGGGCCGCTCCCACCTGCGCAAGGCGCTCAAGCACCGTGCGCCGGTCCGCCGTAGCGAGGAGCGCGAGCAGCGGCGGTCCCTGGCCGTGGTGCCCACGGGGGAGGTAGGAATCGCGTGAGCCTCACTGGCGGTCCGTCCCCCGCCGAGCAGCATCTCGGCGACCGCCTTGCGGCCCTCGTCGACGGCGAGTTGGGGCATGACGCGCGCGAGCGGGTGCTCGCGCATCTCGCGACATGCGGCAAGTGCAAGGCAGAGGCCGACGCCCAGCGTCGGCTCAAGAGCGTTTTCGCCGAAACGGCGCCCCCCGGCCCCTCCGCGGGACTGCTGGCGCGCCTGCAGCAGCTGCCCGGGGGCGACCCCGGTGGTCCCGGCAGCCGGCTCGGCAGCGGCGGCCTCGCCCCGGGCGAATTCGCCCGGGGCGGCGGCGCGTTCCGCTATGCCCCCACCGACGACCATGCCGGCCGAGTGATGGCGGGCGTCTCCGCCCTGCACCGCGCACGCGGCTTCCGCGTGCCGGAGGCCGAGCGGCCCGCGCAGCGGCGCCGGTTCGCCTTCGCGGCGGCCGGAGCGGTCTCCCTCGCGGCCTTCGCGCTCGGTGGCGCCCTCCCGCTGGAAGCGGCCGTCGATCCGACCGGCGCCGAGGGCGGCGGCACGGCCGTCACCCCGCTGAGCGTCAGCCCCGCGGCCGACAGTGGATCCCTGCTCCGCAGCGGGGAGTTCCGGCCGGCCGGCACCTCCCGCGAGGGGCTCCGGGCCCCGTCCGGCGGCCCGACCATGGCCCCGGCGCCCAGCGCCATGGCCCTCTACGGCCCCGCGGTCGCGCCCACCCGCACCGCTCCGGCGGCGTCACCGGCCCCGGCCGGCCGTTTCGGGCTGTCGCCGCTGATAGCCGCCACCGGCCCGGCCTCGGCGTACCACCACGCGCCGCTGGTCGCCGCCACCGGCACGGTCCCCGAGCACCGGAACCCGCCCCTGGAACCGATGCGCCCGCTGACCGGCTCCGCGGTCGGCCCCGGCACCGCGGACCCCGCCACCGCCCCGCACTGACCGTCCCCTGCGCAGCCCCGCGCGGAACTGGTTGAATCGCTGTTGCGCGGCGCACCCTGACCGGGCGCGCGCCGTGAGGTGGTGGTGGTCCGCGGGACCGCGGGCGAAATCTGGGGAGAGCATGGACGACGGTACGGCCGCCGGGCCGAAGCTGAAGTGGTGGAGCCGCCCGGGACGCACCCCGGCCACGGGACCGTCCGCCGAGGCCGGTCCGCAGGCGATGCCGCCTGCCGGCGGCCCGGCGGACGCGGCGCGGGCCGACGCCTCCGGCCCGGCCGGCCGGGCCGACGCGCAGGACGCGGGCGACTGGCTCGTACGCCCGCCGCAGCCGCGAACCCCCGCGACGCACGACCCCGCCGTGCCCGACGGCACGGCGGGCCCGACCGGGGCCGTCGCCAAGCGGTCCGAAGCCGACGCCGCCGCGCGGTCCGAGGCCGACGCCGCCGTGCGGTCCGAAGCGGACGGCGCGGAGTGGGCCGCGGCGACCGTCGCCGGCCGGACCGCGGCGACCGGCGCGGAACGAGCCGAAAGGGTCGCGGCCGAGCGGCAGTTGACGTCCGTGACATCGGCGAAGCCCGCCCCCGCCGTGACGCCGGTCGAGCCCGCGGCGGACCGGACCGGCCCGGCGGACGAACGGCCGGGCGCGGAACGACCCGACGCAGCCGAAGGCCGGCCCGAATCGGTCGAAGACCGACCGGTCTCGGTCGAAGACCGGCCGGCCTCGGCCGAGGACCGGACCGCCGCGGGACAGCTCGACGCCCCGGGCGCCCGGACGCCCCTCGCAGACGGGGCGCGGCCCGGCGCCGCCACCGTGACGCTCGGTCAGGTGCCCGCCCCCGAGGGGGACCGGGCGCCCCGGGCCTCGGCCGTGCCCCCGGCAGCGACGGCCGTCGAGCCCCCCGCCGCGCCCGCCCGGCCGCTGCACCCCGAGGACCCGTACGGCACCCCGCCGTACGGCGGCCCCGGCCCGTGGGCGCCCGCGCCGCCCGTGCAGCGGCCCGAGCCCCGTACCGCCGCGCCGGGCTGGTCCGGCGCCACCCCCGCGCAGGGCACCGCGCTGCCGCCGTCCGCCGGTCCGCTGCCCCCGTACGGCGCGCCGGCGCCGGCCGCCGGCTACCCGAGCCCGCCGCAGGCCCCGCCGCACACCGGCGGTGAGCCGCCGCACCTGACGGCCCCGGCCGAGGCCGCGCCCCCGGGCCCGGCCCCCGGCCCGTCCGCCGAGCCGGACGGCCCCGGCCGCCCCCTGCTCGCGAAGCCCGGCGCCCCGCAGGCCCCCGGCCCACAAGCTTCCGGGCCGCAGGCTTCCGCCCCGCAGCCGGCGCCCGAGGGCGCGGACCCCGGGTTCGTCCCCGTACCCGGTGACGGCGGCCCCCGCCCCACCGCCCCGCCGCACACCGCCGCTGCGCCGCACGCCGCCGCACCGGGCGGCCACGGCCCCGTCCCACCGGGCGGCCACGGTCCGGTCCCGCACGGTGCTTGGCAGCAGTACGACCCCTGGAGCGCACCCCTGCAGGGCGGCCCGGCGGCGCCACCCCGGGGGCCGCGCAACCGCCGCGGTCTGCTGGCCGTCGGCGCGGTGGCGCTCGCGCTGCTCGCCGGCGGGGTGGGCGGCGGCGTCGGCGCCTACGTCGAGCGGTACGGCGGGATCAACGACATCAAGCTGCCCCAGGCGGCCGACGACGCCGGGGGCCGCCGCCCCGACAGCGTCGCCGGCATCGCCCAGGCCGCGCTGCCCGGCGTGGTGACCATCCACGTCCGGGGCAACGCCGAACAGGGCACCGGCACCGGCTTCGTCCTCGACCGGCAGGGCCACATCCTCACCAACAACCACGTCGTGGAGCCGGCCGGGACCGGCGGCGAGATATCGGTGACGTTCAGCGGCGGGCAGACCGCCAAGGCCAAGGTCGTCGGCCAGGACGGCGGCTACGACCTCGCCGTCGTCCAGGTCGAGGGCGTCACGGGGCTGCGGCCGCTCCCGCTCGGCAACTCCGACTCGGTGCGGGTCGGCGACCCGGTCGTGGCGATCGGTGCGCCGTTCGACCTGGCCAACACCGTCACCTCCGGCATCATCAGCGCCAAGCAGCGTCCGATCACCGCGGGCGGCGAGAAGGGCGACGGCAGCGACGTCTCGTACGTGGACGCGCTGCAGACCGACGCGCCCATCAACCCGGGCAACTCCGGCGGCCCACTGGTGGACGCCAGGGCGCGGGTGATCGGCATCAACAGCGCCATCCGTGCGGCCGACACCGGCAGCGGATCGGAGAGCGGCGGCCAGGGCGGCAGCATAGGGCTGGGCTTCGCCATACCGATCAACCAGGCCAAGCGGGTGGCCGAGGAGCTGATCAACACCGGCCGGGCGACACACCCGGTGATAGGCGTCACCTTGGAGATGGAGTACGCCGGCGACGGCGCGCGGGTCAGCGAGCACAGCAAGGGCGGCAAGCAGCCGGTCACGCCGGGCGGGCCGGGCGCGAAGGCCGGGCTCCGGGCCGGCGACGTGATCACCGAGGTGGACGGCGCCGCCGTGCACAGCGGCGAGGAGCTGATCGTGAAGATCCGCAGCCACCGGCCGGGCGACACGCTGCTGCTGACCCTCCAGCGGGGCGGCAAACAGCAGTCCGTACGGCTCAGGCTGGGTTCCTCCACCGCCGGCTGATCGTTTGCACGGTGTTGGCGCGGGCGACTCCCGTCCGATGCCCGGGGCCAGGTACCGTGATAGGCGGCCTGGCCCCTAGGCCGACACAGGCCGCGGATGACTCAAGGAGCTGCAAGGTGTTCTTCGACATAGGACCCCTCGAGCTGGTGGCGATCGTCGTCCTCGCCGTGCTCATCTTCGGCCCGGACAAGCTCCCCAAGGTCATCCAGGACGTCATGGGCGTCATCCGGAAGATCCGGGAGTTCTCCGACAGCGCCAAGGAAGACATCCGCAGCGAGCTCGGGCCGGATTTCAAGGACTTCGAGTTCGAGGACCTCAAGCCGAAGAACTTCGTGCGCAAGCACGTCCTGGAGAAGGACGAGTACGGCTTCAAGGAGCTCGCCGAGATCCGTAACGGCTTCGATCTGAAGCAGGAGATGGCCGAGGTCACCGACGCCGTGCACAGCCGCGAGAGCGCCTCGGCCACCGGGTCCTCGAACGGCTCGGGACTGAACCTGTCGAAGGAGTCCCCGGCCGCCGCCGGCCGTCCCGACCTGGTCAAGAAGCCCGCGGCCACGGAGCCGGCCGAGCGTCCGCCGTTCGACGCCGACGCCACCTGACACACTCCGGTATGACCGGGCTGTGTTGACGCCTATGGCTATGCTCCGGGTGTTCGGGGTTCGGTCGCCTGAGGGGGGCGGGCCGCCCACGACGCAGGGCAACAAGGAGGCTCCGCGCAGATGGAGACGACGAGTCGGACAGCGGAACAGCAGGCGTCCGCCGCGGTCGGCCGGAAGGCCGACGGCTATCTGCTGGCCGCGTTCCCGTGGTACGGCCTCGACGAGGCGTTCACCGGTCCGCGCTGGCTGATGCAGGTCGGCGCGGGCGCGGACGGCACCGTCGAGCACGGTGCCATGGGGCACGGCGAGGAGCCCACCATCAAGGTGGAACCGCCGCAGGACGAGCGGTTCGCGGTCGTGGTGACGGTCGCCGACCGCCCCGTACGGCGCAGTGCCGACGGCACCGGCGTACTGGAGGCCACCTCGGTCTCGACGGCCGCCTGGCTCGCCGGCTCGGGGCTGCTCGCCCACACCTGGCCGACCCAGATGGACCGGACGCTCCGCCAGGACTGGCTGGACCAGCAGACGATGCTCGCCTGGGAGCTGGCCGACGACCTCGGCGGCGGAAGCTGGAGCGAGCTGATGCTCCCGGTGGACGGGGTGCCGACCTCGTTCGCCTACCGCGAGTCCGAGTACGGCTGGGTACTGGCGGGCTCCTCCGCAGAGGGCCCGGAAAGCGTCCACATCGGCGCGTACGGGCGCGGGATGAGCGCCTATGGCCTGGGATTCTCCGTCGTCCAGGACCTGACGGCGTACGAGTCGTGAGCGGCGCTGACGGCGGTCGGCCACCGGCCACCGGGCCATGAGCGAAGGCCCGGGCGCGCAGGCCGGCTGACGGCGCGCGGCAGACAGCAGGGGGCGGGCCCGCCGGGCCCGCCCCCTGTCGCACATCAAGTGATGTCGTGAGCCCCGCGGGCTCCCCCCCCGACCGGGGGGCACCACCTCAGAACTTGTTGCGCGGGGTGATCCCCAGCGACATCCCCGACAGACCCCGCTGCCGGCCGCCGAGCTTGCCGGCGATCGCGCGGATCGCCGCGCCCGCGGGGGAGTCCGGGTCGGTCAGCACGACCGGCTTGCCCTCGTCGCCGCCCTCGCGGAGGCGGACGTCGATCGGGATGGCGCCGAGCACCGGCACCTGCGTGCCGGTGGTCTTCGTCAGGCCCTCGGCGACCCGCTCACCGCCGCCGGTGCCGAATACGTCGACCATCTCGTCGCAGTGCGGGCAGGGCAGCCCGGACATGTTCTCCACCACGCCGACGATCTTCTGGTGGGTCTGCACGGCGATCGAACCGGCCCGCTCGGCGACCTCGGCGGCGGCCTGCTGCGGGGTGGTGACCACCAGGATCTCCGCGTTCGGGACCAGCTGGGCCACCGAGATCGCGATGTCGCCGGTGCCCGGGGGCAGGTCCAGCAGCAGGACGTCCAGGTCGCCCCAGTAGACGTCGGCGAGGAACTGCTGCAGCGCGCGGTGCAGCATCGGGCCGCGCCACACGACGGGGGCGTTGCCGGGCGTGAACATGCCGATCGAGATGACCTTCACGCCGTTCGCCGACGGCGGCATGATCATGTTCTCGACCTGGGTGGGCTTGCCGTAGGCGCCGAGCATGCGGGGCACGGAGTGACCGTAGATGTCGGCGTCCACGACACCGACCTTCAGGCCGTCGGCCGCCATCGCCGCGGCGAGGTTGACGGTCACCGACGACTTGCCGACGCCGCCCTTGCCGGAGGCGACGGCGTAGACCCTGGTCAGCGAGCCGGGCTGGGCGAACGGCACCTCGCGCTCGGCGGTGCCGCCGCGCAGCGACGTCGCCAGCTCCTTGCGCTGCTCGTCGCTCATTACTTCCAGGTCGACCCGGACGCTCGTCACGCCCTCGACGCCGGCGACCGCGTCGCGCACGTTGTTGGTGATCGTCTCGCGCATCGGGCAGCCGGAGACGGTGAGGTAGACCACGACCGCCACCGCGCCGTCCGCCGCGATGTCCACCGATTTGACCATCCCCAGGTCGGTGATGGGGCGGTGGATCTCGGGGTCGTTCACCGTCGCGAGCGCGGCGCGGATCGCGTCCTCGCCCGGGGTGGCGCCTGTTGGTGTGTCGGTAGCCATGACCCGATGGTACGGCGCGTGAGGCGGCCTCCGGAAAGGCCGTCAGCGGTCGTGTTCGTCACTCTCCACCGGGACGGTCTGCCACTGCTCCAGGTCCCGCATGACGTCCTGCAGCTCGGAGCGGATCCAGTCGCGGGTGGCGACCTCGCCCAGGCCCATCCGCAGTGCCGCGACCTCCCGGGTCAGGTACTCGGTGTCGGCGATGGAGCGCTCGTTCTGCTTGCGGTCCTGCTCCTGGGTGATCCGGTCCCGGTCGGCCTGGCGGTTCTGCGCCAGCAGGATCAGCGGCGCCGCGTACGACGCCTGCAGCGACAGCGCCAGGGTCAGGAAGATGAAGGGGTACCGGTCGAACCGCCAGGGGCCGGGAGCGGCGACGTTCCAGGTGATCCACGCCATGACGGTGACGGTCATCCAGACGAGGAACCGCCCGGTGCCGAGGAAGCGGGCGATCCGCTCCGACAGCCGCCCGAACGCCTCCGGGTCGTACTCCGGCAGGAACGTACGGCGCGGGGTGCGCGGCTGGTCCAGCCGGATCCGGGGCCGCTCGGTGGAGCCCCGCCGCACCGCCGAGGCGCCGTTCGCCCGGGTGCGTTCCCGGCTCTCCCGCTCCTCAGGTCCCATCGGCCGGCTTCCCGAGGTGTCCGGCGCCGGTCAGCCCGGCCGGGTCGGAGCCGTGCAGACCCTGCTCCCGCCAGTCCTCCGGGAGCAGATGGTCCAGCACGTCGTCGACGGTGACCGCGCCCAGCAGGGCGCCGCCCTCGTCCACGACCGGCGCGGCCACCATGTTGTACGCGGCCAGATAGCTGGTCACCTCCGGCAGCGGCGTCTCCGGCCGCAGCGGCGGCAGATCGGTGTCGGCGATCGAGCTGACCAGGGTGAACGGCGGGTCGCGCAGCAGCCGCTGGAAGTGCACCACGCCCAGGTACTTGCCGGTGGGGGTCTCGTCCGGCGGCCGGCAGACGTAGACCTGCGCGGCGAGCGCGGGCGAGAGGTCCGGGTCCCGGACCCGGGCGAGCGCCTCCGCGACGGTCGCGGCGGGGCGCAGCACGATCGGATCGGTCGTCATCAGCCCGCCCGCCGTGTGCTCCTCGTACGACATCAGCCGCCGCACGTCCGCGGCCTCCTCCGGCCGCATCAGCGCCAGGAGGCGTTCCTTCTCCTCCTCGGGCAGCTCGGAGAGCAGGTCGGCGGCGTCGTCCGGGTCCATCGCCTCCAGGACGTCGGCGGCCCGCTCCTCCTTCAGCTTGCCGAGGATCTCGATCTGGTCGTCCTCCGGCAGCTCCTCCAGGACGTCGGCGAGCCGGTCGTCGTCGAGCGCCGCGGCGACCTCGGAGCGGCGCTTGGGGGAGAGGTGGTGCAGCACTCCGGCGAGGTCGGCCGGCCGCAGCTGCTCGAAGGTGGCCAGCAGGCTCTCCGCGCCCTGGCCGTGCTCCTCCAGCGAGAAGCCGGTCACCGCCGACCAGTCGACGGTCAGCGTCTCCCCCTTGCGGCGCAGCGCCCCGCCCTTCCCCTTGCGGACGAAGACCTTCTCGATCTCCCAGTCGCGGCGGGCGGGCAGCTGGATGATGCCGATGTCGAGCACGGCCACCTCCTCGTCGGTCTCCACCAGCCGCACCCGGCGGTCGAGCAGCTCGCCGAACACCAGCGTCTCGGTGGGCCGCTGCTCGAACCGCCGCATGTTGATCACGCCGGTGATGACGATCTGGCCGGACTCCACGCCCGTCACCCGCGTCATCGGTACGAAGATCCGGCGCCGGTTGATGACCTCGACGACCAGCCCGAGCAGCCGCGCCGGGCGCCCGCCGACCCGGAGCAGCGCGACGAGGTCCCGCAGCCGGCCGACCTGGTCGCCGTTGGGGTCGAACACGGGGCTGCCGGCGAGGTGGGAGACGAAGATCCGGGGAGTCACCACTGCCATGCAGAGTGCCGCCCTTCTCCCGTTCGGTCAGAAATGAGGCATCAATGCGGGTTCAGGCTAACCCGCACGGGTCCCGGCCGCCGCGGTGAGCCGGGCCGTAGGGTGACCGCCACACGCCCGGCCGACGACCCGGTACGACCCAGGTACGCTGCCGTACTGCTGTCGAGGTCACCCGCATCAGGAGGCAGAGCCCACGTGAGCGCAATCCCCCGGGGGGCCGGCCCCCGACTGCTGGCCACCAGCCGCCGACGGGCCGCGCTGAAGGGGGCGGCCTGCGTCGGGCTGGTGGCGGCGCTGGCGGGCTGCGGCGGGCAGGACCCGGACGCCGGCACCAACGGGGTGGGAAAGCTGCCCGCGGCGAAGATCCAGGCCAAGGCGCGGGCCGCGGCCGAGCACGCCGAGACGGTGCACCTGTCGGGCAACGTCGTCAGCCAGGGCCGGACGTTCAAGCTCGACATGAGCCTGGCGAAGGACGGCGCCAAGGGCGAACTGACCACCAAGGCGGCCACCTTCCAGCTGCTGCGGGTCGGCGACGCGCTCTACCTGAAGGCGGACGCGGCCTTCTGGGCCGGCGAGAAGGGCGGCTCGACCGGCGGGAACGGCGGGGCCGCGGCGCAGAAGCTCGGCGGGAAGTACGTGAAGGTGCCCGCCGCCGACCCGGTCTACAAGCGCTTCAGCGGCTTCACCGACAAGGACACGCTGCTCGCCAGCCTGCTCGGGCTGCACGGCAAACTCGCGACCGGCGACCGCAGCGACATCGACGGCACCCGCACCGTCCGGCTCACCGCGGGCGCGGGCGCCGGCGGCACCCTGGACGTCTCGCTGGAGGGCACGCCCTATCCGCTGCGGCTCCAGCGGGCCGGCGGCGCGGGCGTGGTCCGGCTCGCCGAGTGGGGCAGGAGCGTGGACCTCAGGGCCCCGTCCAAGGACCAGGTCGTGGACTACGGCAGCCGGATCTCCAGCTCGGGGTAGGGGCCCGGTCCGATCCGAACCGGCCCGGCCGGCGCCGGTCAGCCCTTGCGGCCCCGGCGCAGCAGCTTCGGCAGCGCGGCCGGTGCGGGCCGCCGGGTGATCGCGGGGGAGGCCGGCGGCGGCGCGGCGTGCGAGACCTCCGGCATCCGGCCGGGGCGCTGGGTGGCCTCCGCCCCGGTGGGCTCCAGCCGCAGCACCCGGCACTCGCGTGCCCAGCGCTCGGTGAGGGTGTCGGCGTCCGGGGCGTTGAGCCGCTTGCCCTTCAGCTCCTCGACGGCGGCCTGCCAGGCTTCGCTGCCCGGCGCCGGCTCGACGACCCGCGCCTCCCAGGCGACCAGCCGGCCGCCCTTGTCCTTGCTGCGTACGGTGACGGTCGCGGTGCCGCCGTCGGTCAGCCCGAGGTCGTCCAGCGGCTGTTCCCCGGGGCCGCCGACGAGACACGCGGCCCCGTTGTGCCAGAGGTGCCACAGCGCCCGGGCCGGGCCCGTCGTCCCCCGCACCCAGATGAGGCCGGACTTCTTCGTGGCCTCCTCGATGAGCGCCCGATCCTGCAGGGCCTGCGACACGGTCTCCGTCATACGGCTCAGCCTAATGGGCCCGTCCGTGCCCGCCCGGGCCCGCCCAGGTGATGGGACGGCAGGCCCGGGGGCCGGCCGTCCCACCGCCACGGCGGGCCCGGGGCCGGCCGGTCACAGCCATCCGTTGCGCTTGAACCCGCGGTGGATGCCGACACAGATCGCGACGGTCACCAGCATCATCGCCGGGTAGCCGTACTTCCAGTGCAGCTCCGGCATGTAGGTGAAGTTCATGCCGTAGATCCCGGCGATCATCGTGGGCACGGCGAAGATCGCCGCCCAGGCCGTGATCTTGCGCATGTCCTCGTTCTGCGCGACCGCCGCCTGCGAGAGGTTCGCCTGAAGGATGGAGTTGAGCAGGTCGTCGAAGGACAGCACCTGTTCGTTGACCCGCGCCAGGTGGTCGGCGACGTCCCGGAAGTACTTCTGGATGTCGGAGTCGACCAGCCGCATGGGCCGCTCGCTGAGCAGCTGCATGGGCCGCAGCAGCGGCGACACCGCGCGCTTGAACTCCAGTACCTCGCGCTTGAGTTGGTAGATCCGCCCGGCGTCGCCGCCCTTCGCGGAACCCTTGGTGCCGTTGCCCTTGCCGTTGGTGCCCGAGCTGAAGACGTCGATCTCCACCTCGTCGATGTCGTCCTGCACCGCGTTGGCCACCGCCATGTAGCCGTCCACCACCTGGTCGGCGATCGCGTGCAGCACCGCGGACGGGCCCTTGGCCAGCAGCTCCGGGTCGTCCTGCAGCCGGTGCCGCAGGGCACGCAGGGAGCCCTGCCCGCCGTGCCGCACGGTCACGATGAAGTCCCGGCCGGTGAAGCACATCACCTCGCCGGTCTCCACCACCTCGCTGGTCGCGGTCAGCTCGGTGTGCTCGACGTAGTGGACCGTCTTGAAGACGGTGAACAGGGTCTCGTCGTACCGCTCCAGCTTGGGCCGCTGGTGGGCGTGCACGGCGTCCTCGACGGCGAGCGGGTGGAGCCCGAACTCCTTGGCGATACCGGCGAATTCGGCCTCGGTGGGCTCGTGCAGGCCGATCCAGGCGAAGCCGCCCTCGGACCGGACGCCGGCCATCGCCTCGGCCGGGCTGACGTGGTCGCTCACCCGGCGGCCCTCGCGGTAGACACCGCAGTCGACGATGGCGCTGTTCGGGCAGGCAGGGGTGTTCTCGTAGCGGTACGGGGTGTCGTCGCGCCGCCGGGAGGGGCGGACGGCGGCGCGCAGGTCGCGGATCATCGACATGGCTGGCTCCTTCACGGGCCGGCCGTCAGCTGCGGACGCAGGGCGCGGCGCCGCCCTGGACGTACCCGCGTCATCGGGGTGTACGTCCGCGGATTCCCTCCTCGCCGGAAGGGAGCGAGCGGGGCGGGCAGCGCGGGGTGCGAAACAGTGACGGCAGTTCGCAGAGACACGGAACAAAGAGTCGAAGGCGCTCTTCCGTCATCTCCATACGGCGCAAAGGCGCTTCCCTGGTTTCGCCGCTCTGCGGCGGGGTACGGAAGCTCTCGGATCAGGAGCGCTGCGCGAGGGGGATGACGGGAGAACTATCGGTACTGCACGGTCGACTCGGATCCACCGCAGCCCCACCTCCTCCGGCCGGTCCCCGTTGGGGGACGACGTCATTCCCTGACCAGACGGCAAGGCTATCAGCCGCCCGAAGGGCAAGGGCGCCGCTTTGCCTGTTCCATACGAACGGCCGTGTGCGCCGACGCCGCCCGCCGACGGGCGTCGGCCGGGTGCCGGGCCGGCCGTATGCTCGCGAGCATGTCTGACGTTCTTGAGCTGGTCGAAGCCCGGCTGCGGATGAGCCTGGGCGAGCCGGATGCGCGCGCCGCCGTCACCTTCCTCGGCACCGACCGCATCGAGGTGCTCCGCTTCGTGGACGGCGACGTCGTGCGCTACGCCACGCTCGGGATGTCCGCCCAGCCCATGTCCGACCCCACGGCCGTGCTCGCGGATCCGTTGCGGGGCCCGCGCGCCGAACTGGTGCTGTCGGTGCGCGCCGGCCGCGCGGAGACCGACAAGGTGCTCCGCCCGCTCGCCGTGCTCGCGGCGTCTCCACAGGTCGAGGGCGTGGTCGTGGCCCCGGGCGCGTCGTTGGACGTGGGCGAACCGCTGTGGCCCGGGGCGGCCTTCAGCTCCGTCCTGGTCGCCGAGCCGGGCGGGCTGGTCGAGGACCTGGCGCTGGACGAGCCCAGGGAGCCGGTGCGCTTCCTGCCGCTGCTGCCGATGACGCCCAACGAGGCCGCCTGGAAGCGGGTGCACGGCGCCGAGGCCCTCCAGGACCGCTGGCTGCGGCGCGGCACGGACCTGCGCGACCCGCTGCGCAGCGGTGTACCGCTGGACTGAGCCGCGGCGGGGCCGGCCCCAACCGGCCCCGTGCCGTGGTCAGTTGGCGAAGGCGGAGACCCCGTCCTGCGCCGCGTGCCGGGGCGCCGGCTCCGCCGCCTCGATCGTCAGCGCCCGCCGGCGTACGGCGACGATGCCGGCGCCGGCCACCGCCGCGGCGGCCGCGACCACGAACGGGATGTGCAGGTCGGTCCACTCCTCGATCTTCGGCGCGAGGAAGGGCGCGGCGGCCGCCGCGAACCACCGCACGAAGTTGTAGCCCGCGCTGGCCACCGGGCGCGGCGCGTCCGAGACGCCCAGCGCCAGCTCGGTGAACACGGTGTTGTTCAGGCCGATGAAGGCTCCGGAGAGGACCGTGCAGACGACGGCGGTGGTGTGGTCGCCGTAGCCCAGTACGAGCAGGTCGGCGGCGAGCAGCAGCAGGGAGCCGCCCAGCACCTTCAGCGAGCCGAAGCGGTGCTGCAGCCGGGGCGCCACGAGCACCGAGAACACCGCGAGCAGCACGCCCCAGGCGAAGAAGACGCCACCGGAGCTGTAGGGCGACATGTCGAGCACGAACGGCGTGAAGGCCAGCACCGTGAAGAACGCGTAGTTGTAGAAGAAGGCCGCGACGGCGGCGGAGGCGAGGCCGCCGTGGCCCAGCGCGCGGAGCGGGTCGAGCAGCGAGGTCTTCCGGGCCGGCCGGGGCTGTTCCTTGAGGAACGCGGTGATGGCGACGAAGCCGATGGCCATCAACACGGCGGTGCCGAAGAACGGGTAGCGCCACTTCAGGTCGCCGAGGATCGCGCCCAGCAGCGGGCCGCAGGCCATGCCGAGCCCCAGCGCGGACTCGTACAGCAGGATCGCCGCCGCGCTGCCGCCGGCCGCGGCGCCCACGATGACCGCCAACGAGGTGGAGACGAACAGGGCGTTGCCCAGACCCCAGCCGGCGCGGAAGCCGACGAGTTCGCCGACCGAACCGGACATGCCGGAGAGCGCCGCGAAGACCACCACCAGCGCGAGTCCGGCCAGCAGCGTCTTGCGGCCGCCGATGCGGCTGGAGACGAAGCCGGTGACCAGCATCGCGAAGGCGGTGATCAGGAAGTACGAGGTGAACAGGAGGGAGACCTGGCTGTTGGAGGCGTGCAGGCCCCGGGCGATCGACGGGAGGATCGGGTCGACGAGGCCGATGCCCATGAAGGCCACGACCGAGGCGCCGGCGGTGGCCCAGACGGCCTTCGGCTGGCGCAGGAGGGAGCCGCCGCCCTCCTGGAACGGATCGTCCGCGTGGCCGCCGCTCTTCGTGCCGCTCATGCTGCGGTTCCCCTTCCGTTGCCGGGTGCGTGGCGGTGATCCCCGGCGGCCGGCGGGCGGTCGCGCGAGATCGTTGACGTTTACACACAATAAGTTAGCCCACCTAAAGGATGCAAGCTGCAACTACCCTTCGGGTGGGGGTCCGGCGCGGCCTTGAAAGGGGTCAAATCCGGGGCGCGGTACGTGATTTTGGGCACACCGGTCGAGTGATCGTCCTTGACGCGGCGGCGGGCGGGGAGGACCGTTGGTCCTTATGAGGGGCGAACCCAGTTGCCCGAAGTGCGGAGGCCGGGTGCGGGCGCCCGGTCTCTTCTCCGACACCTGGCAGTGCGCCGTGCACGGCACCGTGCATCCGCTGCAGCCGGTCGTCCCGCCGAGCGTCGAGGCGCTCGGCGTCGTCGTGCACCGCGCACAGGTGCCCGTGTGGATGCCGTGGCCGCTGCCGGTGGGCTGGCTGTTCACCGGTGTGGCCTGTGCGGGCGACGACCGCGGCGGCGGCCGGGCGACCGCGGTGGCCTGCTCGGGCCCCGGCCCGCTCGGCGGACCCGGTGAACTCCTGCTGATCGCCGAGGAACTGGGCGTCGGACTGGGCGCGCGCTACGCCGGTATCGACGGCCTCGACCCCGGCTCCCGGATGTGCGTCGACACCGCGCCGCACGCCAAGGTGCTCGCCGCCGGCCGTCCGACCCCGCTGTGGCACGTCGACGGCGCGCCCTCGGACCGCGCGGTCTACGCGGGCGAGGCGCGCGGGCTGTGGCTGTGGGCGATCGCCTGGCCCGAGAAGTCCGGGGTGCTGATGTACGACGAGCTGGTGCTGACGGATCTGCGCGAGGCCGGCGCCGAGGTGGACCTGCTGCCGTGCGGGGCGCTCTCGCCGCGGATCCTGAGCTGAACGGGGAGGGCCGCCGCCCCGGTGCGGCCCACCGGTGCCGGGCGGCGGACGCCGGCCGGCCGGTATCCTTCTGAGGTCCCCCCACGGTGCCCCCGCGCCCGGTGTCCGCCCCGGACCCCGGCCCTCGTGCCCGTCCGCCCGTCCCGCAGCAGTCTGGAGTCCGTGTCGTGCGCATCGACCTGCACACCCACTCCACGGCGTCCGACGGCACGGACACCCCCGCGGAGCTGGTGCGCAACGCGGCGGCCTGCGGGCTGGACGTCGTCGCGCTGACCGACCACGACACCGTCGCCGGACACGCCGAGGCGCGCGCCGCGCTGCCCGAGGGGCTGACGCTGGTCACCGGCGCCGAACTCTCCTGCCGGCTCGACGGGGTGAGCCTCCACATGCTCGCCTACCTCTTCGACCCCGAGGAGCCCGAACTCGCCCGCGAGCGCGAGCTGGTGCGCGACGACCGGGTGCCGCGCGCCCGCGGCATCGTCGGCAAGCTGCAGGACCTCGGCATCCCCGTCACCTGGGAGCAGGTCGCGCGGATCGCCGGGGACGGTGCCGTGGGGCGGCCGCACATCGCCACCGCCCTCGTGGAGCTGGGCGTGGTCGGCTCGGTCAACGACGCCTTCAGCTCGCTGCTCGCCAGCGACGGCCCGGCGTACGTGGAGAAGCACGAGCTCGACCCGTTCGAGGCGCTCCGGCTGATCAAGGGCGCGGGCGGGGTCGCGGTCTTCGCGCACCCGCTGGCCGTCAAGCGCGGCCGCTGCGTACCGGAGAGCGCGATTGCCGCACTCGCCACGGCCGGCCTCGACGGCATCGAGGTCGACCACATGGACCACGACGCGCCGACCCGTGCGCGACTGCGCGGCACGGCCGCCGACCTCGGCCTGCTCACCACCGGCTCCAGCGACTACCACGGCAGCCGTAAGACCTGTCGCCTCGGCGAGTACACCACCGACCCCGAGATCTACGGCGAGATCGTGCGCCGTGCGACCGGCGCCTTCCCCGTTCCCGGCGCGGGCGGCTGACGACCGCTCGGCTCTTCCCCTCCTACGGGCCCGTGCGCGCCGCGCCGGCCCGTGACCCCCTGCTCGCCCGTACCACCTCTCGCAAGGCCATCACCGTGTTCGACGTCGCCGTCTTCAGTACTCTCTTCGTCACGCTTTTCGTGATCATGGACCCGCCCGGCATCACTCCGATCTTCCTGGCCCTGACCTCCGGCCGGCCCGCCAAGGTGCAGCGCCGGATGGCCTGGCAGGCGGCCACCGTCGCGTTCTGCGTCATCGCCGTCTTCGGCCTCTTCGGCCGGCAGATCCTGGGCCGGCTGCACATCTCGACGCCCGCGCTGATGATCGCGGGCGGTCTGCTGCTCCTGCTCGTCGCGCTGGACCTGCTCACCGGCAAGTCGGAGGAGCCCACCCAGACCAAGGATGTCAATGTGGCGCTGGTGCCGCTGGGCATGCCGCTGCTGGCCGGGCCGGGCGCGATCGTGTCGGTGATCCTCGCGGTGCAGCACGCGCACGGGTTCGCCGCGCAGGTCTCGGTGTGGGTGGCGATCGCGGCGATCCACGTGGTGCTCTACCTGGTGATGCGGTTCTCGCTGGTGATCATCCGGGTGATCAAGGACGGCGGGGTGGTCCTGGTGACGCGGCTGGCGGGCATGATGCTCTCCGCGCTGGCCGTGCAGCAGATCATCAACGGCGTGCTGCAGGTGATCCAGGCGGCCTGACCCCCGCCTGCGGTCCCGGACACGGCAGCGCCCCCGTACGACGTGTTCGTACGGGGCGCTGCGGCGTCGGGTGCATCCCGTATCAGCGGGCGTCGTAAGGAATCAACGGGCGGCGGTGTCGGCCGGGCGAATGTAGATGCGCTGGCCGATTGCGGCGGCCTGCTGCACGATCCGGTTGACGGAGGCGGCGTCCACGACGGTGCTGTCCACGGCGGTCCCGTCGACATCGTCCAGGCGCATGATCTCGAAGCGCATAAGGGCTTCTCCCTTCGTCTGATCCTCCTGCGGAGAACTTCACAAATGAGGTGGAGGGCGTGGCGTCGCTGCCAGGCGTTCCGTCGGGTACAACGACCCGCACCCTGCAATCATTCCCTACGCTAAAGAAAAGTTTCGACGGTCTAAATACTGCCTGGTGGAGCGCTTGTGCCCGCGGAGCGGGCGCCCGGACAATGGGTCCGGTATGAACGACGTCCAGCCCACGGGCCCCACCGACCTCGCCGCGCTCGCCGCGGGCATCGAGCGCACCAACGAACTGCTCACCCGGGTGCTCGCCGAGGTCGCCACCTCTCCGTCCACCCACGCGGCCTTCGTCGACGCGGGCTACGTCTACGCCGCGGTCGGCAAGCTCGTCACCGGCACGGAGGACCGCAAGGGCTTCGAGCTGGACGCCGAGGGGCTCATCGAGGCGTTCATCGACAAGGCCAGAACGATCTTCGCGGACAGCCGGCTGCTGCGCGTCTACTGGTACGACGGCGCCCGCCGCCGCATCCACACCCAGGAGCAGCAGCGGATCGCCGAGCTGCCCGACGTGAAGGTCAGGCTCGGCAACCTCAACGCCAACAACCAGCAGAAGGGCGTCGACTCCCTGATCCGCTCGGACCTGGAGTCGCTGGCGCGGCACCGCGCGATCAGCGACGCCGTCCTCATCGGCGGTGACGAGGACCTGGTCTCCGCCGTCGAGGCGGCGCAGGGCTACGGCGCGCGGGTGCACCTGTGGGGCATCGAGGCGCCGGGCGGCCGCAACCAGGCCGAGCCGCTGCTGTGGGAGGTCGACAGCGCACGCACCTTCGACCTGGCGTTCTGCAAGCCCTACGTCACCCGCCGCATCGGCGCCGAGTACGCCGACCCGGCGGCCGGTGAGGGCCCGGCGCCCAGCCGGGAGGAGGTCCGCTTCGTGGGGGCCAGGGTCGCCGCCCAGTGGCTGTCGGAGCGCGGCCGGGAATGGGTCGCCGAACTCCTGCCCGGCCACCCGTATCTGCCCGGCACCGTCGACCAGGAGCTGCTGACCGCCGCGGAGGCGCTGCTGCGGCACTCCCTGCGCGGCCACGCCGATCTGCGCCGGGTCCTGCGGGACGGCTTCTGGGAGCACGTACAGGGGCAGTACTGAGCCGCCCGCCGGTCGGCCGGCGGCTCGCGCTCAGGCCCGGCCGAGCAGTTCGCCGAGCCGGTCGAAGAAGCCCGCCCAGCCCGCTTCGGCCTGCTGGTACTGCTCCGCGCCGAGATGGCCGCCGACCTGACGGAACGCCATCTCCGTACGGTCCCCGAGGTCGGTCAGCCGGACCCGGACCAGCTCGCCCTCCGCGCCGTGCGGCGCCGCCTCGTCGGTGAGCGTGAACTCCAGGTGCTCGGGCGGCGCCACCTCGCGGTAGATCCCCGAGAACGGCAGCTCGCCGCCGTCCGGCGTCAGCATCACCAGGCTCCACACCCCGCCGGGCCGCACATCCATCGTCATCCGCTCCACCGGCACCGGCAGTTCGCCGCCGAACCAGTACGCGAAGTGCGCGGGCGTCGTCCACGCTTCGAAGACCAGCTCACGCCGGGCGTCGAAGGTCCGGTTGAGCGCGATGCCGTGCGGGTCGTCCTGGGAACTCTCGGTCATGGTCGAGCCCTTCGTACGGAGCCGGTGGCGGCCGGCCGCCGGTGGCCGCCCGCCCCCTTCGATGCTCGCCCAGCCGCCCCGCGCTGTCCTGACGGCACCGCCCACCCGGCCGAACCGGGAGGCACCGCCCGGGCCGGCGGGGAGCCGGGCCGGCTACCCCACCCCGCTCCAGAACCCCGTCAGCGCCTCGGCCGTCTTCTCCGGGCGCTCCGCGTTGGGCGAGTGCTCCGCGCCCTCGATGACCGTGCGGCGGGCCGACAGCCGCACCGCCATCTCGTCCATCGACGGGACCGGCCAGGCGTAGTCGACCGCGCCGGACACCACGTGCACCGGCAGCCCCGTACGGCACAGTTCCGCCACCCGGTCGGGCTCCTCCAGCATCTGCCGGCCGGTCGCGATCAGCTGCTCGGGAACGGTGTTCAGCCAACGGCGGTGCAGAAACGCGCCGATCTCCGGGGGAGTCGCCGCGTCCGCCGCCTCCGGCGGGTCCAACTCGCGCATCGCCTGCCAGACGCTCTCCATGTCGAGCCGGCCGAGCGCGTCGATCAGCATCCGCACCCGGACCTGCTGGGCCGCGTCGATGGCCGCGGGCCCGGAGCTGAGCACGGTCAGCGAGCGGAACGGGGCCGCGTCCAGCAGCACCGCGGCCCGGGTGACCAGCCCGCCCAGCGAGTGCCCCAGCAGATGCAGCGGACCGCCGTCGGCCTCCCGCACCGCCCACGCCTGGGCCAGTACGTCCAGCGCCAACTCCCGTTGCGCATAAGCCTGTTCCTCGCGCGGGCCCGGTGACTCGTGCTGGCCGCGGCCGTCCACCGCGACCGCCCGGAACCCGGCCGCGGCGAGCGGCTCCAGCAAGGCGATGAAGTCCTCCTTGCTGCCGGTGAATCCGGGCACCAGCACCGCGGTCCCGATCGGTGCGCCCTCCGGACGGGCGTCGTGCACGGCGAAGGAACCGCGCTCGGTGTCGAGTCGGTACGCGCGGGCGCACGGGGGCAGCGTGAGGACGGTCGGCCTGCTCATGGACCGAGATTATCCGGGCCGGCCGGCAAAACCGGGCCGGGACGCCGACGACCCGGCACCCGCGGTGTGCGGGGCCGGGTCGTCGGACCGTACGGGCGTCAGCTCTCGGGCGTGGCCTCTGCCGCGGGGGCCTTGGCCCGGGTGCGGCGGCGCACCGGCTTGGCCTCCTTGGCCTCGGCGGCGTCCGCGCCGTCCACGGCCGGCTTGGCGGCGGCGGCCTTACGGGTCCGCTTGGGCTTGGCGGGTGCCTCGACGGTGCCTTCGGCGGTGTCCACGGCGGCCTCGGCGGCCTTGGCGGCGGCGGTCTTGCGCGTCCGCTTGGGCTTGGCCGGAGCGGCCTCGGTGCCTTCGGCGGTGTCCACGGCGGCCTCCGCGGCCTTCGCCGCGGCGGTCTTCCGCGTCCGCTTGGGCTTGGCGGGGGCCTCGACGGTGCCTTCGGCGGTGTCCACGACGGCCTCCGCGGCCTTCGCCGCGGCGGTCTTACGGGTCCGCTTGGGCTTGGCGGGGGCCGCCTCCGCCACGGGCTCCGCGGCCGGGACGGTCTCCGTCACGGTTTCCGTCACGACGGCCGGAGCGGTCTCCACCGCGGCCTTGGCGGCGCTGCGGGTCCGGCGGCGGCGCGGCTTGGCGGGCGCGGCCTCGGCGACCGTCTCGGCCACCGCGTCGGCGATCACGGCGACCGCCTCGGTGGCGGGGGAGGTCTCGGCGGGAGCCGTCACCGCGGACGACTGCCCGGCGCGGGTACGACGGCGACGGCGCGGCTGGCGCGGCGCGGCCGGCGCGTCCCCGGCGTCGGTGCCCTCGGCGGCCTCGGGCGACCCGGTCGCCTGCGCCTCGGATCCGGCCTCGCCGTCCGGCGTCGCGCCGCCACGCGTACGGCGGCGCTGCCGCGGCGTACGGGTGCGCGGCGGGCGCTCCTCCTCGACAGTGGTGCCCCGGCGGGGTCCGCGGCCACGGCCGCCGGTCTCGCCCAGGTCCTCCAGCTCCTCCGCGGCGAGCCCCGCCCGGGTGCGCTCGGCGCGCGGCAGCACGCCCTTGGTGCCCGCCGGGATGCGGAGCTGCTCGTAGAGGTGCGGCGAGGTGGAGTAGGTCTCCTCCGGGTCGTCGAACGCCAGGTCCAGCGCCTTGTTGATCAGCTTCCAGCGCGGGATGTCGTCCCAGTCGACGAGAGTGACCGCGGTGCCCTTGGCGCCCGCCCGGCCGGTGCGGCCGATGCGGTGCAGGTAGGTCTTCTCGTCCTCGGGGGACTGGTAGTTGATGACGTGGGTCACACCCTCGACGTCGATGCCGCGGGCGGCGACGTCGGTGCAGACCAGGACGTCCACCTTGCCGTTGCGGAAGGCGCGCAGCGCCTGCTCACGGGCGCCCTGGCCGAGGTCGCCGTGCACCGCGCCGGACGCGAAGCCGCGCCGGGCGAGCTGGTCGGCGATGTCGGCGGCGGTCCGCTTCGTACGGCAGAACACCATCGCCAGGCCGCGGCCCTCGGCCTGCAGGATCCGCGCGACCATCTCCGGCTTGTCCATGGAGTGCGCGCGGAAGACGTGCTGGGTGGTGTTGGCGACGGTCTGGCCCTCGTCGTCCGGCGCGGTGGCGCGGATGTGCGTGGGCTGCGACATGTAGCGGCGGGCCAGCGAGATGACCTGGCCCGGCATCGTCGCGGAGAACAGCATGGTCTGCCGCTTGGCCGGCAGCAGCTGGATGATCTTCTCGACGTCGGGGAGGAAGCCCAGGTCGAGCATCTCGTCGGCCTCGTCCAGGACCAGGGTGCGGACCTTCGACAGGTCCAGCTTCTTCTGGCCGGCGAGGTCGAGCAGCCGCCCGGGCGTGCCGACGATCACGTCGACGCCCTTCTTCAGCGCCTCGACCTGCGGCTCGTAGGCCCGGCCGCCGTAGATGGCCAGCACCCGGACGTTGCGCACCTTGCCGGCGGTGAGCAGGTCGTTGGTGACCTGCTGGCACAGCTCACGGGTCGGGACGACGACGAGCGCCTGCGGGGCCTCGGTCAGCTGGTCGGGCCGGGACCGGCCCACCTCGACGTCCACCGGGACCGTGACGCGCTCGATGAGCGGCAGACCGAAACCCAGGGTCTTGCCGGTGCCGGTCTTGGCCTGGCCGATGACGTCGTTACCGGAGAGGGCGACGGGGAGCGTCAGCTCCTGGATCGGAAAGGGGGAGATGATGCCGACGGCCTCCAGGGCCTCGGCCGTCTCGGGGAAAATCCCGAGGTCTCGAAACGTAGACAGAATCTTGCCTCTTCTGTGAGACGCGGCGTGAGGCGGCGAAGGGGGTCGTACCGCTCCGTCGTACGGGTTGTACGGGGCCGGCCTGCGGCCGGTGGGGCGGGACCACTGCCAACGCTCAGGCACTCATGCCGCGAGCGGTGTGCCTCCTGCGGTGCGTACCTCTCGTACGCGCCGCCGCGGAGGGCGGTCGGTTTGGAGCCGATCGGGCCACCGACCGGGCATCCGCTTCGTGGAAAACCCACCGACTCCTCGGCAGGTCCAATACCACTGTACCCCGGATACGGCGCCCCCATCCGAAGGCTTGTATGAGTGAGGAATACGTCACGCCGCCGCGGGCCACCGGCCGGCCGGCCGACGGGCCGTTCGAACGAGTGAACGGAAGTGGCTGACCAGGGCCTTCCCCGGGCCCCGGAGCGGGCTATTGTGCCGGTCATGGGAACGCCTGACAACGCCGCGGCTGACGCGCAAGAACACACCGGGATCGCCGCCCAGGACTGGGCGCAGGCATCCGCCGACCCGCAGTACCGGGCCGCCGTGATCGATCTGCTCGGCGCGCTCGCGTACGGCGAGCTGTCCGCCTTCGAGCGCCTGGCGGAGGACGCCAAGCTCGCGCCGACCATGGACGACAAGGCCGAACTGGCCAAGATGGCCTCGGCGGAGTTCCACCACTTCGAGCGGCTGCGGGAGCGGCTCGCGCAGATCGAGGCGGAGCCGAACGAGGCGATGGAGCCCTTCGCCGCCGCCCTCGACGAGTTCCACCGCCAGACCGCGCCGTCCGACTGGCTGGAGGGCCTGGTCAAGGCATACGTCGGCGACTCGATCGCCAGCGACTTCTACCGCGAGGTCGCCGCCCGCCTGGACTCCGAGACCCGCGACCTGGTGCTGGCCGTGCTCGACGACACCGGGCACGCGTCCTTCGCCGTGGAGAAGGTGCGCGCCGCGATCGAGGCCGAGCCGCGGGTCGGCGGGCGGCTCGCGCTGTGGGCGCGGCGGCTGATGGGCGAGGCGCTGTCGCAGGCGCAGCGGGTCGTCGCGGACCGCGACGCGCTCTCCACGATGCTGGTGGGCGGGGTCGCCGACGGCTTCGACCTGGCGGAGGTGGGCCGGATGTTCTCCCGGATCACCGAGGCGCACACCAAGCGGATGGCGGCACTGGGGCTGGCGGCCTGACGCCGCCGCACTGTTTCTGACGGCACCTGAGGGGGTGCCGGGCGGCTCAGGCCGTCCGGTGCCCCTTCAATGGTGCCGCCGGCCGCCGAAGACGGGAGCGCGGCGGGCGCACCAGGACCGACAGCAGCGCCGCGCCCACGGCGACCGCGGCCACCATCACCTGGACGGGGTGGCCGGGGCCGAGGATCGAGCGGGTCAGCAGGGCGCCGAGCAGCGCCGCGACCGGGCCCGTCGCGAGGGTGAGGGTGCGCGCGGGGAAGCGGTCGGGCAGCCTGCGCATGGCGAACAGGGCGATGGCGAGCCCGATGAGGACGGCTCCGAGCGCTTCCAGGATCATGCTTTTCCCTCCCGCGAGTCTGCGTGTCCGGGCGGCGGCACCGAACGGGCCGTGCCGGTGGTGCGTGCCGATCGGACGAACAAATCGGTCGTAGGCGGTCGTACCCAGGGGCCTGCGGCAGCAACCCTCCCGCCGCGGGTCAGCTGCCTGATCAGCGCATCCGGGCCGACTCGAACGGCCTGATCTGCGAAAAGGGCGGCGGCCCGGAGGGAGGATCCCCCGGGCCGCCGCCCTTGTTCTCACCCACGCGCCGCGGTCGGCGCCGCGCCGGTCAGAGCGCGCCGAAGCCGACCCTGCGGCCGGCCGGCTCGCCGAGCTCCACATAGGCCAGCCGGTCCGCCGGGACCAGGACCTTGCGGCCGTGTTCGTCCACCAGCTTCAGCAGCTCCGACTTGCCGGCCAGCGCCTCGGACACCGCGCGCTCGACCTCCTCGGCAGACTGCCCGCTCTCCAGAACGATCTCGCGGGGCGCGTGCTGCACGCCGATCTTGACCTCCACGGCTTTGTCCCTCCGACGGTCTGGTGCCCCCCAGCGTCAGCTGGGGGAGGGTGCGCGGCGATCCGCGCTGTACGCAGCACACATTAGCCCGGTACGGGGACGCACAAGACGCCGTGGACCACGCCAGCAGCGAACACGGTCAGTGCGTGTCGCTGCCGTGCAGCGGGAAGCCGGCGATGCCCTTCCAGGTGAGGGAGGTCAGCAGCGCCACCGCGGTGTCCCGCGGGACCTGGCTCCCGGAGGAGAGCCAGTAGCGCGCCACCACCTGGGACACCCCGCCCAGCCCCACGGCCAGCAGCATCGACTCGTCCTGCGACAGGCCGGTGTCCTCGGCGATCACCGCGCTTATGGCCTCGGCGCACTCCAGCGACACCTTGTCGACCCGCTCGCGGACCGCCGGCTCGTTGGTCAGGTCCGACTCGAACACCAGCCGGAAGGCGCCGCCCGGGTCCTCGACGTACGCGAAGTAGGCGTCCATGGTGGCCGCGACCCGCTGCTTGTTGTCGTTGGTCGACGCCAGGGCCGAGCGCACCGAGTGCAGCAGTGCCTCGCAGTGCTGGTCGAGCAGGGCGAGGTAGAGGTCGAGCTTGCCGGGGAAGTGCTGGTAGAGCACCGGCTTGCTGACGCCCGCCCGCTCGGCGATGTCGTCCATCGCGGCCGCGTGGTAGCCCTGCGCGACGAACACTTCCTGGGCGGCGCCCAGGAGCTGGTTGCGCCGGGCTCGGCGTGGCAGGCGTGTGCCCCGCGGGCGCGCCGCCTCGGTCTGCTCGATGGCGCTCACGCTGCCTCCCAGAAGTGGTTCCGTTCGCGGCCCGTACAAGGTGGTGCACCGCGCCCGCCATCGTACTTTTGGGTAACCCGGCTGTGCGCGGCCCGGGGCGAGAATTTCTGCGCGGAGCCGCCCCGACAATGCGACATAACGCCCCAGGTCATCGGTATTCGTCTTCGTTGATCTGCACGACGCGGGCCTGCTCGACGAGATCGGCCTCGTTGGCCTCCGGTGTGACCTCGGTGAGCGGCTCGTCACGCTGCGGCGCGATATCGGTGTATTGCTCCGCGGCGTCCGCCTCCGGCGCCTCCACGTCGAGCTCGGTGGCGTCGGTCTCGTCCTCGAAAGTGTCCGGGTCTGTCGGGTCGACAGGCATGGTGGTTCCCTTCTCGCGGACTCGCTCCGTCGGCTGTTCCTGGCATGAAAGCAGGGGACCTGGGCGGCTGCCCTTGCCTACGAGCCTAGGAGAGCCGTCGCGAAGGCGCGATGCGGTGTGTGACCGCGAACACACAATCGGGGGCGTGATCGTCTCGTAACATCGACCCCATGTCTTCGACCGAGTCGCCGGACACCGCGGCCGCCGCCCTTCCGGTCCCGCCGGCCGGCCCCGGCGGCCGGGCCGCGGCGGAGACGGTGCGCACCGTGATCCTGCCGGGCCTGACGCTGAGCGTACGGGCGCCGTTGGAGAGGGACGGCCGGCCGGCGGGCGGCGACGGAGCGGAGCGGGCGCCCGCCCTGTATCTGCACGGCCTCGGCGGTTCCTCGCAGAATTGGTCCGCACTGATGCCGCTGCTCGCCGACCGGCTCGACGGGGAGGCCCTCGACCTGCCCGGCTTCGGCCACTCACCCCCGCCGGACGACGGCAGCTACTCGGTGTCCGCGCAGGCCCGCGCGGTCATCCGCTACCTCGACGCGGCCGGCCGCGGCCCCGTCCACCTCCTCGGCAACTCGATGGGCGGCGCCGCCGCGACCCGCGTGGCGGCCGTGCGCCCGGACCTCGTACGCACCCTGACGCTGATCTCGCCGGCCCTGCCCGAGCTGCGGCCGCAGCGGACCGCGGTGCCCACCGCGCTGCTCGCGGTCCCCGGCCTCGCCGGGCTCTTCGGCCGGCTCACCCGCGACTGGACGCCCGAGCGCCGCACCCGCGAGGTGCTGGCGCTCTGTTACGGCGACCTCGGCCGGGTCACCCCGGAAGGGTTCAACGCCGCGGCCGACGAGTACCGCCGCCGGCTCGAACTCCCGTATTTCTGGGAGGTGATGGAGCGCTCGGCGCGCGGTCTGGTGAACGCCTACACGCTCGGCGGACAGCACAATTTGTGGCGTCAGGCAGAGCGCGTGCTCGCGCCGACGCTTCTCGTCTACGGTGGGCGCGACCGCCTGGTCTCCTTCCGGATGGCACGGCGGGCGGCCGCGGCGTTCCGCGGTTCGCGACTGCTGACGCTGCCGGAGGCGGGGCATGTGGCGATGATGGAATACCCGGAGGCGGTGGCGCGGGCCGTCCGCGAGCTGCTGGACAGTGAAGTGAACGATGTGACCGCTGATGCGGGCAGGAGCTGACACGCCCCGTGGGACGCCATAGCCGCCGGAGCCGGCCGGAGACCGAGAACCCTTCGCAGCCGGCCGTGCCCCCGGGCAGCGGCCCGCGGGAGCCCTCGCCGGGCCCGGGACCGGGACGGGGCCGCCGCAGACGCGAGCCGGCCGAGGGCGACCCGGTGCGCGGCGGGCACCCCGAACAGCACGAGCCGGGCGGCGGCTGGGGCACGTTCCCCGGCGCCCCGGCGGCTCCGGTGACGCCCGGCGGCGCCGCCGGGCCGAGGATTCCCCGGCCGCGCGCGGAGATGTCCGGCGGCCGGCCGCTCGCCGCGCCGGGCAGCGGCCCGGGCCCCCGCCGTGAGTACGTCGACGCCTTCGACGCCGGCGTGTACCCGGCCGGGCCGGGACGCTCCGCCGCGGCCGACGGCCCCGCCGACCCCGAGGACGACGTGTTCCGGGCCGGTGCGCCGGACGCCTCCGCCCGGCGTGCGGCCCCCGTCGTACCGCCCGGCGCCCGATTCACCGGACGCTCGGTCGTCTTCGCCCGCGAGGGGACCGGCTCCGGTCCCGACGGTCCCGACGGTCCTGGCGCTCACCCCGGATCCGGCGCGGCGGGCGCCGGCAACGCGCAGCCCGGCGTTACGGTCGATCAGGACCCGGCGGGCCAGGACCCGGCCGACGCGGTGGGCGCCGACCCGGACGAGGCACGGCACGGCGCCAGGAAGGGCAGCATGGGCCGGACGTTCACCGGTGCGGCGGCCGCCGCGGTGACCACCGTGCTCGCCGTGGTCATCGCGGGCCAGGTCGCCGAGCAGCACAAGGACGGCGGGGATCCGCAGCCGCGCAGCGGCAACGACCGTACCGACGGCGCCGGCGACGAGACCTCCCGGTCGAACGCCCGGCCCACCCAGGACGCCAAGGCCGCCGGTTACGACGAGCAGATGACCCAGGTCTTCCCGCTGGCCGCGGACCTGACGGCCACCGGCCGGTTCAAGC
The DNA here is from genome assembly GCF_000717345.1 of Streptomyces lydicus. Classification (GTDB taxonomy): domain Bacteria; phylum Actinomycetota; class Actinomycetes; order Streptomycetales; family Streptomycetaceae; genus Streptomyces; species Streptomyces lydicus. The sequence goes on along the minus strand of NZ_JNZA01000005.1, from coordinate 18,384 downwards.
CGGTCGGCAGCGACGCCAAGGCGCCCGGTCACGGCAAGCTGCTGCGCTACCGGGTCGACATCGAGGAGGGGCTGCCGCTGGACGGCAAGCTGTTCGCCGAGGCGGTGCACAAGACCCTGAACGACGACCGCAGTTGGGCGCACGGCGGGCAGCGGACCTTCCAGCGGGTGGCCTCCGGCCCCGCCGACTTCGTGATCACGCTGGCGAGCCCGGGCACCACCGCCAAGTGGTGCGCCAAGTCCGGTCTCGACACGACCGAGGACAACGTCTCCTGCGACTCGGCGGCCACCGACCGCGTCATGATCAACGCCTACCGGTGGGCCCAGGGCGCCAAGACCTACGGGCGCGACAAGATGCTCGCCTACCGGCAGATGCTGATCAATCACGAGGTCGGTCACCGGCTCGGCCACAACCACGAGATCTGCTCCCGGCAGGGCGCCCTGGCGCCGGTGATGATGCAGCAGACCAAGTTCCTGACGACCGACGGCGTGACCTGCCGGCCCAACTCCTGGCCGTTTCCCACCCAGCGGTGAACCCGGCCGGTCCGGCCTGAGCGGGAGGCCGGCAGGGGCTGTCGTGCGCCTCGCGTCCTCCCGGCGCAGGCCATGGAGCCGCTCGGCCAACTGCGCCGAGAACCGGGACCGTCGCCGGTTCTCATCGCCCCCGACCCGGCCGTCGTGCGGGCGGTCAGGGACCGGGTCGCGGTCATGCGGTCCGGGCGGAGCGTCGAGGAGGGCCCGGTCGACGCGGGGTACGACCGGCCGCAACACCCCTGCACCCAGGGCCTGTCGGCGGCGGCGCCGGTGCTCGGCCCCGGGGCCGCCGCGGACCGCCGGGCCTTGCGCGTCGCCGCACAGCGCTCACATACCGCGTCGAAACGCCCCTACGGTCGGAAAGTTACGTGCTTTCACCCCTTCCGGTGGCGCGACGGACAACCGTCCATCGCGCCACCGGCCCTTTTGCATAGCTTCTTCCTGCAGGTGACGGCGGTGCGGTCTCCCCAGGAGCCTTCGACAGGTTTCGGTCCGGGGAACCCCCGCCACCCGGGACGTCGATATGGGAGGACGGGGGTGCAGTCGTGCGCATTGGACTCCTCACCGAGGGTGGCTATCCATATGCATCCGGTGAGTCGCACGCGTGGTGCGACCGGCTCGTGCGCGGGCTCACCGGCCATGACTTCGAGGTCTACGCCCTGAGCGGGCGGCCCTGCCGGGACGCGCGTGGAGGGCACCGCCTGCCGGAGCACGTACGGCGGGTGCACGGCGCCCCCCTGTGGGGCGACTTTCCCGCCGCGCACCTCCGGGCCGCCGAGGAGCGCCGGGGCCGCACCCCCGGACGGCGGGCCCGCCGCCGGTTCACCGAGCACTTCGGCGCGCTGGTGTCGGCCTTCGCCGCGGCCCCGGCCGGCGGCCGTCCCGCGGGCCGGGAAGAGCCCCCCGACAACGCGCCGACCAGTAAGGCGGACCGTTTCGCCAGTGGTCTGTACGGGCTCGCCGAACTGGCCCGCGAGCACGGCGGACTGCCCGCCCTGCTGCACTCCGAGGACGCGGTCCGCACCCTGGAGGCCGTCTGCCACGGCCCCCGCGCGCTGCCTGCCGCCCACGGCGCCCAGGTCAACGACCTGCTGGCGGTCGCGGAACAGCTCGAACTCGCCCTGCGCCCGCTGTCGCTGGACTGGTACGGCGACGGGTCCGCCCCCGGCCTCGACGCCGTCGACCTCTGCCACGCCACCTCCGGCGGCGCGGCCGCACTGCCCGGACTGCTGGCCAAACGCTTCTTCGGCACGCCGCTCCTGGTCACCGAGTACGGCGTCCGGCTGCGCGAGCACTACCTCGCGCGCGCCGCGGCACCGATCAGCGCGCCGGTACGCGCCCTGCTCGCCGCCTTCCAGGGCGCGCTCGCCGCCGAGACCTACGCCCAGGCCGCCCTGATCACCCCGGGCAACATCCACGCCCGCCGCTGGCAGGAGCGCTGCGGCGCCGACCGGGCCCGGCTGCGCACGGTCTACCCGGGCATGGACGCGGCCCCGTTCGCCGCCGTCGCGGACGCCCCGGCCGACGACTCCCGGACGCTGGTGTGGGTCGGCGCCATCGAGCCCGCCAAGGACCTGGTGGCGCTGCTGCACGCGTTCGCCGAGCTGCGCAGGACCGAGCCGGCCGTCACGCTCCGCATCGTCGGCGGGCTCGGCCGCGACCCGCAGGCGCCCGGCTACCTCGCGCACTGCCGGGCGCTGGCCGCCCAGCTCTTCCCCGACGAGGCGGCCGACGCCCGCACCGTCGGCGAGAACCCGGTCAGCTTCGAGGAGATCGGCGGCCCCGACGTCCCGGCCCTGGCGGACGCCTACGCGTCCGCCACGGTGGTGGTGCTCTCCAGCGTCGTCGAGGGCTTTCCGCGCTCCCTGGTGGAGGCGATGTTCTGCGGCCGCGCCACGGTGTCCACCGACGCCGGCGCGGTCTGCGAAGTCATCGGCGGCACCGGGCTGGTCGTCCCGCCGCGCAACCCCCGGGCGCTCGCCGAGGCGTGCCGGGCGCTGCTCGGCGACCCCGACCGCAGGGCCCGGCTGGGCGCGGCGGCCCGGGCACGGGCGCTCGAACTCTTCACCGTCGAGCAGAACATCGCGGCATTTCGTGGCATCTACCTGGAGCTGATGTCGCACGCCCCGGCCCGCCCCGCCGGCCGCCGCGGGCGGCACGCCGAGGGCCTGCCGCGGCCCTTCGACCGCCCCGCCGAGTCCCACGTCCCCGGCCGGTGGGCCGCGACCGGCGCCGCCCACCGGTGCGGCGCCGTCACCGGGCCGGGTGCGCCGGCCGGGCGCACGCCGAGCTGGGCGGCGCCGGAGCAGGAGCGGGGCGCCGGGGCCCGGGTGATGTCCGAGCCATGAGGCGACCGGTGAGACGGGGCGGCAGAGCAATGAGGCAGGCGTGGTCAGCGTGAGGGAGATGGCAGTCATGACGGGTGTGCTGGACGTGATGTGTGCGATGGGTGTGGTGGGCGTGGCGCTGGTGACGGGCATGGCCGATGTGGCACACGCCGGCAACCGCGACGGCCTCCGGCGCCGCGGCCGGCCCGGCGCCCCGGCCACCGCGGCCGCGCACCCCGTCCCGGCCCTCCTCCGGACGCTCGCCGGCCCCCTCCGCCCCGGACGGGCCGCCTGCCCGCCGGCCCCGGGGAAGAGGGACGGCGTATGAACGCGCCCGAAGGCGGCTCCGCCCGCGCCCTCCAGGACGTGGGGGAGGGCCGCGACGGCACGGGGACGGAGCGGGACGCCGGCCTGGAGAGCCCCGCCGGCAGGCCCGCGCGCCGGGGGTCCGCCGACCCCGTACGCGCCCTGATGCACCGCCACCACACGCTGTGCGCCCACGCCGTCGACGCGCTGGAGATCGCCGCCGGCCTGGAGGCCCACGGCGTCACCGACCGCACCGCCGCCCGCTTCCGGCACCGTGACGTCTTCTCGCTCGCCGAGGAGCTCTACGCCCGGGTGCCCCGCGCGGACCAGAACGGCACGGCGGGGGCGCCGGCAGGGGGCGGCAGCGCCGGTGCTCCCGGGGGCGGGTCCGCGGCCGTCCACGGCACCGGGCCCGCAGGTGGGCCGGGGGCGGGGGAGGGGTACCCGGAAGCCTGCATTCCGGCGGCTGGTGCCGCGCGGGCGGGCTCCCCGGGGACGGGCGGCGGGTGGGGGGGACGCTGCGCCGCCGTGCTGCAGCTCCTCCCCGGCGCCGTCACGACCGCCACCGTCGCCGCCCTGGCCGCCCTCACCTCCCCGCCCGGCGCGGCCACCCCCGCCCTCCCCGCCGTCCCGGCAACGCCCGCCGTCCGTACGGCCGTTGGTGCCGTGGGCGTCGTTCTCGTCGTCCTCGCCGTCCGGCTGGCCGTACGCTCCGGACCGCTGCGCGCCCGCCACCACGGCACCGGGGCGCGCACCACGGGCCTGTGGGTCTGCTGGACGGCCGGCTACGCGGTGTACGGCGACTGGCTGCTCGGGCAGCTGCTGGCCGGCGGCCCCGATCTGCCGTCCGCGACGCCACGGGCCGACGTCGCCACCGCCGTGGCGCTCTCCCTCGCCGTCCTCCCGGCGGCCGGCTGCGCCCGCTGGTTCGCCCTGCGCGGCCGGCGGGCCCTCGCGGCCAGCCGCGGCCTGGAGGAGTTCGCCGCCCTCGTCCGGCCGCTGCTGCTCGGCGCCACCCTGCTCTTCCTGGGCGCGCTGACGGCGCTCCTGCTGGGCGCGCGGGCGGCCCTCGGGAGCCACGGCGCGCCGGCCCCGGCCGTCGTGGCGCCGGCCGCCCTGGGGGTGCTGCTCTTCCTCGCCCGGCTGCTCGCCGTCCACGGCTTCCCCCGGGCGGCCGTCACCGGCCTCGCCTGTGCCGCCGCCCTGGAGGCACTCGCCCCCGCCCTGGTCCTGATCGCCCGGCTCCCCGGCCTCACCCCGCTCGGCCTCCCCGTCGAGACGCTGACCACCGCCGCCGGCCCGGCCGCGGTACCCGCCGTGGCCGCCGGCGTCGCGGCCCTCGGCCTCCTCGGATACGGCCTGCGGGCGCTCACCGGCGCCTGCGCGCACTCGCCCGCCCCCACCGGACCGGCAGGGACGCCCCGGCCGTGATCCCCCGCCCCGCCACGGGCGCCCGCACCCCCATACGGGGCGCCCCGCCACCCACCCCCGAAGAGGCACCCCGAAACGGCCCCTTCGGACCCTCCGCCGCGGATCTCACTCCCGACCCGGCCCGCCCCCACGGCGTGCCCGGCCCCGCGGCCGGAGCCGACGTACTTCCCACCATCCGCATGAGGAGCGCGACACCATGAACGTCCAGCCGACCACACGCCACGCGCACCGGGGGGCCGCACGATGAGGGTGCTGCTCATCGGCGCCAACGGCTACCTCGGCCGCTACGTCGCCGACCGCCTGCTCGCCGACCCCGCCGTCCAGCTCACCGCCCTCGGGCGGGGCGACGACGCCGACGTCCGCTTCGACCTGGCCACCGGCAGCCCCGGTGCGCTCACCCGCTTCCTCGACGCGGTGCACCCCGGCGTGGTCGTCAACTGCGCCGGCGCCACCCGGGGCGGCGCCCGCGAGCTGACCCGGCACAACACCGTCGCGGTCGCCACCATCTGCGAATCGCTGCGCCGCAGCGGCTGCGGCGCCCGCCTCGTCCACCTGGGCTGCGCCTCCGAGTACGGGCCCTCGCAGCCCGGCTCGTCGACCGCCGAGGACGCGGTGCCGCGCCCCGGAGGCCCGTACGGCGTCAGCAAGCTCGCCGCCACCGAGCTCGTCCTGGGCTCCGGGCTGGACGCCGTGGTGCTGCGGGTCTTCTCCCCGGTCGGCCCCGGTACGCCGGCCGGCTCGCCGCTCGGCCGGCTCGCCGAGGCGATGCGCCGCGCCATGCAGTCCGGCGACAGCGAACTCAAGCTCGGCGGGCTCGGCGTGCAGCGGGACTTCGTCGACGTGCGCGACGTGGCCCGGGCCGTGCACGCCGCCTCGCTGTCCGCCGCACAGGGCGTGGTCAACATCGGCACCGGCCGCGCGGTGCGGCTGCGCGAGGCCGCCTCGGTGCTCGCCCGGGTCGCCGGCTTCGGCGGCGCGCTGCACGAGCTGGACTCCCCGCCGGCCCGGCTGGTGATCCCCGGCCCGGCCGCCGAGCACCCGGTGGGCTCGCCGCCGGCCACCTACCCGTACCCGGACGGCTGCGGCACCTGGCAGCAGGCCGATGTGCGCACCGCCCGCGACCGGCTCGGCTGGCGCCCCCGGATCGTCCTGGAGGAGTCGCTGGCCGACATCTGGATGGAGGCGGCATGTCGTATCTGACCACCCCGGCCGGCGCCACCCGGGCGCCGACCGGGGCCGCCCCGCTGGGCCTCGGCGCCCCGGGCTTCGGTCATCCGCTGCTGGCCACCGCCGAGTGGGCCGAACTGCTGCGCTGCCCGCCCGGGACGCTGCACTGGGCGGTGCTCAACGTGTCCAACGGGCCCGGTGCCCGGCCCGACCCGTACTGCCTGCCGGCCGCCACCCGCCTGCGTGAGACGGGTGTCCGAGTACTGGGACACCTGGACCTGCGGCGCGGCGCGCGCCCCTACGCCGAGCTGGTCTCCGACGCCCACCGCTACCTGGAGTGGTACAAGGTCGACGGCTTCTGGCTCGACCGCGCGCCCACCGGCCCGGTCCACCTGCCGGCGACCCGGCGGACCACCGCCACCCTGCGGGCCCTGAGCGACGGCGGCCACCTCGTCCTCGGGCACGGCAGCCACCCGTACCCCGGCTACGCCGAGTGCGCCGACCAGCTCGTCACCTTCGCCGGACGCTGGGCCGACTACCGCTGGTCACAGGTGGCGGAGTGGACCGCCGACCACCCTCCGCAGCGGTTCTGCCACCTCGTCCACAGCGTGCCGCGCACCCATCTGGAGGAGGCGCTGCGGATCGCCCGCTGGCAGGGGGCCGGCACCGTGTACGTCACCGACCGCCGGGCCGCCGGCGCGGCGGGTGCCGCCGGGGACGCCTGGGAGTCGCTGCCCGGCTACTGGGACGCATGTGTCTCGCGCATCGGAACAGGTGTCTCGGAATGAAGAAGGGCGTGGCAGTGTTACGGGAAGACAATCAATCCTGAGATACCCGACCAACCCCCTTGTTGAGGTCATCCGTGTCGCTGCCACCCCTGGTCGAGCCCGCTTCGGAGCTCACCGTCGACGAGGTCCGCAGGTACTCCCGCCACCTGATCATCCCCGATGTGGGGATGGACGGGCAGAAGCGGCTGAAGAACGCCAAGGTGCTCTGTGTCGGCGCCGGCGGCCTGGGCTCGCCCGCGCTGATGTATCTGGCCGCGGCCGGCGTGGGCACGCTCGGCATCGTGGAGTTCGACGAGGTCGACGAGTCGAACCTGCAGCGCCAGATCATCCACAGCCAGGCGGACATCGGCCGCTCCAAGGCCGCATCCGCCAAGGACACGGTCCTGGGCATCAACCCGTACGTCACGGTCAACCTGCACGAAGAGCGCCTCGACTCCACGAACGTCATGGAGCTCTTCGCCCAGTACGACCTCATCGTGGACGGCACGGACAACTTCGCCACCCGCTACCTGGTCAACGACGCCTGCGTGCTGCTGAACAAGCCGTACGTCTGGGGCTCGATCTACCGCTTCGACGGCCAGGCGTCGGTCTTCTGGTCCGAGCACGGCCCCTGCTACCGCTGCCTGTACCCGGAGCCCCCGCCGCCGGGCATGGTGCCCTCCTGCGCCGAGGGCGGCGTCCTCGGCGTGCTGTGCGCCTCCATCGGCTCCATCCAGGTCAACGAGGCCATCAAGCTCCTGGCCGGCATCGGCGACCCGCTCGTCGGCCGCCTGATGATCTACGACGCCCTGGAGATGACGTACCGCCAGGTCAAGGTCCGCAAGGACCCGGACTGCGCGGTCTGCGGCGAGAACCCGACCGTCACCGAGCTCATCGACTACGAGGCGTTCTGCGGCGTCGTGTCCGAGGAGGCCCAGGAGGCGGCGGCCGGCTCGACGATCACTCCGCGGCAGCTCAAGGAGTGGATCGACGCCGACGAGAAGATCGACATCATCGACGTCCGCGAGCCGAACGAGTTCGAGATCGTCTCCATCCCCGGCGCCCGCCTGATCCCGAAGAACGAGTTCCTGATGGGCACCGCCCTCCAGGACCTGCCGCAGGACCGGAAGATCGTCCTGCACTGCAAGACGGGTGTCCGCTCGGCGGAGGTGCTGGCGGTCCTGAAGTCCGCGGGCTTCGCCGACGCGGTGCACGTCGGCGGCGGCGTCATCGGCTGGGTGAACACCGTCGAGCCGGAGAAGCCGGTCTACTAGGCCACTGCTGCGTCCACGCGGAAGGCGCCGGTCCGTCGATACGGACCGGCGCCTTCCGCGTGCCACGGGGCGGCCCGGCACTCACCCCCGGACGCGGGAGGTCAGATCTCTCCCTTGCGCGTCAGGTACGTGAAGGCCAGCCAGCCCGGCAGCACCGGCAGCCAGAAGACCATCAGCCGGAACAGCAGCACCGCCGGGAACGCCGTGTCGCCGGGGAGCCCCGCGAAGGTCAGCGCACCGATCAGGGCACCCTCGACGGCGCCCACACCGCCCGGCGTGGGGGCGGCGGAGCCGATCGCGTTACCGGCGAGGAAGGCGACCGCGATACTCGCGTAACTGAGCTGGTCGCCGCCGAACGCCCGGATCGAGGCGTCCAGGCACATCACGTTCGCCGCGGTCAGCAGCAGCATCCCGCCGATGCCGGTGACCAGCTTCCGGGGCCGCTGGAGGATGTCCAGCATGCGGGGGATCACCCCGGCGAACAGCGAGCGCACCCGCGTCGAGACGAACTTCCGCAGCACCGGGACGGCCGTGACGACCAGGACCAGTACGGCGACGGTCAGCAGCCCGGCGATGACCGTACGGGACGGGGAGATCTGCGGCGCGTGCTCGGTGCCGGTGAGGTAGCCGAACGCCAGCAGCAGCACGATGTGGCTGCCCAGCCCGAACAGCTGGGACGCGCCGACGCTCGCCACCGCCAGACCGGGGCGCACCCCGGCACGCTGCAGGAAGCGGGTGTTGAGCGCCACCCCGCCGATCGCCGCGGGCGCCACCAGCTTCACGAAGTCGCCCGCGACCTGCGCGACGACCGCCTTGGCGAACGACACCTTCTCCGTGACGAAGCCCAGCAGGCTCATCGCCGCCGCGATGTACGTCACCACCGAGAAGAACATCGCCACCAGCACCCACACCCACTGGGCCTCGCTGATCACGTCACCGAGGTTGAAGTTGGTGAGCTGCGACAGCAGCAGGTACACCGCGAAGGCACCGGCGATCCAGCTGATCAGGATCCGCGGACTGAGCCGCTCCAGCTTCGCCGGTTCGATCACCGCGGTCGGCCGGATCAGCAGCACCTGCCGGCGGATCTGCGCCAGCAGGTCCTCCTCGCGGGCCTCCTCCGACGCCTCGTCCAGCGCCCGCTTCTCGGCGTTCTTCTCCGCGTGCCGCTCGGCCCGCAGCGTCCTGCGGTCCTTCGTCGCCGCCGCGTCGCGGGCCTCCCGGGCCTCCTTGGCGGCCTGCGACGCGGCCAGCACCGCCTCCCGCTCCCGCTTGGAGCGTTCCCGGGCCAGCTGCCGCAGGGTGGCGCGGGTGGTGCGGCTGAGCGCGATCGGCTGGAGCATCGGCAGGCTGTCGGCGACCGCGTCCGGGCCGAGCACCTCGACGGCCGCGGCGACCGCCCGCTCGGCGCCGACCCGCAGCCCGCAGGTGGCCAGCAGCTGCGCGATGTCCATCCGCAGCACCAGGTCACCGGCCGCGATCTCACCGCCGCGCAGCTCCGTCAGGACGATGTTGCCGGAACGATCCACCAGCAGCGCGTCACCGACCAGCCGCCGGTGCGCGATCCGCCGCGACTGCAGCGCCTGCACCTGCCGCCAGGCGCTGTGCATCAGCGCGTCGGTGATCTCCTCGTCGGCCAGCGCGTCGAACGTGCGGCCCCCGATGTGCTCGTAGACCAGCATCACCGCGTCCGGTCCGAGCTCCGAGGCGGCGATCAGCTTGGGCGCGTTGGCACCGGCCGCGATGGCCGCGTACGCCAGCAGCGCCTCCTGCTCCAGCGCCTGACGCAGCGACTGCAGGCTGCGGCGCTGGTTGATGCCGCGCAGCGACAGCCGGCGCCACACCCGGTAGAAGAAGCCCTGCGCCTGCTGCTCGCGGTCGACGACGGTGACGTCGATCGGCGGGCCGTCCTCCAGGGTGACGATGTAGCGGCGGCCACGGTCGGCGTGCTCGTTGTTCTCCGGGCCCGCGGTGTCCTCGGCGCGCAGCGCGCTCACCGGGTGGAAACCGACCCGGCGCAGACCCGCCAGGAGGTTCTGGCCGGTGGGGCGGACGTTGGGGGAGCCGACGGCGTAGAGCGTGCCGTAGGCGACGGTCCAGCCGATCAGCACCGTCGTGATGATGGCGAACGGGGTGGAGTACCGGCCCACCAGCACCGCGACGACGTCGAGCAGCACCACGGCCCACATCGCGACCCGCCAGCGCGGCCGCCGGGACATCCCCACCGCCGTCATATAGGCGATCACCGGCGCCAGATAGCTGTGCACCGGCGCGGACAGCGAACCGTTCGCGAGCGGCTGGGTCAGCGCGACCCGGATGGAGGCGGGCGCCGCCTCGGCCACCCACAGGTCGGTGGCGAGCGACACCCCGTGGGCGAGGACGGCGGCGAGCACACCGTCGGCGATCCGCAGCCCGTCGCGCTTGATCAGCCGCTCGACGGCGAACGCCACCGGCACGATCAGCACCGCGACGCTGGACGTCAGCCCGGCCAGGTTGATCAGCAGCGGCGGCGCCGCCTTCGCACCCGTCCCGATGTCCCGCGCCAGGCCCTGGGTGGTGCCGTGGGCGAACGTCGCGAGCCCCAGGACCAGGGCGATCCCGGCCATGCCCAGCAGCAGCCGCAGCAGGTCCGCGGGCCGGTGCACCCGGGCGGGCAGCAGCGGCTCGTCGCCGGAGACCCGGTCGACGTGGAACTCGCCGCACTCGTCGGCGGTCAGGTCGGCACGGTGCGAACCCGTACGGGCCCGGCTCCGGGCCGCTCCGGACGCCGGTCCCGCGTCCTTGTCGTGCTCGACGTGCTCGTCCCGTCCCTGCTCGTCGTCGCGCTCCTCCTCGTCGCGCTCGGGTGGCGCGGGCTCCTCGGGCCTTTCCGGCCTCTCGGACGCCCCTGGTCGGTCGGCCTTCTCGATCGTGCTCGCCTTTTCGGTAGCGGAAGCCGTGACCGGCCTCCGTTGGTGCTTCCCCTCGACGGGCAGCACGTCAGGGGCGCCCGCCTCCCGCGGAGGCGCCGCACCCTGCTGCTCGGCCGTCTCTTCTTGATCTCGTATCACCAGTCACCGTCCGGAAGATGGTGGCACGGCCGACCGGTGGAGGGGGGCATCAGGGTGCATTTCGGGGGTACGGGAAGCGGAACGTCCGCCCCCGCTGCCGTGCGGGCGCGGGTGCCGCCGCGGCCCGCACCGCGGCTGACGGCGCCGTGCCGCCCATCACCCTGAGGTGGTGCCGGACCGTCTGTCCGCTCCCATTGTCGGTGCCGTAGGGCAGGATGGACCGAATGAGTGGGACCGGAGACACGGCACGGGGTGAACCGCCCGAGTACCCCGACTACGCCGAGCGCGTCCTGGCCGTCGCCGAACTGATCCCGGCGGGCCGGGTGATGACGTACGGCGATGTCGCGGAGTGGCTCGACGACGACGGACAGCCCGAAGACGGCCCGGCGGAGGACGGCGGCGGGCCGGCGGCACCTCCCGGCGGCGGCCGCGTCCGGGTGGGCCCCCGGCAGGTCGGCCGGGCCATGGCCCTCTACGGTGGCGCGGTGCCCTGGTGGCGGGTGGTGCGCGCGGACGGCCGGCTGCTGCCCGGCAGCGAGCTGCGCGCGCTGGCGCACTACCGCGAGGAGGGCACGCCCCTGCGCGACGCCGCGCGGGCCGCCGACGACCACATACCGAAGATCGACATGCGCCGGGCCCGCTGGGACGGCCGCCGGGACGACGGCGGAGCCCCTTAGCGTGGAGGGCGCGCGGCCGCCGCCCGGGCGGCCCGCACCGCGGCGCGCCCCGCACCGCTTCCGCACCACGACCAGCACCTCCTCAGGACCGGCGATCCACGTGAGTTCCTCCTTCTCGGCCGCCCCGCCGACGCAGCCCCACCAGGCGGCGCGGCGGGCTGCCCCCGGCGCGTACCGCCTGGTGCGCACACCGCCGGAACAGGTGGATCCTCCTGCCTTGGACGCAGCCCAGCAGGCCGTGGTTGACCACCGGCACGGCCCGCTGCTGGTGCTGGCGGGCCCCGGCACCGGCAAGACCACCACGCTGGTGGAGTCCGTCGCGCGCCGGATCCGCGCCGGCGCCGACCCCGACCGGATCCTCGTCCTCACCTTCAGCCGCAAGGCCGCCGTCGCCCTCCGCGACCGGCTCGCCGCCCGCCTCGGCACCGGCTTCGTCCCGCAGGCCACCACCTTCCACTCCTACTGCTACGCACTGGTCCGCGCCCACCAGGACGCCGACCTGTTCGCCGACCCGATGCGGCTGCTGTCCGGCCCCGAGCAGGACCTCGTCGTCCGTGAGCTCCTCGAAGGACAGGCCGAGCTGGCCGGCGCCGGCCGCGCCACGATCAGCTGGCCCGACGAACTGCGCGCCTGCCTGACCACCCGCGGCTTCGCCGACGAGGTCCGCGCGGTGCTGGCCCGCAGCCGCGAACTGGGCCTGGGCCCGGACGCCCTCGGCGACTTCGCCCGCCGCACCGGACGCCCCGACTGGACCGCCGCCGCGGGCTTCCTCGCCGAATACCTCGACGTCCTCGACGCCCATGGCGTCCTGGACTACGCCGAGCTGGTGCACCGCGCGGTCCTCCTCGCCGGGCACACCGACGTCGCCGCGGAACTCGCCGCCCGTTACGACGCCGTCTACGTCGACGAGTACCAGGACACCGACGTCGCCCAGGTACGGCTGCTGCGCGCGCTCGCCGGCAACCACAGCACGGCCGGCGCACCGGGCTCCCCGGGCCGCACCCTGATCGCCTTCGGCGACCCCGACCAGTCGATCTACGCGTTCCGCGGCGCCGACGTGAACGGCATCCTCGACTTCCCCGAGACCTTCCGGCGCGGCGACGGCGCCCCCGCCCCGGTGGCGGTGCTCGGCACCTCCCGGCGCTCCGGCGCCACCCTCCTCGCGGCCACCCGGCTGCTGACCCGCCGCATGCCGCTCACCCGGCTGCCCGCCGACAAGGTACGCGCCCACCGCGAACCGTCCCCCGTACGGGACGGCGGCCGCGTCGAGGTGTACACGTACCCGACCCCCGGCACCGAACTGGACAACGTCGCCGACATCCTGCGCCGCGCCCACCTGGAGGACGGCGTCCCCTGGCGCGAGATGGCCGTGCTGGTGCGCGCCGGCGGCCGCTCGATACCCGCCGTGCGCCGCGCGCTCACCTCCGCCGGGGTCCCCCTCGACATCGACGGCGACGACCTCCCGCTGCGCCACGAACCGGCCGTCGCCCCGCTGCTGACGGCCCTGCGGGCCGCCGCGCGGGCAGCCCTCGCCACCCCGCCGGAGCCCACCGCGCCCGACGACGGAGCGGCCGCGGCTACCCCCGACGACGGAGCGGGCGCGGCCGCCCCCGAGGGCGAGCGCGACCCGGCCGACCAGGGCGCCGCTCCCGTCGCCCGCGCCGACGGGAGCGCCCCCGAAAGCGACCGGAACCCCGCCCCCCGGGACGCCGCCGCCCCCTGGCTCGACGCCGAAACCGCCCTCGACCTGCTCACCTCCCCCCTGGGCGGCATGGACTCCGCCGACCTGCGCCGCCTGGGCCGCGCCCTGCGCGAGGAGGAACGCGCCGCCGGACAGCCGCTGCCGCCCCCCTCCGACCAGCTCCTCGCCCGCGCCCTCGCCGAACCCCAGCGCCTGGTCGCCCACGACCCCGGCTACGCCCGCGGCGCCCAGCGGCTCGGACTGCTGCTGCGCAAGGCCCGCGAACTGCTCGCCGGCGGCGGCACCGCCGAGCAGGCCCTCTGGGAGCTGTGGGACGGCACCCCCTGGCCGCAGCGCCTGGAGCGGGCCGCCCGGCGCGGCGGCGCCGCCGGCCGCAACGCCGACCGCGACCTGGACGCGGTGGTCGCCCTCTTCGAGACCGCCGCCCGCGCCGAGGAGCGCACCGGCGGCCGCGGCGCCCTCAACTTCCTGGAGGAACTCGACGCCCAGGACATCGCCGCCGACACCCTCACCCGCCGCACCGTCCGCCCCGACGCCGTCCGCCTGATGACCGCCCACCGCGCCAAGGGCCTGGAGTGGCGGCTGGTCGTCGTCGCCGGCGTCCAGGAAGGACTCTGGCCCGACCTGCGCCGCCGCGGCTCCCTCCTGGAGGCCGACCGCATCGGCCGCGACGGCCTGGCCGAACCCCTCACCCCCGGCGCGCTGCTCGCCGAGGAACGCCGGCTGTTCTACGTGGCCGCCACCCGCGCCCGCGAACGGCTGGTCGTCACCGCCGTCAAGGCCGCCGCCGACGACGGCGACCAGCCCTCCCGTTTCCTCACCGAACTCGGCGTCACTCCCCAGGACGTCACCGGCCGCCCCCGCCGCCCGCTCTCCGTCGCCGCGCTCGTCGCCGAACTGCGCGCCACCACCGTCGACCCGGCCGCCGGCCCCGCACTGCGCGAGGCCGCCGCCCAGCGGCTCGCCACCCTCGCCGCGCTGCACGACGACGACCACCGGCCCCTGGTACCGGCCGCCCACCCCGACAACTGGTGGGGCCTGGCCGAACCCACCCACAGCACCGTCCCGCTGCGCGACCGCGACCGGCCCGTCGCCCTCTCCGGCAGCGCCCTCGACCAGCTCGCCCGCACCTGCTCGCTCCAGTGGTTCCTGGGCCGCGAGGTCAAGGCGGACGCCCCCGCCACCGCCGCCCAGGGCTTCGGCAACGTCGTCCACGTGCTCGCCGACGAGGTCGCCTCCGGCCGCACCCCCGCCGACCTGACCGTCCTCATGGAGCGCCTGGACTCCGTATGGGACGCGCTCGCCTTCGACGCCCCCTGGAAGTCCCGCCAGGAGAAGGACAACGCCCGCGCCGCCCTGGAACGCTTCCTGCGCTGGCACGTCATGGAACGCGACACCCACGGCCGCGACACCGTCGCCACCGAGCACGACTTCGACATCACCCTCGGCGCCGGCGCCTACGAGGTCCGGATCCGCGGCAGCATGGACCACGTCTCCCGGGACGCGCAGGGCAAGGCATACGTCGTCGACTTCAAGACCGGCAAGCAAAAGCCCACCGGCCCGGAAGTCGCCCGCCACCCCCAGCTCGCCGTCTACCAGCTCGCGGTGCGCGAGGGTGCCGTCGACGACGCCTTCGACGGCCGCACCCCGGAGCTCGGCGGCGCCGAACTGGTCCACCTGCGCCTCGGCGCGCCCCAGAAGGAAGGCGGCGACGCGCTGCCCTCCGTACAGGCGCAGCCGCCGCTGGAGGTGGGGGTCCCCCCGGCGGAGCCAGGGGGAGAGTGGGCCGCCGAACTCCTCGCCACCGCCGCGGGCCGCGTCCTGGAGGAACGGTTCACGCCCAGCACCGGCACCCACTGCACCCACTGCGCGTTCCGCGCCTCGTGCAGCGCCCAGCCGGAGGGCCGGCACGTCGTCGAATAGCCACGACGGCCGGCCGCCGGACACACCGGTCAGCCGTCGCCGCGGCGGCGGATGGGCGGGACGCGGTGCGACCGGCGAGCGGGCCACGCCGCGACGGAGGGGCGGGACACGGCGCGGGTGACGGGTGGGACAACGCCGCGACGGAGGGACGGGACACGGCGCGGCACCCGGACCCCGCCGCTGCGCCCGGCACCCGTACCCCTGTGACCTGCGCCGATGCGGCCGACGGCGGCGATTGTCAGTGCCGCCCGTTACGGTTTTCGCTGTGTCAGCCCGCATCACCGACCCCGAGCAGCTCAAGGAGCTCCTCGGGATCCCGTTCACACCGGAGCAGACGGCGTGCATCACCGCCCCGCCCGCCCCGCAGGTCATCGTGGCCGGAGCCGGCTCCGGAAAGACCACCGTCATGGCCGCGCGGGTGGTGTGGCTGGTGGGCACCGGCCAGGTCGCCCCCGAGCAGGTCCTCGGGCTGACGTTCACGAACAAGGCCGCCGGCGAACTCGCCGAACGCGTCCGGGCCGCCCTGCTGGCCGCCGGCGTCACCGACCCCGACGCCACCCCGGCCGACGGCGGCCCGGCAGCCGACCAGCCCCCCGGAGAACCACGGATCTCCACCTACCACGCCTTCGCCGGCCAGCTCCTCAAGGACCACGGCCTGCGCATCGGCCTGGAACCCAGCGCCCGGCTGCTGGCCGACGCCACCCGCTTCCAGCTCGCCGCCCGCACCCTGCGCTCCGCCCCCGGCCCCTACCCCTCGCTCACCACCTCCCTGCCCTCCCTCGTGGAGGACCTCCTCGCCCTCGACGCCGAACTCGCCGAACACCTCGTCGACCCCGCCGAACTCCGCGCCCACGACACCGCGCTGCTCGCCGCCCTCGACGGCGTCAAACTCACCAACGCCGACCTGCGCAAGGTCCCCGACACCGCCCGCGGCCGCCTGGAACTCCTCGACCTCGTCACCGCCTACCGCAGCGAGAAGCGCCGCCGCGACCTGCTCGACTTCGGCGACCAGATCGCCCACTCCGCCACCCTCGCCACCACCCGCCCCGAAACCGGCCGCATCCTGCGCGACGAATTCCGCGTCGTCCTGCTCGACGAGTACCAGGACACCTCCGTCGCCCAGCGGCTGCTGCTCTCCGGCCTCTTCGGCGCCGGCACCGGCGGCGCACCGACCGGCCACGCCGTCACCGCCGTCGGCGACCCCTGCCAGGCCATCTACGGCTGGCGCGGCGCCTCCGTCGCCAACCTCGACGACTTCCCCGACCACTTCCCCTTCGCGGACGGCACCCCCGCCCGCCGCTTCGCCCTCAGCGAGAACCGCCGCAGCGGCGGCCGCCTCCTCGACCTCGCCAACGGCCTCGCCGCCCCCCTCCGCGCCATGCACGAAGGCGTCGAAGCCCTGCGCCCCGCCCCCGGCGCCGAACGCGACGGCATCGTGCGCTGCGCCCTGCTGCCCACCCACGCCGAAGAGATCGACTGGCTCGCCGACTCCCTCGCCCACCTCGTCCGCACCGGCACCCCGCCCGGCGAGATCGCCGTGCTGTGCCGCACCGCCGCGGACTTCGCCCGCATCCAGGGCGCCCTCGTCGCCCGGGACGTCCCCGTCGAGGTCGTCGGCCTCTCCGGGCTGCTGCACCTCCCCGAGATCGCTGACCTCGTCGCCGTCTGCGAGGTCCTCCAGGACCCCACCGCCAACGCCTCCCTGGTCCGCCTGCTGATCGGCCCCCGCTGGCGGATCGGCCCCCGCGACCTCGCCCTCCTCGGCCGCCGCGCCCGCACCCTCGTCCACCGCGGCGGCCCCTCCGACGACCCCGCCACCCGCCTCGCCGAAGCCGTCGAAGGCGTCGACCCGGCGGAGACCGTCTCCCTCGCCGACGCCCTCGACACCTTCCTCGAAGCCGAAGGCCCCGACGACGGGCTGCCGTTCTCCGCCGAGGCCCGGGTGCGCTTCGCCTACCTCGCCACCGAACTCCGCGAGCTGCGGCGCTCCCTCGCCGACCCCCTCATGGACGTCCTCCACCGGATCCTGGCCACCACCGGCCTGGAAGTGGAACTGTCCGCCTCACCGCACGCCCTCGCCGCCCGCCGCCGCGAAACCCTCGGCACCTTCCTCGACATCGCCGCCGGCTTCGCCGCCAAACAGGGCGGCGAAGCCCTCGACGGCGAGGCCACCCTCCTCGCCTTCCTCGGCTTCCTGCGCACCGCCGTCCAGTACGAAAAGGGCCTCGACAGCTCCCTCCCCGGCGGCGACAACACCGTCAAGGTGCTCACCGCGCACAAATCCAAGGGCCTGGAATGGGACGTCGTCGCCGTCCCCGGCCTGGTCAGCAAGCAGTTCCCCAGCGAACAGGCCCGCGAGTCCTGGATCAGCCGCGCCCGCGTCCTGCCGCATGCCCTGCGCGGCGACGCCGCGACCCTCCCCGACGTCGACGAATGGGCCGCCCGCGGCCTGAAGTCCTTCAAGGAGGCGATGAAGCACCACCAGGAAACCGAAGAGCTCCGCCTCGGCTACGTCACCTTCACCCGCCCCCGCAGCCTGCTGCTCGGCTCCGGCCACTGGTGGGGCCCCAGCCAGAAGCGCCCCCGCGGCCCGTCCGCCTTCCTGGAGGCGCTGCGCGCACACTGCGAGGCAGGCCACGGCGAGATCGAGCACTGGGCCGCACCGCCCGAGGAAGGCGCCGAGAACCCCGCCCTCGCCGAGGCCGCCGCCGAACAGGTCTGGCCGCTGCCCCTCGACCCCACCGCGATGGCGCACCGCCGCGCCGCAGCCGCCACGGTCCGCGCCCACCTGACCCGCCGCCTCGCCACGACCCTGGCCGACACCGGCCCCAGCACCGACACCGGCCCCGGCACCAGTACGGGAGCCGTCCCGCCGCAGCCCGCCGGGTACGACCCGGAGTGGCCACCGCCGCCCGCCGACGAGGAGTGGGCGCAGTGGGAGGACGAGCCGTACGACGCTCCCGAGGCCCTCGACGGCCTCCCCGAGGACGACCCGTTCGCCCCCTCCGCCCCGTTCGACGACGACCCGGCGCCCGGGCCCGCCCCCGCGTACGACCACACACCTCAGGACGAGGACCGCCCCGGGGCCGACACCGCCCCCCGCCCCGCCCGGATCATCGCCCAGCGCTCCACCGAACCCGACCTCACGCCACCCGCCCACGGCGAACCCCGCGACGCCGGCACCGCACCCCCCTCCGCCCCCCACACCGCGGCCGACCCCACCGCCCCGG